>CALRJP020000011.1:0-124780 GCA_943367585.1 Rhizobium sp. Q54
CACCAGGCCGATGGTGCCCTCCTGGATCAGGTCGAGCAGCTCCATGTTCCGCTTGGTGTACTTCTTGGCCACGCTCACCACCAGGCGCAGGTTGGCGGCCACCATCCGCTCCTTGGCGCGGCGGCCGGCGTGCAGGCGCTTGCGCAGCATCGCCGGGGTGAGGCCCGCCTCGGCGGCGAGCAGGTCGGGGCTGGGCTCCTCGCCGCCCGATCGCAGGGTGAGCTCCTCGCGCAGGTCTTCCAGGGCCATCAGCTCCTGGACCTGGCGGCCCAGGGTGATCTCCTGCTCATGGCTGAGCAGGGGCACACGGCCGATATCGCGCAGGTAGGAGCGCAGCGAATCGCCGGTGGGGACCAGCAGGGACGCGGAGGCAGCCGTAACCGTGGAAGCAGCCGTGACGGTGATCGAAGGCATCGTCCCTTGTTACGAAACCGTTTGGTTTCGTAAATCTACCATCACTTTGCGGACTCGCTCCGACCTGGGGCGGTCCGCAGAATGGGGCCATGGCTGCCGACCGTCTGCAGAAACTCGTGGCTGCCGCAGGGCTCTGCTCCCGCCGGGAGGCGGAGACCTGGCTGCGCGAGGGCCGGGTGCGGGTCAACGGAGACCTGGCCCAGCTGGGCGACCGCGCCGATCCCGCCTGCGACCGCATCAGCGTCGACGGCCGGCCCCTAGAGCTGCCCCGCACAACGCTGACGCTGCTGCTCAACAAGCCTTCCGGGGTGCTCAGCACCTGCCACGACACCCACGGGCGCCCCACCGTGCTCGACCTGCTGCCGCCGGAGCGGCGCCGCGGCCTGCATCCGGTGGGGCGGCTCGATGCCGACAGCCGGGGCGCCCTGCTGCTCAGCAACGACGGCGACCTCACCCTGCGCCTCACCCATCCCCGCTACGGCCATCGCAAGACGTACCAGGTGTGGGTTGAGGGATGGCCGCGGCCGGCCACCCTGGAGCGCTGGCGGGCCGGCGTGCCCCTCGATGGCCTGCCCAGCCAGCCGGTGGAGCTGCACCGGCTGCGCCACCACCGCGGTGCCACCCTGCTGGAGCTGGTGCTGCGGGAGGGCCGCAACCGCCAGATCCGGCGCACGGCGGAGATCCTTGGCCACCCGGTGCTGGACCTGAGGCGGACCGCCGTCGGCCCGGTGCAGCTGGGTGATCTGCCGGAAGGATCGTGGCGTGAGGTCGAACCGGGAGAATGGGGCCCCCTGGCCGTCGCTCCCTGAGCCCCCCTTCCTTGCCCACTCCGGCCAAGCCCCTGCTCCAGCGCCTGCGCGAGCGCCTGCCGGGCCGGCGCCGCCCGCAGCGTCCGGTCGTCGAGGAGCGGCGCCAGGATCCCCTGCTGCTGGCCGGCCAGCAGCTGCGTGAGGCCCGGGAGAGCCGCGGCATCGGCCTGCGCCAGCTGGCGCTCGACACCCGCATCAGCACCGCCGTGCTGGAGGCCCTGGAGCGGGGCTGGCGGGACCGGCTGCCGGAAGCGGCCTACCTGCGCACCATGCTCCCCCTGCTGGAGCACCATCTGGAGCTGCCCGGCGGCTGTCTGGACGGGGTGCTGCCTCCGGAGCAGGACCGGCGCCACGGGCGACGGCGGGACACGGTGCTGCTGCGCTTCACCCCCGGCTCGATCGATGTCTTCACCACCTGGCAGGGCACCGTGCTCTACGCGGTGCTGTGTGCCGGGCTCCTCTATGGCCTCAACCTGCAGCAGCGCCACCTGGCCGCCCAGGGTCTCAACGCCCTGCGGCCCATCCCGCCCCTGAGCGCCGCCCAGACCGACCAGGCGAATCTGGAGGATGCGGACCGGGCGATCCTGGGGGCCTACCCCGACCTCCGGCCCCTGGGCAAGGCCGCCGCCGGCCAGGGTCTGCAGCGGCTGCGCCGCGAAACCAGCCAGAACCGCCCCGATCTGGCCCTCGGCCTGCTGCGCCTGGAGCTGGCCAAGCCCACCCGGGTGTCCCTACGCAGTGACCGGGGGGTGGAAACCCAGCTGCCGGCGGTGCAGGGCAGCCTGAGCCTGCCGGTGCTGCCCCCCTTCAGCCTGCGGCTGCAGCCGGCCCCGGCGGCCGGTGCGGTGCGCTGGAACGGCCAGCCCCTGGCGCCCGCCACCGCCGCCGGCCAGACCCCCGACCCGACGGGCGGCCAGGCCCAGTTCCTCTACCCGCCGCTTCCGGCCGCGGCCGGCTCCGCCACCCCCCGCCCCCGTCCGTAGCGGGCCGCCATGGCCCCGAAACCCTGCAGGGGACCCGCCAGCGCGGCCACGGGCTGGGCCAGCCGCCAGCTCCAGTTGCCTTCGATCGTGCCGGGGGTGTTGAAGCGGGCCTCGTCGCCCAGCTCCAGCAGGTCCTGCAGGGGCACCACGGCCAGCTCGGCCGCTGAGGCCAGGGCCAGCTCCAGCAATTGCCAGCTCGGCGCCCGCACCTCCCCCCCCACCACCGCCGCGACCCGACCCCTGGCGCCGTCGTCGAGATCCCGCCACCAGCCGAGGCTGGTGGCGTTGTCGTGGGTGCCGGTGTACACCACCCAGCGGCTGCCCCTGTAGTTCGCCGGCAGGTAGGCGTTGTCGTCGTTGCCGTCGAAGGCGAACTGGAGGATCTTCATCCCCGGCAGGGCGAAGCGATCCCGCAGGGCCTCCACCGCCGGGGTGATGACGCCCAGGTCTTCGGCGATCAGCGGCAGCCGGTCGCCGGCCAGCAGCCGGTTCTGGCGGCGGCAGCGCCACCACAGGCGGCGCAGCAGGGCGCGGCCGGGGGAGGGGCGCCAGGTGCCGTGTTCGGCGGTGACATCCGCCCCCGGGACACTCCAGTAGGCCTCCAGGGCCCGGAAGTGGTCGAGGCGCAGCAGATCCATCAGCTCCAGCTGGCGCTGCAGCCGTTGCAGCCACCAGCCGAAGCCCCCCAGGCGGTGGGCCCACCAGCGGTACACGGGGGTGCCCCACAGCTGGCCGGTGGCGGCGAAGTAATCGGGAGGCACGCCGCTCTGCTCCACCAGGCTCCCATCGGTGCGCAGGGAGAACAGGTGCCGGTGGCTCCAGACGTCGGCGCTGTCGTGGGCCACGTAGAAGGGCAGATCCCCCACCAGCCGCACCCCCTGGTCATGGGCCCGCTGCTGCAGGCGGCTCCACTGGCTCTGGAGCTGCCACTGCAGCAGGGCCTCCTCCTGCAGGGCCCGGCTCTGGGCCTCGACCAGGGCCCGCAGGGCCGGAGGGTGGCGCCGCGCCAGGGGTTCGGGCCACTCCCACCAGGGCCGTCCCCCCTGCAGGCGGCGGATCACCATGAAGCGGCAGTGGTCGACCAGCCAGTAGCGCTGGCGCTGTTCCCAGCGATCGAAGGCGTCCTGGAGCGGCTGGCTCTGGTCGGCCCAGCGGCGCCCCAGGGCCACGGCGATGGCCGCCGACCGGTCGGCGGCGCTGGCCGGATCGAGGCGATCGAGGGGCCCGGCGGGCAGGCCGTCCCGGTCGGCGGGGGTGATCAGGCCCTCGGCCACCAGATCGTCGGCATCGATCAACCAGGGGTTGAGGGCCGAACCGCTGGGGGAGCTGTAGGGGGAGCCGGTGCCATCGGTGGGGGACAGGGGCAGCAGTTGCCACACCCCCACCCCTTCGCTGGCCAGCAGGTCGATCCAGTCGCGCGCCGCCGCCCCGAAGCTGCCGCAGGCCGGCGTGCCCGGCAGGGCGGTGGGGTGGAGCAGGACGCCGCAGGCCCGGGGGTCGCCGCTCACGGTCGGGGCAGGCGGTAACGGTCCACGATCCGACGGGCGAAGGCCGGGATGTGGGCGTCCACCTTCTCCGGGTGGTGGCGCTGCAGCCAGAGGGCGTTGCGGGTGAAATGGGAATCGATCGAGAAGCGGCCGTACTCGAGCCCCTTCGGCCCGAAGCGCTGCACGAACACCCCCACCAGCTCCGCCAGCCACATCGGCAGCTTCAGGGCCTTCTCGTAGGCGTCGATGCCCTGCTGCACCGCCTGGCGGCGGTCGCCGGAGCTGGTCACCGGCGCCAGATCCAGTTCCGGTTCCACCAGATCCAGCAGCTCCTGGCCGAGGGCGTTGCGCACGGTGACCCACTGGCGGCCGAACGTGGCGCCCATGTAGCCCACCACCAGATCGGCGCCGGCGTTGGTGTAGTCGAAGCAGCTCAGGCAGCTGGGGGCGAACACGTCCTTGAGGGCGGGCGTGTCGAGGCCGAAGAAGGGCACCGTTTCCTCCTGGCCGTCGCTGTGGCGGAAGTGGATGCGGAAGTCCTGCATGAACTCGTAGTGCACCACCGTGTCGGGGGAGCGGCTGGCGCTCTCCAGGAAGGTCTGCAGCCCCTGGCGGCTGACGTTGTCGACGCAGGGGAGGCCGAGCACGTAGAGCTTCTGCAGGGGCAGGGTGGCCTGGACCGCTCGCAGGGCCTGGATCTGGCAGCCCACGCCGATGGCCAGCAGCCGTTCGATGCCGCTGCCCGGCAGCTGCTCGAGCACCTCCAGGTTGGGGGAGAGGGTGGGCTTGTTCACCCGGGCCGCCAGCACCTCCTCCGGGGTGCGGGCCAGCACCGGCACCGGCGTGAAGCGGTCGTCCGGGCTCTGCTGCACGCACAGCACCGCATCCACCAGGCCGCTCTCCAGGGCCCGCACGCCGATGCGGCTGACGATGCCGGTCCACTGGGCCCCCTCGATCGGCTGGCGCAGGCGGGCGGTGACCATGCGCTGGTGCACGCCGAAATAAAGCTCGTCCTCGTCGTCGAGGCGGCGGCTGCGGCCGTGGGCCTGCTCCTCCATCGCCTCGAAACGCTGCTCCAGGAAGGCGCAGGCCCGGCGCACGTAGGCCACCCAGCGGCTGTCGCAGAGGCCGCAGTCGCTGCAGAGATCCTTGGCGGGTTTGGGGCTGCCCTTGGCCAGGGGTCGGGCTCGATCGTGCGGTGCCAGGGACGACGGCGCCGGTGAAGGAACGGTGGACAAGCGGTGGAGGGGCGCGGTGGCTCGACGCTCAAGCTATCCGTCGTTGCGCTCCCATGCCGCGGTCCCGGGATGGCCTCCGGACCGGTGGGGGGCGCCGCCTGCGTCAGAGTGCCCCCAAGCACCCCTCCGTTTCGGCCCCGATGCCCGCCCGCCGGAAGCCCCGCCGCCCCGCCGATACCCCGACCAGCGGGTCCTCCGGCTCCGCGACCCCGACGGTGACGGCCCCGAAGCGGCGCCTCGCGACCGGGCGGCTGCTCAAGAGCCTCGGCATCACCGCCGCCGGCGCCGTGGTGGGGATGGCCACCCTGGGGCTGCTCTGGCCGATGCCCGACCGGGCCCTGGTCCCCACGGCTGAAGTGGGCCCGGCCAGCCTGGCCGCCCCGCCGGCGCGGCCGATCACCCTGCTGGTGATCGGCAGTGATGCCGAGAAGCTCGGTGCGCCGCTGAACGGGGCCGCCCCCGCCGGCCCGGCCAACGCCGACGCCCTCCTGCTGGTGCGCATCAATCCCGAGGGGCCCCTGCAGGTGCTCAACCTGCCCACCGAAGTGGCGGTGAACTTGCCCGGGCAGAAGGGAGTGAAACGGCTGGGTGAGGCCTTCCGCCTCGGCGGCGTGGCGCTCACCGCCGATGCGGTGCGGGAGCTGGTGGGGCTGCAGCCCCCCGCCCCCGACCGCTACCTGGTGCTCTCCCGGGGGGCGCTGAGGGACCTGGTCAACGGCCTGGGGGGCCTGGAACTCAGCCCGCCGCGGCGGTTGAGCTACACGGATAAAACCCAGAAGCTGACCATCGACCTGGAGGCCGGGCTGCAGCAGCTGGGGGGCGCCAAGGTGGAGCAGCTGGTGCGCTTCCGCGATCCGTGGCTGGGCGACACCGGCCGCCGCAGCAACCAGCAGCTGGTGGCCACCAGCCTCAGGGAGCGGATGCTGCAGCCGGAGCGGCTGGCCAAGCTGCCGTTCTTGGTGACCCAGCTGCAGCCGAAGGTGGAGACCAACCTCTCGCCGAGCGAGACCCTCAGCCTGCTGGCGGCTGGGCTGGATGGCAGCCGGCCGGTGCAGTTCGCCAGCCTGCCGCTGAAGCCCGCCGAGGAGAAGTACAAGGGTCTGCGCCAGCTGGATCCCGGTGCAACGCCTCCACTGTGGAAGGAGCCGGCAGCCCCATAGCCATCCTGCCGGCGTCCGGGATGATGGCGGCACCGCACGGGGCACCATGGCCATCCCATCCGAGCCGCTGGTGCCGAGCACCTTCCAGCACTACCTGCTGGGGTTGTTCGCCGTGGCCAACAACTTCCCTGCCATTGGGCCGTTCCTCACCCTGAGCCAGGGGGTGCCCGCCAGCCAGGTGCGGCGGGTGATCCGGATCACCACCTTCTCCAGCCTGCTGATCATGCTGGGCGCCTACTTCCTGGGCACGGCGGTGCTCCAGTTCTTCGGCATCAGCGTGAGTGCCTTCCAGATCGCCGGCGGCCTGCTGCTGGGCTTCAGCGGCCTGAGCATGCTGAATGCCACCGATCCGGGCGATTCCCACGAGAAGAACTTCGATGTGTCGCACATGGATGTGGGGCAGATGACCTCATCGGCGATCGTGCCGATCTCCCTGCCCCTCACCGCCGGCGCCGGCACGATGTCGACGATCACGGTGTACGCCGAAGGTGCCCATACCCTCAACCACCGCCTCGAGCTGTTCGCGGCGATCTGGGCGATGGCGATCCTGATCGGTCTGATGTTCACCTTCGCCACCCGCCTCACCCGGCTGCTGGGCCATGTGGGGATGACGGTGCTGATCAAGGTGATGGGCTTGTTCACCCTGGCGATCGGGGTGCAGTTCATCGCCACCGGCGCCAGCACCCTGCTCAGCCGGGTGACGCTGAAGATCTGAGGGTGGCCGGGAGCCCCCATCGGTCCCTGACGTTCAATCGGGCCGGGGACGCCTGCGGAAGCTGAACCCAGCCGGCTGGGATTCGCCGCTGCCGTTGGCCTCGATCGTCTCGCGGCTGCGCTGCAGCAGCTCCTGGCGCAGGGCCTCGGGGCTCTCGATGCGGATGCCGCCGCCGAACGCGAACAGCCAGCTGCGCAGGTCGACGTCGGCGGCCACGGTCCAGGGGGGCAGGTCGAGTTCCACTGGGTAGGGGTGGCTGCTGCCGGCCGGGCCGGGATCGAGCACGTGGGGGGCCCTGGGGTGGTGCCACCAGGTGTCGTCCGGGAGCGGCCGGGAGTAGCGGGTGTGCTCGATCGGATAGCGCTGCAGGCCCTCGCGGATGAAGGCGAAGGCCCAGGGGGCGCAGCGGAAGCGCAGGGTCACCAGCGCCTGGCCGCGGCGCTGGGGGGAGGCGCCGGCGATCTGCCGCTGTTGCTCCAGGTCGGTGCCGAAGTAGATGCCGCCGCTGTGGTGCAGCAACCGCTCCAGCCGCTTGAGGGCCGCCGCATGGGTGTCGGCGTTGCGGCGCAGGTCGCCGTGGGCCTGGCCCATGGCGAGGCGATCGAGCCGCTCGCTGCGGATCAGCCCCTGGTCGTGGCCCAGGTGGTCCTCCTCAAAGAGGAGATACCAGCCGACGTGGTGGAAGATCAGCTGCAGTGGCCAGACCCGCAGCTCACCGCTGGGGCTGTCGGCGAAGCTGCCCATGCCCGGAAAGCGGGTCAGCAGCACGCGGCGGTGCTCCACGATCGCCGTCTCGATCGCTTCGGCGCGGCGCGGGGCGGCCAGCGAATCGCGCCGGACCAGGGCCATGTCCACCATGGCGTGGCGGGCGTAGCTGCGCACCGGCGCCTGTGCGGTGGCGCTGATGCCGGACCAGCCCAGCCGCTCGTCGAGTTCGCTGAGCAGGTCCTGGGCGGAGGGGTCGGCCAGGCGCCCGGCCGTCTGGCGCACCACGTTGTGGAGCTCCCGCAGCCGCGGCGGCGACAGCACGGCGGTGCCGAGGCAGTAGCCGTGGCGCACGTTGTCGTTGCGGTTGCGGAAGCCGTAGGGGGTGAGGATCTTTTCGAGGTCCTTGCGCAGGGTGGCCGTTTCCCCCGGCAGGTAGGCCCCCGGGATCGACGCGGTGGCGGCGATCAGGTGCTGGTGCAGGTTGCCGCCGCGCTCGGCGGGCCGATCGAACGGCACCTGGAGCAGGTGGCGCAGCAGGGTCATCACCCGCAGGAACACCGGCCCGTCCCCCATCGGCGGCAGCCCGCCATGGACGGCGCCTGGCTGGCTGCGGGCCAGCGGCGCCAGCTGGATCGGTGTGGTGGCGGGCAGGGCGCTGCAGAAGCCGTTGGCCTCCAGCCAGGCCAGGTCCTGCCGGATCGCGGCCGCATCGGCGTAGCAGCTGCCGTGCAGGCGGCCCAGGAAGGCGGCGGCCCGATCGGCCAGATCGCCCTTCGGCAGGGGGGAGAGGATCGCCGCCAGCTCCTCGGCGCCGGCGGGATCGCTGGCCGCCAGGTCGGGCCAGGTGCTCAGCAGCCGGATCAGGTGCAGCAGCCGCTCCAGATCGAGCAGGCGGGAGTAGCCGTGGCGCTGCACCTGGCGCTCCCGGTTGGTGGCCGAGCGGATGCGGCGGTCGATCCCGGCCAGTTCGGCCGCCAGCACCGGCACCAAATCGCTGTGGTGGCTGGGCACCACGGAGCAGAGGGCGGCGAAGCCCTCGGCACGGGAGGGCCCGAAGTGGGGATCGGCCAGGGCGGCGGCCATCTCCTGAATCACCGGCACCGGCACCGGTCGGCTGCGCTGGGCGTTCCAGGCCAGCGAGGTGGGCAGATCGGTGAACAGCCACCAGCCGATCCACTCCACCGGTGCCGGCAGGGCCAGGGCCTGGGTGATCGCCAGCCGCCAGGCCCGGCGGGCGTGGGTGGCATCCACGATCACCGGGACGCCGGCCGCCACCGCCTCCACCAGGCGCTGGTGCAGCCGCTGCTGGATGTCCACCCAGGGGCCCTGCACCGCCGCATCGCCGAAGACCTCCTCCCGAATGGCGTCGGTGGAGAGCACCAGGGCGGGGGGCTCCCCGGGGCCGGCCAGCAGGGGCGCCAGGGCCCGGGCGAGGGTGGTCTTGCCGCTGGCGGGCTGGCCGATCAGCAGGTGGCAGCGCAGGGGCGCCATGGCGACAGCAACCGGGGAGACCCGACCAGTCTTTCGCACGAAGGGTGCCCCCGTCTGCCCCGCGGCAGCCCCAGAGCAAGGAGACACGCCGGCTGGTCAGCTCAGATGCGGCAACAAGGGGCTGTTTCCAGGCCAGCCCTACTCGGGATCTGCTTCCGGCACCACCAACCCATGCTCTTCAGCCACGGCGGCGAGGCGACGATCCTGGGTCCACAGGCGGCAGCGGCTCAATCGGGCGGAGGCGAGCAGGTGGACATCGACATAACCGATCCCTCGGCCCATCAGCTGGTCGCGCTCGATCAGCAGCAGCACTTCCTCGTCGCTGGCCACCACCGCTGTAGGAAGACCCTGCAGAAGGCTCAGCACCTGCCCGCGATGGCGCAGATTCCCGCAGGCGAGTTCACCCATCACCCAGGGATGGATCAGCACCCCGCCGTCCTGCAGGTGCGTGGCGAGGCGCGGCAAGCCACAGCGCAGGTGTTCCACCCACACGGAGGTGTCGACGAGGATCACGTCGTGCTGCGGCGACGGAGGATCGGCTCCAGCGCGGGTTCACTGCCTCCCAGCGCTGCGAGACGCTTCGCGCTTTCGCGTTGCACCAGGGCCCGAAGGGCTTCCTTGAGCAGGGCGCTGCGTTCCAGGTCTCCGCACAGCTGCTCGGCCCTGGCGAGCAGGTCATCGTCAAGCGTCACGGTGGTTCGCATGCTGTGCCCGCGGCTGCCATCAGTCTAGGCATCATTTGATGACGTCTTCGATGCTCAGGGGGAGGCCTCAACAGCTGCATGGCAGATTTTTGAGGCTCCGGGCGGTACTGGGACCGTTGACCAGCCGATCGTCCTGGCCGAGCAGCTCACCTCGATCCAGCCGCCGGTGGTGATGGGGCTCTCGGGCATCAGTCGGGTCAACGGAATCATCAAGGCCATCTGATCCGGTACTGATCAGTGTCGGATGGTTGAACGTCTCATTGAAGGTGATCCTCTTTGAAGACCAAGCCAAGCTAAAATCCACATTCCCTCATGGACGCGAGTGAATCAATTGGCCAGCAGAATGATGCCGTTGGTTGTTCTTTTTCTTAGCTCTGCAGCCCTCAGACTTCCTGGCGTAGCTCACGCCCAGCAGGGCCCCACGCCTGGTTCCTGCACCGCCTTCATGAACGGAGCCGTGGTCGCTACCTACAACTGTCTGCGCGGAAGAGACAGCGCCGGCAGGATCAACTTCATCCAATGGTCCGATGGCACCGCCTCCACGGGATTGGGTGGGTGGAAACGCTCCGGCAGCCACTGTTTTGCGGCCAGCGAGTCACCCCAGTGGAAGATCTGCGCGGATTGATCCGGCGCAGCCTCCCCACCCCTGCCACCCTGGGGCCTCCCGCCGGCTCCCCTTGATCCCTCCCCAGAAGCAGATGACCGGCATGCTCGGCCATCCGGTGGCCGAGAACCCGATCGATCGGATGTTCGATGCGGTGTATGCCCACCACGGGCTGTGCTGGCAGTTCTGGAAGAACGACATCGCCAACACGGCGGACCTGGCCCTGGGGGTGCGGGCCCTGGTGCCCCTGGGCTACAGCGGCATGGCCATCACCGTGCCCTACAAGGTGGCGGTGCTGCCCCTGCTCGATGACGTCGATGACGACGTGCGGGCCATCGGCGCCGCCAACTACCTCACCATCGAGGCGGGCCGCCTGATCGGCCACAACAACGACGGCAAGGGGGTGGTGAAGGCGATCGAGAAGCTGGCGCCCCTGGCGGGCCGGCGGGTGGTGATGCTCGGAGCCGGTGGTGCCGGCCGGGCGATGGCGGTGGAGATGGCCTGGGCCGGCGCGTCCCACCTCACCCTGATCACCCGGCGGCAGGAGCAGGGACAGGAGGTGGCGGACACCGTCACCCGTGCCTCGGGCGTGCCGGCGGTGTGGCAGCCCTGGCAGGGGGAGGTGGAGGTGCCGGCGGGCACCACCCTGCTGATGAATGCCACCCACCTGGGCTGCGCACCGGAGCTGGAGCCGGTGCCCGTCCGCTGGGACACGGTGGATCCGGCCTGCGTGGTGGTGGATGTGATCACCAACCCCCGCATCACCCCCTTCCTGGCCACGGCCCGCCGCCACGGCTGCCCGGTGGTGGATGGGGTCGAGATGCTGGTGCAGCTGGCTATGCAGATCTTCGAGCAGTGGACCGCTGTCACCCCCGAGGAGGCGGTGTTCCAGCGCGCCGTGGCCGAGGCCCTGGGGGAGTGAGCCCGGCGCCCTTACGTTGGCGGGCGTTCTTTCCGGCATCCCCATGACTCGGGTTGTCTCTCTCGCCGCCCTTGCGGCCCTCGGCTTCCTCGCCGGGTGCGGCCGCCCCGATGGCCGGGCCCTGCAGACGATCGCCTGCCAGCAGGTGGCCAGCACCATCGACCTCCAGTCGGTGGGCCAGATCGATGCCCTGCGCAGGGCCCTCGGCCTGGCACCGGGCGTCGATCCGATCGGCACCTGCCGCGAGCTCGGCGTCACGATGGACCCCGGCGCCCCCGGGGCGGGCACCCCAGCGGCGGGCGGCTCCGGTGGTGAAGCCGAAGAGGGCGAGAACGGCGAGGCGGAACGGGGCGAGTGAGGGCTAAGGGCCGTGCCCGCGGCAGCACCCCGCTAGGCCGCCTGCACCACCCGCCAGCGGCCTCGCAGCACCTGCCGCAGCGCCGCCATCGCGGCCTCGGCCTCCTCGGCCGCTTCGCCGCTCTCTTCGCCGGTCTCCGGTAGCCAGCCCAGCCAGGGCAGGCCGTCGCGGCGGCGCTCGGTGGGTTGCCAGTCGCCGCCCACCTGCACGAGGCCGGCCAGGGGCACCCGCCAGCGCTCCAGCAGGGCGGCGCCGGCCGCCGGCAGCCCCGTGTCCATCTGCTCGCCCCGCACCACCAGCAGGCAGGGCTGGCGCCAGGCCCCGAGGGCCTCGGCCCAGCTGCCGCCCCGCGCCAGCGGCAGGCCCGGGTCGAGGGGCAGGGCGGCCAGCCAGGGGCCCGTCGCCTCCGCCGTCAGGGCCGCCAGGCCGGCATCGGGATTGCCGGCGCCGGCCAGCCCCTGCAGGGCCACACCCTCGGCGGCAGCCAGCCGCGCCGCCACCGCCGTCAGGCCCTCCAGCTCCTGGTGCCGCCCCAGGCCCACCAGCAGCAGGCCATCGCGGCGCTCCGTTTCGGTCCCTGAAACCGACATGGTTGTTTGCACTGTCCGGGCCGGCTCGCTTCTACCATCGTGCTGCGAAGCAACGCCGCCTGCGCCCTTGTCCACTTTCTCGACCGCTGAACGGGTGGAGCAGAGCGGGCAGCCGCCCCTCACCAGCCACGACCCTCGCCGGTTGCGGTTGTTCTGCGGCAACGCCAACCCCGATCTGGCCCGCGAGATCGGCGCCTATCTCGGCGTGCCCGACGGCCCGAGGGTGATCAAGCGTTTCGCCGATGGCGAGCTCTACATCCAGATCCAGGAGTCGATCCGCGGCTGCGACGTCTTCCTGATCCAGCCCACCTGCGCTCCGGTGAACGATCACCTGATGGAGCTGCTGATCATGGTGGATGCCTGCCGGCGGGCCTCGGCGCGCCAGATCACGGCGGTCATCCCCTACTACGGCTACGCCCGGGCCGACCGCAAGACGGCCGGACGGGAATCGATCACGGCCAAGCTGGTGGCCAACCTGCTGGTCAAGTCCGGCGTTGAGCGGGTGCTGGCCATGGACCTGCACTCCTCCCAGATCCAGGGTTACTTCGACATCCCCTGCGACCACATCTACGGCTCACCGGTGCTGGTCGACTACCTCTCCACCCGCGACCTGGGCGAAGTGGTGGTGGTGTCCCCCGACGTGGGCGGTGTGGCCCGGGCCCGGGCCTTCGCCAAGCAGATGAAGGATGCGCCCCTGGCGATCATCGACAAGCGCCGCTCCGGTCACAACGTGGCCGAAAGCCTCACCGTGATCGGTGACGTGGTCGGCAAGACGGCGATCCTGATCGACGACATGATCGACACCGGCGGCACCATCTTCCAGGGCGCCCAGCTGCTGCGGGCCCGGGGGGCCGCCCGGGTGCTGGCCTGCGCCACCCACGCCGTCTTCTCCCCCCCCGCCGTCGAACGCCTCTCCACCCCGGGACTGTTCGAGGAAGTGGTGGTGACCAACAGCATCCCCCTGCCCCCCGACCTGCACTTCCCCCAGCTCCGGGTGCTTTCGATCGCCAACATGCTGGGGGAAACGATCTGGCGGATCCACCAGGAGAGCTCGGTCAGCTCGATGTTCCGCTGAGCGGCACCGCCATGCCCGCCCCACCACCGCCCGTCCAGCGGGTGCCCCTGAAGCGCTTCGCCCACCTCAAGCGCCGTCTGCCGGTGCCGCTCACCGTGCTGGTCACGGCCCTGCTCGCCCTCACGGTGGGGGCACCGCGGCCTGCTGCCGCCGAAAGCCGCCTGCCGAAGGGGTTCGAGCGCCGCGTGGGGGTCTGGCTGACCAACAGCCCCAGCCCCCTCTATTACGACGCCGCCCGCATCGAGACCGCCGTGCGGCAGCTGGATGAGGCCGGCTTCAACACCCTCTACCCCAACGTCTGGAGCCGGGGCGCCACCTTCCACCGCAGCCGCTGGGCGCCGCTGGAGCCGGCCCTGGCCCGCTCCAACCCTGGCCTCGACCCGATCTGCCGCTTCACCAAGGCGGCCCACCGCCGCGGCATGCAGGTGATCCCCTGGTTCGAGTACGGCCTGATGGAACCTGGCGATGCCGAGGTCGTGCAGCGGAATCCGGAGTGGGTGCTGCGCCGCTCCGACGGCAGCGCCCTCTACGCCATGCACGGCGCCAACCTGAAAACCTCGCCCCTCAAGGATCTGCGGGTATGGCTGAACCCGGCCCACCCGGGGGTGCGGGCCCGCTTCATCGGCCTGATCAAGGAGATCGTCCAGCGCTGCGGCGTCGACGGCATCCAGCTCGACGACCACTTCGCCTGGCCGGTGGAACTGGGCTACGACCCCTACACCCGCGCCCTCTACCTGGCGGACACCGGCCGGGAGCCGCCCGCCAACTTCAACGACCGCTACTGGATGAAGTGGCGCCGCCAGCAGCTCACCGCCCTGCTGCGGGAACTGCGGGCCACGATGCAGGAGGTGGGCGGTCCGCGGCGCACGGTGATCAGCCTGTCGCCGGGCCCCTTCCGCTTCGCCTACAACCACTGGCTGCAGGACTGGGAGCTCTGGGCCCTGGGCGAGCTGGTGGACGACCTGATCGTGCAGAACTACGCCTATTCGGTGAAGGGCTTCGCCCGCGACCTCGACCAGCCGGCGCTGGTGAAGGCCCGCCGCTGGGGCATGCCGGTGGAGATCGGCATCCTCTCCGGCTTCGGTGGCCGCACCCCCGACATGGCCACCCTCGAGCAGAAGGTGCGCCTCTCCGCCGCCCGCGGCCACGGCGTGATCTTCTTCTACTGGGAGGGGCTCTGGGGCCAGTACGCCGGTCCGGAGGGGGCGGCCGCCCGCCAGGCCGCCTTCCGCCGCCTCAACAAGGAGGTGTTCGGCGGCCGCTAGGCGTTTTCGGGAGCCGTGCCGAGGCATTGCCCCACCACCTCGCGGGTGTTGGTGGAGAGCTCGGCTGCCGCCAGCCCCTCGAGGGCTTCCCGCATCCGCTCGCGTCGTCCGGGGCCATAGCTCTGCCAGCGGCTGAACACCTTGGCCAGCCGCGAGGCCGTGATGGGATTGCGGCGATCGACGGCGGCGATCTGGTCGGCCATGAAGCGGTAGCCGCTGCCATCGGCGGCGTGGAACAACGGGGCATTGCCCGCCAGCCCACCGAGCACCGCCCGCAACGAATTGGGGGCCGCCGGATCGAAGCGGGGATGGTCGAGCAGCCGTTGCACCCGCTCCAGTCCATCGGCGAAGGGGGCGGCGGCCTCCAGGGCGAACCAGGAATCGAGGATCACCGGCTTCTGCTCCCAGCGGGCGTAGAAGGCATCCACCGCCTCCTGGCGGGCCGGGATCGGATGGTCCTGCAGCGCCCGCAGGCCCGCCCGGGCCAGGGTCATCGAGGGGCCGTCCACCGCCGCGCGGGCCGCGGCGATCGCCGCCGCATCACCCGCGGCCACCCGCCAGCTCCAGATCGAGCCCGTCAGCATCCGGTCGCCCACCCCCTCCGGCCAGGCCAGAGACCACTGGGCGCTGACCCGCTCCAGGGCCCGCTCCAGGGGCTCGGCCAGGGCCTCACCGAAGCGGCGGCGCAGGGCCTGCAGGGCGGCGAACAGGGCCGGCGGATCGGGCTCCGGCGCCCCATCCTCCAGTTCGGCCAGCCCCGGCAGGGACAGCAGCACGCTGCGGCTGGCCTCCGAAAGGGAGGGGTCGGCCAGGATCCGGCCGAAGGCGTCGATCAGGGCGTCCTCCAGCACCCCATCCACCCGGCCGGCGGCCCGGCGCAGCAGGGCGCGGCGCAGCAGCACCTGGCCCGCGTCCCAGCGGGCGAAGGGGTCGCTGTCGGCGGCCAGCAGGTGCACCAGCTCGCTGGAGGGCCGCCCCAGCGCCACCTTCACCGGCGCCGAGAACTGGCGCAGCAGGGAGAGGGCCGGCGGCGGCGCCTGGGCCGGCAGCCCCTCGAAGCGGAAGACCTGCTCCCCCTGATCGATCAGCAGCAGCCGGGTGCCCGCCCCCCAGCGGCGGCCCAGCAGGGGCGCCGCGCCGTGGTCGGGGTCCTCGGCCACCAGCCGCATCGGCAGGGGCTGGCCCGCCTGACCCACCAGCCCGACGGCCAGCGGGATCACCAGGGGCTGCTTGTGGGGCTGGCCCGGGGTGGCGGGGGTGGACTGGCGCACGAACAGCTCCAGGGTCCCGGCCGCCTTGTTCCAGCGGCGCCGCACCTGCAGCACCGGCGTGCCCGCCTGGTGGTACCAGCGGCGGAACTGCACGAAATCGAAGGGCGGCAGGCGGCAGCTGTCGGCCAGCTCGCCGGCGGCATCCTGCATCGCCTGGACGAAGTTCTCGCAGGTGGCGGCGGTGCCGTCGTGGCGTTCCACGTAGAGCGCCATGCCCCTCTGGAACGTTTCTTCCCCCAGCAGGGTGTGCAGCACCCGGATCACCTCCGATCCCTTTTCGTAGATCGTGGTGGTATAGAAGTTGTCGATCGCCTGGTACTGGTCCGGCTGCACCGGATGGGCCGTCGGACCCGCATCCTCCCGGAACTGGGTGTTGCGCAGCATCGCCACGTTCTCGATCCGGTTGAGCGCATGGCCATGCAGATCGGCCGAGAAGCTCTGGTCGCGAAAGACGGTGAGGCCCTCCTTCAGCGATAGCTGGAACCAGTCGCGGCAGGTGATGCGGTTGCCTGTCCAGTTGTGGAAGTACTCGTGGGCGATCACACTCTCGATGCGCTCCAGTTCGCCATCGGTGGCCGTGGCGGCATCGGCGAGCACCAGTTTGGAGTTGAAGATGTTGAGGCTCTTGTTCTCCATTGCGCCCATGTTGAAGTGGCGCACCGCAACAATGTTGTACTCGTCGAGGTCGTAGGCCAGGCCATAGACGCGCTCGTCCCACTCCATCGCCCGCTTCAGGGACGCCATGGCGTGGGCAGTGAAGGGGGCATCACCCGGCTCCACGTGCAGGCGCAGCTGCACCGTGCGGCCATCGGCGGTGACGAACGTGTCGCGCACCTCCTCCAGCCGGCCCGCCACCAGGGCGAACAGGTAGGAGGGCTTGGGGAAGGGGTCATCCCAGACCGCGTAGTGGCGCGCGGCGCCGTCGGGTCCGGGCGTCAGGTCGCCGCTCTCGACGCCGTTGCCATTGGAGAGCAGCACCGGGCAGCTGTCCCGGTCGGCCTCGATCCGCACCCTGAAGCGGCTGAGCAGGTCGGGACGATCCGGGTGGTAAGTGATCCGGCGGAAGCCCTCCGCCTCGCACTGGGTGGTGACCATCCCCCCACTCACATAGAGCCCTTCGAGGGTGGTGTTGGCCCGGGGATCGAGCCACACCGTGCTGGTGAGAACGAACGGTCGCTGGGGCGGCTGCAGCAGCAACAGGCGGTCGCCCTCGATCGCGAAGGCAGCGGCGTCCAGGGGCACGTCATCGAGCTCCAGGGTGCGCAGCTCCAGATCCACGCCCCGCAGCTCCAGCGGCTCGGGGGTCCCCTCCGGCGCGTCGGACCTGGGCCGGAACGCCAGCCGCGCCTCCACCAGGGCGTGGTCGTCGAACAGGCGCACCGTCAGATCGGTGCGATCCAGCAGGTAGGGCGCCGGCCGGTAATCGGCGAGGTGCACAACAGACATCGCAGGGGTGGGGAAGGGGGGGAAGGGATGGGGGAGCGCCCGAGGATGTGCGTGGCGGCGCCCTGCCGCTGGACGGCTGCGAGGGAGTTCATCATGCCGTCCGCGGGCACTCCCACGGTGCTGGTTGTCCCCGCGGCGGGCATGGCGGAGTGGCTGGCCGGCCGGCGCAGCGTCGGGATCACCGTGTTGGCTGCTGGGCAGGGCTTTGGGATCCGCAGGAGAGGCTCGCCAACCCCTTCAGTTCGTTCGGAGTGGGAATCGCCGCCGCCTGCAGGGCCCTGCGAACGTTGGACACCGAGAGGCCCAACGACACCAGCTCCAGCTTCTGGTTCAACAGGACGTCAACCGGCTGACCCGTTGCATCAAGAAGCGCCCCCGACCACAGGGGGTCGGCATGGGTTCCACTGATGCCGATGAGGCGAGCGTCAAGAAACACCCCTCCGCCGCTCATCCCCTTACGCACGGCGGCCGTGGAGGTGAGATCAAACCCCCCCTGCAGCGGCCGGGTGAGCAGGGGCAACAGCAGACCGCTGGCTTCGGTGTACTGCGGCACCGGCAGAGTGGCTTGGCTGGGTGTGGGAAAGCCGCTGGCTGTGACCACGGGAAACTCCCCAGCGGAAGGCGGTGGGCCATCAATGTTGGCAATGATGGGTGTCTTCCTTTTCTCAGCGGAGTCGGGAGCATCAGGCTGCCACACCAGCGCCAGATCCACGGACCTGGGCTGTTGATTCCTGCCCGTTGGGCGCAGGACTTGCGCCGCCGATGCTCTGACATCGAATCGGCTGACACACACACGCTGGAGTCCCTCCACCACGTGCTGGCTCGTGGCAACGAGATAGCCTCCCTTCCTGTAACCGACCACCACCCCAGAACCGAGGGGATCGCCTGCAGCGGTTGTCAGCAGGGCCGTGACGTGACGACGATGGGCTTCAATTTTCGTGGATTCGTCGGCCCAACTGGGTGGAATCACCAGGCATGACAGCAAGGCAAACCCACGAAGAACAAACCGGCCGTTAAAAGAGGCGATTCGCATCCGCTCCCGTCTGCTCAACAGCCGGGACAGCAGGAGTGGTGACCGGCGATGGATCAAGAAGCTCGTTGATGCTGACGTAGGTGCGCCCATTCGACTCTACCAATGGAGCCCTGGCCTTCACGCGCACATCCAAGAGATTCTGCAGGGTGGCTGATGCACTTTGCCCAGGTTTCAACGTGTAAAGGAGGCGATCGCAGCCACCGCCCATGCTCGCTGTTGTGCAGATCACGGGCACATCATTGATTCTGCCAGTTGTTAGATACTTCAATCTTCCTTCGCGATGATAGATGTCAAAGCGAGCGGATACGTCCCTGCAGCGGCGCTCCGGCGTCCACCCAGAGTTATCAAATGCACGGCTCGTCCAGCGAATCACGGGAACCGAACGACCATCAGCCGTGGTCGCGACAGTTGTGGGCACGCCCCCGATGGTGGAGCAGAGGAAGCTTCTGGCGCGGGCTTCCGCTGGATGGGGGACGACGGTCAAGGAGGCACCGGCCACCAGGGCCGAGAGCATGAGCAGACGCCGGCTGGAGCTCGCGCGCATGGAATGGATTAAACTCTATTTCAAATAGACTAACGCGAACCCATCTGCCGTTGGAGCGGGTCAACAAATCTGAACATCGGGCAACGTCGCGAAAGGACGACCTAGGAGCCGTCTCGGCCTGGACGCCATCAGTAGGGTCGCAAAGGCTACAAAGTGAGGCCTTCAAGTCAGGAGTTGAGAGAAAAGCCGGTCGAAATTACTCAAAGTCCTCCCCGCCCAAAGCGAACCATCATGCTCAAGGGACCTAGTCCGCGTCACAGGTTGACGTCAGCTTGGCAAGCTCCTTCAGCTCTTTCCCGGCGATGTGGTGCCGACCTGGCTTCCAGGCGGGCAGATCAATGGTGATCGGCTGACCCTGATTCGCTGCCTGTACCAGCTCTTTGGCGGAGAAGTAGTGGATATCCGTAATGAAGCCTTGATCGGCTGTGGTCTGATTGCCAATGTAATCGCGCTTTCTGGGAAAGTACTTGTAATTCGTGCCATGGGGGCCCGTCAGCTGATCTCTGTTCAGCGGTGGTTCGACGGTCACGCCGTTTACAGCAATCTGCAGGATATTCGTCGCCTGAGATGTGTAGCGGACCCGGCCAGTTTCCACCGTGCTTCCAGTGAAAAGACTTCCTTGAAACTTCTCCTCTTTCTCCGCCCAGCCAATGCCTCTCACGCCGATGGTGCATTCTCCTTTCTTCTGGATCACATAGACATAACTGGCATCGATATCGGATGTGCCGACTGGGCAGAAGAACAGGCAATGGCGTCGATGGGTATCCGAGCCGACCTCGCCAATGATTCCTACTTTTGGGTGGCCGAGGACGGAGCGTTTCGTGACGAAGATCGTTCCGACTGGGGCTCCATCAAAGCTGTCAACCAAAGGGACGACTCGGTTAAAGACGAGCCTGCCTGGATTAAGGATATCTTCGTCGCTGAGTTGATTGCGTCCCGCAACTGCAGGTTGCGCCGACAGGCCCAGATTCACCATGCCGATAGCCAGCAGAATCAAGCGGAACGGCTTCATGGGTGTAACAAGCGTTGACTGAATGGATTCAAGATTCGACCCGAGCGGGATGCGGTTGGCGCGAGAAACTTTAGGTGCATCCTGCTAAAATTGTATTCAACGATGTCTCTTCTCGCCTTCCAAGCTGAATGTCGAGAAAGTCTGATCCAGAACCCGAACCACGGGTGATACGCATTTTTGCGGGATTGGGCTTGAGGTTTTCAGGTTTGACCGTCAAAGGGCTTTCCAGTTCAAGCCAATGCAATCCGCTGATGGAAGGACCTGCTCTTCTATAACGTTGGTCCGTCGTAGCGGAACGAATCAACACGGAACTGGGCTGCTCCATAATCGCGGCGTTAGAAACCGGCGTGAATGTGATCCGACGAGCCACCCCTGGAATTTCAAGCTTCTGGATCCACTTGCTTGGATTGTTGCGGAGACTATTCTCCCTGAGCTGAACACCAAGCAGCGCTGAGTTCACAAGTGCATAGCATTTGTTGGTTGCCGTGTTGCGAAGAATCTGGGCGTAGGCTGCGAATGTGTCGCACTGCCCAAGAAGGGACAGGGCATCGTTGTCACCGGTAAAGCAGTTGTTGCGCTCTGAATATTTAAAGATTGCGGACTGATATTGCTGATTATTGTCGTCGGTGCGAATCTGAACCTGGCCAACATTCAGTGCAAAGATGTTGCACTGGGCAAAAATCGATGAAGCTGCTAAGCCTGAGCACTCGGCAACGATGTCACGCGAGAAGGTGCATGTTGGCTTGCTGTTGGTTTGAACGGCGGGGGGTGTACAAATGAATTCTTCCGCCTTGGCCAAGGAAGCAAGCCCGAGCTCACTGCAGAGCAGCACGCTCGCCAGTGGTTTGAGGCAGAAGGTACGTTGCGTCTGGGTCATGGTCTGAAAACTGAAGCGTCAGGTGGCATGGCTTAAGCGTCAGCAGACACCGACCAGACAGACGGCACGCTCTGACCTGGACATCGTAAATCCATGACGCCTAAGGAATCGGTGCAGTAATGGTGCCGAAACACCTCTTCCACCAACTCTCAGCCGCTCGCGAGAATCCACATCCTGGCTGTCACCGACAGTGTCAGACATTCCGTGGACAGCAATCAGTTCTCCACTGCCATCGCTGATCACAGGGCCCCCGCTGTAGCCAGGACGCGTCGGAGCATCATAGCTAAGATCATACCCTTCTTTGTCATTGTACTGGCTAATCCTGCCCGTAGCTGTAGCCGGAGCTACCCTCTGTCCAGCACCTTGCTCCTGATCAAGGGGATATCCCTTTATCTGAACTCTGGTTGAAACTGTGATCGCGCTTGCTCTGGCGAACGGAATCGCGAGACTGTTGCTGCAGGTGGCGGCAGGGGCGAAGGCAAGGTCCAGTGCTTCATCGACGATGAAGGCCGATCGCGACAGGTTGAACTTCTGACCGAGGGGTGTATGGACGAACAGTGGTTCGCTAGCTGCATTGGCTTTGATCACATGAAAGGCCGTGATGATGACGCAACGCCCGTTGCTGTCAGGACCGACCACGAAGCCACTGCCATGGTCTCCTGCGGTGTTGATTTTTAGGATCCGTTGGTCAAGTTGCTGGTTTGGAGCGGCCTTCGCATCGGGAGCCTGCGGGGCAAAGGCCAACGCCACCAGGTTCAGAGTTGACAGTACCGTGAAGACTCTCCGAGTGGACAACGTCATCTCAGGGGGCAGTTGTCGAAATGTCGTGGTAACCAGTATTCATCCGAGCCGATGATTCTCAGACCTCCTCAACCACCTCAACGGGGCCCACGGCTCTTGTGATCCTGATGGGGGACCCTGAGGTGGTGAATGGAAGACGGGTGCTCACCAGCTGAGCAATTCTAATCCGGATGGAGGGCCATGCTTCATATTGGTTAGCACATTGATGGAAGGCTGCGCAGGCCACTCGCAGAAGGCCCCGTGATGAATGAAATCCGGGCTCAGATGCCCCTGAGCTGTCATGACGCCGACCCGTTGATGCTTGTGCCTGCCCATCGTTGCCGCGGATGCAGCCCTGTCTTCTGCGCTGCAGGCCCGTCAGGCCATGGCGATGGCTTTGGCGGCCGTTCTCCAGGGCGAGATGGCCGAACGACGATGGTGATGGGGGTCGTTCGGCCTGCCAATCACTGACTTCACGATAAAGTGAGTGCCTGTGATGTGACTCGCATGCCAGAGGCAGAGCTGGAGCGCAACGGAGTTGTTGTTCGTCGTCAAATCGCCTCCCGATCGACGCTGACGATTGGTCGAAACGATGTCAGCGATGTGATCGTTCCGATCGACTGGAGTGAATGCTCTCGGGTGCAGGCACAACTTTGGTGGCACGAGGGCTTCTGGTGGTTGCGGGACGGCACGACGGAACGTCCGAGCATCAACGGCACCTATCTCCTGGATGGAACTCCCGCCGGCCATGGCCTGGCCCTCAGCGCGGGAACGGTTCTCTCCTTCGTGATCGGCCGCGGGCCTCTGGCGATTGTCGTGACGCTCCGCGAGCTTGGCCATGGGGACCAATCACCATCCGCAGTGGATGCTGGCGATGGTGCCTCTGGTGACCGCCCATCGTTGAGCCCTAAAGACGATGGTCATGTGGTCAGGATCGGTCGCAGTCCCGATTGTGATGTGGTACTAGAGGATCCCAGTATCTCGCGTCTCCATGTGGTTTTGCGGCCCCATGTCGATGGCAGCGCCACGGTGGAGGATTGGAGCCGGAATGGGATTTATCTCAACGGCCAAAGGGCGAGCCGTCTCAGTCGTATTGAAAGTGGCACGACCTTGCATATCGGTCGGGCTCGCTATCTCTGGCAGTCGGGAATGCTGCTGCAAGCCAATGATTTTCAGCATTATGACCTTCACGTCCGAGAGTTGATGTTGAAGGGCAGACTTCAGGATATCTCCCTGTCGATTAATGGAGGTGAATTGGTTGCTCTTGTTGGGGGCAGTGGCGCCGGCAAGTCAAGTCTGCTGACGACGATGGCTGGCCACAACCGTTCCTATCACGGTCTGGTTACTGTGGCTGGAGAAGATTTACGTCGCTCGATTAATGCCCTTCGCCCTCAGATGGGCTTCGTGCCTCAGGATGACATTCTTCATGAAGAGTTGACCGTTCAGGAGGTTCTTCGGTTTGCAGCACGGCTACGACTGCCCGACCAGGAGGCCCAGGAGCAGGCTGTTGAGCGGGTACTGGACGTTCTTGAGATTGGTCATCGCCGCCTCTCGCGGGTTCGTCAACTCAGCGGGGGCCAGCGAAAAAGGGTGAGCATCGGCATGGAGCTGGTGGCGGATCCACGCCTGCTCTTTCTTGACGAACCGACCTCCGGTCTGGATCCCGGACTTGATCGCAGAATGATGCGCCTGTTGCGTCAGTTGGCTGACAGGGGGCAGACGGTTGTACTCGTCACCCACGCCACTGCCAATGTCGCTTTGTGTGACCAGGTCGTCTTCATGGCCCGGGGTGGCCATCTCTGCTTTGCCGGGCCACCAAGGCAGTGCCTTGATCATTTTGAGGTGGGGGATGACTTCGCCGCTGTCTACGAGCACCTTGACGGTGATGATGATCGGATCCGGATGTGGTCAGAGAAGTTCCGCAGCTCACCCCATGCCGTGTTGCCATCGATCAACCCTCAAGGCGTCGGGGTTCCAGTGTCTGGATCCATTCGCACCCCCTTCGTCTCCTTTTCAGATGTCGGCCGTTTCTTTTCCCAGGTGCGAACTCTGGCCCATCGCGAGCTATTGATTACCTTGCGCGATCGGGTGACGCTGGGCCTCAACCTGTTCACCGGACCGTTCGCCATCCTGCTGCTGGCTTTGGCCATTCAGGATCGTGGTGTGTTCATCGTGCCCACTGCCGAGATTACGGCGGAGAGCCTGCCATTGGCGATCAAGGTTGTCTTCTTGATCACCTGTGCCTGCCTATGGAGCGGCATCAGCAGCCAGGTGACCAGTGTGGCTAGGGAGCGTCCCATTTATGAGCGTGAGCGTGGTTTCGATCTCATTCCAGCTGCGTACCTATGTTCCAAGATGCTGCAGATGTTTGTACTTGGGCTGGCCCAGGCTGCCCTGATTTCTCTCACGGTTGCGTTGCTTTTTGATCTGCCGGAGAGTCTTTCCATCGGCGATCCTCGACTTGGGTATGGTCTTTCAGCGTTACTGACAATTCTGGCGAGTGGCTCCCTTGCCCTGCTGGTCTCCACGTTGGTTCGTGATCAGCGCCAGGCCAGCAGCACCTCCCCACTGTTGCTGATGCCCCAGTTGATTCTTCCCGGGGTCCTGTTTCCCATTGAGCAGCTTTCTTTTCTGTTTCCCCTTGTGGCCAGTCGCTGGTCGGTGAAGCTTTTTGGAGCCTTCTCTTCCCTCAGCAGTCTCTCCCTGGACATGGAGATCCCAGGCCTTGAGCCATTGGATGTCAGCCCGTATGTTTCAACCTCTGGCAATGTACGCGAATCGCTCGGCGTTCTTCTGACCCAATGGTTTTGTTTTGGTCTCCTGGCCCTGATCAGCCTCTCTCGGCGGAAAGGGTTGTAATCGGGCCGGTTTCTTGCGGTAGTCTGACCCGACGACAGGGCTAAGGATGGACGATTGGCGATTGGGACAGCGGCTTGCTGAAGCGTTGCAATCGCAACCCCACGCACCTCCGTCACAGGCCATCGCCGTATTGAGCGATCTGCTCGGCGCGGACGTCAGTCTCTTGCTCCCGCTGAGGGACCTGGTGGGCCGTCCAGGTTTCCAGTCTCTTGACGCCTTGCGCCTGGGGCAAGGCAGTCGCCAGGCCCAGCGCGATGCGTTGCTCCAGTCGCTGGGAGAAACCTATAACCCCCAGGTGTTGGCGCGCCTTGCCGCCTTTCTTGATGGCTACCTGGAGTCCCAGGCACCAAACAGAGTCTCCAACAGCGGCTCTTTCCCGCCGGGGTCACCTCCCCAGCCATCGACGGTGCCCGTCTCTTCCTGGAATCCAGCGTCCACGGTGCCGATGACCGTCGTCGCGGACCCATCGGACCTGCCAACTCCGGCCCCTGGCGTTCCCTTCGCATCACCGGCTCCGCCAGCTTCTGCGGCAACCACGTCCGGCACACGATCGAATGGACGGCGGATGCCGTTGCTGGTTGCCGGCTCGGTTGTGGTATTGGCCTTGGCGGTGGGCGCTACTCTTCGGGCCAACTTTCTGTGCGCTCCCTTTGGGGTATGTTCAGCCGCTTCCATCGATGCTGCGAATGCAGCACTGGATCAGGCTCAGGAGGCTGCTGTTGCCTTGGGCAAGGCCAATGACCTCACTACCTATGAGCAGTCCCTCGACGATCTTGATCGTCACCTTGGCAAGATTACTACCGATGCGTTGCTTGGTCGTAGTGGCCAGGACACCAGGAAGCAGCTTGAAGAGAAGGCACGCAAGGGGCGTGATCGTCTGAGGCAGGAGAAGCGTCATCAGCTGACCGTTCAGCAGGTCAAGGCCGATCTGGAATCGTCGGAGGCCATGCCTCAGCAGGCTGCGGCTGCGCGTCGCACCGCTCTGGTGCGTCGCTTGGACTCCGTACCCAGCGGGAGCTTCGCCTCATCGCAGGCTGTGGCACTGCGTGAAGAGCTTGATCCACCGCGGCTACAGCCACTCACGGTGCCGACGTCTCCAGAGCCAACCCCGTCTCTTGATTCTGCTCCTTTGGCGCCCCAGGCTCCTTCTCCGGCACCACGCTACGTCCCACCACAGTCTTCATCACCACCTGCGGCATCCAGTGGCGGATCGAGTGCCCCCTACCGTGATGTACCTCTTTGGTAGATGGCCAGTCTGCTCTCTGAACCCCCACCGCTACAAGGGTTTACTGTCCTGCAGCGGTAGGGGTTCACTTGGCGCACCATTTGTGGCTGAGATGGCTCGGCTCACAGTTTGCTGTGATGGACTCTACTTTCCAGCCAGCCTCAGATTTGACAAACTCGACCGACCCTTTCAACTCCTGCACCGCCCCTTTCGCCTGTGCATTCCCTGTCGGCAGGAGGCAGATGAACACGTTCTTACCGGCTGGCGGAGACGGGTTGGAGTCAAGACAGAATGAATTGTTCCCATTGGGGTACTCCAGCTTTGCCTCGTAGTCAAGCCGGTACTTTCGAACATCATTCTCAGTGCTTGCAAGTCCATCTGTCTTTTTGAAAGACGTTATCCGAGTATCACCGAGGCTGAAGGATCCTAGCCATGGATGTGGCCAACTCGCCAATCGCTCTTCCAGTGCCTGCTTTGCATTGCTTTCCGATGGAGTTCCCTGCAGGAGGGAGCAACTGCACAGAAAAACAGTCCCAGTCATGACCACCAGCTTGAGGATGGCTGTTGTTCGGGGCATGGCTTCGTGTGGCAGGGTGGGCGCTGAGCTAGGGAGAGTCTCCCCCTGGGCGGTGGACTCTTTTCTTTGAAGCAGAGCATAGGGCTGGATGGCGGTGCTGTCATTCGTGAGGCATTAATGTTCACCTATGCCCTGTTATTCTGGTGCCTGAATTGACGGTCTCTTCTCCTTGCCCTGATGAGATTGGCAACTCGGTTGCTTTCATGGTCTGCTTGTTTTGCTGTTGCAGGTGATCCATTTATCCTTGCATTTGCGGCAGTTGACCAGGATCTTCTTCTTGAAGGCCGACCACTTCAGTTCCGCTGCAGCAATGGTGTGAGGTTCACCCTGATGCCTGGTCGGCGCCCCGAGAGCAGTCGGGGAGGCTTTCGGAATTTACCTGTGGAATCCCGGATCGGTAAGAGACAGGTGCTGCTATTAGGAGAATCTTATGCCTCTAACGTAGCCCTCAAAGAACAGCGTTCACATGGACTTGAAGTCTGGTTCGCCGGGAAAACAGGATATGTGTATCTGCAGTCTGTGCCGAGTGGCACTACTGCCACCAGAGGGCTTGCTCGATTCTGCGAGCTCACTGGCAATCTTGACGCAACCAACTTCAGCCTCTAAACTTTAACTTGGTGATTGGAGATCGGGATGAAGTTATCTCGCCCATTGAAATGCATTGCGACTTTTATTGGCCTGATGACTTCTTTGTTTCTATGCTCTCCGGTCCAGAGCGCCGAACCCACCGTCGATCTACCCTGCTTAGCGAATGGAGATTCTTTGATTTTCACTTCAAGTCGCTTATGGGTCCCTGAATCACGTCTAGTACGATTTAGGCCACTTGAAAGATATGGAACAGGAGGGCAGAGAGCGATCTGCACAGTCAAAGTTGATCCGCCAGGCTACCGATGGCTTTCCTGTTACAAGCAGGGCTCTGGGCCCTACATGGCGAGCCGATCCGACGATAGCCGGTATCCTTTGCCCAATGTGATTAAAGTAGTTGCAGATCCGAATGCCAGCCTTGGAAGAACTTCCTTCTCAGGCTCATGCAAAGTCAAACGTTAGGGTGCTTTAGTTCTCTTTCATCGTATTCTTCAGGGCCTTACCTATTTCCCGGCAAAACTGAACCATAAATTCAATCATGAGTCACAGCCAGGAGAGTAGATAGCTTCGATATCGTATGGTCCCGTTGCTTCTCGATCCCTGGAAGAAACTTGGATCGTGTGCCGTCCACCATTTAAGCCACAGAACTCTGCTTCGTTCGAAGCCCTTCCTATCTGTTTCCCTTCAGGCGCGTACACTCTGATCTCAGGGCGAAAGGTTCCCGAGTTAACCCGGACAACTACACCACCACCTGCCAAGCATGAAGTTATAGGAACGCGTACGCCTGGATTTCTGCGAATGTCTAGGCACTCAAAGTAGTTGGTTTCAAGGTATCTCACGTCGGTCGACCGCTGGTCGTTCGAACTCAGAGTGCCCTCTTTCGGGTATCCCCTAAAGTGCCAACTCTTTTGGGCGACTGCTTGAAATGGACGAAACATGATCAGGATGAGCAGAGCCCGGAGCATTAAGTGGATCCATCTCATCGTCTTCATTGGGAACACCACCCATGGCTCATATGACCTCGCTTACATCTTACTGTCATTGACTCTGGCGTCCAACCCTTTTCGGTTTTGACGAAAGGCAAGGATCCTTACAGCTTCTGAGAGGCGCCGACGGCATGGACGTTGTATGACGGAAGTAGACAGGAAAAATGACTTTCCCCACGAGGCGGCATGGTGTTGTCAATGCAGTAGCTGTTGTTCCCTTCTGGGTGTTCAAGCGTTGCCGTATAGTCGAGGCGCTACTTCTGCATCCTGTTCACATTGCTGGCCAGACCATCGGCTTTCTTGAAGGAACTCAGGCGGAAGTTCCCGAGAACCGAATCCCCATTGTCTCCACGCTTGCTGTTGATTGCTTTTTCAAACAGCTGCTGTGCGTGACCTTCGCCAGGGGGAGGATCAAGGGCGCAAGAGCTGACCCACACTCCGGCAACTGCGGCAAGGATAACCTGACTGACCGTTCTCAGGTGATTCGCCGCTAATGGTTCTATCCCGCCGTCTGACTTGGCTGGTCCTGTTCGACCTATCTTTGCGAACAGTGACATGGTTTGTGCTGGGTTGAATGGAGCGTGAATGGTGTTGAAACTCTTGTGACTGCTTTGTCTGTTGACAATCCATCGGGGAGGACGGCCATGACTCTGTTGCTTATTTGCAACCACCCTGGTTGCTCAACCATCACCTGTCATCGGTCATTGGCATGCTTATTGCTTGATGAACTGCTGTTTCCAGACCTAGGGTCCTGCTAGTTTGCAGCTTGCCGTGGATTGGTTCATAGGCCGATGGTGTGCTCATCACCTTCGTTGATTCCATTGCGAATGGCGACGGCTCAAATCCGCTGCTCACGTCCACCGGATTCAAAGGATCCCTGCCTCACTAGTCGGATGCAGCGTGACCTCCACATCGGCTCTGCTTCCCCTGGTGCGTCCTCCCAATTGACTGGCTTCTCATCCTGTGAGTTGTCCCGTCGTCCTTGCAGGGCTGGCCTCGATAGTCGCGATGCCAGACTCAGAAGCGTCAGTCTAGGTACTCCTCCATTGATCCATTGAATGGAGTGTGAGGATGGTGTCTGAATCTGCGGCCCCATGATGCTCGGATGGGTGACCTTTCTTCTGCAGTGATCTTGTGCACGTCCCCTTGGCCCCACGCGCAGCAGAGTCGATGGAGAAAGGGCGGTGCCATGCGAAGGGTTACCGCCCAGTTTGCCACTTTGGCCAGGGTGGTCTCTGGTCGTTCCTGCAGAAACGAAGGGGTTAGGCCGAAGCCTTCAGCTGCATGGAAGTTTCAGCCTTCTTACCTCCGCCAGCGATGGGCAATGAAGCGATCGGCCACGGCGAGGGTGGCGCCCGCCACCACCAGGCTGGTGAGGAGAAGGCCTCCATGGGCATTTCCCAGAGCTTCGTCATTGAGCGGAGTCATGCCCAGAGGGAGCGACGAATCGGTGCCCTCGGAAGCTGGGCGGAATGGGTTGGTCATGGTTGATGTTGTTGTGGAACTGTGGTGCACCCGGCATGCCTGGCCCGCCACACTCCTTCCTCGTTCCAGGACCTGGGGGGTGATTCCATGGCTTCGTTCCTGATGCACCGGATGGAATCAGCGCCGCTTTGGGCGAACGAGGGAGGCCTGTCGATCACCAGGCCCTTTCACCGTGCCGACCTGCCATCCTGTTGAATGCCTGCCCGGTGGCAGCGAGCAGCCCTGGCCGCTGGACACCCTTGCGCTGGTCAGCGGTGAGGTGCTGCTTCTGGCGGAGTCTCCTGGGGCCGACGGCCAGCCCCTGGCTCGCTTAGCCCTTGCCTCCTTTCGTGCCCCTTGTCTGCTTCCCAGCCAGCCAGCCGCATCTGCATCCTTCGCTGAAGCGACATCACAGCCACTTCAAGCCACGGAACTGGTTGTTCTCTCCGCCTGTTCGACGGGCCAGGGTGAAGCGCGTACCGGTGAGGGTGTGTATGGCCTGCAGCGCGCCCTTGCCCTGGCCGGTGCACGATCAACACTACTCTCCCTATGGAAAGTGGATGACCAGGCAGCCAGGGAGTTCATGGTGCGGTTCTATGCACTGCTGAAACAAGGACATGGCCGTCTTGATGCTCTTCGATTGGTCCAGGCGGAGTTCCGAACGAAACCGAAACAACCGGAGTGGAGCCATCCCTACTACTGGGCAGCCTGGCAACTCAGTGGGGACTGGAAGCCTATCCAAGGATTGAGATCATTCAGTGATTCCTGATCTTCGTCGGAATACAACATAGGATTTATTGTTGTTTGATATCAGGCATCAGGTAATATCCCTGCTTTGTAGCACATCCGCAAACGGTCATCCCTAGCTGTGAACAAGCCAATCCTGGCGGCCTTGCAACGGGGACCCTGACTCTTGGTGTCAGCCGCAGTCGCATGGCAGTTGGGCGGCATGGAATCGGCAGCGCTTCAGATGCGGGTTCCCTGATTCATCCGTTACTTTTCAGTCCATGATCGGTTGATGACTGCAGCCACCTGGGCCCGATGGGAGTCGTTTTGGCAGGTGAACGTGCTGGTGGCCAAGTTCCATGGAGCGCTGCCTACGGATCAGCAGACTGGAGCTCACCGCCACTATGGCGGCATTCTTTGGATGGCTTGAGCCCCTATGGGTCCAAACCTTTTGAGTCAATATCGGTAGCTTCATGCAGGCATCATAGTCTCGAAAATGTGGCGCAAGTTCGCCCATCTCGTTGCGCCTCACCAGGAAGTACCCCTAGCACTTGCGGGGGGGGGCTCCATCCACGACCTGGGCAACGTTTGATGTGGAAGGGCGTCATGCCCTTGCTAATCGTCATGATGGCTACAAAGATCGCACGTCTCCTTCCCCATAATCTCGCCGGAGGTCTGAGGCCCATGGGTGCTGGCATGCGATTGGTGTTGGGGATACCGATTGCTTTGGCCGCCGCCATCCTGCCAGCGGCCTGCAACGCGAGCCCCACCACGACCAATGCCGGCGGAGACGATGAGATCCTTCGGCTCATGGAGGCCAAGGCACCTGTTGAGGGTGGGGCGAAGTCCATGCCGATGGTCGCTGAGGCCGAGAGCGCTCCACCGAAGCGTGTGGCGTTCACCTTTACGGCATTCGGCGACTCCGGATGGGCCAAGTCCCATGCACCGCGGCCCGTTTATCGTGAGGGATTCAAGCGATCGTTTCTTGCCTTCAACCGACCAGCTAACACTCTTGGTGATATCAACTACATCAACTGGGAAACCAGCATCGGTCGCCAGTGCGATACGTTCTGGTCCAAGCCATCGGCCACCACGTTTGCCTTTCTGACCCGTCCCGAAGAGCTGGAAGATACCATTAAAGTTGGCTTCAACCTCATTGGACTGGCCAATAACCATAGCTATGACTGTATTCGTTCCCCTGAAGGGAATGGCCCCATTCAGTCGTATGGCCACGTCAGCCGCATCCTTCAGAACCTTCAACAAACCGGCAAGGTGGCTCTGTTCAGTGGGGTCTTCCGCACCCTTGACCAGGAGGCACCACAGGTCGACTTTCCGGTGGCTGGAGGTCAGGTGCCCGTGCGATTCCTGAGCGCCTATGTTGGCGGTGATGCCAGGCACTGCCGCCACATCGTCTGCGATCGAAATCTGAACAAGTTTTCTGGCGTCATGGCCAGCCATGCGGGCCTGAGAGTCCTGGCGCTCCATAGTTGGGACCCTTCCAGTCACAACCGGCTCAAGGTCATCCTCCGCTCCTGGCTGGCCAAGGGCCTGGTCGATGTCGCGATTGGTTCAGGCCCCCACATCGCCGAACCTGTGAAAGTGATTCAGACGCCCCGGGGCCCAGGGGTGCTGGCAACGAGCCTGGGCAACTTCATTCACCCCAGCCTCCGTTCCCAACCCAATAACATCGCCCTTCGCACCAGCTGGACCTACGACCCATCCAGGCAGTTCCTCCGGCTCCAGAATGTCATGACCACAACGGTCCGATGTGCCGGCGAGGTCTGTCGACAGGGCCGAACCACCACGATCCGTGTTCCCTAGCTCTTCCGTTGGACTGGGGGCAGATCCGGCATCTGCCCCCAGTCCAGCAGCCCAAACAAAAGCGCTTACTTCGCTCCCGAGTTCGCCCCAGCCTGCTTCCTGATGTCACTGAGAATGCTGTCCACACTCTTTCTCCACTCAGGAGAGAGCGACTTTCCGCAGATGCCCTCAACCCTGGGGACAATCTGAATGACGGCCCCGGTGACAAGTTGATCGGCTGTCAGCTTGTTGGGATTCCCTGTCACTTGGAACCCATGTCTCTGTGCCAGGACGCTTCCAACCATCTGGGCGTTAGCGCTCAGTGCTTCTTTGAACGGCTGTTTCAGCTCAGACAGGATGCACATGTTGATGGCCGCCATGGCCATGTAGGTCACGATCTCGTCTTCCGTCGCTGGCTTCGTCGGGGGAGGAGTGGCCCTGGGAGTTGCCGGTGGGCTTGCCTGTGCCAGTTGGGCATTGGCTGCGGGGCTGGCCGACAGATACAGGCCAAACAGGGTCAGTGTGACGAGGAAGCGCTTGGCAAGCATTTTGTTTCCTATTGGGCTTGTTGATCATCCTCTATCGCTGGCCTCGGTCCCCTGCCGTGGGCCGGTTGACCGTGGTGACCACGACGCCCCGGTTTCGGCCCATGGACCGTCCATGGCGTGGGCGTGCAGCCGGCACCTCGCAACCGCAGCGATCATCCGATCGGCTCCCCAGCGGCCTCCAGCCGGATCTCGTGGTGGAGCTCCACCAGTTCAAGGCTGCCGTGGCGCCAGGTGTGGATCGAGCGGGAGCGGTAGTTGTCCTGGTCCACCAGGCGGATCTGCTCCAACACCTCCCAGTCGTCGTAGTGGGACTGGAACGCCATGGTGTGCTCATCGATCTGGCGGATCTGGCTGACGGTGGGGGCCCCCGCCAAGTAACCGCAGCTGCGACGCAGCTGATGGCCGCACAGCCAGGCCTCCATGGTCCCCTCCGGCCTGTAGTCGGGTTTGCTCTCGAAGAAGGGCTGATTCCCCTCCGCCCACCAGGTGAACCGGTAGCCCTCGTCCCCGTCCACCAGTTCGCCGTGGACCTCGATGCGCAGGTTCATGTCGACCCGCAGCACCGCATCGTCCTCGGTGAAGAAGTAGGTGCGGCGCGAGCGCCAGAGGCCCAGGTTGCGGGCAAACCAACGCCTCAGGCTGGTGTCGAGGCGGATGCGGCTCTGCACGGGGGCTCCCCTGGAAGAACCCGGCTGGGTTGGCGTGGTCATGGCTGGCCCACCCCGGCACAGACTGGCGAACCCTGAAGTCCTAGCGACGTTTCGGGGTTGTGCCCAAAACCCCATAAGGTTGGGGGCATTGCCGCATGCCTGCCGTTGCCGGTCCTGGGGGAGTCCGAGTTCCCGTCGTCGGCGGTGGCAGCTGCCACCTCAGAGGCCAGCGCGGCCAGTGCGGAGGCCCAGAAACCGCTGAAGCTGCTGTTGGTGGCGGCCCGCCACCACATGGCCTCGGCCGACCTGCGCGCCCTGCTGGGTTTCCTCAACTCGGAGGAGTGCACCTTCACGGTGTCACTGCAGGTGGCCGATCCGGCCGACCATCCCGAGCTGCTCGAACTGCACCGGCTGGTGGCCACGCCGGCCCTGATCAAGCTCGACCCCCTGCCGAAGCAGGTCTTCGCCGGCAACACCCTGGCGGTGCAGCTGCGCACCTGGCTGCCCCGCTGGCAGCAGATGGAGGTGGTCACCAGCCTGGGTCTGAGTCTGAGGCCGGCGGAGATCGACGGCAGCCGCAGCCAGCGGGAGGTGCAGCTCGAGGACCAGCTGCTGGTGTTGCGGCAGGAGAACGAAACCCTGATCGAACGGCTCGGGGTCCAGGAACGGCTGCTCCGCATGGTGGCCCATGAGCTGCGCACCCCCCTCACCGCCGCCAAGCTGGCCCTGCAGAGCCACGCCCTCGGCCAGATCGACGAGAGCCGCTTCCGCGATGTGCTCAACCGCAGGCTCGATGACATCGAGGCCCTCTCCAGGGACCTGCTGGAGGTGGGCACCACCCGCTGGGAGGCCCTGTTCAACCCCCAGCGCCTCGACCTCAGCCAGGTGGCGGCCGAAGCCATCCTGGAGCTCGAGAAGCTCTGGGTGGGTCGGGGGCTGCAGCTCGTCACCGACATCCCCGCCGACCTGCCCGATGTCCACGCCGACCAGCGGCGCATGCGCCAGGTGATGCTCAACCTGCTGGAGAACGCCCTGAAGTTCACCCCCGATGGCGGCAAGGTGAGCCTCAGCCTCATGCACCGCACCAGCCAGTGGGTGCAGGTGAGCATCTGCGACAGCGGCCCGGGCATCCCCCGCCAGGAGCAGCACCGCATCTTCCAGGACCGGGTGCGGCTGCCCCAGACCTCCGGCACCACCTCCGGCTTCGGCGTGGGACTGTCCGTGTGCCGGCGCATCGCCGAGGTGCACGGGGGCCGCATCTGGGTGGTGTCCGAACCCGGCGAGGGCGCCTGTTTCAACTTCACGGTGCCGGTCTGGACCGGCCAGAGCTCCCCCGAGCCCGACCGCGCCGCCACCGACCGGTCCGACGCCAGAGACCTTCCTTGACGAAGGGTCCCTCCGGCCCGTAGCGTCCAGCACATCAGCCCGGTTCCAAGCCGGCTGTGGCCTCGCCCCCATCGTCTAGAGGCCTAGGACACCTCCCTTTCACGGAGGCGACAGGGGTTCGAATCCCCTTGGGGGTATCCATCGGTTCCGGGTCCGAGGCGACATCGCTTTGGGCCTGTTGATGCAAGTTGTTCTGCCCTGGGTGGAACGCCGTCAGCGTTCCTCCACCCCGCGGCGCGGGCGTCGCACACCAGGACGTTCAGACGGGGAGCGGGATCCGATCCGCCCGGGGCTTCAGCCCTCTTCGAAGCGCCGCTGGGCTTCCCGCTGCACGCCCCGGAGGTTGTTGGCCAGGTCCTCCTTGAGGCGCTGTTCGATCAGGCCGATCGGCATGCCCGGCTTTCCCTGCACCGTGAGGTCGTAGAGGAGCCAGGTGCTGGTGTCGTCGACCCCCACCTGCCAGAGGCCCTGGAAGCAGCGGAAGTCGCCCTCCAGCATGCGGAAGGCCAGACGGCCCTGGTCCGGCTCCTCCTGGAGCTCCAGCTGGACCCGGGCACTGAAACGCAGACCGCAGAACTGCTGGGTGCCCACCTGCTCCAGGGCCACCTGGTTGCCGCGGCGCCAGAGCTGGCGGGAACTGGCCAGGTTGGGGATGAAGCGGTCGAGGTGGTCGTAGTCGGTGAGCACCGACCAGATCCACTCGGGGGCGAGGCTGAGGCGCAGCTGCACCGCCAGTCGGCGGGTGCCCTGGGGTAGCCGCTCCATCTCCTGCTGGATCGTGTCGAGGGCACAACAGGCCTCTCTGGCGACCATGGCCTCGGGGGACGGGAGAGTCACGGGGCTGGGAAACAACGCCAGGGGCTGGGCCAAGACGGATCGGAGCTCGCTCGGGGCTGGGGGGAGGTTGGCAGCGGTCGGCACCGCCAGGGGTGCGACGGAACACAAACTAACCCGTGTTTCCGCTTTCCGGTCAAAGCCGGCCCACCGATGGGGCGTGAGGCGAGTTCTCTATGATCGGGCCGAATTTCGGCTCCGACGCCCGCATGCGTGTTTCCACCGGCAAGGCCACCCAGTCCGACGGCCGCATGTTCACGGTTGTGGTCGAAGGCTTCGGCGTTGGTCTGCAGCGGCGGGCTGAGCGCCGGATCACCGTGCCCTTCCCCCAGCTGCAGCGTCTGATGCAGACCATCGCCCAGCAGGGCGGACGCATCAAGGCCGTCGCTGCCGAGGAGGTCCCCGCGGGCTCCGCCACCCCGGCCCCCTCAGACGCTGCGGTCTCCGACGCCCCGGCCGCCACCCCCACCCCCGCCAAGAAAGCCCCCGTGAGCCACGCCGACGTCCCGGTCAACCTCTACAAGCCGAAGGATCCCTTCATCGGCACGGTCCTCGGTAACTACAGCCTCCTGGCGGAGGGGGCCATCGGCCGGGTGAACCACATCACCTTCGACCTCTCGGAAGGCAACCTGCACTACGTCGAGGGCCAGAGCATCGGCATCATTCCCGACGGCGAGGACGCCAACGGCAAGCCCCACAAGCTGCGCCTCTATTCGATCGCCAGCACCCGCCATGGCGACAACTGTGAGGGCGGCACCGTCTCCCTCTGCGTCCGCCAGCTCCAGTACGAGAAGGATGGCAGCACCATCAACGGCGTCTGCTCCACCTTCCTCTGCGACATCGAGCCCGGCGCCAAGGTGAAGATCACCGGACCGGTGGGCAAGGAGATGCTCCTGCCCCCCGATGAGGACGCCAACGTGATCATGCTGGCCACCGGCACCGGCATCGCTCCGATGCGGGCCTACCTGCGCCGCATGTTCGAGCCCACCGAGCGGGCCAAGAACCCCGAGTACCAGTTCCGTGGCAAGGCGTGGCTGATCATGGGCGTTCCCAAGACCCCCAACCTCCTCTACGAGGACGACTTCCAGCGCTACCTGGCCGAGTACCCGGAGAACTTCCGCTACACCAAGGCCATCAGCCGCGAGCAGCAGAACCCCAGCGGCGGCCGCATGTACATCCAGGACCGGGTCACCGAGCATGCCGACGAGATCTTCTCCCTGATCGAAGATCCCAAGACCCACGTCTACATGTGTGGTCTGCGTGGCATGGAGCCCGGCATCGACGAGGCCATGACCGCCGCCGCCGCCGCCAAGAACCTCAACTGGAGCGAACTGCGGCCCCAGCTCAAGAAGGCCGACCGCTGGCACGTCGAGACCTACTGACCCTGGAGGGGGCCCTGTCTCCACCATCCCCCCAAGGCCCGCCTCCGGCGGGCTTTTTCATGGGCGACGATCCGAGAATGCACACACCGGCAGGCTCCCTGCGGCGGCGATGCAGCGGGATGTCGGGGCAGCCGTTAAACCAGGGTGACCGGACGCCCTCCCCATGACCGCCATCCTCACCAATCCCCTGCGGGTGGGTCTGCGCCAGGAGCGGGTGATCTCGCCCCAGTGCATCGTCATTTTCGGGGCCAGCGGCGATCTCACCCACCGCAAGCTGATCCCGGCGCTGTTCGAACTGTTCCGCCAGCGGCGGCTCCCCAGCGAGTTCGCCGTGCTCGGCTGCGCCCGAAGGCCCTGGAGCGACGAGGAGTTCCGCGAGAAGATGGGGGCGGCCCTGGCCGACGAGATCGCCTCCCACCGCACCGCCTGGGAGCAGTTCGCCCAGGGGCTTTTCTATGAGCCGGTGGATCTGCAGCAGCCCGACCACCTGGTGCGTCTCGGCCAGCGGCTCGAGGGCATCGACCGGTTGCGGGCCACCCGGGGCAACCGCACCTTCTACCTCTCCGTGTCGCCGGAGTTCTACGGCAGCGGCTGCCGTGCCCTGGCCGGGGCCGGCCTGCTGGCCGATCCGGAACGCAGCCGGGTGGTGATCGAGAAGCCCTTCGGCCGCGATTACGCCAGCGCCCAGGCCCTCAACAAGGTGGTCCAGGCCTGCGCCAAGGAAAGCCAGGTGTTCCGCATCGACCACTACCTGGGCAAGGAAACGGTCCAGAACATCCTGGTGCTGCGCTTCGCCAACACGATCTTCGAGCCGATCTGGAACCGCAACTACATCTCCAGTGTCCAGATCACCGCCGCCGAAACCGTCGGGGTGGAGGAGAGGGCCGGGTACTACGAGTCCTCCGGCGCCCTGCGGGACATGGTGCAGAACCACCTCACCCAGATCCTGGCCCTGACGGCCATGGAGGCCCCCGGCCGCTTCGATCCGGAGGCGATCCGCAACGAGAAGGCCAAGGTGCTGCAGTCGGCCCGCCTGGCCAACGAGGAGGAGGCCTGGAAGTGCTGCGTCCGCGGCCAGTACGCCGCCGGCGGCAGCCTGACCAAGCCCCTGCCCGGCTACCGCCAGGAGCCGGGGGTGAACGCCAACAGCACCACGGAAACGTATGTGGCCATGAAGGTGGCCATCAATAACTGGCGCTGGCAGGGGGTCCCCTTCTACCTTCGCACCGGCAAGCGCTTGCCCAAGCGCCTCAGCGAGGTGGTGCTCACCTTCCGGGAGGCCCCGGTGCACCTGTTCGACGCCGCCGGTGGCGCCCCCACCCCCAACCAGCTGATCCTGCGCATCCAGCCGGATGAGGGTGCCGAGTTCAAGTTCGAGGTCAAGGCCCCCGGCTCCGGGATGCGCAGCCGCCCCGTCGACATGGCCTTCAGCTACGACGAATCCTTCGGTGAACCCTCCGACGAGGGCTACGTCCGGCTGCTGGCCGACGCCATGCTGGGGGATCCCACCCTGTTCACCCGCAGCGACGAGGTGGAAGCGGCCTGGCGGCTCTACACGCCGCTGCTGGCCCTGATCGAGGAATCCCCCTGGCAACTGCCCGTCCACCCTTACGAAGCCCGCACCTGGGGACCGGCCGCCGCCGATGGCCTGCTGGCCGATGACGGCCTGATCTGGCGCCGCCCCTGAGGCACGGGTCCGCTCCCCCTCTCCCTCCAGCTCCCCAAGCCCAGCGACCACCGCCCCCTGCCGCGCCCCCATGGCTCCCCAGCTCACCCTCCAGGCCCCCCTCGATCTGCCGCCCGAGGAGGTCCATCCCTACCTCCAGCGCCTCTGGACCCATGACCTGGAGGGCTCCACCGGGGCCGCCACCTTCACCCTGGTGGTGTGGGAACCCTCCTGGCTGGAGCAGCAGATGGTGCGCATCGGCCGGGTGGATGGGCCGGTCACCGGCCTGCTGCGCAAGGAGCTGCTGGAGGCGGCGCGCCAGGCCCTGCCGGACACCGACCTGCCCCTCAGCACGGCGCCGATGGATCCCCGGCTGGCCTGGGCCATCGGGCAGAAGGATGGCCACCACCGGGGCCAGGACCTGCGGGGCCAGTTCGTCGAAAGCGCCATCAGTGCCCACATGCCTCGGCGGCTGATCACCCTGGCCCCCACCCTCGATCCCTCCCATCCCCTCGAGACCCTGGTGGCGGCCTACTGCCCGTTGCCGGAGGAGGGGGGCGCCGGAGCCGCCTGCGGCGATGTGGTGGTGCTCCGCGGCGGTATGGGGGCGCTGCAGCAGAGCCTCGACCTGTTCCAGACCCTGGTGGACGACACCCTGCCCTGCTGGGTGTGGTGGAACAGCAGCCTGGATGAACCCTCCGAGATGCTGGAGGCGCTGGCGCCGGTGCCCCGGCGGCTGGTGATCGACAGTTCCCTGGGGGAGCCCCGCCGCTGCCTCGACCTGATGCTGGCCCGGATCAGCTCCGGCCAGGCGGTCAACGATCTCAACTGGCTGCGGCTGCGCACCTGGCGCGAGTCCCTGGCCATGGTGTTCGACCCCCCGTCCCGTCGCGATGCCCTGGGTCATGTGGTCCAGCTCGACATCGACGTGGAGGGGGACCACCCGGTCAAGGGGTTGCTGCTGGCCGCCTGGATCGCCGACCGCCTCGGTTGGCACCTGGTGACCAGCTATGCGGTGGAGGTGGATGGACCGGGCCCTGGAATCACGGCCGAGTTCGAGCGCACCGACGGCGTGGCGGTCCAGTTCACCCTGATGCCGGTGCCCATGGGGGTGCCCAAGACCCACCCCGGCGCCATCGTCGGCATGCGGCTGATCTGCGAACCGGTGAGCCGGCCCCCCCTGTGTGTGATCCTCTGTTCCGAGTCCGGCGGCTGCATGCGGCTGGAGTCGGGCGGCATGGCCAGCATGGAACTGGCCGAAGGGGTGGTGCCCCTGCCCGAGGAGAGCGAGGAGATGGAAATGGCCCGCCTGCTCTCCGGCGGCCACGATTCCACCTCTCCGCTGCTGGCGGCGGCCGTGCCCCTGGCGGCCACCCTGCTGCCAGGCTGAAGCGCCCTCCACGCTCGGCGCGCCGACGCCGTCCCCCTCCGATCGCATGAGCTGCCTGATCGCCGCCCCCTGCAGCGGCAGCGGCAAGACCCTGCTGAGCCTCACCCTGGCGGCTGTGGCGCGGGCGCGGGGGGAGACCATCCAACCCTTCAAGGTGGGGCCCGACTACCTCGACCCCCAGCTGCTGGGGGCGGTGGCGGGGCGCCCCTGCCGCAACCTCGACCCCCTGCTCTGCGGCGAGGAGTGGGTGCGGCGCTGCTACCGCTGGCATGGCGGCCGGGCGGGGCGGGTGCTGGTGGAGGGGGTCATGGGCCTGTTCGACGGCCGGGGCTCCGGCAGCGAGGGCAGTTCCGCCGCCGTGGCCGATCTGCTGGGGCTGCCGGTGGTGCTGGTGGTGGAGGCGTCACGCCAGGCCGGCAGCCTGGCGGCCCTGGTGCGCGGTTTCCGCGACCATGGCCCCCCCCGGGTGGCCCTGGCGGGGGTGGTGCTCAACAGGGTCGGCAGCGACCGCCACCAGCGCCTGCTCGCCGAAGCCCTCGAGGCCATCGGGGTGCCCCTGCTGGGGGTGCTGCCCAGCCATCCCAGCCTGGAGCTGCCGTCCCGCCACCTGGGCCTGCTCACCCCGGGGGAGCTGGGCGACCTGGGCGAGCGCCAGCGGATCTGGGCCGCCCTGGCCGAAGACCACCTCGACCTGGGCCGGCTCTGGCCCCTGCTGGCGCCGCCCGCCGGCCCGCCGGAGGGGCTGGATCCGATCCGCTGGTGTCTGGAGCAGGTCCCGCCGGAGCGGCCCACCCTCGCCGCCACGGGCGCCGTCACCCCGGCCAGCGGCCCGCTGCCCGTGGCGATCGCCAGCGACGCCGCCTTCCACTTCCGCTATCCCGAGGCCCAGGAGCTGCTCGCGGCCTGCGGCCTGCGGCCGGTGCCCTGGAGTCCCCTCGCCGATGAGCCCCTGCCGGCGGACTGCCGGGCGGTGCTGCTCCCCGGCGGCTACCCCGAGCTGCATGCCGCCCAGCTGGCGGCCGGCCGCCGCAGCCTGGGATCCCTCGCCGCCGCCGCCCGCTCCGGTCTGCCGGTCGTGGCCGAATGCGGCGGCTTGCTGCTGCTGGGCCGGGAGCTGGAGGATGGGGACGGTCTGTGGCATTCCATGGCCGGCCTGCTCCCCTTCCGCGCCCGCCGGGGTGGCCTCAGTCTCGGCTACCGCCAGGCCCTGCCCGGCGCCGATGGCCTGCTGGTGCGCCGCGGTGAAGCCCTCAGCGGCCATGAGTTCCACCGCTGGCAGCTCCTGCCCCAACCTCCCGTGGGCGATGAGTTGGCAGGGGGGGAGGGCCTGTGGCAACTTGATGGCTGGGGAACACCCGCGAGGATCGAAGGATGGACCGCCCCGAGCGTTCACGCCAGCTGGCTTCACCTCCACTGGGCTGGATGCCCGGCGATTCCCTCGAGACTGGCCAGAGCCGCCGCCAGCGCCGTGCCGCTGCCGAGGAACGCCGTTTCGTGCAGCCCGCTCTCCGGGTGACCGCCTCGCCCCATGAGCGCTGGCGCATGAACGTGCGCGGGCTGGTGCAGGGGGTGGGCTATCGGGTCGGCTGCCGTCAGAAGGCCATCGACCTCGGGCTCAGCGGCTGGGTGCGCAACCGCTCCGACGGTTCGGTGGAGCTGGAGGCCGAAGGGCTTCCGGATCGGCTGGTGGAGCTGCGGCTCTGGTGCGAAAAGGGGCCCCGGGGGGCCCAGGTGAGCGGCGTCAGCAGCGGCCAGGTGGCCGTGGCGGGCACCGACTGGTTCGAGATCCGCACCTGAACCGCTGACTCATCCCTGGTGTCACGGCACCGGAGAATGGGGCGCCCTGGCCCGCAGCGATGCCGACCACCAGCCTCTGGCGTGAACTGTTCGGATTCGGCCTGGCGATCAGCTTCAGCCCGCTGCACATCGGCCTGCTGCTGCTGATCCTGGTGGGGCCCAGTCCGCTGCGGCGGGGGAGCTGGTTTGTGCTGGGGTGGCTGCTCACCTCCGCAGCGGCCATGGCCCTGCTGCTGAGCGTGGGCCATGGCCTGCTGCTCACCATGGAGCGGGGCACCGACCAGCGCACCGGCCTCGACCTGCTGGGGGCGGGGGGGCTGCTGGCCCTGGGCCTCAACGGTCTGCAGGGCAGCCGCCAGGGGGGTGGCCCCCCCGGCTGGACCCGCCGGCTGGATGGCTTCTGCGCCCTGCCCCTGCCACTGCTGCTCGGCCTCAGCGCCGCCGTGCAGGTGTCCAGCCCGGATGATCTGTTCCTCTACGCCAAGACCGCCGCCAGCCTGCTGGAGGCGGGGTTGAGCCGGCCCCGGGAGCTGATCGCCACCGGGGTCTTCAGCCTGTTCACCGGCACCCTGCTGCTGCTGCCCCTGGCGGGGCTGGCGCTGGTGGGCCAGGAACGGCTTCTGCCCGTGCTGCAGGCCGGCAAGGGCTGGCTGTTTGCCAACGCCGAACTGATCGTGGCGGCCATCTGCTTTGCTCTCGCGGCCTACCTCGGCTGGCAGGGGATCGGGGGGCTGCGGGCCGGTTGAGATCAGGGGCCGGCCGGGGGGTCCTCAGCCTCGAGGATGCGGCCGAGGTACTTGGGATCGTGGAGGGTGCCGTGGCGGGAGAGGGGCAGCACCCGCTCCCGTGGCAGTCCCGGCAGCGGCGGCCGCGAGCGCAGCCGCACCCAGCGGCGCACCAGCACGATCACTCCCACCAGGACCCCAGCCAGGAACAGAACCCCCGCCTCGGTCATCAGTTCCCCGCCGGCGCCGGATCCGTCGGCCCCGGCCAGGCTTCCGGAGGCCTTGCCGGGCGGCCGGGTGGTGCCCATCACGGGCGCCGGATCCACCAGGGGCGGGGTCTTGGCGAGGAGAGAACTCAGGGGAGGGCCCCAGCAAGAACCGACGCCATGAGGGTAGGCGGTTGGCTCCGGACAGGCCAGCTCATGGGGCCGCCTCGCCGCCGTCGGCGTCCCGCAGCCAGCGGTCCCAGTGCTCCCGCTCGGCCCCATCACCGGCTCCGGCCATCAGGGTCACCGCCTGGCTGGCCCGGCTCACCGCCACGTACACCAGCCGCTGCCGCAGCTGCCGGTCCCGGGGCCAGAACACGTCCTCATCGATGAAGACCTCGCCGAAGGTGCTGCCCTGGCTGCGGTGGACGGTGAGCACGGCCGCCGGTCCCAGGGAGGCGAAGGCATCGCGCACCAGGAAGTAGCGGCGCCAGAAGGGTTTGCCCTCCTTGTTCCCCGCGTCCCGGGCCTGCTGCCGCAGCCCCTCCATCACCCCGTCCAGGCTGGAGCGGGGGCCGCTGCCCAGGGGCGGCAGCAGGCGCAGGTTCAACTGGGCCTCCCCCGCCTCCACCGTGGCGGTGAGGGTGTCGATCACGGTGGCGCCGAGGGAGCTCTCCACGCCGAACTCGGCCAGATCGCAGCGTTCGGGGCGCACGTCGCGCACCACGAGCTCCCGGTTGCTGCCCAGCAGCAGGTCGGGTTCCTCGGCGGCGGCGTCCCCCTCGCGGCAGGCGGGCGCCATCACGGCGGTGCGGGTGATCAGCACCTCGCCGGGGAGCACGGGCAGCTGATCCGCCATGGCGCCGTGCTGGGCGCGGCGGGCGATCGGCACCAGCCGCTCCAACGAGCGGTTCGTGTAACAGAGGATCCGGGCCAGGTCGGGATCGTCGGCGGCGGCGCTGCGGCGCAGGCCTTCCTGGGCCGCGGCCAGCCAGTCGCTTCGCCCCAGCAGCGACACCCGGCCCGTGGTGGTGCGCACCGGGGCCAGCACGGGCGGCCTGCGGCAGGGCAGGTCCCCCTGCCGCAGGCCGCCGGCCAGGCGCAGCACCGGCCCCTGGTGGCGCACCACCTGGGTCAGGGCCACCCGCCGGGCCCGGCCCAGGGCGAACACCGGACTCTGCTCCTCCCCCACCGGCGGCAGCTGGGCAGGATCCCCCACGAACACCAGACGGGTGCGGTAGGCCTGGGCGCAGCGGAGCGTGATCTCCAGCAGGCCGCCATCCACCATCGAGGCCTCGTCGATCAGCACCAGCCCGAGGTTCTCGAGCGCCACGGCGGTCTGTTCCGTTTCCTCGCAGCGCTCCCGATCCCCCTCCCGCTTCAGCTTGAGCCGCAGCAGCCGATGGATGGTGGAGGGGTACCAGGTGGGGCGCAGACCCGCCAGGGCGAGGTGGTGGCGCAGCACGCCCACCGCCTTGTGGGTGGGGGCGACCACGGTCCAGCAGAGTCCGGCCCGCTCCGCCTGGGCCAGGAAGCGCATCGACAGGAAGGTCTTGCCGGTGCCGGCATAGCCCTCGAGCACGAAGGGCACCCCATCGGAGGGGGTCGACAACCAGGCGGCGAAGGCCGCCGCCGCCTGCTGCTGGTCGGCGCTCAGGCCGCTGCGTTCGCTCACCCCAGCGGCAACCAGCCGGCGCCCTGGGCGATCTGCCACGGCGAGCCCAGCAGGGCCAGGCCGGGCAGGGCCACCAGGGGGCCGATCAGGCTGCCCACCAGCACCTCCGCTCGGGTGTGGCCCAGGTTCTCCTTGAGGGGACGGAGCACGGGATCGGTGCCGGTCTGCCCGGGGGTCGACCGGGTGTCCCAGAGGCCATCGGGCAGGTCGTTGACCCGCTGGGCCGTCAGTCCGGCGGCCCGTCGCACGCCGCTGGCGTCGTAGAGGACGACGAAGCAGAGCACCGCCGCCAGGGCGAACAGGGGATCGGCGAAGCCCAGTTCCCAGCCCAGGCCCGCCGCCGTCCCGGTCATCAGGGCGGAATGGCTCGACGGCATGCCGCCGGTCTCGATCAGCACCGCGGGCCGCCAGCGCCGGTGCAGCACCAGTTCGATCACCAGCTTGGAGAGCTGGGCCACGCCGCAGGCGGCCAGACCCCAGGCGAGCACACCGTTGGCCAGGAGCTCCCCCAGGGCATCGAGCGCGCCGACGGCTTCGCTCATCGGTCGCGACTGGTGATGTAGTCCGCCAGGGCCAGCAGGGGGGCGGCCTTGGCGCTCCAGGGCTCCAGCACCGCCTTGGCCTCGCTCACCAGGGCATCGGCGCGCCGGCGCGATTCCTCCAGACCCAGCAGCTTGGGGTAGGTGGTCTTGTCGGCGGCCAGGTCCTTGCCCGCCGTCTTGCCCAGCACGTCGCTGCTGGCGGTGACATCCAGGATGTCGTCGATGATCTGGAAGGCCAGGCCGATGCCGCGGGCATAGGTGCGCAGGGCCGCCAGCAGCTCCTCGGAGGCCCCGGCGATCAGGGCGCCGGAGATCACGCAGGCCCGCAGCAGGGCGCCGGTCTTGTGGAGATGGATGTATTCGAGGGTGTCGAGATCCACCTGGCGGGCCTCGCACTCCAGGTCCACCACCTGGCCGCCCACCAGGCCGGGGGCGCCGGAGGCCAGGGACAGCTCGCCCACCACCTGGAGCAGCCGTTCGGGGGGCACCCCCGGGCTGCGCAGGGCCACCATCTCGAAGGCGCGGGTCAGCAGGGCATCGCCGGCCAGGATCGCCTTGGCCTCCCCATACACCTTGTGGTTGGTGGGTCGGCCGCGGCGCAGGTCGTCGTTGTCCATGGCGGGCAGGTCGTCATGGATGAGCGACATGGTGTGGATCATCTCCATCGCCACTGCCGTGGGCATGGCCAGGTCGGCGTCACCGCCCGCCAGCTCGCAGGCCGCCAGGGTGAGGATCGGCCGCAGGCGCTTGCCACCGGCGAGCAGGGAGTAGCGCATCGCCTCCCGCAGCGACTCGGGACGCTCCGGGCCCAGGGAGCCGTCCAGGGCAGCCTCCACCCGCCAGCGGGCCGCCTCCAGGTAGGCGGTGAAGTCGAACGCCGTGCTCACCGCCGGGGTCATGGGGTCCTGAGGGTTGGCGCGGATTCTCTCAGGCCGATGGTGGCAAGTGCCGGGTCCGCGCAACAGTTTGGGATCGGCTGGACGGAATGGGGGCGGATGGGTGATCCATCCCCCAAAGCCTGCCTAGGGTATTCCATTGGCCCTCAGCGGGTTCTCAACATGAGACGTTCCAGGGCGCCGGCGCCGCTCCCCCAGCGCCCTGGGCATCGCTGCGGCGGCTCCACGCACCGGGTCCCTTGTTGATCCCCCCCCTGGCCGGGGACGGGAGCCCCGTCCTTCCGGCCGCTCTCCTGGCGCTGGTGGGCCTGGTGACCCTCTGGAGCGCCGCCGTCCGCCGTTTCGTGCAGAGGCGGACGGCGGCGCTGCGCATGGACCGCGAGGACCTGCACGCCATCCTCACCTCGATACCCGATCCCCTGATCGAACTCTCGGCGGCCGGAGAGATCCTGGCGATCCACGGGGCCCAGCGGGGGCTGTTCCACCGGCCCGAGGACCCCGGTGGCCGCACCCACCTGGTGGATGTGCTCCCCCCGGGGGCCGCCGGCACGATGCACCAGGCCCTGGCGGCGGCGGAAGCGGCGGTCGACGGCCGCTCGCCCCGCTGGCAGGTCGCGGTGACCGGCGACGGCGGCTGCGATTGGTTCGAGCTCTCGGTGGCCCGGCGCAAGCCGCTGCAGGCGGAGCCCCCGCGCTATCTGATGCTGTGCCGGGACATCACCGACCAGAAACGGGACGAGGCCCGAATCCTGCGCCTCAACCGGCTCTACGCCACCTTGAGTGCCGCCAACAGGGTGGTGGCCAGCGTCAGGGATTCCGACGAGATGCTCGGGGAGATCTGCCGCCTGGCGGTCACCTCCGGGGAGATGCGATTGGCCTGGGCGGGGATGGTCGACCCGCGCACCCTCCAGGTGTCCCCGGTGGCCTGGTTCGGGGACGACAGCAGGTACCTGGACGATCTGGCGATCAGCCTCGACCCCCGGGATCCGAAGGGCCAGGGGCCCTTCGCGGTGGCGCTGCGTGAGAACCGCCCCCTCTGGGTCCATGACTTCATGGCCGATCCCTCCCTTGTGCCCTGGCATGAACAGGCCCGCTCCTGCGGCTGGGGGTCCGCCGCCGTCCTCCCCCTGCACCGCGACGGTGCCGTGATCGGCGGTCTGGCGATCTACGCCGGCGCCCCCGACAGCTTCGATGCCAGCTGCCAGCAGTTGCTGCTCGATCTGGTCGCCGACATCGATGCCGCCCTGGATCGCATCAGCCTCGAGGCCAGCCGTGAGCTGCTGGAGGACGCGATCAGGGCCAGCGAGGAGAAGGTGCTCGAGATCACCAGCTCCACCCACGAAGTCATCTGGTCCCTCGATCCCAGCAGCCTGCGCTACCTCTACGTGAGTCCTTCGGTGCAGCGGCTGCGGGGATTCACGGCCGAGGAGGTGGTGGCCGAGCCCTTCGAGCAGGCCTTCCGCCCGGAGGTGGCCGAGCAACTGAAACGCCAGATCGCCGACCACCTCGCCGAGTTCGGCGCCGGGCTGCGCAGCAGCGACATGGTCTCGATCGATGAACACGAGCTCGTGGCCAAGGACGGCACGCTGCTCTGGGCCGAATCCGTCACCAAGCTGGTGCACAACCGGCGCACCGACCGGGTGGAGCTCCACGGGGTGACCCGTGACATCACCGAGCGCAGGTTCGCCAAAGAGCAGATCGAGCGGCTGGCCTACTTCGATCCCCTCACCGGCCTGGCCAACCGCACCCTGCTGAACGATCGGATCCGCAACGGCCTGGATCTGGCCAGGCGCTCCCACCGCCCCCTGGCCCTGTTGTGCCTGGACCTCGACAACTTCCGGCTCGTCAACGACAACCTCGGCCATGCCCTGGGCGACCGGGTGCTGCTGGAGGTGGCCAAGCGCCTCAAGGCCAACCTGGGGGACGCCGACACCCTGGCCCACACCAGTGGCGATGAATTCCTGCTGCTGCTGCCCGATTCGGACACGACGGCCACCCTGGCGCTGACGGAACGGCTGCGGCAGGCGGTGGCCCAGCCCATCAGCTTCGGGGCCGAGCCCCTGTTCCTGACTGCCTCGGTGGGCATCGCCCTGTTTCCCGACGATGGCGCCACCCCGGAGGCCCTGATCAGCAACGCCAACACGGCGTTGCATCAGGCCAAGCTGGCCGGACGCAACGTCACCCAGTTCTGCACGCCCGGAGTTCAGGAGCGAAGCATCCGCGATCTGCGGCTCACCAATGCCCTGCACCAGGCGATCCGGCGCGATGAGCTGAGCCTGGTCTACCAACCCCAGCTCGAGCTCTGCAGCCAGCGCGTCTTCGGGGCCGAGGCCCTGCTGCGCTGGACCCATGGGGAACTCGGGCCGATCGCGGCGGCCGAGTTCGTCCCCCTGGCCGAAGCCAGTGGGCAGATCGCCGCAATCGGTGCGTGGGTGCTGGGCCGTGCCCTCCGGGAGGTGAACGCCTGGACGGCGCAGGGGCTGCCGCCGTTGAGCGTGTCGGTCAACATCTCCGCCGCCCAGTTCGACCATGGGGATCTGGTCGCCCAGGTGATCGAGCAGGTGCGGGCCGAAGGGTTTCCGCCGGAACGGCTGGAGCTGGAACTCACCGAATCGGTGACCCTCGAGGACCCGGAGAAGGCGCTGGCCCAGATGGAGCGGTTCCACACCGAGGGGATCCGGCTGGCCATCGATGATTTCGGCACCGGCTATTCCTCGCTCAGCTATCTCAAGCGCATCCGCGCCCATCGGCTCAAGATCGATCAGTCGTTCATCCGTGATCTGGTGGACAACGAAGACGACCAGGCGATCGTGCGAACGATCATCAGCCTGGCCCGCTGCATGGGCCTGCGCACGATCGCCGAAGGGGTGGAAACCCCCGCGCAACTGGCCCTGCTGCGCCGGTACGGCTGTGATGCGATTCAGGGTTATCTGCTGAGCATGCCCCTGACCCCGGAGGCCTTCGTGCGGTTCCTGCAGGATCCGAAGCCCCTGCCGCAGCTGGCCCTGCCGGCCTCAGGGGAGCAGGTCGGCTAGGTCATGCTCCAGTCCGTGGCGATGGCACCAGGCCACCACGGTGTTGACCAGCAGCATGGCCACGGTCATCGGGCCCACTCCCCCCGGCACCGGCGTGATGGCCGACGCCAGCGGTTCGACCGTCTCGTAGTCCACATCCCCGCAGAGCTTCCCCTCCAGCCGGTGGATGCCCACATCGACCACCACCGCCCCCGGTTTGACATGCACCGCCCCGATCAGATGGGGGCGGCCGGCCGCCACCACCAGCAGGTCGGCCTGGCGGGTCACCTCGGACAGGTGATGGGTGCGGGAATGGGCCACGGTGACGGTGGCATCGGCCGCCTGGAGCATCAGGGCCATCGGCTTGCCCACCAGGATGCTGCGGCCGACCACCACCGCCTGGACCCCGGCGATCGGCACGTCGGCCCGGCGCAGCAGGGCCATCACCCCGGCCGGCGTGCAGCTGCGCGGGCCCGGCTCCCCCTTCAGCAGCCGGCCCAGGTTGAGGGTGTGCAGACCATCGGCATCCTTGTCCGGGTCGATCGCCGCCAGCAGCGGTTCTTCCGCCAGACCCTGCGGCAGGGGCAGCTGCAGCAGGATGCCGTCGACCGTCGGGTCGGCGTTGAGGCGCCGGATCAGGGCCAGCACCTCCTCGGCCGGGGTGTCCGCCGGCAGATGGCCCCCGTGGCTGCTGATGCCCACGCGGGCACAGGCCTTTTCCTTGTTGGCCACATACACGCCGCTGGCGGGGTCATCCCCGACCCGCAGCACCGCCAGGCCGGGAGCCCGTCCCGCCTCCGCCAGGCCGTCGCTGATCACGGAGCCCAGGCGGCGTTCGATCTCCGCCGCCAGTCGCCGGCCGTCGAGAAGGGTGGCCATGGGGTGAACGTGCTGCCGACCTCCAGCATGCACCGACAGCCCCCGGATGGAGTGCCGTCCCGCATTGGCTAGCGTGGCCCGTATGAGATGGGGCCTGCGGCCAATCCGAGGACTCTGGCGCCAGCTGCTGCGGCTGGAACGTCCCCGCCAGGCCCTGGTCGGGTGGCGCAGCGGTGGGTCGTTGCTGGTGCTGCTCTGCTGCCTCCTGGTGGCCCTGCTCTCCAGCTGGCCCTGGCTGGTGGAGCCCAACCTGCGGCCCGGCATGGCGGCCCCCTTCACCGTCCGGGCCCCGGCCGAGGCCACGGTGATCGACAGCACCGATCTGGAGCAGCGCCGCAGCCAGATGCTGCCCCGCAGCCAGGTTCAGGTGGTCGACCCCCAGGCCAGTGAGGCCCTGGTGCAACGGCTGGAGCAACGTTTGCAGAACGTGCGCGAGAAGGTGTCCGACGACCAGCCCCGCCCCGATTCCCTCAACCTCACCGAAGAGGAGCGGCGCTGGCTGACGGGGCTGACGCCCCCGGAGCTGATGCGCTGGAAGGTCTCCCTGCGCCGGGCCCAGCAGCGCATGCTCAGCCAGGGCGTCGTCGCCAGCCTGTCCGAGGGTCAGCTGCTGCAGGCGGCGGTGCTGCAGCTCAACGACCTGCCAACGCCGGCCCGCAGCCTGGGCAGCCGCCTGCTGGCCGGCAGTCTCCAGGGCCGCACCAACCTGCGTGGAGACAGCTTCCTCAGCCAGCGTCGGATCGAGGACCTGCTCACCCGCCAGGGGCTGCCCACGATCCAGGTGCGCAAGAACGACCTGATCACCCGCCAGGGCGAGCCGATCAGCCCCCAGGCCTTCGATGTCCTCGAGCACTTCGACCTGGTCAACCACCGCCCCCGCCCCCTGGCCTGGCTGGTGCGGTTCAGTGAGGCCATGGCGGCCTGCGGGGTGATGCTGCTGGTGATGCGCCGCTGGCGGGCCAGCCTCGAACCCCGCCAGGCCCTGCTGGCGCTGGCGATGCTGGTGCTGGTCCAGGGGTGCAAGCTCTGGCTGGGCAGCCAGGTCAGCCCCCTGGCCCTGCTGGTTCCCCCCACCCTGCTGCTCTCCCAGGGCCTGGGCACCGCCGCCGGCCTGGCCTGGCTGGCGGCCGCGGCCATGCTCTGGCCGGTGCCGGTACAGGGACTGCTGGCGACCCAGCTGGGGGTGGCGGCCCTGGTGGCGGCGGTCGCGGCCGTGCTCGCCGGGCGCCAGCGCAACCGGGCCCAGCTCCTGCAGCTGGCCCTGCTGCTGCCCGTCGGTGCCGTGCTGCTGCAGTGGCTGTTGATCCAGACGTTCAACCTGCGCGCCCTGGAAACCTCCCCGGGGCCGTTCAGCGGCAGCGACCTGCTCCAGGAGGCCCTGCTGGTCACGGGGCTGTTGATGGCGGGCCTGCTGCTGGCGCCGCTGGTGGAGAGTTTCTTCGGCCTGCTCACCCGGGCCCGGCTGATGGAGCTGGCCGACCTGGAACGCCCCCTGCTGCGGCGGCTGTCGATGGAGGCGCCGGGCACGTTCGAGCACACGCTGATGATCTGCGGCCTGGCGGAGGAGGGGGCCCGCGCCATCCAGGCCGATGTGGATCTGATCCGCACCGGCGCCCTCTATCACGATGTCGGCAAACTGCATGGCCCCCAGTGGTTCATCGAGAACCAGGAGCACGGCGCCAACCCCCACGATGAGCTCGACGATCCCTTCGCCAGCGCCGCCATCCTCCAGGCCCATGTCGATGAGGGCCTGAAGCTGGCCCGTCGCTACCGGCTGCCCCGCCCCCTGGCGGATTTCATCCCCGAACACCAGGGCAGGCTCAAGATGGGCTACTTCCTGCACCAGGCCAAGGAGAGGGATCCCGCGGTGCGGGAAGACCAGTTCCGCTACCGCGGTCCCGCCCCCCGCAGCCGGGAGACGGCCATCCTGATGCTGGCCGATGGCTGCGAGGCCGCCCTCCGCTCCCTGCCGCCGGGCACCACCGAGGCCGAGGCCCAGGCGATGGTGCGACGCCTTGTCGAAGCCCGCCAGAACGATGGCCAGCTGGACGGCAGCGGCATCTCCCGGGCGGAGCTGGAACTGGTGATCCGGGCCTTCGTGCGGGTCTGGCGGCGCATGCGCCACCGGCGCATTCCCTACCCGATCTCCCCCCGCAAGGCCTTCAGCGCCTGAGGCTCCGGCGGCCGAGCCTGCGGCCCACCGCCAGACCCACGATCACCGCCACCAGCCCCCCCAAAAGGCTGATCAGCACCACGGCCAGAGCTTCATCGGGGCGGCCGCGGCGCAGGGCCAGGCTGATCTCCAGCATCCAGCTGCTGAAGGTGGTGAGCGAGCCGCAGAAGCCGATGCCGCCGAGCAGCAGCAGCCGGGGCCGGGGGGGGTGCAGGCCGGCGATCACACCGATCAGGAAGGTGCCCAGCAGGTTGGCCACCAGGTCGGCTTCGATCAGCCCGGTGGGGACGCCCTCGAGGCCCTTGCCGACGTCCTCCAGGCGCCAGCGCAGCAGGGCGCCGGGCACCGCGCCTGCGGCCACCAGCAGCAGGTCCCGCGCCTCGCGACGCAGAGTGGGGGGGCTGGGTGAAGGGGATGGCGCCATCGTTCCCCCCTAGCTGCCGCCGATGGCCAGGCCGGCACCCACGGCCAGCAGGCCCCCCAGCACCGAGCCGAGGCAGAGCAGGACGGCCTCGCGGCGCTGGCGTTGGTGCAGGGTCGCGTGGAGTTCGGCGATCCAGGTGGAGAAGGTGCTGAAGCTGCCCAGGAACCCCGTGCCCAGCAGCAGCAGGGTGCGGCCGGCCGCCAGGCCGCAGCTGGCCTGCAGACTCACCAGCAGGCCGATGGCGAAGCAGGCGATCAGATTCACACCGAAGGTGCCCCAGTGCTTGCGGGGCAACATCGGTTCGAAATGGTTGACGACCTGGAAGCGCAGCCAGGCCCCCGGCACCGCCCCGAGCGCCACGAACAGGGCGTCGCTGGACCCGGCTGCCGCCATCTCAGCCTCTCCCCCGGGGACCACCGCCCCGGCGTTCCCGCCCGTCTAGCAGGGCCCGCAGCTTGCGTTCCAGCACCACCGTCGCCGGCACCAGGGTGATCAGGTTGGCGGCGATCACCGGTCCATCGGCCTTGAGCAGTCCGTAGGCGGCCCAGGCCAGGATTCCCAGGGTGAACAGGCCGTACATCCGCAGCGAGATGGCGCTGGTGTCGCCGCTGCGCACGGTCTTCACGGCCTGGGGAAACAGGCTCAGGGTGGTCAACGTGGCGGCCCCATAGCCAAGGGCACTCACCGCGATGGACTCCATTGGCGCCGGCCGTTGTTGTGAGCAGCATGACGACATTCCGACCGTTTTGCCGTGGGCCTCAGCTTCCGTGAACTGCAGGGGCAGCTGCTGGCTCCCTGGGGCCGGGAGCATGGCGAGGCCTGTGCCGGTGGGCCCGGGGCGGACTTCGATCTGCTGATGGTGCCGTCGCTCACCATGGATCCCTCCCAGCTCGCCCTGGTGACCGGGGCCCACCACTACGAGGAGCGGCAGCTGTTCTCCCTGATGCGGCTCCGCAACCCAGGGGTGCAGGTGGTCTACGTGACCAGCAAGCTGCTGCCGGAGTTGGTGGTGGATGCGGTCCTGGAGCTGATGCCCGGGGTCCCCACGTCCCATGCCCGCCGGCGCCTGCACCTGTTCGACACCGACGACGGCTCCGCCCGGCCGCTCACCCAGAAGCTGCTGGAGCGTCCAGCCCTGCTGGGGCGGATCCGGGACCAGCTACGGCCCGGCCGCAGCTTCATCAACTGCTACGTGGTGACGGAGCTGGAGAAGACGCTCTCCGAACGGCTGCAGGTGCCCCTGCTGGGCACCGATCCGGCCCTCGGCTACTGGGGCACCAAGGCGGGCAGCCGGGAACTGTTCCGCCGCTGCGGCGTTCCCCATCCCCCCGGCACCGGGTTGGCCCACAGCCCGGGAGAATTGGCGGAGGTGGTGGCCGATCTCTGGGACGCCCACCCCGGGCTGGGCGGTTGCGTCATCAAGCTGAACGAGGGCTTCAGCGGTGAAGGCAATGCCCGGCTGGATTTCACCCCCCTGGCCCTGGCGGGCCTCTCCAGGCGGGAGCGGCTCGCCCGGATCGCTGGGGCCCTCGAGGCGCTGCCGATGCCGGCGGCGGCCTGGCAGGAGCTGCTGGCCCAGCAGGGGGCGCTGGCGGAGGCCTGGCTGGAGGGTGGTGCCGAGCTCCGTTCCCCGAGTGTGCAGGGCACGATCCATCCGGGGGGGCTGGTGGAGGTGCTCTCCACCCACGAGCAGATCCTCGGGGGCCCTGGCGGCCAGACGTATCTGGGCTGCTGCTTCCCCGCCGCCGAGCCCTACCGGGTGGCCCTGATGGAGCACGGCCGGGCTGTGGGCCAGGCCCTCGCCGCCGAAGGGGCCCTGGAGCGCTACGGGGTCGACTTCATCGCCCGCCGCTTCGGCGAGACATGGGATCTCCAGGCCATCGAGGTGAACCTGCGCCAGGGCGGCACCACCCATCCCTTCATGGCCCTGCGGGCGATCACCGCCGGCAGCCTCGAGCCCGCCACGGGCCGCTTCCTCTCCCCCACCGGCCAACCGTTGCATTACCGCGCCACCGACAACTTCAGCGACCCCCGCCTGCGGGGTCTGATGCCCCTCGACCTGATCGACATCGTCGCCGAGGCCGGCCTGCACTACGACCCCGCCCGCCTGCAGGGCAGTGTCTTCCACCTGCTGGGCTGCCTCTCCGAGTTCGGCAAGCTGGGCATGACCTGCATCGGCCGGGATCCGGAGCAGGCCTCAGCCGTCTACCGCTCCACCGTGGCGGAGCTGCTGGCCGGCGCCAGCGCCCGCAGCGGCGCCCCCCTTCCCCAGCCGGTCGGCTGACGGCCCGGGCCATGCAGGGCAGGATGGGTCAGCAGAGGGGGCGCATGGTCTCGATCACCGACCGCGACGACGACGGCGCACGGCGTCCCCCCCAGGCCCCTCCGGGCCCGCCGATCTGGACCGGCTGGCTGCAGATCGGCCTGAGCACCATGCTGGCGGTGCTGTTCCTGGTGATCCTGGCCAAGACGCGGGAGCAGGGCCAGCTGCTGATGCGCCTGGAGCAGCGGTTGCAGGGCCTGGAGAACAGCCGGGCCCTCGATCGCACCTCCGTGCTGGAGGAGCAGCAGCGGGCGATGGTGGGGCGCCTGCAGACGCTCGAAAGCGGCGCGCAGCGGCTGGAAGCGCTGGAGCGCCAGCAGGAGCAGTGGCGTTCCTCCCTGGCCGACATGCAGGGCCGTGCCGTGCGGCGCCCCCAGGCGGACCCGGACCTCTTCCCCGCTGCGCCGATGCCGTCGTCCGGTCCCGGCGGCCGTCCCGGTCCCCCTCCTTCCGAGCGCAACGATGGCGGCGTTCTGCGCCCGCCGGCGCCGGCCAGCCCCTGAAAGGGCTTCGCCTCAGCCCTTCACCGCATCGCCGCTGGCGCTGGGCAGGATGTAGCGCTGCAGCAGCACGAACAGCAGCAGCACCGGCAGGATCGAGACCACCGATCCGGCCGCCACCAGGCGCCAGTCGAGGGAGAAGCTGCTGGCCAGCTGCTGCAGGCCCAGGGGCAGGGTGTAGAGGGTGGGGTCGTCGAGAATGATCAGCGGCCAGAGGAAATCACTCCAGGTGCCGATGAACACGAACATCGCCAGGGTGATCAGGTCGGCGCGGGCCGCCGGCAGCATCACATTCCACCATTCACCGATGGGCGTGCAGCCGTCGATCCGGGCCGCCTCCTCCAGTTCCACCGGCACCGCCAGGAAGCTCTGGCGCAGCAGGAAAATGCCGAAGGCCGTGGCCGCCTGGGGCACGATCAGGGCCCAGAGGGTGTTGCGCAGGCCGATCTGCACCATCAGCAGGTAGAGGGGGATCATCACCACCTGGAAGGGGATCAGGATCGTGGCCACCACCAGGGCCAGCACCAGGCCGCGGCCGCGGAAGCGCATCCGCGCCAGGGGGTAGGCGGCCAGGGAGCAGAACAGCAGGTTGGCCAGCACCGCCAGGGCACTGACGATGGTGCTGTTGAGCAGGTAGGTGCCCATGGGATTGGCGGCGAACAGGCGCCCGTAGGCCTCCAGGCTCGGCTGGCTCGGCAGCAGGGCCGGGGGGCTGGTGAAGATGTCCTCCGCCGGCCCCTTCAGGGAGGTGCTCACCAGCCACAGCAGGGGCAGCAGCAGCAGCACGGCCACCAGCAGCAGCAGGGCGAGCTGCACCCCCGTGGCCAGGGAGGAGCGGTTGGGGGCGCTCACAGACGCGGCAGTTCCGCCACCGGAAGGGCCGTCTTCTGGGGGTGGAGCGGGGCGCGCTGGCTGCCGGAGACCAGCCGGTTGAGGGCGTTGACGAAGGCCTGGGCCGCCGCCACGACGATGTCGGTGTCGGCCGCATGGCCCGAATAGAGCACCCCCTGGTGGCGCAGGCGGATCGTCACCTCACCCATGGCGTCGATGCCTTCGGTGACGGACTTGATGCTGAACTCCACCAGTTCGTTCGGCACCCGGGCCAGGTGGTTGAGGGCCTGGCAGACCGCATCCACCGGTCCGGTGCCGATCGCCGCTTCGGTCAGGTCGATGCCGTCCCCGTCCCGCAGGGTGACGGTGGCGGTGGGCTGCAGGTTGGTGCCGCAGCTCACCTGCACCGACTGCAGGGCATAGCGGGGCTGGTCCTGCTGCTGCACCTGCTCGCTGACGATCGCTTCGAGATCCCGGTCGGTGATCTCCCGCTTGCGGTCGGCCAGCTCCTTGAAGCGGGCGAAGGCGTCATCGAGGTCGTTGCGCTCCAGGGTGTAGCCGAGCTCCTCGAGCCGGGCCCGGAAGGCGCTGCGGCCCGAGAGCTTGCCGAGGGAGAGGCGGTTGTCGGCCAGGCCGACGGTGCGGGCGTCGATTATCTCGTAGGTGAGCCGGTTCTTGAGCACCCCGTCCTGGTGGATGCCGGACTCATGGGCGAAGGCATTGGCGCCCACGATCGCCTTGTTGGGCTGCACCGCCATGCCGGTGAGGTTGGAGACCAGCCGGGAGGTCTTGGTGATCTCCTCGGTGCGCACGTTGGTGATGGGGTCGCGCTGGTCGGCCGGCCGGCCCAGGAAGGGGTTGAAGTAGCTGCGGCGCACATGCAGTGCCATCACCAGCTCCTCGAGGGAGGCGTTGCCAGCCCGTTCGCCGATGCCGTTGATGGTGCACTCCAGCTGGCGGGCCCCGTTCTTGACGGCTTCGAGGAAGTTGGCAACGGCCAGGCCCAGATCGTTGTGGCCGTGCACCGAGATCACCGCCTGGTCGATGTTGGGCACCGAGCGGTTGATGCCGGCGATGATCTCGCCGAATTCGGCCGGGGTGGTGTAGCCCACCGTGTCGGGGATGTTGATGGTGGTGGCGCCAGCGTTGATCGCTGCCTCGATCACCTCGTGCATGAACTCAGGGTCGCTGCGGCCGGCGTCCTCACAGGAGAACTCCACGTCGTCGACCAGGGAACGGGCATAGGCCACCATCTCCGCGGTGATGGCGAGCACCTCGGCCCGGGTCTTGCGGAGCTTGTGCTCCAGGTGGATGTCGCTGGTGGCGATGAAGGTGTGGATGCGGCGGCGGGCGGCGGGGGCCACGGCGTCGGCGCAGGCCTTGATGTCGCCGCTGGCGGCCCGGGCCAGGCCACAGATCACCGGCCCGTCCGGGGTGCCCACGCTGGCGGCGATGCGCTGGACGGCATGGAAATCGCCGCTGCTGGCGAAGGGGAAGCCGGCCTCGATGATGTCGACCCCCAGGCGGGCCAGCTGCTGGGCGATCGCGAGCTTCTCCTCCAGGTTGAGGCTGGCGCCAGGGGACTGCTCCCCGTCGCGGAGGGTGGTATCGAAGATCAATACCCGGCCGGGATCGCGGGCCATGGGGTTAAGCGGAACAGCTATGAGTTAGGTCCACTCTAGGGGCCGGACGGACCCCGCTCCTGGAGCGGAACGTACAGTGGCGCCACAGAGGTTTCCCCATGGCCGCAGGCGATCTGGCCCTGGTGTTGCATGCCCACCTCCCCTACGTGCGATCGGGAGAACCGGGTTCGCTGGAGGAGGACTGGTACTTCCAGGCGTTGCAGGAATGCTATCTGCCCCTGCTGGCCGTGCTGGAGCGGGCCGCCGCCGATCCGAAGCAACGGCCGAAGCTCACCCTCGGCCTCTCCCCCACCCTGCTGTCGCTGCTGAGCGACCGGGCCCTCAACGGCCGCTTCCCGGCGTGGCTGGCCCTGCGCCGCACCCTGCTGGACGGGGCCGACCCCGACCTGGAGCGGCCGGCCCACGAGCTGCAGCACACGCTCACGGCGATCGAGGCCCAGTGGCGGGAGATGGGGGGGGATCTCTTGCCCCGCTTCCGGCGGCTGCAGGAGCAGGGGGTCCTGGATCTGATCACCTGCGGCGCCACCCACGGCTACCTGCCCCTGCTGCGGGATTCGCCGGAGGCGGTGCGGGCCCAGCTGCTCACCGCCGTGCGGGAGCACCAGCGGCTGCTGGGCCAGCGCCCCCTGGGGATCTGGCTGCCGGAGTGTGCCTACTACGAGGACCTCGACCGGCTCCTGGCCGAGTGCGGCCTGCGCTATTCCCTGCTCGATGGCCACGGCCTGCTCCATGGCCTGCCCCGTCCCCGCTACGGGGTCTATGCGCCGATCTGCTCCACGGCCGGGGTGGCCTTCTTCGCCCGCGACAGCGAATCCACCCTGCCGGTGTGGAGCGCCAGCCAGGGGTATCCCGGCGATGGCGCCTACCGGGAGTTCCACCGCGATCTGGGTTGGGACCTGCCGGAGGCCGACCTGGAGGCCCAGGGCATCCACGACCGCCGGCCCCTTGGGCTCAAGCTGCACCGGGTCAGCGCCCAGGGCTGTCCCCTGGAGCAGAAGCAGCCCTACGACCCGGAGCGGGCGGCGGAGCGGGTGAAGGAGCACGCGGCGGCCTTTCTGCGGGGCCGCTCCGAGCAGATGGCCCACCTGGCCGCCACGATCGAGCCGCCACCGCTGCTGGTGGCCCCCTTCGATGCCGAACTGTTCGGCCACTGGTGGTTTGAAGGGCCCCAGTTCCTGGCCGAGCTGTTCCGCCAGGGCCCGGCGTTGGATGTCGGCTTCACCCACCTGCGCGAGGTGCTCAGCCAGAACCGGGCCCTGCAGGTCTGCCGCCCGGCCCCCTCCAGCTGGGGCCAGGGGGGCTACCACGACTACTGGCTCAACGACACCAATGCCTGGGTGGTGGCGGAATGGCAGCGTGCCTCCCGCGCCATGGTCCACCGGGTCAACCGGGGGGTGGGCAGCACCGAGCAGCGGGCCCTGCTGACCCAGGCGGGGCGGGAACTGTTGCTGGCCCAGAGCTCTGACTGGAGCTTCATCCTGCGGGCCGGCACCACCACCGGCCTGGCCCGCGAGCGGATCCGCCGCCACCTCGACCGTTTCTGGCGCCTGATCGATGCCCTCGAGCACGGCACCGACCTGCCCCAGGAATGGCTGGTGGGGGTGCAGCGCGAGGACGGGCTGTTCCCGGAGCTCAACGCGGCCGACTGGGCGACGCGCTCCTGAGGCCCCCCACGATCGCGGAGCCAGCCGTTGCACTGGTAGCGGCCGGGACGGAGATCAGCGGTGAATCCCGACGGGCGGTATGTCCATCTGCTTGCCTTTATGGCGTTTTCGAATGGCGTCAATCAGCAGGTAATCAGCGAAATAGATCCTTCTCCAGCCGCCGACGTTGCCACAGGCCTGGCGGCGGATCATGAAGTTCATCGTATCCACCTCCCCGAGGGAAAAGTCTGGAGAGGGGGACAGGATGCTGTGGTCGTGCATCTTGCTTGGGCACAGCACATAATCAATCTCTGGGGACTCGAAGCCTGACAGCATGGATCCCAGGGCGTGGGGGTAAATGATATTGTCGTCATCAAGGAAATAAATATATGGCGATTTCGCCATGGCAAGGGCCACATTCCGCTGGTGATTCCCGGAGCAGTGAAAGGGATTGGTGGCAAGATAGATCAGTCGATCATCGTTGAAGCTGGACACCAGCTTCTCGACCTCCGGATCATGGCCATCGGCCACGATGATGTGCTGCCAATCCTGAAACTCCTGGGCCCGTACCGATGCGATCGCCTCAGACAAGGAATGCAGCCGCTTGTAGGTTGGGGTGATCACGGTGACCGCGCAGGACCGCCGAGAGATAAGGCCCCGGATCCGAAGCCTGAGCATGCAAAGGGTACGGGCAACCCAGAACTTCAGCTTCGGTTTGGTTGTCCGGATGGTGGCCGGCAACATGTGGATGAAGACGACAAGCCCAGCAGCGATCTTGCGAAGCTTCATCCTGTGATGACGGCTTGAGATGGGCAGATTAAGGGCGATGCGCTTGGGCCGCAACGCGATGGCCGTCTGGGGTCAAAGGATCTGATCCAGGAAACGCCGGGTGCGCTGGTGGCTGGGGTTGGTGAAGAACACCTCCGGTTCGGCCTCCTCCACCACCTCGCCGTCGGCCATCAGCACCACTCGGTGGGCCACATGGCGGGCGAACTTCACCTCATGGGTCACCACCACCATGGTGATGTCGTCGGCGGCGAGGTTCTGCATCACCTCCAGCACCTCCCGCACCATCTCCGGGTCGAGGGCGCTGGTGGGCTCATCGAACAGCAGGATGCGGGGCTCCATGCAGAGGGCCCGGGCGATCGCCACCCGCTGCTGCTGACCCCCCGACAGCTGGCCGGGATACTTGCCCGCCTGTTCGGCGATGCCCACCCGCTCCAGCAGGGCCCAGGCCTGCTTCTCCACCTCAGCCTTGGGGCGCTTGCGGACGAGCACCGGGGCCAAGGTGAGGTTGTCAAGCACCGAGAGGTGGGGAAACAGGTTGAACTGCTGGAACACCATGCCCACCTCCCGGCGGACGGCGTCGATGTTGCGCAGGTCGTTGGAGAGCACGATGCCATCGACGGTGATGCTGCCCTTCTGGAAATCCTCCAGCGCATTGAAGGTGCGGATGAAGGTGCTCTTGCCCGAGCCCGAGGGGCCCATGATCACCACCACCTCGCCGCGGCGCACCGTCAGGCTGGCCCCGCGCAACGCCTGGAATCCATTGGGATACCACTTCTCGACGGCCCGCGCCTCGATCATCAGTTCGCTGCTGGGTTGGCTCATGGGGCGGGAGACGGGAACGGAGCAGGGGTGGTGGGAAAGGGGAGTGCTGGTCAGGTGGCGGAGGGCACCGCGTGGGGATCAAGGCGCCGCTCCAGGGCCCGGCTGCCCAGTCCGAGGGCGGCACAGCAGCCCCAGAACAGCACCGCCAGGGTGAGGTACACCTCACCGTTTCTGCCCAGGAAAGCCGGATTGGCCATCACGGTGCGGGCCGTGCCGAGCAGTTCCAGCAATCCGATCAGCGACAGCAGGGTGGTGTCCTGCAGGAGTGAGATGAACTGGCCCACCATGGCCGGCAGGGCCACCCGCAGGGCCTGGGGCAGCACCACGTGCTGCAGGGCCTTCGGGTAGGAGAGGCCGAGGGAGCGGGCGGCCTCCAGCTGGCCCCGGGGCACGGCCGCCAGGCCGGAGCGCACCGCCTCCGCCAGGTAGGCGGCGGCGAAGAAGGTGAGCACCCAGGCCGCCCGCCAGACCCGGTCGGGCGCCAGACCGCCCGGCAGCAGGAAACCGAGGATGTTCTGGCCCAGGAACAGCAGGGTGATCAGGGGGGCTCCACGGATGAACTCGATGTACAGCACCGAGCCCCAGCGCAGCAGGGGCAGGTCGCTGCGGCGCCCGAGGGCGAGCAGCACCCCGATCGGGAAACAGAGCAGAATCGCGAAGCTGGAGGCCAGCAGGGTGAGCATCAGTCCGCCCCACTCCGAAGGGGAGACGGTCACCAGTCCCAGCCCGCCGCTGATCAGCACCATGCCCGCCAGGTAGAGCACCGGCCAGACCAGGGCGGCCAGCCGCCGGCCGGTGGGGGAGAGCCCCGGCCCGAAACGGCCGGCCAGCCAGCGGCAGAGGACCAGCAGCAGCAGCAGCCCCCACCAGCGGGACTGGATCGCCAGGGTCAGTCCGAGCGCCGCTGGCACGGCCAGGGCGATCAGGGCCAGGAGCCCCGCGGCCAGCCGGTCGTTGCGTGGCCAGAGCACCCCGGTGCGATCGGGGCGGGGGTGGGCGCGCAGCAGGCCCCAGGTGGCGCCGCTGGCCGCCACCAGCAGGGCGGTGAGCAGCCAGAGGCGCCACTGCTGCTCGATCGGGTAGCGGCCGACGGCGAACAGGGTGCTGTTCACCTTCACCACCGCCCACTGGGCCTGGGTGAGGGCCCAGCGCAGGAAGCCGAAGGCCCCCAGGCTGAGCAGCGTGATCAGAGCCACGCTCAGCGCTGCGTCGGCGGGGGTGGCGAAGAGTTCGGCGCGCAGCCGCCGCAGCAGGGAGTTCATCTCAGCGCTCCCGGATCTGGACCAGGTGGTTGAGGCCGTTCATCAGTGCCGAGATCAGCAGGTCGAGGGTGAGGTAGGCCGCCAGCAGCACCAGGATCACCTCCACCGCCCGGCCGGTCTGGTTGAGGGTGGTTTCGGCCACGGAATAGAGGTCGGTGTAGCCCACCGCCACCGCCAGGGAGGAGTTCTTGGCCAGGGAGATGTATTGGGTGTTGAGCCCCGGCACGATCACCCGCAGCGACTGGGGCAGGACGATGCGGCGCAGGGTGGCGAACCAGCCCAGCCCCAGGGAGGAGGCCGCCTCCCACTGGCCCTTGGGCACGGCGGCGATGCCGCCCCGCACCACTTCGGCGATGAAGGCCCCCGAGTAGACGATCAGGCCGGTGAGCAGGGCGCCGAACTCGACGCTCAGGCGCACCGGGGCCTGCCAGACCCCGTTGACCAGGGTGGGCCCCATCCAGCGCAGCCCCTCGCCGAACCCGGCGATGTACAGGCCCGATTTGGCCAGCACCACCCCGGGCAGCTGGATCGCCGCCACGCCATTGGGCAGGGTGAGGAACACCACGAAATACCAGAACACCAGCTGCAGCAGCAGGGGGATGTTGCGCACCACCTCCACGTAGACCCGGGCGAGCCGGCGCAGCAGGCCGTTGTGGCTGAAGGAGGCCATCCCCACCAGGGTGCCCAGCAGGGTGGCCCCCACCAGGCCCACCAGCACCGCCCGGATCGTGTTGACCAGACCGGCCGCCAGGGCGCGCCAGTAGGGCAGCTGGGCGTTGAAGGGAATCACCGATTCCGAGATGTCGAAGCCGGCCGGCTGCTGCAGCCAGCGCCAGCTCAGCAGCAGGCCGGCGGCGGTGAGGTTGCGCACCAGATTGCCCAGCAGGAAGGCGATCAGCAGCAGCACCAGCAGGCCCACCACCGCCTGCACCAGCCAGGGCACGACGCGGCGGTCGCGCCACCAGGGCGGCTTGGGGGCAGGCGGGGGCGATGGGGTCGGGTCGGCGGGGGGCACCGGCGCCATCAACGGAAGGGCGGCGAGTAGATCAGACCACCGTCCTTCCACTGGCGGTTGAGGCCGCGGTCGAGCTTGAGGGCGGAGGCGGGGCCCACGTTGCGATCGAAGATCTCGCCGTAGTTGCCAACGGCCTTCACCGCCTTGACCACGAAGTCGGGCGGCAGACCCAGCTGCTTGCCGAAGTCACCCTCCACCCCCAGGAACCGGCGCAGGTCGGCCTGGTTGGTGTTGGCCTTGGCTTCGGCCAGCTTGGCGTCCACGTTCGCCTGGGTGATGCCGCTCTCCTCGGCCTGCATCAGGCCGAACACGATCCAGCGCACCGCATCGGCCCAGGCCGGATCACCGTTGGTGGTGGCGGGGGTGAGGGGCTCCTTGCTCATCACCACCGGCAGCAGGGTGTGGGCGTCCGGTTTGGGGAAGCTGGTGCGCTTGCCCGCCAGCTGGGAGCGGTCGCTGGTGACGGCCACGCAGCGGTCGCCGAGGTAGGCGGCGAAGGTCTGGTCGCTGGTCTGGAACTTCAGCGGCGTGTAGGGGATGTTCTGCTCCCGCATCCGGTCGGCCAGGTTGAGCTCGGTGGTGGTGCCGCTCTCGACGCAGATGGGCTTGCCGGCCAGGCCCTTGAGGTCCTTGATGCCGCTGGCCACGGGCACCAGCACCCCCTGGCCGTCATAGAAGGTGGTGGGGGCGAAGCTGAGGCCGTTGCCGCCGGCCGCATCGCGGCTCAGGGTCATGGTGGTGTTGCGCGAGAGCAGGTCCACCTCGCCGCTGGCCAGGGCCGCGAAGCGCTCGCTGGAGTTCAGGTCGCGGTACTCCACCTTCTCGGGATCCCCCAGCACCGCGGCGGCCACCGCCTTGCAGACGTCCACATCGAGGCCGAGGTACTTGCCGTCGGGGCCCACGAAGCTGAAGCCGGGCAGCTTGCCCTCCACCCCGCAGATCAGCTTGCCCCGCCCGGTGATCGTGGAGAGCTTCTGGCTCTGCACCCCGCCATCACCCCCAGCACAACCGGCGAGCAGGCCAGCCGCCAGCAGGGAGGCCCCGAGGGCGCGGGTCCGGTTCCAGAGCATGCTTGCTTCCTTGAGTGGCCGCATTGTTGCAGGTGCGGGCCGGCGCAGGTAGGCCGCCCGGAACCTCCTCAGCGGAACGGCGGGGCGATGTGGAGACCGCCCTGGCTCCAGAGGCGGTTGAGGCCCCGCTCCAGGCCCAGGGGGGTGGCGCGGCCCAGGTGCCGCTCGAACAGCTCGCCGTAGTTGCCCACCGCCTTCACCACCCGCACCGTGAAGTCGGCGGGCAGGCCCAGCTGGCGGCCGAAATCCCCCTCCACCCCCAGGAAGCGGCGCGCTTCGGCCTGGCTGGGGTCCCGCCGGGCCGCGGCGAGGCGGGCCTCGACGTTGGCCTGGGTGAGGCCGCTCTCCTCCGCCTGGACCAGGGTGTGGGTGACCCAGCGCACCGCATCGGCCCAGGCCGGATCCGCCTGGATCGTCACCTTGGCGCTGGGCTCCTTGCTGAGCAGGTCGGGGAGCAGCACGTGGGCCGCCGGATCCTTGAAGCCGCTGCGCTTGGCCGCCAGCAGGGAGCTGTCGCTCGTGATGGCGGCGCAGCGACCCTGTTCGTAGGCGGGGTAGGCCTGCTCGCCCGACTGGAACCGCAGCGGCTGGTAGGCGATCCCCAGTTCGCGCATGCGATCGGCCAGGTTCAGCTCGGTGTTGGTGCCGCTCTCGACACAGATCGGCTTGCCGGCCAGCTCGCGCAGGCTGCGGACGCCGCTGGCGGCGGGCACCATCACCCCCTGGCCGTCGTAGAAGAACACCGGCCCGAAGCTGAGGGCATTGCCGCCGGGGGCGTCGCGGCTGAGGGTGTGGGTGGAGCTGATCGACAGCAGGTCGACCTCGCCGCTGCCCAGGGCCACGAAGCGCTCGCCGGCCGTCACCGGCCGGAACTCCACCTTGCTGGGGTCCCCGAGCACCGCGGCGGCCACGGCCCGGCAGAAATCGGCGTCGATGCCCACGAAGGCCCCACCGGAGCCCACGGTGCTGAACCCCGGCACCGCCCCATCCACGGCGCAGACCAGCCGGCCCCTCTCACGGATCTTGGCCATGGTGGGGCTGCCGGGGGCGTCGTTGCCGGCGGCGCAGCCCATCAGGGCACCGAGCACCGCCAGCACCAGCAGACCCGCCCCTCTCATCCGGGCAGGATCACCCGGTCGATCACGTGCACGATGCCGTTGTCGCAGACGATGTCGGCGGAGACAACGGTGGCATTCTTGACCTCGAAGGGGTCGGCCCGGCGGATCGCCACCGGGGCCCCCTCCAGGCTCTCCCACTCCGGCTGCTCAATCAGTTGCTCCCGCAGGTAGGCCCCGGAGAGCACATGGAATTTGAGGATCCGGGCCAGCTGGGGCACGTTGTCCACCAGGGTCTGGACCGTGCCGGGGGGAAGGGCGGCGAAGGCGTCGTCGACGGGGGCGAAGACGGTGAAGGGGCCGGGGCTCTCCAGGGCGGCGGTGAGGCCGGCCACCTCGACGGCGGTGAGCAGGGTGCCGAAGACCCCGGCTCCCTTGGCGGTTTCGATGATGTTGGCCATGGGAGTCTCCTAGCGGTAGTCCGGGGTCTGGATCTGGGGCAGGCGCGCCTCGGGCCGCAGGAAGCGGTCCATCTGGGCCTCGAAGAAGTGCCGGTTGGCCATCAGGTGTTCCGGATCGGTGTCATCCAGCGGATAGAGCAGGGCGCAGCGCAGGGCCTGGATCACCGCCGAGGTGACGTTGTACATGGAGCGCTGGAAGGTGATCCCCAGCTGGATGAGCTTGTCTTCATCGCCACGCTTGTGCTGCTTGTAGAGCTCCTCCAGATAGGGGGGCAGGAAATGCAGCATGTCCTGCATCAGCAGGGTGGGAGGAATGCCGGCCGAGCCCACGGGGAACACGTCGGCATAGAGGATGCCGTAGTGGAAATCGGCCTGATCGGCAGGCACCTGATAGGCCTGGGCGTTGTAACTCTTGGTGCCGCGAAATGGCGCCGTGCGATAGAACACGGCCTCCACGTAGGGGAGAGCCGCCTCGTACAGCCAGGTGAAGCCTTCCGACTTGGGGATGATCTCGAGGCACTCCCCGCCGATGTACACGTGGTGGTAGATGGGCCGCCCGGCCACCGCGAAGATGCCATTGACCAGGAAATCCATGGCGGCGGGCACCCCGGAGAAGCCGCCCTCGTCATAGATGTCGCTCATCTCGAAGAACACCGGCGCCATCACCTCCCAGAACAGGCCGAGGTTGGCGTAGTAGCTCATCTTCTTCACCTGCTCCATGAACATCTCAGGGAACAGGCGATAGAGCCCGAGCATCATCGGATTGCCGCGGAAGTAGGCCTTGATGGCGCGATCGGCGTTGACCCGGTAAGCGTCACTGGCGAGATAGTCGTAAAAACGTCCGCCCATGCCCTGATGCCAGAGCATGGCTTCCATGCACGCCTCGGCGAACTCCATGTTGATCCGGTCGTGCCAGAGGTGATGGAGCAGCTTCGACATCTTGCCGGTTTCGCCCTTCTCCATGAACGCCAGCAGTTCAGGATGGGCCTTTTCACCACCACGCCAGATCCGCAGCTTCGACTGATCGCCGGCGTAGGAATTGGGGAGATCGAGATACTCCTGGCTGGGAAAGTACTTGAAGGCCGGCAGGGGATCGAGGAACACCTGCTCGGCGATGTAGAGCAGGTCGCGCCAGTAGAAATCCATCGGCACGGCATAGGCCTTGTAGATGCCGATGATCTGCATCAGGTTCTCCGGCGTGTCCGGCAGCATCGAGCCTCCGGCCTCCAGCCGGTGGATCACATCGGCATAGCGATGGGTGGAGGGCGGGATCAGGGGAGCGGTGAGGGGCTCGGGGGCCGTGGCGGTGGGGGGGGTCATGACGTGCGCAGCTCCGAGGCGGAAGGGAGGGTGACGGCGACGAGGGGGGAGCCGGCGGCGGACCGGCTGAGGAACGGTTGGGTGCGCAGGGCCAGAACCGTGGATTCGGTCTCACTCCAGCCCGTGAGGGCCGTTGGCCAGAGGCCCGCTGCGATCACCAGCACGGTGAGGGCCATGGCCGGCGCCCTCTCGCTCCAGCAGGTGGAAGACCAGTCGGCCCGCTCGTTGTCGAGGCGTCCGAAGCCCACGCGGTTGAACAGGCGGATGGCGTAGACGGCGGTGAAGCCCGAGGCGATCAGGCTGACCAGGGTGGCGCGGGGGAAGGTGGTCCAGCTGCCTTCGAACACCAGCAGCTCGGCCGGGAAGCCCGCCAGGCCGGGGATGCCGGCGGCTGCCATCATGGCCAGCAGCAGCATGCCCATGGTGAAGGGCAGTCCGCGCAGGGGATTCATCAGGCCCGAGAGCTCCGGGATGGAGGTGGTGCCGGTCTTTCGCTCGATCAGCCCCACGCAGGCGAACAGGAGGGCCACGATCATGCCGTGGGCCAGCATCTGGGCCACCGCCCCCTGCAGACTCAGGGGGGTGGCGGCGGAGAGCCCCAGCACCAGCAGGCCCATGTGGCCGAGGGAGCTGTAGGCCATCAGGCGGCGGATGTCGCTCTGGGCGATGGCATTGAGGGCGCCGTACACCGCGCTGATGGCACCGGCGGCGGCGATCCAGGGCGACCAGGCGGCCCAGATGTCCGGCAGGAAGCCCACCCCGAAGCGCAGCAGGCCATAGGCGCCCAGCTTGGAGACGGAGCCTGCCAGCAGCATCACCACCGGGGTGGGGGCCTGGCCGTAGGTGAAGGGCTGCCAGCCGTGCAGGGGAAAGACGGGAAGCTTCAGGCCGAAGGAGAGCAGCAGCAGGGCCAGGATCCAGCGTTGGGCGGTGGGGGAGAACTGGGCCTGGCGAAGATCCTCGAAAGCGAAGAGCGGACCGGCGGGATTGAACCAGGCGAAGGCCAGCACGGCCGCCAGCAGGGCCAGGCCGGAGACGGCGCTGTAGAGCAGGAAACGCACCGCGGCACCGGCCCGCTTCTCGCCCCCCCAGACCGCCACCAGCAGGGTGATCGGAATCAGCACCAGCTCGAAGGCCAGGAGGAACAGCAGGGCGTTGCGGGCCAGCAAACCCGTGACCACACCCAGGTTGGTGGCCAGCATCAGGGAGAAGAACAGCCGCGGCCGGGACTGGTCAGCCGCTGCCGAGAGGATCGAAAGAGAGGTGATCAGCGCGGTGAGCAGCACCAGCGGCAGCGAGAGCCCGTCGAGGCCGAGATCGAGCCGGAGCCCGAGTTTCGGCAGCCAGGAGAGCTGCAGGTCGGCGGGGGGGTACTGCCAACAGAGCAGGCCCACCAGCAGCTGAAGGGCGCCGAACAGGGCCGCGATGCCGCGGACCCGAACGGAAGGAACGGTTGCCGGCAGCAGGGGCAGCAGGAGGGTGCCGGCCAGGGGTGCGGCCAGGAGAAGCAGGAGCGAGGACGATCCCATCAGCGGAACGGGCGAACGAGTTCGGACGGAACGGAAGGGGCGGAGGCCAGCAGCCAGGCGGCCATCAGCAGCACCCCGAGAAGGAGGGTGAGGGCATAGGCCTGGGTGCGGCCGGAGGTGGTGAAGCTGAGGCGGCGGGCACTCTCGAGGGCGGCACTGCCGGAGGCACCACTGAAGCCCTCGATCAGCCGGTCATCCGACCAGGCGCTGAGACGGGCCAGGGCCACCACCAGCCACACCACGGTGCGGTGGTAGAAGCGCTCGGTCTGCATGTCGTGGGCCAGCCAGTCCTGCAGGCCGCCGAGGGCGGCGGGCAGATGGGCCAGGGGGTGGGGCCGCAGGTAGAACACCGCCGAGAGGCCGCCGCCCACGAGGGTGGAGATCAGCAGGGGCACCGCCAGCGGACCCCAGCCAGGAAGTGGGGACAGGGCAAAGACGCCGTTGATCACCATCAGCTGCGGCAGGTGCAGCACCAGACCCATGAGCACCAAGGTGGGCAGGGCCATCAGCCACAGCACCTCCGCGGAGCGGGTGGTGAACACCGACGGACGCCCGCCCCAGATCAGACCGAACACCCGGATCAGGCCGGCGCTGATCAGGCCATTGGTGAACAGCACCAGGCAACCGAGCAGCACCGGATGGGAGCTCGCGGCCGTGAGCTCCATGAGCTCGCGCAGGGCGGCGAAGCCACCGAACGGCGGCAGGGCCATCAGGCCGGCGGCGCCTGTGAGGAAGGCCAGGCCCATCAGCGGACGCTTGCTCCACAGGCCCCCGAGCTGGGTGAGGTCCTGGGTGACGTTGGTGATCACGATGGCGCCGATCACCATCAACATCAGCGCCATCGGCAGGGGATACACCAGCATCAGGTGATCGGCCACGCTGATGCCGCCCAGACCCACCGCCACGAACAGCAGGCCGAGCCAGCTGCTCACCAGGAAGGAGAGGGCGCGCTTCACATCGATCTGGGCGAGGGCGATCAGGGAGGCCACCAGGGCAGTGGTTCCGCCCACGATTACGAGCACGGTCTGCACCAGGGGGCTCAGTTCGATCAGGGGCTCGAGCCGCAGCAGCACCCAGGCGCCACCCACCACCACCACCGAGTTCCGGAGCACGGTGGAGGGCAAGGGGCTCTCCATGGCCTCATCGAGCCACAGGTGCAGGGGGATCTGGGCGCACTTGCCCATCGGCCCGGCGATCAAGGCCAGCAGGATCAACGGCAGAAACTGGGGAAGGGGGTTGCCGTTGTTGACCTGATCGGCGGCCCAGGCCTGCAGCCCGTGGAAGTTCCAGGTGCCGGTGATCGGCAGCAGGGCGATCAGGCCCGCCAGCAGGATCAGGTCGCCGATCCGCTTGGTGAGGAACGCATCGCGTGCGCCCTTGACCACCAGGGGCTGGTTGTACCAGGTGCCCACGATCAGGTAGGTGCCCAGGGTGAGCAGCTCGAGGATCACGTAGCTGAAGAACAGCGAGTCCGTGAGCACCAAGGCGCACAGACCGGCCTCGAAGAAGCTCAGGGACCCGAAGAAGCGGGGCCAGCCCCAGTCCATCTCCAGATAGCCGATGGCATAGATCTGCACCAGCACATGCAGGCCGGTGATCACCGTCATCGCGATCAGGGCCGGCTCGGTGATCAGGCCGTCGAAGCCCACCTTGAGCCCGGCGGTCTCCAGCCAGGTCCAGCCGAAGGCGAGGGGCTTGTAGAGAGCGGACGCACCGGCGGCGGAATTGGAATGCAGCGCCATCAGGGCGGCGGCGCTGTGGACGAAGGCCACGCTCACCAGGGTGAGGTTGAGATAGCCGCAGGGGCGTGGGCCCGTGCGTGAGATCAGCCCCGGGGACCAAAGCAGCGACAACAGGGACGCCACCAAGGGGTAGAGCGGAACCAGCCAGGCCGTCTGGGCGAAGAACAGGGTCATGGCGGGAGAACGGTCGGGACCGGTGATGGCCCGCGTGGTGGCGAACACTAAGATCCCAGGCGACGAGCGGAGGCCTTTCCACGAAGGAAAGACCTATGGGTTCACCAAGCACTCGTTATCAGTCGGCCGGGGTCGGTGTGGGGCTCAGGCGTTGGCGACCCGACGGCGACGCCACAGCCGCCACACCTTCTCCAGTTCCAGGTACAGGAAGAAGACCAGACTGAAGCCCACGCAGATGCCCAAGTCTCGGCCCGAGAGGGGCACGGTGCCAAAGAATGTGGCCAGCGCCGGGACGTAGAGCAGGGACAACTGCAGCAGGGTGGTGAACACCACCGCCCCCAGCAGCCAGGGGTTGCTGAAGGGATTCACCTGCACCAGGGGCAGGTCGCTGCGGGCCGCCAGGGCATGGCCCATCTGGGCCAGGCACAGCATCGTGAACACCATCGTCTTCCAGGGGGCACCGGCCCTGGAGGCCAGCACCATCATCGTGATTGTGATGACGGCGAACACCACGCCGATGCGCAGGATGTAGCTGCCGATGCCGCGGGCGAAGATCGATTCGCCGGGTTCGGCGGGGGGGCGCTGCATCAGGCCGGCTTCCCCGGGCTCCAGGGCCAGGGCCAGGGCGGGCACCCCGTCGGTCACCAGGTTCATCCAGAGGATCTGGATCGGGGTCATCGGCACGCCCACCAACCCCAGCAGCGGAGCCGAGGCGATCGTGATCAGTTCACCGACGTTGCTGCCGAGGATGTACTTGATGAAGCGGCGGATGTTGGCGTACACCAGCCGGCCCTGCTCCACCGCATTGACGATCGTGGCGAAGTTGTCGTCGAGCAGCACCATGTCGGAGGCCTCCTTGCTCACCTCGGTGCCGGTGATGCCCATGGCCACCCCGATGTGGGCCTGCTTCAGGGCCGGGGCGTCGTTGACACCGTCGCCGGTCATGGCGACGATCTGCCCGAGGCCCTGGAGGGCCTTGACGATGCGCAGCTTCTGCTCCGGTGCCACCCGGGCGTAGACGTTGCAGCGACCGACGATGGACGCCAGCTCGCCGGCATCGGCCTCCTCCAGCTGGCGGCCGAGCACCACCTCGGCCGTGTTGTCCACCAGGCCGATGTTGACGCCGATCGCCCGGGCGGTTAGGGGGTGGTCGCCGGTGATCATCACCGGGCGGATGCCGGCCTCCCGGCAGCGGGAGACCGCCAGGGCCACCTCGGGGCGGGCGGGATCCAGCTGGGCCATCAGCCCGAGCAGCACCTGGTGCTCCAGTTCATGCTCGGGGCTGGGGTGATGCGGGGCACAGGCGAAGGCCAGCACCCGCAGGCCGGACGCGGCCAGGTCCCTGGCCTGGTCGAGCCACCACTGGCGCTGGCCATCGCTGAGGGTGGCCACGCCAGAGGCGTCGAGCCAGCGGTCACAGGTGCCGAGGATCACCTCCGGGGCCCCCTTGCTGATCATCAACGTGGCGGAGCCGGTGGCCGTGGCCCCCAGGGGGGCCTGCAGGCTGCCGTCGGGGTCCAGGACCCAGACCGCCATCAGCTGGCGTTCGGAGCTGAAGGGGATCTCAGCATCCCGCTTGTAGTGGCTGCGCAGGGCGAAACCATCCAGGTCGGCCTTCGCGGCCGCCACCACCAGGGCCCCTTCGGTGGGATCGCCGAGGATTTCCCAGCGGCCGTCCGGCTCCTGCTTGAGCTCGGCGTCGCTGCAGAGGACCCCGGCCTGGAGCAGCAGGTTCCGGCCACCGGGGGCCACCCCGGCGGTGGCTCCGGCGGGGACGGCGAGCTCCGTGGCGTGAAAGTCGCCGTGGGGGTCGTAGCCGTTGCCGCTGACCGCCAGCGCCGTGGTGCCGCTGCGCAGTTCCTGCACCACCTGGCGGTTGAGGGTGAGGGTGCCGGTCTTGTCGGTGCAGATCACCGTGACCGAGCCCAGGGCCTCCACCGCCGGCAGGCGGCGGATCAGGGCGGCTCGCTGCACCATCCGCTGGGTGCCGATGGCCAGGGTCACGGTGATCACCGCCGGCAGACCCTCCGGCACGATCGCCACGGCCATCGACAGGGCCACCTCCAGCAGGTCTAGAAGGCGCTGGCCCAGCAGCCAGCCCAGCAGCACCACCACGGCCACCAGGGCCAGGGCGGAGCCCACCAGCACATTGGCCAGGCCATCGAGCCGTTCCTGCAGCGGGGTGGTCTCCCCCCCCGCCGTGTTGATCATCTCGGCGATCTTGCCCAGTTCGGTCTGCATCCCCGTGGCGCTGACCACGGCCAGACCGCGACCCCTCACCACCTCGGTGCCCTGGAACAGGCAGTTCTGGCGCTCCAGGACCGGGGTGGAGGGTTCCAGCACCAGCGAGGCCAGCTTGTTCACCGCTTCGGCCTCGCCGGTGAGGGCCGCCTCCCGCAGGCCCAGTTCGGCCACCTCCAGCAGGCGGGCATCGGCCGGCACCCGGTCGCCCGCTTCCACCCGGATCAGGTCCCCCGGTACCAGTTGCTCGCTCGGCAGCCGTTCCCAGATGCCGTCACGGCGCACGGTCACCAGGGGCTGGGCCATGTCGCGCAGGGCCTGCAGGGCCTGCTGGGCGCGGCTTTCCTGCAGGTAGCCCAGCAGGGCGTTGAGGCCCACGATCAGCACGATGGCGATCGCATCCTTGGGGAACCGCTGGGCGGCGTAGGCGACACCGGCGGACACTGCCGCCACGGCCAGCAGCATGATCAGCATCACGTTGCTGAACTGGTCCCAGAGGATGCGCAGGTTGCTGCGTCCGGCCTTGAGCTCCAGCCGGTTCAGCCCCACCCTGGCCAGCCGTTCGGCGCACTGGGCCGTGCTCAGGCCCTCGGTGCTGGCCTCCAGCCCCTTGAGGCACTCCTCAGGTGCCAGGGCGTGCCAGGGACGCGCATCAGTGGAAGGATCCAACGGGGCGGCTCAACGATGGCCCAAACCTTAGGCATGGGTTGGGTTTGCGCCTGCCCGACGTGTCCTTACCCGGAAGCGGCCTGCAGACGCTGCAAGCGCCGCTCCAGCAGCAGCAGGCCCACCACGGTGGTGAAGGTGACCATCAGCACCAGCGAGGAGAACTGGACGGCATCGATCAGGCCCTGGTTCAGGGCGGTGGTGGCGAACACCAGCCCCGGCAGGCCCCGGGGGATCAGGCCGAACACCACCAGCCAGCGGTCGACCCCCGCCGCCATGTCCGTGCGATGGATGCCCAGGCCACAGGCCAGCTTGCTCAGCACCGCCATCACGATCAGGACCCCCGCCAGGCCCCAGGCCGCCGGCTGCAGCAGGGTGCCGGCGCCGATCCGCATCCCCACGCTGATGAAATACAGGGGCAGGAACACTTCCGAGAGGACGGTCAGCACCCGTTGCACCTCCCCCTCCACCGGCCCCAGCCGGGCCATCAGCACCCCGCCCCAGAGGGCCCCCAGCAGGCTGGTCAGGCCGCAGGCCTCCCCCACCCAGGCGGAGCCGATCAGCAGCATCAGGATGGCCAGGGCGCTGGTGGGCCGCCGGCTGTGGTGGCGGGCCCAGTGGGCCACCGCCAGCCAGCTCAGCAGGGCCAGCACCAGCCCCACCAGGGGACCGGCCCAGCCGATGCCCTCAGTGCCCAGGCGCAGGCCGGCCGTGGCGGTGGCAATCGCCAGCAGGCCGATGGCCGGCAGATCATCGAGGACCGACACCCCCACCAGCAGCCGGCCGGAGGGGGTCTGCAGGGCGCCACGCTGGGCGAGCAGCCGCAGGGTTACGCCGGTGCCGGTGGCGCTCAGCACCGCCAGGCAGAGCAGGGTGGTGGGGATGGAGAGGCCGAAAGCGCTCCGAAGAGGCCAGAAGGCCAGCAGCGGTGTCAGGAAACTCAGGGCCACCGTGCGCAGGATCGCGCCCCTGCGGGAGGAGAGCAGGTCACCGCGCACCTCCAGGCCCACCTGGAAGAAGAGGGTGAGCACCCCCAGTTCCGTCAGTCCGCTCAGGGGCGCCATCGCCGTGAACGGCACCACGGTGTTGCCCAGCACGAAGCCCATGGCGAGCTCCAGAACGATGGCCGGCACCGCCCAGCGCGCCATCCAGCCGGCCGACAGCCGCGCCAGCAGCACACCCATCAGCAGGATCAGGAGGGTGCTCAGCAGCGAGGTGGGTCCCATGGCACGGATCAGCCCTGGCCGGAAGCGGGCGGGTGTGGACGCGGAGGACGGGCGCTCCCACGGCCCTTAGCGTCCTAAAGCATTCACTGGATGGGCCGACGCCGCATGTCCCGCCTCGACACCCTGCGGCGCCGGCTCATCGGCACTCCCCTGCCCACCAGCGCCCACCACGAGGAGCGCTACAGCAACGCCGAGGCCCTGGCGATCCTCAGCTCCGACGCCCTCTCCTCGGTGGCCTACGCCACCCAGGAAATCGTGCTGGTACTGGGGATGGGCGGCGCAGCGGCCCTTCCCTACACCCTCCCGATCACGGGCCTGATCGTGGCCCTGATGCTGGTGGTGGCCAGCAGCTACCGGCAGACGATCAGGGCCTACCCGCAGGGGGGCGGCTCCTACCGGGTCTCCCAGCAGAACCTCGGCCAGACGGCGGGTCTGGTGGCCGGCGCCTCCCTCTCGATCGACTACGTGCTGACCGTGGCGGTGAGCGTGGCCGCCGGCATCGCCGCCCTCACCTCCTATTTCCCCGGGCTGGCTGCGGCACGGGTGCCCCTCTGCCTGCTGGCGGTGGGGCTGGTGATGCTCGCCAACCTGCGCGGCGTCAGCTCCAGCGCGAAGTTTCTGAGCCTGCCCACCTACCTCTTCATGGGCGCCGTCGTCACCCTGCTGGTGGCGGGCTTTCTCAAGCTGGGGATGGGCCAGCTGCCGCCCCTGCCGCCGGCGGAGCAGCAACGGCTGCTGGCGGCGGCCCACCAGGGCAGCCAGGGGCTGCAGGCCATCGGCCCCCTGCTGCTGATGCGGGCCTTCAGCTCGGGCTGCGCCGCCCTCACCGGCATTGAGGCGATCAGTGACAGTGTCGCGGCCTTCAAGCCTGTGGAGTGGCGCAACGCCCGCCGGGTGCTGGGGGTGATGGTGCTGATGCTGGCCCTGATGTTCAGCGGCATCAGCGCCCTGGCCAGCCAGGGCGGGCTGGTGGTGCAGGACAACGGCCCCACGCTGCTGTATCAGCTGGGCGAGCGGATCTTCGGGGATGGCCCATTGCTGTTCGTGCTGCAGCTGGCGACGTTGCTGATCCTGCTGCTGGCCGCCAACACCGCCTATGCCGATTTCCCCCGGCTGGCGGCTTTCCTGGCCCAGGACGGCTTTCTGCCCCGCCAGCTCTGCTCCCTGGGCGACCGGCTGGTGTTCAGCAACGGCATCTTTGCCCTCAGCGCCCTGGCCGGCCTGTTGCTGGTGATCGTTGATGGCAGCGTCAGCCGCCTGATCCCCCTCTATGCGGTGGGTGTGTTCATCAGCTTCACCCTGTCCCAGGCGGGGATGGTGGTGCATTGGTGGAAGCTGCAGGACCGGGGCTGGCGCTCCCGGGCGCTGATCAACGGCATCGGCGCAGCGATCACCGCCGTGGTGGCGGTGATCCTTCTGATCAGCAAATTCACCCACGGGGCCTGGGTGGTGGTCGTGGCGATTCCGCTGCTGGTGACGCTGTACCTGCGGATCCGCTCCCACTACGACACGGTGGCCAGGCGCCTACGCCTTGACACCGCTGGACGCCTGCCGCTGCCGGCCGGCCCTCCCCCCGGCGGCGGCACCCCCACAGTGGTCCTGGTGGGCCAGCTGCACCGCGGCAGCCTCGAGGCCCTCTGCTTTGCCCGCAGCAACGCCAGCGACCTTGTGGCCGTTCACGTGGATCTCGGCGGCGGCCGCGCCGACGCGTTCCGCGAGCAGTGGAGCCGCCAGCTGCCGGACGTTCCGCTGGAGGTGCTGGCGTCCCCCTACCGCTCCCTGGTGGACCCGGTGGTCGACTTCGTGCGGCGCTTCGAGCAGCAGCACCACAAGGATCGTCACGCCTTCTGCATGGTGGTGCTGCCGGTGTTCGTCACCCGCCACCGCTGGGAGAACCTGTTGCACAACCAGTCGACGATTCTTCTGCGGCGGGCCCTGCGCGAGCGCGGCACCCGGGTCGTCACTACGGTCGGCTTCTACCTCTGAACGGCCCGATGCCCGCGTTCCTCACGGTCGCCGCCACCCCCGAAGGACTCATCACCCTGGCGGTGTTCGCTGGGGCGATGGTGCTGTTCGTCACCGGCTGGCTCGCCCCGGAAGTCACCGGCCTGCTGGCGGCCGCCCTGCTGGTCAGCTTCAAGGTGCTCAAGCCCGATGAGGCGGTGCAGGGTTTCGGTAGCCCCGCCCTGATCACCCTGATGGGCCTGTTCGCGGTCTCCGCCGGCCTGTTCCGCAGTGGTGGCCTCGATCGGCTCCGCGCCCTGATCGGTTCCGACGCCGTTCGCAGCCCCAAACGGATGATCGCCCTGATGGTGGGGGTGGTGGCCCCCATCTCCGGCTTCATCCCCAACACTCCGATCGTGGCCACCCTGTTGCCGGTGATCGAAGGCTGGTGCCAGCGCCGCGGTGTCTCCCCCTCGAAGGTGCTGCTGCCCCTCTCGTTCGCCACCGTGCTGGGCGGCACCATCTCCCTGCTCGGCACCTCCACCAACCTGCTGGCCAGTGATGTGAGCCGCCAGCTGGGCTTCGGCTCCCTGGAACTGTTCAGCTTCACCGCCATCGGCATCCCCGTGTGGCTTCTCGGGGGGCTGTACATGCTGACCGTCTCCGACCGGCTGCTGCCCGACCGCGGCCAGGGGGATGAGGACCTGCTCGGCGGCCTCGCCCGGGATGGCTATCTCACCGACGTGCTGATCCCGGAGCAGTCCGAGCTGATCGGCCAGTCGCTGCACAACAGCCGCCTGCAGCGGCGCTTCGACGTGGACGTGCTGGAGCTGCACCGCGGCCAGGACAGCTTCAGCGCCCCCCTGGCCGACCTGCCCCTGCAGGCCGGCGACCGGCTGCTGCTGCGCTGCAACCGGGACAACCTGCTGCGTCTCCAGCAGGAGCACACCGTCACCCTCGCCCCGATCGGTGAGCAGGAGGAGGACCTGCGGGAGCTGTCCGGCGAGGCCACTTCCCCCCAGCGGGTGGTGGAGGTGCTGCTGCCCAACGGCTCCACCCTGGCCGGCGCCAGCGTGCGCGACATGCGCTTCCGCCAGCGCTACAACGCCACCCTGCTGGCGGTGCGACGGGGCAACCAGGTGCTGCGGGAGCTGCTGGGCCGGGTGGTGCTCCAGGCCGGCGATGTGCTTCTGCTGCAGGCCCCGGTGGATGCCATCCGCGGCCTGCAGGCCAACAACGACCTGGTGCTGCTCGACGAGCTCGAGAAGGACCTGCCCACCACCGACCGCAAGCTCGTCGGCATGGTGATCGCGGCCCTGATGATCCTGTTGCCGATGCTCAAACTGCTGCCGCTGATGGCCGCGGTGCTGCTGGCCATGGTGGCGATGGTGGCCACGGGCTGCCTGCGCTCCGGCGAGCTGCTGCGCTCGATCCGCTGGGACGTGATCCTGCTGCTGGGCTCCCTCTCCTGCTTCAGCGTGGCGATGCAGAAGACCGGCCTGGCGGAGGCCCTGGCCACCGACCTGCTCCACTCCCTCCGGGGCTGGCCCGCCTATGGGGTGCTGCTGGTGGTGTTCGTGCTGGGACAGCTCTTCACCGAGGCCCTCAGCAACGGCACCACGGTGGTGTTGCTGATCCCGATCGCCACCGAGCTGGCCAAGGGGCTGGCGTTGCCGCCGATGGCCTTCATTTTCGCGATCACCTTCGCCGCCAGCCAGAGCTTCCTCACCCCGATCGGCTACCAGACCAACCTGATGGTGTTCGGCCCCGGCCGCTACCGCTTCCTGGACATGGCCCGCTACGGGGCGCCCCTCTCGATCGGCCTGGCCCTGGTGGTGCCCTGGCTGATCTGTCGTCACTTCGGGCTCTAGGTCCGGCAGGTACCGACGGGTTCAGGGCGTGCGCCGCAGGCCTCCCCGTTGCCGCAGTGAATCGCCGAGGGAGAGCAGCAGCAGCACGATGCCGATCAGGCCCGTGACCCATTCGGGCAGATGGAGATCGTGCTGCTTCAGGACGATCCCGGCCAGCATCAGCATGCCCAGGGCGCCGATGGCGTAATGGGCGCCATGCTCCAGGAACACCAGCTGATCGAGCGCCTTCTCACGGCTGAGCATCAGGGTGAGGGAGCGGATGAAGAGGGCCCCAAGGCCCAGGCCGGTGAGGATCAGGCCCAGGTTCTGGGTGATGGCGAAGGCCCCGATGGTGCCGTCGAGGCTGAAGGAGGCATCCAGCAGTTCCAGGTAGAGCAGGCTGGCTAGCCCGCCGCCGGCTGCCAGCCGCATCCCCGCCTGCTCCTCATCGCCGAAGGCCTCGGCCAGGGAGGTGCTCAGCAGCTGCAGCACCAGACCGATCACGCCACTGATCATCACCTCGGCCCGCAGGCTCTCCGGCAGGGCGGCAACGAGCAGCAGCAGCAGGATGAGGGCAAGGGCCACCTCCAGGGCTTCCACCCGGCCGGCGGCGCTGAGGCGGCGCTCCAGGGGACGGAACCAGTGGAGAGTTTTGGCCTCATCGAAGAAGTAACGCAGGAACACCATCAGCAGGAACAGGCCACCGAAGGCGAGGATCCTGGGCTCAGCCAGCTCCAGCAGGTCCCGGTAGCGCTCCGGGTGGTGAAGGGCCGCATCGAGGGCGGTGCCCATGCCGACGCCACCGGCCAGGGAGACCATCACCAGGGGGCCCGCGAAGCGCACGCCGAACACGGGAATCACCAGGCCCCAGGTGAGAAAGAAGCGCTGCTGGCCTGGAGTCAGCCGATCGAGCACCCGGGCGTTCACCACCGCATTATCGAAGGAGAGGGAGATCTCCAGCAGCAGCAGCACCAGGGTGATCCAGGCCGCTTCCAGGCCATGCAGGCCGAGCACGATCGCCAGGCCCCCGGCGCAGCAGGCCAGGGGCACCAGCAGATAGCGCAGATATCGCATCAGGGAGGGCTCTCATCTGGCGCATCGTCCAGCTGACGCTCCTCGAAGCGGGCCACCAGCTTCGGCACCACCAGCACGATCACCAGCAGCACCAGGGCGCCGAGGCCGAACTCGACGACCCCCTTCACCATCTGATCGAAGGGGATCCAGCGGCCGCCGAGCCAGGCCAGGCCCACCATCGTCGAGGCCCAGAGCACGGCCCCCAGCATGTTGAACAGCAGGAAGCGGCGGTAGGGCATGCGCACCGCGCCGGCAATGGGGCCGGCCAGCACCCGCAGCACCGCCACGAACCGGCCCAGCAGGACCGACTTGCCGGCATGGCGCAGGAACCGTTCCCGCAGCGCGTCCATCTGCTCCGGGGTCCGGCCCAGCAGCCGTCCGGCCCGCAGCAAAAGTCCCCAGCCCGCCCGGCGGCCCACCCAGTAGCCGATGTTGTCCCCCAGGATCGCCCCGCCGGCCGCCGCCCCCATCACCCCGAGCACCTGCAGCTGGCCGCTGCCGGCCGCATAGCCCGCCAGCAGGGTGACCGTCTCGCCGGGCAGGGGCACGCCGGCGTTCTCCAGCAGCATGGCGACGAACACCACCCAGTACCCCCAGTCGTGGAGGAGGGATTCCAGGGTGGTGAGGCTGATGGTCCCGTCGAACACGGCCAGGGGCCAGGCCATCGCAACGTGGAAGGAATCCAGACCCTATCTCCCCGGCCAGGCCAGTGTTCCGGTGCAGAGCCAGCGGCGGCGGCGCAGCCGGTTGGCGTGGGGCCCCGGCCAGGTGAAGCGGGGCAGGGCCAGGGCCGGGGTGGTGGGGGTGACCAGGGCGGCGTCGACGGTGGCCACCTGGAGGTAATGGCGGCTGCAGATCTCCCCATCGCCGGGCAGATGGCTGTTGAAGGGGTAGGAGAACGCCCGCGGGGCCTCCCCCAGCACCTGCTCGAGCTCGGCGGCCGAGCGGCTCAGTTCCTCCTCGAAGGCCTCCGGGCTGATGTTGCAGCGCGGGACGTGGTGGTGGCCGTGGCTGGCCAGCTCGTGGCCGGCCTCCCGGGCCCGGCGTAGGTGGGCGGCGGTGGGATACAGGCGATCGGCCGCCGCCACCAGCTCGCCGGCCGTGCCCCAGCGCTCCGCCAGCTCCGCCAGCAGCTCCCGCAGCCGCGCCACAGGGGTGCCATCCCGCAACCGGGCGATCAGGGCCGCGCCCTCCAGATCGGCCGGCAGATCCAGCCGCTGGCGGGCCAGCTCCTCCAGCCGGGGCGCCAGGGTGGGGTGGGCGCCATACCAGTAGAGGGCGTGCTCCCAGACCAGCTCGCCGCCGGCCTGCATCGCGGAGGACTGGAAGAACACGGCGGGGATGCCCAGGCCCTGCAGCACGTCCATCCCCTCGTCGTAGTTGCAGCGCAGGCCGTCATCGAAGCTGACGATCACCCCGAAGTCGGAGCCGGTGGGAAAGCGGCCGGCCCGCAGGTCGGCGTAGGTGAGGAAGCGGGCGCCGCGGCGCTGCAGGACGCCGAGCTCGGCGGCCAGCTCCTGGGGGGGAATCGGCGGCACCCCGAAGCGGTCGAGGAACGGCTCCCGGCCCGGCTCGTCCACCCGGTGGTACAGCAGACACAGCACCTTGCCCCGCAGGCGCCGCAGCCAGAGGCGGTCCAGTGGCGGCAGGAACAGCAGGTCCGCCGCCCGGTTGGCGGCCCGTCCCAGGCGGCTCATGGCTGCACCACCCGCACGGCCCCGTCGCGGCGCGGCTGGTCGGCCAGGTAGTCGCGCACCAGCCCCCGGGCGATGCGGCGGTTGGCCATCAGCCGCTGCCAGGGCTCGTAGACGTAGCCGGTGCGCCGCAGGAACAGCTTGCCCTTCTCCCACTGGGGCACCCGCGGCGCGGTGCCGGTCTCGAGCCGGCGGGCCGCCTCGATCAGCAGCTCGATGCCCACATGAAAGCTGCGCACTTCGATGGTCTCGACGTCGTCGTCGGGCTGCATCGGCACGTGGGCCGACAGGATGATGTCGCCGCTGTCGATGCCCGGGTCGATGTGGTGCGCCGTCACCCCCACCAGCTCGGGATGCCCCTCCATGAGCATGTAAAGGTTGCAGTTGGCGCCGCGGGAATAGGGCGACAGCCCGGTGTGCAGGTTGATGAGGCCGTGGCGGATGGTGGGGATCAGCTCCAGCACCGGCGCCCGCAGCAGCTGGGTGCCGTTCACCAGCACGATGTCGGGGGCGACCTGGCGCAGGAAGTCGGCGGTGCGCCCCTCGTTGATGGCCGAGGTGACCAGCACCGGCACCTCGGGCGGCAGCTCGGGGGGGGCGCCGTCCCGGTGGAACAGCTGCCGCTGCAGGGCGGCGCCGCGGCGGTCGTGGGGCCGCAGCAGCACCCGGGCGATCAGCTGGCGCAGCAGCCGCAGGGGGCGGCGGTACTTGGCCAGCCGGGAGAGCCTGCTGCGGCTGGCCGGTGGCGATACCTGCAGCACCACGCCCACCAGGGTGAATTCTTCGGCCGCCCGCCGCACCAGGTGGCGCTGGTAGAGGCCGTCGCAGCAGAGCACGGCCACCCGCAGGGAGCTCACGGCCATGGATCCGCCGATCGCAGCATCATCTGCGGATGGTACGGACGGGGCGGCCGGAAGGCGGCACAGTGGGACCGATCCTGAGGCGCCCATGGCCGTCCGTGACGTGCTCACCATCGGAGATCCCCGCCTGCGCCAGGTGAGTGCGCCGGTGGAACGGTTCGACGACCCCGCTCTGCCGGCCCTGATCGACGACCTGCGCGACACCATGGCCGCCACCGATGGGGCGGGCCTGGCGGCCCCCCAGATCGGCGTGCCCCTGCGGGTGGTGATCTTCGGCATCACCCACAACCCCCGCTACCCGGAGGCGCCCCCCATCCCGGAGACGGTGCTGATCAATCCCGTGCTCACGCCCCTGGCCGACGAAAAGGACGACGACGCCTGGGAGGGCTGCCTGAGCGTGCCGCTCTGGCGCGCCCGGGTGCCCCGCTGGCGCCGCCTGCGCTACCGGGGCTTCGATCCCACCGGTCGGGCGTTCGAGCGGGAGGTGGACGGCTTCCACGCCCGGGTGGTGCAGCACGAGTGCGACCACCTCGATGGGGTGCTGTTTCCGGACCGGGTGCCGGCGGGGCTGCCCCGTGGCTGAGCTCACCGTGCCGGTCCCGCAGCCGGGCCCCCGCTGGTGGGTGCGCGGCGACCTGGATGGCTTCCTGGGGCTCGGCCTCGACAACCTGATCCAGATCCTGCTGATCGTCGCCCTCAGCCGCGGCGTGCTGGGGTACCCCGATGGGCTCATCTTCGGCACGATCCTGCCGGCCACCGGCATCAGCCTGGTGGTGGGCAACGTGGCCTACGCCATCCAGGCCCACCGGCTCGGGCGGCGCGAGGGCAGGGACGACCGCACCGCCCTGCCCTACGGCATCAACACGGTCAGCCTGTTCGCCTACGTGTTCCTGGTGATGCTGCCGGTGAAGCTGGCGGCCACGGGCCAGGGCCTGGACCCCCAGGCCGCCTCCCTGCTCTCCTGGCGCGCCGGCCTGCTGGCCTGCCTGGGGTCGGGGCTGATCGAAGCGGGGGGCGCCTTCCTGGTGGCCCCCCTGCGCCGTTGGCTTCCCCGGGCGGCCCTGCTCTCCACCCTGGCCGGCATCGCCCTGGGCTACATCGGTCTGGGATTCCTGCTGCGCACCTATGCCGTCCCGGTGGTGGGGCTGGCGGTGCTGGCGGTGATCCTGCTGGCCTACTTCGGCCAGGCCCGGCTGCCCCTGCCGGGTGGCGTGCTGGCGGTGCTGGTGGGCATCGTGCTGGCCGCGGCCACGGGTCTGCTGCGGCTGGACGGGCCCACCTGGCAGGCCAACATCGCCCAGGTGGGCCTGCACCTGCCCGTGCCCAGGCTCGGCGCCCTCTGGGAGGGTCGTGACGCCCTGGTCCCCTGGCTGGGGGTGACGGTGCCGATGGGTCTGTTCAACCTGCTGGGCTCGCTGCAGAACCTGGAGAGCGCCGAGGCGGCGGGCGACGCCTACCCGGTGAAGAGTTCGCTGCTGATCAACGGCATCGGCACGGTCGCCGCCGCCGTTCTGGGCTCCTGCTTCCCCACCACCATCTACATCGGCCATCCGGGCTGGAAGGGCATGGGGGCCCGCATCGGCTACTCCTGGCTCAACGGGCTGGTGATGGGCCTGGGCTGCCTGCTGGGGCTGTTCGGGGTGGTGGGCCAGCTGGTGCCGATCGAGGCCGGCATGGCGATCGTGCTCTACATCGCCCTGGTGATGGCGGCCCAGGCCTTCCAGGCCACGCCGCCGGCCCACGCCCCCGCCGTGGCCCTGGGGCTGCTGCCCGGCCTGGCGGGCTGGGGGTCCCTGATGCTGAAGGCGGGGCTGCGGGCCGGGGGCAGCGGTACCCCGGCCAACCCCTTCGGTCCCCAGCTGCTGCTGCCCCTGCAGCAGGCGGATGTGTGGGCCGCCGGCGCCTTCGCCCTCGAGCAGGGCCAGATCCTGGCGGCGATGCTGCTGGCGGCGATGCTGGTGTATGTGATCGAGCAGCGCTTCCGCGCCGCCGCCCTCTGCGCCCTGGTGGCGGCGGCCGCCTCCTGGCTGGGCCTGATCCACGCCTGGAGCTTCACCCTCGCCGACACCGTCCTGGACCCCGGCTGGGGCAGCGGCACCCCCTGGGCCCTGGGCTATCTGGCCATGGCGGTGGTGTTTCTGCTGGGGCGCCCGCAGCGCTGAACCGGTGGTGGCATCGCCGTGACGGATGGATGTGGGCAGCCGAAACGCTGCCTAGGGTTGGCCGATTGCATCAGCGCCGCATGGCTTCCGTGCCCAATGGCCGCTTCAAGCGGTTTGAGCATCGCTTTGAGCGGATTCTGTGGCGCCTGCGGCTGATCGCCATCCTGCCGGTGGTCATGAGCCTGGTCAGCACGGTCGTCGCTTTTGTGCTCGGCACGCTCGAGATCGGCAAGGCGCTGGTCAGCCTGGGAGATGTGGCCCACACCAAGAAGACCTTTGTGGCCGAACTGCTGGGAGCGATCGTTACCGGAATCGATCTCTATCTGATCGGCATCGCCCTGCTGATCTTCGGCTATGGGGTCTACGAACTGTTGATCTCTCCGATCGAGGCGGCCCGGGAACGTGACCAGGGGGGTGGTGGCCTGCTCGACATCCGCGACCTCGACCAACTCAAGGAGAAGCTGGTCAAGGTGCTGGTGGTGGCCCTGATCGTGTCGGCCTTCAAGGCGATGCTGACCCTGCCGATCCTTGACGGCCCGTCCCTGGCGTTCTTCTGCCTGAGTGTCCTGCTGCTGTCCCTGAGCGGTTATCTGGTCACGGGCAGCGGCGGCAAGCGGCTGTTCTAGAGACTGGGTGCCATGAACCCGTTCCTCAGGTCCTCTCCATGGTGAGTTCCCGCATGAGGCTGCGGCGACCCGACGACTGGCATGTGCACCTGCGCGACGGCGCCCTGCTGCAGGCGGTGGCCCCGGCCACGGCCCGCACCTTCGCCCGGGCGATCGTGATGCCCAACCTGAGCCCGCCGATTACCACGGTGGCGGCCGCCGCGGCCTATGGCGCCCGGATCCGGGCGGCCCTGCCGGACGACAGCCGCTTCACCCCCCTGCTCACCGCCTACCTCACCGACACGATCGATCCGCTCGAGATCGAGCGCGGCCACTGCGAGGGGGTGTTCACCGCCTGCAAGCTCTACCCGGCCCATGCCACCACCAACGCCGCCGCCGGCGTCACCGACCTGGCCCGGATCGAGCCGGTGCTGGCCACGATGGAGCGCATCGGCATGCCCCTGCTCATCCACGGCGAGGTGACCGACGCGGAGATCGACATCTTCGATCGCGAAGCCGTGTTCATCGAGCGCCACCTGGCGCCGCTGCTGCAGCGCCATCCGGGCCTGAAGGTGGTGCTGGAGCACATCACCACCGCCGAGTCCGTCGCCTTCGTGCGCCAGGGGGGGGCCAACCTGGCCGCCACCATCACCCCCCATCACCTGCACATCAACCGCAACGCCATGTTCCAGGGCGGGCTGCGGCCGGACTTCTACTGCCTGCCGGTGGCCAAGCGCGAACGGCACCGGCTGGCCCTGCGCCAGGCGGCCACCTCCGGGGAGTCCTGCTTCTTCCTGGGCACCGATTCGGCCCCCCACCCCCGCTCGGCCAAGGAAAGCGCCTGTGGCTGCGCCGGCATCTACAACGCCCCCTTCGCCCTGGAGAGCTACGCGGCAGTGTTCGAGCAGGAGGGGGCCCTGGATCGCCTCGAGGCCTTCGCCAGCCTGCACGGCCCCGCCTTCTACGGACTGCCCCTGAACGAGGGCCACATCACCCTGGTGCGGGAGCCCCACACGGTGCCGCCCCGGCTGCACGGCAACGCCGCCGACGGGGACGCCACCACCCTGGTGCCCTTCCATGCCGGCCAGGTGCTGCAGTGGCGGCTGGCCGATGACGGCTGAGCGCCAGCCCAGGGCCGCCGGGATGGATCAGGGGCGCGGCACCAGGGGTGCCCCGTCCGCCAGGGAGGGATCGCCGCTCAGCACGGGGGTGCCCGCCGGTTGTCGTCCGGCCGCCGGGATGCGCTCCTTGGTGCGGTAGCCCCGGCCGTCGAACACCTCGCGCACCCAGGTGGCCGGGGCGCCGCCTCCGGACTGCAGGCGCCAGAGATCGCGCCAGCGGTTGCGGCGCGCCTCCGGGACGATGACCGGCAGCCGGCTGGTGGGGAAGCTGGTGATGAGGCGGTAGCCCCGGGCTTCGGTGCGGAACACCTCGAGCGTGCAGCCACCGGTGCCGCAGACATAGGGACCCATCAGGTAGACGAGCACGTCCTGGCGGCCATCCCCATCGAGGTCGGTGCGGGCGTGCACGTAGCTGATCCGCCCCATGCCGCTGGCTTTGCTGCCTAAGGCACGGCGCAGGTCGGGGGAGGCCGCCAGGATCGCCGCCTCCAACGCCGGATCGGGCCGGTTGCTGTAGCCGGGCCCGGCGCTGGCGCGGGGTTCCCAGATGAGGATGCCGCCATCGGCCAGCAGACTCAGGTTCAGCCGGCCGTCCCGCAGCAGGTAGCCCCGCACGTAGGGAAGCTGGCGAGCCAGCGGTTCCCCCAGGCTGGGCGATGGGCACAGGGCCTTGGTGCTGGCCAGGGGTCCGAAGCGGAAGCCGCCGTTGCCGGGGTCGGCGCTGGGCTCCACCTGCCAGGGGCCCATGGCGCGGTTGCAGTCGAGCTGCAGCACGGCCTTGCCATCCGCCTGGAGCGTCAAGGTGTAGCGGGAGGGGTCCGCCGGACGCCTCAGGCCCTGGGCGTCATCCATCGACTGGATCCCCACCAGCTGCCAGCTGGTGCCCTGCAGCGGCGGAGTCTCGGGGGCCGCATGAAGGGGTAGAGAAGCCACCACCAGGAGCGAGGCCGCGGCCATGGGCCACGCCGTCCAGGCCCCCATGAGCCGGGCCTTGCTGGAAGGGAAAGGCATCGGCCGTCTGCTGCTGATACGACGCTATGCAGGTGTGTCCCCGTCGTCCGTCGGGCCCTCCACAATCAGACATAGAGCCCTCCGGTTGCTGCCATGGGGATCCTGCGCGCCGCCGCCACCTATTTCGCCCTGGTCTTCGGCACTGGCTTCCTCCTGGGGGCGGTGCGGGTGCCGCTGCTGGTGCCACGGCTGGGGCAGCGCACGGCCGAACTGCTGGAGATGCCTTGGATGGCCCTGGCCATGGTGCTGGCCGCCAGGTTTGTGGTGCGCCGGCAGCTCGCCGGCTGCGGTCCCGTCACCCGGGCGGCCGCCGGGGTCCTCGCCCTGGCCTTCATGGTGACCGCGGAGCTGGCGGTGGGCCTGGTTCTCCTGCAGCGCCCTCTGTGGGACATCCTTATCGACCGGGACCCGGTCTCCGGTGCCGTGTATCTGGCCCTGCTCCTCCTCTACGCGCTGCTGCCGCTGCTGCTGGGCAGGGGCTCCACCACCACGGCGGTGCCGTAGCAGAGCACTTCGGTCGCGGCGGCGGTGCCGCCCTGCACCTCCGAGCCGTCGTAGCGGGTTCCCACGATCGCGTTGGCACCGAGGGCCCTGGCGTGCTGGATCATCTGCTCGTAGGCCTGCTCCCGGGCCTGCTCGCACATTTCGGTGTAGGCGCCGATCCGGCCGCCGACGATCTGCTTGAGCCCGCCCAGGAAGCCCTGCACCAGGGTGGGGGAGCGCACGACGATGCCGCGCACCAGGCCCCGGTAGGCGGTGATCGTGTAGCCCTCGATCGTGAAGGTGGTGGTCACGAACACGGGTTTCACCATGGGGGCACTGGCGCTGAGAGCCCCATCCTGGTGGGCCAGGCCCGGTGCTTCAAGCCGTTGGGGCGAGGGCGGCCTGCAGCAGGGGAATCGCCCGCTCCAGCGCCACCCCGCGGCTGGCCTTGAGCAGCACCCGATCCCCCGGCTGCAGCCAGTCGAGCAGCACCTCGGCGGCCGCTTCCGGTGAGCTCACCTGCTGCAGTAACGGCAGCCCGGTGGCGGCCGCCTCCATCGCCTGCGCTTCCTCCCCGGCCGCCACGACCAGCAGCCCGTCGAGGCCCAGCTCCCGGGCCCGGGCCGCCACCTGCCGATGCAGCTCCAGGCTGCGGTCCCCGAGCTCGAGCATCGTGCCCAGCACCGCATAGCGACGGCCCCCCGCGGCGGTGCCGGTGGCGGCCAGCAGATCCAGGGCCGCCAGCACCGCCTCCGGCGAGGCGTTGTAGGTCTCATCGAGCAGCTCCACCCCACCAAGGTTCCAGCGTCGGGCCCGCCCCCCCGGCAGCTCCACCGCCAGATCGGCCAGGGCCGTGGCCGGCACGCCCAGCTCCCGGGCCACCGCCACCGCCAGCAGCAGGTTGCGGGCGTTGTGGCGCCCCTCCAGGGGCAGCCGCAGGCTCGGCCCGCCCGCCAGGCTGAGGACATCAGCCTCCAGCCGCCCCACCAGGTCCGGCGCCGGCGTCCCGGCTGGGAACTCCGCCCGCTCGTCCTCCAGGGCGACCCGCACCACCCGGCCCCCCCAGACCCTGGCCAGGGAGAGCTCCAGCAGGGGATCCCCGGCCGGAATCACCAGCACCCCGTCTGGCCCCAGGCCGGCGGTGATCTCGCACTTGGCCTGGCCGATGGCCTCGCGGCTGCCCAGCCGGCCGATGTGGGCGGTGCCGATGTTGGTGATCACGGCCACGTCCGGTGCGGCGCAGCGGGTGAGGCGATCGATTTCCCCCAGGCCCCGCATGCCCATCTCCACCACCAGGGCCGCCGTGGCCTCGTTGGCCTTGAGCAGGGTGAGGGGCGCCCCCACGTCGTTGTTCTCGTTGCCGCTGCTGGCCACCACCGGGCCGAGGGGGGCCAGGGCCGCCCTGATCAGTTCCCGGGTCGTGGTCTTGCCCGCCGAGCCGGTCACCGCCACCACCGGCAGCCCCAGCCGTTGCCGCCACAGCAGGCCCAGCTGCTGGTAGGCCACCAGGGTGTCCTCCACCAGCCAGATGGGGGCGCCGCCGCTGGCCACCAGCTTCGCCACGCGGTCTTCGGCCAGGCGATCCCGCTGCACCAGGGCCGCCGCCGCCCCGGCGCTGAGGGCGTCGGCCAGAAAGCGGTGCCCGTCGAAGCGTTCCCCCACCAGGGGCACGAACAGGGCGCCGGCCAGGTCGCCGCGGCTGTCGGTGCTCACGCCGGCGAAGCTGGCCGGTGCGGTGGTCCCGGGGGCCGTCAGGGGCTCACCCCACAGCTGGCGCAGGGCTTCGAACGGCAGCGGCATCAGCCTGGGGCACCGGGATCGAGCAGGATCATGCCGGAGCCCACCAGGGCCCTGCGGGCCAGCAGGCGCTGCCGGCCGTCCACCAGCTCCAGCCGCTCGTAGCCGAGGGCCAGGGCGCGCTGCTGCCAGCGCTCCGCCCAGCGCCGTCGACTGGCGGGGGGGAGCGCGGTGTAGGTCGGCGCCATGGTCAGCTCCAGCCGCCCTTCGGCGGGAACCGGATGGGCCGAGGCGATCAGATGGTCGGGATCGTCCTCCGCCAGCAGCGCCAGGAGGGGGTCGAGTTCCAGGGGCGGCGGTGGCTCCGGCTCCGGCAGGGGGATGGGCGCCTCGGAGACCACGGGGGGTGCGCCTCCCGGGGCCGGGGCGGAGACGGTCGGGGCCTGGGGCTGGGGCTGGGGCGCCGGGGCCGGCAACGGCACAACGGCTGCGGCTCCAGGCGCCCGCACCGCCCGGTGGGTCAGCCCGCGCCAGGCCTGCCCCGCCAGGGCGAGGGCCAGGGCCAGCAGGGCTGCCAGCACCAGGGGCCAAAACAGGGGGGCCAGGCCCTGGGGCCAGAAGCCCGGCACCGACAGGTCCCCTTCCCCGTTGCGTCGCCACAGTTCGCGTAGCTTCAGGCGCAGGGACGCCGCCACGGCCCGCAGGGCGCCCCCAAGCCGGCCCCAGGGACTCGCGTAGGGAGCCGGCAGGTCGGTGGGTGGGGGAACCGGATCAGCCATGGGCGCCGGGCACGGGCAGCGGGCTCAGGAGTCGTTGCGGCGGCGCAGCAAGGCCAGGGGGTTGCGGGGGCGCGGGGCCGGCGGAGGCTCCTTGGTGACCACATCCGGCCTGGGTTCGTCGTGCAACAGGCTGGGGTCGGCGCCCTGGCCCTGGGAGAAGCGCTCCACCTGGGCGGCGTCGGGGGTGGGCTCCTTGACGCCGCAGACCTCCCGGTACATGGCGTCGTACTCCAGAGCCGAGCGGTTCCAGCTGAAGTCGGTGGTCATGGCCCGGCGCTGCAGCTCCTGCCAGCTGGCCTCGTTGCGGTAGGCCTCCCAGGAGCGCACGATCGTGGTGTAGAAGTCGATCGCCTCGTAGCGGTCGAAGCCGTAGCCGGTGCCGGTGCCGGCGGTGGGGTCGTTGGGGGGCACGGTGTCCACCAGCCCGCCGACGCGGCGCACCACCGGAATCGAGCCGTAGCGCATGGCCAGCATCTGGCTGATGCCGCAGGGCTCGAAGCGGCTCGGCATCAGGAAGGCGTCGCTGCCCGCATAGATCAGGCGCGAGAGGGCGTCGTCGTAGGTGAGGAACACGGCGAAACGGCCCGGGTGGCGCGCCGCCATCTGCCACAGACCCGACTCGTAACCGCGTTCACCCGTTCCCAGCACCACGAACTGGCTGTCGCTGTAGGCCAGCACCCGGTCGGCCACCTGCAGCAGCAGGTCGACCCCCTTCTGATCCACCAGCCGGCTCACCATCCCCATCAGGTAGGTGCGGGGACTGACGGTCAGCCCCATGCGTTCCTGCAGCAGTCGCTTGCTGGCGCTGCGGCCGGAGAGAGCGTCGGCTGAGAAGGGTTCCGGCAGGGTGGGGTCGGTGGCCGGATCCCAGTCCGCTGTGTCGATGCCGTTGAGGATGCCGCGCAGCTTGCCGCTGATGAAGTTGAGCAGGCCGTCGATCCGCTCGCCGTACTCAGGCGTGCGGATCTCCATCGCATAGGTGGGGGAGACGGCATTCACCCGGTCGGCATAGAGAAGGGCCGCCGCCATGGTGTGGTCCCCCTGCATGTACCAGGGGCACCAGGTCATGCGGTCCAGCTTCCAGCGCCAGGGGCCCTGATAGCGCAGGTTGTGGATGGTGAACACCGTGCTGATTTCGGGGTCCTGGTGCATCCACACCGGAATCATGCCGGTGTGCCAGTCGTGGCAATGGAGCACCTGGGGCTTCCAGCCACCGTTCCAGGCGAACTCAGCCGTGGCGTTGGCGAAGAAGGTGAAGCGCCAGTCCTCATCTTCACCGCCGTAGATGCGCTCGGGGTCGAACACCGGATGGCCCACCAGATAGATGGTCAGACCGCTGGTCGGATGGCGGGTTTCGTAGATGGCGAAATCGGTGCCCATGGCGTGGCCCCGCCACATCGGTTCGGCCGGAATCTCCAGCCGACTCCATAACTTGCCGTAGCCAGGCAGGATGATCCGGACGTCGTGCCCCAGCTCCGCCAGGGCCGGTGGCAGGGAGCCCACCACATCTCCCATCCCCCCCACCTTGATCATCGGAGCGCACTCCGCAGCGGCAAACAGAACCCTCATCCGCGCTCGATCCCTGGTGCGCCAGGAACTCTACGGGCTGCCCCGGTGCAAGGCCGCTGGTGCCCGCGGCCTCAGGGCAGCACCGTCACCGGGGTGCCCACCTGCACCAGTTCGAACAGCTCCTTCACGTCCTCGTCGAACAACCGCACGCAGCCATGGGACACGGCGCCGCCGACGCTGTTGCGATTCGGCGTGCCATGGAAGCCGGAGGTCACGCACCCCTTCACCTCCAGATGCTCCTGGCCGTTGAAACCGCGCCGGCCCTTGCAGTCGCGGTGGAAGCCGATCCAGCGGGAGCCGAGGGGATTGGTGGGGCCCGGGGGAATGCGCACGCCCTTAGCGGGATGCTCCCAGATCGGATAGGCCGTCTTTTCGATCACGCTGAAGGAGCCCACCGGCGTCTCCCAGCCGGGCATGCCCACTCCGACGGGGAAACGGCGCACTTCCCGCTCCCCTTCCATCACCATCAGCAGACGCTGGCGCCGGTTCAGCACCAGCTGGAGCGGGGGCGGGCCGGCGGTGGCCGTCCCGGAGGGGGGAGCGGCGGCGGCGGACGGTGCCGGCACCAACCAACCGCTCAGGGAGCCCATCAGGGCAACGGCCAGGGGCAGGACGGCTGGGCGGTGCACAAACGGAGGGCGAACAGCGGGGGCGGACCCTGCACCGTAGCCAGCGCCGCGTTGCCGCGGGCCCTTCGGGACCGCGGGCCACGGCGACCGTCAAGGTACGTTGACACCGGCGACCCGAACGGTGAGGACGGTTGCATCCCATCGCTGCCCTGATGTCTGCCGCGCTGTTCATGGGTCTGGAGATCGCGGCTGCATCGCCCAGCCCCCTCGAGCACCACCCCGGTGTTCTCTACAGCTACAAGGACGACACCGTGCCGGCCACCTGCTCGCGCAGCTTCTGGTTGCTGAACAAGAGCAAGAAAGTCTGGTTCAGGCTGGATGACAAGCACCGCAATCTCCCCATGGAGCCCGCCTTCTATTACCGGGGCCGCAGGATTCTCTACAGCGGCGATCTGGGCAGGCTCCCGAAGGAGAGCCGCAGGTCGCTGGAGGCCGCCAGCATCATCTGGGGTCAGCACCTGGCCAATGGTTGGGGCCGGGGACCGCAGGGAACCAATTACTACCTTCACCTCTGGACGCGGTGGTCGATCTTTCAACCAGCCCGATGCCATCCCGAGTACTTCAGCATGACCCGTCGGCCCCTGGATCCGCCGTCAGGGGGTGGCTCAGGGACAGGACATTGATGGCGTCGTCCTCCCTGCAGTAGCTGATCGTCCAGCCATACTCCTTCTGAAGCTTCAGGAACATCACCAGCCCCCAATGGGCCTCCCTGGCCAGGGGGTCCGCACCGCTGGCGGCGATCTCCGCTTCCACCGTTGCCAGGGCCGATGCCAGGTCAAAGGCTTCGCCGTGGTCGATGATCTGAAGGCGCACCAGGTGGCGGCTGCGCTGCAGCGCGAGCTGCACCCAGGGTGGCGACACCAGGTGGGCATGGGCATGGCGCACGGCGTTGGTGAACCCTTCCACGAGGGCCAGCTGGGCCTGCATCCACACATCGGCCGGCACGTCGGGGTGGCCCAGTCCCTCGAACCAGCTCAGGACCGTCTCGAGCTGGTCCAGGTCGCTGCTGACGGCAAGCTGCCCACCCGGCAGGAAATCCGCCGCCATGGGCAGAGTCATGCCGCCCCCGAATCCTTGCTGAGCAGCACAAGGAAGGTTCTGGCAATCAGCCGGAGGTCGTAACCCAGACTCCAGTTCTGCTGGTAGCGGAGGTCGAGCTTGATCACATCTTCGAAATCCCGGATTGAAGAGCGGCCGCTCACTTGCCATTCGCCACTCAGTCCGGGGCGCACATCAAACCGCTGCCAACTGGGAATGGCATAGCGACGCACCTCATCCGGGGTGGCTGGGCGCGTTCCGATCAGGCTCATGTCGCCGATCAGCACATTCCAGAACTGGGGCAATTCATCCAGGCTGGTCTTGCGCAGGAGGCGACCCACCTTGGTGATCCTGGGGTCATTGTCATTCTTGAAGAAGGCGCCCTGGGCCTGGTTCACCACACTGCCTTTGAGGGTCTCGGCATTGCTCACCATCGAGCGGAACTTCCAGATGCGGAAATGGCGGCCCATCCAGCCGCAGCGCACCTGGCTGAACAGGATCGGCCCGGGGCTGTCCAGGCGGATGGCCAGCGCCAGGGGCAGGAAGAGCAGGGCCGTGACCCCCAGTCCGAGGAGCGCGCCACAGATATCCATGAACCGCTTGATCCCGGAGCGCACCGAGGGGTGGGTGAGGGGGGGGCGCTGGTCTTCGATATGGGAGAGCTGGGGGAGCAGGCCCTCGGAATGGGCCGCCACCGGCAACACGTTTTCCAGCCCCGTCAGCTGCAGGGCCAGGAACACCTGCCGGTGCAGGCTCCAGGCCCGGAGGGGAACGGCCTTCTCCTGGGCGGCCTTGATGGCGCCGACCAGGGCACCGATGCCGCTGCTGTCGATGCTGGCCGTGCGGCCGAAATCCAGGATCACCTCCCGCAGGCCCTCCACCTCCTCCAGCCAGCCGCAGAAGCCGGCGCGGAACGCCACCGCCTCGGTGACGGTCAGCCGTGGGGGCAGCTGGAGAAGCAGGACACCGTTGCGAACGGTCCTGACGACAGCGGCGCTGGGGGAAGGACGACCCGTCATGCCGGCGAAAAGTGGCTCTGCAGACTGCGGCACAGCGACTGGGCGGAGCTGTCGGTCACGTCGCTGATCGAGGTCTTGAATGGCGCCAGAAGGAAGCGGACCAGATCGCCCGGGCTCCAGGCGATCGGCACCCCCATTTCCGTGAGTGCCAGGGCAAGCTCCACCTGGTGGTCGTCCACGTGCTCCTGGTAGCGAACGCTGCGGGGAACAAGGATGAAGGGCTGCTCCATCTCATCGAGCAACAGCACCGTGCCCTCGCCGCAGTGGGCAATCACCACCCGGGCCCTCTGCACCAGGGCCCGAAACGAGTCCTCCTTCAACAGCCGATACACGGTGGTGCCGCTGGGGAGAAACGTGCAGGTGCCGTATTGAACGACGATCTCTTCATCGATGAGTTCCTGTTCGATCAGCAGTTCCACCCACTGCATCAGCCGATTGAAGGGGAACTGCTCGGTTCCGACGCTGATGAGAATCATGATCCGAGCTTGCCCTGAACAAGTTCGGCCCGGGGATAACGACGCTGCAGCTGGGGCCAGTGCACATAAAGGATGTCCAGAAAAGGCCGCACCAGCCGCGCCGACAGGCTGAGCGTCTCAATGCGGGTCACGGACTCGATGAACACGGTCTTGCATCCAGCCAGCTTACCGAGCAGAAGAAAGGGAACGGCCACACCGGCGCCGGTGGAAAGGATCACATCCGGCCGCTCCCTGCGGATCACCTGCAACGCCAGTACCAGGTTGCGCAGCAGATTCGGCAGGTTGCGATTGGTGGGGCTGTGGGCCCAGAGCACCTGCTCCCGGGCCAGGGCCGTTTCCGTGGTGGGCGTTCGGAAGGTGACCCAGAGATGGGGATGGCGCTGCCAGAAATCGGCCAGCTGTTGCAGGGCCTTGAAATGTCCCCCCGAAGAACAGACCAGCAGGATCTTCATCGGCCGAGTTCCCCACGCATGCGGCGCTGCTGGCTGGCCCCCGTGGAGCGCAGCATCCGAGCCTCGAGCCAGCGATAGGGACCCTCCGGCAACACCAGCAGCAGGTAGGCCGCCACCAGGGTGATCAGGGTGCGTCGCGGCTCCTCCAGCAGCACCCTCCAGTCGGTGGCCAGGGATTGGTGCAGCAGACGCACGGCCAGGGCGCCATCCCGCTGACGGGTGGCCCGGCGTGCCAGGTAGCGCAGCTGATAGGCCCGGGCCCTGGAGCCCCATTGGGCGATGAAGTCCGGGTGGGTGGCTTCGGTCTTGAGCAGAACCCGCTCCCAGGAGGCGTATTGCTTCATCAGATTGGCGGAAAGTCCGCCGTCGCTGATGCGGTAAAGCGTCAGGGCCTCAGGGATTCCCTCGATGCGCCACTGGGTCTGGAGGGCGATCCGCAGCCAGCACTCGATGTCTTCGGACTGCCGGAAGGTGTCGTCGAAGAAGAACTCCTCCACCTCCCCATACAGATTCGCCTCAAAACGAATGGCGCTGAAGACCTCCCGCCGGATCACCACCGCCGAGCCGTTGCCGATCGGATTGCGGCAGAAGACGATCTCCGGGGTGATGTCCTGCAGCCTCGGCATCTGGTAGATCCCGATCGGCCTGGAGTCCTCATCGATGAATCCGGAGCGGGAAAAGCTGACCCCCACCTCCGGCCGCGCCTGCAGATGGGCCACATGGCGCTCCACCTTGGTGGGCAGCCAGAGATCATCACTGTCAAGAAAGCCCAGGAACTCGCCTTTGGCCTGCCGGATGCCGGTGTTACGCGCCCCGGCCAGGCCCCGGTTCCGCTGATGCACCACCCGGACCCGTGCATCCCCGTACCCCTCGCAGATCGCCACACCCCCGTCGGTGGAGCCATCATTCACCACCAGGATCTCCAGGTTGGGGTAGGTCTGGCTGAGAACGGATTCCAGGCTTTCCCTCACCGTGGCGGCGGAGTTGTAGAGCGGCATCACCACCGACACCAGGGGGGACCGGCTCATGGGAGTGGCCTCACGGGCAGCGGGACGGTGGCGAGAGCCATCATGGCCGTGCCCCGTCACGGGGGCTACTGGGGCGGCGGAAGGGGGCCAGCAGCTGACGGGCGGCCACGGCCAGGGCGGTGAGCCCCGTGCGGCGCGGCTGCCGCAGCAGGAGCCGCCAGTCGGAGCGCAGGGAGCGCAACATGAAATCGGTGCCAATGGCGGGCGCCCCTCCCAGGCGCAGGGAGCGCCGGGCCAGGTAACGCAGGTGGATGGCCTGGGCCGTGGCGAAGTGGCGCGCCACCAGCTCCGGCGCATAGCCACGGGCTTCTGTGATCAGCCGCAGCCAGCCCCGCTCCATGCGCTGCAGGCTCGAGGAGAGTCCGCCGGTCGAGGTGCGGTAGTAGGTGAGCACCTGGGGCAAGCCGGCGATCTGCCAGCGGCCATCGCAGGCCACCCGCAGCAGCCATTCCAGATCCTCCGAATAACTCATGTCGGTGACGAATCCGCCCACCGCCTCGAACACCTGCCGCCGCAGCACCCAGTTCGACGTGGTGTTGGTGGGGTTCTCACAGAGAAAGTCCACCGGCCGATGCGATTCCCGGGGCAGGGCCGCCAGCAGGCCCGTGGGTGTCCCCCCAGGGGACAGGAACGCGACGCGGGCGAAACTCACGCCGACATCTGGATGGTCGGCGTGATACGCCACATGCAGGTGCAGTTTGTCGGGATGCCAGAGGTCATCGGCATCGAGGAAGGCGATCAGGGGCGCATGGCTGCACGCCACCCCGCGGTTGCGGGCCCGTGAGACCCCCGCGTTCGCCTGGGTCACCAACTGCACCCGGGGGTCATCCCCGCACAGGCGGGTCACGATGGCGCGGCTGTCATCGGTGGATCCGTCGTCCACCGCGATCAGTTCCCAGTTGCTCAGGCTCTGATTCTGCACCGAGCGCAATGTTTCAGCAAGGTGTGGCGCCGCGTTGTAGATGGGGATCACCACGGCAATGGCCGGTGTGTCCTGTCCTGGTGGGGCCGCACCGGCCGCCGACGTTTCGGGTTGATCGGTCTGTGCCATCGACCCCCTTACGACGTATGGCTGGAGCGGTGGCCACCCAGAAGTCGACGCAGGATGGCCCTGAAACGCCCCATCAAGGTGATCCGGATCATCCGCAGGCGTTTGGCGTAGTAATCGAACTGGTTGATGGTTGGCGGCTGACCCTCCCGGAAGTGGTTCAGCTGGCGCGCAGGCAGCAGCTTGGATGTCCAGTCAATGGAGTTGATATGGCGAAACTGTTCGTGGCCGAAGCGGGCCTGGAGCTTCTCCTTGATCTGGTCTGGCGTGCGGTAGGGGTAGTGGCGGTTGTAGAGGCGCTGCGAACAGGCTTTGGTGAGTCCATCGGGCCACTGTGGGGCCACCGCTTCGTTCCAGGGTTGATGGGGCTGGTTGCGGAAGAAGCGGTACTCCCGCCAGTTGGCTGAGTAATACCGACGCCGTTCGGTGATGGGTCGGTTGGTTTCAGCCTTCTCGGATTCCCAGTTGCTGTAGTCGGCATCGGTGTAATAGAACTGAAGGTTCCAGGCCGTGACGAAGTCGGCCTTTTCACGGTTTGCCTTGGCCAGCACCTCCCTTGGGTCCCCCTCGAGGAACTCATCCCCATCCAGCCGCAGCCACCAATCCTGGTCCGTCAGTTCGTGGTTGTATTTGTTGTAGACGATCGAGCGCATCCCATCACGGAATGGGATAAGGAGTTGTTCCTCAATCACGATCGCTGGATACTGCCTCGCAAGGTCATTGACGGTTTCCCAGGTGCCATCCGTGCTGCCGTTATCAAGAACAAAAATCCGATCGCAGAACGTCAGTGCATGATGCAGGCAATCCGCAATGACATCGCCCTCATTCTTGATCAGGCAAATGGCGTAGATCTTCACGAGCGGATCGGGCGGACGGACGTCAAGGCTGGCTCTGATGGCACCCGGGGCACCACGGACGTGCTCCAGACCGGTGGCGGGAGCCGCGAAGCTTGAATGCTTCCATCACCATAACCTCGCCTCGGGCGGGGCCCCAGTCACAGGCCTGCGGGCTGAGCGATCTGGATCCTTCGCAGCAGCCGCTGCCCCAGCATCAGGTAGATCGGCTGCAGCGTGAGATGGGCCGCTGCCACGGCGACAGCCACGCCCAGGGATCCCCATGTCGTGCCAATCAGAATGGCCACGGTGAGTGCCACCGTGAACGCCAGGTTCCAGAGCAGATCCACCTGGGGCAAGCCCACGGCGCGGAACAGCATGGCGGAGGCGTTGGCGAAAGGCCTGGACAGGGCCGACAGGCAGATGAGCATGAGAATCGGCACTGCACCCTCCGACACCCATTGCCGGCCAAAGACGATCGGGACATACAGCGGGGCAAGGCTGCACTGCAAGGCCACCACGGGCACGATCACCTTCGTGATGGTGAGCAGGTTCTTGCGGAAGCGCTCCTTGAGTACGGCGGGTTGGCTGCGGACGTCACAGAAGTCGGAGTAGAGCGAGACCGACAAGGCATTGATCACGCTGAGGCTCAGACCGAGTCCGGCGTTGAAGGCGAAGTAGTACACACCAAGCGCCTTGACACCGATGAAGCGGCCGATCAGGAGATAGTCCACATTCTCCCGGAAGGTGTTGAGCATCTCCACCCCGAGGATGCGACTGCCGAATTGCAGCACGGACTTCCAGCGCTTGAGCGTGAACGTCATCGCGGGCCGCCATGGTTCGAAGCGAAGCATCATCGCGACCCAGACGGGAGCCACCAGCAACCTGGGAAGCACAATCGCCCACATGCCCATGCCCATCAGCGCAAAGATCCCCGTCATCAGGTTTTCGCTGGCCACGGCGGCGAGGTTGGTCATGCTGTAGAACTTGAGGCGGTTCTGTCGCCGCACCAGTGCCGACTGGACCATGGAGAGTGGATAGATCAGATAGCTGAAACTCACCACGATGATCGGCAGGATCAGCGCCTTGTCGTTGTAGATCTTGGCCATGACAGTCGAACCAATGACCTGGATAAGACACAGGCTGAATCCGATCAGCCAGTTCAGACTCCATGCCGTCTGACAGATTTCGCTGACCTCATCCGCATCGGCCTGCACGATCTTGTCGCCGATGCCGTTGCGTGTGAAGACTTTGACCAGTTCGCCGGAAGTCAACACGATGGCCGCCAGGCCATAGTCCCTGGGGCTCAGCAGCCTGGCCAGCAGAACCGTGGCCACGAGTCGCGAGACTCGGATTCCCACCTCCCCCACACCCATCCAGCCGATGTTGCGGATGAATCGATCCTTCGGGATGAATTGCTTGAGGTTGCTCAGCAGGCGCATTGATGGTCAACCCCACGCTGGAGCTTCTGGTGGCTCATCATGGCATCCGGGCCTCTCACTGCAGTTCGTTCTGGTCGGCATCACGACACAGGCTGAAGCTCAGGCTGGGGAATGCTTTTCTTCTCCTGCAGAGCCATTCCCATGATCACCATCCCCGGCCAGAAGAGATAGACAAGAATTTCAAGATTCTCGCCAAATGTATACATGAATAGGAGGATGATGATTCCCAGCCCAGCTGAGCCAAGTTGATAGTGGGGACTGGCCGCGCGGCGCAGCAGATCCACCCCCGTTGCCAGCATCGGCACCGCAATAGCGAAGAATCCCACGATGCCCTTTACAAAAAGAACTCCGGCCCAGGTGTGATGGGAGCCGATGGCCATGTACTCCACCAGATGGGGGCCGCCTTCCACAACTCCATGCCCCCAGATCGGAGCCTCAGTCTCCCAGCGATGGAAGGCGATTCGCTTCAACGCAAAGCGAACACGGGTCGAGCCAGCCCGAGCCCCTTTGAAGCCTTCCCAGTAGTCGTTGATGGCGGTCAGAATGGTCGTCGCGAAGATCCCGCCCAGATAGGAGACAACCCCAAGTGATATCAGCATGACCGGTTTGCGGAGTCTGGAAACCACGAACGTCACGGACGGGATCAGGATGATGCAGAGCTGGGCCAGACGTGACTTACAGACAAAGCACATGACGATCGAACCGGCAATCCCGAGCAGCTTCCATTTCTGGTCCTTTTCCAGGAGGCAAATCATGAAGTTGATGTTGCCAACAAAGCCAAGGGCTGGCCCCCACGGTGCAAAGAGACGCCAGCGAAGATCACCTGTGCTGCCATCGATTTCGTAGAGAGGAACATCAAAGAACTCATTTCCCGGACCACCGACGGCCCTCAGTGGCGAGACGTAGAGGACCTCTGGAAGCCCCAGATTGGGGGTCAGCATCAGAAAAGGCATGATGAGCAGCGTATGCAGCCCGACGATGCAAATGGCACGGGTAATGATGCTGCTGCGGATCGGCAGGGCTCCGGCTAGCGGGTAAAGGGCCAACGCGGCCCAGCCCTTGGCCCAGCCGATGGTGGACTTGATGATCGCCCCCGTACCGAGGTTGAAATTCACATGGCCTGCAATCAAGGCAACTTCCATGACGATCATTCCGATAATCCAAAGCCAGATCACTGGAGAAATCGAAATCTCTTCATTCTCTTCTGGGTGATCCATGCGGGCCAGGATCTTGATCAGCAGACAACCCAGGAGTAGCCAGCACAGAACAGATCCCACCACATACAGCCCACCGACCAGCCAGATGGGGTACGTGCAGATGATCGACCACCACACCAGACGCTCTGGCACGTTGATCGGCTGAAGATCATCCTCAGAATGAAAGGCCTTGGAAAGAAGCGTCTTGAGTCCCAAAAAAGTCTCCTGGCTAGGTTGAAACCCAACGGCCGAGCCGCTTGATCCAGGGCTTGCGGATCCATAAGATCCAGAGACCTGTCGTCGTCAGGATGGAGCCAAAGGCTGAGCCAGCAAGCACCAACGATCGTTTTGGTGACGTGGCTTTCTCCGGCAGGGATGGCTCAACAGCAATCTGGATCAGCGGGAAAGCTGCAAAGATGTTCGCCTGGCCAAGATCCAGTTTGGCCAGTGTGGAGGCAAAGACGGCTTCTGCAATCTGTTCATTCCGCTTAAGGTTCTCCAAAGAGGACTGCCGCTGGGACATCAACCTGAGCCGTCCTTCCAGGGAACTGATCTGTTGATCAAGCTTGCGGACCTGTGAAGCTGCGCCAGTGGCATCTGATTGATAGTTCACCAAGTTCTGGAAGAGAGAATCGCGGCCCGAACTGGCACCCGTCAACGCCAGGCGGATGAGAGTCTGGGCCGATGCAGGGCGACCAAGCAAATCCTTGGCACGCTGATTCATCGCCACTCTGGCAGCATCCTGCCGCTTGATCTCTTTGAGAATCCGAGGATTGTTGCGGCCAAACTTCGACATCTGAACCTTGAGTATGGCGGTGGCTTCGCTGTAGTCTTTGACATTCTGTTGGAAGATTTGATCAACCTGTAACTTGAACGCATCTGTGGCCTCGGATGGAGACAGACCCAGGCTACGGCTTAACTTCTGCAGCCGACTCTCTGCCTGGGATTGCTGAGCAGCAAGTTCGGCCCTTTGCTTGCGGAGCTGTTCAATATTGGCCGACAGAATCTCAACCTGTTCGATAGAGGTGAGGCCAGACTTTCGCTTGTATTCGGAAACTTGCTTTTGAGCAGTCTCAAGCTTCTGCTGGGTTTCCAGCAGAATCTCCTGTGCTGGACCTTGCCTTTGCTCGATCTCGCTGACACGCAGCTCATTGAGACGCTCTACCATGGCGTCATGTAAGGCATTGGCACGCTTGCGAGCATCTTCAGGCGATGGACCGGTGGTATCAATCTGCATCAGCGTTGTGTTATCAATATTCTTAATGCGCGGCTTGGCGAAGTCCGCCTTGGGAATATTGGCAATCTTGGCAGCCCTTGCTAAAACCTGATCGCTAACGAAGATGAATTCATAGTTGGCTCGAGGATCAAATGTTGCCAAGCCAAGGGATTCGTTTGATGCCGTAGCTTGACCAATCTCAGGCAGGCTTAAATTCACAGCGTTAGCACTTCCAGGTAAAATCAAAGCCCAGGAGCTGGTATAGACAGGCTTCGCCAGCAGAAGATAAAGAATGCTGGATCCCCAGATCAGGCCATTCGTACACGTAGAAACGAAAAGATAACGGCTCCATCGCAGTTTGTCCGTGCGACTCAGCTTTTTCCACCAACCCTTCGGATTGGGAGCCTTCAACCCAGGGATGTTCCGAAACTGCTCAGCAAAAAGCCGGGTCGCCTTGCCCAAGGGTTCTTTCACGGCCTGCACCTTAGGCTTGAGTCGTTTGATGATAGGTGGAGAGTCTTTCACTATCGCTTAGGGAATGCTGCGGTCATAAATCAAGACAGCTGGATTGAGAAACTGCGTAAAGATGCTGAGCACAGCCTGGAAGTTGGTCATCTTGGAGTCATAACAGGCAACACCATCGTCCGCCATGAGATAGGGGTTGTTGCTACTGTCTGTGGACGCACGCAGGAGGTCTTCGACCCCCCTCTCGTAGACAGTTGTCTTTCCAGATGTCCTTTCTGTTCGCACCAAGATGGCGCGGCGTCTCGCATTGGTGACCATGGTTCCACCAGCACAGTTGGCTGAGATCACCGCATGGGATAAGCGAGAACCATAGGGGAAGTTCCTGGCCTGAGTGCCAATGCCAGCAACAGAATTTCCAGCCGCCGGAACGGTAAGATTCGAAATGTTGATCTCAACTTCCGCGGGCGTAATGTGAGAAGGGCGAACAATCAGTGGGTTCACGGTACCAGTATCGGGAACAATGACTCGATCGCCGGCAATCAGCGGGATGTCGCTAAAGGGTTCCCCCGTGAAGGCGCCGGACAGATCGATCACTTGTTTTCGTGATCCTCGTTGCATCTGCACCGCGGTGACATCGGCCGTGGGGGTGATGCCTCCCGCACGACGCAGGGCCGTCGTGAGCATACGATTGAGCGGGGCTTGTCCAGACAGTTGAACAGGAGTCTGGGTCTGCTCTACATCACTTAACTCATTGATCAACACCCGGCCAGGCTGAAAAGCGGACCCAATCACAAAGACCTGGACCGGTGCCCACTGCACCACGCTCAGGCTGACCCTGAGGAACGATGGCTGAAAAAAGCCCTGTTGCACAAGGGCTTGGGAAACCCGCCTCTGAAGCTGTTCCGGTTCCAGACCTACAGCTTGGATTCCTTTGATATAGGGAAGTTCCAGCTCTCCATTCAGATTGACTTCAAAGATTCCGCTGAACTCTTCTCCTTCAGGGATGGTCACCTTGACCCGATCACCTGGTGAAATCGGCAATGCAAGGGACGTTCCCGCCGTGCCAACCCAGCAGGCGAGTCCAAGGAGCCACAATCGGAGTTTCGACATCTGTGCCGATGTTGAGCAGTTTCCCTGACGGGCCCGCCGAAACAATCTTAGCTGATTCCTAGTCCGCGAGCCAGGCGATAGATCTCCGGGCGAATCTCTGGGCGAAACGCTGGGCAACAATGACGCGCGCCCATTCAATCCATGGATGATTTCCATGCCCCAGTGGTACGACCACTTCAACGTCCCTCGGTGTAACCCATGGTGGGACTGAACGCAGTCGGCTGTGTCCGCGGGTCTCACTGTTGCCGATGTCCTCGACGACCCCTGGCCAACCCGATCATGGGGTGCCGTCTGAGCTGATTGGCTACCGAAAGGTCCTTACTGAGAGGCGCTGCCGCTCGGCGGGGTTGGTGATCCGCCATCGTTTGCGCTCCCCGTGGTGAGCGCGTCACCCTGCTCGGCGGCACCAGTTCCCGATATCCGGTGGCTTTGAGCCAGTGTCGCCGGGAGGGGCTCGAGCCGGAGCAGGCTCCGCCGTGCGGGTTCAGGCTGCGTGGTGCCAAGTCGCTCGGGGAGTCCACCAGCAGGAGGCTGGAGAGTTGCCGGTCAGCAAGGGCACGACGCTGTCGGTCTCTGCCGTCGAGACCGCCTGTGGCGAGCCTTGGTTCGTCAACCAGATCTCCGTGTTCCCACGAATCCTGCGCGGCTTGATAGAACAGTCGTTCAGGCCCGATCTCCTTTCAACGTACCACCGGGTAGATGCGGACCACGACTTCAGGGATGGCCGTGCCAGATGGCTGTGCCATGCCCTCGCCGCCGCAGGCCAACGGTGGCGCCTGCTGGACGGTGGGGATGACCACCTTGGCCTTCAGCTTCGGCAAACGTTCCGGTGGCTCACCCGGTCTTTGCGAGCCTTCGCACCCGCCCAGTGGCTGTGCTGCAACGGGTACGGTCCCCGCAGACCGCTGTCGTGCGGCCAACGGATCCGCGACACTCAGCCCCGTGAGCAGGAATGCGGCACCGGGAGCTGGGGATGATGGCCGCGATCGGTACGGTAGCCAGAGGCCCGTCCTGGGGTTCGCGGGACGGAAGGACATGAACCTGTCCCGTAGTTTCAAGCCGATTGCTTCAGCCAAAGAACGTTCAATTGAGTGACGGTTGCATTCCCCTGGCAGGGCGCAGAGATGGCCGCAGCAACCGCCTTGGCGATTGTCGCCAGGCGTTGACGGGTGTGCAACGTCATCACCTTTCCGCTTCCAGGTTTCTCCCCCTGTCGTGACGCTGCGTGGGCCATCTCTCCTTCAACCCGTACGCCATGGCGGCAAGGATCATCCTTTCCACGACCCCCAGCCCCGAACAGATCACAGCTGGAGACCGGCCATTTCCCGGAGTCATGGCTCAGCCATCCCGCGCCCCGCGGCAGGTCTCGCGGCCACGTGACCATCCACACGACCCTGAATCATGGTGCTGAGCTATAATCAATCAGTTTGGTCGCTTGAGGCACATGGTTGATATCGTAATTGTGGCCACGGCCAATTATCTTTGGGGCGCTGCAGTCACCGTGCGCTCTGCCCTCGAGACCTGCAGCACCACCCTTAACGTCTATGTCATCAGTGTTGACCTGTCTCCGGCGGACAAGCAGCAGCTCTTCAACTCCTGGCAAACCGCCAATCTCGGTACGATTGAGTTCATCGACTTTGACCTTGGCCAGGTTGATGGGTTTCGAAGCACCCTACTCGTCAAGAGCAAATCTCCCTATGCTCGCTTTTTCATTCCCGAATACCTGGCCAAGGTCTCTCGCTGCATCTACCTGGACACGGATCTCATCGTCTGTTCGGACCTTCGCTTCTTGCAATCACTTGATCTGCAAGGCAAATCCAGTGCCTGTGTGATTGATGGTGGCATCGCCACCCCGGAGCAGCAGCAGCGCCTCCGCGAAAAACTGAAGCTAAAGAATCCCCACCACTACTTCAACTCAGGGGTGATTGTCATGGATCTCGACGCCTGGCGAGAGCGTCAGATTCAGTCGAAAGCCTTGATGACGGCCCGTGACAACCATGACTTGCTTGATCAAATGGATCAGGATGCTTTGAACATCGTCCTGGCCGATGATTGGCTGATCCTCGATCCTAAATGGAACACGTCCAAGGGCAAGGCCGATAAGAACTTCTCCGACGGCATTATCCATTTCTTGGGTAAGGTGAAGCCCTGGCACGCTGATTATGCGGCGAACTTTCAGGATCAATGGTTTGCCCTGCTGGATCGAACTGCATTTGCTGGCCAGCGTCCGGCTAGCCTGCTGGGCATCGCAGCGGCTTACCGTAAGTTGGCCCGTGCGATTCCTACCTATGAGATGGTGAAAGGGAAACTCCGTCGACTCATCCGGTCTGCTTGATTTCAACGGGACGCCATATTCGAAGTATTGGGGCCCAACCCCATCCATTTTGAGTGAGATCATGCCTATCGTGCTTTCTTTTGCGAGGTGAAGACTTTTTCTCGCAACACCTCATGCCCGGCGAAGAATCTGCTCTGATCTCAGCATTGCCTCCTTCATTCTGGGTTCTGCCCCGCATCGCTCCTTTGGTTGATCACCACGCCTCAGTTGGATGGTGGCGGCTTTGACGCCATCGCTCGGCGCTGATTCAAGGATCTGGCGGCCAGCTCCCAGTCCAGGCGGCCGTGGATTCTGCTCTTCGCTTCTCTGAAGGCGGACCGTCCGCGGAGCCATATCTGTGTTGGACTGATACGATGAGAGTGAGTCTCATGCTCCTGTTTCATTCTGTAGATCTGGGGAAGGCGCCACCTGAGGAAGGCGCCAGACGTTCCCCCATCAAGACCAGAACTGTTTCTACCTGCTGCCATCTCCCGTGCGCATTGGCCTGATCAACGCCTACAGCACCCTGAATCTGGGGGATGCAGCGATCTACAGTGCTTTCCGCAAACTCCTTCCTGACGCAGAACTGGTGGGTTGCGTCCAGGATGAGCGGCCCGATCCATCCCTTGGTGTCACCTTCCTGCCCGATCGCCCCAGGAACTGTGGGGCCTACGTCAGCGTTGGCGGTGATATTTTCAACAATTCGCGTGAGTGGTTCGTCACCAAGGCGTTCCTGCAGAATCTGGCCGAGCTGAGGCACAGTCCGAAGCGCACCATCCTGTTCGGCCAATCGATTCCCCGCTCCTGCCACGGCCTCAGCTTTCTCCTGTTGCAGCGCTACTTCAAGCGCCTGGCCGCTGTCTGTGTGCGGGATGCCGAAAGTCACCAGCGACTCTGTGCCGCCGGGGTGCCGGCACGTTTGTCCTACGACGTCGCCTTCGCTCTGGAGAGTTCATCCCCGGCGGAGGCCGCTGCGCGCCAATGCCTGGACCGCCTGGCCATTGATCCAGGCCAGGCGGCCCTGCTGTCCGTGCGCGGTTTCGACAGCATGTACGGCCATGACAATGGGGCCTTCGTCGCCCGAATGGCCCAGCTCAGCGTTGAACTCACCGGGGCAGGACTGAGGCCCATCGTGTTGATCCAATCGGGTGCCTATGGTTCGGACAATGACCTGGAGGTGGCCGCCGCCATCCAGGCCCGTGCCCCCGGCACCGCCATCCTCAACCCGTTCGTCGCCGATCCGGCCGTCCCGAGCTGGCAGCTCGCCATGGCCCTGTTCGCCCTGGCGGACTGCGTGGTTGCCGTGCGCTTTCACACGGCCGTTCTCTCCCTGGCGGCCGGACGGGTTCCTTTCCATCTCCACTATTCCAACAAGGGCCGGGACCTCTGCCGGCGCCTCAACCTGCCCGGCTGCGATCTGGCCAGCCTGGATCCCCCGTCGGCGCTCCCGGCCATTCTGGCCACCCGGGGGCGCCGGTTTGACCACCAGCCCATCCGTGAGCAGGTGTGCCGCGACTTCCAGTGGTGCCTTGATCAACTCCCCGGCATGGGCTGACGCCCATCGCCATGACCTCTCGGGTCCCCCTCGAACCCCTGGGCTAGATTCATCAATCTGGCCGTTCGACGATGTACGGGTTGGTCAACCGGGCCATCCAGCAGATGGTCACCAGCCACCACGGGGAGGATGTCTGGCAGCGCATCAAGGTCAGGGCTGATCTTGAGGATCTCGATTTCTTCTCAACTTACCAGGCCTATCCCGACGACGTGACCCATCGGCTGGTGGCAGCTGCCAGCGAGGAACTTGGCCTCTCGGGTGAGCAGATCATGCAGGCCTTTGGCGAATACTGGATCACCTACACGGCCACGGAAGGCTACGAGCAGCTCCTCGAGAGCACGGGCGAGACCCTGCCGGAATTCCTGGATCACCTCGACAATCTCCACGCCCGCGCCGCCCTGGCCTTCCCAGAGTTGCAGCCACCTTCGTTCCGTTGCGCGCACGCTGCCGACGCCTCCATGCAGCTGGAGTACCGATCCAGGCGTCGAGGGCTGGCCCCCATGGTGACCGGCCTCCTCCATGGCCTGGGGAAGCGTTTTCGTACCCCCCTGGAGGTCGACCAGATCGCGTCCCGTGACGCGGGCGATGCCACGGACCTGTTTCAGGTCCGTCTTTCCCCGCCATCCGATTCTGTCGCTGCCCTGCCGGATGACGGCATGACAGGTCCATGAAGGTTCGTCGTTTCTGAGGGGTCCGTCCGTGCCGTTACCTGACCACCTTCTTGACCCCCTGTTTCCCTTCCATCTCGTGGTCGACCGTGGGCTGCGGATCCATTCCGCCGGCTCCGTGCTTCGCCGCATCCTGCCTGGCCCGGAGCTTCTGGGGCAGCCCCTCGATGACCACTTCCAGCTACTGCGCCCCGATGTACCCCTGGACTTCGCCAGTCTGAGTGACTGCACAGGCCGGCACGTCATTTTCAAGTCCGGGGCGATTCCATTGCAACTGAAGGGCCAGATCTGTTGCCTTGATGAAAAGGAACAGCTGCTGTTTGTCGGCACGCCCTGCCTGCTGCAGCTGGAGGACCTCAAGACCCTGGGCCTGAAGATCAATGACTTTCCGCTGCATGACTCTCTGGTCGACTTTCTTTTCCTGCTCCAGGCCAGGAATGTGGCGCTCAGCGAAAGCCAGAAGCTCAACGAGATCCTGACGACCCAGCGGGGGGAGTTGCGGGAGTCGACCCAGCGGCTGTCGGCGCTCAATGCGGAGCTGGAGGCGGCCAAGCTCGCCGCTGAAGCGGCCAATGCCGCCAAGGATACGTTTCTGGCCACGATGAGCCATGAGATCAGAACCCCGATGAATGCCATCATCGGCATGGCCGGTCTGCTGCAGGATTCCCAGCTCGAGCCGGTGGAGCGGGAGTATGTCGACATCATCAACAGCAGCACCGATTCCCTGCTGACGATCATCAATGACATCCTCGACTTCTCGAAGATCGAATCCGGTGCCATGCAGCTGGATGAGCAGCGCTTCGACCTGCGCATCTGCATCGAAGAGGCCCTTGATCTGAGTGTCCCCCGGCTGCTGGACAAGGAGGTGGAACTGATCCTGGACATCGAGCCCAGCCTGCCCACGGCCGTGATCGGTGACCTCACCCGACTGCGCCAGATCCTCTGGAACCTCCTGAGCAATGCCGTCAAGTTCACCTCCCAGGGGGAGATCGTCGTCACGCTGACGGCGGAGACTCCGGCCGCTGCGGCCGTCCAACCGACCCCCTGCCGGTTCACCTTTCAGATCCGGGACACCGGCATCGGCGTGTCCGACACGCTGATCCCCCTGCTGTTCGAACCCTTCCGCCAGGCCGATCCCTCCACGGCCCGCCGCTACGGCGGCACGGGCCTGGGTCTGGCGATCACCCGTCGGCTGTGCGAGTTGATGGGGGGATCCATCAGCCTGGCCAGCGAGGAGGGCGTCGGCAGTGTCTTCACCTTCGATGTGCTGCTCCATCGCGATCCGGCCGCTCCGGCCAGCAGCACCGCGGAGTCGCTGGCGATTCCGGCGCCAGCGGCGGCCGCCATCCTGCTGCTGATCGCCAATCCCACCCTCCGCGGCCTGCTGCAGAAGCAGCTGGGGTGGATGGGGCTCCCGGTGATCGCTCCCGATCTCTGTCAGCTCCCCATGCGGGTCGGCTACCCCGAGATCGCCGCTGTCGGCCATGGGGCCGTGGTCATCGATGGTCGGTTGCTCGGCTGCGAAGGGGAGACGTCTCCGCCCCCCTTTCTGCGGGATCCCTTGCTCCGGGTACGCCCCTGGATCGTCCTGGCCGACCGCTGCAAGGGGTCCGCGCTGGATGCGATCACCGAGACGCCGCCCGTGATGCTCACCAAGCCCGTGCGACTCCAACAGCTCCGACTGGCCCTGATGCAGCAACTGCAGAGCCCAGCGGAGCGGCCCCATGCTGGGGCACCAGCGCTGGGGTCCGAACCGGCCCCGGAGGGTGGTCGCCATCGCCTAGCCGATCGGCTGCCGCTGCGGCTGCTCGTCGTCGATGACATCCCCGTGAACCGCCAGCTGGCGCTCCAGTTGTTGCAGCGCCTGGGCTATCGGGCCGACGCCGTGGCGTCAGGCCCGGAGGCCCTGGCGGCGGTCCAGGTGACCCCATTCGACGTTGTGTTCATGGACGTGCAGATGCCGGAGCTGGACGGCTATGCCACCACGAGGGCCATCCGGGGGCTGCCGGCTCCGTTCGTCCAGCCCTGGATCATCGCCATGACCGCCCATGGCCGTCCGGAGGATCGCCAGGCCTGCCTCCAGGCCGGCATGGACGACTTTCTGGCCAAGCCGATCGTGCCTGCCCAGCTCACCTATGCCCTCGAGCATTACCAACCCCGTTCCCAACCCGAGGCTCCAGCGGGGGGAGCGGCCGACCCGATCGACGCTGCCGCCTGGGAGGAGCTGGCCCAGGCCATGGGGGACGGGGCGGCGGCCGTGCTCCAGGAGCTCATCGACCTCTACCTCGATGACGCCATGCGACTCGTCTCGGCTGTGGTCATGGCCCACCAGTATCACGATGCCCCCGCCATGATCGCCGCCGCCCATTCCCTGCGCTCCCCGAGCGCCAGCCTCGGGGCCCTGCGCCTGGCCGGCCTCTGTGCCCAGGTCGAGGAAAGCCTGCGCTCCGATCCGGAGCTGTGGCCCCAGGTCAGAATCGACCAGCTGCTCGTCGAGGCTGGACGGGTGACCGAGGCCCTGCGGCGGCGGCGTCCTGTGCAAGCCTGACCCCCATGGATGGCAGCTCCGCACCGATCACGGTCCTGCTGGTCGATGACGACCGCATCCATTCCCGCATTCTCGAGGTGCGTCTGCGCTCGCAGGGCTATCAGATCCTGGTGGCGGATTCGGGTGAAGGCGCCCTGGTTCAGGCGCGCCGCTGCCCCCCCACGGTCATCCTCTGCGACTGGCTGATGGACGGCATGAATGGCCTGGACGTCTGCCGGGCCTTCAAGGCCGAACCGGCCCTGGAATCCGCCCACTTCATCCTGCTGACCTCCCGCTCCCGGGTGGAGGACCGGGTGGAGGGGCTGGATTGCGGCGCCGACGATTTTCTCAGCAAACCAGTCGACCCAGAGGAGCTGCTGGCCCGGGTTCGCTCCGGCATCCGCCTGCACCAGGCCAATGAACGGCTCAAGCTCCTGGCCAGGGAGTTGCACCAGCAGAAGGTGCGGCTGGATCAGGAGCTGGAGGAAGCGGCGAGTTATGTGCGATCCCTGCTGCCCGAGGCCATCGTCGGCACGGTGCGGGCAGACTCCCGCTTCGAGCCCTGCCATGAGCTGGGTGGTGATTCCTTCGACTTCTTCTGGCTCGATGAGGACCACTTCGTCCTCTATCTCGCCGATGGCTCCGGCCATGGGCTGGCCGCCGCCTTCCCCTCGATTTCCGTCCACAACCAGTTGCGTTCCCGCTCGTTGCCCGTCGATCTGCGCGATCCGGCGGCGGTGCTGCAGACCCTGAATGCCGGCTTCCCGATGGAGCGCCACCAGGGCCGGTACCTCACCCTGTGGTACGGGGTGTACCAACCCTCCAGCCGCACGCTGCGATTTGCCAGTGCGGGCCATCCCCCTGCCCTGCTCTGGAGCCGCACCGGCGCCTTCCCCAGCCGCTGGCTGAAGGGTCAGGGCATGGCCGTGGGTCTGTTCGACGATGCGACCTATGCGTCCGAGAGCCTGGAGGTGGGCGAGGGGGCCTGTCTACTTGTCTACAGCGACGGACTGTATGAAGTTCCCCGGCCCGGCGGTGTGATGGGGACCTTGCCCGAATTCATGGAACTGGTGGAGCACTGCCGAGGTCTGCTCGCGGATGACGATGGCCTGGATCGGCTGCTGTCCCAGATCCACGATGTCACGGATAATGCGCCATTCACCGATGACTATTCCGTGATCCGCGCCCTGCTGTCGTGATCTTTACGAGCCTTCTGGTGGTTCAGGTATCGATTGAGCCGCCAATGCGGCGATGCAGGCCTCACTGTTCGGAAACGTGGTGAACACTTTTTCGGTGCCGGTGAGTTCCAGAACGATGCGGACCTGGCTGCAGATACCGCAAAGAAACAGTTGCTGACCTTGCTCCTTGACCCGTTTGAGCACGGAAACCAGGGCGCCGAATCCGCTGCTGTCCATGAAGTCAACGCCCTGGCAATCAATCAGGATGTCCCTGGGTTGTTCCGCCAGAACCGAACCGACAGATTGCCGCAACTCAGCGCCACTCTGGGCGTCAAGCAAGCCCATGGGTTTCAGGATGTACAGATCATCCACACATTGAAACTCAAATCGCTATAAGCTTACCATTCACCGCCGCAGCCGATTCGTCTGGGCCTGGGTCTTGAGACCCGCCCGCCGGCTGGTGGCCAGGGGGTGTGGGTCTGGCCACAAGTCCCGGTTCCGACCAGGGGGTGGGAGGGAGCCAATGGAGCACAGCGCTACAGTTCGTAACCAGGCCGGTCGCTTCAGCCGAGAGGTTCATGGTTACGATCGAAGAACTCCGTTCCCACTCTCTTCCCTTCGTCGCTGCCGACCAGGAAGGGTTGATTGTAGAGATCAACGATCTGTTTGAGGCGACCTATGGATGGACATTGAACGATCTCCAGGGACATTCCCTTTCCATGATTCTGCCGGCTGCTTATCAAGACGCCCACCATCTCGGCTTCTCCCGTTTCCAGATCGTTGGTGAATCGCAGATTCTCAACCATCCCCTGCATTTGATGACCATCTGCAAAGATAGCCGGGCCATCAACTCGGAGCATTTCATTGTGGCTGAACGCCGTGGCGATAGCTGGGTGTTCGCGGCCACCCTGCGTCCGTTGACCTGAGGCGAGCATGCCGGATCAGACCCTCGTCGGCCAGCTTCGCAGCACCCTCGGGAGGCTGGAGGCGGCCCTGGGAGCCGTTGATGAGGCCCTTGCCTTCACCGATCTCAACGGGATCGTGGAATGGACGAATGCATCGTTTGATCGGTTCGTGGGTCTGTCCCGCCTGCAGAGCCTTGGCCAAAGCCTGAGCCAGATCCTCCCGAGGCCCTATCTCCACGAGCTCAGCGACAGTCGATCTGGCCTGCCGTTCTGGAGCTCGGGATCAGAAGGATCGAGCACCTGGGAATTGTTGGGTGCGCCTCTCCGCCAGGTGATGGAGGTGTCCTGGGCGACTGTCGATCTGCCGGGCAAGCCGTCTTTGGTGTTCACCTTCCGGGACCGAAGCGCGATTGTCCAGGCCCAGGACAAGTTGATCGATGCCCGTGACCAGTTGGAGGCGCAGGTGGTCGAGCGAACCCGCGCGTTGCAGCAGGCGCGCGATGAGGCCCTGGCAGCCAGCCAATCCAAAACCCGGTTTCTGGCCAACATGAGCCATGAAATCCGCACCCCATTGAACGCTGTGATCGGCATGACCGATGTGTTGCTGAGCAGCTCCATGCAGGGGCAGCAACGGGAGATGCTCGAAACGATTCATCAAAACGGCGAGTATCTGCTAAGCCTGGTCAACGACATTCTGGACATCTCGCAGATCGAAACCGGGCGATTGGCACTTAACCCCAGAACTTTCGACCTTCATGGTTTACTCAATGACATTATCCATCTCTTTCAGTATCAAGCCTCTGTAAAACAACTTGGCTTGCACCTCAGCATGCCACCGGATACGCCGAGATGGCTCGTAGGAGATGATCTTAAGCTGCGCCAGATTCTGTTCAACCTGTTGGGGAATGCGTGCAAGTACACCAATCAGGGGGAGATACGTCTCGATGTTGAAGCCTTGGAGGCCACGGCCAACGGGAGATCCTTGATGTTCCATGTTTCCGACACGGGTATTGGCATCTCCAGCGAGGTTTTACCTCTCATCTTTGAGGAGTTCATTGGCCATTCCAATCCCGCCCAGACGCAGCAAAGTGCCGGCCTCGGCCTCGCCATCTGTTCGAGATTGTGCCAATTGATGGGGGGGCAAATCTCCGTCGATTCGAGTCTCGGAACCGGCAGTTGCTTTACGGTCACTCTGCCGTTCACTCTGGCTTCGCAGGAACAGGCTGAGATTGTAAGGGACAGTCCCGAAGAGAGCTTGGAGTCTGGAATCAGAATTCTCGTTGCCGATGATAACCGCGTCAACTGCAGGGTGCTTGAGTTGATGCTGGCCAGATTGCATCTAACTGCGGACGCGGTGGGAGATGGCCATGCGGCCATTCAATCCGTCAGGAATGGGGGCGTGGATCTCATTTTCATGGATGTGGCCATGCCAGGCCTTGACGGCATGGAGGCCTCACGTCAGTTGCGCAGCGAAGGTTACTCGGATCTCTATATCATTGCCCTGACAGCCTATTCATTCGACTCCCACCGGCAGGAATGTGCAGCGGCTGGGATGAACGACTTTCTCTCCAAACCACTTCGATTGGCGGATCTTCGCGTGGCCTTGAGCAGGTATCGCGATTGGCGCCGGGCCACAGAGTCGGTGACATCCGCATGATACTGAGTGATGCGATGAGGGGTGGCGTGGGCACCATGGAAGCTCCTTCGGGATCAAGGTGCTGCAGGCTGTCCCGGGCTTCCATCCTGCTGGCTTTGGGAATCTTTTCCATTTCCAGCTCTGCCCTGATTGTTACCTACTGGGTGGCTGAACGGACTCTCTTCAGGTCTGTCCAGCAGCGGCTGCTGGATCTGGCCATGGTCACGGCGGCGGCGATGGACGGTGAGCAGCACACCAAGATCCGCCGTCCTGATCAGATGGCCAGCCCGCTCTATCGCCAGGTCTCCAAGCCCTTGATCCAGCTCAGGCGGTCGGTGCCAGACATCTTCTATGCCTATACCCTGAGGGGGCAATCCAAGCCCCTGCAATTTGCTTTGGATAGCACGGTCTTTATCAAGAATCCGGACGATGACTTCAGCGCCCCCATCGTTGGTCAGCTCTATGGTGACGCACCGGCCGATGCTCTGATCGCAGCCCGGCTGGCCAAACCGAGGGTCAGTTCCGTTCCCTACACCGATCAATGGGGCACCTTCCTGTCGGCCTATGCCCCATTCCAGGACGGCAACGCGACGGCCATTGTGGGTGTCGATCTCTCCCTGGCCAGCCTCAATCAGCAACTGTTTCCCCTGCGCCTGAGCCTGGGTCTCTCACTGGCAGGCAGTGCCCTGCTTTCGGCCCTTGCCGGCTTCCTGCATTGCCGTTACCTGCGATCCACAGCTTCGGCCCTGGAATCCAGCCTGGAAGCGGCTGATCTGGCCCGTCAAGCGGCGGCTGCATCACAGCAGGCCAACCTCGCCAAGAGCACCTTCCTGGCCACCATGGGCCATGAGTTGCGCACGCCGCTGAATGGGGTGATTGGCCTCACCAACATTCTGCTTAGCACTGGCCTGACCCCCCACCAACAATCCTGTCTGCAGACGGTCAGGAACTCTGGGGAATCCCTGCTGCTGTTGCTCAACCAACTGCTCGACGCCTCAGCGATCGACAGCGGCCACCTGGTGATCGACTCCGCTCCTTGCCAGCTTCGGCCTCTGTTCGCCGAGGTGATGGCGCTGTTCGCCGAACAGGCGCAGACCAAAGGACTGCTGTTATCCCTCTCCCTTGACCCTGCCCTCCCCGATGTCGTGCTGTCAGATCCTCTCCACCTGCGTCAGATCGTGGTGAATCTGGTCAGCAATGCGATCAAGTACACGGTTAGCGGAGCGGTGTCCATCACCGTTTCCTCTCAGGCTTCCCTGTCCGATGGCAGGGTTCCTTTGGTCTTTCGCGTCCGTGACACCGGGCCCGGAATCTCCGATTCCGCGCGAGAGTCCCTGTTCCAGCCTTTTTCGCAGGCTGATTCCACCACCACCCGCGTCCATGGCGGCGCAGGGTTGGGATTGGCCATCTGCCATCACCTCGTCCTCGCCATGGGCGGTGCGATTGAGGTGGAGAGCGAACCCGGGCAAGGCAGCCTGTTCACGGTGATCCTGCCGGTGGCGATCCCTGAATCACCTGCAGCGCCAGATGGACCAATAACAGCCAGCTTCGCTGAAGACCACCCGCTGCGGATTCTTCTGGCGGAAGACAATGCCGTCAATGCCCGTGTCTGCGAATTGATGCTGCAGCGTCTCGGCTACGGCGTCTGCGTGGCGCGCGATGGCGAAGAGGCCCTGAGCCAGTATCGCCAGCTGGATCCGGACATCATCCTGATGGATCTGCGCATGCCCAAGGTTGATGGCTTTGAGGCCACCCGCAGGATTCGAGAGCAGGCCGGCAACACGGTGCGGCCGTGGATCGTGGCGGTCACCGCCAACATCCGTGACTGCGACCGTGCCGAGGCCCTGGCCAGCGGCATGAATGATTTCATCGGCAAGCCCATCAGGGTCGAGTCCCTGCAAGCCGCCCTGTCCCGGGCCCACGCGGCTGTACTGGCCCCGTGAGTGTTGCTCGGTTCAGCCCGGCAGGCTTGTTCCGGACAGCCTGGCCTGCTTCAGGGCCGTTTCGGCCCGCTGGAACAGCACCTTGAAGCTGGTGTCGGCGGAGCAGAGGCAAGCCGTGCCCAGGCTGATGGGCAGCGGATGGCGGACTCCCTCCACCACCCAGCCCTGAAGAGCCATTTGGGAACGGATGCCCTCCGCCTGGGCTACCGCCTCCTGCCCCGCCAAGCCTGTCTGCAACACGGCGAACTCGTCATCACTCACATGCCCGAAAATGGCGCTCTCTCCATAGTCCGCCTGCAGTTGTCTGGCCAGCTCCTGAAGCAACCGATCACCGTGTTGTTGGCCGAACCGTGTGTAGATACCATGGCAATCATCGAGACCGAAAATCATCAAGGTCAACGGTTCTCTTTTCTGTTGTGCCCGAACGAACTCTTGCAGACCCGCATCGAAGAAGGGTCTTCTGTTCTTGAGGCCCGTGAGGGGGCAGAGGTAACTGTTGCGCCGGGCTTCTAGATGCTGAATCACCATGCCCGCGAGATCTTTCAGCAGTTGTTGCTCGTTGCCGGCGAGTTGCCTCGGCTGGGGGCTGATCACACACAACGTCCCCAGATTGAAGCCTGAGGGGGTCTGTAATGGTACGCCGGCATAGAAGCGGATGTTGGGGTTCCCCGTCACCAGGGGATTGTCCTTGAAGCGCTCATCCAGGCTGGCGTCATTGACGACCATGACGTCATTGCCGCAGATGGCGTGGGCACAGAAGGCCAGATCCCGAGGCGTTTCACTCGCCTCCAGGCCCACTCGGGAAAGAAACCACTGCCGCTGGCGATCGACCAGGGAAATCAGGGCCGTCGGCACGCCCAGCATCTGGCTGGCCAGGCGTGTGATGCGATTGAAGTCCTCATCGGACTCCTCATCCAGAATGTGTTGCTCGTCGAGGGCCGCCTGGCGCTCAGCTTCGTTGTCCGGGATCGGATAGGCGGACACCGGTTGCTGCTCCCACGAACCGAAGTATGGACCGCGGCCCCTCAGGGCAGCCAGGGCGCCTCGGAGAAATCCGGGTCCCGTTTCTCCAGGAAGGCATTGCGGCCCTCCTGGCCTTCACTTGTCCGGTAGAAGAGATGGGTGGCCTGGCCCGCCAGCTCCTGGATGCCCGCCAGCCCATCGGTCTCGGCGTTGAAGGCCGCCTTCAGGCAGCGGATCGCCGTGGGGCTGTGCTGCAGCACCTCCCGCGCCCAGGCCACCCCCTCGCGCTCCAGGTCCTCCAGGGGCACCACGGCGTTCACCAGCCCCATGGCCAGGGCCTGGCTGGCGTCGTAGCGGCGGCACAGGAACCAGATCTCCCGGGCCTTGCGCTGGCCCACCACCCGGGCCAGGTAGCCGGCGCCGAAGCCGCCGTCGAAGCTGCCCACCCGCGGCCCGGTCTGGCCGAAGACGGCGTTCTCGGCCGCCAGGCTCAGATCGCAGAGCAGGTGCAGCACCTGGCCGCCGCCGATGGCATAGCCGGCCACCAGGGCGATCACCACCTTGGGCAGGCTGCGGATGATCCGCTGCAGGTCGAGCACGTTGAGCCGCGGCAGGCCCGAAGCGTCGAGATAGCCACCGTCGCCGCGCACGCTCTGGTCGCCTCCGGCGCAGAAGGCCCAGACGCCGTCGGCGGCCGGCCCCTCGCCGGTGAACAGCACCACGCCGATGGAGGGGTCGTCCCGCACCCGGTTGAAGGCATCGCAGAGCTCCTGGACGGTGAGGGGCCGGAAGGCGTTGCGCTTCTCGGGCCGGTTGAGGCTGATCCGGGCGATCCCGTCGCCGCTGGTCTCGAAGCGGATGTCGCTGTAGGTGCCGGCGCTGGTCCAGTGCTGCGGGGCGGGGGGAACGGGGGTCATGGGGAGGGGATCGGCCCGGTGGCCAGGGGGGCGGCCAGATCTGCGGCCATTGTGCGCAGCCGCTGTCGCAGGGCCGCATCCCGGCGCCGGTCAGTGGTCAGCACCAGCAGGGCCAGCGGCTGGGCCAGGGCCCAGGCCAGGGCGTCCTCCAGGGCGTCCAGGGTCTCCAGTCGCCGGCCTGGCACCCCATGCACCGCCGCCAGCGCCAGCGGATCCACCGGCTGGGGCATGGCGAACAGGCGCTCGAAATCCATCGCCGCCGCCGGCTCGGTGCGGATGGGCAACTGCTCGAAGATACCGCCGCCGCCGTTGTCGATCAGCACGACGGTGAGCCGCCCGCCCAGCTGCGGTCGCCACAGCCAGCCGTTGGCATCGTGCAGCAGGGCCAGATCGCCGCTCACCAGCACCAGCTCGCCGAGGGCCTCAGCCAGGCCGCAGGCGCTCGACAGGGTGCCATCGATGCCGGAGGCCCCCCGGAAGCCATGCATCGGCCGGGAGGGGGCGGCCGGATCGGCGAAGCTCTCCCAGTCCCGCACGGGACTGCTGTTGGCCAGCAGCACGGGCAGCCCCGCCGGCAGCAGCCGGCTGAGCCGGCGGGCCAGGGCCGGCTCCCCCTCCCCGCTGGCCAGCTCCCGCTCCAGCAGGGCCTGCACCGCCGCCTCCGCCTGGCGCCAGCGGTCCGCCATGGCCCGCGTTTCAGCAGCGGGCCCCCCGGCTCCCGTGTCCTGCGGCTGGCCCGCCAGCCAGGCCGCCAGACCGGAGCCCCACTGGGCCCGCACCAGCCGGAGGGGATCGAGGGGGCGCCCATCCCCTTCGCTCACCAGCACCTGGGGCCCCTTCTGGCCCGCCAGCCAGCGCTGCAGGCGACGGCTGGCGGGCAGGGGGCCCAGGCGCAGCACCTGCAGCTCACCGGCCGGCGTCGCCACCTCGCCACCGGAGCCCTCCGCCAGGATCAGGTCGTAGGCCGTCACCGTCTCCAGATCCGGCAGGCCCCGCAGGCCCGAGAGGGCATCGGCCAGCACCGGCCAGCCGCTGCGCCGCTGCCAGCGCCGCAGGGCCTCCACATAGGCGGGCCAGGCGGCAGGGCTGCCGCGCCAGGGTCCCGCCACCACCACGCCCGGACGGTCGGGGTCCAGGGTCGCGCCGGCCCCGGAGACGCGGCGGCTGGGCGCCGGCGCAGGCACCGGAGCTGGCGGCGGGGCCGCGTCCGCAGGCTCCCCGGCGAGGGCGCCGGTCAGTTGGATCAATGCGCTGCCGTCCGCGTGCAGCGGTTCGTCGAAGGGCAGGTTGAGGTGGACCGGCCCGGCGGGGTGGCCGGTCCCATCCCCCCGGGCGGCGGCCAGGGCGGCGCTGGCGAGCTCCTGGAGGGCCGCCGTTGCCATCGCCGCCAGCCCCTGGGGGTCTCCGCCGCCCAGCCAGCGGCAACTGCCGGCCAGGAACACCTCCTGGTTGACGCTCTGGTTGGCGCCGCAGCCCTTGAGATGGGCCGGTCGGTCGGCCGTGAGCAGCAGCAGGGGGATGGAGCCGAAGTCGGCCTCCACGGTGGCGGGCAGCAGGTTGGCGACCGCCGTGCCCGAGGTGGTGATCACAGCTGCCGGCTGGCCGCTGCCCCGGCCCAGGCCGAGGGCGAAGAAGGCGGCGGAGCGCTCGTCGATGGCGGTGTGCAGGCGCAGCCCGCCGGGCTCCAGCAGGGCGGCGGCCACCGCCAGGGGCGCCGACCGGCTGCCGGGGCAGAGCACCGCCTGGGCCAGACCGCCCCGGCGCAGGGCCCGCAACAGCGTCAGGGCCGCCTGCACATTGGCCAGTGATGACGGGGGCCCGGGCACCGGGGAGCTCCACTGTTCAGGATGGGGGCATCATCCTGATCGACGGCTTCGCCATGGGCAGCGACTCCAGCCTCGCGCGCCCCGCCCCTGCCCCCCCGGGCAGACCCAGCGGGCTGGTGCAGCAACTGGCCCGCCTGCTGCTCTGGGTGCTGCTGGCCCTGCTGCTGCGCTGGGTGGTGGTGGAGCCCCGCTGGATCCCATCGGGATCGATGCTGCCCACCCTGCAGCTCCAGGACCGGATCCTGGTGGAGAAACTCACGCCCCGCTTCGGCTCGGGTGTGCGCACGGGCCGCATCGTCGTCTTCCATCCGCCCGCCGCCCTGCAGCAGGCGGGCTATGACCCCGGCGCTGCCCTGATCAAGCGCGTGGTGGCGGTGGCCGGCGACCGGGTGGAGGTGAAGGGCGGCCGGCTCTGGCGCAACGGCGTCCCGGCGGATCCGGACTGGGCCAGAGAAGCGATGGCCTACGACCTCGAGCCGCTCGTGGTTCCCGCCGGGCAGGTGCTGGTGCTGGGGGACAACCGCAATGCCAGCCTGGATTCCCACCTCTGGGGGCCCCTGCCGGAGGCGGATCTGATCGGCACCGCCATCTGGCGCTACTGGCCCCTGGCCCGGTTCGGTCCGGTTGGGTTCTCCTCTCCCCACCCAGGAGAAGGCGCCTGAAAGACTGCGTTAGGGTGCGTGTCGTGTTGCAGCGCACACCGGAGGGCACATGTTCAACCCGGAGTTCCTGACCGCCGATAACGAGGCGATCAGCGACAATTCGCTGATTCAGTACCTGCAGGAACAGTCCCCGGACGTGCTCCAGAGGGTGGCGCGCTCGGCCACCGGCGACATCCAGGACATCATCCGCCACAATGTCCAGGGCCTGCTGGGCATGCTCCCTGGCGAGCAGTTCGAAGTGAAGATCCAGGCCAGCCGCGACAACCTGGCCGGTCTGCTGGCCTCGGCGATGATGACCGGCTACTTCCTGCGCCAGATGGAACAGCGCATGGAGCTTGAGACGGCCATGCTCGGCAGCGGCGGCTTCGAGACGGGCCTCGACGACGACCCCGGCGAACTGGAGCTCTAGGACAGGGGCCCGGGGCTCCGGTGGGACTCCCCCGGCACCAGACCCAGCCCCACCAGCGTGCGATCGATACCGGCCAGGGTTTCCCACGACCCACCATCGGGCGCCCACTCCCCCATCTCGATCCGATCCGCCAGGGCGGTGAGTTCGGCCCCTGACGTGGGCACGGGGGCATCGTGGTGGGCCGGCACCACCCAGCGCAGGTCCTTCAGGCCCGCCAGCAGGCGGATCCAGGTCACCAGGGCGGCCCGCTGGCGGGGAAAGACCAGCCGCTCCAGCACCGCCGCCACCTGCAGGCTGCTGCGGCCCCCCGGCGTCAGGGCCTCGAAATCGGCCTCCCAGCCGGGCAGCCAGCGGAACGGGTAGAAGCCGAAATGGGCCCTGGCGCCCCGGCACCCCGGTGCCAGACAGCGGCGCAGCACCTCGCCCAGGGGCGGCACCTCCAGGGGCCGGGGCCGCAGGTAGGTGGCAAACAGCACCATCCGCCACCAGCCCCTGCGGCGCCGTTCGGGATCGTCCAGCAGAGGTTCATCCCCCCGTTCGCGGGCATGGAACAGCAGCGGGGTGGGATCCAGGTCGAACACCGCGGGCGGCTCCGGGGGAATCGCCACCAGGGCATCGGTGAGCAGCAGGCTGCCGCTGGCCCGATCGAAGCAGGCGATCTCCAGGAAGGTGCCCAGCCCCAGGTCCAGGGGGCCCAGGGGCAGCCAATCGAGCTGGTCGCCGTGGGGTACCCCATCGCTGAGCAGCACCCGGGTGCGGGCGGCGGGGAAGCCCAGCCAGGCGGGCGGCAGCGGCAGCGGGAAACTCCACTGTTTCGGCGACACCCACACCTGGGCGTTGGGGAACGCCCGGGCCATGGCCGGCACCGGCAGCTTGTGCTCCAGCCCCGACGCGGTGGGCAGCACGATCGTGCACACCGGGCCATGGCGCTCCTCCAGCCGGCGCAGCTGGGAGCGCACCTCGGCGGTGGGGGCCACCGGGGCATAGAGCAGCAGCCCTTCTCGCACCCGCAGCACCAGCATGCGGATCGGTACCGCCACGTACCAGACCCCCTGCACCTGCTCGAAGCTCCACAGCCTCCCGGCGATCAGTTCGCGCACCAGGGTGCGGCGGTGGCCGTAGGGGTAGAGGGGCAGCAGGGGCCACCAGGGCCAGCGCTGGTCGGCGGGCGGGACCGGGGCCGCAACGCTGGCTGACGCGCTCACGCGGACGGGAAGCGGGCGGCCCGCGGCGAACGGCGCCGCTGGGCCAGCAGGCCATGGCGCGGCGCCAGCAGGAAGCAGAGCAGGAACAGCAGGGTCTGGACCAGCACGATGCAGCCGGCGGTGGAGGCATCCATCCAGTAGCTCCAGTAGATCCCGGCCACGCTGGAGAGCACCGCCGAGAGGATCGAGAGCCACGCCATGCGGTCGAAGCGATCGGTGAGCAGGTAGGCGGTGGCCCCCGGGGTGACCAGCATCGCCACCACCAGGATGATGCCCACCGTCTGCAGGCCGGCCACCGCTGCCAAAGAAAGCATCGACAGCAGCAGGTAGTGCAGCACGCCGGTGTGGAGGCCGATGGAGCGGGCGTGGGTGGGATCGAAGCAGAACAGAAGCAGGTCCTTGCGCAGCACCAGCAGCACGGTCAGCACCAGCAGGCTGATCACCACCGTCTGGAGGATGTCGGAGGAGCTGATGCCCAGCACGTTGCCGAACAGGATGTGCGACAGGTCGATGCTGCTGCGCACCTTGGAGATCAGCGTCAGGCCGAGGGCGAAGAAGCCGGTGAACACCAGCCCGATCACCGTGTCCTCCTTGATCCGGGTCATCTGTTTGATGTAACCGATCAGGGCCACCGAGCCGACGCCGAAGACGAAGGCCCCCACCGCGAAGGGCAGATTCAGGGCGTAGGCGATCACCACGCCCGGCATGACCGCATGGGACACCGCATCCCCCATCAGGGCCCAGCCCTTGAGGGTCATGTAGCAGGAGAGCAGGCCGCAGACGCAGGAGACCAGCATGCTGACCAGCAGGGCCCGCACCATGAACTCCTGCTGGAGCGGTTCGATCAACCAGGTGAGCACGGCCGTCATGGCACCTGCCGGGGGTCGGGGCCGGGGGAGAGGGCGGCGGCGGCGGCCTCCAGGCCCAGGCCACCGAAGGTCAGGGCCAGGTTCTCGCTGGTGAACACCGAGGCGGTCTCGCCGTAGGCCAGCACGGTCTTGTTGATCAGCACCACCTGGTCGCAGAAGCCGGTGACGTGGGAGAGGTCGTGGGTGGAGATCATCAGGGTGCGTCCCTCGCGCCGGAACTGCTCGAACAGTTCGATCATCAGTTTCTCGGTGCGGATGTCGACCCCGCTGAAGGGCTCATCAAGCAGCAGCACCGAGGCGCCCTGGGCCAGGGCCCGGGCCAGGAAGGCCCGCTTGCGCTGGCCGCCGGAGAGGGCACCGATCTGGCGGTGGCGCAGGGCCCACAGGTCGACCCGATCCAGGGCCTCCTTCACCGCCTCCCGATCGGGCGGCCGCGGGATCCGCAGAAAATTCATGGCCCCGTAGCGGCCCATCATCACCACCTCATGGACGTTGACCGGGAAGTTCCAGTCGACGCTTTCGGTCTGGGGGACGTAGGCCACTGCCCGGGTCCGGCGGGCCTGGCCCAGGGGCAGCCCATTGATGGCGATGCTGCCGGCGGACGGGCGCACGAAGCCCATCAGGGCCTTGAACAGGGTGGATTTGCCGGCTCCGTTCATCCCCACCAGGGCGCAGATGCTGCCGGCATCGAGGTGCAGGGAGGCGTCGTGGACGGCCACCACCCCGTGGTAATCGACACAGAGATGGCGGACCGAGATGCGCTCGTTTCCGTGGTGTAGAGGCTGGCCGGAGGGCATGGATTCAGCTCCCCGCCAGACCCGCTCGCAGGGTCTCCACGTTATGACGCTGGAGCTCCAGCAGATTGGGGGCCGGACCGTCCGGCAGGGACAGGGAATCCACGTGGAACACCCCCCCGAAACGGGCCCCCGACTGCCTGGCCACCTGCTTCTGGGGCTCGGCGCTGACGGTGCTCTCGCAGAACACCGCCGGCACCCGGCGCTGCTTCACCAGGGCGATCAGCCGGGCCATGCGCTGGGGGGTCACCTGGGATTCGGCATTCACCGGCCACAGGTAGGCCTCGGTGAGTCCGTAGTCGCGGGCGAGGTAGGAAAAGGCGCCCTCACAGGTGGCCAGCACCCGCTGGGCAGGGGGGATCAGGGCCAGGGAGGTCTGCAGCTCCCGGTCGAGGGCCTCCAGCTGGGCGCTGTAGCGGTCGGCGTTGCGCTGGAAGGTGGCGGCGCCGGCGGGGTCGAGCCGGGTGAGGGCGCGGCGGATGTTCTCCACGTAGACCTTCGCCAGCCGGGGGGACATCCAGGCGTGGGGGTTGGGCTTGCCCTGGTAGGCGTCGCCGGCGATCGGCAGGGGGGTGATCCCCTCGGTGAGCGTCACGTGGGGCACATCCCGGAGGCTGGCGTAGAAGCGCTCAGCCCAGCGCTCCAGCCCGAAGCCGTTCTCCAGCACCATCTGGGCGCCCGAGGCCCGCTTCAGGTCGCTGGGGGTGGGCTCGTAGCCGTGGATCTCGGCGCCGAGCTTGGTGATCGATTCCACCCGCACCCGCTCGCCGGCCACCTGGCGGGCCATGTCCGCCAGGATCGTGAAGGTGGTGAGCACCAGGGGCCTGCCGTCCGGCGTCTCGCCCGTGCCGCTGGGGCCGGGGGCCGCCGCCCCGTTCTCCGGCGGCCTGGGGGTGCAGCCGCCGGCCAGCAGCGGCACGACAAGGGCGGCTCCCAGCAGCGCCCGCATCAGATGTGATCTGAGGCCGCTGGGGCCCTGGCCATCCGCGCGGAGCTGGGGCATGCCGCTGTGGGGAATGGGAAAGTTTGGTACGAACATTTTGGCGGCCCATCTGCCTGGCTGGTGACCGGGCCAGCCCACAGAAAAGCCCCCTCCGGGGAGGGGGCCTTGGGATGGATCACCAGGCCATGGGGGCCTGGCCGATCGCGGATCAGCCGATCGCCGGGGCGCGCAGGGCGACGGGAATCGACTGCGTCGCGGCCAGATCGAGCGGGAAGTTGTGCGCATTGCGCTCGTGCATCACTTCCATGCCGAGGCCGGCACGGTTGAGCACGTCGGCCCAGGTGTTGATCACCCGGCCCTGGCCATCAAGGATGGACTGGTTGAAGTTGAAGCCGTTCAGGTTGAAGGCCATCGTGCT
>CALRJP020000012.1:0-119868 GCA_943367585.1 Rhizobium sp. Q54
AAGCAGATGGTGGCGGCCAGCAGGGTGGGGATCATCAGCACACCGAACCAACCGACGTAGAGGCGGTTGTTGGTGGAGGTGACCCACTCACAGAACTGGTTCCACGCCGAAGCGCCGGAGCGCTGCTGGAGAGTGGCGGTCATGAGTGCAGAGAAGAGTGCCGGCAGGTGTCAGCGCGGTGGCTGGCCCTTGGGCGTAAGGAAGGGCGACGAATCGCCTTTGGGCAATGTAACAGACCATTGCGGCATGTGAGGGGTCTTCATGAAGAAAGGCCCGGGTTCCCGCCTGGCCTGCCCCCCCTGCCGCTGCTAGGAGATCCCTTGCACCGGTCATCTCGCCCCCCGCCGATGGTCTCGCGTTCGTCGCTCTCACCCCAGCCACCGCGCACCGCCGGCTTCCGCCTGCGCCAGCTGTCCCCCGCCCTGCTGCTGCTCCCCCTGCTGGTGGCCGGTTGCCAGGGCTCGCCCAATGCCGAGAGCCGCCGCATCGACCAGCTCGAACTCAAGATCCAGCAGCTCGAGCAGCGCCTCAACAAGTCCGACCCACGCCCCGACACCGCCGATCCGGCCGGCAAGCCCCCGGCCGGCGTGGTCAAGTCACTGACCCTGCGCACCGACACCGAAGACGACCGGCTGCGCATCTACTGGGCTGACGGCAGCAAGACCGACCTCCCCTGCACCAAGGAACAGACCACCCTCGTTTGCGGATGACCATGCCCTCCCCCCGTCTCCGGCCCCTGCTCGGTGCCCTGGCCCTGCTGCTGGCCACCCCCGTGGCGACGATCGTCCCCGCCCGGGCCCAGATGACCCAGGAGCAGGCGTTCCAGCGCGGCCGCGCCGCGAACCTCGCCCGCATGCGGGGCGAGGTGATCAACGGCGGCCTCGGGGTCTACCGGCCCGCCGCCTGCATGTACGAGCGCAGCGGCGGCAACTGCCTGGTGCGCGCCGATGCCGAGGGCTTCCTGTTCCGCTTCTACGGCGGCGTCCCCGGCTGGGTCCAGCTCGGCCTGCCGCCCACGGTGGAAAGCGAGATCCTGATCTCCCCGGACGGTCGCAGCGTGTTGAGCGTCGTCTACAACGGCCCGCCCCGTTCCCTGCCCGCCCCCGCCGGCCAGCCCCAGGCTCAGCCGGGGGTCTGAAGGCCCCGGGCCAGGTCCTGGAGCGCCTGGCCCCAGCCAGCCTCCACCGGCCAGGTTTCCCGGCGGGTGAGGCTGAGGGCGATGCCCTTCTCGCCGTAGGCCGCCTCATTGATGAACACGGCCCAGACCGGCCCATCCCCCTGATCGGCCTGGGGATGGAAAGGAATCGTCGCGCCCTCCGCCGTCAGAAACAGGGGATCACCGGCTTCGATCGGCTGCCAGTCGCGTCCATGGCGCTGCGGATGCACCACCGCCGCCGGGGAACCGTCACCGTGGCGGGGCAGGTCCAGGCTGCCCAGGTGCCGGTGCACCACCAGCCGGGCCGGCTGGCGCAGGGCGCCGCAGCGGGCCTCCGCCAGCACCTCCAGGGCCGCTTCGAGGGCCAGCTGGCTCTGCCGGCAGAGGCTGGACTGGAGCACGCCCTGGGGCACCGGGCCCACCTCCACCACCAGCCCGCAGGGCCAGCGTTCGACCAGGTAGCCGGTCTGGGACCGGTCCTGCTCGTGCAGGTAGATCGGCAGCCCCAGGCGCTGCTGCAGGCCCGCCGCCAGCGCCAGATCGGCCGGCCTGCGGCCGTAGACCACCAGACTGTTGCCCATGGCGGCGGTGGTGCTGTGCAGGTCAAGGGCCACCAGGCAGGGGGCGCTGCCGCCGGGCCCGTGGCGGGCCAGCAGCTCCCGGGCCCGCTCCCGTTCCCGGTTCCCCGGCCCGGGGGCGTCCAGGAGCTCCGGCACGAAGCTGCGGTTGAGGTCCTGGTCGAGGTAGCGGACGCCGGCGGCGTGGGCGGCGGGGTTGCCCAGCACCAGTTCCAGGGCGAGGTCGCTGCTGCGCAGCAGCGCCGGGTGCCGTCGCCAGGCCTCCAGCAGCCAGGGCGCGTTGCGCTCGTTGCCGTGGGTGCCCCCCACCACCATCACCCGGCCCGCCACCATCAACGTCTCGCTCACAGGGCCCCAGCCTGGCGCAGAGTCAGGGCTGGACAGCGCTGATTTCCATGGCCCCGCCCGCCACCCTGGTGCGCTCCGCTCGGCAGCTCTGGCACTGCCAGTGGCGCCTGCTGATGGGCGGGCTCGGCCCCGCCGACGGCCAGGGCCGCTACCGCCGACCCGCCGGGGCCTTCACCGCCCTGCCGCCGGTGCCGGAGGACGCCGCCGGGACGGGCGGCCACGTGCTGATCGTGGGCCGCAGTTGCCCCTGGGCCCACCGGGCCTGGATCACCTGGAGCCTGCGGGGCCTGGCCCCGATGATTGACACCGTGGTGGTGGTTCCCGATCCGGACGCCGGCCGCTGGCGGTTCAGCCAGCCCTTCGAGGGTTGCGGCACCCTGCTCGAGCTCTACCGCCGCTGCGGCGCCGATCCCCGGGCCCGGGCCACCGTGCCGGCCCTCTATTCGCGGCAGACGGGGACGATCCTGGTGAACGAGAGCGCCCGCCTGATCGAGCTGCTCAACGCCTGGCCCGCGGCGCCCGAGGCTCCTGACCTGGCGCCGCCGGACGATCTGCCGGCGATCGCCACCTGGCGGGAGCGCCTGCAGGGGAATGTCAACGACGGGGTGTACCGCTGCGGCTTCGCCCGCAACCAGGCGGCCTACGACGAAGCCGAAGCCGCCCTGTTCGACACGCTGGAAGCGGTCGAGGCCGGCCTCAGCGCCCAGGGGGAGGGCGGCGGCGGCTGGCTCTGTGGCGGGGCCCACCCCAGCCTGGCGGATGTGGTGCTGTTTCCCACCCTGATCCGGATGGAGCTGGTCTATGGGCCCCTGTTCGGCTGCAGCCGCCGCCCCCTGTGGCAACTGCCCCGGTTGTGGGACTGGCGCCGCCGGTTCCATGGCCTGGCGGGGGTGGCGGCCACCTGCTTCCCGGAGGCCTGGCGCAGCGACTACTTCGGGGCCCTGTTCCCCCTGCATCCCTCCGGCATCGTCCCGGCGGGTCCGGACCTGGCCACACTGGTGGGCAGCCCGCCCCCTGCCGTCCCCGGCGCCCCCACCCGATGAGCAGCACCCTGGCCACCCCGGATGGCGCCGACCCCGTCTTCGAGGGGGTGTACGGCCACTTCACGATCACCGCCACCGACCGCCGCGAGGTGCTCGGCTACCGGCTGGCCCTCACGGCCGTCGCCCTGGGCCAGCTGGCCCTGCTGGCCCAGTGGCGCCAGCTCGGTCCGGAGCTGCTCTGGCCCTGGCTGCTGGTGATGGCGGCCGGGCTGGGTCTGGCCCTGAAGTGGATCCACATCTATCTGCGCCCCCTGCACCGGGCCCTGCAGCTGTTCTGGCTGGTGGGCTGCCTGGGCGGGCTGCTGCTGGCCCTGCGGGCCGGACCGGGCCAGATGCTCCCCGTCCTGGCGCAGCAACCCCTGTGGATCCTGGCGGTGGGGCCCTTCTTCGCCGCCCTGGCCGGCATCGGCTTCAAGGAGTTCTTCTGTTTCCAGCGCCCGGAGGCGATCGGCGTCACCCTGCTGCTGCCCCTGGCCCTGCTCGGCCGGCTGGCCGGCGTGCTGAGCCCCGCCACCACCGCCAGCCTGCTGGCCGCCGAAGCCCTGCTGCTGCTGGTGCTCTGCCTGCGCAAGTTTCCGATGCCGGCGGCGGCCGACGTGGGCGACAAGAGCGTCTTCGCCCATCTGGAGCAGCAGCGCCTGGGCCTGGTCGAGAGCGGCGACACCCCATGAGCGCGATCAGCCTGGTGGGGGCGGCCAAGGACTTCGGCCTGCGCAGCCTGTTCGCCGACCTCGATCTGCACGTGGGCGAGCGGGACCGGCTGGGGCTGATCGGCCCCAACGGCGCCGGCAAGAGCACCCTGCTGCGCGTGCTGGCGGGTCTCGAACCGCTGGATCGGGGGGAGCGCCGCTGCCACGCCCGCACCCGGGTGGTGCTGCTCGACCAGGAGCCCCGGCTGGATCCGTCCCTGACGGTGCTGGAACAGGTGTTCGCCGGGGACGGGGAGGCCATGGCCCTGCTGCGGGAGTACGCCGGGGTGAGCCACCAGCTGGCCCTCCATCCAGCGGACGGCCAGCTCCTGGCCCGCCTCAGCGCCCTGCAGCACCGCATGGACGGGTGCCAGGCCTGGGATCTGGAGCGCCGCTGCCGCGAGGTGCTGGAACGGCTGGGCATCGACGCCGCCCACCAGGAGCGGACGATCGGCGAGCTCTCCGGCGGCAACCGGCGCCGGGTCGCCCTGGCGGCCGCCCTGGTGGCTGAGCCGGAGGTGCTGCTGCTGGATGAACCCACCAACCACCTCGATGCCGAAGGGGTGGAGTGGCTGCAGAGCTACCTGGATCGCTTCGCCGGCGCCCTGGTGCTGGTCACCCACGACCGCTACCTGCTCGATCGGGTCACCCGCCGGATCGTGGCTGTGGAGCGGGGCGAGGCCCGCCCCTACGAAGGCAACTACGGCACCTACCTGGCCCTGAAGGCGGCCGAAGATGAGGCCGAGGCCTCCACCGCCGCCAAGCTCAAGGGGACCCTGCGGCGGGAACTGGCCTGGTTGCGCCAGGGGCCCAAGGCCCGCAGCACCAAGCAGAAGGCCCGGCTGCAGCGCATCGATGCCCTGCTGGAGGCCCCCGCCCGCCAGGGGAAGACCAGCCTGGCCATGGCCGCCACCGCCCGGCGCATCGGCAAGCGGGCGATCACCGCCGAGGGGCTGGCGGTGGCCGTGGGGGACCGCACCCTGCTGCGGGACTTCAGCTACGACTTCAGCCCCGAGGACCGGGTGGGGATCATCGGGCCCAACGGGGTCGGCAAATCCAGCCTGCTGGAGGTGATCGCCGGACGGCGCCCCCCCAGCGAGGGGCTGCTGGAGCTGGGGGGCACCGTGAAGCTGGCCTACTTCGACCAGCACAGCGACGTGCTGCTGGCCAAGGACGGCAAGCGCAAGGTGATCGAGGTGGTGCAGGACGCCGCCAGCCGGGTGCAGGTGGACGGGGTGGAGCTGACGGCGTCCCAGCTGCTGGAGCGGTTCCTGTTCCCCCCCGCCCAGCAGCACCAGCCGGTGGCGAAGCTTTCGGGGGGCGAGCGGCGGCGGCTGCACCTCTGCCGGCTGCTGATCGAGGCCCCCAACGTGCTGCTGCTGGATGAACCCACCAACGACCTCGACGTGCACACCCTGAGCGTGCTGGAGGAGTTCCTCGACGATTTCCGAGGCTGTGTGGTGGTGGTCTCCCACGACCGCTGGTTCCTGGACCGCACCGTCGACCGGCTGTTCCACTTCGAGGCGGGCCGGTTGGAGCGCTTCGAGGGCAACTACAGCAGCTGGCTGGAGCGACGGGCCCCAGCTCCCACCCCTGCCGCCACCCCCGCACCGGCCTCCGGCCCGGCCACCACCACCCCGGAGGCCGCCGGGCGATCGACGCCAGCGGCCAGGGCGGCGGCGGCCGGGCCCCGGCGGCGGAGTTTCAAGGAGGCCCGGGAGCTGGAGCGCCTCGAATCCGAGCTGCCCCAGCTGGAACAGCGCCGCAAGGAACTGGAGCAGCACCTGGCGACCCCCAGCGGCCCGGACTACGCCCGACTGGAGGAGCTGACCCACGAGCTGGCGGCCCTGGTGGAGCGGATCGCCGCGGCGGAGGAGCGCTGGCTAACGCTCAGCGAGCTGGCAGCCTGAGCGCCGGCGGCGGCGGGGGTGGGGCACCTCCAGCAGTCCCGCCCCATCGGCGATCCGGGGGGGCAGGCCGCAGACCGGACCGGCGGGCTCCGGCAGCAGCCAGGGCTGGCGCTGCACCCGGGCACCCCGGGCCTCGGCCTGCTGCATCGCCGTGGGTTTGTAGTCGTCCACGCTGCGGTGGGCCGCCATCTGCTCCCCCATGCGGCGCAGGTAGAGATCCTGGAACCACTGCACCGCGTCGGAGCGGAAGGCCTCCAAAGCCGCCTGGACACTGGCGAAGCGCTGGCTGACGAGGCCGCTGGGGGCGCACTGTTTCCAGGCCAGCACCTCCTCGAAGCCAAGGCCACGGCGCCACTGGCGCTGCTCCGACAGGTAGCAGTGGGTATCGGGACCGTTGATCCAGAAGAGCCGGCCGCGCTCGTCGATGAAATGCCGATCCCGCCGCTTGCTGATGCGTGTCATGGGCCAACCGGGGCACTGTCCATTCCGCTGCTAGCCACGGAAGACCCTCCACCGCAGCCGCCGGCGCCGGGTTTGCAACGGTCAGGCCCGGGCCGGGGGGTGTGCGGAGACCCACAGGAGACGGCGATCCCCCGGCCACGACCGTATGGTGTCTGCGGTGAGTTCCGACCCGTGACGGCCGGTTTTTGCATGAAGACGATCGACGATCACATCGAGAAGGACAAAGTCGAGATCGAATCGGCCAAGGCCGACGGCAATCTCGGCAAGGTGCGCCACCTCGAGGAGGAGCTCAAGGCCCTCAACGAGTACAAGGAGCACCACCCCGAGGACAGCCACGACCCCAGCCCCCTGGAGGTCTACTGCGACCTCAACCCCGAAGCTCCCGAGTGCCGCGTCTACGACGATTGATCGCTCGACGCTCCCTGATAACCCCACGCTGAGGGGGGGTTCACTGGCGGGGGCCTGACCACGTTTCAGGCGATGCCCAGCTGCGTCCACACCGCGGCCAGCAGGGCATCGAGACCCTGGGAGGCTGCCGCCGAGATCACCAGGGGGGTCACACCCGTGTGGGCTCCGATGTCGGCCACCAGCTCCCGGAGCTCTTCGGCATCGCGGAGCTCCATCTTGTTGAGCACCACCAGGCGGGGACGTTCGCTGAGCCCATGGCCGTAGGCGGCCAGCTCCTCCTCCACCACGCGCAGATCCGCCAGCACGTCCTCCGCGCCCGCATCCACCAGATGCAGCAGCAGCCGGGTGCGCTCGATGTGGCGCAGGAACTCATGGCCCAGGCCGGCGCCGCGGGCCGCCCCCGCGATCAGGCCGGGGATGTCGGCGAAGACGGTGCCGTCCCCACTCGGGCGCCGCACCACCCCCAGGTTGGGCACCAGGGTGGTGAAGGGGTAGTCGGCGATCTTCGGCCGGGCCGCTGACAGCACCGCGATCAGGGTGCTCTTGCCCGCGTTGGGCAGACCGATGATCCCCACCTCGGCCAGCAGCTTGAGCTCCAGCTGCAGCTTCCATTCCTCCCCCTCCTTGCCCTCGGTGAACTTTTCCGGGGCCCGGTTGCGGTTGCTCAGGTAGTGGGCATTGCCCAGGCCCCCCCGGCCGCCGGCCGCCACCAGCAGCTCCTCGCCAGGGTTGGTGAGATCCCCCAGCAGGATGCCGGTGCGGCAGTCGCGCACCTCCGTGCCGCAGGGGACCCTGATCGTCAGGGTGGCGGCACTGGCCCCGCTGGAGCGGTTCGGGCCGCCGCGCCGGCCGTCATCGGCGGCGAACAGGCGCCGGTACTTGAAATCCAGCAGGGTCTGGAGATTGGCGTCGGCCACGAGCAGCACGTCACCGCCGCGGCCCCCGTCGCCACCGGACGGCCCACCGGCGGGCACGTATTTCTCACGACGGAAGGCCACGATGCCGTCGCCGCCGCGGCCGGCGCGCACGGCGATGCGGGCCTGATCGATGAACTGCAAGGAAGGGGTTCGGCCGGGGCTCAGATGAGGAACAACCCTAGGATCCCCCGGTTGCAGCGCTTGTTTGGCCGAAGTCCGCTTCGAGAAGGTCGGCAAGACCTACCCGCCCCGTCGCGGCGGCAGCCCGGTGGAGGTGCTGCGCCAGCTCGACCTGCAGATCGAGGACGGTGAATTCCTGGTGCTGGTGGGCCCCTCGGGTTGCGGCAAGAGCACCCTGCTGCGGCTGCTGGCGGGCCTGGAGGCCACCACCTCGGGCGAGATCTACGTGGGCGATCGGCCCGTGAGCCGGCTGCGGCCCGCCCAGCGGGACGTGGCGATGGTGTTCCAGAGCTACGCGCTCTACCCCCACCTGAGCGTGGCCGACAACATCGGCTTCGGCCTGCGGCGCAGCCGCCACCGCAGCCTGCCCCAGCAGCTCCAGGACAGCCTGCACCGGGCCAGCCGCGGCTTGCCGGCACCCCTGCGGATCGATTCCGAGCGGGAGCGCCGCATCGCAGCGCGCATCGACGAGGTGGCCGCCACCCTGGAGCTGGAGCCCCTGCTGGAGCGCCGGCCCAAGGAGCTCTCCGGCGGCCAGAAGCAGCGGGTGGCCCTGGGCCGGGCCATCGCCCGCCAGCCGGCGGTGTTCCTGATGGACGAACCGCTCAGCAACCTGGACGCCAAGCTGCGCACCGGCACCCGCACCCAGATCGTGGAGCTGCAGCGGCGCCTGGGCACCACCACCCTCTACGTCACCCACGACCAGGTGGAGGCGATGACCATGGGCCACCGCATCGCCGTGCTCAACGAGGGCCGGCTGCAGCAGCTGGGCACGCCGATGCAGCTCTACCAGTGGCCGTCCAACCTGTTCGTGGCCCAGTTCATCGGCAGCCCGGCCATGAACCTGCTGCCGGTGGAGGTGGCCGGCTCCGCCCAGCTGCTGCTGGGGGGGCGGCGCTTCCCGGTGGAGGGACCGATGGCCGACGTGCTGGGCGACTGGATCGGCCACCGGATCACCGGCGGCCTGCGGCCGGAGCACCTGCGGCTGGCCCCGGCCACCAACCGCAACCTGGCGGCGGAGGTGAGCCACTGCGAGGCCCTGGGGAATGAGCAGCTGGTCACCTGCCGGCTGCTGGAGGGCAGCCACCTGGTGCTGGTGCGGGCCACCCCGGACCAGAGCGTCACCGTGGGGCAGACCGTGCATCTCGACGTCGAACCCACGGGGTGGCGCCTGTTCGACGCCCTCGGGGCGGCCCTGCTGCCGGCCGAGGCCACGGCGCCGCCGCGGCCGGAACCCCAGCTGCCCGCCATCAACCTCTGAGCCTCACTTCACCCAGATGACGCTGCAGCCGGGGCCCCCATCCCCCTGCTCGGCATCGCTGACCCGCTCCACCCAGGGCAGGCCGGAGAGCCAGTCCCGCAGGCCCCGCTTCAGCTTGCCGGTGCCGATGCCGTGGATCACCCACACCGGCCCGTTGGCCCCCCGCAGGCGCTCCTCCACCGCCGCCTCGGCCTCGTGCACCCGCAGGCCGCGCACGTCCACCGTGTTGCCCTCGGTGCGCACCTCCGGGCCCCGGCTGCCCGGGGAGCGGCGGCTGCGGATCCGCACCTGGGGCGGCGGCTCGGGGGGCGCCGGCTTCTCGCCGTGCAGCCCCTCGATGCCGGCCAGTTCCACCGACAGGCGCAACACGCCGCAGCGGACGCTGAGCTCGGTGCCGTCGTCGGAGATCGCCAGCACCTCGGCGGCCTTGCCCAGGGCCAACAGCCGGATGCGGTCGCCGGCCTTGGGCCGCCAGCCGCCGTGGTCGCGCCGCTCCGGCAGGGGCCGGTGCTGCTGCTCGAGGTGCCGCAGCCGCTGGCCGGCCTGGCGGGCCGTCTCCCCGGCCACCCGGCCGCCGACCCGCACCTCCTGGCCCACCGTGCGCAGCCGCCGGATCAGCCGCCGCACCTCCCCCTGCCCCTCCCGGATCGACAGCTCCAGCCGCTGGCGGCGCTGCTCCTGCAGTTCCGCCGACTGCTCCTTCTGCTGCGACCAGCGCTGCAGCAGTTCCTCATGCAGCAGCTCGGTGCGGGCCAGCAGCACCGCCGCCGCCTCGGCGGCCTCCTGCTGGCGCTGGCGCTCCTGCTCCAGCCCCTCGATCACCCGGTTGACGTCGCCCTCGCCGCCGGGCTCCAGCTGGGCGGCGGCCACCGCCAGCACGGCGGGGTCGAGCCCCAGGCGGGAGGCGATCGCCAAAGCGTTGCTGCGGCCGGGGATGCCCCACTGCAGCCGGTAGGTGGGCGAGAGGGTCTCCACGTCGAAGGCCACCGACGCATTCTCGAAGCGGGGATCGGCGTACTTGAGCGCCTTGAGTTCACCGAAGTGGGTGGTGGCCACGGTGAGGCGGGCGCGGTCGGCGAGGTGGCGAAGAAGGGCGGCGGCCAGGGCGCTGCCTTCGGTGGGATCGGTGCCGGCCCCCACCTCGTCGAGCAGCACCAGGGCCGCCGGGGCCTGGGGCAGGGCCGCCCCTTCCGGCAAGGCACCAAGAATGCGGGCGATGCGGCGGATGTGGCCGCTGAAGGTGGAGAGGTTCTGCTGCAGCGACTGCTCGTCGCCGATGTCCGCCAGCACCTGGCCGCACCAGGGCAGCCGGGGGGTGCCGACGCAGGGCAGGAACAGGCCGGCGCGGGCCATCAGGGCCGCCAGCCCGAGGCTCTTGAGGGTCACGGTCTTACCGCCGGTGTTGGGGCCGGTGATCGCCACCACCCGCAGCTCCCGGCCCACGCTGATGCTCACCGGCACCACGGGCTGGCCGCCCTCCCGCCGTTCCTGCCAGAGCAGCAGGGGGTGGCGCAGGTCCCGCAGCTCGAAGGGGGCGTCGGCCGCCTCGGCCAGTTCGGGCCGTACCGCCCCCAGCCACTGGCCGTAGCGGGCCCGGGCCAGGCCGGCGTCGATCCGCACCAGCACCTGCTGCAGATGGGCGAGGGCCTCGGCCTGCTCGCCCACCAGGGCACTGAGTTCGCCGCGCACCTGGCGCTCCAGCTCCCGCTCCTGGCCCTCGGCATCCCGGATGCGGTTGCCCAGGGGGATCACCGCCTGGGGTTCCACGTACACCGTGCTGCCGGAGGCGGAACTGTCGTGCACCAGGCCGCCCACCTGGGCGGCGGCGCCGGCCTTGACCGCCAGCACGGGCCGGCCGCCCCGCTCGCTCACCACCGTGTCCTGGAGCAGGGAGGCGTAGCGGCGCACCAGCTCCTGCAGCCGCTCCCGCCGCTCGCCGCGCAGCCCCAGCAGCTGGCGCCGCAGGGCCTCCAGGGGGCCGCTGGCCCGATCCGCCACCCGGCCGCCCTCCTCCAGGCAGAAGTGCAGGCGCTGCTCCAGCTCCGGCAGGGTGCGCAGCTCGACCACCAGGGCACTGGTGATCGGCCGCAGCTCGGGGTCCTCGATCTGGCGCCGCAGCCGCCGCGCCGTAGCCAGGGTGGCGGCCACCGCCAGGAGCTCCTCGCCGCCGGCGCAGCCGCCCTTGGCGCAGAGGGCCACCGTGGCGGCGATGTCCCCGGCCCCCTGCAGGCTCAGGCCCCCCTCGCAGAGGCCGTCGAGGGCCAGCAGCTCGGTGGTTTCCAGCAGCAGGCGGCGGCTCTCGGCCGGATGGTCGGGCAGGCCGAGGCCGGTGCAGTGGCGGCGCCCGGCGGCGGTGCTGGCGAAACCGGCCAGGTGCTCGGCCAGCCGGGGCCACTCCAGCAGCTCCAGCGTGTCCTGGTGGATCTCGCTCACAGGGGGTGCGCTCACCCCGCCGGCGCCGGGGAGGTGGGGGCGGGGATGGCGACGGCTCCCACGTTGGAGGGGATGCCGGCGGCGGGCTCGTAGAGCACCTCCAGCCAGTTGCCCTCCGGGTCCTGCAGGTAGAAGGAGGCGGTGCCGTCGCGGTGGTCGTGCACCGGCCCCACCCGGTGGCCCGCCGCCGCCAGCCGGTCGTGCACGGCGTCCACCTCGGCGCGGTCGCTGAAGTGGAAGGCGAAGTGGGGGCCGGCGGCGGTGTAGCTGGGGCTGAGCAGGGCAATGCCGTCGCCGTTGCCGGGTGACTGCATGTAGGCCCAGTCCTGGGCATCCCAGGTGAGGCGCAGCCCCAGCCCCTCGTAGAAGCGCTTGGCTCGCTCCATGTCCTGGACCCGCACCGCCACGTGGCCGAGACGCGTCATGGGAGGGGGCACCAACGGTTCATCGCACCATTCAAGCGGTGCGGCTCAGCCGTCGCGCAGCCACTGGGCGGCGTCACAGGCGTGGTAGGTGAGGATCAGGTCGGCGCCGGCCCGCTTGAAGCAGAGCAGGGTTTCCAGCACCACGGCCCGCTCGTCGATCCAGCCCCGCTCGGCGGCGGCCTTGACCATGGCGTACTCGCCGCTGACGTTGTAGGCGGCGATGGGCAGCTCGCTCTCGCCCCGCAGGCGATGGATCACGTCGAGGTAGGCCAGGCCCGGCTTCACCATCAGGATGTCGGCCCCCTCCTGTTCATCCAGCAGGGCCTCGGTGAGGGCTTCACGGCCGTTGGCCGGATCCATCTGGTACGTGCTCTTGTCCTTGGGGATGGGCTTGCTGCTCACGGCCCGGGGGGCAGAATCGAGGGCCTCACGGAAAGGGCCGTAGTAGGCGGAGGCGTACTTGGCGGTGTAGCTGATGATCCCGACGTGCTCGAAACCCTCCTCGTCGAGGGCCTCGCGGATCGCCCCCACCCGGCCATCCATCATGTCGCTGGGGCCGATCAGATCCGCCCCGGCCCGGGCCTGGGCCACCGCCTGGCGGCAGAGCAGGCTGATGGTCTCGTCGTTGAGCACCACCCCCTCGGCACTCACGATGCCGTCATGGCCGTCGCAGGAGTAGGGATCCAGGGCCACATCGGTCATGATCGCCATCGCCGGATGCTCCTGCTTGAGGCGCCGGATCGCCCGGGGGATCAGGCCACCTTCGTTGAAGCACTCGCTGCCGTCCTCGGTCTTGAGACCATCGGCCACCTTGGGGAACAGCACCACGCAGCGGATGCCCAGATCCCAGGCCCGGCCCACCTCCGCCACCAGGCCCTCCAGACTCCAGCGCTGGGCGCCGGGCATGGCACCGATGGGCTCGTTGGACGCGCCCTCGTGAACGAACAGCGGGTAGATGAAATCGGCGGCGCTGAGCTGGAATTCCCGCACCATGGCCCTCAGGGCCGGCGTGCGACGCAGCCGGCGGGGCCGATAGGTGAGCTCCATGGGGCAGATCTGACTGGCCGGATCCTAGGGAAAGCCCTTCCGGCGCTTGCCGGGCGGGCCCGCTGGGGGGTCAGAGCAGGGCGGAGCTGATCCAGTCCCTGCGGGGGTCGACGCTGCGGGCCTGGCGCAGTTGCTCCAGCAGATCCCGCTCCTGGGGGCTGAGGCTGTCGGGCAGCTTCAGGGTCGGGGTGAACAGCAGATCGCCCCGGCCGTCCTTCACCGGCCAGCCCTTGCCCTTGAGCCGCAGGCTGCGGCCGAGGGTCATGCCGGGGGGCACCTGGATGGTGGCCTCGCCATCGGGGGTGGCCACGCGCACCTCGCCCCCCAGGGCCAGTTCGTCGAGGCTCAAGGGGAGCTCGGCCCGCAGCTGGTCGCCGTCGAGGCGCCAGACGGGATGGGGCTGCAGCTTGAGGGTGAGGTAGAGGTCGCCGCGGCGACCGGTGCCGGGCTGCAGATGGCCCTTGCCCTTGAGCCGCAGGCGGCTGCCGTCCTTCACCCCGGCGGGGATGCGCACCTGCACCCGTTCCTCGTTGACGGCGAGGGTGCGCTCGCAGCCGCGGAAGGCATCGGCCACCGGCAGGGTGATCGTGGCTTCCGCATCCAGCTGCACCTGGGTGGAGCGCTCGGCGCCGCCCCCACCGAAGCCGGAGGGGAATCCCCCAGGAAAGCCGCTGCCGAAGCCGAAGCCCCCGGGGGCACCAGCCGCGGCACCGCCGCCGAAGCGGCCCAGCAGATCGTTGATGAAGTCGTCGAAGTTGCCGTAACGGCCGAAGTCGACGTCGACGCCAGGGGCACCGCCGCCGCCGCCCATCTGGTTCCAGTACTGGCCGAACTGCTCGTAGCGGCGACGCTTTTCCGGATCGGAGAGCACTTCATAGGCCTCGCTGATCTCCTTGAAACGGGCCTCGGCGGAGGCATCGTCAGGATTCACATCCGGGTGGTACTGACGGGCCAGCTTGCGGAAGGCGCGCTTGATGCCATCGGCATCGGTGCCCCTCTCGACTCCAAGCACCTTGAAATAGTCGCGGTACCCGTTCACGCTCATCTCGTCACGCTCATGTCGCCAGGGCGCCCGTCACCGTCCAACCACGGGATTCTCCCAGTCCTGGCGTTGATTTCACAGGCCCCGGCAGGGCGGAAGCCCGTACGGGCCCAGGGGAGGGCGGCCTAGATTTTTGCTGCTGTCCATGCACCGATGCGCTTGTTCTCCCCCTCCAGGAAGGCCATCCGGGCCAGGGCCCTGCGGCCCCTGCTGCTCCTGGGCGGCCTGCCCGCCCTGCTGGGGTGCCTGATCCTCACGGCCCCCGCCCATGGGGGCCAGGCCGGAGGCTCCACCACCCCCACGCTCGGGGAGGCCCTGGCCCCATCCGACAGCGGCCAGCTGGCCCTGATGGAACACCTGCGCAGCATCGGGGCGCAGTTCTATGGCGCCTGGTGGTGCCCGGCCTGCTTCCGCCAGAAAAGCCTGTTCGGCCAGCAGGCGGGCAATCGGCTGCCCTATGTGGAGTGCGACAAAACCAAGGAGGGGCGGGACCGCTGCCAGGAGGCGGGCATCAAGGCCTACCCCACCTGGGTCCTGGGCAGCAAGCGGGTGGAAGGCGTGCAGACGATCGAGGAGTTGAAGCGCTGGAGCGGTTATCCCCAGGCGCCGACCGGAGCCACCCCCTGAAAGGGGCCCCGGCAGGCCTGGCGCCCGCGGAACATGTCACCGAACTGTGGCCCAGACGGGGACTGAGCTGGTGGACGTTCCTGCTGATTTTGGTAGAGTCCCTAAACCCATTTCTGCAGAACACTGAAACCTGTCTGGAGCCAATCTCCTCACCTCAGGGACATGAAGGAATCAACACTTCCAGCCCGTGAACCCAAGTTTTCAGCGCCCTTTTTTCAGATCCTCATAAAAGTCGAGGTATTTTTTCAGGATGATTGTTATTCAGGACACCTCTGGGATGTGAGCCGCTCGGGGGCCTGCATTCGCAGCTTCCAGCAGGTGCCCATGGGGACGCCGGCCCAGATCCGCTTCCACGACCCCTCCGATGAGGAAGTCATTGAAGCCAGGGGAGAACTGATCTGGATGAACCAACTGAGGGGAGCCCATTACTCCGGGTTGCGGTTTGAAGAGGATTTCGACATTTCCAAGACGTTTCTCAGGTTGCTGATCAAGGCCGATCCGTCCTGAGCCCCGGGGGCCGCAGGCCAGGGGAAAGCCGAACTTGTTTCCAGCCATGACTGGTTGTCGCTCCGGTCACATCCGGTCAGACAGCCTGCAGGGCACCGGGAACGAACGCCCATAGCCTTTGCCGGTCCCCTCCAGCTTCACGAACAGCTGCCATGAACGTTCGCCAATCCGCCCTCGCCGCCTCCCTCTGTCTTGGCCTGGTCGCCACGCCAGCGCTGGCTGGATCCCTGGAAGGCAGGATCCAGTCGGTCAGCCCCAACAACCGCTCCTTCGTTGTCAAGGGTCAGACGATCTACACCGACGGCGCCACGGACTACGACGATGGCCTCCAGGGCTTCGCCGATCTCAAGCCCGGACTGATGGTGAAGGTGGACCCCACCAATCGCGGCGGCAGGAGTTTTGCCAAGGAGGTCGAGCTCGAGGATTGAGTCCCCGGATCCCCGCAACCCCCTGTTCGGCCCGCCAGGGTCAACGGCGATACAAACCCGCCCCGGGGGCCCCATAGCCCATGCCGGGGCGCACCCCGGCTCCCGAAGCGGGCCCACCGACGCCGCCGGGGTTGGCCACCGGCCGCCGTTCCAGGCCGGGGCCAGCCTCACCGAAACCGGCCCCCGGCAACACCCCGGCCCCGGAGGCGGGTCCGCCCACGCCTCCGGCACCGACCCCGGGTTCCCGATCAAGGCCGGGCCCAGCGGCCCCGAAGCCGGCGCCGGGCGCCACCCCCGCACCCGAGGCCGGCCCGCCGAGCCCTCCCGGGTTGGGCCGGGCGTCACTGTCACCGGGGATGGCCACGGCCACGGCCAGCGCCGCGACCGCCAGCAGCATGAACTCCTTGCAGCGTTTCATGGTCGGGGTCGCAGGGGAGAACCTCGTCCTAGCAGGGTCCTGCGCCGGGCCAGGGTCGGCTCTCCCCGGGGCGATTCGCTGCCCGTAGAGTTAGTCACAAGGCACCGAGCAAAGGGGTGAAGGTCGCCACCTCCGAGGCGACCCATGGCCTGCCCAGGGAGTGAAGGCCTCCCGGGGCGATCGCCCAAGCCTGAAGACCGTCCGGATCGCGGCCCCACCCATCGAGCATGGACATCGCGCCCCCGAGCCTTCATCGCCCTTCCCCCGCCGTGGCCACCCGGCCATCGGTGCGGCACCCGTGGCTCCGATGAGGGCGGCCCGGTCGCTCCTGCTGCTGACACTGCCCCTGGCCCTGCTGTCCGGCTGCGACCTCGGCGCCACGGAGCTGAGCGGAACGGCCTACCTCGCCATCAGCGTCGAAGGGGACCAGCCCCTCACCAAAGCGATCCTGCAGGAGGAGGTGCTTCAGGCCCAGACGATCGTCGAGGCCTTTCGCAAACTGCACCCGCATGTGGCGATCCAGACGAACCTGTTCCGCGAAAGCGATTTCATCGCGGAGGTGCGCCGCCGCCAGGAGGCGGGCCTGGGGCCCGATCTGATGCTGTTGCCAGGCTCCACCGCCCGCACCCTGGTGGACGCCGATCTGGCCCGGGGCCTCAGCATCCCGGAGGTCACACGCCATCAGCTGGACCCGGACTCCCTGGCGCGGCTGGAGATCAAGCCCGGGGCCCTGGCGGGCCTGCCGATCCTGAGGCGACCCCAGCTCGCCTGCTACAACCGCGGCCAGCTGGCCACCAGCCCCGCCACCACAATCGCCCTGATCGACCAGGCCCGCCAGGGGCTGCGGGTGGGACTGGCGGTGGAATCCCGCAGCCTCTTCTGGAGCACCGGCCCGCTGGGGGCCGACCGGGCGCTCATCGCCGCCGCCGCCGGCCGCCCCCTCGGCAGCCGGGAACGCCAGGGCCTGCAGCGCTGGCTGGAGTGGCTGTCGGCCGCCAACTTCAACCAGCAGGTGTTCATCGAACCCGACCAGGAAGCGCTGGTGCAGGGCCTGCTGGAGCGGCGCCTCGACTGGATCCCCTGCAACAGCGGCAACCTCAGCCGGCTGCGCGAGGCCCTGGGGCCGGCCCTCGGGGTGAGCCCCCTGCCCAGCGGCCCGTTTGGACCGCCCACACCGATCACGCGCCTGCGGGTGCTGGCCTTCGGCACAGGTTCCACCCCCCGGCAGCGGCGCGTGGCGGAAGCCCTGGCCGTCTTTGCCCTGAATCCCTGGATCCAGAGCACCCTGGCCTCGGACAACCAGGACATGCTGCCCACCAATCGCTTCGTGCCGCCCTCGGCCCTGCACACCCCCGTGCTCAAGGCGATGCAGCGCTCCGTTGAGCAGGCGGACTCCAGCGATGCCATCTCGAGGCTCATGCCCGCCGGGGACCCGCGCGACCGGGCCCTGAACGGCCTCGTGACGGCCGTGGCCTTCGGAGAACTGACGGCGAGGGAGGCCACCGATGCGGTCATCAAGGCCCTGGCCCCAGCGCCATGAACGACCTGCTCGGGCAGATCCTGGGCTGGTTGCCGCTGCTGAGCCGGCCCCAGATCCTGCTCCAGCTGGCCCTGGTGGGCCTGGTCGTGGTGGGCGGCCGGCTGGTGTCCCACCGCTTCGGGCGCGCGGCTCCGCCCGGGCTGCGCCAACTGGCCGGCACGGTGGTGCTGGCAGGCCTGGGCTGCGGCCTGCTGGCCATCACCCGTCAGCCGGCGATGCTGGCGGTGCTGCTGCTCGCTTTCGTGGCCAGCCTGCAGCTGTCGGAGCTGGTGCTGCGGCGGTGCGAGGGCTGGTTGCCCGCCGATCAGATGCAGCCGCTGCGCTTCCTGCTCGTCCGCCCGTTCCTGTTCGGCGGCCTGCTGTGGTCGTTGGTCGAGCTGCTGGACACCCGGGCCGAACTGGCGCTGATCCCCCTGGGCCGGTGGATGGGGGCGAATGTCAACGTCGGCGACCTGACGCGGCTGCTGGTGGTGCTGTATCTGCTCATGGTGTCCTCGGGGCCACCCTCGCTGGGGGTGGCCTGGCTGCTGAAACGGGTCTTCGCCCTGGACCGGGTGAGCGTGCGGGCCATGGGCTTGATGGTGCGCTACGCGGTGATCAGCCTCGGCACCGTGGCCGTGATGGAGACGGTCGGCTTCAACAGCACCGCCATGCTGGCCATCGCCGGGGGGCTGTCAGTGGGCCTCGGCTTCGGCGTCAAAGAGGTCTTCGGCAACTTCGTGAGCGGGCTGTGGTTGCTGTTCGAAGGCTCCCTGCGCCCCGGGGACATCGTCTCCCTCGATGGCGACTTCTGTGAAGTGCGGCGCCTGGGCCTGCGGGCGACACGGCTCTGGCGCGACCGGGACAATGCCGAGCTGGTGATCCCCAACCAGACCTTCTTCAACAGCAGCACCGTGGAGTTCAGCGTCGGCCGCACCCGCTTTCGCACCCAGATCGCCCTCAGCGTCGATGCCAATGAGCCCATCGGCAGGATCCTGGGCCTGCTCGAGGAGATCGCCACCACGGTGCCGGGCGTGGACAGCCATCGGCCCCCGAAGGCCTACCTGGATGGGGTGGGGGACTGCGGGGCGGACTACGTGCTGAAGTTCTGGATTGCCAGTCCGTTCCAGAACCGCAGCCTCTGCAGCGCCGTCGTGCAGGCAGTGGTGGAGCGGTTCCAGGCCCTGGGTATTGAGCTGCCCTACCCCCACATCGTGATCGAGCGTTCCCCCGTCCAGCCGATCGCTGCGCCCACCGATCAGTCCAGCGACTGAGCCTGCAGCTCGCCGTCCGCGATCGCCGCCACCAGGCGCTGGTGATCGGCGCGGCTCTGGTCGGCGTAGGCCCCGGCGAAGTCGGCCAGGAGTCCATCGGGGTCCCCCATGGCCTCCAGGTGGGCGGCGATGGCCTCGCCGTCGCCGGAACGGGCATGGGCCTTGGCCAGCACCGCCGCACAGAGCTCGCCGTAGTCGGCGAGGGCGTCCTGGTCGAGGTTCTCCAGCTGCACCATGGCCTTCCAGTCGCGGAATTGACGCCAGTAACTGGCCACACCGCCGGGGGCGGCCTCCACCCAGCCCAGGAAGCTGTCGCTCACCGTCTGAATCAGCCGCTGGCCGCGCACCACCCGCTCACCCGGAGACCCCGCCGTGCTCGCTCCCAGATGGGCCTCGAGCACGGAGGCCCCCGCCTCCTTGCTCTGCAGGATCAGCAGGTCGTCGTCGTCGCGGCCCTGCAGCAGGGCGATGGCACAGCGGGTGCCCACCGATCCGACGCCGACGGTCTTGAGGGCGAAGTCGAGCACCTGGTAGCGCCCGACCAGCCACTGCATCTCCGGCCGCAGGGAGGCGCGGTAGTGCGCGATCGACTGCTCCACGGACCGACGCAGCGCCACGGGGTCGGCGCCCTGGCTGGCCAGCGACTCCAGGCTCCAGAGCAGGGGCGGGTCATGGCGGAAGCGGAGCACGCCGTCGGCGTCCCGCTGGCAGAGCTTGCGGGCCGCCCGGCGGTTGTCGTTGTGCTGGGCCTGTTCAGCGATGGCATCCAGCGACTCCCGCAGGGGCTTGTGCTTCACCCCCTCGCGGTAGGCCGCCACATCGACGCGGTGGTACCAGAGGTCGAGGTGGCCGAGCTTGATCAGCTCCCGGTGGGTCTGCCGGTAGCGACGGGCACACTGGCGCACGATCGAACGGGCCTCGTCCACACCGATCCCGAGGCTGTCTGCGGCCAGCATCACGCTGGCCAGAAGCCGTTTGAGGTCCCATTCGTAGGGGCCCGGCAAGGTCTCGTCGAAGTCGTTGACGCCGAACACCAGCGTGCGCTCCGGGGAGGCATAGAAGCCGAAGTTCATCAGGTGGGCATCCCCGCAGAGCTGGACCATCACCCCGGAATGGGGCTGCCAGGCCAGGTCGATGGCCATCTGGGCCGCGGCGCCACGGAAGAAGGCCAAGGGGCTCTCGGCCATGCGCCCATGGCGGATCGGCAGCAGCCAGGGCAGTCGATGGGCCTCCTGCTCCCGCAGGACGGCGATGGGGTCGGGGCGCTGGCTGGTCATTCGAATCCCCTGCAGGTGGCCACAGCTCAAGGCTGACAGGGGGTTGGTGCGCCTCGTCCCTGATGCAGCAGTGGCGCTTCAGCTGGGCGGTTGCGGAGGCTGGATCAGTGGCGGATCTCCGGTGTTGACGGACTGAGGATCAACGTCTGGCCACTCTTGGCATTGGGGATCGCCAGCACCAGCGGTCGTTCGCTGGGTTCGGCCGAGGCGGGCAGCGTGCGGATCAGGTAGAGCCAGCCGAGGGTTTCGTTGGCCAGCAGCCGCCACACCTGCTGGTTGTCGGGGTCGGAAAGGCTGGTGTCGCGGATCTGCCGGGGAAGCACCCGGTCGCCGATGAACACGTTGTTCGCCAGCGGTGGATCGGGAATGGCCTCACCGGAATCGTCGAGGTAGCGCAGATCCTGACCCAGGACCCCCTCCGCCTTCGGCAGGACCAGGGTGACCACCGGGAGGGTGGAGCTGCTCTCCAGGGCATCCCGGCGGGCATCGACCTGCCCCTGGTGCTGGGACAACCAGAACAGCAGGACCAACACCCAGCCGACGACCACCAGCTCATCGAGCAGGGAGGCCCCGAAACGCCTGGCCGCCGGTTGCAGGCCTGATGGCTTCCACGCCAGTGGCCGCAAGGAGCGGATCCAGGGCACCCGGCGGATCGCCAACGCCAGGAGGGCGGGCAGCCGGTGCAGCATCCAGAGGGTGCCGACGATCAGCAGCGGCAGCGCCGAGAGGACAATCAGGGTTTTGAAGAAATTAGCGACACTGCCGACAAAGATCTGAATCGGAACGATCAGGAACGACTGGGCGGGAAAGGACTGGGCATTGACGTCCAGGTTGAAGTAGGCGAAGTAGGACCAGCGATAGATCCAGCCGGAGAAGAACAGGGTGATCCCCAGCAGGCTGAGGATGCTGGCGAATCCGCCCAGGAAGGGAAGCTTCTCGGTGCCTGGCTCATTCGCCATGGAGAGTCACCTGCTGGATGAGGGGGCGCATGACGATTCGTGGAGTTGGCGGGCCCACCGGCGCCTGCCCTTAAGCTCTTCCCAGTCGGCCATGCTAGTTGGCGGATCCATGCCTAGCAGACGCAGGGAATGTCTCGTAGCCATCGCTACGTCTGCGACTGCACTTCTTTCTGTCGTCTCTCATCAGCTGTCTGCCATGGCCGCAGAGCCGGTGCGCCTTCAGCTGCCGCCGGTCGTCACCATACTCAAGGCCGATGGCGACTCGTTCTCGGGGGTGCGGCTGGTCACGGTCGGTCCCACGAATGTGGTCTTCTCGAAAGGGGGTGATCGGACGGTGCCCTTGGCCCAGGTGGCGAGCATCACCTTTCAGGGGGCGGTGAAGCCGAGGGAGGATCGCAATCCTGAAATGCGCGGAGAGCCCCTCAAGGATTGCCTTCCACAACCGGAGGTGCGGCTGGCCTCCGCGGCGCTGGCGATCCAATCTGAAGGTTCCACCCTTGCCCTGAAGCCAGACGCTCTGCAGGATCTTGTTCGGAAGGACTTGCGCCAGGTCGGGAGGCTCCGCACCCTCGTGGTTAATTCCATGCGCTTTGCTCCAGGTGGCTTGGTGAACTTGGCCTACAAGGCGTGCGCCCCAGGGGGGTCTCGATGACGCGGAGGGGATTGGGCTGATGGGTCGCTGGCTGGCCTCTGGACTGGCCCTCAGCCTGGGCCTGCTGCCTGTGGGAGGGCTGGCGGTGCCGGCGGTGATGGCGGAGGAGGCGGTGGATGGGCAACTCCAGAAACTTTTGGATCTTGCGGATTGGCAGAGGGAGCAGGGTCAGTTGGAGGCGGCCCTGGCCACCTATGCCAAAGCACTGGCGATGACTCGCAAACTGAACGACCGCAGCGAAGAGGGAACCGCCCTTCACAACATCGGAGGGCTGCACAGAGAGCTTGGCAAGCCGGAGGAGGCGCTGAAGAGCTTCCAGCAGGCACTAGCGATTGCTCGGGAGTTGAAGGACCGCAGAAGAGAGGAACTCACCCTCAACTACATCGGATTGGTGTATATCAGTCTTGGCAAGCCACAGGCAGCCCTGAAGAGCTATCAGCAGGCACTGGAGATCCTAAGGGAGGTGAAAGATCGCCTCGGAGAGGGAATCACCCTTCACAACATTGGAGGGGTGTACAGAGATCTTGGCAAGCCGGAGGAGGCACTGAAGAGCTACCAGCAGGCACTGGCAATCGCTCGGGAGATGAAGGACCGCCGCGGCGAGGGAACCACCCTCAACAACATCGGATTGGTGTATCGCGATCTTGGCAAGCCGGAGGAGGCGCTGAAGAGCTTCCAGCAGGCACTAGCGATTGCTCGGGAATTGAAGGACCGCAGAAGAGAGGAACTCACCCTCAACTACATCGGATTGGTGTATAGCAGTCTTGGCAAGCCACATGCAGCCCTGAAGAGCTATCAGCAGGCACTGGAGATCCTAAGGGAGGTGAAAGATCGCCTCGGAGAGGGAATCACCCTTCACAACATTGGAGGGTTGTACAGAGATCTTGGCAAGCCGGAGGAGGCACTGAAGAGCTTTCAGCAGGCACTGGCAATCGCTCGGGAGATGGAGGACCGCCGCGGAGAGGGAACCACCCTCAACAACATCGGATTGGTGTATCGCGATCTTGGTAAGCCGGAGGAGGCGCTGAAGATCTACCAGCAGGCCCTGGAGATCCTAAGGGAGGTGAAGGACCGCAGCGGAGAGGGAACCACCCTCAGCAATATTGGAGCGGTGTATAGCAATCTTGGTAAACCGGAGGAGGCGCTGAAGATCTACCAGCAGGCGCTGGAGATCCGAAGGGAGGTGAAGGACCGTAGCGGAGAGGGAACCACCCTCAACAACATCGGATTGGTATATCGCGATCTTGGCAAGCCGGAGGAGGCGCTGAAGAGATTCCAGCAGGCGCTGGAGATCGGAAGGGAGGTGAAGAACCGCCGCGGAGAGGGAACCACCCTCAATAATATCGGATTGGTGTATCGCGATCTTGGCAAGCCGGAGGAGGCGCTGAAGAGCTTCCAGCAGGCGCTGGAGATCGGAAGGGAGGTGAAGGACCGCAGCGGAGAGGGAACCACCCTCAACAATATCGGATTGGTGTATAGCGATCTTGGTAAGCCGGAGGAGGCGCTGAAGATCTACCAGCAGGCGCTGGAGATCCGAAGGGAGGTGAAGGACCGCCGCGGAGAGGGAACCGCCCTCAACAACATCGGATTGGTGTATCGCAATCTTGGCAAGCCGGAGGAGGCGCTGAAATTCTTCCAGCGGGCGCTGGAGATCGGAAGGGAGGTGAAGGACCGCAGCGGAGAGGGAACCACCCTCAACAACATCGGATTGGTGTATCGCGATCTTGGCAAGCAGGAAGAGGCGCTGAAGAGCTACGAGCAGGCGCTGGAGATCCGAAGGGAGGTGAAGGACCGCCGCGGAGAGGGAACCACCCTCAGCAACATCGGAGGGGTGTTTAGCAATCTTGGTAAGCCTGAGGAGGCGCTGAAATTCTTCCAGCAGGCGCTGGAGATCCAAAGGGAGGTGAAGGACCGCCGCGGAGAGGGAACCACCCTCAACAACATCGGATTGGTGTATAGCAATCTTGGTAAGCCGGAGGAGGCGCTGAAGAGCTTCCAGCAGGCGCTGGAGATCGGAAGGGAGGTGAAGGAACGCAGCGGAGAGGGCACCACCCTCAACAACATCGGATTTGTGCATAATAATCTTGGTAAGCCGGAGGAGGCGCTGAAGAGCTTCCGGCAGGCGCTGGAGATCCAAAGGGAGGTGAAGGACCGCCGCGGAGAGGGAACTACCCTCAACAACATCGGATTTGCGTATGGCAATCTTGGCAAGCCGGAGGAGGCGCTGAAGAGCTTCCAGCAGGCGTTGGAGATCCAAAGGGAGGTGAAGGACCGCAGCGGAGAGGGAACCACCTTCAACAACATTGGAGCGGTGTATCGCGATCTTGGCAAGCCGGAGGAGGCGCTGAAGAGATTCCAGCAGGCGCTGGAGATCCAAAGGAAGGTGAAGGACCGCAGCGGAGAGGCAGTAACTCTATCCAATTTGGCGATTCTACAGCGAGATCAACAGCAACCCAAGCCAGCGATCGAAACCTTCGAGAAGGGGCTGAAGATCCAATTGGAGATCCGGCGTGGCCTGCAACGCAGCGATCGGCAGAGCTTCCTCAGCCAGAGTCAATGGGCAGCCGCCTCACTGGTGGAATTGCTGATCGAGCAGAAGCGGCCTGGGGAAGCCTTCACATGGGTCAATCAGTTCGCCACCGCCGATTTGGCCGATTACAGCCGGCTGATCGAGGCTCAGGTGAGCAATCCTGAGGCGCAACGGGCGCTTGAGCAGTGGCGGCTGCGGCAGGTCGAGCTGCAGGGGCAACAGCAGCGGTTGGAGCGTGAGCCGAATCCGCGGACGATGCAGTTGCTGGTGGAGCAGGAGGCGGCGCAGTTCCGCGCGGCGGAGGATTTGATCGGGCGGTATCCAGAGATTGCCGAGCTGCTGGAAACCCTGCCGGCGGATCTGCAGCGGCTGCAGGCGGGAATCCCGGCGGGCACGGTGGTGCTGCAGCCGGCGCCGCTCACCGGCGTACCGAAACGGGCCGACACGATGGCGTTGTTCGCGCTGACCCGCACGGATCTGCAGGTGGTCACGGTGCCCCTACCGCAGGATTTCCCCGCACTGGTGGAGACCTACAGGCGGGAGTTGGAGAAGGCGGGATCCTATCTGGAGCGGAGCCAGCAGCTGTACGACCTGTTGATCCGGCCCCTGGAGGACCGGGGGCTGCTGCAAGCGGGTGGGCGGCTGGCAGTGATCTCCACCGGCAAGCTGCGGGAGATCCCGCTGGAAACGCTCTACGACGGCCGCACCAAGACGTATCTGCTGGAGAAGTACCCGATCCACTACCTGACACGGCTGAGCCGCAACGGCGCCCCAGCCGCCCAGCCCGCTGGTGGCGGCAGCGCGCAGCGGGCGCTGGTGCTGGCCAATCCCACCCCCACGGCCAAGGCGCTGCCGGGTACGGAAGCGGAGGCCGACTATCTGGTTGGTGCTTATCCCGGCAGCCGCGATCTGCGTCGAGCCCAGGCGACGCTGGAGCAGTTTCAGCAGCAGGCAAGTCGCTATCCGATCCTGCACCTCGGCACCCACGGCTGTTTTGTGGCAACGGGCTGCCCGGATCTGGGGATGAAGGCGAACACCCTGCTGTTCGCCAACAGCCAGCAGTACCCGATCGCCCAAGCGGCCCAGCTGGGATTGTCGAACACCGAGCTGCTGGTGCTGGGGGCCTGCCAGACGGCTCAGATCACCAGCGACAACGACGTGGGGCTGAGCGGCCTGGCCTACGTGTGGGAACGGGCCGGCGCCAGGGCGGTGGTGGCGAGCCTGTGGAGTGCGGTGGATGCGGAGAGCGCCCAGATCACCAAGGCGTTCTACGGGAACCTCAAGTCGGGGATGGACAAGGCCGAAGCGATGCGGCAGGCGAAGCTGGCACTGCTGCGGAGCGATCCGGACGGCCTGCACCCCTATCTGTGGGCCCCGTTCATCGTGATCGGCGATGCGGCGCCACTCCCGGGGCCACCGCAGTCCAGAAAACCGTCGCCATGACTTGGGGCCGATCCCTGCCCCGGAAACGTGAAAGGGCCCTTCCAGGCCCCATGGGTCATTTGGGTGACAAGGCTGACCTCACCCCGTCTCCGTTAAGAGTGTCAGGCAGCCACAGGGGCGGCTTGACGGGAGAAACGAACGATGTTGTTCGCTGTTACGGGTTCGCTCTTACCGAGCAGGCTTCAGTCACCCTCCTCATGCCCCGTCGAAACCATTGCAGCCCCGCGCTTGGGTTGGGGGGAATGGAGCTGAGCGGAATCGAACCGCTGTCCGAGACACTGGTGTGGACCACCTAGTTCGTCCGAAGACGAGCTTGTTCATCTTGCCACCTCCGGGCCGCCGGCCGGCAAGCAGCATGGGGGGATGGCCACCCCCTCCCCGTTCGACGTCATCGCCGTGGTTCCGCCGGGGCTGGAGGAACCGGCGGCGGCGGAGCTGGCGGCCCTCGGCGCCCTTGAGGTGCGCCCCCTGCGGCGGGCCGTGGGCCTGCGGGCCGATGCGGCCACCTTCTACCGGCTGCATCTGCAGGCCCGGCTGCCGTTCCGCTTCCTGCGCCAGCTGGCCCGCTTCCCCTGCCGCGGCCGCGAGGAGCTCTACGACGGCGTGCAGCGCGCCGCCGACTGGGAGCGGTGGCTGCCGCCCCAGCTGAGCTTCCGGGTGGAGGCCAGCGGCAGCGTGCCGGGCCTCAACCACAGCCACTACAGCGCCCTGCAGGTCAAGAACGCCCTGGTCGACCGGCAGCGCCAGGTGTGGGGATCGCGCTCCTCGGTGGACCTGGACGACCCCGACCTGGTGCTGCACCTCCACCTCAGCCCCGGCCGCCCCGGCGGCAGCGGCCCCGAGGCGGTGCTGAGCCTCGATGGCGGCGGCGCCAGCCTGCATCGACGTGGCTACCGGGCCGCCATGGGCCTGGCCCCCCTCAAGGAGAACCTGGCCGCCGGACTGATCGCCCACACCGGCTGGGACGGGACGGTGCCCCTGGCCGATCCCTTCTGCGGCTCGGGCACCCTGCTGATCGAGGCCGCCTGCCACGCCCTCGGCCGCGCCCCCGGCCTGGAGCGCGCCTTCAGCCTGGAGCGCTGGCCGGATTTCGACGCCGCCCTGTGGCAACGGGAGCGGGCCGCCGCCCAGGACCTGGCCCGCAACGGCCTCCCCGGTGGGGCACCCCTGGCAGCTGTGGTCGGCATGGAGCGGGATCCGGCCGTGCTGGCCATGGCCCGCAGCAACGCTTCGGCGGCCGGCGTGGCCGGCTGGATCGAGCTGCAGGAGGGGGACTGCCGCGATTTCCAGCCCCCCGAGGCACCCGGGGTGCTGGTGTGCAACCCGCCCTACGGGGACCGGCTCGGAGCGGACGACGACCTGGAGGCGCTCTACGGCGACCTGGGGCGGATGGTGAAGGAGCGTTGCAGCGGCTGGACCCTGTGGCTGCTGAGCGGCAACCCCGCGCTCACGGGGGCCCTGCGGATGAAGGCCAGCCGCCGGGTGCCGGTGAGCAACGGCGGCATCGACTGCCGCTGGCTCCGCTACGACATCCGCTGAAGCGCACCGCAACTCCGTTGCATCCGCAGCCCTGCGGCAGTTCTGCAGCGGAGCAGCCGAAAGCAGGCCGCGCTGCTAGCGGTGGGTCCTGCCTCCACCGCCGCCAGCCCGATGGCCTCACTCTTCGAAGCGCTCAAGCAGGAGGTGCTCACCGTCGAGAGGGACCCGGCCCTCGACACCGGCGCGGCGGCGGTGGCGTTGCTGCAGGACTGGCTGGCCAGCCACGAAGCCGAGATCAGCGCCCGCAAGCTGGCGGCACCGACGGAATTCAACGGCACGTTGATGCAGTGGTTCCACTGGTACAGCGATGGCGACGGCGGCCACTGGCGGCGGCTGCGCCAGGAGGCGCCGGCCCTGGCCCAGGCGGGCATCACAGCCCTGTGGCTGCCGCCGGCCGGCAAGGGCACCAGCGTGTGGGACGTGGGCTACGGCACCTACGACCTGTTCGACCTGGGCGAGTTCGACCAGCAGAAGACGGTGCGCACCAAGTACGGCACCAAGCAGGAGTATCTGGAGGCCGTCCAGGCCTGCCGCGCGGTGGGGATCCAGGTGTACGCCGATGTGGTGTTCAACCACAAGATGAACGCCGACGAGCAGGAGCAGTACCGGGCCACCCCCTACGACCCCGGCGATCGCAACCGGCCCCTGGGGGAGGAACGCACGATCAGCGCATGGACCCGGTTCCGCTTCGACGGCCGCGGCGGCCGTTACTCGACCATGCAGTGGCACTGGTACCACTTCGACGCCGTCGATCACAACAGCCTGGATCCGGGTTTCAAGGCCATCTGGCGCACCCAGGGGGCCGGCTTCGAGAGCAACGTCGACCTGGAGAAGGGCAACTTCGACTACCTGATGGGCAGCGACCTCAACGTCAACCATCCCGAGGTGCGCGGCGAGCTCAAGCACTGGGGCCGCTGGACCCTCGACCACGTGGGGGCGGACGGCTTCCGGCTCGATGCCATCAAACACATCGCCAGTGACTTCTTCCTTGACTGGATCGGCGACCTGGAGGAACACGCCCAGCGCGATCTGTTCGTGGTCGGTGAGTACTGGACCTACAACATCGAAAGCCTGCACTGGTATGCGGCCAACACCGGCGGCCACATGAGCCTGTTCGATGCGCCGCTGCACATGAACTTCCACCAGGCCAGCCGCAGCGGCGGCCAGTACGACATGCGCCGGCTGCTCGATGGCACCCTGATGCAGCAGCTGCCGCTGCTGGCGGTGACCCTGGTGGAGAACCACGACACCCAGCCGCTGCAATCCCTGGAATCAGTGGTGGAAGCCTGGTTCAAACCCCTGGCCTACGCCGTGATCCTGTTGCGCGACCAGGGCTACCCCTGCATCTTCCATGCCGATTACTACGGCGCCGAGTACACCGACAAAAAGGACGGCCAGGAGTACCGGATCGTGCTGCCCAGCCACCGCTTCCTGATCGACCGTTTCCTGCTGGCCCGCAGCCACTGCGCCTACGGCCCCCAGTACGACTACCTCGACCATGTCAACACCATCGGCTGGACGCGCCTGGGCACCCCTGGCCACCCCGGGGCGATGGCGGTGCTGATGAGCGACGGGGCGGCCGGCCACAAGTGGATGGAGGTGGGGAAGCGCCACACCACCTTCCTCGACCTGACCGGGCACATCCAGACACCGATCACCACCAACGGCGACGGCTGGGCGGAATGGCACTGCCCGGGGGGCTCGGTGTCGGTGTGGGTGGAGGAGAGGGCCCTGGCGGCGATGGGTCTCCAGCCCCCCGATCAACGGCCATGACCGTGAGACGCCCAACGCGATTCCTTTCCCCGTTCTGAACACCGATGGCCCGCATCAACATCGCCCGATGGCAGCAGCGCATCGATCACTACCTCTTCCATCCGGTGACCGACGACCGGGGCGAGGTCCACAAGGTTCCGTCCATCGCCTGTCACTGTCTCGTCACCGGATCGATCCTCGGGCTGTCCATGGCGTTCTACGCCCTGACGTACGTGTTGATCACGGCCAAGGCGGCCGACTGGAATGTCTGCAGGGGAGCGCGGATGGACAGCGAGAAGGCCGCCGCCTCGACGATCTCAGCCAGCCTCGCCAAGCTCGGAATCCCAGCCAAAGACGGGGTCGGGATGGCGCCAGAGTCCGTGCGACCAGAGCAAAAGAACCGCCTCAGGGAGCAACTCAAGGAGCTGGAAAAGAGCCTGCAGACGGCCTGCAGGGTCGGCATCTTCTACTACACCAACCGCAGTGCCACCCTCACCATCGGCACGGCGGCGGGAATCGTGGCGCTCGGATCGCTGGCCTTGATCAGCAAACAGGGCTGGGAGAAATCCAGCAACGTGCTGATCAACATCGGCATCACCTCCGGGCTGGTCCTGTCGAGCTCATGGACCTTCGGCCAGCTCTACGGCCATTCCCAGAATCTGGAAACGTTCAGCACCAAATATGTGGTCGCCTATTCCCTGCTCAACACGGTCGCCACCTCCCTGGCCAATGCCACCGCTCCCGCGTTGCCCGCGCAGGCCACCACCGCCCCTGGCGTGGCCCTGGACCTGAACACGCAGGCCGGCATGGCGGCCCTGAGCCAGTCGCTCGATGAGCAACTGGCGATCCTCCACAGGCCCACGTTCCAGATCGACGACAGCTTCGCCCGAAACTCCTCCCAGAAACTGAACCAGTTGCTCAACGCCCAGCCCATCGCGCCCGTGGAGCCCGGCGCCACCCAGACGCCGTCGGCGGCAGGCGGCGGCGCGGGCCTCCGCCCCGGACCGGACCGCTAGCGAGGCACGCTCTGCATCAGCAGTTGCGGCTCGACGTTCGCGACCTCGGCCAGGCCCCGTAGCCTGGCCACACAGCCCAGGGCCTCGGCGATGCTGCCGGAACGGGCCCGCAGCCAGGCGGCCTCGGGCGCATGGTCGAGCTCCCTGGCGATGACACAGCCCGTCCGCTCCAGCTCAGCACGCATATCGGCCACGACCAACCCCTGCCGCAACCGGACAAACAGCTGACCGGTGGGAACGGCCAGGGCATCACTTCCCGCCGCGGCATAGACCGGGCTGACGGTCTGGTTCGGGTCCAGGGGCAACGGCGGTGCCCCGGACAGCACGGCGATCCGCTCCGGCGCAAACTCCAGGACAACCGGCCGTGACGCCGGCGGTGACTCCCCATGGAGCGCGAAAAAGCCGGCCTTCCGGATCAGGACCACGGGCGTCGCACCGCCGACGACGATCTCCTCAGGGAACCCCTCCAACCATCCCTGGCGCTGGCCCATCCCCTGACGTTGGCTCATCGCCCAGGCCCGCGGATGCTGGAGTGAGCCATGGGCCCTGACACTTGAAGAATCATCAAGAATCCACCGTGCTGTGAAGGCTGATCACATCCTGTTCCGTTCGCTTGTCATGACGGTCCCAGGGGCGGAGGGTGGCGGGGAGCCAGGCGGCCGGCCGAAGGCTCCCTTCCTGATACCCACAGAGATCGTCCCATGGTTCAGGTTCGCTATGGCGGCAAGGATGGTGTGCCCTATGCACTCGATGTCAGCGACAATCACCTCGTCGTCCGCACCCTGAGTCGCCAGGCGGTGATGCCGGAGCGGCCGTTTGAGGCGTCGCCGGTCAGCGCCGAGGCGCACCGGATTCTCGACCAGTTCGAAACCCTCACCCGCTTCCGCGAGGCGGGGGTTGAGCTGTTGAGCACCCGAACCCCCCAGGCCGATGGGGCCCTGCGCGACGCCGCCCGCAGCCTGCTCAAGGCGGAACCGGCGGTCGACTTCGCCGGCCGTGTGCTGGTGGATGCCCAGGGCCGGCCCGTGGTCTACACGGAAAACCTGTTCGTCAAGTTCGAGGATGACGAAGAAGCCGAGGCCTGCGAGGCTGTGCTGCAGCGCCACGGCCTCAGCCTCAAGCGCAGCCTCAGCTATGCGCGCAACGCCTATTTCGTGGCGGCTCCCGACAACAGCGGGCTGGACGTGTTCGCGATCGCGGACACCCTGCTGGGGGAAGCGAACGTGGTGTTCTGCCACCCGGAACTGGTGAGCCCCAGCCGCCAGCGGCGCCAGGCCTTCCCGCCCCAATGGCATCTCAAGGCCACCGCCATCAACGGCCGGCTCGTCGACGCCCACGCCGAGGTGGAAGCGGCCTGGGCCCTCAGCGACGGCACCGGGGCGATCATCGCCGTGGTCGACGACGGCGTCGACATCGACCACGAGGAGTTCCGCTCCTCCGGCAAGGTCGTCGCCCCGCGGGATGTGACCCGCCAGAGCGGTGATCCCCGCCCCGGCCGCGGCGACGACCACGGCACGGCCTGTGCGGGGGTGGCCTGCGCCAACGGTCAGTTCGGCGCCACCGGCGTCGCCCCCGGCGCCCGGCTGATCCCCATCCGGCTGGCCTCCGGCCTGGGCTCCCAGGCGGAGGCGGACGCCTTCGTGTGGGCGGCCCGCAACGGCGCCGATGTGATCTCCTGCAGCTGGGGGCCGCCGGACGGGGCCTGGTGGGACCCGAACGATCCGGCGCACCGCCAGGTGGTGCCGCTGCCGGATTCCACCCGGCTGGCGATCGACTTCGCCACCAGCCAGGGCCGCAGCGGCAAGGGCTGCGTGGTCCTGTTCGCGGCGGGCAACGGCAACGAGAGCGTCGACAACGACGGCTACGCCAGCTACTCAAGGGTGATCGCGGTGGCGGCCTGCAACGACCTCTCCAGACGCAGCGCCTACAGCGACTTCGGCAAGGCCGTGTGGTGCTGCTTCCCCAGCAGCGACGGCCGTCCCTCCCTCACCCCCGGCATCTGGACCACCGACCGCTCCGCCGGGCTCGGCTACAACCAGGGCAGCCCCCAGAAGGGCGACCCGGCCGGCCACTACACCAACTCCTTCGGCGGCACCTCCAGCGCCTGTCCCGGCGTGGCCGGGGTGGCGGCCCTGGTGCTGGCGCGCAATCCGGCCCTGCGCTGGGACGAGGTGCGGGAGATCCTGCGGCAGGCCTGCGTCCGGATCGATACCGCCGGCGGCAACTACGACGCCAGCGGGCGCAGCCCCTTCTACGGCTACGGGCGGGTGAGCGCCCGCAAGGCGGTGGAACTGGCCCGTCCGCCCCAGCCGGCGGCAGCCCTGGTGTTCCAGGCGGTGCAGGACGTGCCGATCAACGACTTCCAGACCGCCACCCTCACCCTGCCGGTGGCCGCCCCGGGCCCGCTGCAGTCGATCCGGGTGGCGGTGGATCTCGACCACACCTTCATCGGCGATCTGGTCGTGCGGCTGCTGCCGCCCGCCGCCCTGGGGGCCGCCCCCGTGCTGCTGCACGACCGGGCCGGCGGCGGCACCGACAACCTCAAGGTCACCTACGACGCGGTGAATGCCCCCGCCCTGGCGGGCCTGAAGGGCAAAGATCCCAGCGGCACCTGGACCCTGGAGGTGGCCGACACGGCCCGGGCCGACCGGGGCACCCTGCGCAGCCTGCGGCTGGAGATGGGCTTCTGAGACCTGAGGAGCTCAGGACTTGCCGGTGAGCGCCCGGGTGGTGCGGATCAACCCGGCGGTGGTTTCCGGCAGGTAGGGGCCCTTCAGCATCTGGCCGCCGATGCGCAGGCTGATCCCCGCCAGCACCAGGTCGATGGCGGCCACGGCCGCCGCGGCCTGCAGCCAGCTGAGGCCGAAGGCCTCCCGGATCCAGAGCAGCAGCACCAGTTCGGCCGCCACCAGCGCCAGGGTCATCAGGGTGAGGCCCATGCCGAGCATCACCCCACCGCCCACCAGGCGCCGCTTTTCCTTATCGGCCTCCTGCAGGGCGATGCGCACGTGCAGGTCCATCACCGAGCTGATCAGCGCCGTGACGCGGGCGAAGTTCGAACCCGTCATGCCGAACGTCGCCCTGACGACAGCAGCAGCCCCACCACCAACCCCACGCCGGCGGCGATGCCGAGGGCCATCAGGGGCCGCTCCCGCACCGGCTTCTCGATCCGGGGCCGCAGGGTGGTGTTGAGGTCGTCGAGCAGGTGCTCGAGCTGGTCCTCCAGGGGGCGCAGGGCGTCCACCACGTGGCCCGCCTGCTCACCGGTGACGTTGACCAGATCCAGCAGTTGCTGCTTCACGCCGGAGGCCGTGACGCCGCTCTGGTGGCTGATCACCTCCACCACGTGATCGAAGCTGCCCCGGGTGGCCTCCAGGGTGTGGCGGGCCACGTCGGGCCATTCCTTCTGGATGCTGGGCAGCAGGCTCTCGAAGCGTTCCCTGAACTGGTTCTGCACCTGCTGGGCATCACCGGCCGTCGCGGGTTCCGGAGCCGCCATCCGGGCCGGGTCCGCAGGGGGATGGGAGGTGTCCGTTTCCATGGGGAAGGGTTGGGAGGCCGACGTGGCTTCACCGTAGAGAGGGTGACTTGAGTTCGTCAGCACCTCGGCTAAAGTGCCGCTGCCTGATGCATGAGCCCGTTGGTTCACATCAATCAGGTCGAGCTCACCCACTTCAAATCCTTCGGCGGGTCGATGACCATCCCGCTGCAGGAGGGCTTCACGGTGGTGACGGGCCCGAACGGCTCCGGCAAGAGCAACATCCTCGATGCGGTGCTGTTCTGCCTGGGCCTGGCCACCAGCCGGGGCATGCGGGCCGAGCGGCTCCCCGACCTGATCAACAGCGCCATGCTGCGGGAAGGCAAGGCGGCCGAAACCAGCGTCACGGTGCGCTTCGACCTGGGTGACTGGCAGCCGGACAGCGCCGAGGACGGCCTGGAGGTGCCCGAGCAGGGCCCCTGGCTGCAGCGGGGCCAGCGGGACTGGAGCGTCACCCGGCGGCTGCGGGTGGCCCCCGGCGGCACCTACAGCAGCAGCTTCAGTGCCGATGGGGTGCCCTGCAACCTGCAGCAGCTGCAGACCCAGCTGCGGCGGCTGCGGGTCGATCCGGAGGGCAGCAACGTCGTCATGCAGGGCGACGTGACCCGCATCGTCTCGATGAGCGCCCGCGACCGGCGCGGCATCATCGATGAGCTGGCCGGCGTGGCCCTGTTCGACTCCCGCATCGAGCAGAGCCGGGCCAAGCTCGATGAGGTGGTCGAGCGGCAGGAGCGCTGCCGCATCGTCGAGCAGGAGCTGCTGGCGGCCCGCCAGAAGCTCGAACGCGACTGCGCCAAGGCGCGCACCTACCAGGAGCTGCGGGAGCGCCTGCACCACGGCCGCCTGCAGGAGCAGGTGCTGGCCTGGGAGGAGGCCCGCGCCCACAGCCTCGACCTCACCGGCCGCCTGGAGCGCCTCGACCGCCAGCAGGAGCAGGAGCGGGAGGCGATCGTGGCCGCCGAAGCCGGGGTGGTCGCCGCCGCCGCCGCCCTCGAGCAGCTGCAGGCGGAGGTCAAGACCCTGGGCGAAGACCAGCTGCTGGCGGTGCAGGCCGAACTGGCCGGCCTCGAGACCAGCGGCCGGGAGCTGGCCCGCCAGGCGGAACGTCACGGCCACCAGGCCGAGGAACTGCAGCGCCGTCGCCAGGACCTGCAGCAGAACCAGGCCGAGCTGCGCCACCAGCGCCAGGCCCTCGATGGCCAGGCCGATGACGGCGCCATCGCGGCTGCCGACGCCCGCTGCCGCGGGGCCGAGGCGGCGGTGGAGCTCTCCCGCCGGCGGCTCGGGGAGGTGGCCGGGCGCTCCGGCAGCTGGCTGGAGGAGCAGCAGGGCCGCAGCCGGCGGCGCCAGCAGCTGCAGGAGCAGCTGGCGCCCCTGCTGGCCGAACGGCAGCAGCTGGAGGAACGGCTGCGGCAGGCCGGCGAGCGGCTCGAGGAACTCGGCGGCGAGGAACGGCAGGAGGACGCGGCCCAGGCGGAGGGCACCGCCGCCCTGGCGGCCCTGGCGCAGCAGGAGCAGCGCCTGGGGGCCGACCTGGAGGATCGCCAGCGGCAGGCCCAGGAGCTGGCCGAGGCCCTGGCCCTGCAGCAGCGCACCCGGGCGCGGCTGGAGCAGGAGCAGACCAGCCTCGAGCGGGAGATCGCCCGCCTCGACAGCCGCCGCGAGACCCTGCAGGAAAGCCGCGGCACCGGCGCCCTGCGCCTGCTGCTGGAGGCGGGCCTCGAGGGGATCCACGGCTCGGTGGCCCAGCTGGGCGAGGTGGAGGAGCGGCTACGGGTGGCCCTGGAGATGGCGGCGGGGGGGCGCCTGGCCCAGGTGGTGGTGGAGGACGACCGCATCGCCGCCCGGGCAATCGAGCTGCTCAAGCAACGCCGGGCCGGCCGCCTCACCTTCCTGCCCCTCAACCGCATCCGGGGCGGCAGTGGTGGCTCGGCGGGGGGGGCGGCCCTGCAGCGGGGCAGCGCCGGCGGCAGTGGCGGTGCCGGAGGCCTGGTGGGGCGGGCGGTGGATCTGATCCGCCACGAGCCCGTCTACGCCGACGTGTTCCGGTATGTGTTCGGCGACACCCTGGTGTTCGCCACCCTCTCCGACGCCCGCCGGGAACTGGGCCGCTGCCGCGCCGTGACGCTGGAAGGCGAACTGCTTGAGAAGAGCGGCGCCATGACCGGCGGCAGCCTGCAGCAGCGCTCCGGCCAGCTGGGCTTCGGCCGCAGCAGCGAGGGCGACGAGGCCGAGCCCCTGCGGCAGCGGCTGCTGGAGCTGGGGGAGAGCCTGCTGGCCTGCCGCCGCCGCGAGGCGGAGCTGGGCCGGGGCCTGGAGGAGGCCCGGCCGGCCCTGCTGGAGCTGCAGCAGCGCCAGGCGGCCCTCCAGGCTGAACGCGGCGCCGCCGAGCGCACCCTGGCCCCGCGGCTGCAACGGCGCGACCAGGTGAGCAGCCGGCTGCAGCAGCTGCAGGAAGCCCACCGGGCCGACCGCGCCAGGATGGAGCTGCTGGAGCAGACCCTGCCCCCCCTGCGCCAGGCCCTGGCGGAGCTGGAGGAGGCCGAGCGGGCCGCCAGCGGCAACGACGACAGCGCCCGCTGGCAGGGGCTGCAGAGCGAGCTGGAGCGGGCCGACCAGGCCCTGGTGGAGGCCCGGCGCCAGCGGGATGGTCTGGAGGCGGAGCGGCGCGAGCGGGCCCTGGGGGCCGAACGGCTGGGCAGCCAGCTGGAGGTCCTGGCCGGGGAGGAACGGCGGCTGGTGGAGGCCGTGCAGGCCCTGGTGGGCGAACGCCATCTGTGGAAGGAGCGGCAGCAGGCGGAGCAGGAGCGCCGCACCCTGCTGGAGCGCCAGCAGAGCGACCTGCAGGCCCGCTTCGGCGAACGGCGCCGTGCCCGTGATGGGGCCGAAGCCCAGCTGGCCGGCCAGCGCCAGGCCCTGCAGCAGCGCCAGTGGGAGCTGCAGCGGCGCCAGGAGGAACGGCTGGCCCTGGCCGAGGAGCAGCGCAGCCACGGCCTGCGGCTGGCCCAGATGGAACGGGAGCTGCCCGAACCCCGGCCCGAGCTGAGCGAGGAGGTGCGCGAGGGGGGCCTGGAGGCGCTGCAGCAGGGCCTGCGCCACCTGCAGCAGCGCATGGAGGCCCTCGAGCCGGTCAACATGCTCGCCCTGGAGGAGCTCGAGCAGCTGGAGCAGCGTCTGGCCGACCTGGACGACCGGCTGGAGGTGCTCAGTAAGGAGCGGGAGGAACTGCTGCTGCGGATCGAAACGGTGGCCACCCTGCGCCAGGAGGCCTTCATGGAGGCCTTCCGGGCCGTGGACGGCCATTTCCAGACGATCTTCGCCGGCCTGTCCGATGGCGAGGGACACCTGCAGCTGGAGAACCCCGAGCAGCCCCTGGAGGGCGGCCTGACCCTGGTGGCCCACCCCAAGGGCAAGGCGGTGCGGCGGTTGGCCTCGATGTCGGGCGGTGAGAAATCCCTGACCGCCCTGAGCTTCCTGTTCGCCCTGCAGCGCTTCCGTCCCTCGCCCTTCTATGCCCTCGACGAGGTGGACAGCTTCCTCGATGGGGTGAACGTGGAGCGGCTGGCGGCCCTGATTGCCGCCCAGGCCGACCAGGCCCAGTTCATGGTGGTCAGTCACCGCCGGCCGATGATCGCCGCGGCCACCCGCACCATCGGCGTCACCCAGGCCCGCGGCTCCCACACCCAGGTGGTCGGTTTGCCGCCGGCGGCCTGAGCCGACGGCGTGGGCCACAATGGGCCGACCAGGCTGTTCCAGGCCGTGAAGTCGCTCCCGTTCCCCCTGCCGTCCAGCCCCGATCTCCGGATTTGACCTCCCCGATTCCCCCCTCCACCGAGCCCGCCGCCACCAGCGACCGCCTCTGGTTGCGCTCCGAACTGATGGGCACCCAGGTGATCACCCGGGACACCGGCCGGCGGCTGGGCGTCGTCGGTGAGGTGGTGGTCGACATCGACCGGCGCGAGGTGGTGGCCCTGGGCCTGCGGGACAACCCCCTCACCCGTTTCCTGCCGGGCCTGCCCCGCTGGATGCCGCTGGATCGCATCCGCCAGGTGGGGGACGTGATCCTGGTGGATTCGGTCGATTCCCTGGCCGAAAGCTTCAATCCCGAGCGTTACAGCAAGGTCATCAACTGCCAGGTGATCACCGAATCTGGCGAGCAGCTCGGCCGGGTGCTCGGCTTCAGCTTCGACATCGAGACCGGTGAGCTCACCACCCTGGTGATCGGCGCCCTCGGCGTTCCCCTGCTGGGGGAAGGGGTGCTCAGCACCTGGGAGATGCCGGTGGGGGAGGTGGTCAGCAGCGGCCCCGACCGGATCATCGTCTACGAGGGCGCCGAGGAGAAGCTCAAGCAGCTGGGCACCGGCCTGCTGGAGAAGCTCGGCATCGGCGGCGCCAGCTGGGAGCAGGAGGAGCGGGATCGTTTCCGCTCCGGGGCCGTTCCCGCCGAGAACCAGCTGCCCGCGGGCCAGCCCAGCGCCCAGGAGCAGCGCCGCATCCAACCGGCCACCAGCCGCAGCTTCCAGCCCGCCGAGGAGCTGGAGTACGTGGAGCTGGAGGAACGGCGCGAACGGGAGCCCCTGCGCCAGCGCCGCTACCTCGACGACGACGCCCCGGAGCCGCGCCAGCGCCCCGAACCCCGCCCGGCCCCCGCCGACCCCTACGGCCGGGAGAGTGGCCGCAACCCGGCCCGTTCTGACGACCGCTACGGCGAGGAGCGCTACGGGGAGCAGCGCTACGAAGACGATCGCTACCGACAGGATCGCTATCCAGACGATCGCTACCCCGAAACTCCCTACCCGGAGCCGCGCGACGACAGGGAGCGCTACCGGGGGCAGCCCGCCTTCGAACCGGAGTCCTACGGATCCGCCGTCGCCCCCCCTGACCGCGACCTTGATCGCGCCCTGGACGCCGACGTTGATGCCCCCGTGCGGGAGCGGGATCCCCTGCGGGCGGAACGTCCCCCAGCCCCCTCACGGCCGCAGCCCCCGTCCCCCCGGCCGAAGGAGCCGGTGGATGTGGAGCCGGAGATCCTCGACGATCCCTGGTGAAGCGGCCGGGGGGCGGCCTCAGCCCTCGGCGAACCGCAGCGATGCGGAATTGACGCAGTAGCGCTGGCCGGTGGGGGCGGGGCCGTCATTGAAGACATGGCCGAGGTGGGCGTCACAGTTGGCGCAGCGGATCTCGGTACGCTCCATGCCGTGGCTGCGGTCGGTGTGGGTGGTGATCGCCCCGGATCCGACACCCTCCCAGAAGCTGGGCCAGCCGGTGCCGGAATCGAACTTGGCGGCGGAACTGAACAGCTCGCTGCCGCAGCAGACGCAGTGGTACATCCCGGTGGCCTTGTTGTTCCAGTAGGCGCCTGTGAAGGCCCGCTCCGTGCCCCCCTCGCGGGCCACCCGGTACTGCTCGGGGGTCAGTCGGGCCCGCAGGTCAGCCTCGTCGACGCTCTGGAGGGGGGCGGAATCGCTCAGGGGCATGGTCGCAGACCCCAAAGGGGGCAATGGCTGGGGAAATCCTATCCAGATCGAACCGGCCGCCCGGAGGGTTCGGGCGGCGGCAGCAGGCCCCGCACCATCGCCGCCACGGCCGCCACGGCCCCCGGGGCTCCCCGCAGGCTGCGCAGGTCGTCGGCCATGGCCGCCAGGCGCTCGGGATGGGCCAGCCAGTCGGCCGCCTCGGCGGCGATCTGGGCCGGTTCGATCGGCCCCACCCGTTCCGGCACCACGGCGCGGCCGGCGGAGATGTTGGGCCAGGCCAGGAAGCCCCGGTGGCGCATGCGCCAGGCGGTGAGGGCCACCCCCACCAGGCGCCGCAGCAGGGGCAGCCGGGCCACCAGCCCCATCCAGCCGTCCCAGGCCTGCATCACCGCCAGATGCTGGGTGGGCACCAGGACGATCATCGGCACCGCCAGGGCCCCCAGTTCGGCCGTGTTGGCCCCGACGGTGGTGAGGGCCAGGGCGCACTGGCTCAGGGCGGCATGGGCGGGGTGCTGCTCCAGCAGCAGGATGCGGGTGCCGGCCGCCGTGACGATCTCGTCGCCCCGAAGCTCGGGCTCACCGGTCCCCTGGCGCCGGTTGAGCGGGTTGGAGGGCCCGCCGTAGGCCAGCAGCTCCCGCACCGAGGTGGTGGGGGCCACCGGCAGCAGGAAGCGGCAGCCGGGCCGCAGGGCCGCCAGCCGGTCGGCGGTCTCTAGCAGGAACGGCACCCCCACCAGCAGCTTGGCCCGCTTCGAGCCGGGCAGCAGGGCCACCCAGTCACCGGGCGGGAGGGGATCGTCCTGGCGGGCCAGGGTTGAGAGATCCGCCATCAGGTCCCCCACCACCGTGGCCCGCGGCCGCCAGCGGGGTGCCAGGCGGCCTGCGGCAGTGGGCCCCATCACGGCGATGCGGTCGTTCCAGCGGGGCCAGCGGGCCACCCACTCGGCATAGGTGAGGTGGCGGTACCCCAGCCGGGCCGAGAGCAGCACGGTCCAGAACTGGTCGCCGCCGAGGAACACCACCACGCCCCGCTCGGGCCAGGGGCCGTGGCGGCGGGGCCGCAGCAGCAGCCACCAGAAACGGGAGGCCGGCAGCACCCGCTCGAACAGGCCCCAGCCCTCGGCCACCCGGTGCTCCGACCCGGTGGCGTTGGGGCAGGGCACGAGCACCAGCCGCAGGCTGCAGCTGGCGGCTGGATCGCGGGGCCGCAGGGGCTCCAGGCCATGGAGCTGCTCCGCCAGGGGCCGCACCCAGGTGCTCAGTTCCCCCGGGCCGTTGCTGACCAGGACGATGGCAGCGTCGGCAGCTGGAGGGGAGACCGGCGACGGCTGGGTCAAGAGAACCGCTGCTACCGGGGGACGGGGGCGGGAAAAGAAAAATGCGGATGGCGAGACTTGAACTCGCAAGGCCGAAGCCACACGCCCCTCAAACGTGCGTGTCTACCAATTCCACCACATCCGCGTGGCTGGCGCAGGCCGAAGCACCGCACCGGATGAGCAATATAACCATCGACTCCCCCCACCCCCGGAGGACCGCGCCGACGGGGGCGCCGGTGAGCACTGATACAGTCCGCCCCGGCACGGCCGCACCCCCGCCAGCCCTTATCGCCCGGACCTGCACGGATGCCCATCGGCAAACTGCTGATCGCCAACCGAGGCGAAATCGCCCTCCGCATCCTGCGCAGCTGCCGGGAGCTCGGCATCGCCACGGTGGCCGTCTACAGCACCGTCGACAAGAACGCCCTGCACGTGCAGCTGGCGGATGAGGCGGTCTGCGTGGGAGAGGCCCCCAGCAGCCGCAGCTACCTCAACGTTCCCAACATCCTGGCGGCCGCCACCTCCCGCGGCGCCGACGCCATCCACCCTGGCTACGGCTTCCTGGCGGAGAACGCCGACTTCGCCGAGAAGTGCCTTGACCACGGCCTGATCTTCGTGGGCCCCTCGCCGGCCGCGATCCTGGCCATGGGCGACAAATCGACGGCCAAGATCACCATGCAGCAGGTGGGGGTGCCCACCATCCCCGGCAGCGAGGGGCTGCTGGAGGACCCCACCGCGGCGGCCGCCCTCGCCGAGACGATGGGCTACCCCGTGATGATCAAGGCCACCGCCGGTGGCGGCGGCCGGGGCATGCGCCTGGTGCCGTCCGCCGACCAGCTGGACAGCCTGTTCCGGGCTGCCCAGGGGGAGGCGGAGGCCGCCTTCGGCAACCCCGGCCTCTACATGGAGAAGTTCATCGACCGGCCCCGGCACGTGGAGGTGCAGGTGCTGGCCGACCGCCACGGCAACGTGGTGCACCTGGGCGAAAGGGACTGCTCGATTCAGCGCCGCCACCAGAAGCTCCTGGAGGAGGCCCCCAGTCCGGGGCTGGATCCGGAACTGCGCCGCCGCATGGGCGAGGCAGCGGTGGCGGCGGCCCGCAGCATCGCCTACGAGGGCGCCGGCACGGTGGAGTTCCTGGTGGACAGGACCGGCGCGTTCTACTTCATGGAAATGAACACCCGCATCCAGGTGGAGCACCCGGTCACCGAGATGGTGACGGGCATCGACCTGATCGCCGAGCAGCTGCGCATCGCAGGCGGCGAACCGATCTCCGTGCGCCAGGACGAGATCCACGTCAACGGCCATGCGATCGAGTGCCGCATCAACGCCGAGGACCCCAGCCACAACTTCCGTCCCGCTCCCGGCAAGATCACCGGCTGGCTGCCCCCCGGCGGGCCGGGGGTGCGCATCGACAGCCACGTGTACACGGGCTACGAGATTCCCCCCTTCTACGACTCCCTGATCGGCAAGCTGATCGTCTGGGGGGTCGACCGCGACCATGCCATCCGCCGCATGCGCAGGGCGCTGTCGGAATGTGCCGTCACGGGCATTCCCACCACCATCGACTTCCACCTGGCCCTGCTGGACCGCAAGGAGTTCCAGCGCGGTGAGGTCTGGACCAAGTTCGTCGAGGAGGAGATGCTCAACCGGTGAGCTGGCTGCGCAGCATCGCCAGGGTGAGCAGCCCCTGCTGACCCACCAGGAGTTCGCGCAGCAGGCTGATCAGCCCCACCCACACCACCGGTGTCACATCCACCCCACCGATCGGCTGGATCAGGCGGCGGGTGAGGGCCAGCAGGGGCTCGGTGGGCGCCCCCACCAGGCGCATCACCCCCTGGGTGAGGTCGATCCCGGGGTACCAGGTGAGGACGATCCGGAACAGGAACAACAGGGTCCAGCCCGCCAGGGCCAGCCCCAGGGCCAGGTGCAGCATGGGCAGGGGCGCCAGTGCGGGAAGGGCCAGGGCCGTCACAAAGCTCTAAGCGTGGGAGTGACGATCGTAGGAAGCCGCCCCCACTGCCTAGGATCCCCCGAGCTGTCCAGAGCGAACGCCTGCCATGACCCCTTCCCTCGCCAACTTCCTCAGCAGCCTCGGCTGGGGCGCGGTCATCGTGGTGATCCCCATTGCCGTCGCCCTGGTGCTGATCAGCCAGAACGACCAGCTCGACCGGCGGCTCTGAGCTGCCACTTCTGCGCTGCCACTGACGGCGCAGGTACGGTCCTTAGAGTGGGGGCCATCGCCCGGGTGAACCGCCGTGGTCAACGCCAGCCTCAACTGGGCCAGCATCGTCGGCATCGTCCTGGCGGTCGGCGGAGCCTTCCTCTACTTCATGAGGAGCTTCAAGCCGGCCCTGGCCCGCGACTACGACGTCTTCTTCGCCGCCATCGGTTTGCTCTGTGGCGGCATTCTTTTCTTTCAGGGCTGGCGCCTCGACCCGATCCTGCAGTTCGGTCAGTTTCTGCTCGCCGGCACCACGGTTTTCTTTGCCTATGAGAGTGTCCGCCTGCGTGGGGTGACCACGGAGCAGGCGCGGCGCTCCTCCTACTTCGACGACGAGGAGCCCGCCGCCCCGTTCCGGCCGCGGGGAGGCCTGGGTGGTGGACGCAGCTGGGACGACGAGCCGGACCGCTTCGACGAGCCCGAGCCCCTGCGGCGACGGATTCCCTCCCGGGAGGAACCGGAGGACGACTTCTACCGGCCGCGCCGTCCCAGCCGGGCCGCCATCCCCGAGCGCGCCGCCAGCCGCCGGGAGGAGCCCGACGCCTGGGACAACCCCCGTGGCGAGCGCCCCTCCGGCCGCCCGGACCGTGATCCCATCGACGACCGCCCGGAGCGGACCGCCGGCCGCTACAGCGCCGGTGGATCGGCCCGCTCCCAGGCCGCCGATTTCGGCGCCCGCCGCCGCGATCGCGACAGCGCCCCGGAACCCCGCCGCGGCTCCCGCCCGGTGGCCGCCGCCGACACCGCCCGCTCCGCACGCCGGGGCTCCACGCCTGCCGGTCCTGCCGGCCCAGCCCCCCGTGACCAAGGCCGCCCTGGGGCTCCGCAGGGCACGCCCATGGGCACACCGATCCGCGGTGGCACCCCCGACGACGTCAGCGATGCCGACTTCTCGCCGATGGCCGGCGGCCGGCCCCGGCCTGCCGCCCCCAGCGCCCGACCACCGGCGGGCGACCCCCCGCCCAGCCCTCCGGCGGGCAGCCGGGACAACAGCTCCCGCTTCGACGACTGAGCCGCTGACCACCCGGCCCCTTTCCCGGTCGCGCCCAGGCCTCTCCCTTCTGGTGCTGGGGGCACTCACCCTGCTGCTCTCCGGCTGCGGCAGCTGGAGCTGGGGCCGGCGCAGCGCCGGTCCGGTCGGCTGGGGCGGCGCCGACCGCCAGGATCCGGCCCTGAGCGGCAACGGCCGGGTGCTGGCCAGCGTGGTGCGCCGGGACGGGCGCGACACGGTGCTGCTGCAGGAGCAGCCCTCCGGCACGGTGCTGCCGCTGCGCCATTTCGGCCGGATGCAGCCCCACCGCTCCCCCTCCCTGAGCTGGAACGGCCGCTATCTGGCCCTGCTGGTGCAGCAGGGCCCGGAGCGCCGGGTGCTGATCGAGGATCGGGCCAGCGGACGGCTGCACCGCCTGCCCCTGCCCGGCGGGCTGGTGCCCGACAGCCTCAGCCTGGCCGCCGATGGCCGCCGCATCGCCATCGCGATGGAGGGGGACGGCCGCTCCCGGGTGCAGCTCTACGACCTCAGCGCCCTGCTGGAGCCGGACCTGCCCGCCGGACTGGCCGTGCGGGACGGCCCAGGTGAGGCCCCATGACGGCGGGTGGCGGCTGGCGGATGCGGGCGGCGGCGGTGGCGGTGGTGGCCGCCCTGCCACCGCTGCTGGCGGGCTGCCTGGGCCCCATGCCCCAGCCCCTGGTGGGCCTCAACCAGCGCCTCGAGGCCGCCGGCCCCGCCCGGGCCCCCTCCCTCTCCGGCGACTGGCTGGCCCTGATCGTCAGCAGGGGCGGCCGCGACCGGGTGGAGCTGGTGAACCTGCAGCGCCAGCAGCCCGTGCCCCTGCCGGGGCTGGAGCGCCCCGACGCCCAGCCCCTGAGCGTGGCGGTGGATGGCCGCGGTGAGCGGCTGGCCCTGGTGCGCCAGCTGGAGGGTCGCACCGAGCTGGTGCTCTACCGCCGCAACCTGATGGCGCTGCAGCCGGTGCCGCTCCAGCCCCCCGGTGTGCCCCGACGGGTGTCCCTGCGGGCCGACGGAAGGGAGCTGGCGGTGGAGGTGAGCCGCCAGGGCCAGTGGCAGGTGGATCTGATCGCGGTGCCCTGATCAGGGCACCAGGCCCGCCCAGTGCAGGAAGGTGTCGTGGCTGAGGGCCTCGACCAGCAGCACGGCCACGAAGCCGAGCATGGCGAAACGGCCGTTGACCCGCTCGGCGTAACCACTCCAGCCGAAGGCGGGCACCTCCGAGGTGGTGGCGCTGGTGGCGGGCGGGGTGGGGGCGGCCGGTGGGGCGTCGGCTGATGGGGTGGCGGAAGGGTCGCTCATCGGATCAGTCCTCGCGGCCAAAGGTATAGCCGGCCGCCGGAAGCAGGCGCCAGCCGGCGTTGCCATCAAGCTCCAGCACGGTGTCGTGGTAGGCGGTGAGGGTGGGGCGGTGGCCCACGCTCACGAAGGCCATCTCCCGCTGCACCAGCAGTTCGTAGAGCGCCTTCTCCGTGGCGACGTCGAGGGCGCTGGTGGCCTCATCGAGCACCACGAACCGGGGCGAGTTGAGCAGCAGACGGGCGAAGGCCAGGCGCTGCTGCTCGCCGAGGGAGAGCAGGCGGGGCCAGTCCTGCTTGATGTCCAGGTCGGGATAGCGGCGCACCAGCTCGGGCAGGCGCACCTCCTCCAACACATGGCGCAGCTGATCGTCGCTGAAGCGGTCGGTGGGCTGGGGGTAGCAGAGCTGCTCCCGCAGGCTGCCCAGCAGCATGTAGGGCTTCTGCGGAATGAACATCAGCTCCCCCACCGGCGGCCGCTGCACGTTGCCGGCGGCGGGCGGCCAGAGGCCGCTCACCAGCCGCAGGAAGGAGGTCTTGCCGCAGCCCGACGGGCCCACCACCAGCAACCGCTGGTTGGCGGTCACCTCCAGGCTGAGGTCCTGCACCAGCAGGCGGTTGGTGCGGGGCGGCACCAGATCCACGTGGCTCACCAGGATCGATTCGGGACGCACGGCTCCGGCCCCGGCGCCCATGGCGCCCCCGGCGGAGGCCTGCTCGGCGGCCACGAATTCGGCCATCTCGGCACTGATCGATTCCACCTTGCCCTGGAAACCCTCGAGACGGCTGATGGAGGCGGAGAAGGCGGCCAGCCGGTCGATGTTGTTGACGATGTAGCTGACGGAGAACAGCACCTGGGAGAAGGCGATGCTGGCCTGCCCGAAGACACCGAAATCCACCTCCTTGGCGAAGTAGATCGGCGCGATCACCAGCCAGGGCAGGAAGCGGGAGAAGTAGTCGTAGGAGCGCTGGATGACGCTGATCAGCGCCTCCCAGATGATCAGCCGGTTGTAGTTGACAATCACTCCCTCGAGCCGCCGTTCCCCCTCCTTCTGCTCCTGGCGTTCACCCCGATAGAAGGCGATCGATTCGGCGTTGTCGCGGATGTGGACCAGGCCGTAGCGGAAATCGGCCTCCAGCTTCAGCTGCTGGTAGTTGAGGTTCACCAGCTTGCGACTGGCGAACACGATCAGGGCCGTGCCTCCCACCGAATAGCCGAGCAGCCAGAGGGCCAGGGTGTGGTTGATGCTCCAGAGAACGATGATGAAGGTGAAGAAGGTGAGCAGGGCGGAGATGATCTCCACCGTCACGCTCAGGCTGGTGGCGGTGAAGCTGGCCGCATCCTGGGAGATCCGCTGGTCCGGGTTGTCGATCTCCTCAACGGATTCATCGTTGGGATTGAGAACGTAGTAGGCCCGGTTGGTGAGGTAGCGGCCCAGCATGCGGCCGCTGAGCCACTCGCGCCACAGCAGACCCAGCTTGGGAATCAGGTAGCTCTGGATGGCGCGGATCGGCAGGGCCAGCACCAGACAGAAGGCGTAGATCGCGACGATCTTCCAGAACTCCTCCGCCTTGTACGCCACCAGGGCGTTCTCGATGTTCCGGGCGATGAAGCTGATGCCGACGTTGATGCCGTTGATCACCAGGATCAGCAGGGCGATGATGCCGAGCAGCAGCCAGGGCAGCCAGCGCCCCTGGCGCAGCTTGGCCCGCAGGCTGATGAAGGCGCCCAGGCCGGCGGCGAACAGCACCATGATCACGATGCCGATCGGCCCGCTCCAGACCGCGGCCACCTGCTCGGGCACCCCGGGGAGGAAGCGGTTGCGCAGTTCGGGGATCCAGGCCCCGGCCGCGGCCACCACACCGGTGAGCAGCAGCAGGGTGAAGCCCACCACCACCGCCAGCAGGGCCACCACCAGGAGCAGGAACTGGCCGCTGCCGCCGCCGCCTTCGTCGAGGGGCAGGAAGTAGGGCTGGGCCAGGCGCTGCAGCTTGCCCAGCTGCTCGCGAAGGGCCTTCAGGGGGGTCATGGGCGTGGGCGGATCGCGCCATTCTCTCCGCCGGCCCGACCCGGCGGGGGCGGCGGTGTGCGCCCGGCCATCAGCCCGGCGGCCAGGCCAGCGGGCGGCCGCCGATCACGTGCAGATGCAGGTGGAACACGGTCTGGCCGGCCTCGGCGCCGCTGTTGATCACGGTGCGCCAGCTCTCGAGCCCCTCCAGCCGGGCCACCTTGGCCGCCACCAGCAGCAGGTGGCCCAGCAGGGCCTGGTGCTCATCGGTGGCCTCCCCCAGCTGGGCGATCGGCTCGCGGGGAATCACCAGCACGTGGACCGGTGCCTGGGGGTTCACATCCCGGAAGGCGAGGCAGAGGTCATCGGCATAGACCTCCTGGCAGGGAATCTCGCCACGCAGGATGCGGCCGAAGATGGTGTCGCTGCTGGCCATGGGACGCCGGGGAGTGGTCGGGAGGTGGCACTGAACGGGCAGTGGGCTCCGAAGCGATGTTGGCACGGTGCAGCAGCGGGGCCCTGCGGGGCGTGGAGGCCCTGCCGGTGACGGTGGAGGTGGACATCGCCCCGGGGCTGCCGGGGTTGCGGGTGGTGGGCCTGGCGGATGCGGCGGCCCAGGAGTCGCGGGAGCGGGTGCGGGGGGCCCTGCGCAACGGCGGCCTGCGGGTGCCCCTCACCCGGGTGGTGGTCAACCTGGCCCCCGCCGACCTGCCCAAGGCGGGCCCGGGCTTCGACCTGCCCATCGCCCTGGGGCTGCTGGTGGCCAGCCAGCAGCTGGCGGCCGCCGAGGTGGAGGGGATCTGGAGCGCGGGGGAGCTGGGCCTCGACGGCCGGCTGCGGCCGATCCGGGGGGTGCTGGCCCTGGCCCTGGCGGCGCGCCGGCATGGGGCCAGGGCCCTGGTGGTGCCGGCGGCCAATGCCACCGAGGCCGCCCTGGTGGAGGGGCTGCCCGTCTGGGGGGCCGACCAGCTGGGGGAGGTGGTGGCCCTGCTGCGGGATCCGGGACGCGCGGCGGCACCCGCCGGGGCGGTGCCACCGGAGCCGCCGCTGGCCGCCCCCGACCTGGCCGAGGTGCGGGGCCAGGCCCATGGCCGGCGGGCCCTGGAGATCGCCGCGGCCGGCAGCCACCACCTGCTGCTGGTGGGGGCGCCCGGCAGCGGCAAGACGATGCTGGCCCGGCGGCTGCCGGCGCTGCTGCCGCCCCTGGGGCACCAGGAGGCCCTGGAGGTCACCCAGCTTCACTCCCTGGCCGGACTGCTGGGGGAGGGGGCCGGCCTGCGGCGCCAGCGCCCCTTCCGCAGCCCCCACCACGGCTGCTCCGCCGCCGCCCTGGTCGGTGGCGGCGCCCTGCCCCGACCCGGGGAGCTGAGCCTGGCCCACCATGGCGTGCTGTTCCTCGACGAGCTGGCGGAGTTCCGCCGGGAGGTGCTCGACCAGCTGCGCCAGCCCCTGGAGGAGGGGGAGCTGTGGATCAGCCGCGCCCAGCAGCGCTGCCGCTTCCCCTGCCGGGTGCTCCTGGTGGCCGCCACCAACCCGTGCCCCTGCGGTTGGTACGGCGACCCCAGCCAGAGCTGCCGCTGCGGCGAAGCCCAGCGTCGGCGGCACTGGGGACGGCTCTCAGGGCCCCTGCTCGACCGGATCGACCTGCAGGTGGTGATGCGCCGCCCCGAGGCCCACGACCTGGGCGGGGCCTACCGGGAGGCCCCGCAGCAGGGGGCCCCTGGCGGCGAAGCCAGCGCGGTGGTGGCCCAGCGGGTGGCGGCGGCACGCCGGCGGATGGGCGAGCGCAACCCGCAGGGGGCGGCCAATGGCCAGCTGGATGGGCCCTCCCTGGCCGCCGTGGTGGATCCGGCGCCGGAGGCCCTGGCGCTGTGGGAGCGGGCCATCAGCCAGCGGCGCCTCTCCGCCAGGGGGGCGGAGCGGGTGCTGCGGGTGGCCCGCACGATCGCCGATCTGGCCGGCGAGGAGCGGGTGGCCAGTGGAGCGATCGCCGAGGCCCTCGGCTACCGCTCCTTCGACCGAATCGACTGAGGGACCGGATCGCCTGTAGCGAAACTGCCGTCAGCGGCGCCGGCGCCGCGGCGAGCTGTCGCTGTAGGGCTGAACGCCGATCAGGGGCGGCCGGTGCTGGGCTTCTTCTCCCGGGTTGCCCCAGGCGTGGTTGATCGTTTCCGACAACCAGTGGCTGAGCCGCTCAAGCATTGAGAAAGACCGGGGCTGGCCTGCGGTGGAGGCAACCGGATGGCCCATGGACCCTGCAGCGATGGCCCCCCCAGCCTGGTCACGGCAGGGGGGGCCAGGCAACAGGTAGAAGCACCTGAAGCGAAGAGGCTGGGGCGCGGCTCAGCGGCGACGGCGGCGCTGCTGGGCCTTGCGCTTGTACTTCTCGGTGGGGGTTTCGTGGTGGCGCAGCCGCTTCAGATCGGCAAAGATGCCCGCCTTGGACACCTGGCGCTTGAAGCGGCGCAGGGCCGATTCGATGCCTTCGTTTTCGCCGACGGTGACCTGGGTCATGAAGTACTGCTGAGACGTGCGCAGCGTTGCACCCTAGCAAGCGGGGCTTCGCCCCACCGGCTCAGAGCTTGGTGGCGGGGATGGCCGGCGGAGCCACGGGCTGCTGGGCCGCGGCGGGAGCCGACTCCCTGGCGGGATACACGGCCGTGGGCCGGGCCGTCGACGGAACCACCCGTCGCCCGGCGGCGGCAGGCCTGCTGGTCGGGGCGGCGGCGGCAGGTCTGCCGGTGCTGGTGGGGGCCGGCGTGGCGGCGGCAGGCTGGGCGGGCGTGGCGGTGGTGGCAGGGGCCGGCGTGACCGTGGCGGCGGCGGGCTGGGCCGGCCGGGCGGGATCCATCGGGGCAGGCTGGGCGGCGGTGGCCGCCGTTCCCGGCCAGCTGTCGGCGTAGACGTACAGGTGGCCGAGGTTGCGGCCGCCGAACTGACGCCGCATCAGCCGCCAGCCCGGCTCCAGGTGGAGCTTGAGGAAGCCGGGGGCGCTGCCCCGGGTGCGGGCCACCACCATCTCCGGGCCGGCCCCGGCCTTGGTGGGGAAGGCCAGGAGCAGCATGTCGCCGCCGCTGCGGGTCACCATCAGCCGGTAGGAGGTGGCCAGGTCCTGGCCTCCCACACGCACCGAGTAGCCGTTGGCGTCGATGTAGCGGTTGCAGATGCCGGTGAAATCGAAGGTGGCCAGCAGGGGGTTCACCGGGGACGGCAGCCCCTCGCCCACCTCGAAGCAGGGGCGCACCGGCTTGAGCTGCTCATAGATGTTGAGCTGGGCCTTCTCCCCCCTGCTGCCGATGGGGGCCGCCACCATCAGGAAGTTCTGCTGCTCCACCTCGGCGGCGGCGAACAGGGCGGAAGCGCGGACCGGAGCGGGGGCCGCAGTGGCCAGGGTTGTCGCCAGCACCGTCAGGGCCGCCAGGCCTGCGCGGGGAAGCACGGGGAAGGTCACGGCGTTCATCGAAGCGGCCTGAATCGTATGAACGGCAACCACCTGAAACCAGCCCATAGGCACAATCGGACGGCCGGTTGTCGGGCCGGCCGAGGGGTGTAGCGCGCTGGGGCGGGCTCAGGCGGGCTTGTTGATGCGGATCGCCACCAGGAGGGCCAGCACGGTGCCCGGCAGGCTGCCGGCCAGGATCCAGCGGGTGGCCTGGACGCCCAGATCGGGGTCGCCGTAGGAGAGCTCGAAGATCGATCCGGTGGCGGCGATGCCGAGCAGGCAGGCCAGGCCCAGGAAGAGGCCGGCCAGGGGTTTCATCGGCATGGGATCAGCGGATCGACCGGACGTCGGAGCGGTGGAAGCCCTGCTGCTGCAGGCCGTCGTTGAGGCTGAGCTCGTCGGTGACCCGATCGACGAACAGCACGCCGTTGAGGTGGTCCATCTCGTGCTGGATGCAGCGGGCCAGGAGGCCATCGGCCTTGAGGCGGCGGGGGCGGCCCGTCTCGTCGCGGTAGGTCACCTCCACCACCGACGGACGCACCACATCGAGGTAGACGCCGGGGATGCTCAGACAGCCCTCCTCGTAGGTGTTGAAGGAGGCCCCGGCGGCGGTGATCTCGGGGTTGATCAGCACCAGCGGCGGGGTGGCCGCCTCCTCCAGATCCAGGTCGATCACGAGCAACTGGCGATGCACCCCCACCTGGGGGGCCGCCAGGCCGATCCCCTTGGCGGTGTACATGCTGCGCAGCATGTCGCGGGCCAGGTCGCGGACGGAGGCATCCACCTTGCTGATGCGGCGGGCCGGCGCCCGCAGCTCCTTCGACCCCAGCTTGTGGATCTCGAGGGGGGGGCGTTCCACCGGCACCTTCGGCACCAGCACGGAGTTGCCACCCTGCTCGGCGGACCGTGCCATCTGGGCGAAGCTACGTGCCAAGACGTCACCTGAAACGATGAACCGATTCTAGAAGCAGCCTGCGGAGGGCTCGGGTGGGGACGCCGTCGTTGCCGGACAGAGGTCCCCTGCTTGCCGAAGTGGCGGTGGGCCGGGCGACCAGCGTCTCCGAACCGCGGCTGGAGGGGGGCCGCCTGTTCTGGCTGGAGCAGCGCCCCGGCGAGCGGGGGCGCACCACCCTGATGGTCCGGACCCCAGGCGCTGGGGCCGAGGAACTCACCCCGGGGCCCTGGAACCTGCGCACCCGCGTGCATGAGTACGGCGGCGGGGCCTATGCGGTGGCGGGGGATCAGCTGGTGTTCGTCGACGACGGCGACCGCTGCCTCTGGCGGCTCGACCTGGCCAGCGGTGGCGACCCCACGGCGGCCTCAGCGCCCCGGCGGCTCACAGCCCCGCCCGAGCCGGAGCGGCCGCGGGCCTTCGCCGATGGCCTGATCGACCGGCACCGCGGGCGCTGGATCGGCGTGATGGAGCAGGACGGCCTCGACCGACTGGTGGCCGTGCCCCTGGCGGGGGGTGAGCCGGAGCTGCTGCACCAGCCGGCCGACTTCTGCGGCTACGCCGGGCTGGCGCCGGACGGCGGCCACCTGGCCTGGGTGAGCTGGGAGCAGCCGTTCATGCCCTGGGAGCGCAGCCAGCTCTGGCTCGCCGCCATCGATGCGGCCGGGCAGCTGCACCAGGCCCGGCCCATCGCCGGCTCGGCGGCCGGGGATCCCCAGGGGATTTCGGTGTTCCAGCCCCTCTGGCTCGACGACGGTTCGCTGGTGGTGGCCAACGACCGCAGCGGCTGGTGGAACCTGGAACGGCTGGCGGACGTGGCCGCCCTGGGGGCGGACACCCCGCCCCGCTGGCAGCCGCTGTGTCCCATGGAGGCGGAGTTCGGCACGCCGCAGTGGGTGTGTGGCCTGCGCACCCTGGCCTGGGACGGCACCCGGCTGCTGGCGGCGGTCTGCCGCCAGGGGCGCTGGGAGCTGGGCCAGCTGGGGCCCGACGGCGGCGCCTTCGAGCCGATCCCCCTGCCCTTCAGCGAGCTGGCGGCCCTGAGCGCCGAAGCGGGCCGGCTGGTGGCGGTGGCCGGGGCGCCGGACATCGGCCCGGGGCTGCTGGAGCTGGACACGGCCAGCGGCACCTGGCGGCACACGCCGGCCGCACCGGCACCGCTGGCGGCCGGGGCGATCAGCCGGCCGGAAGCCCTCTGGTTCGACGGCCATGGCGGGGCGCCCACCCACGCCTGGTACTACCCGCCCCGGGGCGGCAGCCGCGCCGAGGCCCCCCTGCTGGTGAAGGGCCACAGTGGCCCAACCGCCATGGCCGGCACGGGGCTGAACCTGGCCATCCAGTTCTGGACCAGCCGCGGCTGGGGCGTGGTGGACGTCAACTACGGCGGCTCCACCGGTTTCGGGCGGGCCTACCGGCAGCGGCTCGACGGCCAGTGGGGCGTGGTGGACGTGGCCGACTGCGCCGCCGCCGCCCGGGCCCTGGTGGCGGCGGACCGGGCCGATCCGGCCCGGGTGGCCTTCGAGGGCGGCAGCGCCGGGGGCTTCACCGTGCTGGCGGCCCTCTGCTTCACCGACGTGTTCAGGGCCGGCGCCGTCCGCTACCCGGTGACCGATCCGGAGGCGCTGCTCGGGGTGGATCACCGCTTCGAGGCCCGCTACACCGAGACCCTGATCGGCCCCTGGCCCGAATCCCGGGCGCTCTACGAGGCCCGTTCGCCGCTGCGGCATGCGGAGCGGATCACGGTGCCGGTGGTGTTCTTCCATGGCCTGGACGACCGGGTGGTGCCGGCACGTCAGAGTGAGCGCATGGTGGAAGCCCTGCGCCGAGGCGGACTGGAGACGGAACTGCACCTGTTCGCCGGAGAGGGCCACGGCTTCCGCGACAGCGGCGTGCGCACCACGGTGCTGGACGCCACCGAAGCCTTCTTCCGCCGCCAGTTCCACCTGTGATCGCAGCGCTGGTGTCGGGGGTGGTGGAAGGCGTGGAGTGGCTGGCCCTGGCCCTGGCGGCCCTGACCGTGCTGCTGCTGATCGGCAGCAGCGTCGGCGGGCTGATGGGCATGAAGCGCTGGGGGCTGCCGGAGGCCCTGCTGGCGGGGGGCCTGGGGCTGGTGGTGGCCCCGGCCGGGCTGGTGCCCCTGCTGCCCCAGCGGGTGATCGACCTCTGGGACCAGCTGCCCCTGCCCCTGCTGACGCTGGTGTTCGCCACCCTGCTGCTGGGCAAGCCGCTGCCGAAACTGGGGGGCCTGTGGCGCCCGCTTTCGGCCCAGGTGCTGCTGGCCCTCACCCTGGCCTTCGGCCAGTTCCTGGTGGGGGGACTGGCAGTGCTGCTGGTGCTGCAGCCCTGGCTGGGGGTGAGCCCTGTGATGGCCTGCCTGATCGAGGTGGCCTACGAGGGCGGCCACGGCTCGGCCGCCGCCATGGGCCCCACCTACGAGCGGTTGGGGCTGGAGGGGGCCCAGGCCCTGGGGCTGGCGATGGCCACCGTGGGGCTGCTGGTGTCGACGGTGGTGGGCGGGCTGCTGGTGGTGCTGGGGCGGGCCAGGCGCTGGCTGAAGTTCCCCGAGGCCCTGCTGATCGAGGAGGCGGTGGCGCTCCTGGAGGTGCAGACGCCGCCGCTGCAGGAGGTGCCGATGGGTCTGCCCCTGGAGGCGGGCACCGTCGAGGTGCCGGCCCTGTGGCGGCAGCTGGCCGACTGGGCCGTGAACCTCGGTCTGGCAGGGGTGGCGGTGCTGTTCGGCTGCGGGGCACTGGCGGTGCTGCGGTTCGTCGCCGACGCCAGCGGCGGGGTGTTCGCCCTGGTGATCGACGCCCTGCCCGTCTTCCCCCTGGCCCTGGTGGGCTCCCTGCTGGTGCGCCTGATCCTGGAGAAGAGTGGCCAGACCCAGTGGGTCTCGACGGCCATCCAGGGCCAGACCGGCACCCTCTCGGCCGATCTGCTGATCACCGCCGCCACCGCCTGCCTGGACCTGAGCCTGCTGGCCCACGACTGGATCCCCCTGACGGTGCTGGCGCTGGCGGGCCTGCTGTGGAACCTGGGGGTGATCCTGCTGCTGGCCCCGCGGATCCTGCCGTCCGACTGGTTCGAACGGGCGATCATCGAATTCGGCCAGGCCACGGGAGTGGCCGCCAGCGGCCTGCTGCTGCTGCGCATGGCCGACCCGGGCGACCGCAGCCAGGCCGTGACGGCGTTTTCCATCAAGCAACTGCTGCTCCAGCCCCTGCTGGCCGGGGGCGTGATCACCGTGGTGGCCCCCCTGGTGGTGGACGGCTGGGGGCTGCCGGCCTGGACCGGCCTCTGCCTGGGCCTGGTGGTGCTCTGGAGCGGCCTGGGGCTGTGGCTGGCGGCGAGGGCGAAGGCGACGGCCTAGCGGACCGTCGCGCTCACCTGACCGTCGCGCCGAGAGGCGCGCTCACCTGACCATCGCCGCCACGTTGCCGCCATCGACGGTGAGCACAGCGCCGGTGGTGCGCTCCATGCGGGCCAGGGCCACGAAGGCGTCGGCCACATCGCTGGCGCGCACCTCGGCCCCCAGCAGGTTGCCGGCCATGTAGAGCTCCTCGCTGAGGCCGCGGGCGGCGGAGCGCTCCTTGATCATCGTGTCGTCGAGCAGGCCGGAGCGGATGCGGTCGGCGTTGATGGCGTTCACCCGCACCGCCGCCTCGCCTTCCTCCAGGGCGTACTGACGCACCAGGGCCAGCAGGGCCGCCTTGCTGATGCCGTAGGCGCCGAAGTTGGGACCCGGATTGAGGGCCTGCTTGCTGACGTTGAACAGCAGCTGCCCCCCCAGCACCGGGCGGCCGCCGTCCTGGGGACGGTCCTGGGCGCGGAACACCGCCAGGGCCGCCTGGGCCACGTTCTGGTGGGCGAAGAAGTTGAGCTCGAAGCTGGCCCGCAGGTCGGCGTCGGGCAGGGTGGCCATCGGGCCGGTCCAGGCGGCGCCGGCATTGCTGACCACGATGTCGAGCCCGCCGAAGTGGGCCGCCACCGCCGCGACGGCGGCCTGCACCGCCGCCGGGTCGGTGACATCACAGGCCGCGGCGAGGGCCCGCTTGCCGCAGGAGGCCGCCACCGCTGCGGCGGCGTCATGGTCGAGATCGAGCACGGCCACCTCGGCGCCGGCGGCGGCGAAGGCCCGGGCGGTGGCGGCACCGATGGCGCCGGCGCCGCCGGTCACCAGAACCACCTGGCGGGCCAGGGGCTTCTCGGCCGCCTTGCCGAGCTTGGCCTGCTCCAGGCTCCAGTACTCCATGGCGAAGGTGTCGGCCTCGCCCACGGGCGCGAAGCGGCCGATGGCTTCCGCCGCCAGCAGGGTCTGGGCCCAGGCCTCGGCGATGTCGGCCACGGTGGCCGCCTCGGCGGCCGACTTGCCGATGCCCACCAGCCCCAGGCCCGGGATCGCCGCCACCCGCGGCAGGGGATCAAGCGCCTTTTTGACGCCCCCGGCGGCGGCGTTCTGGCGCTGGAAGTAGGCGCGGTACTCGGCGGCGTAGGCCTCCAGGGCCTGCTCAAGGCAGCGGCCCCAGGCGGCCAGGGCCGGTCCGTCGCCGCCGGGCGGCAGGGGCGGCAGCACCAGGGGCCGGGCCTTGGTGCGGATCACATGGTCGGGGGTGGCGACGCCGCGGCCGGCCCAGTCCGGCAGCCGGGCGTCGTCGCTGATGGCGCGGGCCAGGGGAGTGTCGCGCAGCGCCAGGATCCAGTGGGGACGGACGCCGGCGGCGACGGCGGCCCGGCCCAGGGCGCCCCGCAGCACCGGCAGCACCGCCGCCGCAGGGGCCGGGCGCTCCGGCACGGCCACGGCATGGAGCGAGCGCTCGCCCCGGGCCAGGCGCTCCTCGGCCCGCCGCACCAGGTCGATCATCCGGTCGTAGCTCTGCTCGGCCGTGGCCCCGAAGGAGAACAGGCCGTGCTGCAGCAGCACCATGCCCTCGGGTTCGCTGCCGCCGGCCGCCGCGGCCTCGTAGGCCAGGGCCGCCGCCTTTGCCAAGGCGAAACCTGGCATCACGTAGGGCACCAGGGCCACCCGATCGCCGTAGACCTCCCGGCAAACCTCGGCCGCATCGGGCTGGTCGGCCAGGGCCAGCAGGGCGATCGAGTGGGTGTGGTCGACGAAGGTGTGGGGCAGGAAGGCGTGCAGCAGCGCCTCCACCGAGGGGTTGGGGGCGGCCGGATCGATCAGGTTCTGGCGCTGGGCCGCCACCATCGCCTCGTCGCTGAGGGACTCCAGGACCCGCAGGGCCTGCAGGGGCTCCAGCCGCACCGCCGGATGGCCGGGCGGCTCGATCGTGCCCAGGTCCCAGCCCGATCCCTTGACGCACAGCACCCGGATCGGCTCGCCCAGCAGCCCGTGCACGGTGGTCTTGACCGAGGTGTTGCCGCCGCCGTGCAGCACCAGCTCGGAGTCGGCCCCCAGCAGCCGGGCCGAGTAGGTGCGCAGGGCCAGGTCTTCGTTCACCCCCTGGTCGCCGTAGCGGGCGATCGCCTCGCGGGCGGCGGCATCCGACCAGCGATGTTGCACGGCCATGGGGCGAAACGGGGACTCTGGGGGGAGACTACGGGGAGCGATCCTCCAGGGGCTGCCCGTGTCCATCCGCTGCCGCCGCGAGGTCCTGAAGCCATGGGCTGGCGGCGCCTTGCTGCCCCTGCTGCTGGCCGTTGGGGTGGGGGTCGGGGTGGCGGCCCCCACCCGGGCCGAGCAGCCGGTGCCCCCCCAGATCCCCCGCGACGGCTGGAAGGACTGCGAATACAACGACAAGCCCCTGGCCTGCGTGGATGAGCAGCTCCCCGACGGCCTGAAGATCCGCTGGAAGGACGGCCTGTCGATGACCTACCGGGAGGTGTCGGGCAAGGGCAGGGATGCCAGCGGCAGCGACCTGCTGCGGGACCGGCTGGGGGGCCTCTGGCGCCGGGAGCTCTACATCCAGGGCAACATCACCCTCACCAATGACGCCAACGGCAACCGGATCTTCGTGCCGCTGCGCTTCCCCTGCAAACCGCCCCTGAAGGGGGAGGTGGGCTACTGCCGCTACTGACCCCGCCGCCATGAGAGCGATTCTCGCCACCCCTGCCCTGGTGGACACGGAGCTGCCGGTGCCCGTCCCCGGCCCCCACGACCTGCTGGTGCGGATCGAGGCGGTGGCGGTGAACCCGATCGACACCAAGCTGCGGGCCGCCGTGGCTGCCGGGGATCCGCCCCGGCAGCTGGGCTGGGACGCCGCCGGGGTGGTGGCGGCGGTGGGGGAGCGGGTGGGCCGCTTCCGGGTGGGGGATGCGGTGATGTTCGCCGGCGATGCGGGACGGGCCGGCTGCAACGCCGAAGCCGTGCTGGTGGACGAGCGCTTGGCGGGCCGCAAACCGGCGCGGCTCTCCTGGGCCGAGGCCGCCAGCGTGCCGCTGACGGGGCTGACGGCCTGGGAGTCCCTGTTCGAGCGGCTCGGGCTCGATCCGGACGCTGGTGCGGCGAAGGGCGGTGGCGGCGGGCGGGGCCCCAGCCTGCTGATCCTCGGCGGCGCCGGCGGGGTGGGCTCGATCGCCATCCAACTGGCCCGCCGTGCCGGGGCCGTGGTGATCGCCAGCGCTTCGCGCCCGGAAAGTGCCTCCTGGGTGCGGCAGCTGGGGGCCGACCACGTCGTCGATCACCACCGGCCCCTGGCCCCCCAGCTGGCCGCCCTGGGCTTCGAGGCGGTGGATCTGATCGCCAACTTCAGCGACACCGACGCCTACTGGGAGGTGATGGCCGAGCTCATCGCCCCGCTGGGGTCGATCGTGGCGATCGTGGGCAACCGCCACCCCCTCGACCTCAACCGGCTCAAGGCCAAGAGCGTGACCTTTGCCTGGGAGTTCATGTTCAGCCGCTCCCAGTTCCAGACCGCCGACATGGGGCGGCAAGGGGAAATCCTGGATCGCCTCGCCGAGCTGTTGGAGGCCGGCGAGTTGCGCCCCACCCTGGGGCGCACCCTCAGCCCCATCAACGCCGCCAACCTGGCGATCGCCCACGCCCAGCTGGCCTCCGGGAGCACGATTGGCAAGATCGCCCTGGTGGGCTGGGGCTAGGCCAGTCGCGCCACCAGCACCCGGTGGCGGGGGTCGCAGGCCTCCCGGCGCACCTCGCGAAAGCCGGCCTGCTCCAGGGCCCTGGGCAGGTCGAGGCTGAAGTACTCCTCCAGGTAGGGCTCGGTGCTCTTGAGCAGGGTGGCGATCGGCGCCGGCAGCCGGCGGATCACGGCCGAATCGGGGTCCTGATCCACCAGGGCCACCACCCCGCCGGGCCGCAGCAGGCGGGCCGCCTCCCGCAGCACCGCCCGGGTGGCCTCGGCGGGCAGTTCGTGGCAGACGAACTGGAGCGAGATCAGATCGACGCTGGCCGCCGGCAGGCCGGTGGCCTCAGCGGCGGCGTGGTGCCAGCGGCGGATCCGCCCGCCGGAATCGCGGACCCGGGCCACCGCCAGCATCTGGGGGGAAAGGTCGAGGCCCTCGACGGCCACGCCTGGGCCCTCACGCCGCTCCAGCCAGTCCTGGAGGGCCAGGGTGCCGACGCCCACCGAACAGCCGATGTCGAGGGCGCTGCGCACCGGGCCGGCGAGGCTGGGCTCGATCGCCGCGAAGATCGCGTCCCGCAGCCGCTGCTGGGCCTGGTGGGGCTCCAGGGTTTCCCCCGACCACACCCGCAGGGCCATGGCGTCGGTGGCCTGCTCCGCCTCACCGGCCGCCTGCCAGCAGAGGTTGCCCTCCTGGTAGGCGTGGAACCGGGCCCGGTAGTAGGTCGGGGTGGCGGTGGCCGCATCTGTGCTGGACGCCAGCAGCGGCTTGGCCTGCCGCACCAGCTCCTCGCGCCGGGCCCGCCAGGCGATGCCGCGGCGCTCGGCGGTGCGGATGATCAGCTGGCGGGCCTGCAGGAACAGCAGCCGGCGCAGGGGCTCGACGGCCAGCAGCCGGTCGATCAGCCAGCCGAGGGGATGGCGCGAGGCCACCCAGTTGGGGGGTGGGGCGGGCTGGGCCTGGGCCATGGGCAGGGGAGGGGGGGGAAGGGCAGGCCCGGAGGGCTTCACACCTTCCATTCTCCCCGCGACGCTTCAGGTCATGTCTTACAGCCCCCGCAACTCCGCTCAGTGAAAAGGCCGTCACCAACCGGGACGACCGAGTCGGTTGAGCGGCGCCAGCTCCTCACGGCCTTGCCAGGCTGCCTGGGCCGATGCCGCTGGTGGAAAACATCCTTCAACTGATCGTCAGGCAGAAGCTTGCGGCAAGGTACAACCCATTGCCTTCTTCGAAGCCCTGAAGTAATAGCAGCGCAGAATGTCCAACGCCGAAACCTCCACAACCCCAGAGTGGATCTGAGCAACAGAGAGCCAGAGCTGCACTACCCCAAACAGGCTGATAGGGGCCTCCCAGACACTGCTATATGAACAAGTAACAGAATACACGGATCCTGTCCTTTATGAGATTGCTGTCGCTTACCAGCTTGATTACGGCGTTACGAAGCATGGTCGGCAGCTTGATCAGAGCCTCTTCCATCGCCGAGTCACTGAGGCTGGACCTCTGCGGCATCAAGTGGATTCGCAGCCTGGTGAGCAGGAGATTTCTGGCCGTCCAGCAGAAACCCCGTATATTGGATCGATGCGCAACAGGATGGGCTCGGCCTCCAATCGACGAATGCACTGAACATCTCTTTTAACTTCCGATGGATTCCTACCCATACACCCCATCCATACAGAATGGCGAATCAGCAACGTCCAAGCAATATGATGCATTCATCAGTTATTCCAGAAAGAATGAAGACTTTGCAGCAAAACTGGAGCAGGCACTAGAAAGCTACAGGCCGCCAAAGGGCCTTGAGGCACCGCAGAGGCGCCTCAGGGTCTTTCGAGACAAACACGACTTCAAAGTAGGCGATTATCATCAGAATCTTGAACATTCTCTATTGGCATCGGCGAAGCTGATCATCATCTGCTCGCCGGAAGCACGTAGCAGCCAATTTGTGAATGAAGAGATCAGGCAGTTTGCAACGTTAAAAGATAGCAAAAATATTATCCCCATTCTCCACTCGGGCATTCCCAACAACGAAGCCGGGCCCGAGCAGGCCGAACGCATGGCCTTTCCAGCGGCACTGTGCGAACTGATGGAGATGCCGCTGGCCGCAAACTTTCTGAAGTTCGACGACCAGAAAGGCAAAGTCAATCGAGACCCCTATTCTGATGCCTGGTACACAATCCTGGCCCACATCTATGATGTAAGCCGCGACGAGATCGAGCAACGCGATCGCAAGCGGCGCAATCGCAGTCTCAGAATGGCGCTGATTGGTCTCACCGGGATCATCAGCGTCCTATTGGTGTCGCTTGTGTTTGCATTGATCTCGCGCCAGCAGGCCGACGATGCACGAAAGGATGCAGTGAATCAAGCAAAAGAAGCCACCAAGCAGCGAGGTATCGCCGAGGGCAAGACCCGCGAAGCCGAAAGAGAACGAAAGGAGGCCATACGTCAGCGCACCAACGCCGAACGGCAGACTCTCATCGCCACTGCCCAAAAGAAGAAGGCCATCCTTGCGCAGGCTGCCGAGAAGCGGCAGCGCAAGACTGCGGAGCATCAGACCAAGCTGGCTCTGTTGCGGGAGCAGATCGCTCTGGTCTCAGGCCTCCTCCCCACGGTGGAAGCCGCCGAGGGCATGATCCGCGCCATCGCGCTGTTCCCGGCCAGCCAGCAGGTGGCGGAGGTGGCCATGGCCGGCCAGACAGCCATGTTGAATGCCGTGCAGATGACCCAGGAAAGCAACCTGCTGCAGGGGCACAGAAGCGTTGTTACCTCCGCCGCCTTCAGCCCCGATGGACGTCGCATCGTCTCCAGCTCTTTAGACAAAACCCTGCGGCTCTGGGATACCGCCACCGGCAAGCCCATAGGCTCTCCCCTCCAGGGACACGTAAAAGCGGTCAGCTCCGTCGCCTTCAGCCCCGATGGACGTCGCATCGTCTCCGGCTCTCTAGACGAAACCCTGCGGCTCTGGGATGCCGCCACCGGCAACCCCATAGGCTCTCCCCTCCGGGAACACACAAGCCCGGTCCTCTCCGTCACCTTCAGTCCCGATGGTCGACGCATCGTCTCCGGCTCTGGTGACAGCAACATGGTCTCCGGATCTGGCGACAACACCCTGCGGCTCTGGGATGCCGCCACCGGCAAGCCCATCGGCTCCCCCCTGCAGGGACACAAAGACCCAGTCCTCTCCGTCGCCTTCAGCCCCGATGGACGCCGCATCGTCTCGGGCTCAGCCGACAACACCCTGCGGCTCTGGGATACCGCCACCGGCAAGCCCATCGGCTCTCCCTTCCAGGGACACACATCCCCGGTCAGCTCCGTCGCCTTCAGTCCCGATGGTCGACGCATCGTCTCCGGCTCAGAAGACAACACCCTGCGGCTCTGGGATGCCGCCACCGGCAAGCCTATCGGCTCTCCCCTCCAGGGACACGCTTCCTACGTCGACTCCGTCGCCTTCAGCCCCGATGGCCGCCGCATCGTCTCGGGCTCAGCCGACAACACCCTGCGGCTCTGGGATGCCGCCACCGGCAAGCCTATCGGCTCACCCCTCCAGGGACACACTTTCTACGTCGACTCCGTCGCTTTCAGCCCAGATGGCCGCCGCATCGTCTCGGGCTCAGCCGACAACACCCTTCGGCTTTGGGATGCCGCCACCGGCAAGCCCATCGGCTCGACCCTCCAGGGACACAAAGACCCAGTCCTCTCCGTCGCCTTTAGCCCCGATGGACGTCGCATCGTCTCCGGCTCTGGCGACAACAGCATCGACACCGGCTCTGGCGATAACACCCTGCGGCTCTGGAATGTCGCCACCGGCAAGCCCATCGGTGCCCCCCTTCAAGGACACACTAGATGGGTCAGCTCCGTCGCCTTCAGTCCCGATGGACGACGCATCGTCTCCGGCTCTGGCGACAACACCCTGCGACTCTGGGATGCCGCCACCGGCAAGCCCATCGGCGGGAAAGAACTGCCGTCGAACCAGGGATACCCTGCGTCGGTGGCCTCCGTCGCCTTCAGCCCCGATGGGCGACGAATTGTGTCCGGCTCCACCGCCACCCTGCAGCTCTGGGATGCCGCCACCGGCAAGCCCGTCGGCGCCCCTCTACAGGCGCCCCCCTTTGTCAAGTCAGTCGCCTTCAGCCCCAATGGGCGACGCATTGTCTCCGGCTCAGACGTCGATTCCCTGCAGATATGGATATGGGATGTCGCCACCGGCAAGCCGATCGGCTCCCCTCTACAGGGACACAGAGACCCAGTCCGCTCCATCGCCTTCAGCCCCGATGGACGCCGCATCGTCTCCGGCTCAGACGACAACACCCTGCGGCTTTGGGATGCCATCACCGGCAAGGCCATCGGCTCCCCACTCCAGGGACACACTAGATGGGTCAGCTCCGTCGCCTTCAGTCCCGATGGTCAACGCATCGCCTCCGGCTCTGGCGACAACACCCTGCGGCTCTGGGATGCCGCCACCGGTAAGCCCATCGGCTCTCCCCTCCAGGGACACCAAGACCCAGTTCTCTCCGTCGCCTTCAGTCCCGATGGTCGACGCATCGTCTCCGGCTCAGAAGACAACACCCTGCGGCTCTGGGATGTTTCCCCCACGGCCTGGCTGGCCATCGCCTGCACGCGGATCGGTCAGCACCGGATGCTGCTCGAGCCGCAGGCCTTCAGCTCCGATAAGGAGTTTCAGAGGGTGGCAGCGCAGGCCCGGCAGGTGTGCGCGCATCTACAGCACCGTTCCAACCATGCCGCCAGCCCGGGCCTGAGGTCCTGGCTGGCTGGCGTACGGCGGACCATCACGAACTCGCTGACAGCGGCGAGGCGCCCCTGATGGCGGCCCCACTCACAAGCATGCTCCGCTACTAGGTGAGCGACAGCCTGCCGACCATGCCGCCGACTCGGAGCACTTGGCGAAGCTGGATCTCATTGAGCATCTCAACGCCGGCGAGTACTGCTTCGAATTCCATTCCCACCCGATGGGCAACAACAGCCAGCGGGCGCGCGTGATGGACGAGTACGCGGAAGGGTTCCACCCCCACATTCTCCCCGCCCCGCCTCAGAAACCGCCAGGCCCGTCAGCGCCTCTCCTCAGCCCAACCCCCTGACGACATCCAGCAGAAACCCGTCCTGCCCGTGGGCGGCCAGCAGCGACAGCCCCACCGGCACCCCGGAGACCTCGGCCAGCGGCAACGACACCTGGGGCAGCCTGCCCAGGCCGGCCACGCTGGTGAGTGAGAGGGTGCGGGGGTAGTAGGTGCTGCCGCTGCCGGAGCCCTGGGGCGAACGGGCGGGGTCCGCGTCCGCCAACCGCGGGGCGAGCGCGGGGGTGGTGGGCAGGCAGAGCAGGTCGTGGGGCCCGAGAAAGCGTCGCAGGTTCCGGTGGATCCGCTCGCGTCGCTCCACGGCCTCGCCGATGCGGCGGCGATCGAGCTGGCGGGTGAGGGCGAGGCTGGCGGCGGTGGCGGGACCGAGTGCCGGATCGGCGGCGTCGAGCCAGCCCCCCAGGCAGCTGCGGATCTCGGCCCACTGCAGCACGCAGTAGGTGTCGCACCAGGTGGAGAAGCTGGCCATGGCGGCATCGCCGGCCAGCTCGGCCAGGTCGATCTCCCGCACCCGATCACCGAAGCGCTCTCGCAGCCCGTCCAGGGAGGTCCGCAGGGCCTGCGCCACCGCCGGATCCGCCAGGGCGAAGGCCTCGCGGACGACGTGAATCGCGCTGGGTTCCCTGGGCGCCGCGGCCTCGCCGGCGAGCAGCACCTGGGCCACCCGGGCCAGCACGTCCGCCGTCGCAGCGAAGAGACCCACGGTGTCGAAGCTGGGGGCCAGGGGATTCACGCCTGCCACCGAGACGACACCATGGGAGGGCCGGAAACCGAACAGGCCGCAGTTGCTCGCCGGAACCCGCACCGAGCCGCCGGTGTCCGTGCCGAGGGCCACATCCACCAGGCCGCAGGCCACCGCGGACGCCGATCCGCTCGAGGATCCTCCGGGCACCCGATCCGGCGCCCGGGGATTCAGGGGCGTGCCCTGGAAGTGGTTCCTGCCGAGCAGGCTGAAGGCCAGCTCATCCGACACCGTCTTGCCCAGGCAGCGGGCGCCGGCCGCCAGCAGCTGCTCGACGCAGACGGCGTGGACGGCCGCGGGCGGATGGGTGTCCCGCCAGGTGGGGTTGCCGCAGCCGGTCGTCCAACCGGCGACATCGATCACATCCTTGACGGCAAGGGTCAGCCCATCCAGGGGGCCGGAGCCGGTGGGCGGCACCGTGAAGGTGGCGACGAAGGCGTTGCTGTCGGTGTTGCTGTCGGGCACAGCGAGGGGCGGGGGGGCGTCCGCCGGACCAAGGCGGCGCCTCAGTCTGACGGCGCTGCGGAGCCCGTTGCCGGGCGCACCCGCAGCGAGGCGGCGAAGCCCGCCAGGGCCACCGCCAGCCAGATCCAGCCGTGCAGGCTGAAGCTCATCACCCCGCCGAGGAAGGCGTTGACGTTGCAGCCCGACGCCAGCAGCCCGCCGTAGCCCATCAGCAGGCCGCCGAAGCCGCGCTGGGCCAGGTCCGGCAGGGGTTCGGCCCGCTCGCCGCGCCAACGGAAGCGGCCCTGGCCGATGGCGGTGGCGACGGCGCCGTAGAGCAGGCCCAGGTCGACGAGCACCGCGTCGTTGAACGACCAGGCCTCCGGCCCCGCCAGCAGGGCCTGGCCCCGGGGACTCGACCAGAACAGGCTGCCGCCGGGATCCCAACCCAGGGCCTGGGCGGCATGGGCGCCGCTGAGGGCCAGGCCCCAGAGCACCCTCCAGGGCTCGGCCGTCACCAGCAGCAGGCCCGTGGCCAGCAGGGCCACGGCCACCGCACCGCCGTAGGGGCCGCGGCCCTCGCCACGCCATGGCACCTGGCCGCTCCAGCGGCTGAGCAGCACGACGATCAGGGCGATGAAGGCAAGCTGCAGACTCAGGGCACCCAGCAAGCCGAACAGCTCGAGGCCGACCGGGGACGGCAGGCGCGGCAGGGGTAGGGCCGCCAGCTGCGGGGCATGGAGGGTGCCGAGGAAGGCACCGACGATCAGGCCGATCAGGGCGGCCAGCACGCCGCCGCCGCCGCGGGAGGTGGCCGCCAGGGTGCCGCAGCCGCAGGCCCGGGCCCGCTCCATGCCGATGCCGAACAGGAAGGCCCCGGCCAGGAACGGCAGGGAGAGGGGGGTGGCCAGCAGCTTCGGCCGCAGGCCGGTGAGGGGCTCGGCGGCGAGCACCAGGGCCATGGCGATCACCAGCAGCGCCGCCAGCAGCAGCTGGGCGAAGACCGGCTGGGGATCCCGCCGCTCGATCAGCCGGCGGTAGCCGGAGGCGAAACCGAAGCCAGATCGGACCAGGGCATGGCCCAGGCCGCAGCCCAGCCCCCAGACGAGGGCCGAGGCCGGTTGCCGGACCGCCAGGGCCACCCCGATGGCGACGGCCGGGGCCACGGCCAACGCCGAGGAAACCGGCTGTTTCAACGCTTCTTCGCCTTGGCGGCAGGGGCCGAGCCGTCGCCGCCGGTGTCACAGGCCAGGGCGGCGGCCGGGGCGAGCAGCACCAGCAGCAGGCTGGCCAGGACCCAGAAGCGGACGCGTAAGAACGGCATGACCGTGGCGGGGAGAGGGGGAGGGTCGGGGGATCAGCGGCTGCTCACCTGCTGGGCCGGGCTGCCCTCGGGCCCCACGGCGATCGGGAGCTTGGAGGCGCTGTACTCGGTCCAGGAGCCCTCATAGATCCGGACGTTGGGGTACTTGAGGACGTGCCTGAGGGTGAGGAACTGAAGGCTGGCCTCACGACCCGTGCTGCAGGAGACGATGATCTCCTTGTCGGGGGTGATGCCGCGGCTGACGAGGAGGGCCCGGAGCTCATCGGCGGACTTCAGCTTGTGGGCATTCTTCTTCGTTTCATCGGCGTTGTTCGCTTCGGTGAACGTCTGCCAAGGGATGTTCTTGGCCCCGGGGATGTGGCCGTTGCGGATGAAGGTCTGGTCGGTGCCCTCGAACTGGGCCTTGGGACGCGGGTCGATGATCACCACGTTGCTGCGCCCGATCAGGGGCTGCAGCTCATTGAGGCTGATGGCCAGGCCCTTGACCGTGGTGGGCCGGAAGCTGCCGGCCTGGAAGGTGGGGAAGGCCTTGGTGGTGCTCTGGCCGGCCGCCTTGTAGCCGCTGAGGCCGCCATCGACGATCGCGACCTGCCGCACGCCGCTCTTCTCAAGGATGTAGGAGACGAGGGCGGTGCCGAGAACGTCGTTGCCGTCGGAATAGACGAGCACCGAATCCCGGTTGGAGATGCCCGCCTCGCTCAGCAGGCTGGCCAGCTTGGCGGGACTCCAGATCTGGAAGGGCAGGCGGCCGTTGGGACCACGGAAGGCCTGCTCGGAGAGATGCACGGCGCCGGGCACGTGGCCGCCGATGTAGGAGAGCGGCGGCACCGGGCGCACATCGAGCACCTTCCAGCGGCCTGAGCTGGCGGCTGCGGCCGCCTGCTCGGGGGAGAGCACCTGGAAGTTGGTGCCCCCCGCGGCCAGGGTGGTGACACCGGCGCTGGCCTGGGCAGGCGCGGCGGCCAGGGCCTGGGGGATCGGCGCGCCGCCGAAGGAGAAGCCCGTGGCCGCCAAGGCGGTGGCGGTGGCGGTTCCGGCCGCCATCGAGAGCAGCAGGCCCCGACTGGGGCGGGAGATGCGTGGAAACATTGAACGCAATGACGACCGATGTACCGATGTTTAAGAGATGGCGGGGGCGCGGCCCTGTGTGTTCAGCCACAGGTGGGTGTGCTTCGAGAATCGGGGTACGGTTGCCCTGCTGCCGCGAAGAACAAGCCATGCACTGGCGTCCCCGTCTGCTGGCCCTCTCCACCTCCCTGCTGGTGGGAGCCGGCGCCCTGGTCGGCGGGGCCGCCCTGGCCACCCCGGCCGGATCGCTGCTCAAGGGTCTGGCGCTGCCTCTGCCCAAGCCGGCGGCCAGCCTGTTCGCCGCCAACGCCATCGGCCAGACCAGCCTCAACACCCAGCTGCCCGGCAAGCCGGACGATCTGCTCGCCAAGGTGAAGGCCTCCCTGGCCAAGCAGGGCTACAGCGAACGCAAGATCAACACCGTGGTGGGCCCCTGGGGCTTCAACCTGGTGCTGGATCCCCCGTCCGGCACCAAGGTGGATGGCACCGCCGACGGCAAGACCGCCGCCCTGGTGCTGCAGGCCACCGCCATCGGCCCCAACCAACTCAACCTCAACATCCGGTTTGAGGGGCTCTGAGGGGTTGGTTCAAGGCCGGGTAGGGGGTCGGGTTCTCCTCCCGCCAGGGAACAGAGCCGCCGTTGAAAGCTGATCCGTTCTCAGAGGGAGGGAATAGACCTCAGACGGAGATCGAGCATGCAGGGATGCACGCATGCTTACGCTCGATGCCGGCATCTGGCCCGAAACGGACGACCTTGCCGCAGCGGTGGCATGGCTGAAGACCGGGGGGTTCTGGTGCTGAGATGCTTCGTGGCCGATGGGCGGACCTGCATCCTGCGCCTGGGATGGGTCCATGGGGTGGCCATCACCACAGCCATCCTCTATCTGCAATGCCTGAGTTGCTGGCTCCTGATCAGCCGGGATCGGACTCCCTGCCATGCGGTTGTAGTGGAGCCGGTGTCGACTGGTCCTCACCACAATGAAGCGTGATGGAGCTTCCGAGGTAGAACTGAAGACATGGGCCTAAGATGCCGGCATGTTCGGTAGCGGGGAATGGAGCAGATCAGGCTTTTTCTTTCCACCGTTAGTGACGAGTTCAAGAGCTATCGAGAGGCGTTGCGGCACGACTGTGATCGGCCGAATGTAACGGTGAAGGTGCAAGAGGATTTCATTGTTTCCGGGACCCCGACACTCGACAAGTTGGACGACTACATCCGCCAGTGCGATGGCGTGATCCATTTAGTGGGAAACATGACGGGGTCTCATGCAAAGGCAACTTCGGTGGAGGTGATCCTCAAGCGCTATCCCGGCTTGAGCGAGAAGCTGCCGATTGGGGATTTCCTGCGCACCACTGGCCCTTTCCTGTCCTACACGCAATGGGAGGCCTGGCTGGCATTGCTGCATGGCAAGAAACTGTTCATCGCCGTCCCGGCGGAAGGGGCGCCGAGGGATCCTGGCTATGCCCCAACCCCAGAGCAACGGGAGGCGCAACAGAAACATCTGAAGCTACTGAGGCAGGTGGAGCTCTATCCAGGAGAACCCTTCCAGAGCAAGGACCACCTTGCCAAGGAGGTACTGCGCTCCTTCATACTTGATTTGCTTTCGCGTTCGGCCGGAGTACGACAACGGGATGTACCGGAACTTCTTCCTTACCTGCCAAATCGCGATCATCAGGAAATGGAGATCGTGAGCGCCATGAACCAACTCCTGGATGGGCAAAGAGAGCACAATCTGGTGGCAATAGTGCACGGCAACGATGAAGAAAGCCATGAAACCTTGCTCCCCAGACTCCTGAACTACCACCTGCCTAGTCGGCTGCGATTGGCAGAGAGCATTCGGGAATTTCACCTCCCATGGCCCCGGCACATCACCCCTGGCGCTGAGTTCAAGCAGAGGTTCCGCGAGTGGCTTCAGCAGAAGCTGCTTCAGGAGAGACCATCCTCCGGCGAGAACCTCGCTGCCTTCTTCCAGCAGCAACCCGGACCAGTCATTCTGACCAGCACGCTTTATACCGACGACTGGATGGATCGGGGATTGTCCATCCTCGAGGCCCTGCGCAGCTTCTGGAACGATCCCCAAAATTTCCCGGAGTGCCGATTGATCCACTGGATCACAATCCGCTACAAGAGCATGCCGCCAGCTAGCTCCGCAGCAAGCTTTTCTTTCAGCCTTCGGCAGATTCTCCAGCTGCTGGGCAGTCTTTTCAGGAACAGCCAGAGCAAACGGATGCAGCAGCGCCACAGGATCAATCAGCAGATCCGTACCCATCTGAACCGCTTGAGCGCGGCTGATTTCAACCGGCTGCATACCCTCGTGCTCCCCGAGCTGCAGGCCATTGGCCACAGCGATGCCGACAACTGGACGGCCTGCCAGCCGGTGAGCACCTTCCTGGGCGCCCAGCACTCGGTGCGGCTTTCGCAGCAGGTGGGGGAGATCTTCGACCGTCACGAAGCCCAGTACCGGCAGGCAGGCATCCCCCTCGAACCGCTAGGGGCCAAGCTGCATGATCTCCTTCAGGCGCTCGCCCCCGCCGAGCGATGAGCCAGCCCTTCCCCTTCTTCCTCGGCGATGGCCAACGCAGGCCCGCCGGCGCCGGCCGCCTGCCGTTTCCCGCCCTCGCGCCGCTGCAGCAGCCTGAGCGATACCTGGCCGAACCGGGACTGAGAGACGCCTGCAACGTGGCCCTGCTGCTGGGGCAACCCTTGCTGCTCACCGGCGAACCCGGCACCGGCAAAACTTGCTTTGCCGCCAGCCTTGCCTGGGAGCTGGGCCTGGAGGAACCGCTGAGATATGAGGTTAAATCCACCAGCACTGCAAGAAGCCTTTTTTATACCTACGACACCCTTCAGCGATTCCAGGACATCCAGAGCAGCAGTTCCCCGCAGGAGGCGGCCGATCAAGCCCGCTACCTCAGGATCCAGGCCTTGGGCCAGGCCATCCTCGACACCCATCCACCAGGGGAGTTGCCGGAGCCGTTGGCTGGACTGGCACGCGTCGCCGCTCCAAAGCAATCGGTGGTGCTGATCGATGAGATGGACAAGGCTCCGCGCGATTTTCCGAACGATCTTCTCAACGAACTGGAGCATCTGTTCTTCCGAATCCCAGAACTGGGCGATCTCCAGCTTCGGGCCAAGGACGGTCTGCGCCCGATTGTGGTGATCACCAGCAATTCCGAGAAAGATCTGCCGGATGCCTTTCTTCGCCGCTGCGTGTATTACCACCTCCCCTTTCCAGATCCAGAGCGGCTGCGGGAGATCGTGGCCCGCCAACTGCAGGACTGGCCATGCGGATCCGTCGCCATGGCGGACGCGATTGACCTCTTCTACCGCTTGCGGGAACCCCGCAGCGGGCTGCGAAAAAAACCAGCCACCGCCGAACTGCTCGGCTGGCTGCTGACCCTGCCTCACCTGCTTGGCGAGCATGAAACACTTGCAAGTTCAAGCAGTTTGCGGGGGCAGGAACAGGCCCTCCGTCGCAGCTTCAGCAGCCTGATCAAGACCGCCGACGACAAGGCCAAGGCGGAACGGGTGCTGAGCGAATGGATCACCAAACCCCAGGCCTGAGGAAGGCGCCCACCCCATGGCCGCAGCAGCTTGATGCGCTGCTGGAAACCCTGCGGCAGGACGGCTTCCGGGTGGGAGTTCCAGAAACTTTGCGGGTGCATCAGCTGCTGCTGGCGCTGCTGGAGCGGGAGGTGGCGCTGGAAGGGCCGGAGCGGCTGGCGCGCTATCTGGGTCCGGTGCTCTGCCGCTCCGCCAGCCAGCAAAGCCTGTTTCAGGAGCGTGTGGCCTCCTGGTGGGCCCAGCTCGCCTCGGTGGAGGGCGCCGAGGTTGCCAAATCCGAAGCCAAGGCTGCTTCAACCCCACCAGCCGCGGCATTGGAAGCCGAGCTGAACCATTTGGAAGGCCGCCAACGGCGCGTTCGCCGCTGGCTGGAGGGCGCCTCGGTGGTGGCTGTCGTGGCGGCGCTGGCATTGCTGCCCATTCCGCAAAGCCCAGAGCGCACCCGCTCCACCCAGGTGCCGTTTCCGGAGCCGCAATCAAAGGAGATAGCCAATAAAGACAAGACCACGCCGAAAACCTCAACCCCTTCAGGCCCCAGGAGAGGCGACTCGCAGCCGGAGGCTCAGCCGCTGGAGCTGGCCAGGGAGGAGGGCCCGCTGCTGTTGCCCTGGGAAATCGCCCTGCTGCTGCTGATCGCCTGCATGACGCTGGCAGGCGCTGGCTACGGCGTCTGGCGGTGGTGGTGGTGGCGCCAGGCGCGGATAGTGCTGCAGCGCCTGGCAGTGAAGGAGGATCCCCAGCTGCATCACATCGACCTCGGCACCCTCGTTCCTGAGGTGGTGCCCGCGGCCCAAGCCCAGCGACTGGCCCGGGCCCTGAACCGCTGGATCCAGCGGCCGGTCTCCGAGCTCGACAGCCAGGCCACCGTGGAGCGTGCGATCCGCCAGGGCGGCTGGGTCACGCCCGCGTACGGCCAGCGCCGCGAGCGGCTGAGCTATTTGTTCCTACTCGAGCAACAAGGCCTGGCGGACCAGCAGAACCGGCACCTGCGGGCCTGGCTGGAGCAACTGCGCCAGGAAGGGGTGCTGGCCGGGTGGGTCACCTTCCAGGGGGATCCCGCCTTCTGCCACGGCCCGGAAGGCCGCGGACCCGTGCAGACGCTGCAGGAGCTGGCGGCCCAGAACCCGGATGCCGTGGCGGTGGTGGTGGCCGAGGCGGAGCGGTTCTTCAGCCCGGTGGATGGCACCCTGCAGCCGTGGCTGGAGGGCCTGGCGCTCTGGAACCGGCGGGCGGTGCTCACACCCCGGCCGCTGGCCCACTGGGGTGCCGCCGAGGGGGAGCTGGGCCGCCACATCCCCGTGCTGCCGGCCAGCGGCGAGGAATTGATCAGCCTGGGCCAGCAACTGGATCCGGAGACCGTGGCTGCCTGGCGGCTCGACGCCGAGCAGATTCCGCCATCCGGCCACCCCCCCGAACCGCGCCTGCTGCGGCAGAGCCCCCAACGGTGGATCGACAGCACCCCGCCGAACCAGGAGCTGATCGAGCGGCTGCTGGCGGAACTGCGCGCCTACCTCGGAGCGGAGGGCAGCACCTGGCTGTCCGCCTGCGCCGTGTTCCCCGAACTGCACTGGACCCTCACCGTCTATCTGGGGCAGACCCTCACCACGGCGCAGGGGGAGCCCCTGCTGCGGGTGTGTCCGCTGCTGCGGCTGGCCCGCTTGCCCTGGTTCCGACAGGGCTTCATGCCCGATTGGCTGCGGGTGCCGCTGATCCTCGGCCTGCCCACGACGCAAGAGCAGGACGTGCGCGAGGCGCTGCGCCACCTGGTGTTGGGGGCTGTGCAGGGAGGCGAGGTGAGCGGGGCCCAGCTCACCGTGGCCACCCGCCACAGCCGCCGTGTCCCCCCGTTGATCCCGCCGCTGCTGGATCTGTTGCGGCGGCGCAGCGGACCCGCCAGCCCCCTACGCGACCATCTCTTCCTGCGCTTTCTGCAGGATCGGCCATTGCTGGCGGCGGAAGCACCGGAGAGCCTGCGCCGCCTGCTCCAGGATCAGCAGCCGGGCGGCTGGCGCTGGAGTGGCGTGCAGCGCTTGTTCAGCCAACCGAAGGCCTTGACCATGGCAGGGCTGGCGCTGTTGGGAGCAGCCGGCTTGGGCCTCGCCCTGCTGCAACACCTGGAGCAGGGCTATGTGGCCGACCTGGTGAGAACTCCGCAAGGCAGCCTCAACGGCGAACCGGCCAGCCGGGCCCTGCAACGGGCCATCACCGCCACCGGCCTGAGCCGCTCCACCCTGATGGGCCTTGGCCGAGAGCGAGTCATGGCCGAAGTGGAGGCGGCGCTGCAGGCAGGCCTGGAGCGCCCGGGGCTGGCATTGCGGCGGCTCCAAGGACACGCAGGCGCAGTTAGCTCCGTCGTCTTCAGCCCCGATGGACGCCGCATCGTCTCCGGCTCTGCCGACAACACCCTGCGGCTCTGGGATGCCGCCACTGGCAAATCCATCGGCTCACCCCTCCAGGGACACAGAGGTCCAGTCCGCTCCGTCGTCTTCAGCCCCGATGGACGACGCATCGTCTCCGGCTCCTACGACAACACCCTGCGGCTCTGGGATGCCGCCACCGGCAAGCCAATCGGCTCCCCCCTTCAGGGACACACAAGCCCGGTCTGGTCATTCGCCTTCAGCCGCGATGGACGACGCATCGTCTCCGGCTCATCCGACAACACTCTGCGCCTCTGGGATGCCGTCACCGGCAATCCCATCGGTGGGCCTCTCCAAGAACGCACTGGTGATGTCAACTCCGTCGCTTTCAACCCCGATGGGCGACACCTTGTTTCCGGCTCTGACGACAACACCCTGCGGCTCTGGGATGCCGCCACTGGCAAGCCCATCGGCTCACCCCTCCAGGGACACAGAGGTCCAGTCCGCTCCGTCGCCTTCAGCCTCGATGGACGCCGCATCGTCTCCGGCTCTGACGACAACACCCTGCGGCTCTGGGATGTTGAAAGCAAGCCTGTGTTCCAGCGCAATGTGCAGGGAAGAAGAATGATCATCACCGGCCAGGGGCCGATTTATAGCCTGATCGAGCAGTCGAATGGCGATCTGATCAGCGGCGGGGATGATGGCAGCATGCGGCGGTGGCGCGATGGCAAGGCCGTGGGCGCCGCCATCCCCACTGGCCAGGGCGTGGTGTTGAGCCAGATAGAGCTGAAGAACGGCGATCTGATCAGCGGCGGGGCTGATGGCAGCATGCGGCGCTGGCGCGATGGCAAGGCCATGGGCGCCGCCATCCCCACCGGCCAAGGAGCAGTGTGGAACCTGATCGAGCTGCAAAACGGTGAGCTGATCAGCGGCGGCGCTGATGGCAGCCTGCGGCGCTGGCGTGATGGCAAGCCCATCGGTGATGGCAAGCCGATCGGCACCGGACATGGCGGATTGAGGAGCCTGATCGAGCTGAAGAACGGCGAGCTGATCAGCGGCGGGGCTGATGGCAGCATGCGGCGGTGGCGCGATGGCAAACCCATCGGTGACGGCAAGCCGATACCCACCCGCCAGAGTGAGGTGTTAAGTCTGGTCGAATTGAAGAACGGCGAGCTGATCAGCGGCGGAGCTGATGGCAGCCTGCGGCGCTGGCGCGATGGCAAGCCCATCGGTGACGGCAAGCCGATACCCACCGGTCAGGGCATGGTGAGGTACCTGATCGAGCTGAAGAATGGCGAGCTGATTAGCGGCGGGGTAGATGGCACCCTGCGGCGCTGGCGCGATGGCAAGGCAGTGGATAACGGTAAGCCGATGCCCACCGGCCAGGGCGGATTGAGAAGTCTGATCGAGCTGAAGAACGGCGAGCTGATCAGCGGCGGGTTGGATGGTTCCTTGCGCTGGGGCCGTGGCTGGCGTGAGTTATTGCCGCAAGCCTGCCGGAGGCTGGAAGCCCACCCCCGGCTGCAGGAGTGGACTTGGCTCAACACGGCCCGAGCCACCTGTAACCACTTCGTGTGGCGCTATCGCTCAAGCCAGCCAAACCGGGAGAGAAGCTCAGGTGGTGGTGATTTTTGAATGAACCACACAGGATAAAGGCAATCTACACCAAGTACAGTGGCAAGTGTGTCATCGAAACCTGTCGATCAGGTATCGCCACATACCCTTATCTTGAACAGGAAGCACTGTTCGGCATCTCCCAACAAAAGAATCTGTGTGCCGAGTTAGCACTTCTGGAGCAAGTACCGGAAGGCACGGAACATCTCACCATTCGTGCCTTTCGTGGCCGCTGTCTGTGCTTAGTCCCCGTAGGCGAAGCCTTCCGCGAAGCGGGGGCCAGGCTGCTTGTCGCCCATGAACCCAACCACGGGCGGCGGTCTCAAGGCAATCATCGAGAGCGCTGGCTTGGTCTCCCATCGTCTCCCAGGAACGAACGCAAACGCGTCGACGGCTAAACCGATCACCGCCTGCAGGACGTGGAGGACCTTGGCGTGGAGATCATCGGTGCGAGCACAAAACACCAGCTTCAGCTGATCGGCAATCAGACGCAACCAGCCGATGGTGATGCGGAATCCACTGGTGAGTGCTAGGAAGGCCTCCCCCGGAACGAACGCGATGTCATCCGGACGACTTTGCTGGGCTAAAAGGCAAAGGCAAAAGACTCGCCCAGCTCCCTGATCACAATGGAAGGACGTCAAGAAGCGGCGGAGCAGGAAGAACAAGCGGCAATAAGTTTTCTAACAAAACAACCCTCCAGCCCCAAGGCGTTCCAGCTACCTATCGAAAGATGCTTAAATTTCACCCGTAGAATCATGAAATCCAGATGAGCGCAATCAGTCTTATTGATGCTGCCAAGTTCTACGACAATCATCCCCATCAATCATCTGCCTGGTCATGGCTGCAGGAGCAGCTGAGTCCGGCGCAACTCGAGGAGTTTGCGGAGAAGTACCGTTCGGCGCCCGCACCCTCGGCACCCGCAACATCACTCATCACAGCGGAGCAATGCAAAGCCATCTTTGGGCGCGATATCACCGACAAACAATTGGCTGATCTCAACATCTGCCTTGATCGTTTTGACATCGATACACCGGCAAGAATCCGTCATTTCATGGCCCAGATTGCCCATGAATCCGGTGGGCTCCAATGGCTCGAGGAACTGGCGAGTGGGGAAGCCTACGAAGGGAGACGTGATCTGGGGAACACCCAGCCTGGCGATGGACCTCGCTTCAAGGGAGCGGGAGTCATCCAGCTGACAGGACGTTTCAATTACGAAAGATTTGCCAAGTCAGTCAATGACATGCGAGTCATGGAAGGCTGCGACTACGTAGCAAGCAACTATCCATTCACATCCGCAGGATTCTGGTGGAACAACAACCACATGAACAGCCTCGTCGACGGTGGGGCCAGCTGTAGAGAGGTTTCCAAGCGGGTCAACGGGGTCGATCCCGCCAGAGGGCTCAAGGAAAGGGAAGACTACTTTGCAGTTGCTGTCAAGGTCATTCCGGATGACCTTCCACCCACTCCATCTGCCGAAGCAGAGACCGCCCCATCGGCGAAGAGTGCTTCAAGCACCGTCCTTGATGTCCCCTATTTCTACCAACTGGATTCCGCTGTCGTTTCAAAAGGAGAGCCTCAAGGAGATAGGATGTGCTTCAGTTCCAGTTGCGCCATGCTGCTGGAATTCCTGAAGCCTGGCAGCCTTCCCGGGGCCAATGGCGATGATCTCTACTTGAAGAAAGTCTTCGAATTTGGAGACACGACGCTGGCAACACCTCAACTCAAAGCCCTGGAAAGCTTTGGAGTCAAAGCCAGGTTCGTTCAGAATGCCGACTTTGAACTGATTGAGGAACAGATCAATCGGGGAGTTCCAGTGCCGTGCGGATTCCTGCACCATGGCCATGTGGATGCCCCGAAAGGAGGGGGGCACTGGCTTTGCGTCGTCGGCTATACCCCAAAGGGCGTCATCGTGAATGATCCCTTTGGTGATATGGACCTGATCAACGGGGGCTATGACAACCGTCCTGCCAAAGGGCTCCAGTACAGCTACAAAAACTTCGGTCGTCGCTGGATGGTTCTGGATGATGGGACCTATGCCCCCGGCAAGGGATGGGCGATCATTGCCGAACCGGCAAGCTGAGGAGCCGCTAGGTCGTCCGCATCATCAGGTGAAGATTGGGGGGCCATCCCTGGTTGAGGAGTCATCACCTGAGATCAGTTCCTGAACGAAAGGAAAGCGGCGGAGCCCTGAGCCCCTGTCACGGTGCCGAGGACGATCCCAGACCCTTGCTCATCGACCTGGCCAGCGAATGGAACCCCAAAAATGTGGATGAAGGCATACGGCTTTTCCAGCACTCGGCCGACCCACAACATGACATAGACATCACGCCAAAAACCAACAAGATCAAATCAAAGATTCAACTTATTTCCTTATCATCCTGTTGCTAAGATCCGGCACAACTCACAGGTCGTCCTTTCCATGGCCATCCTGCCCCACGCCTTCGTGGTCATGCCCTTTGGCAACAAGGCAGGACCGGATGGTTCAGCCATCCATTTCAATGAGATCTACAAGGAACTGATACGCCCGGCCCTGGTGGAGGCCGGACTGGAACCGTTCCGGGCCGATGAGGAAGAAGGCGCCGGTGATATCCGCCCCGACATGTTCCAGGAGTTGCTGCTCGCTGATCTGGTGGTGGCAGACATCACGATCGACAATCCCAATGTCTGGTATGAACTCGGGGTGCGCCATGCCCTACGCGCCCGAGGGGTGGTCTTGATCTGTGGCGCCAAGGTGAGCACCGCCTTTGATCTCATCCCCGAACGAAAGCTGCGCTACGGCCTCAGCGAGGGTGCCCCGGACCCCGGCACCTTGGACGACGATCGCCGCAGGCTCTGCACGATGGTCAGGGAGACGATGCAGAGCTGGCACGGCCACAAGGTCAGTCCGGTCTACAACCTGCTGCCCAACCTTCAGGAGCCCAACTGGAAGCGGCTGCGCGTCGGCGCTGTGCAGGAATTCTGGGAACGCCATGAGTCCTGGGAACGGCGACTCGAGCGGGCCCGCAGCGCCGGACAACTCGGCGACATGCTGGTGCTGGCCGAGGAGGCGCCGGTGGCCGCCCTGCGGGCGGAGGGTTGGTTGGCGGCCGGTACGGCCCTGCGGAGAGCCGGTTGCTACCGCATTGCCCTGGAATCGCTCGAACAATGCCTCGACATCGAACCCGGCAACCTGAAGGCCTTGCAGGAGAAAGGAACCTGTCTGGAAAGGCTTGCCCTGGCTGGTATCCAAAGCTTCACTATCGACCAGGCCCGTGAGCACTTTCGTGGCGTGCTGGAACGCTTTCCCTCCGATGCTGAGACGGCATCACTGGCGGGTCGCGTCGAAAAAGACACCTGGATCGCGGCTTGGCGGGGCGATGGGGCCCACACACCTGAGGAGATGCGCGCCGACGCCAGCGATGAGATTGAACACCTGCGTCTGGCGATTGAGCACTACCTCAATGGGTTCCGCAGCAATCCCTCCCACTACTACTCCGGCATCAATGCCCTCACCCTCCTGCATCTCGCCCGCCATCTCAACAACGACGCGGCCGCTGATCACACCATGGAAACGCTCAGCGGTGCCACCCGTTTCGCGGCCGAATCCGAAGCGAGGCCAAAAGAGCTCTACTGGGCTTTGGCGACCCTGGGTGATCTCGAAGTGCTGTCCGGCAACGAGGAAACGGCACCGCGGGCCTACAGGAAGGCGATCACAAAAAGCGACGCCGATTGGTTTGCACTCAACTCCGTCCGCGACCAGCTGGTCATGCTGCAGCAACTCGGCTTCCGTCCCCCGGTGGTCGCCGCGGGAATCGCCACGTTCGATCGGGCTCTGGAGAAGCTTCCCCGACAGGTCGACCAGTCGCCACCACGACTGGCCCTTCTGTTCAGCGGGCACATGATGGACGCGCCCGATCGCCCGATCCCCCGCTTCCCTGCGGAAAAGGAGCAGGCGGCGGCAGCGGCCATCGCCGAAACGCTCGACAGTCTCGGGGCTGGGGAGAGCGATCGGGCCTTCTCCCAGGCGGCCTCCGGCGGCGACCTGCTGTTCCTGGAGGCCTGCCAGGCGCGCGGTGTGAAATGCCAGGTGCTGCTCCCGTTTGAAGAGCCAACCTTCATCCAGCGTTCCATTCAGGGCAGCGTGCAGGGCAATCACTGGTGTGATCGCTACGACGCCATGAAAGACAAACTCAGCGAAGCACCACGGATCATGTCCGAGGAGCTGGGTCCCACACCGACCACGGCCAATGCCTATGAACGCTGCAATGTCTGGTTACTGAATTCAGCTCTGGCCTGTGGCATCGACCGCGTTCGCCTGATCACGCTTTGGGATGGTGAAAAGGGCGATGGCCAAGGTGGAACCTCCCACATGTATGAAGAAGTCAAACGAAGAACGGGGCGCGTCTATTGGATTGATACCCGATCGCTATCTTGACGCTTACAGCCACTGATATCCATGTCTACCTCTAAGCCACAAACGCTTGTCGAGGCAAGGATTCAGTCGCGAGGGCCGAAAAAGATCCTCACCTGCGATGGCGGCGGCATTCGTGGTCTGATCAGCGTTGAGATCCTCGCCCGAATCGAAGCCGATCTGCGGGCGCAGCTGGGGCAGCCCGATCTTGTGCTCGCCGACTATTTCGACTTCATCGCCGGCACCAGCACGGGAGCCATCATTGCCAGCTGTCTTTCCACGGGGATGGATGTGGCCAGTCTGAGATCGTTTTACCTGGACAGCGGTTCGCTGATGTTCGAGAAAGCCTCCCTCTTCAGGCGACTTCATGGGAGATATGCCGATGAGCCCTTGGCCAGAATGCTGCGTTCCGTGCTGAATACTCAACTGGGCTATGGAGACCAAGACCCACCGGCCCTGCTCGGTGATCCCAATCTGCAGACACTGTTGATGTTGATGCTGCGGAACCACAGCACCGACTCACCCTGGCCCTTAAGCAACAATCCGTTGGCCAAATACAACCAGCGCGATCACAAGGACTGCAATCTTGATTTGCCCCTGTGGCAACTTGTGCGTGCCAGTACCGCCGCGCCTACGTACTTTCCGGCAGAACTGGTTACCCTTCCGTCAGGAACGGAATACTTCTTTGTTGATGGGGGCATCACCACCTACAACAATCCGGCCTACCTGGCCTTCCAGATGGCCACCAGCAAGCCCTACGGGGTCAACTGGGACACCGGAGTGGATAATCTTCTGATCGTGTCGATCGGAACAGGCAACGCGCCTACCGAAAGGCCCGATCTCAAGCCCAGAGACCTCTGGGTGGGGGACCATGCCTACCGAGTGCCACTCGCCTTCATGAATGCCGCCACGGCAGGGTGGGACATGGTCTGTCGCGTCCTGGGTGAATGCCGCCACGGTGAAAAGATCGACAGGGAGTTCGGCACCATGGAGCTCAAACCTGGAGCCTCCGCCACTTCATCCAACTGGACGGGGACGAAGCAGTTCGCCTACGTCCGCTACGACCCACTCACGAGCCAGGAAGGCCTTGACCTGCTTGGCCTGAGCGAGGTGAGTTCCCAGGCGATGCAACTGATGGATGCCGTCGAGTTCATCGGCGATCTTCAGAAAGTGGGCCAGGCCTATGCCGACCAGCATGTGAAGCCGCCGGAGCACTTCAAGGGTTTCCTCTGACAACCGGGTCAGGTGTGCCAGTTGCACCACGGCACCTCCATCCCTACCGGGATGAAGCCAACAGCCGATTGAGCAGCCCATCGACGGCGCCGAGCCGTTGCTGGAGGGCGTCCACCCAATGCGCCGGGGGGGAGCCGGGGTGGGCTTGGAGCGCGCTCTCTGCCGCGTCACGGTCGCTGTGCCCATCGGCCAGCAGCACCACGGCGGACAGGTGGCTGGCTTCGCTGAGGCGACCCAGTTCGTAGAGGCATCCCTGGTTCTGGGCGGTGAATCCCCGCAGATCCATCAGCACGGAAGTCGAGCGCTGCAGCAGGGCATCGAGCGTCTGCTGCCAGCTGCTGGCATAGCAACAGAAGTCCGTGACCCTGTGTCGGCCGTCGTGGTCCTGGGTGGCGTCGATCGCCGCCAGTTGCCGCTGCAGGTCCTCGGCGCCCTGGATGTAGCAATCACCCAGGCGCCCCTCCAGGAACGCCACCAGTTCATCGGGCTCAATCGTGCGGGAGGCCAGGTCCGCCGCCGAGATCAGCAGCACCGGCCCGATCACCCGCCAGCGCTGCACCACGTGGTCGAACAACCAACCCACCGGGCCCGAGCGGCGGAACACCCGCAGCACCAGCAGGGTGGGCGCCCCAGGGGCGCCGGGTGCCGGGAAAGACCGCGGGAAGCGGGCAAAGAACAGCGGAATCCACAGCCAGGCCAGCAGGGGCAGCAGCGAGCGCAGGTCCCAGGGATTTCCGTCGCTGGCCAGCCGATTCCAACCGGGAATCACCTGCAGCAGCAGGATCAGGAACCAGCTGGCCCCGAACAGATAGGAGAGCTCCGAGAACGCCTTGGCCCGGTACAGCCGTCCCAGCGCGACCGTCACGGCATGGGCCGGCAGCAGGGCGAGGGCGATGGGCAGCAGGGTGAACAGCAGGAACGTTCCCCCGGCCCCGAACAACGCCAACAGCACGTCAAGCACGCCCCCGGGCCCCTGGGCCACCAGGGCCTCAAGCACCTGCTGACCGAGCACCGCCAGCAGCACCAGCAGCACGACGGGAGGGAACAGGAACGGGGCGATGGCCCGAAGGCCTGGGATGCCGAACAGCAGGCCCAGCACGATCAGGGGGCCCAGCAGCTGCGGCAGGACCAGGCCGAGCTGGTTCTGCCCGGAAGCGGCCGAGGCCAGCCTGACCAGCAGCAGCAAGGCCAGTCCCCAGCCGCCCAGGGCCAGGAGCTGCCTTGGGAAGGGCCAGCGAAGGATCTGGGCCTGCAACACCAGCCCCGGCGTGGCCATCACCAGGGCCAGGATCAGCAGCCGAACGGAGGACAGGCCCCCGAAGTGCACCAGCAGGTAGAGGGTGGCGGAGGTGGTGCCGATCAGCAGGCTCAACACCGCCAGGGCCACCACCAGACGCCGTTCACGCCCCCTGGGCGGCACCAACGCCTGCGGTGGCCCAGCGGGCAAAGGGCTTGCACCGGGCCCCGCAACGACGGCCTCGCCGGGCAGCGGCGCGAGCCGCATCAGGCGACGCACACCGGCGCGATAACGCCAGCCGACAACAACCGACAGCGCCAGGGTGATCGGCAGTGAAAACAGAAAGGTGAAGGCGACCAGGGTGGGCAGGGGAGTGTTCACCTCATTCCCGCGGACTTCATCCACCCGGATCTATTCCTTCCAGCCCGAACTCACCGGAATCGTCATGAAACGCCAGGCCACCATCGTGGCCATCCAGGTTCTGCCTGGGGCACCGCGTTCCAGGAGAGCAGCGCAGCTCGGGCGGCCGGTGCCATGGTGGCGCCATGGACAGCAAGCCAGCCCCCAACTGGTGGGCCCGTAACTGGAAATGGCTGGTGCCGGCCGGCTGCCTCACGGGGGTGGTCGGGGTGGCCGGTTTCATTGCCCTGATCGTCGGCCTCGTGTTCGGCCTGATCAAGTCGTCCACGCCGTACCAGCAGGCCCTGGAGCAGGCCCAGCAGGATCCCGTCGTGATCAGCCGGCTGGGCACGCCGATCCGTGGAGGCCTGCTGGTGTCCGGCAGCGTCAACCTCTCCGGTGGCACGGGCCAGGCCAACCTGGCCATTCCCCTGCAGGGGTCCAGGGGCAGCGGCACCCTCTACGTGGAGGCGCGCCAGAGCGCCGGCACCTGGACCTACTCCACCCTGACGGTCCAGCCGGACAGCGCCGGCGGACCGATCAGCCTGCTGCGGCCATCGCTCTGAAGCCTGCTCAGCCCGCGGCCACCGGGTCGGCGTAGAGGGCCTGGAGGCCCGCTTCACTGGCCGGCGCCACGCCCCGCTCGGTGATCAGGGCCGTCACCAGCCGGGCGGGGGTGACATCAAAAGCGGGGTTGAAACCGTCGCTGCCATCGGGCACCAGCTGCACGCTGGTGGGCTCCCCGGCCGCGGGCTTGCCGGCGATGCGGGTCACCTCCAGGGGGGAGCGGGCCTCGATCGGGATCTCCTTCACCCCGTCGGCGATCGACCAGTCGATGGTGGAGGCGGGCAGGGCCACATAGAAGGGCACGCCGTTGTCGTGGGCGGCCAGGGCCTTGAGGTAGGTGCCGATCTTGTTGCAGACATCGCCTGAGCGGGTGGTGCGGTCGGTGCCGACGATCACCGCATCCACCTCGCCGTGCTGCATCAGGTGGCCGCCGGCGTTGTCGACGATCACGGTGTGGGGCACCCCCTCCCGGCCCAGCTCGAAGGCCGTCAGGCTGGCCCCCTGGTTGCGGGGGCGGGTCTCGTCGACCCACACGTGGATCGGCAGGCCGGAGCGGTGCGCCTTGTAGATCGGCGCCAGGGCCGTGCCCCAGTCGACCGTCGCCAGCCAGCCGGCATTGCAGTGGGTGAGCACGTTCAGGGGCTGCCCCCGACGCTCCTCGGGGCGCCGGGCGGCGATCTCCTGGAAAAGGCGCAGGCCGTGGTCGCCGATCGCCTCGCACATGGCCACGTCCTCCTCGGCGATGGCGGCCGCCTCGGCCCTGGCCGCCTCGGCGCGCTGCTCCGGTGCCAGGGGCAGCACCCTGGCCCGCACCCGCTCCAGGGCCCAGCGCAGGTTGATGGCGGTGGGGCGGGTGGCATCGAGGCGCTCGAAGGCCGCGGCCAGGGAGGCGTCGGAGGGGTCGGCCTGCAGGGCCAGCATCAGCCCATAGGCCCCGGTGACGCCGATCAGGGGAGCCCCCCGCACCACCATGGTGACGATCGCCTCGGCCGCCTCCTCGACGCTGGTGAGCGAGCGGGTGACGAAGCGGTGCGGCAGCAGGGTCTGGTCGATCACACCGACCGAGCGGCCGCCCTCCTCCAGCCAGATGGTGCGCCAGGGCCTGCCGTCGATGTTCATGGTCGTGGAAGCAGCAATCCGATGGTTCCGATCATCCCTGTCGGCGGGGAAGGGCCGAACCAGGGTCATAGGTTGAACCCACTTCGTTGAGTGCAGACGGTGAAGTCACGGCCTGCCCTCATTGGAATCAGCCTGCTGGCCGGCCTGCTGGGCGCCTGCGGATCCGCTCCGCCCGCGAAGGTCGTGGCTCCGGCCGAATCGCCCCTGCTGGCTCCGATGAACAAGGCTCGGCAGGCCGTGGATCAGGTCAATGCCGCCCAGGATCAGCGCGACAAGGCGATCCAGAACGCCCACCAGTAAGGCCCCGCGTGTCCTGCAGGGTTCAGGGGCGCCGGCCCAGGGTTGGGACGTCACGGCCCAGCAGCTCCCGGGTCAGGGCCCGGAAGCGGGCGGGCTCGAGATCCCCGAGGGCCTCGCCGCGCCGGCTGCGCCAGGCGTGCCAGCCCAGCAGCGGCACCAGCCGGTTGTGGGCGGCCAGATCCAGAGGGGACGCCAGCGGCGCCACGGGTCGGGGGGGCGGCAGCGGCCCGCGGCGGGCCTCCAGCAGCGCGGCGATGGCGACCAGGTCCTCGTCCCGGCCGCTGGCGCCGAGGATCTCCAGGCCCACGGGCAGGCCGCGGCCATCGACGGCCACCGGCAGGGCCACCGCAGGCAGGCCGCTGGTGCTGCTCACCATGCAGGTGATGGCGGGCGAAGGCTGCCGCTGGGCGCCGCCGCGCCGATCCGGCAGCAGCAGCAGAGCGTCGAGGCGCTGGGCGACCAGGGCCTGCTCCAGCCGCCGCCGGTTGGCGGCCATCTGCCGGCGCACCCGCGCCTCCGCCGCCGCATCGCTGGCCATCAGGTCGCGGCATTCGGCCGGGGTCCATTCCGGCGGCAGGCGGCCGGAGCCGCAGATGTCATCCCAGCTGCGCCGGCTGCCGGGGTAGCGGGCCAGCTGGGCGTCGATGCGGCGCCCCGACCCCTTGACGAAGGCCGGGCCCAGCCGGGTGTCGAGCCCCGGCACCACCAGCCCCTCGACCACCTCCGCTCCAGCCGCCCGCAGCCGCTCCACGGCCTGGCGCAGGGCCGTCTCCGCCGCCTCGGTGGTGGGCGCCAGGTCCTGGTCGCCGGCCCGGGCCAGCACCGCCAGCCGCCGGCCGCGCAGATCCACCGGGGCCACCGCCTGCTCGGAGCGCCAGGTGGGATCGAGCACCGCCAGGCCCCGGGCCAGCAGGCCCATGTCGCGGGCGATCAGCCCCGGAGTGCCGTTGACGAAACCCAGCGGCAGCAGGCCGGCGCTGGAGAAGCGCCCCTGGGTGGGCCGCAGGGTCACGGCGCCGTTGTAGACGGCCGGCAGGCGCAGGGAGCCGCAGTTGTCGCTGCCGAGGGCCAGGGGCACGAAACCGGCCGCCACCGCCACGGCGGACCCGGAGGAGGAGCCCCCAGGGCTGAGCCAGGGATCGTAGGCGTTGCCGACCCGGCCCGCCGCCCCCGACAGCCCCCGGATGCCGAAGGCGAACTCGTCCATGGTGGTGGTGCCGACCACGATCGCCCCGGCGGCCCGCAGCCGGGCCACCGCATCGGCATCGGCCGCCGGCTGGTTGCCCAGCAGCGCCAGGGAACCGGCCGTCATCGGCTGGTCGGCCGTGGCGAAGTTGTCCTTCACCGCCAGCGGCAGGCAGTCTAGGGCCCCGGCGGGGGTGCCCGCCGCCCGGGCGCGGTCGCGGGCGGCGGCCTGCTCGAGGGCGTAGGGGTTGAGCTGCTGGAAGGCGTTGAGGGGCGGTCCGGAGCCGGTGGCCAGGTTGCGGCGCAGGATCTCCGCCTGCACCACCCGGATCCGGGCCTCGCAGGTGGCCGCAGCCACCGGAGCCGGGCCCGCCGCAGCGACGGGAACCGCCAGCGCCCCCAGCACCAGGGCCAGCCCGGCGCCGAACCCTCCCTTGGCCAGGTCGAACCGGGTCCGTGGCAGCGCGTCCATGGCGCCGGCTCAGCCCCGCCTGGCGTCGCGCAGCATCATCGCCATGCGCTGCAGCAACTTCCAGCCGATCACGCCGTTGGTCTCCACCAGGGGGCGGAAGTCCCAGTAGGTGAGGCCGTAGCAATCGAGGCGGCTGGCGGCGGTGATCGTGGCCATGCGGGCGCCGTCATCGATCAGGGCGATCTCGCCGAAGAAGTCGCCGGCGCCGAGCTTGGAGCGCACGGTCCCCTGGATCGTCACCGTCGCCTCGCCGGCCTCGATCACATAGAAGGCGGAGCCGCCGGAGCCCTCCTGGATGATCGTCTCACCGGCCTCGAAGTCCCGTTCCTTGAACAGCAGGGCGATCTGCCGGAGTTCCTCGGGGCTCAGATCGGCGAACAGCGGCACGCGCTGCAGCACTTCGACGGGGGCGCCGCGCATTCAGGGTCCGGCCTTGGTGATCGCCCGGCACTGAAGCAGAACCAACCCGTCATCGGCAAACGCCCACTCCAGATCACGGCCGGGGCCGTAGACCTCCTCGCAGCGCAAGGCGAGGCGGTTGAGGGCCTGGAGCTGGGCGTCATCGAGGCAGAGCCGCTCCACCAGCTCGCTCGGCAGCGTCTCCTGGCGGGTGCCGCCCCCAGCCAGCGGCCGGATCGCCACGCTCTTGTAGCCCGGCCGGCACTCCCGCACCAACCCGGCCCGATCGAGGCAGATGTGGTCGGGGATCACCAGGCCCGCCACCACCGCCTCCCCCAGGCCCCAGCTCGCCTCGATCACCCGCTCGTCGACACCGGTGACGGGGTTGCGGGTGAACATCACCCCGGCGCTGACGGGGGAGAGCAGCGTCTGGACGACGACGCCGACGATGGGGCGGCTGAACAGGCCCACCCGCTTGCGGTAGCTGATGGCGGAATCGGAGTTGGCCGACCACCAAACCGCCCGCAGCGCCTCGGCCAGCGCCTCCAGGGAGGGCACGTTGAGCAGGGTCAGGTGCTGGCCGGCGAAGCTGGCGGCGGCGCCGTCCTCATCGATGGCGGAGGAGCGCACCGCCAGCGGACCGGCCAGGTCGCCCACCGCCGCCAGCACCTCGGCGATGGCGTCATCGTCGCCACTGGCCACCGCCTCCACCAGATCGGCGGCGAGGGCGAAGCCACTCGGCACCGGCAGGCCGTCGCGCAGGGCCTGGCCCAGGCCCACGGCCTTGGCCCCGAAGCGTGAGAGATCTTCGGCGGCCGCGAGGGGAACGACCCGGCTCATGCCAGCACCGTCACCTCACCGGCGCTGCCGTCCACCCGCAGGCGCTGGCCGTCGGCGATGCGCTGGGTGGCCTCGCGGGTGCCCACCACGCCGGGGATGCCGTACTCCCGGGCCACGATCGCCGCATGGGAGAGCAGGCCGCCGCTGTCGGTGACGATCCCGCCCAGCAGGGGCAGCAGGATGTTGAAGGCTTCGGTGGTCGAGACGGTCACCAGGATGTCGCCGCGCTGGATCCGGTCGAACTCCGACGGGTGGGACACCAGACGGGCGGGCCCCTCAACGGTCCCCTGGCTGGCGGCCAGACCCCGCAGCCGGTCGGCCTCGTGGGGGGCCGCCGAACTGCCGAAGAGGGCCTCCAGGGCCAGGCCCGTGGCGCGCATCATGCGGGCGGCGGCGGCGGGCAGCCCGGCCAGGTCCGGCATGGGCGGCGGGGTGCCGATGGTGGCCGGTGCCTCCTTGGCGCTATGGGCGGCACGGTAGGCGGCGCGGGCGGCCAGGACATCGGCGCCCGGGTCGGTGCCTCCGCCCAGCAGGGCGGCCAGCTCGTCAACGTCGGCATCGAGGCCGTGGAGCGGATCGTGGAGCCGGCCGCGGTCCGCCAGGCGCCGGCCGGCGGCCAGGGCCGCCCGCCGCATCAGCCCCGAGGCCCAGATGTCGCTGAACACCCCCCGTTCATCGCGGATCGGGTAAGTGAGCCTGGCCTCCTCCAGCAGCTCGTCGAACTGGCTGCGGTGGGCCTCCGGCACCGCGGCCCGCACGGTGGCGATGCGGTCCTGCAGATCGGAGGGAGCGGCCTGCTCGGCCACCGCGGCCCGGATGGCGCGCAGCAGGGCATCGGGCAGCTCGAGGGCAAAGGGGTTGGAGATGTCGAAGCCATCCAGCAGCCGGTAGCCCACCAGATCGAGGTAGGCGGTGGCCGCGTCGCCGGTGCCCCCCTCCAGGCCCCGCAGCTGGGCGAGGAGCGCATCGGCCTCCCCGGGGGCCTCCAGCAGCTCCCGGGCGCTGGAATCGCCGCGGATGGCAGCGATCAGGGCGCCGAGCTCGCTGGAGGCCCCCGCCGACACCGGCGAGCTGCCCCGCATCAGGCCGAGCAGCTGGGCCGCCGGCAGCCCCGTCCAGTCGCCCACATGGGCGAGGAAATCGCCGGTGGGCACGATCGCGGCCGCCGTGAACCGCATGTGCTGGTAGAGCATTTGGGCGTGGTGGTCGCGGCAACGGCCCAGGTGGGCCACCAGGGCGTCATCGGCGAGCGCCTCCGGATCGATGGCCTGAATGGCGCGGTGGGCCTGGATCGCCGCCGGCTTGAACGTCTCGTTCCAGTCGCGCAGCTGCTCCCGCCAGACCTTCCCGGCGAACACCACCTCGGCCCGGGCGAAGCGCTCGGGGACCTCGGCCGGATCGAGCGGCGTGACCCGCTTGTAGGCGAAGCCGTTGACGTAGGCCATCTCGAGCGAGTCGATCAGCATCCCGTAGGAGCGGGCGAACTCGCCGGTGCCGCGCTGGAAGGCCGGCGGATGGATGGCGCTCCAGTAGCGGGTGGCCGGCCGGGGGAAGTGAACCGGATCGAGTTCCCAGAAACCGGAGCCAGGGGAATCGAAGCGAAGCTCGGACGCGGGGCCGGTGAACACCAAGGGCACCTCCGGGAGGGTCGGATGGGGGTGGGGGGAACTTAAGCGAGGTTCCCCCGCCCGCCTTCAGCCGCCGCCGGCCCGCATCAGCCGCTGCAGCTGGCCGCTCTCCAGTTCCAGCACCCGGCGGGCGAAGTCGGGGTCGCGCTCCAGCACCGCATCGAAGGAATCCACCGGCACGGCCAGCAGGCGGGTGCCGTCGGCCTCGGCCACGATCGTGCTCTCGGAGGCGCTGTGGGTGAGCACCTGGAGCTCGTCGAGCACCCGGCCGGGCTGGAGATCCTCCACCCAGGTGCGCTGCCCGTCCCGGTGCAGGACCCGGGCCCGGCCCTCGATCAGCAGCAGCAGTTCGCGGCAGGTGTCGCCCGTCTCGGTGATCAGCTCGCCCTTGGCGAAGCTGCGCACATCGGCCTGGGACGCCAGGGCATCGAGGGTGTCGGCGTCGCTGCGGCGGAAGAAATCGCTGGTGGCCAGGAACACCCGCTTCTCCAGTTCGGGGAAGCCCCGCAAGGCCGGCGGGCCGTCGAGGCCCTCCACGGTCCGGGCGGTCTGGCGCAGCAGGGGTGGGGCCCCCGGCACGCCCAGCTCGGCCGCCAGGGCCCTGGCCCGGCCGCCATCAAGGCAGGCCGTCAGGAACAGGGCGGCCGACGAAAGCGTGGGGCTGGGGTCGGCGGCCAGGCTGGCCAGGAAGCTGAGGGTCTCCTCGACGGGCACCTCCAGGGAACAGGAGGGGGCCTCGCCGCCGGGGTGGGACAACGTCTGCGCGACGGCCGCCGGCAGGCGGCGCTCCCAGCCCTCCCGGCGCAGCAGCTCCGGCAGCTCCAGGGGGGCGATGGCCTGGAGGCGCTGCACCAGGGCCGGCACCGCCGGATCCTCCTGGAGGGTGGCCAGGCCGTCGAGGATCGCCCGCAGCGTCAATTCCTTGCGCAGCTGCAGCCGGTCGTCGAGCAGGGCCAGCACGGCGGACTGGTGGCGCAGGGCGCTCTGGTGCAGGGCCCGGTAGCCGTCGGTGAGGGCCGGCAGCCGTCCCAGCAGCAGCTCCACCTTGTGGATCGCCGCCGCGGCGGGGGAGAGGTCGTCGAGCACCCGCTCCTCCTCGCGGGAGGAGATGCCGTACTCGCGCCGCAGCGCCTGCAGGGCGGCGCCGTCGGCCCCGGACGGGCCGGTGCCGGCTCCCTCGCCGAGGCGCTGCACCAGCATCAGGCGCTCCAGCGACTTGCGGTAGCCGCTGAGCCGGATCTGGTCCTCCAGGCTGCGGCGGCTGTCGGGATCCAGGAGGCCGGGATCCTCCACGCCGAGTTCCTCGAGCAGCAGGCGGTGCTCGCTGTCGCTGATGCCGAGGGAAAGGCGCATCTGCTTGAGCACCTCGAGGCTGCTGGCGGCATTGACGAAGCCCTCCTCCAGGGCTTCCCGCACCACACCCTTGTAGGCCTCGAGCCGCTTCTGGCCGGTGAAGCCCGGCAGCACCTTGGCCAGCACGTACACCTCCTCGGTGCCCAGGTCGGCCAGGGAGCGGCCGTCGAGGAAACGGCCCACATCCAGGTCCATGCGGGTGAGCTGCTTGCGGAAACGCTCGGCCAGGTTCTCGCGGCCGTAGAGATCGGGGGAGCGGTTCCAGGCCCGGTAGAGCCAGAGGGTGCTGACGGCCACCAGGGTCACGTCGAACAGGTACTGGACCCAGGCGGGCGCCAGCAGCAGCAGGGGGCGGCCGGCGAACAGGAAGAAGAAGTTGAAGGCGAGAAAGGTGGCCACCACGAACACCCGGTGGCGGATCCGCTCGCGGTCGGGCTCGGCGCCGCGGCGCCGCACCCGGGTGCGCAGTGCCGACTCGATCGCCCGGCCGGCGACCGTCCCCAGCCAGGTGCACAGCCCCAGGAACAGGGGCACCGCCACCAGCTTGGGCACATCGATCGGCTGGCCGAACAGGTAGAAGCCCGGCCGCAGCAGCTGGGCCAGCTGGTCCTCCTGGCGCAGCCAGACGCCGGAGAAGTAGTACTCCCAGTTGCCGGCGTAGACGTAGTAGTAGACGAAGTAGCCGAACACCAGGCCCACATAGCCGTAGCGCTCGAAGGCGAAGGCGGGGCTGGGCAGCTTGGCCCAGTAGGTGCGCTCGGCGTCGATGTCGATGCAGGGCTGCTGGCAGGCCACGCAGGCGCTCTGCTCGCTGCCGTCGGGCTGGACGGTGCGGCACATGGACTGGGTGATCGGCGTGCTGGCCATGTGGGCCTTGCTGCCCAGCAGGCCCGTGGGGGTGGAGAAGACGCTCTGCACCGGTGCCATCGGGCAGAAGTACTGGCACCAGCTCTTGCCGCCGTAGAGCCAGCCCACGGCGATGGCACAGACGATGGTGAAGCTGAGCCAGGCGAACAGCACCAGGCGGTCGGCATTGAAGAAGAGAATGCGGCCGCAGAGGCCCACGAACAGCCAGCCGAACTGCAGCCGGGAGTAGTGCTTGCCGAGCCAGGAATCGCCCGGCACCTTGGCCAGCTGCAGGCGTTTCTCGCCCGTCTTGGGGTTCACCTTGGCGATCTGGCGCTGCAGCCCCAGGGCGCGGGGGATCTGGGAGAGGAAGGAGAGCGGGCAGATCCGCCGCCAGACCTCATGGCCGAAGACCAGCAGGATGAAGATCCCCGAGGGCACCACCAGGCCCCAGAACAGGGTGGTACCCAGGGGATAGGGGGTCTCGCTCAGGCAGGTGCCCTGCACCGTGACGCAGGCCTCCGGCAGCCGCAGGGGGCTCCAGGGGTGATCGGGCTCGGTGAAGCGGGGCGTGAACGGGTCGTAGAGCAGGGAAAGGATGATCAGAAGCCAGCCGGTGGTGAGCGCCCAGCGCACCAGATGCATCCGCCGTTCCGTCACTGCTGACTCGCGCCGCCGCGCCGAAGTGGCGCTGACCATAGCGATGGCCTCCGAAAGCTGAGTGGCTGGCGCTGCCGGGGGCCGGGGGCTGCCATCCTCACGGTGGAGGCTGAGGCCCGCGACACCACCGGATGGACTTCTTCGATCGCCAGTGGGCCACCTACCGGGCGGTGGTGGACCACGACCTGATGCAGCACCGGGCCCTGACGGAGGCCCTGGGCCAGGCGCTGGAGGCCTGGCTGGCGGCACGGCCGGCCGGCTCAGCGGCGCCCCGGATGGTGGATCTCGGCTGCGGCGACCTGGCCGTGATGGCGCCGCTGCTGCGAGGCCTGCCACTGGGCTCCTACCTGGGCGTCGACCTCTCGGCTCCGGTGCTGCCCCGGGCGGCGGCCGCCCTGGGCCCGGTGGCCTACCCCTGCCAGTGGCGGGAGCAGGACCTGCTGGCCTGGGCCGAGGCCGAACCGGGACCCGAACCGGTGGACCTGCTCCATTCCGCCTTCGCCATCCACCATCTGGGCGACGATGACAAGGCCCGCTTCCTGCGGCTCTGCCGCCGCCATCTGGCACCGAACGGCCTGTTCCTCTGGGCGGACGTGTTCCGCTCGCCCGGGGAAGACCGCCCGGCCTATGTGGCGCGCTACGTGGACCGGATCCGCAGCGGCTGGAGCGTGCTGGCACCGGAGCAGCAGCAGCCGGTGATCAACCACCTCAGCCAGTTCGATTTCCCGGCGGATCGGGAGGCCATCCGCGGCGTCGCCGAGGCCTGCGGCTGGGAGTGGCAATGGCTCTGGCAGGGCGACCACCAGGCCGAATCCCTGGCGGTGCTGACGGCGGCCTAGGGGCGTCGTTGCGCGACGCAGACCGCCCAGGTCAGCCCCCCTCAAACCCCTCCTGGATCACCCCCGCCAGGTCAATCAGCATCTGCTCGCCGCTGCCGGTGAACGAGGAGCCGTGCATGACGGCCAGGGTCTGTGGCTGCAGCGCGGCCAGACCCGCAAGCAGGCCGGCCGAACGGCTGGTGTAGGGCATGTAGTCCGCCAGGGGGCCGCTCTGCATCTGCTGCATCGCCTGGCGCGCCGGACCGATCAGGTCCGAGGACGTCACGGCGGCGACATCGCCGAACTGGTGGAAGAGATCGGAGCAGAACAGGGTGCGGCGGGTCTCCTCAAACAGCAGGCCGGCGTCCCAGCCATGGGGGAGGTGGGGGGTGCGGTGGAAGCGGGAGCGGTACTGGCCGGTGCTGAGCACGTCGCCCTCCGCCATGCCACGGGCGGGACGGAGGGCGAAATCATCCACGCTCACCAGCTTGCCGACGAGGGTGCAGACCGGCTGGGCCTGGGGCGCCTGCTCCAGCCAGTGGTTGAGGCCACCGATCTCATCGGATTCGAAATGGCTCCAGGCGATGTGGCGCAGCTGGGTGGGATCAATCAGCGTGGCCACGGCGTCGCGCAGGGCCGGAAACATGCCCTTGAGCCCGGTGTGAAACAGCAGCGGCTCCTCGTCGCGCACCAGGAAGTGGTTGAACTGCAGATCGAACTCCGGCACATGGATCGAGAGCCGGAACAGGTCGGGGGCGATCTCAGTGACGACAACCATGGTTCTGCCAGGCGTGCACACGCCACGATGCCGTGCTGACGGAACCTAGGCATCAATGGAGAGCCATTTCAGGCGAGATGTCCGGCCAGCCTTGATCGTTACATCGGATCGCGAACAGCCGAACAGCTGGCTGACCAGGCGGATCAGTTCGTCGTTGGCCTTGCCATCGGTGGGGAGGGATCGGACATCAGCCCGATAGGTGCCATCCGCCAACAGCGTCAGCTGGCTGGTCCGGGCTCCCGGTTTGACCTTGACCTGGATCAGCGGCATGGAGAGAAAGCGCCTGCTCAGGGGCCGCCTGATACTTTGCCGGTGACGCGTGAATAAAGACCTCACGGAGACGTGAAGCGGTGGTGGAGCAGCCGGCGTGGCTTTGCTGACTTGCCAGCAACCGGTCGGTTCCTGCTCGGCGATGCTGAAGGGTGTGGAATTGACAGACCGCCCTCCTGATAGGCGCCGATGGTCATGGTTCGAGATTGTGTCGTGAGGCCTGGGTATGTGGGTCGCGGCGCAACTGATAGCCGCCTGTCATCTCCATGCCGATGAACAGTCTGTCAAGAGCGAACATTATGGCCCATCGGGAAGGGGCGGGAGCTGTATACAGAAAACGGGCACCACCGTTAAGCTTGCTGAGCCCGCCATCAGGCTTGCGACGACTCTGCCCATCGCAAGCCTGATCACCTTTGCCACTTACATTGCAATCACAATCATATAAAATGCCTATTTCCTCCCGAAACCGCAAGCATGACTTTGCGCCAGGCCTTCTTGGGGCCATTGCATCTTGCCTCGCCTTCCCGATGCCACTGATGGCGCTACCCGGAGAAACTGGCAGTGAGTTGGTGCGCAATTGGCGCGCAGCAACTCACATTCTTCCTCGTCCTGAAGCAGCTCGAAAGATGACAGACGGTTATCCGGACATCATATCCACTGGCGCTGCGGCCGGAGGGAGGCTTTCCTTCAGTGCATTCTTGAACAGCAACGGGATCTCTGAGAGTGAAACCATCGACTACAGGCCAGACGCCTGTGAAGCAGCGCCGTATCGCTGCTCTGGCCAAGTGGTTTTTCAAAAGAGCGGCAACGATCTGGGGCATTTGCTGATTGCCGAAGTCTTTGGGGCGGAAGTGCTGGAGGACTTTCTCAGCTCAAAGGCGCTGAAAAGGATCAATGATGCTGGATGGGGGTCGGGCGCCGTCAACGTCTTCTATTCAGGCAAGCGCTTCAATTACTCAACTTGGGTGCACAGCGAGCCAGGGAAACTGCGATCAATCTCACATTTCTCTGTTCTTCAGAAGAATGATGCCGAGCTCCGTAGACGCATCCGATTGGCCGAGACCTGCTCAAAACCCAGCATGAGGTCAGACCCTCTCTGCAGCGCCCCTTGAGGTTCCTCGCTCCACCTTGGCGACAGGAAGTGCGGTGTCCGGGGCCAGACCCAAAGAGTGGCCACGGCCTTCACCCTGCTGAAAGCAACAACATCCATGAATCGGCTCGATCGCATGGCCGTATTCATGAACTGATCGCAAGGTGAGCTGCTGCTCCGACCATCGATGCACATCCTGAATGGAAACTCTCTCTGATTACCTGCCAAGGTGAAACTTCCATCTGTTGCTGGACGCCCTGGGAGGTTGAGCACTCGGGCAGAAAGGACGTCTGCTGGGGAGTGGTGCAGGGCAGCTGAGGTTCCGCTGGCGCCCACGATGGGATCAGTGGATGCTCAGCCCCTGAGCCGCGCCCGGATGTCCCTGAGCCGGGCGACGTTGTTCACCAGCGCCGGAGCGCTGTCGAGGCCCTCGAGATAGTCGAACACGTAGGCGAGTACGGCATAGATGGCGCCAGCGCTGAAGCTCGCCGAACGGGTGAAGTCGATCAGGAGCACCACCAGGGCCACGATCGTGGCGAGCTCCGTCACGGTCCAGGTCCACGACTCGCTGTCGGAGAGCTGCACATGCCAGCGCCGCACCCGGCCGAAGTGGCGGCGCAGGCGCAGCGGGCGCGCCGCTTCGATGTCCTCGATCTCGCGCTCGATCTGGTCGTTGAGGCCGCGGTGCAGGCGCAGGGCACGCCGCCAGTACCAGGCGTTGACGAGCCCCATCGGCAGCAGCACCGCCATGGCGATGAGTCCGGCCTGGAGGTCGTAGGTGAACAGCATCACCAGCGAGCCGACCACGGTCACCACCTGGGAGAACATCGCCGGCACGTCGGCCTCGAAGAAGCCGACCATGTCGCGCATCATCTCGACCCGCGCCGACACGATGCTCGTGCCGTGGCCGAGGCGCTTCTGCTCGGCCACGGTGAGCACGGCCAGGCGGGCATAGAGGCCCATGAAGACCCGGGTGTCGAAGCGCTGCCGCACGAAGGCCGTGACCAGGTGCACGAGCCACACGGCGATCAATGCCGACAGGCCCCGGTAGCTGCCCTTCAGCAGCCCGTCCACCGCCCAGCCGGTGATGGCCGGATAGGAGAGCGTGCAGAGGTTCTCCAGCAGCGTCAGGGAATAGGTGCCGGCGATCGACAGCCGTTCACCAGGAGAGAGGGTGGAAAGGAGCGTCTGCGGCATCACCGGGCCCTGATGTCACCAGCCTGCCAATGCTCACTCAACGACGAACGCCGGCTTGACTGTGGCGAGGCAGCGGCTGTCGGGTGCTTGCTTCGGGTTGGCCAGAAAGTCGGCGGCGATCTGGGTCACGCAGGCGGCGGCGGGCATCCCCTGCGGCGCAAACAGCGCCCCATGACCGACACCGGGAAAGGTGGCCACGTAGGCGGTGGTGAGGTTGCTGGCCACGGCTTCGCCGTAGGGGGCCGGCGTGATCGGGTCGTAGCTGCCGTTCAGCACCAGGGTGGGAATCTGCGGATTTCTGTAGACGAAAGAAGGTTTCTGCTCGACCTGGAGAACGTCGCAGGCGTTGTTCACCGCTTCGGCTTCACGCAAGCCCAGGGGGAGCAGCTGCGGATAGGGCGCCGGCAGCACCTGGGCGGGCTGGACCCGCACTGATCGACCGCGGGCACAGACGACCGTGTGATACATCTCCCTGGCCCCCCTCGGTTCGAGATCCGACAGAGATTCAGCAATCCAGCCGAAGTTGCCCTGGCTGGCGGCGTGGATGAACTTGGGCAGCGAACTGCCCCGGGACGATTCACCGGAATAGGGCCGGGCGAGATAGGCCACGACACCTGAGACGAAGGCCGTGCCGTCGAGCTGGGTGGTGAAGGTCGCCTTCGTCGAGGCAATGGTGAGGGTCAGGGGGACGGGCTTCTGGTTGAGCCGGTCCACGATCGCCAGAAACGTCGGCTCCAGATTCGGGTAGGCCACGTTGCACTGTTGATCCTGCGCGCAGGCGCGGAATACGTTCCTCAGGGCATAGCTGATCGTATGACTCGACGCCAGATTGAAATCAACATCCGGCCGCACGACGCCATCGAGGATCACGCTGCGGAGTTTCGGCCTGTGCTGGTCGGCCTGGGCGATGACGTACTGCCCCAGCAACGTGCCATAGGACACGCCGTAGTAGTTGAACACCGGATAACCCAGCGTCTCAGCGACGGTGTAGATGTCAGCCGCATTCTCGCGAGTGTTGAAAGCGCTGGGGTTGATCCCCTGGGCCCTCAGCCGGGCGTTGCAGGTCCGGATCCAGCCTGGATCGGTGTAGCTCTGCTTTCCTTGCGCCACAGCAATGTTGTGGGCATTGAGCTCAGGGCAGAACAGGAACGGCTTGGCGTAACGGGTCCCCCGCTCCTCCACGAAGATCAGATCACGGCCCTGCAGCAACGCCTGGAGTTCGGGGAACTTCGGGAGAGCCCCATTGGCAATATCGCCGATGGTGGAATCCCCAGGGCCGCCCTGCTCGACAAACAGGGGATCAGCCGCAGGGGCTTGGCCCGTGCTGCGGGTGCGAACCACGCCGAGCTGGATGGAGCGTCCCTGGGGCTTGGCATGCTGCTCGGGGACGGTGACGTAGCCGCAATCCGACTGGGCGGCGATGGCGGGGGGCACGTCGAAGGTCGTGCAGTCGACAGATGTCCATGCCGGGCCAAACTTGACAGCAGCTTGGGCTGCATGGCCAGGAGCAGAACCGCCTGCAGCGACGACAGCAATGGCAAGAAGTGCGAATCGGAAAAACTGAGTTGACGTCTGCGGCCCGTCAAGAGCACGACTGGAGCGCCAATCAACACAGTCGTTCTTCATTCGATGCCAAGGACTCAGTGGATGCTAGCAAGCTGCTGCGCGGATCTTCCGTGCACGTGCATCTCCCTGCTTGGCTGGATAGCGAACCGCATGGCGGATCAGCCACATCAGATCGGTGGAGGCGCCGTCCTGCAGCCAACGCTCACAGGTGGCGTAGACGAGTTCCGGATGGTCTTTGGCGATATCTCCCAGGTGGTTGGCAACGCTGCGGCGGACATAAAGGGATGGATCATCCTTAAGAGATTCAAGGATGGGCAGTGTTGGCCTCGGATCGACAACAAAAGAAGGAATGCGTTTCCCCCAGGGAAGCCTTGGGCGCGTCCCCTCACTGCAGAGGCGCCTCACATGCGGGTTAGGGTCGGTGATCCACTGATCAACCATCTCCAAGGTGCGCTGTTGCTGCTTGATCAGAAAGATGCGGATAGCAAACTCCGAGGTGAAGCGGGTGGTGAGGGCATACAAAGCCAGCATCGACGTCTCGAAGGGGTCGTTGCCGCTGTTGTGTTGCTCATCCTGCCCGTACTCTGAGATAAAGAAGCTGTGGGGAAGATAGAAGAAACCCGCCATCCCCAGGTCTTCTGCATCTGGTTTCTCCGGCGTCAAAGACGCCATGAGGATCTGAACGGCCTGCTCGTAGTTACCAGGCAGGACGTCATGAAGCGCTTTGGCGATGTGCAGACCTCGCTGCATGATGGATAGGGGCTCAGTCCCTGTCCATGCAGATTCGTAGAATCGGCTGGCAGGAAAGTCTGGATCTACGTACTGAATGTTTTGCGCCAGACACTCAAGGGCCTCCTGGCCAAGCAGGTGCTTCAGGGGCGTGCCCTTCTGAATGGATCTCGGGGCTGGGGGAATGGTGGGTACTCGAGGTGTCGTGGAGGCCCAATCAATGCCCATGGCCCTCGAGATCGCTGGCCACTTGGGCAAGAATCTCGTCCGCATGGCTGAGGGCGATGAAATGGCCTTCGCCGCTGTCGGAATGCCAGATGGCGCCGGGAGTCTTGTCCGCCAACATCCTGTTGATGGGTTCAGGCACCAGCTTGTCATCCGTTCCCTGCCAGAAATGGACCGGACGCATCACTGTGGTCATGTCGAAGGGCCAGGCGTCATACAGCATCGTGGCGTCCGTGACAAGCCCCTCTGCACCCTGCCGGAAACACTCTCGCGATGCCTCCAGAAAAGAGTGGCAGACTCTCTCATCTGAGAGGACTTCCTGATCAGAGACCCCGATCGACTTCTTCAGCGCCTGAAGATAGCTGGCTGAAAAGCGTGTCGCACTCAACCCCAGCAGTTCATACATGAGCCTGAAGCCAGGATGGAAGTGCAACGCCAGGCGCCCACCAAGCGCATCAACGCTGCTTTGGTGAGTGGCGGCCCAGTTTGCTCCGAACGCTCCATAGCTGGCACCAGCGATGCAGGTGACATTGGCAAGACGGGCAGGGTCCAGGTAAGCGGCGGCGGCAAGTGCCCACGGGCCTCCTTCAGACCAACCGGTGACAGCGAAGTGCTGTGCACCGAAGGAATCGGCCAAGGCCAGGAGATCGTTGGCCCATGACACGAAGGTGCGGCCCGGCTGAGGATCGGACCCACCGATACCAGGCCGATCCACACAGACAAACCTCAGCCCATGGGCCCTTGCAGACGCATCAAAGAGATTGGCCTCCAGGCGGCTGGATGGCCCGCCGTGGTTATGGATGACAAGTGGTCCACCGGAGTCGCCGGTTTCGAGATAAGCGAGGGTTCGGCTGCCGTTTTGGAAGGTTCCTTCACGTGCCAACTATGCTTCCTCCATTGAGTCCATCCACTTTAGTCGGATGTCAACACTTCAACGCTTGAGTTTAGTCGCGCCCCCAAGCTGTGTCGGGCTGAACAGATGGTTCGGCGACATTGCCCGAATACCTCAGCGTCAGGCGCAGCATGTCAACGAGCTGTATTCCGTCCTGAAAGATGGGCTCGGAGTAGCTCTTGACAAAGAAGTCACGGTCAATGCTTGCAACCCGAAAACCACGCCGCTGGTAGAAAGCGAGTTGATAGCCAAATGTACCAGTGCCAACCTCTAGCTGCCGAGCGCCAGAGTTGCGAAGACAATCAATGACCCAATCCAATAGCGCTGTGCCGTATCCGGACTTTTGGTGGGCTGGAGGAACAGCGATGCACATGAGCTCATGCGTGCCTTTGCCACGTGGCTGTACGACGCATGCACCAACCACAACCGCACCACTTGAAGCAACGAAGCACTGTGATCCTGAAAGATAGGAGCGAATCTTCACTTCCGATGGGTCGGCAAGCAGTAGTAGCTCCATTGGAGCCTGTGTTATAGGAACTTTATGGATCAGTAGCTTCATGCTCATCTGCTAGCTAACGCTCTAGATCAGAATCGGGGCTGAATCTAAATACAGAAATCAGCCGCTGCTTGCGTCATTTGAATCTGGGTGCCAAAAGGAGTCATCTCTCGCATGGTCAGACAGCAGTTATGCTGTGTTGGGAAGTCACCTCAGAAGGCCGGGAATGCGTCAGACAATCATCAACATCAAGGATGAGAGCCTCCTTGACAGTGAAGATCTTAGCGCCAGCAACGAAACTGCCTCGCCTGATGCCACCCGAGAGGAAGACAGATTCTTTGCGCAAGATCGATAGAGGCATTGGGGATCCGCCCAAATTCCTTTGAGTTCCGCGAGTTGCATGCTATCCGGATGGTCCATTCCCTCTCACTTGCGGCATGTGCGCGTCAACTACAGCGGCGTGCACGACTGGCAAGGCTGGGTAAGATAATAATGCATAAATAAGCAAGCCAGCACACCGGAGCGCGGGAGGAAGCAAACCATGCACAGTGGGGCCATGGGGCGGATCGCCGCGTTCTGCAGCTATGCGCACGAGGACGCGCTGCTGCTGGCCGAGCTGAAGTCGGCTCTTGCGCCACTGCGGGAACGGGCGGTGATCGACGACTGGTCCGACGGACGCATCGAGCCCGGCACCGACTGGGACGCGCAGATCCGCTGCTCGCTGGATCGCGCGCGTCTTGTCCTTTTCCTGGTGACACCCGCGCTCCTGGCGTCGCGCTTCGTTTCCGAACGCGAGATCCCCCACGCGATGGCCCGCCGTGCACAGGAACGCTGCGAGATCGTGCCGATTCTCGGCCTGCGGCCAGCGGACGAGCGCTTGTGGCACGACAGCCCGCTGGCGAAGCTGCAGCCGCTGCCTCAGGTGGGCATGTGGATCGACGACCACCGTGACACCACCTCCGCCTGGGACGCGATCCGGTTCGGCATTACGCAGGTGTGCCAGCGGTTCGGCTGCAGCGATAATCCCTATCGAAGCAGCCGGGTCGGTGATTGGCGGCACGTGCAGGCGCGTGTTGATTTCGGCGGACTCTCGGCGAAGTGGGAGGAGACCCTATGCGTGATCGACAAGAATGAGAACGCCGTCGTACTCGAGGTCGAGTCGACGATGACCGGCTCCTTGCAGCGCCATCGCATCGAGCTCGACCTGACGCAGCCGCTGGACTCCCAGGGCAGCAGCGTCGCACGCCAGCTCGGCATGAACTTCGATGCAGCCGCGGGCATGGCCACGACCACTCCAGCCGATGGCGTCGAGGTATCGGAGGAGATCGTGTCGGTGGGTTTCACCAGCTATCAGACCACGCTGCGCACATCGGTCGCGCACTCTGAGCTGAACGGGCTGACGATGGACACACATAAACGCATCTGGAGCAGCATCGACGTACCGTTCGACGGGACCGTGCGGTCGCGCACCGAATCCTCCGGGTCCAACGGCACACGTGGCCTGCAATCAATGGAGCTGCTCGCCTTCGGTTTTGGCGACGCCGCCGCTCGCAAGCCGATCCCCGCTTCGCACGGCGGCGTGCCGCCGCAGCTGGCACAGGGGCTGGGACTTCCAAACGCGGCCCCGCCTGGAGGCATGGCCCAGCCGGGGCCCGGTCCATGGGCCGGGGCACCTGGAGTGCCTGGCCCATCCGGCCCGACCATCGCGACGCCCCATCTGCTCATCGTGCCAGGGCGCTGGGGTCTGCAGTCGCAGGATGCCTTCGGCCAAGTCAACCTCGATCTGATGCTCTACCCAAACCTGCAACTGCAGGGCTACTGCTGGAATGGCGGTCCAGGCCCATGGCAGATGGCAGGATCCTGGGCCTTCGATGCTGCTGCCGGGGTCCTGAGCTACCAGGCGGTCGCCTCTGCCCCCGGCATGCCACCTTGGCCCTCCGGCGCTTGGTTTCGGATCATCGAGGCCGGCACCGCCGGCTACGCTGCGCAGGACATGAACGGGCGCAGCTTCCGCATCTGGCGGATTGGCTGATAACCGGCTGGCCGCGATGGCGGGCGGATCCCAGGGTGGCCACGTACCGCTGCAGGCTGTTTGCCAAGTCAGCCGGTCCGTTCGTCCCGATCATCGCAATCAAGGCAGAACGAGAACATGAAGTTGACTAGGCGCCCGCCGGTCGAGGCGTACAACCTTCTTGCCGGATCGTTGGGCCAGTCAGTGAGGACCAAGGCCTCAGCTAGACCCACTTCGTTCATCCACAGTTCGGCGGGTTTTGTCCTTGTGGAGCTAGTCCGCTGCATGCTGTTGTTAGGCGACATCGAAGTCGGCGATGAGCGGGATGTGATCGCTCGGACGGTCGTCGGCCTTTGACCCCGTACCGGTAACGTGCTTCTTCCATTCGTCGTGCGCAATACGTGCCTTCCCCGACTTCAAGCGCAACCAGAATCCTTGCCGGCGCATCGCCGGAGTCACCAGGATGTGGTCGATCAGTTCGCGCGTGATACCCCGCCTCTCGGGACTGCGAAACTCGACGGTGAAAGCGTCTTTCGCTCGAAGCTGCTCTTCATCCAGGACATGATCAAGCAATGCACTTTGCCTACGGAAACTGCCACGAAGTTCGTCGACCAGGCTTTGTTGTAGGAACTCCTTCTCGAAGAGGCTGCGTGTGAATCCGTCATTAAAATCGCCCAAGATGATCACGCCGGCTCCATTCTTGCGTTCGAGAATCACATTCGTTGTGTGTCGGCGCAGTGCAGCGATATCAGCGCTCAGCTTCTGACGCGAGAGAATGGCTTCCTCCATCGCAGCCGGTTCACGAGCTTCGAACTTCGACTTGCTAAAGCCCGGCGTAAACTGGCTCTTGGTGTGGGCCACTACGAGATGTACTGGCTCCTTCTCGCCAGTAATCGTTAGACGAAGTAGTGCAGGTGGTCGTGCCATCTTGTACTTCACTGGCTTGTTCACTTCGCCCCATGGCTGAAATTCTTCGGGGCGCAGAAGGCGTCTGTAGTACTCGTGTGTAGCTTGGTAAGGCTCGGCCCTTACAGGACAATCGTCGCGGACGAGTGCGTAGATGTTCTGGGAGCCTGTCCCAATCCCGGCAGCCGTATAGCGTCCTCCAAGAAATCTGTCCGAGAAGAACTGCATCTGGTCGAGCAGGCGCGGTCCTTCTTGGATTCCGATGATGTGGGCATCAAGATCTTCGATGACGCCGGCGATCCGCTTGGCAACACCTGCGGGGTTGATCGGGAAGCGTCCCATCCCCTTGCCTGGCTTGGCTCGGAGCGTCAGATTTCCCTTGTCGAAGAGATTGACCATCCACTCGACGTTGAAGGTTGCGATTCTTAGATTGTTCATGAGGATGTCCTAAGTCGAGTTGATGATGGGGCAAGTCGTCTAACGCCCATCATCACCCGCCCGTGGGACTCCTTGATGACGAGAAGATGCTCTGAGGCGGGACGGGTGAATGATGATGTTAGACTTCACTAATCGCGAGCGCAAAGTCATCCGAAAGCTTGTAGCTGAACTGCCCTTCCTCGGGAATACGCCGCTTAACCAAGAATCCTTGGGCTATCAATGATTCCAGGCGATAGAATAATTCACCGGAAGCATGCGACTGATTCATTTCACCCTCAATTAGTCTCTGGGTTATTTCGGCAGAATCATCTCGCTTTCTCTCAATGCATCCTAAAAGACGTGCTTGGCCAGCACTAAGACGATCTCTTAGTTCAAGTAGCGTCTGCCTTTTTGGTATCTCTAGTTGCAGAGCTGAGAAGCTATCGACAACCAATTTGAACAATGCTAGTGTTGCCCGATGTCCAAGAGACTCTACAGATGCCTTACTAAAGTCGCTTAGGCGAAGCTGGAGTCGCTCAGATAACTCATTTGGCAGCATATCTGATGGAATGTCCTCGAGAAGAATTGGCAAAACAAATATCCGACAAAGCTCTTTCTCACGGGCTAGGGCCCATTCAAGTTCTTGCTTCACCCACTTCGAATCCAGAGAGACTCTGTCGAGGAAGATAATCACAAAGTCTACAGCTGATTGAATTGAGGATTTCAATTGGACAGGAAATATATCACCCCAAGAGAGGCTTTCTTCATCAAGCCATGAATCAAGAAATCTTGGAAGCTGATCTTTGAACTCCCTTACCAAAGGCTTGTTCTGGCTTCGGTGCGAAAGAAAGATTCTCATAGTGCACGGGTTTTACTATGTGAGTCTAACGCCCAAGATCAGCGGCGGGCAGTAGCTCTACGCGTGCATCAGGAATTTGCGGTCCCACCCGCTGTATCTTGATGTTGGGCGACACACGGGATTTCATGAGGACTTTTCGCCAAGCAAGATTCTTCTATCATTCCGATACAGCCATCCAAGTAGCGTGTAGCTGGCGGGCAAGCTTCTCGAAAACTTCGTCCTGCTCAGACTCTGTTAACTTTGCTAGCGGGACGTTGCCTGGATTGACACTCTGGATCTTGCTTAGGTTGAAGACACCGGTTTCACCTGGCGCTGCCGGGAAGGTGAACTCGGCGAGATCATATGCACACGGTCTGACGATGAGGGGAAGTATCAGCATGTTTACACGCCTCCGTTCCAGTAATAGCGGAAGCTCGCTTTGCCGAATAAAGGGGGACTTAAGGAAATACTGGCTAATGAGTAGCACCGCCGCCTTAGCATTTCCGATCGAATAATCGATTCCGCTGGCCCAATCGTCTCCAGACTTGATCTCTGTATCAGACCAAGCGCATACTTGATCCTGCATTCTAAAGACTTCAAGATGAGTCAAGAGACGTTCAAGGTACTCACCATCCTCGTGCGCATAAGACAGAAAAACTGGAAGCCTGGGATTCTTATTCATTTTCGAGGAGCTCTAGCCGAGAGGAAGAGATACACGGTTTTCAATTTTGCACACTATCCCGTCTGGAGCCTGTCAGCGCAACGAAGTGTTAACAAGTGTCAAAATGGTTTGGTGCATCCTTAGTGCCTCGACGCACATAAGCAGGGGTCGATCAAAAGTGATGGTTATGCCGAAAATCGTTTTCCGTTCTGTCATCCAGCTCAGATCACCCAACGCCCAAATCAGAAGCGCGCCGGCCTCTCATCTTAGACTATATCCTCTGCTCCCGTCTTCTGCATTTGGTTATTAGACGACTCAGAAAGCGAAGCAGATTGTCTATTTTTTTGTTCCATTTTTTCTGTCTCCGGCATAGGGAATAATGTTTCTTGTTCGAACTTGTCGTCTCTGCCCCTACCCTCTCTAAAGTCAAGCCCTGCCTCAACGCCCCATAGCCCCCTGCGCCATGCCGATCCAGCGGCCCTCCGAGCGTGAGGAGCGGGCCTCGGCCCTGGAGGTGTTCACCGACCGGGAGGAGCTGATCGCCGCCTTTGAGCGGAACCTGGAGCACAAGAAGCCAGAGGAGCACCTGGTGTTGGTGTTCTACGGCGATGGTGGCATCGGCAAGACCACCCTGCTGCAGAAGCTGGACCAGCTCCACCGCCAGCGCTGTCCGCAGGCGCTGATGGGCCGGCTGGATCTGGCCGGTGCCGACACCACTCCGCCGGATCTGCTGCTCTACAGGCTGCGGCGGCTGTTCCCCGCGATCCCCTTCCCCTGCTTCTCCCTAGCGCTGGCGGAATATGGCCGGCGCTTCCACCCCGAGCAGGTGTACGGCAACGATCGCAACGAGCTACTCCAGGGGGCGGGGCCCTATGCCGAAGTGCTCGCCCAAGGGTTGGATGCGTTGAAAGAAATCAGCGGGGTGGGGCTGGCTGTCGCCGGGATGAAAGCCCTGGCGAAGGGGCATCAGCAGGTTTCGAACTGGGTGCAACGAAGGGCTGAGCCCCTGTTGCAGCGCAGCCAGAGCTATTCAGAGGAGCAGTTGCTGGCCCAGTTGCCGCTGCACTGGGCGAGGGATTTCCGCCAGGCCCTCGCTTCCCATCTCGGACAGGACTGGAATGACCCCACCACCTCCAGCCAGGACTGGGATGACGCCATCAACTACAGCGGACCACCGTCCCTGATTGCGCTCGACACCTACGAAACCCTCTGGCACGCGGGGATGGGCAGAAGCGGCCGCCGGCGGGAGCCGAGGGAGCGGTGGCTGGTGGATCTGGTCAGCGAGCTGCCCGAGGTGCTTTGGGTGGTCGGCGGACGGGATCGCCTGAGCTGGGAGGAGGGCTACGACCGGGGCTGGAGCGAAGCCTGCGAACAACACCTGGTGGGCCAGCTCAGCGATGAAGACGCCAGAAGCTTTCTCGCCAAACGGGGCATCAAGGAGCCGGCGATTGTGGAGAAGATCCTCCGCCAGGCCGCCGGGGTGCCTTTCTATCTGGAGCTGGAAACCCAGCTCTACGACCAAACGCCTGCCGAAGAGCTCACGCCAGAGATATTCGGCGGCAGCCAGCAGGAGCAGATCGATCGGCTGCTCACCCATCTCGATGCTTCCGAGCGGGCCACCTTGAAGCTGATGGCCGCCTTTGGTATCTGGGATCGGGAGCTCTTCCGTCAGGCAGTGACCCACTTCGCTACGGGCTACCCGGCCACCAACGCGGTCGAGCTGGGGCGGTTCTGGTCGATCGAACCCGTCGGTGAAGGCCGCTGGCAGCTGCACAACGAAATGGCCCACCACCTGCAGGCCGATGAACGGCAGCGGGATCCGGCCACCTTTGAGGCGGTGCACCGCTGGGGGTTTGCCTACTTCGATGGGCCATTGGAGGAGCTGGAGACCAAGGCGATCCAGGCAGAAGACGCGGAGCGGTTGCAGCGGGCTCTACGTCATGCACGGTGGATTCAGCCGGCGGCCGAATGGGCTCCGTGGCTGCGTGACAGGCTTGAGCGGCTGGGCAAGGGCACGATCTGGCAGCCGCTGTTGGCGGTTGCTGAGAAGGGCGTGCAGGAGGCGGAGCTGCGGCTGGGGTCGAATCATCCAGGAGTGGCTGGGTTGCTCGATCAACAAGCCACCCTTCTGCAAGTGATCGCTCGATACGGAGAAGCTGAACCTCTCTTCCGTCGTGCTCTGGCGATCGATGAGGCCAGCTACGGCCCCGATCATGCCGATGTGGCTATTGATCTCAACAACCTGGCGCTGCTGCTACAGGCCACCAACTGCCTGGCGGAGGCGGAGCCGCTGATGCGGCGGGCCCTGGCGATCGATGAGGCCAGCTACGGCCCCAATCATTCCAACGTGGCCATTCGTATCAACAACCTCGCGGGGCTGCTGCAGGCCACCAACCGCCTGGCGGAGGCGGAGCCGCTGATGCGGCGTGGAATGGCGATTTTTGAGGCTAGCTACGGCCCCGATCATCCAAACTTAGCCACTTGTCTCAACAACCTGGCGGGGCTGCTGAAGGACACCAACCGCCTGGAGGAGGCGGAGCCGCTGATGCGGCGGGCCCTGGCAATCGATGAGGCCAGCTACGGCCCCGATCATTCCAACGTGGCCATTCGTCTCAACAACCTGGCGCAGCTGCTGAAGGCCACCAACCGCCTGGCGGAGGCGGAGCCGCTGATGCGGCGTGTCCTGGCGATTTTTGAGACTAGCCACGGCTCCGATCATCCAAACTTGGCCACTTGTCTCAACAACCTGGCGCTGCTGCTACAGGCCACCAACTGCCTGGCGGAGGCGGAGCCACTGATGCGGCGGGCCCTAGTGATCGATGAGGCCAGCTACGGCCCCGATCATCCCAAGGTGGCCATTCGTCTCAACAACTTGGCGCTGCTGCTGAAGGACACCAACCGCCTGACGGAGGCGGAGCCGCTCTCAGCGCGAGCCACTCGGATCTACCTAGCAAGCCTGGGAATAGATCATCCCACTTGCCAGAAGTTGAAGGGCAACTACCTAAAGATCCTTCAAGAGCAAGGTCTGCCTGAAGCCAGAATCCAGGACAAGCTCGATGCTTTAGATGGTTCTTGCATCGGCTGATTACAGATCAGCAGCAACTTCCCAGAAGCCCCTCTTAGCGGCTTTTCTCTCGGGCTTCTCTGTTCGGCTAACTCTGCCCATGAGTGGCAGGCAATGGCCTTGGGCGGCGAAGCAGAGAGCTCGTGGCGGCTTGTCAACTCGAGGGGCTTGTTAGGCTTCGTGATGCATGGGAATTAGCCATATGATAACAACAGCAAGTGATAAGAAAAGGGTCGCGAGCATTGACAAAGTCGCTATGGCTGTCAACTGGCATGGCGGCTCACCTCTCTTGACTCGAACCCATTCAGACTTGAGCACTGTCTGTGATTGCTCAACTATCCTGTCGAGCTGACTTCTAATTACGTCTTTGCTATCGAGTGCCTTGGGGCTTGACATTAGCTTGCTTGCGGCCCGTAACTCCTCAACCAGTTGGCGATGATCTTCCGGATTTAGCCTTAGCATTATTCGCTGATAGCACTCCAAACATATAGCGCAATCATCCTTGGATAGTTGCTGATACCTAGAGAGCCAATCAAGCTTTGAGAATGGCTTTCTATCTTCTCGCTTGGCAGCCGCTTCCTCCTCTATGGCAATGACATGCCAGTGAGAGCTAGTGTTATCCATGCTAGAATAAAGCTTAGCTAGGTCGTCACGCAATCCGTCAATCCACTCTTGTCGAAATTCGGATATCTTCCCCTCTTTCTGATTAATCAGAGAAACAAATTAGAATATTCCGGCAAGCGTTGCTGCAAATATAGATCCTATGGCAATGTAGATTGTGCTAGAGGTATCAGCCATTAAATCCATGGTATTCACAAGGTAAGCCTAACGCCAATTAGACGGTTCCGATAACCACCCTGTAGCGACCCCACCCTTCCGTGAAACATGCCGGGGCTTCGAAATGACTTCCGCCAAAACCATTGCAGTGCAGGAGCTACCTGCTTCCGGTTCACCAACGATAGCCGCGGTTCACGGATCCGATATCCACATGTTCTTTCCGATACAGATCCCATTCCAGAGTCCTGGCCGACGCTCAGCGACGACCCAGGGCAATGCCCCTCAAGAACGCAGATCAAAACCTGCAAACGTGATTTTCAAAAGTGCGGCGACCTCCCTTGCTTGCTCCCCTCAGCTGAGCTCCATCAGAAACCCGATCGTGCCCTCCAGCTCTGCGGCGAAGCGGTCGATCTCTTCGGGGGTGGTGGTGAAGCCCAGGCTGGCGCGGGCGGAACTGGCCAGGAACGGCGGCATCGCCTCCAGCCGCGCTTCGCGGGCCCTATCGATCCAGCCGTTCAGAATGGGATAGTCAGACCTCCATTGATTCCGTAATCAGCCAAGGCTCCATTCTGGCGGCTGTCGTAGCCGAAATCGGCCACGCCTCGGAGGTAAACGGCCAGGTTGTTGCGGGTGGCCACATTCAGGCCCAACGCAACCCTCAGACCACTGCGATTGAGCCACGCCCCAGGGACTTGCACTTGTCGGGAAGAAAAGGGGTAGTCCACCACCTGGTCATTGCCACCTGTCTTCCATGTCCCAAACCAACTCAGCCGTGCACTGGGAACAATCAACGTTGTACCTTGACGGACGGTTTGCGCAATGGAGACACCCAGATCGAGATTAGTCCAACTTGAATTGTTGGGAAGATAGTTTAAGTTGAAGACGTTGATGTTCGTGTTGCCACCACTGAGTTCGCCCCCAGTTTCTACAAAGGCGTGCTCGTTAATCCCACTCCAGCTCAGATTGAGAGAAGGCGTCAGCAGCGTGTTTCGGCTAAGGTTGATTCGTCTTCCTGTGACCAAGGCAGCCGTAAAGCTCTCAGCCGATTTTTGACCGGACGCCGAGAGTGCAGAGCTGTCCAGTTGAATGCCACGCGTCTGGCTGCCACTGAACGTGCCGTAGCCTGCTAAGGCACCAATGAAATAGGGGCCCGGTGACCACCTGCCGTACAGGCCGACCCCATAGCTCGTGGGAGACCAGTTACCTCCGCCATTTCCCGTCTGAATGACGGACAACGATCCAACCGAGCCATAGACACCCAGTTGCGTGCTGGGAGACAGTGACTTTTCAAGCCCGAAAAGTGATGCACCACCGCGACTGTCCGCACGATTGGCCCAGTTTCCCAGGCCTGGATTGTCGACGTTCGTCAGGGATGTGCTGAAACCCCGTACCCAGGCCCTGAGCCTCCTGCGGTCTCCGTAGAAGTTGTTAGGTTGATCGGCAAAGGTGAAACGCTTGTCAGGGGCGTTAACAGACTTTGGGCCAGGTTGCTTTAGGCATTCAGCCTTGGCTTGAGCCATCGCTTTCTCCGAATCCACATATCGCTGTGGATTGGGCTCTGAGCCTTTACACAGTGGAATTTGAAGAGGTTCAACATCCAATGTACTGTTCAGCACAGCCATTGCAGAATCGTTGAGCATCTTCTGAATGCCCGCCGGAGCCGCATCGGTGTTGCGAGGGAAGAAGCCCGAAACGATGGCTTGGGTTGAAAGAGTGGCGGCGAACGAATTGGACAAGTCCTCGACAACCCCTACCGGCGTTAAATCGCCAGTGATGGGAGGCGCAAAGGGATCAGGCAACTCTGGCTCAGGCTGGGGAAACTCCAGCAAGCCAAAGGCCGCGTTATCAATGAAGTTGCCAATACTGAGATTTCCAGTCGCCGTAGACTCGGCGGTGTAGGCAAAACGAAATTGTTGACCAGCTTCTCCAATCAAAATATTTTTCTGCACGTAGTTTGTCCAGGCCTGGCCGGTCTGATAGGCATCAGAGCGAACGGTCGTCCATACTCCATTCCTCATGACTTGCACATCTAATCTCATTGTATCGGTTCCAGCCCGTCCACGATGCCAGAAAGAATAGGACAAGACTCCTGTTCTCCCCAACGTTACTGTTTGAGAAAGGGTGCTTGGACGCGTGGCATTCAGTTCAGCAAAGAAGTTACCGCCGCCGACGGGGAAAAACACATCGCCTGCGGCAGTGGCCTGAGCTGGCGCGATGGTAAAGACAGGTCCACCAGATGAAGCACTAAAGCCTGAAGACCAGAGCTCTATCTTGTTATCCGAAGCTGATGTGCTCCAAGGGGGAACTTGTGAAGCATCAATCTGCCTGAAGTAGGACCCAGTCGGCGGACCCGGAGGATTCGGCGGGATAGGGAGGGCAGGAACCTGGGTTTCAAAACCGCCATTCTGAATCAAGTTTCCACGATCCTGAGCGACAGCATTTGAGCCTTCTCCCAACATGGAAAGCAACAAACATCCAATCGCAACGCGCCCAACACCAGGCCAGCTCCCCCCACAAATCATTGAATCAGTGCCGCCAAAAAATAATTTTCAGGCGATTTTAACTTCTCAGGATGACCTTGGTCAACCAGCAGGGCGAGGCTCACGCCCCTCCCTCAGCTGTGCTCCCTCAGAAACCCGATCGTGCCTTCAAGCTCTTCAGCGAAGCGGTCGATCTCTTCGGGGGTGGTGGTGAAGCCCAGGCTGGCGCGGGCGGAACTGGCCAGGCCGTAGTGGCGGTGCAGGGGCTGGGTGCAGTGGTGGCCGCTGCGGATGCAGATGCCTGCCGAATCCAGCAGGGCGGCGATGTCGTTGGCGTGCAGGCCGTCCACGCTGAAGGCTGCTAACGCGGCCCGGTCGGGCTGCTGGTCCGGCGTGGGCCCCAGGATCCGCACGCCGTCGATGGCCTGCAGCCGCTCAAAAAGCCTGCGGGTGAGCTGTTGCTCCCAGGCGTGGATGCGCTCCATGCCCAGGTTCTGCAGGTAATCGAGGGCGGCACCCATGCCGATCGCCTCACCGATCGCCGGTGTGCCGGCTTCGAACTTGTGGGGCAGATCGGCCCAGGTGCTGTGGTCCAGATAGACGTCGTGGATCATCTCGCCGCCCCCCAGGAACGGCGGCATCGCCTCCAGCAGCGCCTCGTGGGCCCAGAGGAAACCCATGCCCGTCGGGCCGCACAGCTTGTGGGACGAACCCACCAGGAAATCGGCCCCCAGGGCGGCCACGTCCACAGGCTTGTGGGGCAGGCTCTGGCAGGCATCCACCAGTAACAGGGCGCCGGCCCCATGGGCCAACTCAGCCACCGCCTCGATCGGGTTGAGGCAGCCCAGGGTGTTGCTCACGTGCACCAGGCTCACCAACTTGGTGCGATCGCTGATCTTGGCCTTGAGGTCCTCCAGATCCAGCTCGCCGCTCTCGGTGACGCCCGCATGGCGCAGCACGCAGCCCGTGCGCGCTGCCAGCAACTGCCAGGGAACCAGGTTGCTGTGGTGCTCCATCACCGACAGCAGCACTTCATCGCCCTCCCGCAGGTTGGCGTCACCCCAGGTGCGGGCCACCAGGTTGATCGCCTCGCTGGCGTTGCGGGTGAACACGATCTCCCGGGCGCTGGCGGCACCGATGAAGCTGGCCACCTTGCCCCGGGCCGCCTCGAAATGGTCGGTGGCGCGGGCGCTCAGCTGGTGGGCGCCCCGGTGCACATTGGCGTTGTCGAGGCTGTAGTACTGCTGCAGCGCCTCCAGCACCTGGCGCGGCTTCTGGCTGGTGGCGGCGTAATCCAGGTAGATCAGCGGCTGCCCCAGGCAGGCCGTCTGGGCCAGCAGGGGGAAATCGGGGCGCGTCTGCATCGCCAGGTCGGCCACCACCGGCGTACCTGCCAGCGGCGGCGCCGCGACCATCGGCGAGTTGGTGGAGGTCGGTGTCATCGTCCCTGCTCCCCCAGCAAGCTGGCCAGAGGCTGCCACGGCCGGGCCGCCTCGGGCAGTTCCTGCAGCACCTCCTCGCAGAAGCCGCGCAACAGCAGTCGGGCCGCCTGGTCGGCGGCGATGCCGCGGCTCTGCAGGTAGAAGAGCTCGTCCTGCTCCAGCCGGCTCACGGTGGCGCCATGGGCGCAGCGCACGTCGTCGGCGACGATCTCCAGTTCCGGCTTGGTGTCGATGCGGGCCCGGTCGGAGAGCAGCAGGTTGCGGCTCAGCTGGGCCGCATCGGTGCGCTGGGCCAGCCGCGGCACCTGCACCGCCCCGTTGAACACGCTGCGGCCCTGGCCGTCGGCCACCGCCTTGTGCAGCTGCTCCAGCCGCCCGTCCGGCCCCTCGAACACCATCTGGCTGTGGGTGTCGCTGATCTGGCGGCCATCCGCCAGCTGCAGGGCCTTGAGGGCACTGTGGGCCGCCCCCTCGGACTGCACCAGCCGCGGCTCCAGCCGCCCCAGGGCCCAACCGCCGTGGGCGCTCACGCCGCTGTAGCGGCTGCCCGTGGCCTGCTCCACCGCCACGGTGGCCAGCAGGCAGCCCGTGTCGGCGCCGGGGGCCAGCAGGCCGTGGCGCAGCTTGGCGCCCTCACCCAGGCGGGCCTCCAGCACCACGCTGGTGAGGTTGGCGCCGCCGCTGCGGTGCACCTGCAGCACCTCCAGAGAGGCCTCCGGTTCCAGCACCAGCAGCAGCCGCAGGGGCAGGATCCCCTCGCCCGCGCCGGCGTCACTCACCAGTTCCAGGGTGGTGGCAACCGGGCCGCGCACCCGCAGGGCCAGCAGGTTTCGGGCCGTGGCGCCGTTAAGCAGGACCGGCCACAGCTCGGCGCTGCCGGTGGCGGCCAGCACCTGGCCCAGGGTCGCGTTCAGTTCGTCGCCGCTGATGGGCTCCAGGCCCGCCGGCAGGTTGATCCCGGCCAGGGGATCGCTGTGGCCATCCAGGTTCAGCCGCAGGCTGCCGGCAGCCGTCTCAGGCTGCGCCGCCGGGACGGGGCTGAGCAGGGTGGGGCTCAGGGCGGTGAGGGGCGCCAGGTCGGTGAAGCGCCAGGCCTCCACGCGGCGCGAGGGCAGCGGAGCCTGGGCCAGGGTCTGGGCCGCGCTCTCGCGCCGGGCCGCCAGGGCATCGGCGCCAGCGGAGGCGACACCGGCGGCGTTCGCCAGCAGGGCGGCGACCCAACCGCCCGGGCCAGCGCCGGCTGCGGCTGTGGGGGTGGAGAGCGAAGCGGCCACCATCTCAGCCCACCTCCGCCGGCGTGCGCTCCAGGGCCGCCAGTTCGGCGTCGACCCAGTCGTAGCCGCGCACCTCCAGCTCCAGGGCCAGCTCCTTGCCGCCGGGGCGCAGGATCCGGCCCGCCGCCATCACGTGCACGTAATCAGGGGTGATCACATCCAGCAGCCGCTGGTAGTGGGTGATCAGCAGGGTGGCGTTGTCGGGGCCGGCCAGGTGGTTCACGCCACCGGCCACGATGCGCAGGGCGTCGATGTCGAGGCCGGAGTCGGTCTCGTCGAGCACCGCCACCAGGGGGTCGAGCAGGGCCATCTGGAGGATCTCGTTGCGCTTCTTCTCGCCGCCGGAGAAGCCCTCGTTGACGCTGCGCTCCAGGAAGGCCGGATCCATCTGCACCACCTGCAGCCGTTCGCGCACCAGGTCCTCGAAGGCGAAGGTGTCGAGCTCCTCCTCCCCTTTGCCGGCGCGGCGGGCATTCGTGGCCACCCGCAGGAACTCCAGGTTGCTCACCCCGGGGATCTCCACCGGGTACTGGAAGCCGAGGAACAGGCCGGCACGGGCCCGCAACTCCGGCTCCAGGCTCAGAAGGTCTTCGCCCTTGTAGAGCACCGTGCCGCCGGTGACGGTGTAGGCCGGGTGGCCCGCCAGCACCTTGGAGAGGGTGCTCTTGCCGCTGCCGTTGCGGCCCATCACCGCATGGATCTCACCGGCGCGGATCGTCAGGGACACCCCCTTGAGGATCGGCTGGTCCTCCACGCGGGCCGTGAGATCACGGATCTCGAGCAGTACGGGAGCGTCGGGGCGGATCACGGCGGGGGAGAAAAGGGCAGGAAAGGGACGGGGAAAGAAGCGTTGGGGCGGCCGGGTTGGCCGTGGGCCGGGATCAGCCGACCGAACCCTCGAGCTTGAGGGCCAGGAGCTTGTCGGCCTCGGCGGCGAACTCCATCGGCAGCTGGTTGAACACGTCGCGGCAGAAGCCGCTCACCATCATCGACACCGCCTCCTCGAAGGCGATCCCGCGGCTCTGCAGATAGAAGAGCTGGTCGGCCGAGATGCGGCAGGTGCTGGCCTCGTGCTCGATGCGGGCCTCCGGCTGCTGGGAGCGGATGTACGGGTAGGTGTTGGCGGCGGCCTGGTCGCCGATCAGCATCGAATCGCACTGGCTGTAGTTGCGGGCGCCCACGGCCTTGGGGCCCAGCTGCACCAGCCCCCGGTAGCTGTTGGAGGAGTGGCCGGCGCTGATCCCCTTGCTCACGATCGTGGAGCGGGTGCGGGGGCCCACGTGAATCATCTTGGTGCCGGTGTCGGCCTGCTGGCGGTTGTTGGTGAGGGCCACCGAGTAAAACTCACCCACCGAATCCGCCCCCTGCAGCACACAGCTGGGGTACTTCCAGGTGATCGCCGAACCGGTTTCCACCTGGGTCCAGCTGATGTGGCTGCGGTCGCCGCGGCACTGGCCGCGCTTGGTGACGAAGTTGTAGATGCCGCCCTTGCCGTTCTCATCCCCCGCGTACCAGTTCTGGACGGTGGAGTACTTGATCGAGGCGTCATCGAGGGCCACCAGTTCCACCACCGCCGCATGCAGCTGGTTGGTATCGAACATCGGCGCCGTGCAGCCCTCCAGGTAGCTCACCGAAGCCCCTTCCTCGGCCACGATCAAGGTGCGCTCGAACTGGCCGGTGTCGCCGGAGTTGATGCGGAAGTAGGTGGAGAGCTCCATCGGGCATTCGACGCCCTTCGGGATGAATACGAAGGAGCCGTCGCTGAACACCGCCGAGTTGAGGGCGGCGAAGTAGTTGTCGTTGCCGGGCACCACCGTGCCGAGGTACTTCTCGATCAGGTCGGCGTGGTCCTTCACCGCCTCGCTGATCGAGCAGAAGATCACGCCGTGCTCGGCCAGCTTCTCCCGGTAGGTGGTGGCGATCGAGACGCTGTCGAACACCGCATCCACCGCCACGTTGGAGAGCCGCTTCTGCTCGCTCAGGGGGATGCCGAGCTTGTCGAAGGTTTCCAGCAGCTTGGGGTCCACCTCATCGAGGCTGGCCTTCTTCTCCTGCTGCTTGGGGGCCGCGTAATAGATGATCTCCTGGTAGTCGATCGGCGGGTGGCCCAGGGTGGCCCAGTCGGGCTCCTCCATCTGCAGCCACTGGCGGAACGAGCGCAGGCGGAAGTCGAGCAGGAAGGCCGGCTCGTTCTTCTTGGCGGAGATCAGCCGCACCACGTCCTCGCTGAGCCCCTTGGCGATCTTCTCGGTTTCGATGTCGGTGACGAAGCCGTATTTGTACGGCTGGCTCACCAGATCGCCGACGGTTGCGCTGCTCGCCATGGGGAAAAGGGGCCGGTTCAGCCGGCGGTGAGGGACTGGACGTCTTCGAGGCTGATGGTCTGCTGCTCGCCGCGGAAGGGGTTGTCTTCGGTGAGGAAGAGCATGCAGTGGCATTCCTTGCGCTCCCGCATCGGCACGCAGGGGCAGTTCCAGAACGCCTGGGCCACCTCGGCCTCCTTGTCTTCGTAGTGGCGGCAGGGGCAGAGGGCGCCACCCAGCTCGTCCTTGTGGCGGGCCAGACCCTCCAGCACCACGGCGGTGACCCCCGGATCGCTGCAGAAGTAGGTGCCGGTGCGCTGGGCGTAGGTTTCCGCGAAGCGACGGATCACCTCCAGGCTTTCGGCACCGGCGGCAGGGGTCGTGGTGGTGGAGGCGTCGGTCATGGGCAGAGCGTCGGTTGCGCGCACCGGTGGATCGAATAACGAAACACTTTGGTTTCGTTACTGCGGGAGCCTAAGGCACAGGCGAGGTCCGTTGACGGCGTGGAAAGGCCATTGTGACGCCCCGGCGGGCACCACGGGCCAGCCCCCATTCCCCCGACGTGCGTGGCATGGTGTTTTGGTCACACCTCCGTCATGAGCGCCCCCGCCCAGTCCCGCGGCCTCCCGGCCGTTCCCGCCGAGGGAAGCCATCCCACCCGGGAAGCGGCCCTCTCGGTGCTGCTGCGGGAAGGTGAGGCCACGGCCGGCCAGCTGGCGGCCGCCCTCGGGGTGTCGGTCCAGGTGATGCGCCGCCACCTGCGCAGCCTCGAGGACGACGGCCTGGTCGAGGCCAGCGCGCCCCACGAGGGCCCCGGCCGCCCCAGCAATGTCTGGCACCTCACCGCCCAGGGCCAGGGCCGCTTCCCCGACGGCAGCGAGACCTTCGCCCTCGGCCTGCTCCACACCCTCACCGAAAGCCTGCCGGCCGACACGCTGGAGCTGGTGCTGCGCCAGCAGGCCGAGGAGAAGGCGGCCGACTACCGCCGCCAGATCGGCAGCGGCCCCCTCGGCCAGCGGATCGAGCGGCTGGTGGAGCTGCGCCGCAAGGAGGGCTATGTGGCCGAATGCCGCCGCGACGACGCCCCCGCCCCCGATACCGCCGATGGTCCCGCCTGGGTGATCAGCGAATTCCATTGCTCGGTGATGCGCATCGCTGAGCAGTACCCGGTGGTCTGCGACCAGGAGCTGCGCCTGATCCGCCACACCTTCCCGGACTGCGCCGTGGAGCGCGTCCACTGGCGGCTGGAGGGGGGCCACAGCTGCGGCTTCCGCATCGCGCCCGTCGCCCCCTGAGCCGTGCTCAGCCCCGACGAGCTGCAGGAGCTGGAGGCAACCCTGCTGCCCACCCTGGAGCGCCACCACCTGCGGCTCCTGGCCCATGGCCTGCGCACCCTCCAGGCCATCGCCGGGCGTCAGACCGGCGCGCTCCCCCCGGACGCGGAAGTGGCGGCCTGGGCCGCCGCCCAGCCGCTGATCGCCGCCGATGCCGGCTTCGAGGCGGCCTTCCTCACCCAGATGGGTCACGTGGCCGCCCAGCTGGCGGCCATCGCCGCCGACATCGGTCGGGAACCCCTCGCCCTCGACCTGGCCGACCTGATCCACTGGGCCACCCGTGAGGCCGACCGGCGCGTCAGGCCCCCGGCAGCCCCACCAGACCCGCCACCAGGCTGACCCCGGCCAGGGCGGCGCCGGCGGCCAGCACCCCCCGCCAGCCGGGCCGGTCCCCCTCCAGGGCCGCCAGGGGCAGGGCCATCACCGGTGCCGTCGACAGCAGGGCCACGGCGAGGCCCCCCGGCAGCCCCGCCAGGGCGGTCTGCTGCAGGGCGATGCCGGCGCTGGTGCCCAGCAGGGTGGCGGCGAGCGCCAGGGGCCAGCGTCGCCCGGCCGGCCGGGGCCCGTGCACGGCCCGTGGCAGCCCCGCCAGCAGGGGCAGCATCACCAGCGCCGCCGCCGCCAGCCGCAGGGTGGCCGCCTGCAACGGCTCCGGCCCCCCGGCCAGCAGGCCCGCCCGCGCCAGCAGCGCCCCGCCGCTGCCGCAGGCCAGGGCCCCGAGGGCCAGGGCGACCCCGAGCCCGTCCGCGGCCGGGTTGTTGGTCTCGGGCCCGTCCTGCTGAGGGGCGCGCTGGTGCACCACCAGCAGCACCGCCAGGGTGATCAGCGCGATCCCCAGCCACTGGGCCGGCAGGGGCACCTCCCCCAGCAGCGCCACCCCCGCCAGGCTCGTGACCGCCGGGCCGCCGGCGTCGATGGTGAGGGTGCGCCGGGTGCCCAGCCGCCGCAGGGCCGCGAAGAACAGCGTGTCCCCCAGGGCGATCCCCAGCACGCCGCTGAGGGCCAGCAACAGCAGCGCGCGCGGCGCCATCTGCCACGGCAGCACGAGGGCCAGCGGCAGCAGCAGCGCCACCGCCAGCAGGTTCTTGAGCAGGTTCAGCCGGGCGGCCGAGAGGGAGGTGGGCAGCCGGCGCCAGAGCAGGCTGGAGAAGGCCCAGCAGAAGGCGGCCGCCAGGGCGGCGGCGACGGGGGCGGCGGACAAGGGGCCGCGGGAGGGTGGGAGAGTTGCGATCATCGCCTGATCGCGCCCCATCGCCTGAGGCCCCCGTGAGCGGATCCATCGCCGACGCCATCAGCTTCTTCCGGCTCAGCTGCGGCCGCTGGCGCTCGCAGCGCAGCAGCCACCACCTGCTGCACCGACGCGCCGAGGCGGGCGGCTCCTTCATTGAAGTGGTGGAGCTGGAGGCGGCCGATCCGCGCCTGGAGGCGATCGCCGTCCTGCACGGCCAGGATCCCGCCGGCCTGGTGGGCGGCTGCCGGGTGCGCTGGAGCGGCTCGATGGCCTGGGACAAGGCCGGCGAGGCCCACGAGGGCGAGAGCGTCTTCGGCCTGATCCCCACCGATGAACGGGGCCGCAGCGGCCTGCTGCTGCGCGATCGCGGCTACGCCGAAACGGCGCCGGTGGCCGGCCACTTCGCCATGGACGACCGCGACGGCCTGCTGCTGACCACCAGCTACGAAACGATGAACAGCCTGGAGCGCTTCAGCTTCGCCGGGCCCGACGTGCGCCTGCGCACCAGCACCGTCGAGGGGCTCTCCAACACCGCCTCCTTCTGCGTCGAGACCCGAATCGCCGACGAGGGGGCAACCGCGACCGGCGCCAGCGCCGACGCCACGGACACCCAGGCAGACACCCCGGCGAGCCCCGAAACCGCCTGCCTGTCAGCCCTGGGCTGGTGACGGGAGCGGCGCCGGTGTTGTGTCGCCAACGTTACGGACTGTGAGCCCTGCCCGCCCGCACCCGGGGCCGCCGGGGCCCTACTTCTACGATCCCCAACGACGGATGCCGGACCACGCGTGGCTCTTCCACTCCTCAAGTACGCCCCCACCTCCCAGAACTCGCGTGTGACGCCGTTCCGGGTGGGTTCCGACGAGGACCCCAAGGCCGTGTCCATGGACAAGGCCATGGACCGGGAAGATCAGAATTTCGTGATCGAAGCGGCCTACCGCCAGATCTTCTTCCATGCCTTCAAGGTCGACCGCGACCGCACCCTTGAGTGCCAGCTGCGGGACGGCCAGATCACGGTGCGGGATTTCATCCGCTCCCTGTGCCTGTCGGACACCTTCAACCGCAGCTTCTACAACCTCAACAGCAACTACCGGGTGGCCCGCCACCTCGTCGAGAAGCTTCTGGGTCGCCCGGTCTACGGGAAGGCCGAGGAGATCGCCTGGTCCGCCGTGATCATGACCAAAGGGGTCAAGGGCGCGGTGGACGCCATCCTTGACTCCGAGGAGTACCTGGACGCCTTCGGCTACGACACCGTCCCCTACCACCGCAACCGGGTGGTGGGCTCCCGTGAGGTGGGCGAAACCCCCTTCAACCTCACCTCCCCCCGCTACGAGTCGTACTACCGCGGCATCCTGGGCTTCCCCCAGATCGTCTACACCGGCAAGTCCCGCAGCTTCCCCGAGCGCGCCCAGCAGCGCCGCGGCGGCTTCCCGCAGGACTACCTGCCCTGGGTCCGCACCCTGCCCGCCCTGCGTGGTGTCGGCAGCGCCGCCGCCGGCAACACCGGCATGGACTACCTCTCCAAGGTGCCCTACCGCAGCATCGGCCGCTGAGCACGGCCCTCGCCGGCCGGTCTCGCATCGGCCCCTGAATCACCCTGGCCCTGCAGCTTTCCGGCTGCGGGGCTTTTTCGTGTCCCCGTCTGGGGAGAGGGGGATCGGCCGCGCCCGAGGCCGTCAGTGGATGCTGACCACGGGGAACCGGTCCCACCCAAAGGCGGAAACGTCCTACAGACTGATCCCAAACGAATTCTGATGTTGTGAGCCAGAAGACGCTGACCTCCCTGGCGATGATGACGCTGCGCCAGCTGCGGCAGATCGCCAGTGACCTCGGCGTTTCTCTGTACAGCCGCAAGTCCAAGGAGGAGCTGGTGGAGGCCATCAGCACCCGCCAGGTGGAGGAGGGGGAAGGCCGCACCCTCGAGCGCATCGAAGCCGAGATGGCCCCGGCGCCACGGCCCGCCGCCGAGACCCGCGTGGTCTTTCTGCCCCGCGATCCCCAGTGGGCCTACGTCTTCTGGGACATCTCCGAGGACGACCGCTCCGACGCCCTCCATGCCGGCGCCTCCCAGCTCTGCCTGCGGGTCGCCGATGTCACCGGCCT
>CALRJP020000013.1:0-110014 GCA_943367585.1 Rhizobium sp. Q54
GCGGTGCAGCCCCGGGTGCTGCTGCTGGATGAACCCTTCAGCGCCCTCGATGCCAAGGTGCGCAAGGAATTGCGGGCCTGGTTGCGCAATCTCCACGACGAGATGCACGTCACCACCGTGATCGTCACCCACGACCAGGAGGAGGCCATGGAGGTGGCCGATCGGATCGTGGTCATGAACGAAGGCCGCGTGGAGCAGATCGGTTCCCCGGCGGAGATCTACGACCATCCCGCCTCCCCGTTCGTGATGAGCTTCGTGGGCGCTGTCAACGAGCTGCCCAGCGGTTCCCTGCCCGTGCGGCGCGATGCGGTCCCGCCGCTGCCGGCGGAGGGCCGGATCTTCGTGCGCCCCCACCACGTGCAGGTGCATGCCACCCCGCAGCCGGGCACCGTGCCAGCCCGGCTGCGACGCCTCACCCACATGGGACGCGACCTGCAGGCGGAACTGGTGCTCGACTCCGAGGAGGTGGTGGTGGCCCAGTTCCCCCGCGAAGAGGTGGACTACGCCAACCTCAAGCCCGGCGACCGACTGCATGTGATCAGCCGCCAGGCCCACGCTTTCCAGCCGGACTACTCGATCTGATCAGTCGATCGGAGCCGTGGCGGCGCGGCGGCGCGGAGGTTCGGAATGAACCTCCGCCAGACGGGCATCGGCGAGGTACTGGGCCACGGCCAGGGGATCCTGGTGACGCAGCAGCTCACCGTTGCGGAAGACGAGGGTGAAACGCTGGGGCTGGGGCTCATTGAGCCTGGAACGGAAGTACTGGGCGGCCATGGCGGTGGTTGTTGAGCGTGGGTGTTGATGAACAGAAAGGGTGCTGAGAATGGGGCGTCGGCGCGCTCAGGGGATGCTGACCATCAGGTCGGTGTCACTCACCTGATGCAGCAGGCCGAGGCGCTTGAAATGGTTGAGGGTCTTGGTGACCGTCACCCGGGTGAGGCCGCAGATCTCCGCCAGGGCCTGATGGGTGAGGTTCATGTCTCGCAGGGACAGCCGGTAGCCCCGGCTGCTCACCTGCCCGAAGCGGATACCGATCCAGCGCAGCAGCCTCAGCAGTCGCGTGTCGGCGCCGCGAACCCGGTTGATTTCGAACAGTTCCTCGGTGTTGCGGATCTGGTGGTGCAGGAAGGCCAGGATCTCGGCCTCACTGGGATGGCCCTGCTCCACCACAACGGTGGACAGGCACTGGATCTCCACCGGCCGCAGGGCTGAGTAGGCATTGGTCACCCAGTCGCCCGGGCCCCAGAGGCCGAGGGTGAAGGACTCACCGTCCTCGTCGTGGGACGCGGTGCGGATGTAGCCGTCCTGGATTCTCCAGTGCAGCCCATCGGGCAGGACGTCATGGGGCAGGAGCGTGAGGCGGAGGGCCTGGGGTGGGCGTGAGGTGGTCATGGCCGCAGGAAAAAAGGGATCGGTACGGGGTCATCTGGGCAGAGCAAACGGCCAGCGATCGGCTGGCAACAGGCATTCGCCGACAACAGCACATGGGGAGCCTGCGGGGACCCCAGCACCATACCTCATATTCCCCATCGGCAATGTGGTCTATTTAACGGTCCGCCTCGGGCCGCTCAGATGAAGTACATGGCCTGGGCCTGGGCCAGGTGATCCCGCTGGTCGAGCAGGTCCTGCAGCGTGGTGCCCGAGAGGATCCCCAGGCGGGCCTCCTCCAGCCGCTGCTCCAGCCGGCCCAGCACTTCGAATTCAGGCGTGGCGCCCTCGCCAGCGGAACGGGGGGGCACATCCCCCTCCAGGCAACTGACGATGGCATCGACCCGGATCTCCGCCGGCGGCCGGGCCAGCTGGTAGCCCCCCTTCGGGCCGCGGATGCTGCGCAGGATCTGGCCCCGCCGCAGGCTGGCCAGCATCTGCTCGAGGTAGCGGTCGGGGATGCCCTGGCGCTGGGCGATCTCCGCCACCTGCAGCACCCCGCCGCGGGAATGGATGGCGGCCAGCTCGACGAGCGAGACGAGGCCGTAGCCGGTTTTCGCGCTGAAGGCCAAGGGATTCCCCGGTTGGTTTACGGGGATTGTGGCAGCCACCACCCCAGGGCCAGCCGGCGGCCAGACACCTGGGGGATGTCATCCGCCCTACATCGCCGTGGCAGGGCGACAGATAGGTTTCACCAGTTCACTTATCGGACAACCGTGCTTTATCCCTTCTCCTCGCCGGTCCCGCCAGCCGCTCGCCGCCCCTGGCATCCCGGCCTGGTGGCCGCCCCCCTGGCCGTCGCCGTCGCCCTGGGGGGTTCCGGCACCCTGCTGCCCCTGAACGCCCAGGCGCAGCAACCGGCGAGCAATCAGGAACTGCTGCTGGTCTCCTACGCCGTCACCAAGGCGGCCTACGACAAGATCATTCCCCGATTCACGGCCGACTGGAAGAAGCGGACCGGTCAGAGTGTCGTCGTCCGTGTCAGCTACGGCGGCTCCGGCTCCCAGACCCGGGCGGTGATCGACGGCCTGGCGGCGGATGTGGTGGGCCTGGCCCTGACGGCCGACACCCTCAAGCTCGAGGAGGCAGGCCTGATCCGTCCGGGCTGGGAGAAGGAGAACCCCAACAACAGCATCATCACCAACTCGGTGGTCGCGTTCTTCGTGCGACCCGGCAACCCCAAGAAGGTCCGCACCTGGAACGATCTCGACAACAAGAATGTGGAGGTGATCACCGCCAATCCCAAGACCTCCGGCGGCGCCCGCTGGAACTTCCTGGGCCTCTGGGGCTCGGTGACGGAAACCGGCGGCAATGAGGCCAAGGCCCGCGCCTTCGTGACGAACGTCTATCGCAATGTGGACACCCTGCCCAAGGATGCCCGTGAGGCGACCGACGTGTTCGTGAAACGCAACCAGGGTGATGTGCTGCTCAACTATGAGAACGAAGCGATCCTGGCCAGAAAGAGCGGCACCTGGAAAACCCCCTACATCGTGCCCACCACCAACATCCTGATCGAGGGGCCGATCGCCGTGGTCGACAGGAACGTTGACCGCAAGGGAACCCGAAAGGTGGCCGAGGCTTTCGCCAGGTATCTGTACAGCGAGCCGGCCCAGCGGGCCTTTGCCGAGGAGGGCTTCCGACCCGTCAACGCCAAGGTCAAAGCCGAGACGCGATCCCGATTCGCTCCGGTCTCGAAGCTGTTCAGCGCCCGGGACTTCGGCGGCTGGGACACCATCAACAAGCGGTTCTTCGGCAAGGGAGGGCTCTGGGATTCGATCTTCTCCAAATCCCGCTGATCCAGGAACTGACCCCCTTGACTGGGGTCTCTAAATAGCCGATCGGGATACCGGTGTATGCTCTGTCGGATTGTCGATCAGAAAACCGTGGTTTCTCGCTTCGCCCGTTCCGCCGCCCCCCTCGCCATCACCGGCCTCCTGCTGGGGGGCCTGGCCCTGACAGGCTGCAGCCCCCGGCCCGAGGGCGCGGCCGGGGCAGGCGGCGCTCCCCAGGAGCTGCTGCTGGTGAGCTACGCCGTGACCAAGGGGGCCTACGACCGGATCCTGCCCAGGTTCGAAGCCGACTGGAAGGCCAGAACCGGCCAGGCGATCTCCGTGAAGACCAGCTACGGCGGCTCCGGCTCCCAGACCCGGGCGATCATCGACGGCCTTGATGCCGACGTGGCCACCCTCGCCCTGGCCGGAGACGTGCTGAAGCTCCAGGAAGCGGGCCTGGTTCAGCCGGGCTGGGAGAAAGACCTGCCAGGCGGCGCGATCATCACCCACTCTGTGGTGGCCTTCGTGACCCGCGACGGCAACCCCAAAGGCGTCCGGACCTGGGCCGACCTGGCCAAGCCGGGCGTCACCGTGGTGACGGCCAATCCCAAGACCTCCGGTGGCGCCCGCTGGAACTTCCTGGGGCTGTGGGGCTCGATCAGCCAGACCGGCGGAAGCGAGGCCCAGGCCAAGGCCTACGTGGGCTCCGTCTACCGCAACGTGGAGAACCTGCCCAAGGATGCCCGCGAGGCCAGTGACGTGTTCCTCAAGCGCGGCCAGGGTGACGTGCTGCTCAACTACGAGAACGAGGCGATCCTGGCCAAGCGCAGCGGCGACCTCAAGGCCCCCTTCATCGTGCCCGAAGTCAACATCCGCATCGAGGGCCCGGTGACCGTCGTCGACCGCAACGTGGACCGCAAGGGCACCCGCAAGGCCGCCGAGGCCCTGGCCACCTACCTCCAGAGTGAGCCGGCCCAGGAGATCTTCGCCGAGGAGGGCTTCCGTCCGGTCAGTCCGGGCGTGTGGAGCCGGGTGAAGGGCCGTTTCGCACCGGTGAAGCAGCTGTTCACGGCCGGCGACTTCGGCGGCTGGGACAAGATCAACGCCACCTTCTTCGGCAAGGACGGGGTCTGGGACGCACTGTTCAGCAGCTCCCGCTGATCCGGGCCTGCCCCGGTGGAGAGAATGGGGCCGACGGTGAACCTCGGGTGATGTGCGAACTGCTGGCCCTCAGCGCCAACACCCCCACCGACATGCGCTTCTCCTTCCATGGCCTTACCCGCCGGGGGGGTGCCACCGGCTGCCACGGGGATGGCTGGGGGGTGGCCAGCTTCGACCCTGATGGCCGCGGGGTGCATCTGTACCGGGAGGACGCCCCGGCCGCCTTCTCGCCGATCGCCGCCCAGGTGGCCAGCCTGGATCTGCGATCCCATTGCTCGATCGCCCACATCCGCAAGGCCACCCAGGGGGTGGTGGCCCTGGAGAACTGCCACCCTTTCCATCGCCGCTGGCGCGGGCGGGAGTGGGTGTTCGCCCATAACGGCAACCTGCTGGGGCCCCTGCCGGGCACGCACCTGTTTCGGCCGGAGGGATCCACCGACAGCGAAATCGCCTTCTGCTGGATCCTCGAGCAGTTGAACGCCGCCGATGCCGATCCGGAGGATCTGGCGGCCACCTTCGCCACCCTGGTCGAAGCCTCGCGGCGGCTGGAGCATCAGGGCACGTTCAACTGCCTGATCAGCAACGGCAGCTGGCTGTTCGCCCACGCCAGCAGCCGTCTGCACCGGATCACACGCCGGTCCCCCTTCGGCCGGGCCACCCTGGCCGATGACGACCTCAGCGTCGACTTCTCCGAGCTGGCCGGCGTCGACGACGTCGTGACGATCGTCAGCACCGAACCCCTCACAACGGACGAGGAATGGCTGCCGTTGCAGGCAGGGGAGGCCGTGCTGCTGGTGGACGGAGAGGTGGTGCACCGCCAGCCACCTTCCCGCGTCAACCCCCGAATCCCTTCGGAAGAGGCCAGCATTGAAGGCTGTTGATCACGGGATCGGGGCGTTTCGGGTTCTGGACCTGACAATGATGCTGCCCCCTGTCCAGCTCCATTGGCTGACGCGCTGTTCACACGGGAAGATGGGGGGATGATTTGGCTGCACCTGACACGGAGTCCTGCCACCCTGCTGGCTTTGGTGTTGAGCTGTGCCGGCTGTGCGCAGAAAACGACGGCACTGCCGATCAAGCCGCTGGCTGTGGAAACCAGCCCGGTGGAAAGCGTGGCCTTTCCGGAGGTGATCAACACGATCAGCAGCCTGGAAGCTCCCGATGAAGTGAACCTGGCGGCCCAGGCAGGGGGACGGATCGAACGCCTTCAGATGCGTCAGGGTGACTCGGTGCGCCAAGGCCAGTTACTTGTGGTGCTGGATCAGACGCAGCTCCGGGAAGAGCTGCGGGCGCTGGAGAGTCAGCGCGATGAGAGCAAGCTCAACTTCCAGCGTTTCGACTATCTTGTGAGACAGGGTGCGGCCTCGCCCATCCAGCGCGACGCTCTGCGGCAGAACTTCATTGCCGCTGATGCTGCCGTTCGCGCCAAGCAGAGTGATCTGGCCTTCAAGGATCTGCGGGCACCGATTTCCGGTGTGGTGAGCGATGTGAAGGTGAATCCGGGCGATGTGATCAGTGCCGGCACACCCTTCACCAGCATCCAACGCACAGGACGGTTGCTGGCCCGGGTGACTGTGCCGGCGCGGTACGGCCAGCGGGTGCGGCTTGGGCAGACCGTCCTGGTCAGCGACCCCAGTGGTGGCGCCAACGTCGAAGGTCGGCTGGTCTCCATTGACCCCCGCGCCAGCGGCGCCACCCAGTCGTTCCTGGCCAAGGCGGAGCTTGACAACCGTGACGGGCGCTTCCGCAACGGCGAGCGGGTGCGCACGCGTCTGGTGATCGACACGCGCCCAGCGTTGTCCGTTCCGGCGGTGGCGGTGACGCGAACCAGCGGCCAGACCTTCGTCTTTGTGGTGGGCAGCCGGCAGGAGCTGGAAGCCCGGCCGGGCAACATTCCGCTGGAGCAACTGCGGACGTTGCCAGCCACCGCCCGGTATGCCCTGAAAACGCCGGTGTCGCTGGGGCCGCTTCAGGACAATCGCTATCCACTGCGGCAGGGTCTTCAATCCGGCCAGCTGGTCATTGTGAGCAACCTGTTCAGCCTCCGTCACGGTTCGCCGGTCAGCGTCCGATGAGCAGCCTGGACGAGCGCGTCGCCGCCCTTGAGCACCAGCTGGCACAGCTCACCATCCAGCTCCAGGCGTTGCAGAACACCCTGCTCCTGGTGGGTGATGTGCAGCGCTACTCCCGCTTGCGCGACCTCCTTGCAGCGGGGGATCTGGATGCCGCCGACAGGGAGACCGCGAGCCTGCTGTTCGATGGGCTGGCGGACCAGTATGGGGATGTCAGTCCGGAGGCCCTGGAGCGCTGCCCGGCGGCGATGCTGCAGATCATCGATGGCCTCTGGAGCACCAGCAGCCATGGAGGTCAGGGCTTCTCGGTGCAGCAACAGCTCTATCGGGAGCTGGGCGGCAGCCGCGAAAGCCTGATCAGCCAGGACCTGGCGCTGTTCGCGCGCTTCACCCAGGCCGTGGCCTGGCCCACGCTGGCAGGGGTGGGCTTTGTCCTGCCGGACGAACTCACGGTGCCGGTGTCTGCTGCCCTGGACGACGATGCCCTGCCGCCGCGGGGGCATCTGCCTCTGCGCTGCTGGGGCAGCGACTACGGACTCAAGGGCGCCAATCTCTTGATGGCGCGGCTGATCGAGGTTTTTGCTGCCTGAAACGGCGGCGCTGCGCTTGGGCAATGGTGGCCAGGCCAGCGGCTGCCAGGGCCCCCAGCCCGGCCCCCACCGTGGGATAGGCCCGATAAAGGCGCTGATACGGCAGGCTTCGGAACCGTTCCATGCCACTGGGCCCCTGGCTGAGCGGTTCGATCGAGCGCCCCAAGCCTGCCCCGAGGATGGCCCCGATCAGGACGGCAAACAGACGCTGACGATGGGCCCGGTTCATCGAAGAGCTGGCTGTGGGGGATCCTTGCCAGGCTCAGGCGGTGGAGCATCAGCACCGGCTGTGGCAGAGCCATCTCCACCGCCATCACCAAGAAACTGCTGCTCCAATCCCTTGATGATGACGTAGAGCACTGGCGCCACCCCGAGACTGAGCACGGTGGCCACCAGATAGCCACCGAAGCTCACGGTGCCGATCGACCAGCGGCTCATGGCGCCGGCACCGGAAGCGGTCATCAGGGGGATGTAGCCCACCAGGCCGGAGGCGGCGGTCATCACAATCGGCTGGAAGCGGACCTTGGCGGCGTTGATCGAGGCCTGATGGAGACCCATTCCCAGGCTGCGGAACTCATTCGCCTGTTCCACAATCAAGATGGCGTTCTTGCTGGCCATGCCGATCAGCATCAACAGACCAACCTGAGCAAAAATGTCGTTGCTGATCACCGGCCAGAAGCCGCCGGCCTGAAGCAGGTTGGCGCGTCCCCAGATCGCCACCATGGCCCCGAGGGTGGCCAGTGGCACGGTCAGCAGAATGATGATCGGATCGACATAGCTGCTGTACTGGGCTGACATCACCAGGAACACCAGCACAAAGGCCAGGGCAAAGATCGCCGTAGTCGCTCCGCCGGCACTCTTTTCCTCCAGCGACAGGCCGGCCCATTCGTAGCCAAAGCCCGGATCAAGGGTGGCAGCGGCCAGCTCCTCCATCGCGGCGAGGGCCTGCCCGGAGCTGTAGCCCGGCGCGGGCACACCCTGAATCTTGATGGATTCGTAGACGTTGAAGGAGGTGATCGTGGGCGGGGCAATGAAGGGCTCTGTTTTCACGAGACTCTCCATTTGCACCAGGTCTCCGTCGCGAGAACGCACGAAGAAGGAAGCAATGTCGCTGGGCTGGCGGCGCTCCTCGGCCTCGGCTTGAACATAGACTCGGTACTGGTCGCTGCCGAAGATGAAGTCATTCACATACGTCCCGCCGAGATAGGCCTGCAGCGTGCCAAACGCTTCCTCGACATCCACATTCAGGGTTTTGGTCAGATCGCGATCCAGACTGATCGCCATCTGCTCGGTTGCCGGGGTAAAGGTGGTGGTGACCCGTCCCAACTCGGGTCGATCCACCGCCGCCGCAATCAGGGCCTGGGCGTTGTCGATCAGCACATCCATCGGTTGGTTGGCACGGTTCTGCAGATGGAACTCGAACCCACCGGTGGCGCCGACCCCATCCACCGGGGGGATGTTGGCGGCAAAGGCCAGCGAGCCACTCACTTCGGCGCGCAGGCGGGCATTGATGGCCTGCAAAAGGCTGAACACAGACTGGGTCGCCTCAGGGCGCTGATCCCATGGCTTGAGGCGAATGAAGAACAGGTACTTGTTGTAGGCGTTGCCCTCGAGTCCATACCCGGCGGCGCCGAGGAAACTCTCAATCTCCGGCACCTCCTTGAGGATCGCCGTGACCTGGACCACCTGCCGCTGGGTGTAGGGCAGGGATGCGGTGGGTGGTGATTCCCCCTGAATGATCATCAACCCCTGGTCCTCATCAGGGATGAAGCCAGTGGGCACCAGCATCAGCATCCCGTAGGTGGCTGCAAGGCCTGCCACGAACAGGGCGAACACCAGATAGCGCATCTGCACCAGCCGCTGAATCGTGCGGCCGTACCAGGCCATCAGCGCCCCAAAACCACGGTTGAAACCACGGAACAGCCAGCCGAAGGCCCAGTTCAGCCCACGCTGTACAGCATCGGGTCTGGCACCCTCCGGCTGGAGGAAGAGGGCGCTGAGCGTGGGAGAGAAGGTGAGGGCGTTGAAGGTGGAGAACACGATCGCGGCCGCCAGGGTGATGGCGAACTGGCGATAGACGATCCCGGTCGTGCCAGGAAAAAAGCAGACCGGAATGAACACCGCCAGTTGTACCAGAGCGGCGGTGATCGTGGGGGAGGCCAGTTCATTCATGGCGTCCAGAGCGGCCTGCAAGGGCTTCATCCCCTGGCTGAGCTTGGCTTTGATCGCCTGCACCACCACCACGGCGTCATCGGTCACCGTGCCGATCGCCAGGATGATGCCGAACATGGTGAGCTGGTTGATACTGAAACCCAGACCCAGTACCACCGCCATGGCTCCTACCATCGCAACCGGCATCGCCAGTGCGGGCACGATCGTGGAGCGCCAGTCCTGCAGAAACAGCAGGATGGTGAGCACCGCCATCACGATGGCATCGCGCAGGTTGCCCGTCACATCTGTCAGCGAGGTGGTGACGAACAGGGTGGAATCGTAGGGAATCTCGTAGCGCATCCCGGGCGGAAAGGTCTGGGAGAGTTCCTGGATTCGCGCCTTCACCCGGTTGCCGGTATCGAGGGCATTGGCTCCCGGCAACTGATACACAAACAGTGAGGCCGCAGGCCGCCCGCTCTGGCTCGTGTCAACGTCGTAATTTTCAGCACCAAGCTCCACCCGGCCCACATCGCTCACTTTCACGAGCGTGCCGTCATCGCCCACCTTGAGCACCAGGTTTTCGGCATCGGCCACATCGCGGAAGCGGCTCCTTGCCATCAGCGGAATGGCCACCTCCTGGCCCTTCGGGCTGGGTTCCTGGCCCAGGCGACCGGCACCGGCTTGGATGTTCTGATCCAGCAGGGCCCGTTGGACGTCCATGGGGGTGAGGCCGGCGCTGGCCAGCCGGGCTGGGTCAAGCCAGAGGCGCAGGGCATACCGCCGCTCTCCGATGATCTTGACGTCGCCCACACCGGGGATGCGCCGCACTTCATCGATCAGGTTCTGGTCGACGAAATTGCTGAGAAACAATTGGTCATAGAGGGGCTTGCCGTTGCTACCGGTGTCGGCGAAGAAGCCGTAGGCCACCAGGATGCTCGGGGAGGCTGCCTTGACGGTCACGCCGGTCTGCTTCACCACTTCCGGCAGGGTGGGTTCGGCCTGGGCCACCCGGTTCTGCACATTGACCTGGGCTGTATTCCTGTCAACGGCAACGGGGAAGAAAACGTTGATGTTGCTGATGCCATCGGAGGAGGTATTGGAGGCCATGTATTTCATGTCCTCCACCCCGTTGATTTCCTTCTCCAGGACCCTGGTGGTGGTGTCGAAGGTGGTGCGTGCGTCAGCGCCGATGTTGGTGGCGTTGACCTGAATCTGGGTGGGTGCCAGCTGCGGCAGCTTCTCCAGGGGCAGCAGAGGGATCGCCACCCCGCCCACCAGCAGGATCACCAGGGAGCACACCGTGGTGAGGACCGGGTTGCGAATGAAGCGATCGGAGAGGCTCAATACAGAGTTCGGGAGTGGGACGGGCGAGGCGTCTCAGACCAAGGGTCCTGGTGAGGGGAGAACAGCCTGTCAACTTGGGCAGGATTGCGGCGCCAGGGGTTCAATGGCCCAGCACCGCCGACACTCGCCGTAGAGGATGTGAGATCAGCTTGTTGGCTGCGGACCCGCCCAGCAAGCCCTGTTGCGCGTTATTGATGTGTTCGCCTGGGCAGGCGCCCCGGTCGCTCAAGCGGATCACAGGGATCGACGACGGTCCAACGCCTCCCCCCACTGGCGGGATCGTGTCTGACCCACCTCCTTCTGCCTGATCAGTGCGGATCTGCTCGACCTCGCTCCAAGCGAGCAGATCGCTCTCCGCTCACCGCTCCGCTTCCTTGTTGCGCTCCTGTCGGCTGATCGCGTCGGCCGAAGCCTTGGGAAGGCGAGAGTTGGTGCCTCCTAGCTCCTGCCCTTGGAAGCCTGGCGCCGGGTCGCCCTCTAGGTGCTCGCTGCCTTGCCGCTGGCCATGGATCGCAAGCCTGCCAGAGCAGCTCCTCGCGGCCCGCCCGGGCCAGGGCCAGGAGCCCGCTCCAGCTCGCAGCGCTGCGGGAAGCCGGGCTCCTTGCAGATGGGCCCACAACCAGCGCCGGCAGCGGGTTGGGACAACTCACAGAGGACTGGCCAGGAAGGGCATCAGAGCGCACGCCAGTTTCGGGCGGTGCCCTCACGGATGCCGTGGTCCGCGGCCAACTGAGCGAGGCTCTTTCCCTCGTGGAGAGGCTGGTGAATCAGGCGTTCCCGACCAATGGGTGTCAGGCGGGAATTGGTATGTAGGCATGAGGTGTGAGGTCCTTGGCTGTTGGGTCGCGCCACAACCCTGTCGGCCCCAAACCCCTATGTCAGCCGGAACAATCTGGTGGCAAACAACATCTAGGTTGTGAACCTTTGCGGTGCCGATCGGTGCTGAAGGATCCCTACAGCCTCGCCACCGCGTCCCGCTTCTGGCTGCGGCTGGGGCTGGTCAGCTTCGGCGGGCCGGCCGGCCAGATCGCGCTGCTGCATGCCGAACTGGTGGAGCGCAGGCGCTGGCTGTCGGAGCGGCGCTTCCTGCACGCGCTCAACTACTGCATGCTGCTGCCGGGGCCGGAAGCCACCCAGCTGGCCACCTACCTGGGCTGGCTGATGCACGGCCTGGGCGGCGCCCTGATCGCCGGCGGCCTGTTCCTGCTGCCCTCGGTGGTGGTGCTGCTGAGCCTCTCGGCGATCTATGCCCTCTGGGGCCAGCTGCCGGTGCTGGCGGCGGTGTTCTGGGCCCTCAAACCGGCGGTGCTGGGGATCGTGCTCCAGGCCGCCTGGCGGCTGGGGCGGCGCACCCTGCACAACCCTGCCCTGGTGCTGATCGCGGCGGCGGCCTGCCTGGCCTTGGCGGTGGGGCGGGTGCCCTACCCGGCCCTGATCATCGCCACGGCCCTGGTGGGCTGGATCGGCGGTCGGCTGCGGCCGGCCCTGTTCCGGGGCCCCTCACCCCCTACCCCCGGCGCCCTCGCGGGCGCCTCCCAGCCGGAGGCCGCCCTCCACGGCGACGACACCCCCACCCCCACCCACGCCCGTTTCCACTGGCGCCGCCTCGCCCTCACCCTGCTCGGGGGCGGAGTGGCCCTCGGCCTGCCCCTGACCCTGCTGACGCTGGCGGGGGGCTGGAGCGGCCAGCTGGCCACCATGGCCCGGTTCTTCACCAAGGTGGCCCTGGTCAGCTTCGGCGGGGCCTATGCCGTGCTCCCCTACGTGGCCCAGGGGGCGGTGGACACCTACGGCTGGCTCGACGCCGCCCAGATGGTGGACGGCCTGGCCCTGGGCGAGACCACACCTGGGCCACTGATCAGGGTGGTGGCCTTCGTGGGCTTCATGGGCGGCTGGAACGGCAGCGGCACCCTGTCGGCCGGCGTGGCGGCCGCCCTGGTGGTGGTGTGGTTCACCTTTCTGCCCTCCTTCCTGTTCATCCTGGCCGGCGGCCCCCTGGTGGAGGCGAGCCGCGAGGACCTGCGCATCGGCGCCCCCCTCACCGCCATCACCGCCGCCGTGGTGGGGGTGATCCTGAGCCTGGCGCTCTACCTGGCCGGACCGGCCCTGGCCCCCGGCGGCAGCCTCGACGGCGGCGCCTTGCTGGTGCTGCTGGCGGCGGTGGTGCTGCTGGGCCGGGGACTGGGGGCCCTGCCCGTGATCGGCGTCGCCACCGCGGTGGGCCTGGGGCGCTGGTGGCTCAGCGGCGGGAGCTGAAACGGGCGGTCAGGGGATCATCCCGCAGACGAACAGCTTGTTCATGACGGGAGCGGCGACCTGGTCGATGAAGGACTGGCGCAGCTGGGGATCGTCATTGAGCATGTCGAGCACACGCTGCTCCTGGGACCCACGCCGCTCGCTGCGGGCGGCCCAGAGCTGGTCGCAGCTGGATGTCTGGTAGCGCTCGATCACCTTCTTGGCCACCAGGTTGACGACCGGGGACTGGGCCTGGGCGGGGGTGGCAGCAGCCAGCACGGCCGCCACACCCAGGCTGGCTATCCGACGGATCTTCATGGATTGGGGGAGGTGGAGTGCCCTGCAACGTAGGTCCGCCGCCCCGCTCAGAAGACGTCGAGGGGCTCCAGGCTGGGCGACTCCACGCCACCGGCGGGGAGGGCATCGAGATGCACGGTGAGGGACGACGCCTGGCGCCGGGCTGACTCGCCGCAGCTGCGCGGGGTGGGGAAGATCTTGCCGGGGTTGGCCAGGCCCGCCGGGTCGAAAGCGTCACGCACCAGGCGCATGGTGGCCAGGTCGTCGGGGGCGAACATCCAGTCGAGATAGCAGCGCTTGTCGCTGCCCACCCCGTGCTCGCCGGTGATGCTGCCGCCCGCGTCGATGCAGAGGCGCAGGATGTCAGCCCCCAGCGCCTGCACCCGGTCGGTGACGCCGGGCTCATCGGCCCGGTACAGGATCAGGGGGTGGAGATTGCCGTCGCCGGCATGGAACACGTTGGCCACCGGCAGCTCGTAGCGGCGGCTGAGCTCCTCGATCGCCGCCAGCACCGAGGGCAGGGCGCTGCGGGGCACGACGCCGTCCTGCACGTAGTAGGTGGGGGTGATGCGGCCGACGGCGGCGAAGGCGGACTTGCGCCCCTTCCACAGCAGGGCCCGGTCGGCCTCGCTGGAGGCGCGCCGGATCGTGCGGGCCCCGGCCCGGCGGCAGAGCTCACCGGCGATCTCCACGGCGGCGGCCACCTCCCGCTCCTGGCCGTCCAGTTCGATCAGCAGCACGGCGGCCGCATCGCGGGGGTACTCATCGCGGCCGAACAGATCGTCGACGGCGTTGATCGTGAAGTTGTCCATGATCTCCATCCCGGCGGGCAGCACCCCGGCGGCGGTGACCAGGCGCACGGCCTCACCGGCGGCCTCCATGGCGGTGAAATCGGCCAGCAGCACCGCCACGCTCTGGGGCGCCCGCAGCAGCCGCAGGGTGATGGCGGTGGCGATGCCGAGGGTGCCTTCGCTGCCGATGAACACCCCCCGCAGATCCAGCTCGGGGGTCTCGGCCAGGCCGCTGCCCAGGGTGGTGACCGTGCCGTCGGGCAGCACCACCTCCATCTCGAGCACGTGGTTGCTGGTGACGCCGTACTTGAGGCAGTGCACCCCACCGGAGTTCTCGGCCACGTTGCCGCCGATGCTGCACACCACCTGGCTGGAGGGATCCGGGGCGTAGTAGAAGCCGTCGCCGGCCACCGCCCGGGTCACCCAGCCGTTGATCACCCCCGGCTGGACGGTGATGCGGCGGTTGGCCAGATCGATATCCAGGATCGAGCGCATGCGGCTGGTGGCGATCACCAGGGACTCCTGCTCCGCCAGTGCTCCGCCCGAAAGACCGGTGCCGCTGCCTCTGGCCACGAAGGGCACCCCCAGGGTGTGGCAGAGCCTCAGAACGGCCGCCACCTGCTCGGTGGTTTCCGGCAGCACCACCAGGCGGGGCTGGGCCCGGTGCAGGGTCAGACCGTCACAGTCGTAGGCCAGCAACTCCTGGGGCGCCGCCACCACCGCCCGTGACGGCAGCAGGGCGCGGCAGTGGCGCTCCATCGCGGCCCAGTCGATCGTCACGCAGGGGCTCCGGTGGGCCGGGGGAGGGGGGGCATTGCTTCCGAACTTACTGAGGCCAGGCACCCCGGCACCCTTCTGGGTCAGGATGGGAAACGAATGCGTCCACCTTCCGCGGATCCCGCCTTGAGTTCGGCCACCCCTTCAGCGCCCACCTCGGCCCCTGCTCTCCTCACCACCCGATCCGAGGAGATCTTCGCCGCCGCCCAGACACTCATGCCCGGCGGCGTCAGTTCCCCGGTGCGGGCCTTCAAGTCGGTGGGCGGCCAGCCGATCGTCTTCGACCGGGTCAAGGGCGCCTACGCCTGGGACGTGGACGGCAACCGCTACATCGATTACGTGGGCAGCTGGGGCCCCGCCATCTGCGGCCACAGCCATCCGGAGGTGATCGCCGCCCTGCACCAGGCCCTGGAGAAGGGCACCAGCTTCGGCGCCCCCTGCGTGCTGGAGAACGAGCTGGCCGAGCTGGTCATCGCCGCCGTGCCCTCGGTGGAGATGGTGCGCTTCGTGAACTCCGGCACCGAGGCCTGCATGGCGGTGCTGCGGCTGATGCGCGCCTTCACCGGCCGGGAGAAGGTGATCAAGTTCGAGGGCTGCTACCACGGCCACGCCGACATGTTCCTGGTCAAGGCGGGCTCCGGGGTGGCCACCCTCGGCCTGCCCGATTCCCCCGGCGTACCGCGGGCGGTCACGGCCGGCACCCTCACCGCCCCCTACAACTGCCTGGAATCGGTCAAGGAGCTGTTCGCCAACAACCCGGGTGAGATCGCCGGGGTGATCCTGGAGCCGGTGGTGGGCAATGCGGGCTTCATCACCCCCGAGCCCGGCTTCCTGGAGGGCCTGCGGGAACTCACCAAGGAGAACGGCGCCCTGCTGGTGTTCGACGAAGTCATGACCGGCTTCCGCATCAGCTACGGCGGTGCCCAGGCCCGCTTCGGGGTCACCCCGGACCTCACCACCATGGGCAAGGTGATCGGCGGCGGCCTGCCGGTGGGGGCCTACGGCGGCCGGGCCGACATCATGGCGATGGTGGCGCCCGCCGGGCCGATGTACCAGGCCGGCACCCTGAGCGGCAATCCCCTGGCCATGACCGCCGGCATCAAGACCCTGCAGCTGCTCAGCCAGCCCGGCAGCTACGAGCGGCTGGAGACGATCACCCGCCGGCTCAGCGACGGCATCCAGGCCGCCGCCGCCGAGGCGGGTGTGCCCTGCTGCGGCGGCAACATCAGCGCCATGTTCGGCTTCTTCCTCTGCGAGGGGCCGGTGCACAACTTCGAGCAGGCCAAGGCCGCCGACACGGTCCGCTTCGGCCGCCTGCACCGCGGCATGCTCGAGCGCGGCGTCTACCTGGCACCGAGCGCCTTCGAGGCCGGCTTCACCTCCCTGGCCCACAGCGACGCCGACATCGACGCGACCATCGCCGCCTTCCGCGACGTCTTCCGCACCCTGGCGTGACCGTCGGTCGTCTCCTGCGGGTCGGCACGGGGCTGCTGACCCTCTCCCTGCTGCTGGGGGGTTGCGGCACCGATGACGCCAACCAGCCCGTGGATGTGGCCGGCGGTGTGCCGGTGGGGGCCGTGCTCGCCCTCACCGGCAACGCCAACGTCTACGGCCAGGACCAGAAGATCGGCCTGGAGCTGGCCCTCCAACACCGCAACGGCGCCGGCGGCATCAACGGCCGGCCCCTGAAGCTGGCCCTGGAGGACAGCGGCAGCGACGAACCGGGGGCCAACGCCGCCTTCACCCTGCAGATCAACCGGGGTGTGCTGGCCCTGATCGGCCCCACCCTCTCCCAGCAGGCCTTCTCCGCCGACCCCATCGCCCAGCGCCGTGGTGTGCCGGTGGTGGCCCCCTCCAACACGGCCACCGGCATCCCGGAGATCGGCTTCTTTATCAGCCGGGTCTCGGCCCAGAGCTCGGTGATCGCGCCCCTGGCCATCGAGCGCGCCCTGAAGATCCAGCCGGGCCTGAAGCGGGCGGCGGTGTTCTATGCCCAGGACGACGCCTACAGCACCGCGGAGACCACCATCTTCCAGAAGGCCCTCAAGGAGAAGGGCCTCGATCCGGTGACCGTGCAGCGCACCCAGCTCAACGACCAGGACTTCCAGAACCAGATCAGCGCCGCCCTGCGGGAGAACCCAGACCTGATCGTGCTGTCGCTGCAGGCGGTGGACGGCGGCAACCTGATCCGCCAGCTGCGGGAGCTGGGCTACCGGGGCCTGATCGTGGCCGGCAACGGCATGAACACCCCCAATATCTACCCGATCTGCCAGAAGTACTGCGACGGGCTGCTGATCGCCCAGGCCTACAGCCCCGAACTCAACACTCCCGCCAACACGGCCTTCCTCAAGGCCTTCAAGGCCGCCAAAGGCGGCGCCATTCCGCCCCAGCTCACCGCCCAGGCCTACACGGCCCTGCAGGTGATCGGCGACGCGCTGGTGCGCCTCGACAAACGCCAGCCCCTGGCCGGCGCCCCCCTGGCGGCGACCCGCAAGCAGCTGATGCAGGAGATCCTGGGCGGCACCTATGCCACCCCCCTGGGGGAGATCCGTTTCACCCCCGAGGGTGAGGTGATCCAGAGCCAGTTCTTCGTGGCCCAGGTGCGCATGGATCCGGGCGGGCGCAGCGGACGCTTCGCCCTGCTCAAGTAAGCCCCGGGTGGACCTGCTCCAGATCCTGGTGAACGGTCTGTCGGTGGGGGCGGTCTACGGGCTGTTCGCCCTCGGCTACACCCTGGTGTTCTCGGTGCTGGGGGTGATCAACTTCGCCCATGGGGCGGTGTTCACCCTGGGGGCTTACTTCACCTACCTGCTGATCGGCGGCGCGGTGGGGGCCAACGGCCTGCTGGCCGGTTTCCAGCTGCCCGTCGCCCTGCCCTTCTGGGGCGCCCTGCCCCTGGCGGGGCTGGGGGCGGCCCTGGTGGCCCTGCTGGTGGAGCGGGTGGCCTTCCGGCCCCTGCGCCGCCGCCGGGCCGACCCCCTGCTGGCCCTGATCACCAGCCTGGGGGCCGGCGTGATCCTGGTGAACCTGATCCAGCTGCTGGTGGGGGCCGAAAGCTATGCCATCCCCACCGGCGCCCTCGGTGGCCTGCCGGCCTCGTTCCCCCTGCTGGGCGCCAGGGTGCGCACGGTGCAGGCCCTGCTGCTGGGCATCGCCGTGGTGATCCTGGCCGTGCTGACCCTCTGGCTGGAGGGCAGCCGCAACGGCAAGGGTCTGCAGGCGGTGGCCGAGGACCCCGAAACCGCCCAGCTGCTGGGCATCGACAGCACGGCGATGGTGCGGCTGGCCTTCGGGCTCAGCGGCTTCCTGGCCGGGGTGGCCGGCGGCCTGGTGGGGCTGAGCGTGAGCATCGCCGGCCCCTACTTCGGCATCGGCTACGGCCTCAAGGGTCTGGCGGTGCTGGTGCTGGGGGGGCTGGGCAGCGTGCCGGGGGCGGTGCTGGGCGGGTTGATCGTCGGCCTGGCGGAGGCCCTGGTGCCGGCCGACTGGTCGGGCTACAAGGATGCCGTGAGCTACGGCTTCCTGTTCCTGGTGCTGTTGCTGCGGCCCCGGGGGCTGCTGGGCCGGCCCCTGCCCACCAAGGTGTGAGGGCCATGGACGCCGCCCTGCTCGAACAGATGCTGCTCGGGGCCCTGCTGGCGCTGTCGGTGTACCTGCCGCTGCGCTGCGGCCAGCTGTCCCTGGCGACGCCGGGCTTCTATGCGGTGGGGGGCTACGTCGCCGCCCTGCTCTCCACCGGCGTCCCCGCCTTCGCCGGCAGCGGCGCCACCTCACCGCTGCCGGCCCTGCTGGCGGAGATGGTGCTGGGGGGGATCCTGGCGGGGCTGATCGCCCTGGCCATCGGCCGGCCGGTGCTGCGGCTGCGGGGGATCTACCTGGCCATCGCCACCATCGCCCTGGTGGAGATCCTGCGGGTCCTCAACCTGAACCTGCCCTTCACCGGCGGCGCCATGGGCATCTTCGGCATCCCCCAGCCCTTCGCGCACGCCGAGGGCTACGTGCTGTTCACCCTGGCGCTGCTGGCCCTGGCCTGCTGGCTGTGCCAGCGACTGGAGACCCTGCGGCTGGGCCGGGCCATGGCCGCCATCCGCGACGACGAACTGGCGGCCGCCAGCGTGGGCATCGACACCCCCCGCACCAAGCTGTTTGCCTTCGTGGCCAGCGCCGTCCTCGCCGGCGTCACGGGGGCCCTGGCCGCCCATTTCTTCAACTCCTGGAACGCCCGGGCCGGCAGCTTCGACGCCAGCATCACCACCCTGGCCTTCGTGGTGTTCGGAGGTTCGCGTTTCTGGCTGGGGCCGGTGCTGGGGGGCCTGGCGCTCACCGCCCTGCCGGAGCTGCTGCGGCCGGTGGGGGACCTGCGCCTGATCCTGTTCGGGGCGGTGATCCTGCTGGGGCCGTTGTTCTTTCCCCAGGGACTGGTGACGGCGGAGCGGCTGCGCTGGCTGGCCGCCCTGCCCGGCCTGGGCCGGCGCCGGAGCCACCAGGCTCCCCAGGCCCCATGAGCCGGAGCCCCGCCGGCACCGCCCCGGCGCCCCTGCTGCAGGTGGAGGCCGTCAGCTGCCGCTTCGGCGGCCTGCTGGCCCTCGACGCGGTGAGCCTGGAGTTGGCGGAGGGGGAGATCTTCGGCCTGATCGGTCCCAACGGCGCCGGCAAGACCACCCTGTTCAACGTGATCTCCGGTCTCACCCCCCCCAGCGGCGGCCGCTGCCTGTGGCGGGGGATGCCCACCACGGGCCTTGGGGCCAGCGGCCTCAACCGGCTCGGCATCGCCCGCACCTTCCAGAACCTGCGCCTGTTCGAGAGCCTGTCGGTGCGCGACAACGTGCTGGTGGGGCTGCACCATGCCGCCCGCGCCCCCCTGCTGGGGGCCCTGCTGGCCAACGGCACCTTCCGCCGCCACCAGGGACGGCTGGAGGCCCGGGCGATGGAGCTGCTGAGCCTGCTGGAGCTGGAGGCCCTGGCGGAGCAGCGGGCCGGGGACCTGCCCTACGGCGACCGCCGACGACTGGAGATCGCCCGGGCCCTGGCAACCGCACCCAAGCTGCTGCTGCTGGATGAACCCGCCGCCGGCATGAACCCTTCCGAGAAGGACGACCTGCGGCAGCTGATCGGCCGGATCCGCGACCACTTCGCCCTGACCGTGCTGATCATCGAGCACCACGTGCCGCTGATGATGCGGCTCTGCGACCGGCTGGCGGTGCTCAACTTCGGCAAGCGCATCGCCCTGGGCAGCCCCGCCGAGGTGCGCACCGATCCGCGGGTGATCGAGGCCTACCTGGGTGGTTCGGGTGGCGGTTCGGGTGGCGGTTCGGGCCGGGCCGCCGGAGACGGCCGATGAGCGCCCCGCTGCTGGAGCTGCGCCGGCTCACGGTGCGCTATGGCGCCCTCACCGCCCTGCGGGGCCTCGATCTGCAGGTGCGTGAGGGCGAGCTGGTGGCCCTGCTGGGGGCCAATGGCGCCGGCAAGAGCACCACCCTGCGGGCCATCTCCCGGCTGGTGGGCGCCGCCGCCGGCCAGGTGCTGTGGCGCGGCGCCGACCTGGCGGGGGTGCGCACCCACCGCACGGTGCGCCTCGGCATCGGCCACTGCCCCGAGGGCCGGCGGGTGCTGGCCCGCCAGACCGTGGCCACCAACCTGGAGCTGGGGGCCTGGCTGCGCCGCGACAGGGCCGGCATCGCCACCGACCTGGAGCGCTGCTATGGCCTGTTCCCCCGCCTGGCGGAACGGCGCCGCCAGCTGGCCGGCAACCTTTCGGGGGGCGAGCAGCAGATGCTGGCCATCGCCCGGGCCCTGATGGGCCGGCCCAGCCTGCTGCTGCTGGATGAGCCCAGCCTGGGCCTGGCGCCGAAGCTGGTGGCCGAGGTGATGGCCGCCCTGGCGGCCCTGCACGCAGGCGGCCTGTCGATGCTGCTGGTGGAGCAGAACGCCACCGCCGCCCTGGAGATCGCCGACCGCGGCGTGGTGCTGGAGGGCGGCGCCATCAGCCTGGAGGGCAGCACCGCCGCCCTGCTCGCCGATGCGGGGCTGCGGGCCTCCTACCTGGGGAGCGACTGAGCATGCTGCTGGTGCCGCTGCTGCTGGGCGGCCTGATCGTCCTGGCCCTGGCGCTGGTGCGGGTGGTCGGGCGCCCCTGGCTGGGCCGCACGATCCTCGAGGCGGACACCCCCTCCGGCAAGGCCTTCGACGCCCTGCTGATGCTGGCGATCGCCCTGAGCGTGCTGGCGGTGGTGCTGGAGAGCGATCCGTTGCTGCGGCAGCACTGGGCCAGCACCTTTCTGGGGCTGGAGTGGGGCTTCACCCTGCTGTTCAGCCTCGAATACCTGCTGCGGCTGCTGCTGGTGACGGAGCCACGGCGCTACGCCACCAGCTTCTTCGGGATCGTGGATCTGCTGGCGATCCTGCCCTCCTACCTGGGACTGCTGATCGGCGGAGGGCAGCTGTTCCTGGTGGTTCGGGTGCTGCGGCTGCTGCGGGTGTTCCGGGTGCTGAAGCTCGGGGCGTACCTGCAGGAGGCCGAACTGCTCTGGAGCGCCCTGATCGCCGCCCGCCGCAAGATCACCGTGTTCCTGCTGGCGATGGTGACGCTGGTGATCCTGATCGGCGCCTTCATGTATGTGATCGAGGCCGGCAATGACGGCTTCGGCAGCATCCCTGTGGCCATCTACTGGGCCTGCGTGACGATCACGACGGTGGGCTATGGCGATGTGGCGCCGGTGACACCCCTGGGGCGCTTCATGGCCTCGGTGGTGATGCTGATCGGCTACAGCATCATCGCCGTGCCCACCGGCATTCTCAGCGCCGAAATCGGCTTGAAGGTGCTGCGGCCGGCGGGAAGCCCCTGCCCCGCCTGCGGGCTGGGGGGCCACCAGGCCGACGCGCGACACTGCAAACACTGTGGGGCGGCCCTTGGCATGGAGCCGGAGCCCTAGCCCCGCAGGCCGCTCGGCAAGACTCCCCGAAGACGCGACGGGGCTGCCAGCCATGCCGATGGAGGAACCGAACCGCGGCGCTGAACTCAGGGCCGCGGGCTGGGTTGAGCAGGAGGTCCGTCGCTACGAACGCCTCTCGGCCTACCGCAGCCGCTGGGGTGCCGCCAACCTCGACCGGGACGAGCGGCGCTTCCTGCGCAGCGCCGAAGCCGTGCTGTCCCGACGCCAGCCAGCTTCCGCGCCGGTGATCGGCGCTGGCCTGGGGCCCCTCCCGCAGGGTTGTTTCGTGGCGCTGGATTTCGAAACGGCCGATCAGGGCCGGGACAGCGCCTGCTCGATCGCCCTGGTGCGGGTGGAGGGGGGAACCATCGTGCACCGCGAGCACCGGTTGATTCGCCCGCCGCGGCGGACCTTCCAGTTCACCTCGATCCACGGCATCAGCTGGTCACAGGTGGCCAATGCGCCCACCTTCGCCGAGCTCTGGCCCCAGCTGGCGGCCGCTCTGGAGGGGGCGCAGTTCATCGCTGCCCACAACGCCAGCTTCGATGCCGGTGTGCTGCGGGCCTGCTGCGAGCAGGCCGGGCTGCGACCCCCGGTCCAACCCTTCCTCTGCACGGTGCAGGTGGCCAGGCGGGCCTGGAATCTGCGGCCCACCAAGCTGCCGGATGTGTGCCGCCATCTGGGCCTGCCGCTCCAGCACCACGATGCCCTCTCCGATGCCGAGGCCTGCGCCAACATCGTCCTGGCGGCGCGCCGGGACGGGACGGCCGACTAGGCCAATGCCGATCGACGCCGCTGCCGTCGCCCCAGGCTGACGCCCATGGCCAGCAGGAATCCGAAGAACTGCACGATCACCACGCAGGGGCCGGAGGGGAGGTTGGTGAGGCCCGATCCGAGCAGACCCAGCACGGCGCAACCGCCACCGATCACCGAGGAGAGCACCAGATAGGAGCCGAAGTGGCGGCTCACCAGCCGGGAGGCGCAGGCGGGTATCACCACGAAGGCGCTGATCAACAGCACCCCCACCGCCTTGATCGACACGGCCACCACCACGGCGAGCAGCAGGATGAAGGCGATCCGGTGCCACTGGTTGCCCACACCGAAGGCCCCGGCCAGATCGGCGTGGAGGGTGACCAGCACCTGGGCCCGCAGACTCACCAGCAGATACGCCACCGCCGCCAGCAGCAGCACGGCGATCAGGCCGAGATCCAACCAGGAGATGCCCAGGATGTCGCCGAACAGCAACTGCTGGAGGCCGCCCCGGTAGGTCGTCACCAGGCTGAGCGCCACCACGGCGAAGGCCAGGGACGTGGAGTAGACGATGTTGAGCAGCGCATCGGCCGGCAGCTGGCTGCGCTCCACCAGCACGTTCACCAGCAGGGCGAACAACACCGCGAAGGGGATCAGCACCAGGGTGGGGTTCAGCCCCAGCAGGATGCCCAGGCTGAGGCCAAGCAGGGCCGAGTGGCCCAGGGCATCGCTGAAGAACGACAGCTGCCGCAGCACCGCGAAACTGCCGAGCAGACCGCCGAGGGCCCCGGTGAGCAGGCCGCCAGCCAAAGCCCGCTGCATGAACGGCTGGCCAAGCACCGTGGCGAGCTGGGAAACGTCTGTCATCCGATCCGGGGGCTGTCGTGGGGTGCGTGGCGGTGGAAGTAAGGAACCCAGTCGGAGCCGTAGAGGCGCTCCAGCTGGGCCTTGGAAAGGGCCTGCTCAGGACGGCCGCTGCAGCGCAGCTGGCGGTTGAGGCACAGCACCTGATCGCAGCTGCGCCGCACCATGTCCAGGTCGTGGGACACCTGCAGAACGGTCCAGCCCTCGCTGCGGCGCAGGTCGAACAGCAGGCGGTGGAACTGATCGGTGGAGGGGGCATCGAGGCCGGCCTGGGCCTCATCGAGCACCAGCAGTCGCCGCGGCCGTACAACGCAGAACGCCAGCAGCACCCGCTTCAGCTGGCCACCCGACAACTCACTCAGCAGGCGGTCGGCCAGGGGGCCGCAGCCGGTCTTGGCCAGGGCGGAGCGTACCGCCGAGCGGCGCTGACGGCCGCCGCTCCAGGGCAGACGCGGGCCCGGCAGGTCCCAGCCGAAGCCCACGAACTCCGCCACCGTCAGCGGCAGGCGCCCCTGGAGCGGCAAGGACTGGGGCAGGTAGGCCAGCTGGCCGCGGACCTGCGCCGGCAGCTGGCCGGCGGTACCCAGCCGGTGGCCGAGGAGGCGCACCTCCCCGGCCTGACGGGGAATCAGCCCGAGGATCGCCCCCACCAGCGAGCTCTTGCCAGCCCCGTTGGGCCCCACCAGGGCCGTGTCGCTCTCGGCCGCGAGCTGGAAGCTGACGTCGTCCACCGCCAGCACCCCATCGCGCACCACCCGCAGGCCCTCGACCTCCAGCACGGCCATCAGCGGAAGGCGCTCACCAGGTCGGCGACGTTGCGGCGCATCACTTCGGCGTAGGTGGCCGGGTTGCGGGAGGCCTCCTCGGTGCCGGTCTCCATCGGATCGAAGACGCTGATGCGGATCCCCAGATCCCCGGCCAGGGCATTGAAGGAGCGGTTGCCCTCCTGGGGTTCGCTGAGCAGGGCCCGCAGCTGGGTGCTCTTCACCGTGTCGGCCACCCGTGAGAGATCAGCCGGGGAGGGGTTCTGCTCCGGCACGTCCACCAGGTATTCGGCCTTGAGGCCGTAGCGGTCGGCGAAGTAGGGGGCGAAGTCGTGCAGGACCACGAAGGTCTTGCCCCGGAAGGGCGCCAGTTGCTTCTCGAATTCCGTGTTGAGCTGGCGCAGCTGGCCGCTGAAGGCGGCGGCATTGCGGCGGTAGCCCTCGGCGCAGGCGGGATCGGCGGCAATCAGGCCATCGCGGATGTTGTCCACCTGCTGGGCGGCCCGCACCGGATCGAGCCAGATGTGGGGATTGATCGGACCGTGTTCGTGGCCGTGGTCATGGCCATCGGCGTGCTCCCCGGCGGGCTCCTCCGGGTTCTCCAGGGTGGTGATGCTTTTGCTCGAGTCGATCACCTTGAGGGCGGGGTTCTCGGCGCCTTGCACCAGCTTGTCGAGGAACGACTCCATGCCCAGGCCGTTCTTGACCAGCACCCTGGCGTTACGGATGGCGGCCACATCCCCCGGCCGGGCCTGGAAGTCATGGGGGCCGCTGGCGGCGGGGATCAGCGCCGTCACCTCGGCGCAGTCACCGGCCACGGCACGGGTGAACAGGGTGATCGGCAGGAAGGTGGTCACCACCCTGGGGCGATCGGCGCGGCCGGCCTGGGGTGCGGCCGACTCCACCGCCGGACGGCAGGCCAGCAGGAGGGAGGACAGACCCACGGCCAGGGCCAGCAGGGGACGGCGGAATGGGAACGGGCTCATGGGGCGAAACCTCCGGAACGGGGTGGGCGGGAGCGGACGGATGGGGGCAGGGTCACGGGCCAGAGCCACCACTGGCCCTGGTCGCCACCGGCCACCAGATGGCGGCCATCGGGTCGCCATCTGAGGCTGTGGATGGCCTGGCCGTCGCCCTCCAGCAACTGCTGCAGCCGGCCCCGCCCATCCCAGAGCGCCACCGTGCCGTCGCTGGAGGCGGTGGCCAGCAGGCTGCTGCCGGGGGCGAAAGCGACCGCATGGACGCGGCCCTCATGCAGCGCCAGGGGTTCCGGCGTCCAGCCCTTGGCGCCGCGATCCTTCTGGCTCCAGATCACGGCGATGTCGCTGGAGGCGACGGCCAGCAGCGGCGCCAGGCGCCCCGGCTGATCACACCAGGCCAGGGCCCGCACCTTGCCGGGGAACCCACGGAACTGCCAGCCGGTGCCGGCCCCGCCGTCGGGCCAGAGCATCAGCGAGCCGTCCAGCTGGCCGCTGGCCAGCAGGTTCCCCTGGCCGGACCAGGCCAGGGCCAGGCCGGCCGAACCGGTGGGGCAGCGCTGGGGGGCCTGGGCGGGGTCGTCCGGAGACCAGAGCAGCACCTCGCCGTGGCAGGCCGCCGCCAGCCGCCGGCCATCACGGCTCCAGGCCAGGGCGAGCACCGTGCCCTTCAGCTCCGGGCTCTCCGGGCGCAGGGTCCGGCTGGCGCCATCCCACAGCCGCACCTGCCGGCCGGCCCCCACCGCCAGCAGGGGGCCCTGGGGCTGCCAGGCGGCCGCATCCAGCCAGTGGCCCCCCAGGGGCAGGGGGTCGAAGGCGATCGGCCGCACACCGGAGCCCCCCAACTCCCACAGCAGCAGCTCCCCGTCCTGGCCCGCCGCCATCAGATAGCGGTCGTCGGCACTGAAGCCCACCACATCAAGGCTGCTGTCCCGCTCGCCGCGAAGCAGCTCCTCGCAGCCGGCGCGGAAATCGATCAGCAGCAGCTCGCCGCCGGCCGTCGCCATCGCCAGCAGCTCGCCATCGGCCGACCAGACCTGGGCCGTGATCGCGTGGCTGCAGGCACCGCAGAGCCGCTCCTGCACCAGGGTCGGGGGGGCCGCCATGGGGGGCTCAGGCCACACAGGCCTCGAAACCGGCCCGCAGGGCGGCCTCGTCGAGATCGCGGCCGATGATCACGAACTGGGTGCTGGGGGTTTCGCCCTCACGCCAGGGGCGATCCCGGGTGCTGTCGATCAGCATGTGCACCGACTGGAAGACGTAGCGGTGGCTCTCCCCGTCGATCTGGAGGATGCCTTTCATCCGGAACAGATCGGGGCCTTGTTCCGTCACCAACCGGTCGATCCACTGCTCCAGCTTCTTGTAACTCATCGGTCGCTCCTCGATGAACGCCACCGAGCCGACGGCCCCGTCGTGTTCATGGTCGTGGTCGGAGGTGAGAAACTCCGGATCAATCGCCAGGGCCCGCTCGAGGCTGAAGGCCCCCACGCCGAGGATCTGGTCCATCGCCGCATCGGCCTGGCAGGTGGGAATCACCCGGGCCAGCGGATTGAGGGCCCGGGTCCGTTGCTGGATGGCCACGCAGGCCTCGGCATCGACCAGGTCGATCTTGTTGAGCAGCAGCACATCGGCGAAGGCGAGCTGCTCCTGGACCTCCTCGGTGTCCCAGTGCTGCTCCACATGCTTGAGGTCAACCAGGGTGACCACGGCGTCGAGCTGCAGTTCGTCCCGCAGGTCCTCATCGACGAAGAAGGTCTGAATCACCGGGGCGGGATCGGCCAGGCCGGTGGTTTCGATCACCAGGTGATCGAAACGGTCGCGGCGCTTCATCAGATTGCCGATGATGCGGATGAGATCGCCACGCACGGTGCAACAGATGCAGCCGTTGTTCATCTCGAAGATCTCCTCATCGGCCTCGATCACCAGCTGGTTATCAATGCCCACGTCGCCGAACTCGTTGACGATCACGGCCACCTTCTTGCCGTGCTCGTGGGTAAGGATGCGGTTAAGCAGCGTCGTCTTGCCGGAGCCGAGGTAACCCGTCAGGACGGTGACAGGCAAGCGTTCCCGATCAGGGGCCATGGGACGGGGCCTGGCACTGCCGGGCCGGATTTGGGAATCATTATCAAGCTAGCAGCCGCGGGACGGGCGTCCGCGCTTCAGCGCAAACCGCGTCCGTCACTACCGCCCCCCACGGGCGGGCTGCCTACGGTCGACTGCTGAGGATGGCGTGCGATGGCCCCGGAACGCTTCTTCCTTGAACTGGACCCACCCCTGGAGGCCATGCGCGACTGGCCCCACGTGGTCATCGTCGGCGGGGGCTTCGCCGGTCTCAAGGCCTGCAACGCCCTGGCCGGCAAGCCGGTGCGCGTCACCCTGATCGACAAGCGCAACTTCAACCTCTTCCAGCCCCTGCTGTACCAGGTGGCCTCCGGGCTCGTTTCGGAGGCCGACGTGGCCTCCCCCCTGCGCCAGATGGTGGGTGAGGCCGCCAACATCCAGATCCTGCTGGGCGAGGTGGTCGACATCGACACCGAGGCCAGGGAGGTGGTGTTCAACGACCACCGCTACGGCTACGACCATCTGATCCTGGCCAGTGGGTCGGGCAGCACCTACTTCGGCCATGAGGAATGGCGGCCCCTGGCGCCGCCGATGAAGATCCTCGAGCACGCCGATGAGATCCGCCGGCGGCTGCTGATGGCCCTCGAAGAGGCCGAGCAGACCCGGGATCCCGAGCGGCGCCGCTACCTGCAGTCGGTGGTGGTGGTGGGGGCCGGTCCGGCGGGGTGCGAACTGGCCGGCTCCCTGATCGAGCTGATGCACCGCGCCGTGGAGCGCGACTTCAAGCAGCTCGACCGCGCCCAGTGCCGGGTGGTCCTGCTGGATGCGGTCGACCGGGTGCTGCCCGCGATGGCCCCCAACCTGTCCCGGGAGACGGCGGCCTACCTGGAGCGGGCCGGCGTCGAGCTGCGCCTGAACACGCTGGTGGCGGCGATCGAGCCGGGCCGGGTGCTCCTCAAGCGCCCCCCGGACGCCGCCGCCGGCGAAGCGGACGCCGGCAGCGATGGCCTCGGCGACCTGGAGGCGGCCACGATCTGCTGGACCGCCGGGGTGCGGGCCTCACGCCTGGGCCGGCTGCTGGCGGAACGCACCGGCGCCCCCGTCGACCGGGGCGGACGGCTGCAGGTGGAGGCCGATTTCTCCCTGCCGGGGCACCCGGAGATCCGGGCGGTGGGGGATCTCTGCCACTACGCCCACACCGGCGACGGCCGGGTGCTGCCGGGCATGGCGGGGCCGGCGGTGCAGATGGGCGGCTGGGTGGCCCGCGACATCCTGGCGGGGCTGGAGGGGCGCCGCAGTGAGCCCTTCCGCTGGTTCGACCTCGGCAGCATGGCCGTGATCGGCCCCTGGTATGCGGTGGCGGATTTGCGCGGGCTGCACGTGAGCGGGCTGGCGGGCTGGGTGCTCTGGGCCCTGGCCCATCTGGCCTTCATCCCCGACACGGAGAACCGCATCGCCCTGTTCAGCAAGTGGATGTGGCAGATCGCCACCCGCCAGCGCACGGCCCTGCTGATCACCGGCCGTCCCGACCAGCACATCGGTGTGGATGTGGGCCTGGAGCGGGCCGCGCCGCCGAGTGGCCTGGCTCAGTCGCCGGAGGCTCCCCCCTCCGAACCCTTGAACCGATTGATCAGCACCCCCAGGATCACGGCGATGTAAAGCGGCCCGGCGATCCCCAGGACCACACTGGCCATGCGCGCCGGAGGCAGGGCCGGGGTGATGTCCCCATAGCCGGTGGTGGTGAGGCTGACGAAGGCGAAGTAGTTGATACGGGCGAAATCCAGCTCCCAGACGCTGTGGGCGGCCACCCCTGCATGGGAGCGCACGATGGCGGCCTGGCCATCGGCGGTGTTGGCCAGGAAGCTGCCGGGCTGGATCGTTTCCAGCACGCTCAGCACCAGGCCGCCACTGAGCCCGAGCAGGAGATAGCCGGCCACCGCTCCGACCACCACTGGACGGGTGGCCCGGGGCTCCCGGCCCAGGGTCCGCACCAGCCGCACCAGGCTCCAGCCGATGAACAGCGTGGTGATCAGCAGCAGGGGCACCCCGGAGAGGCGCCGCGCCTCGGGGGTCAGCAGCCAGTACAGCTGGGCGACGAGGTTGGCGCCTCCCAGCCCCAGGTACAGACGGTCACCCCAGTCACGGGCCACCGAGCCGGCGAGGAAGCCGCCCAGCTCGACGGAGGTGAGCAACGTGATCAGGAAGTAGCCCACCGACCCGGCCAGGCGCAGCGTCTGGGGAAACGCCAGGCTCAGCATCACCAGAAGGCACAGAAACAGCAGCCGGCGGTAGAAGCGGTGCCGCCGGCGCGCCAGGCCTTCCGGGGTAGCCGGCGCTGCCGGAGGTCGGATCACGGCGGCGATGGATCGGAACCGTCAAGGTAGGCCGCGCCTCAGCAACAGTCAGCGGCTTGGACGCGAGGGCGGATCCCCGCCTGATACTGGAGTCATCCGCAAGGAATCCGATGGCCTTCCGCTTCCGGCCCGCCACCCGCCTGCTGCCCGCCGCTGCGGGGCTGCTGCTGGCGCTGGCCCCCCTGGCCCCGAGCCAGGCCCAGGGGATCCCCTTCAACGAGATCCGCGCCCTCAACCTGGCCCGCAACGCGGCCGTGCTCAGCAACGGCGGACTGACGGTCTACACCCCCGCCAACTGCATGTTCAGCACCTCGGCGGCTACCAATCCCTGCCTGGTGCGCAACGACGCCGACGGCTTCGTCTACCGCTTCCTCGGAGGCCCCCCCGGCTGGGAAGCCAAGGGCCTGCCGGCCACCACGGAAACGGAGATCAGGATCGCCCCGGACGGCCGCACGGTGGTGGCGATCCTCTACAACGGCCCGCCCCGCACCCGCTGAGCCCGGCGGTCGGCCAGGGGAAAGCGGCCTAACCTCCCACCAGCCTCCCCAAGCCCTTGTCCGTCCCCGCTTCCCCCACCCTGCGCTGGGTCACCGCCGGCCTGCTGCTGGTGGCGGCCGTCCTCTGCCTGGCGCTTCCCTTCGTCTCGGCCACCTTGCTGACCATCGCCCTGGGCGGGGTGGCAGCGGCGGCTGGCGTCTCCCAGCTGCTGCGGCTGACGTCGGCCGATGACACCCGCAGCAAGGTCTTCCGCGCCATCTCCGGGGTGCTGTATGTGGTGGGCGGCATCGGTCTGGTGGCCTTCCCGGTGGCCAGCACCGTCAGCCTGACCCTGTTCATCGGCGTCCTGCTAGCGGTCGAGGGGGTGATGGAGCTGGCGGGCGCCGCCGCCGGCGCCGGGCCGGCCCGGGGCCTGGTGCTACTCGATGGCATCGTCACCGTGGTGCTGGGCGGGATGCTGATCGCCGAGTGGCCCTCCGACAGCCTCTGGGCCATCGGAACCCTGTTCGGCTTCGGCCTGGCCTTCTCCGCCTTCAACCTGATCACCGCCCCCGCGGCTCCCCAGGCCTGAGGGCTGGGGCTCATTCGGCAACGGCCAGGCCTTCAGCCCGGCGCGGATCCACCGTCCCCAGGCTGCCGCCCCCCGCCAGCACCTCGACGCTGTTGGCCGCCCCCATGGCCGGGGCCCGGCGGACGCTGTGGCCCATGGCCTCCAGCAGGCGGCGGCTGTCGGGGCTGAGGCCTTCTTCTGCATCGATCCGGTCGGGCCACAGCTGGCTGTGGATGCGGGGGGCCGCCACGGCACCGGCCAGGTTGAGGCCATGCACCATCCGGTTGAGCAGCACCTGGAGGATGGTGGTGATGATGCGGCTGCCGCCGGGGCTGCCGGTGGCGAGCAAGGGGCGGCCTTCGGGGCGGAACACCAGGGTGGGGGCCATCGAGCTGAGCGGGCGCTTCCCTGGTGCGATGGCGTTGGCCGTCCCCTGGCGCAGGCCGAAGGCGTTGGCGCTGCCGGGGAGGGCGGTGAAGTCGTCCATCTCGTTGTTGAGCAGGAAGCCCATCCCCGGCACGCTGATGCCGTTGCCGTAAGGGAAGTTGAGGGTGGTGGTGAGGGCCGCCAGGCCGCCCTGGCGGTCGGCCACCGAGAGATGAGTGGTGTTGGTGCCTTCTGTGGCAGCGGCCGCCTTCAGCGCCGGGGCCGGGGTGTGGCGCTGGGGGTTGATGCGGCGGCGCAGGCCGTCGAGGTGGGCCGGCGACAGCAGCCGTTCCACCGGCACCGGCACCTGGTCGGGGTCGCCGAGCAGGGCATTGCGGTCGCCGTAGGCCAGGTTCATGGCCTCGGCCATGGGATGGAGGCTGGCGGCGGCATTCAGGCCGGTGGCCGCCAGGTCGAAGGGTTCGAGGATCCCCAGCAGCTGCAGCAGGGTGAGTCCGCCACCCGGCGGCGGCATGGTGAGCACCGGATGGCCGCGGAACTCGCGCCGTAGCGGCCGCACCAGCCGGGCGCGGTAGGCGCGCAGATCGTTGTGGGTGATCAGGCCGCCACCCCGCTCCATGGAGCCCACCAGGGCGTCGGCCACCGGCCCTGTGTAGAAGCCCCGCTCCCCCTCGGCGGCGATGCGCCGCAGGCTGGCCGCCAGCTCGCCCTGGCGCAGCTGTGTGCCCGGCACCGGCGGCGGCAGGAACAGGCGGCGGGAGACCGGATCGGCCTGCAGCCGCGGAGCGGCGGCGGCCAGGGAATCGCTCAGCTCACGGCTCACCGGGAAGCCCTGGGCCGCCAGCCGGATCGCCGGCGCCATCACCTGGGCCAGGGGCAGGCGGCCGTAGCAGCGCTGGGCCAGGGCCAGTCCGGCGACGCTGCCGGGCACGGCGGTGCTGAGCAGGCTGCGGGTGGCACGGGCCCGGTCCACCTGGCCGTCGGGGCCAAGAAACATCGTGGCCGTGGCCGCCGCCGGGGCCGTCTCGCGGAAGTTGACCGCCACCGCCATGCCGCCGCCGATGGCCAGCTCGGGCCCGGCCGCCGGGGTGCCACCAGAGGCCTCGGCCAGGCAGCCCCGCTGGCGGGCCGGCGAGGGGCCTGGCAGCCAGAGCAGCAGGAAACCGCCGCCACCCAGGTTGCCAGCCTGGGGCAGGGTGACCGCCAGGGCGAAGGCGGTGGCCACCGCCCCATCCACCGCATTGCCCCCCTGGCGCAGGATCGCCGCCCCCGCCGCCGAGGCCAGGGGTTCCTGGGCCGCCACCAGCCCCCGGGCCGACCACTGGGGCCGGAAGCGCTGCTCGCCCTCCAGCAGCACGTTGGTCTCCGCGGCGGCGGGCGGCGCCGGTGTCTGGGCCCGGGCCGGCGGCACCGGCAGGGCGCCGAGCCCCACCAGCAGCAGCACCGCTCCAGCGGCCCCCCGGCGGAGCGCACTCACAGTGGAGCTCCCGGGGTGCCGTAGCCGCCGCCGCCGGGGGTGGCGATCTCCAGCAGGTCGCCCGGCTGCACGGCCACCTGGTCGCAGCCGGCCAGCTCCTCCAGCCGGCCCTCGGCCCGCTCCAGCCGGTTGCGACCCACCGCCCCATCGTCACCACCGGCCAGGCCGAAGGGGGGCACCCGGCGGGAGCCCGAGAGGATGGCGACGGTCATCGGCGCCAGGAAGCGCAGCCGCCGCACCACCCCGTCACCGCCGGGCCAGCGGCCGGCGCCGCCGCTGCCGCGGCGGATGGCGAAGCTCTCCAGCCGCACCGGGAAGCGGTCCTCGAGGATCTCCGGATCGGTGAGGCGCGAGTTGGTCATGTGGCTCTGCACCGCGCTGGCGCCGGCGAAACCGCTGCCATCGGCCAGCACCCCGGCGCCGGTGCCGCCGCAGATCGTCTCGTAGTACTGGCGCTGGGCATCGCCGAAGCTGAGGTTGTTCATCGTGCCCTGGGCCGCCGCCATCACCCCCAGCGCCCCGAACAGGGCGTTGGTGACCGCCTGGGAGGTTTCGACGTTGCCAGCCACCACCGCCGCCGGCGGCAGGGGATGCAGCAGGCACCCCTCGGGCACGACCAGCTCGATCGGGGCGAAGCAGCCGGCGTTGAGCGGGATCGGGCGGCCCACCAGGCAGCGGAACACGTAGAGCACCGCCGCCTTGGTGATCGCCAGGGGGGCGTTGAAGTTGCCCTCCAGCTGGGGGGAGGTGCCGCTGAAGTCGATGCGGGCCCGGCGGGCGGCCCGGTCGATGCGGACAGCCACAACGATGCGGCTGCCGTTGTCGAGCCCGACGCTGTGGTCGCCGTCGCTGAGGCGGGCGATCGCGTCACCCACAGCCTCGGCCGCGTTGGCCAGCACGTGGCCCAGGTAGGCGCTCACCTCCTTGGTCCCATCGCGGGTCAGCAGTCGCTGCAGTTCGCTCTCCCCCAGCCGGTTGGCGGCCACCTGGGCCTGGAGGTCGGCCAGCAGCTGGTCGGGGTTGCGCACCGGGTGGGGGCCGGCGGCCAGGCGCTGCCGCCATGCGTCCGCATCGAACTGGCCCTGGCGCAGCAGCGGCACGTGGCGCAGCAGCAGCCCCTCCTCCTCGATCCGGCGGCTGAAGGGGGGCATGGAGCCCGGGGTGAGACCGCCCACATCGGCGTGGTGCCCACGGCAGGCCACGAACAGCAGCGGCGCCGCCCCGCCCTCGGGGGCGAACACCGGCGTGATCACGGTGATGTCGGGCAGGTGGGTGCCGCCGTCGAAGGGGTCGTTGGCGGCGTAGGCATCGCCCGGCGCCAGAGGCGGCAGGCTGCCGGCGGCCACGGCGGCCAGCAGGCTGGCGACGCTGTCCCCCATCGAGCCGAGGTGCACGGGGATGTGGGGGGCATTGGCCACCAGCCGGCCGGCGCCATCGAACAGGGCGCAGGAGAAGTCGAGCCGCTCGCGGATGTTCACCGAGCGGCTGCACTGGCGCAGCCGTTCCCCCATCTGCTCGGCGATGGCGCTGAAGCGGTGGTTGTAGAGCTCCAGCCGCACCGGATCCACGGCCCCGGCAACGCTGCCGGCCAGCGCCGCGCCGGCTGCCGGCGTCTGCCGCTCCAGCAGCAGCTCGCCCCCCGCCAGCACCCGGCCGCCCCAGCCGGGCTCCAGCACCGTGGTGCCCGTGGGCTCCACCAACAACGCCGGCCCCGCGATCCGCTGGCCCGCCACCAGCTGCTGCCGGCGCCAGAGGGGCACCTTGCGCCGGACCATCCCGGCGCCGTGCTCTGCCGCCAGGCACAGCGGCACCCACTCGGAAGGCTCGGGCGAATCCGCCGCCTCCGGGAGTTCCGCGGCCCTGCCCCCCCCCGCCGAGGCCCCAGGCACCGGGGCCCCCACCTCCACCACGAGCCGCTCCACCACCAACGGCTCATCCGCCACCCTGAAGCCGAACCGCTGCCGGTGGCGCTCATCAAAGGAGGCGCGCAAATCCTCCAGCAGGCCATCCGCTGGAGGGGTCGGCCAGGGCAGTTCCAGCCCCTGGTCGCTGCCGCCGTAACGCAGCTCCAGGCGGACCTGCACCAGAGGCTCCTGGCCCAGCGCCAGATCACCTCCGGTGCGCAGATCGGCGGTCGACTCTTCCAGCAGCGCCTCGATCGACCGCTCCAGCTGGGGCAGCAGGGCCGGCTCCAGGGGCTGGCGCAGGGTGCGCTCCCGCAGCAGGGAGGGGCGGGCCAGGCCGATGCCGAAGGCCGACAGCACCCCGGCCAGGGGATGGAGCAGCACCCGGGTGATGCCCAGGACATCCGCCAGGGGGCAGGTGAGCTGGCCGCCGGCGCCGCCGAAGGTGACGAGCACGGCGCCGCGCAGGTCGTGGCCGCGCTGGATCGAGATGCGCCGGATCGCCTCGGCCATGCGCTCGATGGCGATCGTCAGCGCCCCCTGGGCCGCCGCCTCCGGACCGTCCAGCCCCAGCTGGCGGGCCAGGGCCTCGAAGCGCTCCACCGCCACCTCCCGGTCGGCCGGCTGGTCGCCGCCGGGGCCGAACAGCCGCGGCAGCGCCTGAACCGGCAGCCGGCCCAGCAGCAGGTTGGCGTCAGTGATCGCCAGGGGCCCCCCGCGGCCATAGCAGGCGGGCCCGGGGTTGGCTCCGGCCGAGCGGGGGCCCACCTGCAGGCGCCCGTCCTGCACCTGCAGCACCGAGCCGCCACCGGCCGCCACGGTGTGGATCGGCAGCATGGGCGCCAGCAGCCGCAGGCCGTCGATCTCCGTTTCACTGCTGCGCTCCCAGGCCGCCTCACCGCGGCTGCCGTCGAAGTGGAAGACGTCGGTGGAGGTGCCGCCCATGTCGAAGCCGAGGATCGGGGCATCGCCGAAGCCGGCGCCGGCCGCCACCGCTACGGCCGCCACCATGCCGCCGGCAGGTCCGGAGAGGATCGTGTCCTTGGCCCGCAGCAGGGCGGGGGACTGCAGGGCTCCGGAGGAGGTCATCACCCGCAGGGGGATCCCGGCGCCGATGGCGGCACGCACCTGATCGAGATAGGTGCCCAACACCGGGGCCAGGGTCGCCTCCAGCACGGTGGTGTCGAGGCGGGGCACCAGCCGCGGCTGGCGGCTGAGCTGGTGGGAGAGCACCACAGGCGAGAACCCCCGCGACGCCAGCCAGCTCCCCAGGGCCCGCTCATGGGCCGGATGGCGGCAGGCATGCAGCAGGGCGACGGCCACGCTGCAGTAGCCGTCGGCCCAGGCCTGGGCCAGGGCCTGCTCCAGCTCTTCATCCAGCAGCAAAGGCTCCAGTTCCTCGCCATCCGCCGCCAGCCGGCCGCCCACTTCGATCACCCGCAGGGGCGGCGGCTCCGGCCGCTCGATGGCCAGGGCGAAAAGATGGGGGCGGTGCTGGTCGCCGATGCGCTGCAGGTCGGCGAAGCCGCGGTTGACCAGCAGCAGCACCGGCGCCCCCTGGCGCTCCAGCAGGACGTTGGTGGCCACGGTGGTGCCCAGCCGCAGCTCCGCAACGAGCCCGGGGGGAATGGATTGGTCGGGCGCCAGGCCGAGCACCTCGCGCAGGGCGGTGACGGCGGGGTCGAGGGGAGGGCTGCCGTCCGCCGGCGGGGGCGGATCGGAGAGCAGCTTGCGCACCACCAGTTCGCCGGTGGGGGAGCAGGCCACCACATCGGTGAAGGTGCCGCCGCGGTCGATCCAGAACCGCCAGCCGGGGCTGGTCACGATGGCCGTTGCTGGCTGGGTCGAAAAACAGGCACCAAAGAGCTCGACGGGAAAGCCTTCCAAGGATGGGACTGGTCGTCCCTGATGGAAAGACGGGGACATCGGCTAGCCCACCCGGAACCACGGCTCCCACCAAAGAAAATGGTGGCGGCCAAAGAGCCAGGATGTATAGCTGGACACATCAGATCACGCCTCAATGGAATGCGTATGGACTGAAAACGAAATCCAGCGCGGCATAGAGATTAAGAGATGCTACAGGGGTGGGAAAGGCAAAAATCAAATGAATTTTCGGGTTAGGTTTTAGTGAAATTTCTTTGATGGTGGATGAGAGCCCATGGCTAGTTCGTCCTATTCGGTCAATCTCAATGGCCTCCTGGCAGAGCTCGGGGAACGACAGATCTATACGTTTGAAGGCGTCATCGGCGATCGAATCTACTTTGATGGGATTGATGCCGATCCGATTTTCCAGAACATTTCGTACACCCTGATTGATCCATCGGGCGCAACAATATATACCAATTTTGATCACACGGCCGACAGCCCACCCAGCACTCTCACACTTGCAGGAACGTACCAGATCGTTATCCGAAGTGATGCCAGCACCACAGGCGATTACAACTTCAACCTGATCAAGCTCAACCAGGCGCCGTTGCTGACCCTCGGAACGACGATCAGCGATTCTCTCACCCCAGGCCTTGAGAGCAACGTTTATCGCTTCAACGGTACAAAGGGACAACGACTACAGTTTGACAGTCTCCTCTCTCCAGGAACATTCACCAGCTGGACTCTCTACGGCCCCAACAATCAAGCGCTCAACTCCACCTTCACTTCCAGCGGCACAGATTTCAGCGTCACACTACCCACCGAAGGTGAGTACTACCTGATCATCGATGGCACAAATGCCACGGCGAGCGTCAGCTACAGCTTCCAGGTCAACGACATCAGTGATCCGCCCCCCGCTTCACCCACAGCCTTTCCCTTTACCCGGTCGGGTTCGGTGTCCGGATCACCGGTTGATTTCACCTTTACGGCCGCCGCCGGTACCCTGCTCTACTTCGACAGCCTGGATCAGGACTTCGATGGGGTCAGTATCGCCATCCTGGACCCGGGTGGCGCTTCCATCGCTTCCGACAGTGCCAGCAGCGATTTTTCAAGGGTGCTGCCTCGATCGGGCACCTACACTGTGCGACTCAATGGCTCGGGTGATTTCAATTTCAGGCTTCTCGATGTGGCCGCCAATGCCACAGCGCTCAGCCTGGGAATCACCGTCACCGAAACGATCACCCCCGTCTCTGGAGCCCGGATCTTCAGCTTCTCCGGTGCTTTGGGACAACGGCTGCTCTATGACGCCCTCGATCAGGATTTCGACGGCATTCAGACATTTCTGATCGGACCCAGCGGCAACAACCTCACCAACCTCTTTTTCGTCAACGCCTCGAGTGACAGCGAGGTTTTCACCCTCAGCGAAACCGGCACTTACTATCTGGTTCAGCAGCCCACCGGACAGGCGGCGGCGGATTTCAGCTTCCAGCTGCTGCAGGTGCCGGCCACGGATCTGGCGTTCGATACGGTCACCAATAGCACCCTCGCGCCCCTGGAGATCGAGCTGTACCGCTTCACCGGCACGGCCGGCCAGCGGCTCATCTTCGACAGCCAGTCGCCCTCGGCATTTGGTGCCAACGTGCTTCTGCGTGGTCCCAACGGTGAATCAATCACCAGTAGCAATCTCGCCTCCGACTTCGAGATCACGCTGACGCGCAGCGGAAGTCACATTCTCTACGTCGATAACACCAGTGCGAGCAGCATTCCCTACAGCTTCCAGCTCGTCACCCCCACCACCACAACGACGGCCCTGACCCTGGGGAATGTTGTCAACAGCTCGATCAGCGAGCTGGGCGAACAGGACGTCTACACGTTCACAGGCACCGTAGGTCAGCGTCTGTTCTACGACGCCACGGCCAATAATGGTACGAACTTCTCCGCCACGCTCACCAGCCCTAGTGGCACCGTGGTGGGCAGCACGATCAACGCCAACTTTGACGGCAGCCTGGTCACCCTCACCGAAACCGGTACCTATCAGCTCCTCATTCAGGGACCGGTTGGCAGTGCCAACAGCACAGGCAACTACAGCTTCAAGCTGATCGATGCCTCCGCGGCGCCCACGATCAGCCTCGACACCGTCACCAACGGATCGCTCACCCCTGGGGTGGAAAGTGACTTCTTCCGCTTCACGGCCACTGCGGGACAGCGGCTGGTGTTTGATGCCATTTCCTCCGTCTTTACGGCGAACTTCCGCATCTTCGATCCAGGCAATACCCAGATCGTCGGCTCCAACATCGGATTTGACACCGAGTTCACAGCTCCCGAAGCCGGTACCTATCTCCTCGAGATCGAAGGCAACAGCACCACACCTGTTAACTACAGCTTCCAGCTCGTTTCGCCCACCACCACCACGGCGGCTCTGACCCTCGGCACCCCGGTGGCGGGAACGATCAGCGAGCTGGGCGAACTGGATATCTACACCTTTGCAGGAACCGCAGGCCAGCGCCTGATCTATGACGCCACGGTCAATAACGGTACGAATTTTCTCGCCACACTCACCAGCCCCAGTGGCGCCGTGGTGGGCAGCGGGATCAACGGCAACTTCGATGGCAGCCTGGTCACCCTCACCGAAACCGGTACCTATCAGCTCCTCATTCAGGGTCAGGTCGGCGGTGCCAACGGCACGGGAAACTACAACTTCAATCTGATCGATACCACAGCTGCACCAACGATCAGCCTCGACACCGTCACCACCGGAACACTCTCGCCTGGGGGGGAAAGCGACTTCTATCGCTTCACTGCCGCGGCGGGTCAGCGATTGGTGTTTGATGCCATCTCGTCCGTCTTTACGGCGAACTTCCGCATCTTCGATCCAGGCAATACCCAGATCATCGGCACCAACATCGGCTTTGACACCGAGTTCACGGCTCCCGAAGCCGGAACCTATCTCCTCGAGATCGAAGGCAACAGCACCACACCTGTCAATTATAGCTTCCAGCTCGTTTCGCCCACCACCACCACAACGGCACTGACCCTCAGCAGCCCAGTGGCGGGAACGATCAATGAACTGGGTGAGCGCGACATCTATACCTTTACAGGCACGGTGGGACAGCGGCTGATTTATGACGCCACAGCGAATAACAGTAACAGTCTGATCGTCAGCCTGATAAGCCCTAGCGGTGCGCTTGTGGGCAGCACGATCGATACGGACTTCGATGGGAGTCTGGTCACCCTCACGGAAGCGGGCACCTATCAGTTGATCGTTGAGGGGCAGGTCAGCAGCCCCAACAGTACGGGCAACTACAACTTCAAGCTCATCGATGCCGGTAATGCCCCACTGATCACTTTGGGTACGGCAATCTCCGGCACTCTGACGCCGGGTGCTGAATCCGATCTTTACCGCTTCTCCGGAACCGCTGGGCAACGGCTGAACTTCGACAGCCTCGCTGCAGCGACGGGAGCGAACTGGCGACTGTTTGACCCCAGCAACGGGCAGGTTCCAGGGTCAGGGATAAGTGCAGGGGCCGACTTCGTTGCCTTTCTGCAGACGACGGGTACCTATCTTCTGGAGATTGAAGGGAACAGTGCAAGCACGGTCAGCTACAACTTCAATGTGACGGATGTCAGCGATCCTGCGCCCGCCGCCCCGACCATCCTCCCCTTCAGCCAGTCGGGGTCGGTGTCCGGTAACACGGTCGATGTCAGCATCACCATCGCCGCTGGCAAGCTGTTGTTCGTTGACAGCCTTGATTCTGACTTCGACAGCGTTTCCATCCAGATCCTTGACACAGGTAATTTCAACTCTCAAATCTACAGTGCTAATGCCAGCAGTGAGGGATCAGGATTCGTCACGCCGCGATCAGGCAACTACACGGTCAGATTCACCGGATCCGGCGACTACAACATCCAGATCATCGATCTCGCGGCCAGTTCCTCGGTCCTGACCCTAGACACCGCCACCAACGGTCCACTGACCGCGTCGGCCACACGGGTCTTCAGGTTCACTGGGTCTGTCGGCCAACGGCTGCTCTACGACGCCCTGGAACCCGACAGTGAAAACAACTCTGTTACCCTTTTGCGTCCCGACGGATCGATCAGCGCCCTCAACGGGAGTGCTGAAGCCGACAGACTCTTTGCTCTCACTGAGGCCGGTACCCACTACCTCCTGGTTCGGAACAACACGGCATCGCCGACGGACTTCAACTTCGCTCTCCGGGATGCGGGAGCGGCCACCTTGCTGAGTCTCGATACCGTTACCAACGGCAGCCTCTCTCCAGGCCAGGAAAGCGACCTCTACCGATTCACCGGCAGCGCAGGCCAGCGCCTGGCCTTCGACAGTCTGACGGCGGGATTTCCTTCGGCCAACTGGAATATCTATGGTCCAAACAATCAGTTCCTCCTCAACGGGAACATCAGCCAGGATCGGGAACTGACCCTGACCGCCGATGGCACCTACATCTTGCAGATCGATGGGTTCAGCACAACCACGGTCAACTACAGCTTCAACCTGATCACTCCTACCACAACAACCACGGCTCTCAGCTTCAACACACCGACGTCCGGCACGATCAGCGAAATCGGCGAGCGTGACATCTTCACCTTCACCGGAGCCGTGGGGCAGAGGCTTTACTACGACAACCTCACCAACGACTTCACCAGGAGCTTCCCCGCTCGCCTGATTGATCCCAGCGGCGACATCGTTCTGCTCAACCAGCAGCACTTCATCGACAGCAACGCTCCTTTCACTCTCACCGAATCCGGCACCTACCAGCTGGTTCTGGAGAGCACCTCGAGCTTCTCCATCGACACGGGCAGCTACAGCTTCCAGCTGCTCGATCTGGCCGCCGCCACAGCCCTCAGTTTCGACACCGTCACCAACGGGACTCTCTCCCCCGGGCAGGAAACCGACCTCTACCGCTTCACCGGCACCGCCGGCCAACGCCTCGTCTTCGACAGCCTGACCGCCGGATCCCCGTCGGCCAACTGGATTCTCTACGGCCCGACCAATCAGTTCATTACAAGTGGGAACATCAGCCAGGATCGGGATCTGATCCTGACCGCCGACGGCACCTACATCCTTCAGATCGATGGATCCAGCAGTACCACGATCAACTACAGCTTCAACCTGATCACTCCCACCACAACAACTACGGCTCTCAGCTTCAACACAGCCACATCCGGCACGATCAGTGAACTCGGCGAGCGTGACATCTTCACCTTCACCGGATCGGTGGGCCAGCGGCTCTACTACGACGCCCTCACCGCCGGCACACCAGGATTTCCCGTCCGCCTGATCGACCCAACCGGAGACCTCGTTTTTCTCAACCAGCAGGCCTACGTCGACAGCAACACGCCCTTCACCCTGACCGAAGCCGGCACCTACCAGCTGGTCCTGGAGAGCACCTCAAACTTCTCCCTCGACACGGGCGGCTACAGCTTCCAGCTGCTCGATCTGGCCGCTGCCACGGCCCTCAGTTTCGACACCGTCACCAGCGGTACTCTCTCCCCCGGCCAGGAAACCGACCTCTACCGCTTCACCGGCACGGCCGGCCAGCGCCTGGTCTTCGACAGCCAGACTCCAGGATTCACTTCGGCCAACTGGAATCTTTTCGGGCCAACCAATCAGTTTCTTGTCAACCAGAACATCAGCACCGACCTGGAGTTCAATCTCACCGCTGATGGCACCTATATCCTTGCCATCGATGGCACCAGTGCCTCCACCACCAATTACAGCTTCAGCCTGGTTACCCCAACCATAGCGCTTACGGGTTCTCCCAGCATCATCGTGGGCGACAGGACAGGAGCGACCAATACGCCGATTGCGCTCAACATCGCCGCCAGCTTCGCCAGCAGTGATGCCAACGATCTTCGCAGCATTCTGATCTCCGGGGTACCGACAGGGGCCACGCTCTCGGCCGGCACCAACAACAACAATGGCACCTGGACCCTGACTCCGGCCCAGCTCACGGGACTGACCATCACCGTCGCCACGGCCGCCAACTTCGCGCTCACCGTGACGGCGACCAGCGCCGAAACCACAGGAGACACGGCCACCACCACAGCGACCTTCTCCGTCATCGTCAACGTCGCCACTGGAATCACCGTCACGCCAACCAACGGTCTGGTCACCACCGAGGCTGGCGGTTCGGCCACCTTCTCCGTGGTGCTCGACAGTCAGCCCACGGCGAATGTGACCGTCGGCATCAGCAGTTCCGACACCACCGAAGGCACCACCAACGTTTCCTCCCTCACCTTCACGCCAGCCAACTGGAATGTCGCCCAGACCGTGATCGTCACTGGCGTGGATGACAACACCATCGATGGAACGGTGGCCTACACGATCAACACCGCGGCGGCCACCAGCAGCGACCCCAACTACAACGGCTTCAACGCTGCCAATGTCAGTGTCTCCAACAGCGACAACGACACCGCGGGAGTGGTGCTGTTACCGAACAGAAGCCTGTTCACGTCGGAATCAGGAGGTGTGGACATCATCAGCGTTCGCCTCGCTAGCCAACCCACCGCGAATGTCAGCATCAGCTTCAGCAGTTCCGATTTAACGGAAGGCACCGTCAGCGTCGCTTCACTGACCTTCACTCCGTCCAATTGGAATGTGTTCCAGAACGTGGTGGTCCAAGGAGTGGACGATTCCATTCTGGACGGAACCGCCAACTACTCAATCATTACTGGCGCCACCAGCAGCACGGACAGCAACTACAGCGGCCTTGCCGTGGCTGATTTCAGTGTCACCAACTCTGACAACGACGCCGCCTCCTTCACCATCAGCGACGTGTCGATCGCGGAAGGGAACGCCGGCACGACCACCGCCGTCTTCACGGTCACCCTCAGCAATGCAGTAGCCGGTGGGGCGTCGGTTTCCTACGCCACCGCCAACGGCACCGCCACCGCCGGTACTGATTACGTTGCCACCTCCGGCACCCTCAGCTTCACAGGCACCGCCGGTGAACAGCGCACCGTCTCCGTCACCATCAACGGCGACACCACCGTCGAGCCCAACGAGACCTTCTTCCTCAACCTCTCGCTCCCTACCAACGGCGTCACCATCGCCGATACCCAGGGCATCGGAACCATCACCACGGACGATTTTCCCCCGCTGCCGGTCGTGTCCCTGGCGGTGTCTCCAAGCAGCGTGCTGGAAAACGGAGCAACCAACCTCGCCTATACCTTTTCCCGCACCGGAGATACCAGCAACTCTCTCATCGTCAACTATTCCATCGGCGGCAGCGCCACCAATGGCACCGATTACGGCCTGATCACCTCCTCCGTCACCTTCGCGGCCGGCTCCGCCACCGCAACCGTCACCGTCGATCCAACGCCAGACACCGTCCTGGAGATCGACGAGGCCGTCTCCCTCACACTTCTGGCCAACGCTGCTTACACCATCGGCACCCCAGGACCCGTCGTCGGCACCATCACCAATGACGACGCCGCAATCTTCTCCGTCAGCGATGTGTCGATCGTGGAAGGGAATACCGGCACTTCGTTGGCCGTGTTCACGGTCACCCTCAGCAATGCCGTCGCCGGTGGAGCTGCTGTCAGCTACATCACCGGCAACAACACCGCTGTTGCCGGCTCCGACTTTGTCCCCACTGGTGGCACCCTCAACTTCACCGGCACCGCAGGGGAAACACAGACTGTCTCCGTCACCATCAACGGCGACACCGTCTTTGAGCCGGACGAGTCCTTCTTCCTCTTCCTCGGCTATCCAACCTCAGGGACAACTGGGATTACCTTTGTCACCGGCACCATCACCAATGACGATGCCGCTCCCCTACCCGTCATCTCACTGGCCGTCTCCCCCGCCAGCGTCACCGAGAACGGTGCAACGAACCTCATCTATACCTTCACCAGAACCGGCGCCACCACCAATCCCCTCACCGTCAACTACACCATCAACGGCTCCGCCACTAACGGCACCGATTACGGCCTGATTGGCAACAGCGTCACCTTCGCCGCCGGCTCGGCCACAGCCACCGTCACCGTCGATCCGACCGGTGACACCCAGCTGGAGCCCAACGAAACCGTCTCCCTCACCCTCACCGCCGATCCCGCCTACCTCATCGGCACCACCACCGCCGTCACCGGCACCATCACCAACGACGACGCCGCCTCCTTCTCCATCAACGACGTCACCATCGGCGAGGGCAACTCCGGCACCAAGATTGCCCTCTTCACTGTCACCCTCAACAACGCCGTCAGCGGCGGCGCTTCCGTCAGCTATGCCACCGCCGATGGCACCGCCACCGCCGGCTCCGACTACCTCACCGCCACCGGCACGCTCAACTTCACAGGCAATGCCGGGGAAACCAGGACCGTCTCCGTCACCATCAACGGCGACACCAACTTCGAGCCCGACGAAACCTTCTTCCTCAACCTCTCGGCCCCCACCAACGCCGTCACCATCGCCGACTCCCAGGGCCTCGGCACCATCGCCAACGATGACCCCGCCCCCCTGCCCGTTGTCTCCCTGGCCGTCTCCCCCGCCACCGTGCTGGAAAACGGCGCCACGAACCTCATCTATACCTTCACCCGCACAGGCGCCACCACCAATCCACTCACCGTCAACTACGCCATCAACGGCACCGCCACCAATGGCTCCGATTACGGCCTGATCCCCGCCTCCGTCACCTTCGCCGCTGGTGCCGCCACAGCCACCGTCACCGTTGATCCAACCGGCGACACCGTCCTCGAGCCCAACGAAACCGTCTCCCTCACCCTCACCGCCGATCCCGCCTACCTCATCGGCACCACCGCCGCCGTCACCGGCACCATCGCCAACGACGACGCTGCTTCCTTCTCCATCAACGACGTCTCCATCGGCGAGGGCAACTCCGGCACCAAGATCGCCCTCTTCACCGTCACCCTCAACAACGCCGTCAGCGGCGGAGCGTCCGTCAGCTACGCCACCGCCGATGGCACCGCCACCGCAGGCTCCGACTACGTCGCAGCCTCCGGCGTCCTCAACTTCACCGGCACCGCCGGCGAAACCAGGACCGTCTCCGTCACCATCAACGGCGACACCACCTTCGAACCCGACGAATCCTTCTTCCTCAACCTCTCGGCACCCACCAACGCCGTCACACTCCTCGACGGCCAGGCCATCGGCACCATCACCAATGACGACCCTGCTCCCCTACCCGTCATCTCACTGGCCGTCTCCCCCGCCAGCGTCACCGAGAACGGAGCAACGAACCTCATCTATACCTTCACCCGCACAGGCGCCACCACCAATCCCCTCACCGTCAACTACACCGTCAACGGCTCCGCCACCAACGGCACCGATTACGGTCTGATCGGCAACCGCGTCACCTTCGCCGCCGGCTCGGCCACCGCCACCGTCACCGTCAACCCGACCGGTGACAGCGACGTTGAACCGGATGAAACCGTCAGCCTCACCTTGCTGGCCAATGCGGCCTATGCCATCAGCAACACGGGGGCCGTCACGGGCACCATCGCCAATGACGACGTCGGCAACAGAGCTCCGGTGTTCGTCGCCGACCCGGCCAAAACCATCCGGCCCGGCCAGACCGCCACCTTCACCGGCGCCAGCCTCGTGGCCAACGACACCGACCCGGATGGCAATCCCCTCTCGGTGAGCCAGTTCTCCGCTGCCACCAGCCAGGGCGGCTCCGTCGCCAACACCGCCTTCGACACCTTCACCTACACCCCACCAGCCAACTTCACCGGCACGGACACCTTCTCCTATGTGATCTCCGACGGTGCCGGCGGCACCGCCAATGCCACCCTCGCCATCAACGTCGTCAATGGCGCTCCGGTGTTCGTCGCCGATCCGGCGATCAGTATCCGGCCGGGGCAAACCGCCACCATCAACGGCGCGACACTCCTGGCCAACGACACCGATCCCAATAGCGATCCCCTTTCGATCAGCCAGTTCTTCGCCAACACCAGCCAGGGCGGCTTCGTCGCCAACACCGCCTTCAACACCTTCACCTACACCCCGTCCGCCGGCTTCACCGGCACCGACACCTTCTCCTATGTGATCTCCGACGGCTTCGGCGGCGCCACCAGTGCCACCCTCGCCATCAACGTCGTCAACGGCGCTCCGGTGTTCGTCGCCGACCCTGCGATCACCATCCGGCCGGGGCAGACCGCCACCATCAACGGCGCGACACTCCTGGCCAACGACACCGATCCCAATAGCGATCCCCTTTCGATCAGCCAGTTCTTCGCCAACACCAGCCAGGGCGGTTCCGTCACCAACACCGCGTTCAACACCTTCACCTACACCCCGTCCGCGGGCTTCACGGGCACCGACACCTTCTCGTACGTGATCTCCGACGGCTTCGGCGGTCTCACCAATGCCACCCTCGCCATCAACGTCGTCAATGGAGCTCCGGTGTTCGTCGCCGACCCGGCGATCACCATTCAGCCCGGGCAGACCGCCACCATCATCGGCGCCAACCTCCTGGCCAACGACACCGATCCCAATGGCGATCCCCTCTCGGTCAGCCAGTTCTTCGCCAACACCAGCCAGGGCGGTTCCGTCGCCAACACCGCCTTCGACACCTTCACCTACACCCCGTCCGCGGGCTTCACGGGCACCGACACCTTCTCGTACGTGATCTCCGACGGCTTCGGCGGCCTCACCAATGCCACCCTCGCCATCAACGTGCAAGCCAAACCGAGGGTCTCCCTGGCAGTGTCTCCAGCCAGCGTTGCCGAGAACGGCACCGCGAACCTCATCTACACCTTCTCCCGCACCGGCGACAGCACCAATCCCCTCACCGTCAACTACGCCATCGGCGGCACCGCCACCAATGGCAGCGATTACGGGCTGATCGGCAGCAGTGTGACCTTCGCCGCCGGTTCCAGCACCGCCACCCTCAGCGTCGATCCCACCGGCGACAGCGTCGTGGAAGCCGACGAATCCGTCTCTCTCACCTTGCTGGCGAATGCGGCCTACACGGTCGGCACGGCTGGGGCCGTCACAGGCACCATCACCAATGACGATGCGGGCCAGGTCATCAACGGAACCCGCAACCGGGAGACCCTCACGGGTACCGATGGCGACGACGTGATCACCGGACGCCAGGGGGCCGACACGATCCGCGGCAATGGCGGTGCCGACCGATTCGTCTACACCAGCATCGTTGACGCCGGCGACACGATCATCGACTTCAACAGGGCCCAGGGCGACAAGGTCGACCTCAAGGGGGCGCTGGCAAGCGTGGGATACAGCGGCACCACCCCCATCACCGATGGCTATCTCAGGTTCGTCGCCAGGGGCAGCGACACCATGCTGCAGATCGATCCCGATGGCGCGGGCCTGGCCGCCGCCAGAAACTTCATCCTGTTCAAGAACGTCTCGTTGGCCACCCTCAGCAACCCGGACAATTTCATTGTCTGAGCGCTCTGACCATCGTCTGGTCCTGACACGGAACTAAAAACCCGATGAGCCGGACCTGAGCTAAGATGAAAGGCATCTGAGGCGATGGCCTCCTTCTCGCACCACACCGCCATTCCCCACCCATGACCAGCCTGCTTCCCAAGATTGTCTTGACGACAACAGGCCTGGCACTGGGCATCGCGCTGGCCCAGCCCGCCCCAGCCCGGGCGGCGGTGGTGAACTACACCTTTGACGTTCTGATTGACTCGGGGCCCCTGCAGCCCAACAGCTACTCCGGCTCCTTCGCCTACAACACCCAGACCCTCAACCTCACCGACTTTTCTTTCCTGTTTGAAGGCGCTCAGTACGACGAAGGCGATGATCCCAATGCTTTTGTCGTGATCGACAATGGGGTTTTTCTGGGCCTGGAGTATTCCGTGGGCACACTTCCATCCTTCTCTTTTGTGGCTGGCTCCTTTGACGTCAGCGAGGCCTTCTTTGCCTATGACCTCGCGGCCAGCTCCGCCCAGGGTGGCGCAGGAAGTCTCACGTTCACAAAGGTCATCAGGCCGGAAGTTGATGCCGTTCCCGGTCCCCTTCCCCTGCTGGGAGCCGCCGCCTGCTTCGGCTACAGCCGCAGGCTGAAGAGGCGGATCGACGGCAGAATCCCTTCCCGTTTGCCCGGCAGCGACTCCGACTGAGCCCTCGGCCGGCGTCAGCCGATCTCCTGTGATGCATCACTGCATCCCTTGCGCATCAATTGTGAAAAAGCAGTCAAAGAAACAGCACTGCACAGCCTATAACGGAATGATGATATGGAGCTAAGGGCAACTCGCCATGATGCCGGCAAGCCTTCAGTCCCTCCCTGGCGCCATCCTCACGGCCTTCGCCGTCGTCCTGCTGGCGCCAGCGTCCGTCCAGGCGCTGGATTTGAGATTTGTCTTTGAAGGGGCGTTGGGCACATTCCGTCGACTGGAACCTGGAATGCCCAACGGCTTTCCCCCCGGGGAAGTCGAGATCACATTCGCTTCCTCGTCGGGGTCTCCCAAGGGTGTCTACATCACAGCACCTCGATGCGTGCTTCCAGACTGCGGTTATGTCTCTGTGACCCTCGATGGTTCCATCTTCACAACCCCAGCCTTCTTCCACGGCCACAACGGTGGCTGGCAGCTTCTGATCACATCCACGCCCCCGAAAGATTCTGACGCCCAACGACAAGATGACAACACTCTCTATGGATCACTGATCTATTGCCCAGGCTATGAAGCGGAGGGCGATCTCAGCCAATGTCCGCTCCCTGGCCCAGGCTCTGAGCCGATGGGTGGTCGACTGGATCCCCCTCCCCGTGGAGACCCGGGTGACCCAGCCGTGCCCGGCCCGCTTCCCTTGCTCGGTGTTGCTGCCGCCTTCAGATGCAGCCGTCAGCTGAGAGGCAGGATCCGCGCCAGCCCTAGCGGTAGTTCTCGAATTGCAGCGGCACCTCCAGGTCCTCGGCCCGCAGCAGGGTGATCACCTGCTGCAGGTCGTCCTTGTTCTTACCAGTGACGCGCAGACTCTCGCCCTGGATCGCCACGGTCACCTTCTTGACCTCATCGCGCACCTTCTTACTGAGCTTCTTGGCCAGCTCCTGGCTGAGGCCCTTGCGCAGCTTGATCACCTGCTTGACGCGGTTGCCGCCCACCGGCTCGGGGGTCTGCAGATCAAAGATCTTCAGCGAGAGGTTGCGCTTGGTGGCCTTCTGGCGCAAAACGTCCACCACCGCGTCGAGGGTCATGTCGCTGGCGGTGGTGATCGTCAGGCTGGCCTCCTCCACCTCGATCTCGGTGTTGGAGTCCTTGAGGTCGTAGCGCTGGCCCACCTCGCGGCGCACCTGGTCGACGGCGTTCACCAGCTCCTGGCGGTCGAAGTCGGAGACGACGTCGAAGGAATAGCTGTCGGCCATGGCGCGGGCGAAGGCAAGGCAGCGCCAGCCTAGAAAAGAGACCCCAGCCGCCCTGTCCCGATGGCCACCTCCCTGCTCATCCCCACCCTGGCGGCCAGCATCGCCCTGCCAGTGCTGCCGGCCGCCGCCGGCGGGCCCTTCGCCTGGTCGCTGGTGCTCTCGGGAGCCGTGGTGGTGCTCAGCCTGATCCCCCTGGGGGCCGCCCGCTCGCAGGCCGACTTCACCCCCTCCGACCTGGCGGCCCCGCGGGCAATGTTCGAGCGGCTGCCGGCCTGGGGCAAGCGGGCCAACTGGGCCCATCAGAACAGCTTCGAGGCCTTCACCCTGCACGCCCCCGCCTGCCTGCTGTGCCTGCTGGTGGCCCCGTCGGTGCTCGCGGCCGCGCCGTGGGCGCCCCTGGCGGCCTGGCTGCACCCCCTGCTCCGTGCGGGCTACCTGGGGGCCTACGTGGCCAACCTGCCGCCCCTGCGCAGCCTCTGCTGGGCGGGCGGCATTCTCTGCACCGCTCTGCTGTATTCCGAAGGACTGCGGGCGGTGCTGCGCAGCTGAGGGCAAGGGCGGCGGACGGGCCTCAGCTGCCGCCCTTCTCCTGCAGCCCCTTGAGGGCCGCCAGCAGGGACGCCGGGCTCTGGGGATCCACCATCAGTACCGAACCCCCGTGGGCAGCCGCCATCTGCTGGCCCATGGCCATCCAGTCCTTGGCCAGCAGCAGCCGCAGGCCCTCGGCCGCCGCCGGATGGGCCTCGATCACGGCCGCCAGCTGGGTGGCCGACTCGGCCCGCGCCTTGGCCAGCAGCAGCTGCTGCTTGGCCTGGGCATCGGCGTCGAGCAGCACCGCCTCCTGCTTGGCCTTGGCATCCAGGACCAGGGCCTCGGCCCGGCCCCGGGCCGCGTTCACCTGCGACTCCCGCTCCCCCTCGGAGCGCAGGATCGCCGCCCGCTTCTCCCGCTCGGCGGTCATCTGCTGCTCCATCGCCTGCTGCACCCCCTGGGAGGGCTGGATGTCGCGCAGCTCCACCCGGGTCACCTTGACGCCCCAGGGATCGGTGGCCTGGTCCAGCTCCTTGAGCAGGGTCTCGTTCACCTCTTGGCGGGTGGTGAAGGTCTGGTCGAGGTCGAGCTTGCCCATCTCGGCCCGGATCTGGGTGAGCACCAGGTTGACCATGGCCGCCTGCAGGTTGTCGACGCCGTAATAGGCGCGGGCGTGCTCCAGCAGCTGCCAGTACACCACCGCATCCACCTCGATCGAGACGTTGTCGCGGGTGATGCACTGCTGGGGAGGGATGTCGAGCACCCGCTCCTTCAGCGATTCGTGGCTCACCACCCGCTCCAGACCGGGGATCACCAGGGAGAGGCCGGGGCGCAGTTCGCGGTCGTACTTGCCGAGGCGCTCCACCAGCATCGAGCGGCTGCTGCTGGTGACCTTGACGCCGCTGATGCCCAGACCGGCGAGCACCACCAGCACCGGAATGATGAGCGCTTCCATGCAGGCTTCTTCACTGGGGCAACGCTAGGCAGGATGGGGGAGAAGGCCAACGGTCCCGTTGGTTTCGTTGTTCCGCCGCCGCCTGCCGATGCCCGCACCCCCGATCCTCTGGCTGGCCCTGGCGGGGGTGCTGCTGCTGCTGGAGCTGGTGGGCGCCGACGCGGACGGCCTGCTGCTGGTGGGCGCCGTTGCGGCGTTGCTGCTCACGCTGGTGGCCGTCCTGGTGCCGGTGGTGCCGCCCCTGGCGCAGGCGCTGCTGTTCGGCGCTCTGGTGGGGGCCGGCTACGGCTGGATGCGGCGCTGGTCGGCCCAACGCCAGGCACGCACCATCCCCCCCGGTGCCCGGGCCGAGCTGGCGGAGGTGACCACGGCCTTCGATGCCAACGGCGATGGCCGGGTGCGCTGGCAGGGCCAGAGCTGGGCCGCCCAGAACCTGGACCCCGAACAGCCTCTTCCCCCCGGCACCCAGGTGACGGTGATGGGCCGGGAGGGGACGCGGCTGCAGGTGCTGCCACGCCTGGAGTCGCTGCCGGGCGAGAGCCTGCCCGGCTAGTCGAAGAACATCAGGCTCACCACCTTGCCCATATCCTCGGCGGTGCGGCAGCTGGAGAGCAGCGTTTCGCTGTCGTGGAAGGCGTAGCAGATCAGCTGGTCGCAGCGGTTGATGATCTCCTGGTTGCAGAGGCTGCTGGCCATAGGCAGGGGCAGCTCATCGTTCTCGGGCTTCTCCACCAGGTGCAGCACCCGCTCCAGCTGGCTGCGGGATTCAGCCGGCTGGCGCTCCAGGCTCTGGGGCAGCAGCACGGTGAGACGGGCCGGATCCACCTCCAGCACGCTGCGGATCACGGCGGCGTTGACACCCTGGGCCCCGGAGGTGATCAGGTTGTGGCCCTCCTGGGCCAGGGAGCGGGCCACCAGCTCCACCAGATGGATCGATACCACCGGCACATGGCGGCTGCCGAGGAAAGCGATTCTGCGTTTGCCCCGGTCCTGGAGCATGGCCAGCTCCTGGGCGAGCGTATCGATCCGGTCCAGGGCCGGAAGATCTAGGGACCGGGTCACCCGTTATCGACAACCAACGAACAGAAACTAGCAGCGCCCTCAGGCATGGACCGCCAGCCGCAGCCGGCCGAACAGCCGTTCGAAGTGGCAGTTCTCCTCCACCAGGCGGATCGCATAGGTGGCCTTCACCGCTTCATGCAGCCGCACATGGCCGATGGCGGCGTCGATCACCTCCACCGTGGTGAGGGTGTCGTGGTCGACCTTGAGCACCGGCACCTCCAGTTCCTCGGCGCGGCTGATCAGCTGGGGCAGGGGTTCTCCGGCCCCCGTGAGGATCAGGCACTGGGTGGAGGCCTCCAGGGCGGCCAGCTGGATGTCGGTTCGGTCGGCACCCGTCACCACCGCCATGTTGCGGCGGCGCCGGAAGAACTCCATCGCCGAGTTGACGTTCATGGCCCCGATCGAAAGGGTCTCCACCAGCAGGTCGAGGCCGTCGTGGCAGCAGAGCACGGTGGCCTCGAGGCGGCGGGCCAGCTCCTCCACCGTGACGCTGCGCAGCAGGGGGCTGCGGGGCATCACGCCCAGCACCGGGATGCCGAGCCGTTCCAGGGCCGGCAGCACCGCCTCCCGCACCTCCGGCACCATGTCGGGCACCACGGCGTTGAGCACGACACCGGCCAGCAGATCGCCCAGCTGGCGACGGGCCTCCAGCAGGGCATCGACGCTGCGGCTGTCACTCCAGGGATGCACCAGCAGCACCGGCGCCTGCAGGGCCTGGGCCAGCTGCACCAGGCCCAGGCCGTAGAGCTGGCCTTCGCTGAGGCTGCCGGCCCCTTCCAGCAGCACCAGGCGATCGGCGTCGTCGTGGATGCGCCGCTGCAGGAGCGCCAGCCCCTCACCGGGGGTGAGATCCCCCGCCAGCAGCCGCGTCCGGGCGGCCTCCGGCTCCAGCACATGCAACGAAGGGATCAGCTGGTCCTGGGACAGGCCGAGGGTGTCGCCGATGAAGCGAACATCGGGATCCAGCAGGGGCTGGCCCGGCGCCGCCTCGGGAACGGCATCGAGCGGATCGTCCATGCAGGTGGCCAGGGGCTTGCCAAAGGCCAGGGGCACACCCAGGCGGGCAAGCTGGCGGCCCAGTCCCAGCACCACCGCCGACTTGCCGCTGAAGGGTTCACAGGAGCCGATCAGCAGGGGGATGGACATGGGGTGACCTCGCCGGGTCCTGCAGGTGCCGGGCAATCTAGGCAGCACGTCCACCGCAGGACCATGCCGGACCCGTCGACCGACTCCCTCACCGTGGCCATCACCGGGGCCAGTGGCGCCCTGGGCCAGGCCCTGCTGCGCCGCTGGCACGGCCGCGGGGCGCAGCTAATCGCCCTCTGCCATGGCCGCGCGCCGCTCCAGCTGGCCGGCCCGGACGGGCAACCGATCCCCCTGCGCCAGGTGCACTGGCAGGTGGGCCAGGAGGCGGCCCTGGAGCCCCTGCTGGAGCAGGTGGACGTGCTGGTCATCAACCACGGCATCAACGTCCATGGCGACTGCAGCGCCGCCGCGACCGGCCGTTCCCTCGAGGTGAACGCCCTGAGCGCCTGGCGGCTGCTGGAGCTCTTCGCCACGGTGGTGCAGAAGCGGGAGGGGGCGCAGGGCGAACGGCGCCGGCGGCCGGAGGTGTGGGTCAACACCTCGGAAGCGGAGATCCAGCCGGCCGTGAGCCCCCTCTACGAGATCAGCAAGCGGCTGCTGGGCCAGCTGCTCAGCCTGCGGGCGCCGGAGCTGGCCCAGGGCCTGCGGCTGCGGCGGCTGGTGCTGGGGCCGTTCCGCTCCGCCCTCAACCCGGTGGGGGTGATGGGGGCCGACTGGGTCGCGGGCGAGATCCTGCGGCAGGCCGACTGGAACTGCAGCCTGATCATCGTGACGCCGAACCCGCTCACCTACCTGCTGATGCCGCTGGCCACCCTGGGCCGCTGGGCCTATGTGGGCCTGCTGCGGCGGCCATGAGGCCTTAGAAGTCCCGGTCGGTGAGGATGTCGCAGCCGTCGGAGGTGACGACGATGGTGTGCTCCCACTGGGCCGACAGGCTGCCGTCCACCGTCACCACGGTCCAGCGGTCCTTGAGGGTGCGGCAAGCCTTGCTGCCGGCGTTGAGGATCGGCTCCACCGCCAGGGTCATGCCAGCCCGCAGCTGCATGTTGGGCAGGTCCCTGGTGCGGTAGTTGAACACCGAGGGCTCCTCGTGCAGGTTGCGGCCGACGCCGTGGCCCGTGTAGTCCTCGACGATGGCGTAGCCGTGGGCCTCGACGTGGTCCTGAACAGCCCCGGCCAGCTCCAGCAGGGTGCTGCCGGCCTTCACCGTGGCCAGGCCCTGCATCAGCGATTCCTGGGCCACCCGGCTGAGGCGGCGGGCCTCCTCGGGCACCCCCTCGCCGACGCAGAGGGTGACGCAGCTGTCGCCGTGGAAACCCTCGAAGTAGGCGCCGGTGTCGATCTTGACCAGGTCGCCGGCCTTGATCACCCGCTTGGCGCTGGGGATGCCGTGGACCACCTCGTTGTTGATGCTGGCGCAGATGCTGGCGGGGAACCCGTGGTAGCCCTTGAAGCTGGGGGTGGCCCCCATGGCGCGGATGCGGGTTTCGGCGTGGCGGTCGAGGTCACCGGTGGTCATGCCCGGGGCGGCCATGTCGATGATCTCGCGCAGCACCGTGGCCACGATGCGGCTGGCCTGGCGCATAATCGCGATCTCCCGGGCCGACTTCACCTCGACGCCGCGGCGCCCCTTCTGGATGCGGGGGCCGGCCTGGGTCAGAGGGGTGCCACCGCCCTTGACGCCGTTGGTGCTGGCCAGCAGATCGGCGAACAGGTTCATGCGGTGGGATACGGGCCGGACAATCAAGTTATCAATGGCGTCCCTCCCGCCGTCGGTTCCCCGTGTCCAACCCCTCCCCCGCCGCAGCCCCACGGCCCGCCTCACCGTCCTGGGGCGCCCGCCTGCGGCAGGCCCATGCCTGGCTGGCGCCCCTGGTGCTCGCCCCCCTGCTGGTCTCGGCCGTCACGGGGGTGGCTTACCGGCTGCTGCGGGACTGGGGCGGTCTGAGCCGGGACCAGGCCCATCCGCTGATGGTGCTGCACGAGGGCGAATGGCTCCAGGGCTGGGTGGGCGAGGTGGGCGAGACGCTCTACGTCCTGCTCAACGGCCTGGGGCTGCTGTGGATGCTGGTCACCGGGGGGGTCCTGGCCTGGGAGCGGTTGCGGCGGGACTGGCGGAAGCGTGGGGGGAAGGGGGTCACCTGAGGCGGTAAGGTGTTGGTTTGGCCTGGCGCTCCGAGAACAGGGATGGCAACCGAGATCGATCCGTCCACGGAAGTGGACCCACAAACCCCAGACGCGGAGCCCCAGTCGGTGGAAGCGGAAACTGCGGCTGACACCGTGACGGCTACGGCCGCCAGCACGGTGAAGGTCACCACCGGCAAGCTCAGCGCCCGGGCCCTGATCGACGAGTTCGAGGCGGCCCAGCTGAAGAGCGACCTGCCCGAGATCTACGTGGGCGACACCGTCAAGGTGGGCGTGCGGATCCGGGAAGGCAACAAGGAGCGGGTGCAGCCCTACGAGGGCGTGGTGATCGCCAAGCGCCACGGCGGCCTCAACCAGACCATCACCGTGCGCCGCATTTTCCAGGGCATCGGCGTGGAGCGGGTCTTCATGCTGCACAGCCCCCAGGTCGCTTCCGTCAAGGTGGAGCGGCGCGGTAAGGTGCGTCGGGCGAAGCTCTTCTATCTGCGTGACCGGGTGGGTAAAGCCACTCGCGTAAAGCAGCGCTTCGATCGCTGAAGCCTGGTTTCACGGGATTTCATTGCCCGCGTTTCCTTCTCACGCTTTCCAGGGACCATCGCCTTGCGCCGTTAGTTCAGTTGGTAGAACGCAGGTCTCCAAAACCTGATGTCGGGGGTTCAAGTCCTCCACGGCGCGTTCGATGGTCCCATTTGTAGTCTCGTGGTTCCGAACATGGAGTTGGATCTACAACCCGGTGATGTGGTCAAGGTGCTGGAATCGGCTGCCCTTGGCTGGGTCCGGGCCCGGGTCATCCGGGTCAAGTCCGGAGGTCGGGTCGTGGTCCAGAGCGACCAGGGGCGGGAGTTCACCGCCCGGGGCAATCAGGTGCGCCTGATCGAGCCCGCCGGCTTCCGCCCCTGAGGCCAGGGGCCTTCTGGCGCCATCGCGCCCCAGTCCAAGCCTGCCGTCCCAGCCAAACATCTCAATCTGCCCCGTGCCCTGCACGGGGCTTTTTGTGTGGTCGATCGCCGTCCGGGCCGGCGCCCCTCAGCATTGACTTGGAGTTGAGGGGCGGCGTTGACGGTGGGACGGGTGACGATGGATACTTCCTTGGTCGGCATCCACGCCGTCGCGATCGCCCATCGGCGCCGGATCCACCCCTCGGGGCGATTCGAGCCTCGAAAGTCGGTCTGGGACTGTAGTTCAATCGGTTAGAGCACCGCCCTGTCACGGCGGAAGTTGCGGGTTCGAGCCCCGTCAGTCCCGTTCTCACCATCAGGAGCCGCCTCCGTGCCCGCAACGGTTCCCGTACGCGTTCGCCTGGCCCCCAGCCCCACCGGCACGCTGCACATCGGCACCGCCCGCACAGCGGTGTTCAACTGGCTGTTCGCCCGCCACCTGGGGGGCGCCTTCCTGCTCCGCATCGAAGACACCGACCGGGAACGGTCCAAACCGGAATTCACCGAGAACATCCTCGATGGCCTGCGCTGGCTGGGCCTCACCTGGGACGAGGAGCCGGTGGTGCAGAGCGAGCGCATCGCGGCCCACCGGGAGGCCATCGAGCAGCTGCTCGAGCGCGGCCACGCCTACCGCTGCTTCGCCAGCGACGCCGAGCTGGCGGCCATGCGGGAGCGCCAGCAGGCCGAGGGCCGCGCCCCCCGCTACGACAACCTGCACCGCGACCTCACCCCTGCGCAGCAGCAGGCCTACATCGATGAGGGCCGCGAGGCGGTGATCCGCTTCCGCATCGATGACGGCGCCACGATCACCTGGAACGACCTGGTGCGCGGCGAGATGCGCTGGGCCGGCAGCGACCTGGGCGGCGACATGGTGATCGCCCGCCGGGCGCCCGCCGACGCCATCGGCGACCCCCTTTACAACCTGGTGGTGGTGGTGGACGACGCCGCCATGGCCATCAGCCACGTGATCCGCGGCGAGGACCACATCGCCAACACCGGCAAGCAGCTGCTGCTGTACGCCGCCCTGGGGCTGACGCCGCCGGTGTTCGCCCACACCCCTTTGATCCTCAACCAGGAGGGTCGCAAGCTCTCCAAGCGCGACGGCGTCACCTCCGTGGGCGATTTCCGCGCCATGGGCTACACCGCCGAGGCCCTGGTCAACTACATGAGCCTGCTGGGCTGGTCGCCGCCGGAGGGCATCGGCGAGCGCTTCAGCCTGGAGCAGGCGGCGGCGGTGTTCTCCTTCGAGCGCGTCAACCGTGCCGGGGCGCGCTTCGACTGGGACAAGCTCAACTGGCTCAACGCCCAGGTGCTGCATGGGCTGGCCGCCGGCGAGCTGCGCCAGCGGCTGCTGCCCCTCTGGCAAGCCCGGGGCTGGGGCGAGGGGTCGGCCGCCGACGTGGCCTGGCAGGAGGATCTCTGCGCCCTGCTGGGGCCCTCCCTCAGCCTGCTGGCGGACGGGGTCGACCAGGCCGCCCCCTTCTTCGCGACGCCGGAGCCGGACGAGGCCGCCCTGGCCCTGCGGGCCGACGACACCACCCGCGCCGCCCTTACGGCCCTGCTGCAACAGCTGCCGGAGGGGCCCCTCGATGCCGAGACCGCCCAGGGGCTGCTGGGGGCCGCCGCCACGGCCGCGGGCGTCAAGAAAGGGGTGTTGATGAAGGGGCTGCGGGCCGCCCTGCTGGGCAGCCTCAAGGGGCCCGACCTGCTAACCAGTTGGCTGCTGCTGCACCGGCTGGGCAGCGACCGGGAGCGGATCGCCGCGGCCCTCTGACCCCCAGCCCTCTGGGCCTCAGGCCGAGGGGCCCAGCCTCAATCGTCGAGGGCGCCGTAGATCGGCTCCACCCGGATCGCCTGGACGCTGCCGGCCCGCAGCACGAGGAATTCGCTGGTCAGGTCGCTGATCGGCACGTTGATGAAGGCGTCGAGAGCCGCCGCGTTCAGCACCCCGCCGTACCAGCTCTGGAAGTCCTCCAGGGTGCTGAAGTGCACCTCCTGGTGGTGGCCGCCACTCAGGAACAGGTGGATGGCGTAGCGGCGGGGGGTGCGGGCCATGGGGCGCGGACGGCGGCGTCGGAGTGCCCACAGGATGCCCCAAATGGCCGCAACAGGCTTGTGGCCGGTCGGTAGAGGGGATGGAGCGGGGCGCCGGAGGCGGTGAGGCCAAGACACACCAGCCGGGAGCGGTGGGGTTGCAGCAGCTCCAGCACCCGTTCGTCCTGGCCCAGCCGCCGGCCGCCGTTGCCCCAGCCCAGCCACACCGGCGCCGCGCCGGCCCGCAGGCGCCGACGCAGCCAGGCCCCGTTAGCGGCGCCCACCGGATCGGCGGCATGGACTAGGGCCGCCGGGCTCGGGCTGATGCGGCCGAAGAGGTTGAGCACCTCCAGGCCGCCGTAGCCCCAGCCGGCGGCGAAGGCCACCAGCCGCCGCAGGGTGGGGTCGTCGTGGCGGTGGTCGGCGCGGGAGGGGTTGAGGCCGATGAACAGCAGACGGCGGCCCTGCGGCTCCCACACCCGCTCCAGCCACCAGCGGTACTGGCCGCAGCGGCTGAAGGCGGCCCGGCCGGTGGCCGTCACGGCGCTTCCGGGCCGCCGGATGGCAGGCTGTGGCGATCGGCGGGCGGAACCCAGGGACGGCCATGGAGCGGGACAAGCCCCTGTTGCTGCTGGTGGACGGCCACTCCCTGGCCTTTCGCAGCTTCTACGCCTTCGCCAAGGGCGGTGAGGGGGGCCTGAGCACGAAGGACGGCGTGCCCACCAGCGTCACCTACGGCTTCCTCAAGGCCCTGCTCGACAACTGCAAAGGCCTGGGGCCCCAGGGGGTGGTGATCGCCTTCGACACGGCCGAACCCACCTTCCGCCATGAGGCGGACGCCGCCTACAAGGCCCACCGGGAGGAGGCGCCGGAACACTTCTTCGCCGACCTGGCCAACCTGCAGGCCATCCTCAGGGACTGCCTCGACCTGCCCCTGTCGATGGCGCCGGGCTACGAGGCCGATGACGTGCTCGGCACCCTGGCCAACCGGGCGGCAGGGGAGGGCTGGCGGGTGCGGATCCTCTCCGGCGACCGCGACCTGTTCCAGCTGGTGGACGACGAACGCGACATCAGCGTGCTGTACATGGGCGGCGGGCCCTACGCCAAGAACAGCGGTCCGACCCAGATCCGCCGGGCCCAGGTGATCGAGAAGCTGGGGGTACCGCCGGAGGGGGTGGTGGACCTCAAGGCCCTCACCGGCGACAGCTCCGACAACATCCCAGGGGTCAAGGGGGTGGGGCCCAAGACCGCCCTCACCCTGCTCAAGGCCCACGGCGACCTGGACGGCATCTACGCCGCCCTCGACCAGCAGAAGGGGGCGCTGAAAACGAAACTCGAGACCGACCGGGAGAACGCCTTCCGCTCCCGCATGCTGGCGGAGATCCTGGTGCAGATCCCCCTGCCCGAGGAACCACGACTGGCCCTGGGGCGGGTGGACAGCGCCGGGCTGGGGGCCCGGCTGGCCGAGCTGGAGCTGTTCAGCCTGGTGAAGCAGACCGAGGGCTTCGCCCGCCTGTTCTCGGCCGAGCCGCCCGAGCCCACCGTCACCGCCCCGGCCCCGGCCAGCGCCGCCGCCTCCGGGGCCGCCGGCGACCCGGCGGCGCCAGCCGCGGCAGAGCCGGAGGCCCCGGACAGCGAGGAGGCCGAAGGCCGCCTGCCCGCCCTGCGGCCGGAGTTGGTCACCTCTCCCGGGGCCCTGGCCGCCCTGGTCGAGCGGCTGATGGGCTGCACCGATCCGGCGGCGCCGGTGGCCCTGGACACGGAAACCACCTCGCTCAACCCCTTCAAGGCGGAGCTGGTGGGGATCGGCGTCTGCTGGGGGGAGGGGTTGGCCGATCTGGCCTACGTGCCCATCGGCCACCACAGCCCACCGGCCGCCGACCTGCTCACCGCAGCGCCGCCGCCGCCGGAGCAGCTGCCCCTGGACGCGGTGCTGCTGGCCCTGGGGCCCTGGTTGGCCAGCGCCAGCCACCCCAAGGCGCTCCAGAACGCCAAGTACGACCGCCTGGTCCTGCTGCGCCATGGCCTGCCCCTGGCCGGTGTGGTGATGGACACCCTGCTGGCGGACTACCTGCGGGATGCCAACGACAAGCATGGCCTGGAGGCCATGGCGGAGCGGGAGTTCGACCTCCATCCCACGACCTACGGCGACCTGGTGGCCAAGGGGCAGACCTTTGCCGACGTGCCGATCGAGGCGGCGGCCCTCTACTGCGCCATGGACGTGCACCTCACCCGGCGCCTGGGGGCCCTGCTGGCGGAGCAGCTGGCGGCGATGGGGCCAGAGCTGCCCCTGCTGCTGCAACAGGTGGAGCTGCCCCTGGAGCCGGTGCTGGCCCAGATGGAGGCCACCGGCATCCGCATCGACGTGCCCTACCTCAGGGAGCTGGCCGGGGAGCTCAGCACCACCCTGGTGCGGCTGGAGCAGGAGGCCCAGGCGGCGGCGGGGGTCGACTTCAACCTGGCCTCCCCCAAGCAGCTCGGGGAGCTGCTGTTCGACACCCTGGGGCTCGACCGCAAGAAGTCGCGGCGCACCAAGACCGGCTGGAGCACCGACGCGGCCGTGCTGGAGAAGCTGGAGGACGACCATCCGGTGGTGAAGCTGGTGCTGGAGCACCGCACCCTCAGCAAGCTGCTCAGCACCTACGTGGAGGCCCTGCCGGCCCTGGTGGAGCCGGAGACCGGACGGGTGCACACGGATTTCAACCAGGCGGTCACCGCCACCGGGCGGCTGTCGAGCAGCAACCCCAACCTGCAGAACATCCCCATCCGCACCGAGTTCAGCCGCCGCATCCGCAAGGCCTTCCTGCCCCAGGAGGGCTGGCGGATGATCAGCGCCGACTACTCCCAGATCGAGCTGCGCATCCTTACCCACCTGTCGGGTGAACCGGTGCTGGTGCAGGCCTACAACGAGGGCGACGACGTCCACGCCCTCACCGCCCGGCTGCTGCTCGAGACCGACACGGTGACGCCGGAGGAGCGGCGGCTGGGCAAGACGATCAACTTCGGAGTGATCTACGGCATGGGGGCCCAGCGGCTGGCCCGCGAAACCGGCATGGGCCAGGCCCGGGCCAAGGAGTTCCTGAGCCTCTACAAGCAGCGCTACCCGCGGGTGTTCCTGTTCCTGGAACTGCAGGAGCGGCTGGCCCTCAGCCGCGGCTATGTGGAGACGATCCTGGGGCGGCGGCGTCCATTCCACTTCGATCCCGGCGGCCTGGGCCGGCTGCGGGGCAAGGATCCGCTGGAGATCGACCTGGAGGTGGCCCGCCGCGGCGGCATGGAGGCCCAGCAGCTGCGGGCGGCCGCCAATGCCCCGATCCAGGGCTCCAGCGCCGACATCATCAAACTGGCCATGGTGGGGCTGCAGAACGCGCTCACGGCGGCCGGCCTGCCGGCCCGGCTGCTGCTGCAGGTGCACGACGAGCTGGTGCTGGAGGCGGCGCCGGAGGCGCTCGAGGAGGTGCGGGAGCTGACCCGCCGCACCATGGAGCAGGCGGTGCAGCTGCTGGTACCCCTGGCGGTGGACACCGGGGTCGGCCCCAACTGGATGGAGGCGAAATAGCGGCGCGAAGGTAGGCTGCGCCTGAGCCATTCCCCCGCCATCGATGCCTGAACCGGTGCGGGTGCTGCTGACCGGTCGCCACGGCCAGCTGGGCCAGGCCCTGGTGGCCTCGGCCCCCACCGGGATCGAACTGATCGCCACGGGCCGGGGCGAGCTGGATCTGGCCGACCCGGCCGCCTGCCGTTCGGCGGTGGCCCAGCACCGGCCCGACTGGGTGCTGAACGCCGGCGCCTACACGGCGGTGGATCGGGCCGAATCGGAACCGGCCCTGGCCGAAGCGGTGAACGCCGGCGCCCCCGGGGCCTTCGCCGAGGCCCTGGCCGAAGGCGGCGGGCGGCTGCTGCAGGTGAGCACCGATTTCGTCTTCGACGGTGAGCAGGGCCATCCCTACGCCCCGGAGCAGGCCCTGGCGCCGCTGGGGGTCTACGGCGCCACCAAGGCCGAGGGGGAACGGCGGGCGGCGGCGGCCCTGAGCGCCGATCGCCTCTGCCTGCTGCGCACCAGCTGGGTGTACGGCCCGGTGGGCGCCAACTTCTGCCTCACCATGCTGCGGCTGCACCGGGCGAAGGCCGCCGCCGGCGAGAGCCTGGGGGTGGTGGCCGACCAGGTGGGCTGCCCCACCGCCACCGCCGGGCTGGCGGCCGCCTGCTGGCGGGTGATCGCGCGGGGCGTCAGCGGTCACCACCACTGGAGCGACTGCGGCGCCGCCAGCTGGTACGACTTCGCCGTGGCCATCGGCGCCCAGGCGGCGGCGCGGGGGCTGATCGAGGCCCCGGCCCGGGTGCGGCCGATCACCACCGCCGACTACCCCACCCCGGCCCGGCGCCCCGCCTATTCGCTGCTGGAGACTGGCACCACCCGGCACGCGCTGGAGCTGGAGGGCCAGCACTGGCAGGCCGCCCTGGCCGAGGTGCTGGCGCAGATCCCCCGGCCCCAGACCTGACCCCCTCCGTCGTTTCGCCCCAGCCCGATGCTCCCCAACCACCCCCTCGACCTGCCGGTGCTGCTCGCCGGCCGTCGCCGCATCCTGGTGACGGGGGGGGCGGGCTTCATCGGCGGGGCGCTGGTGCGGCGGCTGCTGCGGGACAGCACCGTGACGGTGTTCAACCTCGACAAGATGGGCTACGCCAGCGATCTGCTCGGGGTGTACAACACCCTGGCGGAGCTGGGCGAGGCGGCCGAGCGCTCCGACGGTCCGCGCCACCGCCTGCTGCAGGTGGACCTTGCCGACGGGGAGGCCGTGGCGGCGGCCGTGCGCCAGGCCGATCCGGATCTGGTGCTGCACCTGGCGGCCGAAAGCCATGTCGACCGATCGATCGACGATCCGGGCGCGTTCCTGGTCAGCAACGTGATGGGCACCTACAACCTGCTGCAGGCCGTGCGGGCCCACTGGGAGGGGCTGGCGGCGAAGCGCCGGGAGCAGTTCCGCTTCCACCACATCAGCACCGACGAAGTGTTCGGCTCCCTGGGGGCCACCGGGCGGTTCTCGGAAACCACCCCCTACGACCCGCGCAGCCCCTACTCGGCCAGCAAGGCGGGCAGCGACCACCTGGTGCAGGCCTGGCACCACACCTACGGGCTGCCGGTGGTGCTCACCAACTGCAGCAACAACTACGGCCCCTGGCAGTTCCCCGAGAAGCTGATCCCGGTGGTGATCCTCAAGGCCGCCGCCGGTGAGCCGATCCCCCTGTATGGCGACGGCGCCAATGTGCGGGACTGGCTGTACGTGGAGGACCACGTCGAAGCGCTGCTGCTGGCGGCCACCAGCGGCGAAGTGGGCCGCAGTTACTGCGTCGGTGGCCACGGCGAGCGCACCAACAAGGAGGTGGTGCAGGCCATCTGCGCCCTGATGGACGAGCTGCGGCCCAACGGCTCCCCCCACGCCGGCCTGATCACGCCGGTGGCCGACCGGCCGGGCCACGACCGGCGCTACGCCATCGACCCGGAGAGGATCAGCACCGAGCTGGGCTGGCAGCCCCGCCACGACTTCAACCAGGGCCTGAGGGAAACGGTTGAGTGGTACCTGGCGCACGGCGACTGGTGCACCAACGTGCGCAGCCGGGCCGGCTACGGCGGCGGCCGCCTGGGCCAGGCGGGTGCTGGCGCGGGAGCAGGGGCGGGGGCGGGCCGTTGACCCTGCGGCTCACCAACACCCTCAGCCGCCGCTGCGAGCCCTTCGAACCCCTGCAGCCGGGCAAGGTGTCGATCTACTGCTGCGGGGTCACGGTCTACGACCTGTGCCACCTGGGCCACGCCCGCAGCTACATCGTCTGGGACGTGCTGCGGCGCTTCCTGGTGTGGAGCGGCTACGCCGTCACCTTCGTGCAGAACTTCACCGACATCGACGACAAGATCCTCAAGCGGGCCGAAGAAGAGGGCAGCTCGATGGCGGTGGTCAGCGAGCGCAACATCGCCGCCTACCAGGCCGACATGGCCGCCCTCCACATCCTTCCCCCGGACCGGATGCCGCGGGCCACCCGCAGCCTGGAGGCGATCCGGCAACTGATCGGTGAACTGGAGGCCAAGGGGGCGGCCTATTCCGCCGATGGCGATGTTTATTTCGCCGTGATGCGGCAGGCCGACTACGGCAAGCTCAGCGGCCGCGCCCTCGACCAGCAGCAGGAGGGGGCCAGCGGCCGCACCAACGAGGCGGAGGAGGCCCGCAAACGCCATCCCTTCGATTTCGCCCTGTGGAAAGGGGCCAAGCCCGGGGAACCCAGCTTCCCCTCCCCCTGGGGGCCGGGGCGGCCGGGGTGGCACATCGAATGCTCGGCGATGGTGCGCGAGGAGCTGGGCACCACCATCGACATCCACCTGGGCGGCGCCGACCTGATCTTTCCGCACCACGAGAACGAGATCGCCCAGTCGGAGGCGGCCAGCGGCCAGCCCCTGGCGCGCTACTGGCTGCACAACGGCATGGTGAATGTGGGCGGCGAGAAGATGTCCAAATCCCTGGGCAACTTCACCACGATCCGCGCCCTGCTGGAGAGCGGTGTCAGCCCGATGACCCTGCGGCTGTTCGTGCTGCAGGCCCACTACCGCAAGCCGCTCGACTTCACCGGCGAGGCCCTGGCGGCGGCCGCCACGGGCTGGAAGGGGCTCGACGCCGCCCTGGGCCTGGCCGGGCGCCACGGGGCGGGCCTGGGCTGGGGGGCGCCGGCGACGGGTGAGCCCACCGGCGAGCTGGCAGCGGAGCTGGCCGGGGCCCGCGGCCGCTTCGCCGCCGCCATGGACGACGACCTCAACACCTCAGCGGCCCTGGCGGTGCTGTTCGAACTGGCCCGACCCCTGCGGGCCCTGGCCAACCGGCTGGAGCGCGGGGACACCGAAGCCGACACGGCGGCGGAGGCGGCGGAGCTGCAACCCCGCTGGCAGCTGCTGAGCGAGCTGGCCGGCGTGCTGGGGCTGGAGGCGGAGGCGCCCGCGGAGCCGGCGGCGGATGGGGGGGCGATCCAGCAACGGATCGAGGAGCGCCGGGCCGCCAAGGCCGCCCGGGATTTCGCCACCGCCGACCGCATCCGGGCCGAACTGGCCGCCGAGGGCATCGAGCTGATCGACCGGCCGGGCGGTGTGACCGACTGGGTGCGCCGCTGAGCCGATGGCAAGCGTCTCGGTGGTGATCCAGTTCTTCGAGGACTTCGACTTCATCGAGCGGGTGGTGGAGCGGCTGGCCTGGGTTGACGAGATCGTGGTGAACGACGGGCCGTTTCAGTTCACCCGGGAGCTGCTCGAGCCGCTGGTGGGACGGGATCTGGAGCTGCCCAGCCCACGGGCCGCCGGCCTGTTCGCCCTGCTGGCCCGGCGCCTGGGGGTGCCGATCAACTACCACCACGGCGTGTTTGCGGGCGAGCGGGAGAAGCGGATCCACGGCTACGGGCTGGCGACGGGCGATGTGGTGCTGTCGGTGGATGCCGATGAGCTGCTGCTGCTGGATCGCCAGGCGGTGGAGCACTTCTGGGCCAGCCCGGCGGCGGTGGCCAGCTTCGACTGCGTCAACTTCACCTACCTCAACCTGGTGTGCGGCAAGGCGGGCAGCCCGCTGGTGGCCCGCAAACCGTTCGCGTTCAAGCGCGGGGCGATCTCGGCCGAGCGCCACCTGGACTACCTCTGGCTGGTGGGGGTGGAGCAGGCGGCGGTGGCCAGCGAGGACTTCCTGCCGGAGGCCCTCTGCGGCGGCGCCCACCTCACCACCGTGCGCAGCGCCTACGGGGCCAGCATCAAATTCGGCTTTTACAACTGCCTCTATTTCCACCTGCATGGCGAGCGGGGCCTGGAGGGCAGCTTCCTGGCGGCACGGCAGTTCTTCGCCCGGGGCCGCTTCGATGGCGAGGCCCAGGCGGAGGTGTACGGGCGGGCGATGGCCGATGCGATCGGCTTCCCCAACGAGCAGCGGTTCCGGCGGGCCGAGGGGCCGGAGGTGCCCCCAGCGATCCTGCACGTGGCGGAGGAGGCCTGCGCGGCCTACAACAACAACCGGCCCCACCGGAACCTGAACGGCCGCCTGGTGCCGGGGGTGCCGCTCTATGCGCTGATGGCGGCCGGATCGGCGCTGCGGGTGTCGCTGGCGATCGCCGGCGAGGCGCGGCTGCGGGTGCTGCCGCTGCTGGTGGACGGCCCGCCGCTGGACCTGGGCCAGCCAGCCCTGGAGCAGCGCTGGAGGGCGGAGGCGCTCCAACCCCATGCGGTGCCGCTGGACGCCGGCGACGTGGCAGCCGGCGGCGAGCGGATCGGCGATCTGGTGGAGCTGCTGGTGTGGAGCGGCGAGGACGCAACGGCCGCCTGGGCGGAGGCGTCGCTGGCGCCGCCGTTCAGCCTGCAGGTGCTGGATCCGGCGGGCACTGGGCCATGAACACCAGGATCCAGGGGATCTCGGCGCCGAGAACGCCGTAGGTGGGGGAATGGATGGCTTCGATCCGGGGATCCTCAAAGCCGGCGTCACGCAGCTGGTCGAGGAACTCCCAGCCGGGGATGCGATACACCAGTGATCCCTGTCCCGGCTGCACCGGGTCGCCGTGGAACTCGGGCTCCGTGAGCAGCTGGGGCTCCTGCCCCCGGCCCCGGTGCACGGCCTTCACCGTGGAAGCCGCCTGGCCATAGGCGAAGGGCACCGTGCCGAGAAGGGCACCACCGGGCACGAGCACCCGCCGCATCGACCGCAGGGCGGCCGGCAGGTCGTAGACGTGCTCGAGGATCTCGTTGCAGATCACCGCATCGAAGCTGGCGTCGGCAAAGCTGAGGGCGCAGAGATCGTCGTGGTGCACCTGCTGGCGGCGGGGATCCTGGGGATCCGGCAGGTATTCGCTGCCCTGATAGTGGGCCACCAGGCCCCGCAGGCGCTGGGCGAACAGGGTGATGGCTTCCGGGCAGTACAGCCGCAGGGCTTCCAGCCGCGGCAGCCGCCCGGCTTCGATCAGCTGGCGCAGCAGCAGCAGCACGGCCCGTTGCCGGGACACCAGGCCATCGTGCTGCAGGCTTTCGCGGAAGTTGGGGCCCACCACCTGGAGATCAGCGGCGGCGATGGGGGCATCGGTGAGGGGATCCCGGATGCCGTTGAGGGCCATCAGGCGCAGGCTGGTGCGCACCTGCCTTTCCAGATCACTCCACTGCGCCGCGAAATCGTGCTGAAAGGCGGCCTGGTGGCGGTAGGTGCGCTGATCAAGGATCGGGGAGGCCAGGGGCACGGCGCCGGGGCAGACCACCCGGCAACGCTAGGGGGAGCCACCGGGGCCGTCAGCGCGGCGGTGACTCGACGCTAACGAAAACGCCCCCTAAGCTCACCCCGATGAGCGAAACCCCTGCCCCCACAGCAGACCCCCAGGCTCTGGCCGCCGAGATCGCCAGCCTCCAGGGCCAGCTCGAAGAGGCACGGGATGAAGCCGAACTGAATCTGCTGCAACTGCAGCAAGTGCAGGAGCAACTGGAGATGTCTGTGCTGGCGCAACAGGAGCAGGGGAGGTTGCTGGAGCAGCACCAGCAGGAGGAACGGCGGGCGGAGGTCCTGATCGCCGCCCTGCTGGAACGGATCGAAGCCGCCGGAGGCTGACGGCCGGCCTTCAGGCCCCCAGGGCGAAGCGGGCCTCGGCATCGCTGAGGGTCCGCGAAAAGGCCTCCAGCCGCTGGCGAGCCGCCTCGGGCTCCGGCGCCGGGCCGCGGGCGCCGGCCGGAGGGAGGGGGAGTCCGATGCGGGCGGCGGCCTGCTCCAGGAACTGGCCGAAGCGCTGCGGGGGCTGGTGGGCCACCGCTGCGGCTCCGCCGGCAGGGGCGGCGGCGGTTTCGGCCCGCTGCAACAGGGCGCGCAGGGGCTGCCACTGGGGATCGTCGACCACCAGCCGCTGCAGCAAGGCCAGGGCCGCCCCCGTCTCACCGCCCTCCAGCAAGGAGCGGGCCTGGAGCAGGCCGGGGCCCCGCCGGGCCTCGCGGCGTCGCTGGCGGAACACCTCGGCCAGCTCAGGGGGCGCCACCGCCAGGGCCTGGCCCCAGTGGTCGAGGGCTGGGCTGATGGCGCCGGCCTCGAGGGCCGCGCGGGCGGCGATGTCCCAGTACCAGGGACTGCGCTGGGTGTCGGGGGAGGCGGTGGCGATCCAGCTGGCGCAGCGCTGCCGGTCCCCCCGGGCCAGGGCGAGATCGGCGGCCCGCAGGCGCGCGTGCGACCAGTCCGGTCGGATATCCGTGAGCAGGGCCCAGAACTGAAAGGCCGGATCCGGACAGTCCGCGATCGGCCCATCGCCCACCAGGTCGGCGAGGAAGGGCTCCATCGGTGGCTCAACAGCTGGCCCATGGCGGAGCAGCAGGACCAGTTCATCCAGCCCCGGGCTGGTGAGGGCCATCGTCCAGTCGGCCTGGGCCCCCTGCCGCCAGTCCTCGGCCAGGGCGGCGGGCTCCAGCCAACGCCAGCGACGGATCCGGGCGGCCAGGGCCGCGGCGTCGGCCCGCTGCTCCATGGGCGTGGGGGCCTTCGCCTCGCCGGCCATGGGCCAGAGGCCCCACGGGTCGGGGACCAGACCCAGGGAGGGATCGAGCTCATCGGCCTCCAGGACGGCCAGATCGGCCCGGTGGCCGTCCCCGGCGAGCCACCAGGCCAGACTCGCCTCGAGCGCCAGCGGTGCTCCCCAGTGGGGGGAACTCCGCAACCGTCCCACCCATCGCTCCAGCTCCTCCACCAGGCCATAGCGACCCAGCCAGCGCAGCTGGTCGCCCTGCAGGGTCGGCTCTGCCGGGGGATCGCCGGCGAGCTCCTGCAGGAGTTCCGATGCCGTGGGCCAGCCGTTTCGGGTCACTGCCTGGGGAACACTGGCACCATTGTGCGGCGGTCGGCAGCCGCTGACATCGAAGCGGAGCGGATGGAGCGAACCGGCCGGGTGGTGATCGTGGATCCGGCCTACGCCAGCGATGTGGGGCACCACGGCGATGTGAACACCCGACTGCTGGCGGCGCTGGGGGGCAGGGACTGGTCGGTGCAGTGCTGGGCCGATGCGGCGGTGCCTGCCGCCGGATGCCGGGGGGTGTTCCGCGACTGCGGCTATGTGGACCCGCGGCACTGGGCCGATCTGGGCGGCACGGTGCACCTGGCCCGACGGATGGAGAGCCAGCTGCACAGGGCGCTGGCCGAGCAGGGGCCCGTGGGCGGCTGGGTGATGCACACGGCGCTGCCGTTCCAGCTGCTGGGGCTGGCCCGGGCGTTGTGCCACTGCCCTGCGGCCGACGTGGTGGTGAGTCTGATGTTCGCGCCGGGGGAAACCCTCGAGGGGCCGGGGGGAGAGGCGGACGCCACCAGCAACTGCCGGGTGGCCCTGGGCGCCCTGGCCCGGGCGGTGGAGCGGGGCGGCCATCGGCTGCGGCTTCTGCTGCCGAGCCAGCAGAGCCTGGAGCTCTACGCGCCCCTGCTGGCGGCGGCGGGCCTGACCTGCGCCGGCCTGCATCCGGCCGTGGTCGGGGCTGGCCAGCCCGTGCCGCCGCCCACCTCGGCGGGCGGCCGGCCACGGATCCTGCTCCACTGGGGCGACCTCAAGCCGGGCAAGGGCCGCAGGGAAGCGCTGGAGGTGGTGCATGCCCTGCTGGAGGGGGCGCCCCGGCCAGCGGCGCTGGCGGAGGCGGAGTGGCTGTTCCACCTGCACAGCCGGGAGCCGCTGCCCGAGGCGGAGCGCACCAGCCTGGAGCGGGCCCGGGAGCGGATCAGCGGATTCCAGTGGCTGAGCGGGCGGGTGGAGCCGGTGGCGATGCAGGGGCTGCTGGCGGGCTGTGATGGGGCCCTGCTCGCCTACGACCCGACCCTCTACCGGCAGCGCAGTTCAGGCCTGCTGTGGTGCTACGGCGCCGCCCGGCTCCTGAGCGGCCGACCGGCGGCGGTGCTGGGACGCGCGGGGGGCTGGATGGAGCGGGAGGCCAGGGACCTGGGCCTGGGCTGGCGCAGCGGCAACGACGGCAGCTGGCTGGAGGGCCTGGCGGCGAGCCTCCACCAGACTCCAGGCCGGAGTCCTGGGGAACCCACCCGGGTGACACCCTATGGGCGACAGATCCTGGCGAGAGATTTCGCCGAGGATGTCGCCGTCTGGATGGAAGGCGACACACCTCAAGGGCCGCCGGCAACGCCAGGACGCGACCTCCCAGGCTGAACGAAGCGACACCCACACGGGCGTTGGCCCGTGGCGCTGGCGCCCCAACACGCAGACCACAGCCACTGTTCAGTGCCTGCACAGCCAACTCACCAGAAGCCAACCGCACCCGTCCATAGCATGATCCGATGGAGGGATGCGGGCTTGAAAACGGCATCACCGGGCATGGCCACGGAAGGATCTGGCCGAAGGTCAGCCACGCCGACGGCAGGCTGATTGGCAAGAGGAGCCCTTCCATGTCGCGACGGCCTGAATCCTGCGATCGGCCAAACAACCGGGAGCCGTCCTTCTGGAAAGGGCACCCTCCTCGCGGGAGACACCAACCCGATGCCAACCCCAGAAGAGATTGTTTGTTCTGTTCTTTTCTGAATTGGCAGAGATCCATGACGGCGACGATGGCACCACACAGGCGTAGCCCCACCATGCCTCCAGGGATGGCATCGGGGAGCCATCCTGCTGTCGCCAGGCATCCGCGCAGGGTCCGATGATGCGCAAAGTCCTCTACACGCAGTACTACCGCGCCAAAACGCCTGATCGCCAGGCCGAGCTTGATCATTGCCTGCGCAGCAACCTGCAGCATCCCCAGCTGGACATGGTCGTGGTGTTGCATGAACCCGATGCGCCTGCTCTACCTGGCCCTGCGCGGATGCCGGTCCAGCTCCTGGAGGACGCGAACCGACTCACGTATGCAAGCTGGATGCGGATGCTGAAGGATCAACCCGACGCCATCGGCATTCTGATCAACTCGGACATCGCCCTTGGTCAGGGGTGGGAGCATATGGAAACAGTACTGGATACCCCAGAGAGTGTCGTCGCGCTCAGCCGGTACAACCCTGACCCATTGGGGAGACCAGCACGGCTGAATCGGTTTCCTCACTGGACACAGGACACATGGGCTTTGCGCAGTGACGCGCCCATCCCCAGAAGCCTGCTCTATGCCGCCGATTTTCCCATCGGATTTCCCGGTTGTGACAATCGAATCGCCTATGTGCTGTGGAGCTATGGCCTGACGGTCAAGAATCCATGCCATCACATCGAGACCTTACATCACCAAGCCGAAACGAGAAGGGATTACGACAAGAACTCTGATCGACTCTACGGGGGAACCAGCTATGTTCACCCCACCCTGTCCCTGAATGAATCCTCAGAGCTGGAGCACACGATCTGGACACGGGCAAGCGACCCCTGCCCTGGAGTTCTGATCAATCAGCAGTCCGTTGATCGTGGCGTGCACCAACTCCTGGCCAAGGATGCTGGGCTAGCAGAAATCTTCAAAGAGCATCACAAGAGCACCGGTTTGGCCTGGGCCAATCCGCCCCTGGGCTGTCACCGCAGCGACCATGCCTCGACGCGGCCATTCCATGAGCTGACAAGTCCGGCGGGAGCTGTTCTGGAGCTGGAAGGTGAACGACGCGTCAACGGCCTGCAGCTCAGGTTGCCCCGCACCATTTCCGGCCCTTTCCAGCTTGAACTGGAAGGTCGGGTAAATGGCAATGGAGACTGGAAGCCACTTTCCGTCAAGCCGACCGCCGAAGTCAGGGGCGATGGGCGAAGACTCTTCATCGATGACAGGGTGCTTCAGGAGAACTGGGCCCAACTGAGACTTCGCTTGAACAACATCTCACAATCAGCCATCGACACCATCGATCACTCCCATGTTGTAGAACTCATTGTCTTTGCCGAAAAGTCACCAGAGCAGCCTGAGCGCGCGGCTCAGCCCATGACAATCACCAGCCAGGAGACGCTGCCATTACGGCTTCAACTTCAAGACAGGAGACTGGAGCTTGTCAAGACCATTGATGGCCTCCACTGGCCAGTCATCCACCAATACAACAGTCGCTTTTCGCTAAGGGCTCGCGACGGTCGAATTGCATTGATTGACCGCTTCTGGCCGTCAGCACTCACATTTTCCGACCCCAAGGATTCTGATTGGGATAGCGAATCACTGAGCGAGGCCTTCTTGCATGGTTTCGCCTCACCTGTTCTGGAGTGGAAGCCGAACCAATACTCCTCGGAGAAGCTGTTTCCATCACAGTTGAATTTCTGGCAGTACCCCTGCCGGACGGAGCAAGATGCTTTTGAACGCCATCAACGATTCTCTGCACCCTATCGTGACCGAACTGGCGTCCACGTCTACCTGGGCATGCCCTGGGCTACATGGATCGACAAGAAGACATTTCCCGAGCAGCTTCTGGGTGCCTTTCACAGCCGCCTGGAAGCGGTGCGGGAGATGCTCGACCAGCCGCTGGAAGTGCACAGTGTCTGCCAGCACATTCGCTGGAAAGAACATACGCATCGCTTTGAGCAGGCGGGTGTCAAGCATTTATGGATTGCCCACAAGGAAAAGGGTTGGGACCATGAGCTTGGCTTGAGCCTGCAGGCCTGGCCTCTCTATGCCGTCAATATTCTGGATCCCGAAAGACGCGACGGTCTCGAGCTTCTACCGGTCCAGGAGAAAACGATCTTTGCCTCCTTCAAAGGCGCCCACATGAAGCACTACCCAACGGATATCAGGAAACGGCTAACAAGCCTGGCCTCCCTGACAGGCTACGAGGTAGAAGTGACAGACTTGTGGCACTTCAACAAAGTTGTCTACAACTTTCAGATTGCCAACAAGCAGTCCGACAAAGATGCCGTGGAGAAAGAGTCGATCCAAAACTATAATCAGCTACTCTCACATTCTCTCTTCTCATTGTGCCCTGCAGGCTCCGGTCCAAATACCCTCAGACTGTGGGAATCACTTGGCATTGGCTCGATTCCAGTTGTCTTGAGTGACCGCTATGAGTTCCCAAGCCTTGAGCGCATGGGTTTCAAGGGGATGGATTGGGGGCAAGCCGTGATTGAGCATGCTGAAGGAGAGCTTCAGCACCTTGATGCGCGCTTACGCGCCACTTCCGCCGTCCAGCAGCAAACCATGCAGGACCTCGGGCAGCGATTCTTCAAGGCCAGCAGATCCCTCACCTGTTTCGGCTAAATGCCCATGCCTCTCTAGACAACGCGCGTTTCATGAATCCAGTCCAACATGGACGGCTCGTTTCTGATACCGATGGCCACTCATTGGAGCTTAAGCTCTCTCTAAATGTGTCCCGACTGTGATTGACACAAGAAAAAGACGTGTTAAATTATGACGGTCAGATAGTGTAAGTTTACACGTGAATGATCCCGTCATTGCACTACCTCACTGGCTTGGCGCCAAAAAGACTCAGTGGGATGAGATCTATCTTCCGCTTTCTATTTCAAGCCTCACAAAGAGCCAGCCTGTCAGCAGGGAGATTCTTTACATCGATGCCAACGATGATTTTGCCATCACTGCGGGCGGAAGGTCTACATCGGTTTCAACAGGCTTACTTGACGGCGAAGACATCACGACGTTCATTGACTCCTACGTCCATCTCTCAACCAACCACCATGAGTTTGAGTTGCGGAGCATCCTCCGCATGTTTTATCTACGGAATCTGTTTCGGCATCTGAACATCAAGTCCGCCTTTACGGTGGAATCGGATGTTCTTGTTCTTCAAGATCTTTCGATCATTCTTTCTGGCTTTGGACCTGTCAGTCCTGATGCCGCATTGACGGGCCTCAAGTGCCCTGCAACGGCATGGTTTAAACAGGATTACCTGGAGTACTATTGCGACATGGTTCTGACAGTCTATACAGGCTCGGTGATCAAAGCATTAACATCCTGGTTTCCTAAGTACCTCGAAAGGGGTGGCCTTGGCGGAATCTGCGATATGACATTTCATTCCTATGCGATCAAGCAAGAACATGGATTTACCAACAGCTTCGTGCTGATTGACAGCTCAGATCCGATTCCAAACTTCAGCCCTAGCCACGATGATTGCCTTTCCTTTGACAACATGCTGCGAACCCTGACACTGGGCTCCCACGGCATCCAGTCCAAAATTGAACCTCGCTCAAAGATGCCGATCAAGTCCGTTCATTTTGACGGCGATAGGCGTGCCTATGTCTTCACCGACGAAGGGCAGCGAATTTGGATGGGCTCCCTCCACTTGCAAGGCTCCACCAAGAGCCTGATGGGAAGGTACTACACAGATCTCTTCTAGATCTTTGCGAGGCTGCACCGTTTGCGATCTGATTCCAATGAAAGATATCGACGGCCTTGCTTCCAAGATGGAAAGCCATCGTGACATAGAGCTGCAATCATGGCTTCCTCGCGACGCAACAACAGAGCCGATCATTACTACCCACAAGGAGGTCGTGTATTACAGCGAGGCTTACGTCTACCAGGCAGACGGCACGCTGGAATCCGCTTTGGCGATGGAGAAGCCGAGCGAAACCTCTCTGCAGAAATCGACTGAGAACATTGTATCGAGCCTGAATCTTCATAGCGATCAACACGTCTTTGCCATCGCTGTGAATCGTTGGGCCAACAACTACTACCACTGGGTTGCACAAGGAATGGCCTCCTGGGCACTTCTGCTCGACCATCAAAAGAAAAGGAAAGAAGAGCGCCGCCTTGTTTTGCTGGCTCCCCACATCTTTAAATCCTTCCAGTTCCAGTGGTTGACGGTCCTGGGAGGGGATTACATCACCCTTCCAAGAAAATATGCCATCACGACAGGCTCCTGTCTGGCCACCTCCAGTAGCCACTTGAATCCCTGTCATTCTTCCGTTCAGCAGCTCAGAAAGTCGGCCCTTTCCTCCCTGAAGGCATGGCTGAGAAATTCACCGGAGTCCGTCCTGTCTGGCTTGCCCGTCAAGATCGAGAGGATATTCCTTTCTAGAGGAGTGAAGGGAGCACGGGCGATACACAACGAGTTAGAACTGGCTGAAAGACTGGAATCGATTGGATTCACCATCATCCATGCTGAAAAGTACAGCGTGCTGCAACAGATCTATATCTTCAGCAGGGCGAGCACCATTGTTGGGTTTCATGGTGCAGGGCTTACCAATCTGATCTTTGCCGATCCTTCCTGTGAGCTCATTGAGCTGGCCATCGTTGGAAAGCACAATGACTGCTTCAAGCGTCTAGCGGCACTTCTTCCGCTGAAGCGATATTCAAAACTCCATGTTGAAGCGCACCCTAAGCAGTCTGACGCTGCTCCGACGCTAGAGATCAATGCCCAATCCATTGCGTTGGCCATTGAATCACTCCTGGCGGGCAATCCTCCATCCACCTGAAGGAGTTCCAACACTTCGACGCCCCCCCGCGTTCTGGAGCCTCTATGGACAGGTCCAGCACCCTGGAGCCACGGCCCTGAACCTCACGGCTCCACCAGCTTCCAGAAGCCCCACCGGCCCCCGAAGCGGCCGTGCAGCCTTGTCACGAAGGCGGCATGGTCGGGGTGGCCCTGCCAGTCGTCGATTCGGTCGGCGAGCAGATCGCAGCTGCGCAGGTGCTCGGCGGCGTGGCGGTAGCGGCTGGTGCGGCCCATCTCCAGCGCCCCCCACACCATCGGCCGCAGCAGCAGCGTGGCCGCCAGGGGGTGGTCGGCGCTGAGCCGTTCAGCGGCGGCGCTGTGAAGGGCGAAGGCCTCGCCGTCCCATGCCGTGGCCTGGGCCAGCACCAGGCGGGCCGCCCGGGCCAGTGCCCCCCAGGCCACCAGGAACTCCAGCCCCCGCAGGTGGTTCGGGTGCTGCTCGGCCACCCGCAGGGCACGCTCCTCCGCCTCCCCATCCTCGAAGGCATCGAGGCGCCGCAGAACGTCGCGCAGGTGGGGGATCGAGAGGGTGCGGCAAAACCACTGCCAGCGCATCTCCTGCGCTTCAGCGGGGCGATCCAGGGCCTCCAGAACGGCCATGCGGCTGTCGTGCCAGGCGCCATCCAGCGGACCGGGGCTTTCGGCTGTGGCGCCATCGAGGATCTCCAGGGCCTGCCCGGCCCGACCGTTGGCCAGCAGGACATGGGCGACGCTGGCGGCGATCGGGCGCCGGCGCAGATCCGCGGCGCTGAACTGGCCCAGATAGCCCTCCACATCCCCCCGGGCCTCGGCGATCTGCAGCAGCAGCCGGCTGCCGTCACGGGCGCCGCGTTCGCGGCAGCACTGCTCCAGCCGCTGCAGGCCCCCCTCGCCGAGGGCCTCCTTCAGGGCCGGCACCAGCCCGTCGAACACCCCATGGCTGTTTTCCACCAGCAGCTCGGCGGCGTGCTCCGCCAGGGTCTGCGGGGGCAGCTGGGCGGCCACCGCCAGCGGCCCGAGCTGCCCCGCGGCCCGCTCGAACACGCCGCTCACGGCGCCGGTGCCGTCGGAGCAGCGCGCCAGCACCCCCTCCGAGATCTCCAGAAAGCGCAGCAGCAGCTCGCAGGCCCCGCGGGGATCCGCGCTCGCGATCGCTCCGGTGATCGCCTGCCGCTGGGCCTCCAGGTCGCTCAGCAGGGCGGGGCGCCGGGCCGACCCGACAAACGTCCTTGCCCGATCAATCGCCGCCAGCCGCTTGCGCACCTCCTGGGCGGCGCCGTCGGCACCCTCCGCGGCCGCCAGCGCCAGGCGCAGCCGCCGCTGGATCACCGCCTGGCCACCGGACACCTCCATCAGCAGCTCCGCCAGGGCCGCCGCCCCCAGGGTCTCCAGGTTCCTGGCATTGAGGGTTCGCTTGCTGGCCACCGCGTCCCTCAGGGGCTGTAGGGGACAACCACGCCGGCCAGCTCCTGGGGAAAATCGCGGGTGTTGCGCGTCGCCAGCCGCAACTGATGGCAACGGGCGGTGGCCAGGATGGTGGCGTCCTGCACTGTCAGCCCCAGGGCACGGGGGCAGTGGAAGCCCCGCAACCACACCTCCACCGCCTCGCTCTCGCCCGGGCCGCAACCCACCAGCACCTCGATCCAGGTGATCACGCGGATGGAACAGCGGGGCTGTGCCTGGATCCACGGCAGGGCCACATCCCTGCCCAGCAACACATCGATCAGGATGTTGGAGTCGAGCAGCTGACCCATCAACGCTGGTCCCAGTCCTGCCGCATCCGCCGCTGCAGCGCCAAACCATCGAGGTCCCGATCGCTCCAGAGCCCGAACACGTCCCCGTGGCGTGGACGCTCCCGCTCCAGCGACAGGGTCAGGGCCTCCCGGAGCGACTGGGCCCGGGACATGCCCCGCTGGGAACAGAGGGCGTCCAACTGATCGCGCTCACCCTCAGGCAGATCCACGATCGTGCGCATGGGGTAACCGTCATCAGTTGACGTCAAGGTAATTGTTCTGCAGGTCAGACCCCTGGCGCGGTCGCCGGAGGGAATCGAGCCATCCGGCGGGTCCCGGGGTGGACCCAGGGGGTCCATGGGACGAGACGCAAACCTGTACAGCCTGTACAGAACGCCGCAGCCCGCCAGCCAGCCCCCTCCTGCTCTCGCACGCTCCGCCAATCACGCCCCGTCGGCCCGACGCCGCAACGCCGCCGCCGCCGCCGCTGCTCCGGCCAGTTCCAGGGCCTCGGCCAGGCTCAGCAGCGTCGCCTGGCGCTGGCTCTGGGCCACCGCCTCCTTCGATGCCCCCAGCGCCTCGGCGTGGGCAAAGGCCAGCCCCACCTGTTGCTGAGCCTGCCGCTCCTCGGCCGAGGGCTCGATCAGCTGGCTGAGGGCCACCCCATAACGCAGCCACTCGGCCGCCTCGTGGCTCTCCAGCGGGTGGGCCGCGATCACCGCCCGCCAGTCCATGGCCCGATTGGTCTGGTTGCTCATCGGCGCAGCTCCGGCACGGTGTGCGCCCCCAGCCAGGCCGCCGCGGACGAGGCCCCCGCCACCGCGAGCACGCCGAAGCGGCTGCCGATCGCCTGGGCCAGGGGCAGCCGGTAGGCCCCGCCCGTCGCCAGCAGCACCGTGAACGGCCGTTCCTGGTGCAGCTTCTCCACCGCCGCCACGAGGCCCTCGAGGCTGTGCTCGAAACCGGCCGCGGGGCGATGCGGGTGGCGGCTCCGGGGCACCGCCAGGCAGCGCAGGCCGAACGCCCCCCCCAGGAACAGCCGGCCGGCCCGGTGGGCCTCCAGCAGCGCTTCGGTGGCGTCGGGGCCCTCACCCACCACCAGGACCTCCCCACCACCCAGCCGCTCCAGCAGCCCGGGCCCGTCCGGCGGTCGGCGCAGCTGGCCCGGCTGCCCCCAGGGCCGCCACAGGTCCTGGGTGGCCGCATCGGTGCTCCACACCTGGGCCCGCAGCAGGGCCTGCAGGGCCGGCTGGGCCCACTGGCGCAGGCTCTCCAGCGGTGCCTGGGTGGTGGCGTAGAAGCCGGCCTCCAGTTCGAAACGCCGCAGCACCTCCAGCGCGTCCGGCAGGCCTGGGGAGGCCACGACAGCAGCCGCGCCCCAGAAGTCGCTGTCGTGGTGGCGGCGGCGCAGTTCAGCCAGGGCCTCCTCCAGGGTCCCGGCCGGCCCCTCGGCGTGGCGCAGCAGCCGCAGCTCCAGCCCATCCAGCTCCACCACCAGGGCGCCCGGGCGCCACTCCACCGGCGGCAGGGAAGCCGACGCCCCCGGATCGGGCGCTTCGTCCTCCAGCCATTCCGCCTCCAGCACCTCCAGGCCGGCGGTGGCCGGCGGGCTCCCAGTCCCGCGACCCTGCTGCAACAGCTCCAGGCTGAAGCGGGCCCGCATCAGGGCGGCGTCGAAGGCCCGTCGCTGCTCCGCCGCCACCGGCAGCCGGCCCACGCGCGCGATCAGCGGCGCCAGCTCCGACGCCTCCAGGGCGCTGGAGGGAGGCAGCGCCTCGATCACCTTCCCCATCGCCGTGCGGCAGCCCAGCGTCACCCACTCCGGCAGGGGATCGAGCAGCTGGCCCAGTCGCAGGAACAGATCCAGGCAGGGGCCAGCCGCGGCCGGATCCAGCGCGAGCCGCTGCTGCCAGGCCAGGGCGCCGTGCTGCACCAGCTGCTGTTCCAGCACCGGTAGCCAGTCGGGCACCACCCAGGGATGGGCCGACGCCCGCTCGAGGATTCCCGCCATCCGCAGGCAGAGGGCGCCGTCAGCGGCCCGTTCGGCGGCAGCGAAATCGGGCGCGGCCCCATCGCGGGGGATCACCCGCCCGTGCACCAGACCCGTCAACTGGCCGAGCAGATCGCCGTAGCGCTGCCACAGCACCGCCGAGACCTCCGGACGCGCCGCGGCCAGCTCGATCACATGGCCCAGCAGGTCGTCGTGGGCGGCGAGGGCGCCCTCAAGGCGGCCCTGCTCCAGGGCCCCACGCAGGGCCTGGGCACTGGCGTCCGCCAGCTCCGCCAGCAGGGGATCCTCGCCGGCGGCGACCGCCTCGGGCCGCAGCGACGCAATCAGCCGGTGGTACGCCGGATAGGGCAGGGCCAGCTCCCGCAGCAGCCGCAGCGGCACCAGCACCGCCGGTTCGCCGCCTGCCGGGTCCATGGCGGAACGAGACAAAGCGGGTCAGGGGCAATAAGGTTCCGCCAACGATTCCAGCATGGCTGCGATGCTCGCCGAGCCGCCCGGCACCCTGGAAGGCACCGGTGCCTGTCTCGCCGAATGGCGTCGCCCCGGCCTGGTGGGCCGGCTCGAGGGTTGGAGCCCGCAGGGCGGCCTGGGCGGCTGGGCCTGCCCCTGGCCCCTGCAGCCCAACGCCGCGCCGCTGCGCCTCCAACTGGTGATCGACGACCTGCTCGATCCCGGCCAGCACCAGCTGGTCGCCGAGCTGATGGCGGCCCAGGCCCGGCCTGATCTGCTGGCGCTGGGGATCGAGCAGCCCTGCGGTTTCCGCTTCTGGTGGGGACCCTCCCACCCACTGCCCCCCTATTCCCAGGGGCTGGTGCTGCGGGTGCTGGTCGAGGGGAGCGGCACGGAACTGGCCGGCAGTCCGATGCGGCTCGACGCGGGCACCTATGGCCAGATCGACCAGCAGCGCCAGCACGGTCCGATTCGCGAAGGCGCCTTCACCCGACTGGAGGCCCCGCTGCTGCACGGCTGGGGCCGGGGCCCCGAGCCCCTGCAGCTGCGCCTCGACGGCCGCACCAGCCTGCCGATCACGCCCCCCGAGCCGCTGCCGGAGGGGCCCTGGCCCTTCCAGCAACAACTCCCCACCGGCCTCACAGACGGCACCATCCACCACCTCCAGCTGGAAACCGGCGCCGGCCAGGTGCTGGATCAACGCTTCGAACTGCTGCCCTTCCACCTCACCCCCTGGGCGGCCCTCCAGCAGCACGCCCGTCCCCCCTTCCCCGACGAGCTCGCGCCCCTGGCCCGCGAGCGCTACCGCAGCCTGCGCACCTGGCTCGCCTGGGCCGACGCCCACGGCACCCCCCTGCCCCCCGACCTGCCCCTGCTGCAGCGCCTGCTCGAGCACCCCCTGCCCAGCCGCGCCGGCGACCAGGAACCCGGCCCCGACGGTGGCGCCGTGCCGCGCCAGCCCCTGCAGCTGCCGATCGCGGCCGATCCCCTCGTGTCGATCGTGATCCCGGTGCACAACCAGTACGGCGTCACCCGCCGCTGCCTGGCGGCGATCGCCTATGCCCCCACCCGCATCCCGTTCGAGGTGCTGGTGGTCGACGACGGCTCCACCGACGGCACGGCTGCGGCCCTGGCCGTCGACGCCCCCGGGGTGCGCGTGATCCGCCACGACTTCGCCCGGGGCTTCAACCAGGCCTGCTGCAGCGGCGGCGCCGCCGCCCGGGCCCCCTTCCTGGTGCTGCTCAACAACGACACCGAACCCTGCGCCGCCTGGCTGGAGGAGCTGCTCGATCCCTTTGAGCGCTGGCCGGACACCGGGATGGTGGGGGCCCAGCTGCTCTATCCCGACGGCCGCCTGCAGGAGGCCGGCGGCATCGTCTGGGGCAACGGCGAACCCTGGAACTACGGGCGCGGCGGCAACCCCCACGACCCCCGCGTCGCCTACGCCCGCCAGGTGGATTACGTCAGCGCCGCCGCCCTCGCCATCCGCCACGAGCTCTGGAACGGACTCGGGGGCTTCAGCCCCGAATTCTCCCCCGCCTATTACGAGGACACCGATCTGGCCTTCAAGGTGCGGCAGGCCGGTCAGACGGTGCGTTACGCCCCCCTGGCCCGGGTGATCCACCACGAGGGCAGGAGCTGCGGCACCGACACCGCCGCCGAGACGGGGCTCAAGCGCTTCCAGTCCGTCAACGGCCCCCTGTTCCAGCAGAAATGGGCCGGAGCCTTCGAGCCCAGCGGTGAGCCCAGCCTCGCCGGCGCCGAAGCCGTCAAGGACCGGGGCCTGCTGGGGCGCGCCCTGTTCCTTGACCAGGAAACCCCCCGGCCCGATCGCGATGCCGGCAGCCATGCCGCCCTGGTGGAGATCGAGCTGCTCCAGGCCCTGGGCTGGAAGGTGACACTGCTGCCCCTCAACCTGGCCTGGCTGGCCAACTACAGCGAAGAGCTCCAGCGCCGCGGCGTCGAGCTCATCCATGCCCCCTTCGTGCTCTCCCTCGAGCAGTTCCTGGCCGAGCGGGGTGATGAGTTCGACCTGATCTATCTCACCCGCCACACGGTGGCCGCCCCGGCCCTGCCCCTGATCCGGCGCCATGCCCCCCAGGCCCGCCTGCTCTTCTGCAACGCCGACCTGCACCATCTGCGCCAGCTGCGCGCCGCCCGCGCCGAGGGCCTGGGCGGCGAAGCGGCCCGCCGGGCCCTCGACGCGGTGGAGGAGGTGAAGCAGCAGGAGCTGGCGGTGATGCGCCAGGTGGATCTCACCTTCAGCTACTCGGAGGTGGAGCGGGCGGTGATCGAGGCCGAAACCCTCGGCGAGGCCGCCACCGCCCCCTGCCCCTGGGTGGTGCAGGGCCCGGAGACTCCCGCCCCCCTTGAAGGCCGCAGCGGCCTCGCCTTCCTGGGCAGCTACGGCCACCCCCCCAATCAAGACGCCGTCGAGGCCTTCCTGCTGCAGGTGTGGCCCGCGCTGCAGCAGCAGCGGCCCGACCTGCGGCTGCACCTGTACGGCAGCGGCCTCGATGCCGCCCTGGCCGCCCACTGGGGCGCCATGCCCGGTGTGGTCGTCGAGGGCTGGGTGGCCGATCCCGCCACGGTGTACGCCCGCCATCGGCTGTTCGTGGCGCCGCTGCGCTCCGGCGCCGGCCTCAAGGGCAAGGTGGTGGCCGCCGCCGCCCACGGCATCCCCCAGGTGCTCAGCCCCCTGGCCGCCGAAGCCACCGGCCTGCGCCATGGCCAGGAGGTGCTGATCGCCCGCAGCCCCGAGGAGTGGTGCCGGGCCGTGCTCCGGCTCATCGAGGACGACGACGCCTGGCGCGCCATGGGCGCCGCCGCCTTCGCCTATGCCCGGGACACCTGGAGCCGGGAGCGCGGCCTGGCCCTGATGGCCGACGCCCTGGCCCGCCTCGATCTGCCCCACCGGAGGTCCACGTGATGAGCACCGCCCGTGACACCCTGCCCGAACCCCTCGCCGGCCTGCCGGAGCCGGCAGTGGTGGAGCTTCCCCCCGGCCGCCCCTGGCTGGCCCTCTCCGAACTCAACCGCCTCATCCGCCAGCAGGGCCAGGCTCGCCCCCTGGCCCGCGCCTGGGTGCTCGACCAGCTCGTGCACGCCATCCCCCTGCCCGTGGAGGAGGAGAAGGCCCTGATGGCCGCCTTCCTGGAGCGCCGCGGCATCACCGACGACGACCAGGTGCCCGGCTGGCTGCAGGAGCGCGGCCTGGTCTTCGACGACCTGCGCATCCTCGCCACCCAGAAGCGGCGCCTGCAGCGCCTGGTGCGCTGCCGCTGGGACGATGAGGTGGAGGTGCGCTTCCTGCAGCGCAAGCCCGAGCTCGACCAGGTGGTCTATTCGCTGCTGCGCGTCGACAGCGAGGACCTCGCCGCCGAACTTCACCACCAGATCGCCGAAGGGGAAGCGGATTTCGACGGCCTCGCGCCGCTCCATTCCGAAGGCCCCGAGCGTCACTGCCGCGGCCAGATCGGCCCCCTCCCCCTGGCCGCCGGCCACGAGAGCCTGGTCAGCCGCCTGCGCCGCGGCCGCCCCGGCCAGCTGTTCGAACCGTTCCAGGCCGGCGAGAGCTGGGTGGTGCTGAGGCTCGAACAGTTCCTGCCGGCCGAGTTGAACGACGCCACCAGGGAGCGCATGATGGGCGAACTCTTCGAGGAATGGCTCGAGCAGCGGGCCCGGCTCCTCCTCGAAGGCCAGCCGCTGCCGCCCCTCGACGCGATGCTCGCCCTGCTGCAGGAGGACGACTGTCCATGACGTCCTCCCCAGGAGCCATCAGCGGCCTGCTCAACGAGTTCGCCCCCTTCGACCGTCTCCCCCCCGCCCGCCGCGAGGCGATCGACCCCCTGCTGGAGCCCCTGCGCTTCCGCATCGGCCAGACCGTCCTGCGCCCGGACGTGCCCCCCGAGGGGGTGCTGCTGCTGTGCAGCGGCCAGCTGCGCAGCCTCGGCCCCAGCCCCACCGGGCGGGGCCTGCGCACGATCGAGCGCCTCGGCCCCGGAAGCCTGGCCGGCTGGGCCGGCCTGCTGCGCCGCGAGCCCTGCGAACATCTGCGCGCCACCACCGAGGTGGAGGCCCTGCAGCTTCCGGCCGCCGCCTTCCGCGACCTGCTGAGCGGCCACCCCGACTTCGCCGCCTGGTTCGCCAACCAGGCCAGCGCCGCCGAGCTCCACACCCTGCTGCTGGCCCTGGCCCAACGGGATCCCCACGGCGAAGCCCTCCTCGACGACTGGCCCCTGCCGCCCGATCAGGTGCGCCTGCGCAGCCTGGCCCCGGGCGGCCCCGCTGAGCTGGGCCTGCCCCCGGGCTTCCGCTGGTACGCCAGCAGCGGCCTCCCCCTGGCCGAACCGTGGTCGGACCGGCCCCTGGTGCCCCCGGGCCCGGAGGCCCCCTGGCTGCGGCTCGTGGGCCTGGCCATCCCACGGGAGGCGGAAGCACCGATCACCCTCGGCCCCGAGCCCCTCGCCCCCACCGTGCTCGCCGAGGCGGCTGCCGCCGAGAGTCCCTACACCCCCACACCTGAGCCGCCGCCCCGCCGCGCAGGCGACCGCACCGGCCAGCTCGCCCTGGGCCGGGCCAGCGGCCCCCGGGCCGTCCCCATCGCCCTCTGCCAGGCCCTGGCCGATTACTTCGGCCTGCCCCTCAACCGCGATGCCCTCGCCGATCAGGTGGACGCCATCCTGCAGCGCCAGGACCGGCTCAACCTGGTCAACATCGGCCAGATCATGGACACCCTCGGCCTGCGGGTGGTGCTCTCCCGCGTGCCCGTCAGCCGCCTGGGCCGGGTGCCCGCCCCCGCCCTGCTGTATCAGAACGGCCACTTCGGCCTGCTCGACGGGGTCGAACCCGATGGCCGCGCCCGCCTGCTGGAAGCGGAGCTCGGCGCCCTGCTGGTGCCGGCGGAGGAGCTGGTCACCCACGACGGCGGCCTGGTGGAGCTGCTGCTCTTCGACCGCAAGCCCGATGCCAAACAGCAGCGCTTCAGCTGGAGCTGGTATGTCCCCTTCCTGCGCCAGCACCGCCGGGAGCTGGTCGAGGTGCTGGTGGCCTCGGTGGTGATCAATGCCCTGCGGCTCGTCTTCCCCCTCGGCCTGATGGTGCTGATCCAGAGCGTGGTGGCCAGCCGCAACCTCGGCGCCCTGGTGAGCATCGCCAGCGTGATGCTGCTCGCCACCCTGATGGAGAGCATCTTCAAGACCCTGCGCAGCTTTCTGTTCACCGATCTGGCCAACCGCGTCGACCAGGACGCCAAGGCCACGATCCTCGACAAGATGGTGCGCCTGCCCCAGGGATTCTTCGATGCCCGCCCCGTGGGCCAGATCACCTTCTATTTCTCCCAGCTCGATCGCCTGCGGGACTTCCTGCTCGGCCAGACCCTGCCCACCCTGGTGGACTTCGCCTTCTCGATCCTCTACCTGGGCATCCTCTTCGCCATCAGCCCCCTGCTGACCCTGGTGACCCTGGCCACCCTGCCCCTGATCGCCTCCGTAGGGCTGGTCACCAATCCCCTGGTGCGCAGCCAGATCCACCGCACCATGGCCCAGGCCGTGCGGGCTTCGAGTTTCCTCAACGAGGCGATCACCGGCATCCAGACGATCAAATCCCAGAACGCCGAACTCAAGACCCGCTGGGAATTCCAGAACCGCTACGCCGCCTACATCGGCGAGGACTTCAAGCTCAAGGTGACCCGCGAAGCGATCGCCAACCTGTCCAGCTTCCTCAGCAACGTCAGCCAGCTGGTGGTGGTCGCCGTGGCGATCTGGCTGGTCATCCAGGGCCGACTCAACATCGGCGCCCTGTTCGCCTTCAACATCCTTGCCGGCTACGTCCGCCAGCCCCTGGTGCAGCTGGTGGGCACCTGGCAGGACTTCCAGTTCAACACCCAGTCCCTGCGCATGGTGGCCGATGTGGTCGACCGGGACACCGAGCAGACCACCGAGCAAGCCAGCAACATCCCCCTGCCCCCCCTGCAGGGCCGGGTGCAGTTCATCGATGTGGGCTTCCGCTTCCGCGACCAGGGCCCCCTGGTGCTGGATGGGGTGGACCTGGAGATCCCCACCGGTTCCTTCGTGGGGCTGGTGGGGGGCTCCGGCAGCGGCAAATCCACCCTGCTCAAGCTCCTCCCCCGCTTCTACGCCCCCCTGCGGGGCAGCGTGCTGATCGATGGCCTCGACATCGGCAAGGTGGAGCTCTATTCCCTGCGCCGCCAGATCGGTGTGGTGCCTCAGGATTCGCTCCTCTTCGACGGCACCATCCGCGAGAACCTGCTGATGGTGAAGCCCGATGCGACCGCCGCGGAAATGATCCGCGCCGCCCGCATCGCCTGCGCCCACGACTTCATCATGCAGATGCCCCAGGGTTACAACTCCAGCGTCGGCGAACGGGGCGCCGGCCTTTCCGGCGGCCAGCGCCAGCGTCTCGCCCTGGCCCGGGCCGTGCTCCAGAACCCCCGGATGCTGATCCTCGACGAAGCCACCAGCGCCCTTGACGCCAGCACCGAGCGCCAGGTGTGCATCAACCTGTTCGAGGCCTTCCGGGGCCGCACCGTCTTCTTCATCACCCACCGCCTCTCCACCGTCCAGCCCGCCGACCTGATCGTGCTGATGGACCGGGGCGCCGTGATGGAGCAGGGCAACCACCGCCAGCTGATGCAGCAACGCGGCTGGTACTACGCCCTTTACCGCAGCCAGAACCAGGAGGGTCTCAGCTGATGGCCACCCCGCCCCGTGCCTCCGATCCCGCCTCCCGCCTGGTGGCCCTGATGGAGGACTGCGTCGGCTGGCTGCGCTCCCCCCGGTCCAGCCGCCGCCCGGTCATGCCGGTGAGGGTCGATCTGGTGGGCCAGCGCTCCCTCCCCGCCGATGGGCCCGCCGATGGGCCCGCGGCGGAAGCGCCGGCGGCGGAGGCCCCCACCGACCCGGCAGGTACCAGCCACCCCTTCGGCACCGGCCTCACCACCGCCGGATCGGAAACGGCCAAGGAATGGTCGTTCCGCGACACCGTGGTGCTGCGCAAGAGTCGCCGCAGCTCCAGCCTGCTGGTCTGGGCGGGGGTGGGGGGTGTGGCCGCCCTCGGCCTCTGGAGCGTCACCGCGCCGATCTCCGAAACCGTGGCCGTGCCGGGCAAGCTCGAGCCCACCAGCACCGTCAAGGACGTCGCCTCCCCCGTGCCCGGCGTGGTGGAGGAGGTGCTGGTCAAGGAAGGCCAGTCGGTGAAACGGGGCCAGCCCCTGATCCGCTTCGACCTGCGCGAACCCCGCAGCAAGCTGGCCGCCGCCGAGAGCATCCGCGAGCGGCTGCTCAACGAGAACCGTGTCGCCAAGGCCACCCTCGGCGAGGAGTCCGCCACCGCCGGCCTCACCGCCAACCAGCAGAGCCAGCTCCGCGATCGCGCCCGCGAACTCAACAGCCGCCTGGAGGCCGCCCGCGAGGAACTGGCCAAGAGCACCACCCGCCTGGCCGGCTTCCGCGATTCCCTGCGCATCTACGCCGACATCGAGCGGCGCTACCAGTCCCTGGTGCGCGATGGGGCGGTCAGCGAAGTGCAGCTGCTCGAAGCCCGCAACAGGATGCAGGACCTGCGCACCAGCGTGGCCGAAGAGGAGCGCGAGATCGCCCGTCTCCGTTCCCAGCTGGTCAACACCGGATCCGGCACCGACGTGGAGCTGCGCACCGCCATCGAAGCCAACCTGCGCCAGATCAGTGATCTGGACGCCCAGATCCGCCAGGCCCGGCTCCAGATCCAGTACGGCCTGCTCACCGCCCCCGCCGATGGCCTCGTCTTCGACATCGACGCCAGCGCCGGCAGTGTGGTGGGCACCGGTGAAAGCACGCCGCTGCTGAAGGTGGTTCCCCAGGATTCCCTGCGGGCCAAGGTGTATCTGCCCAACAAGGCCATCGGCTTCGTGCAGGTGGGCCAGAGCGCCGAACTCTCCCTCGAGACGTTCCCCTCCAACACCTTCGGCTACCTGCCGGCCAGGGTGGAACGCATCGGCTCCGATGCCCTGACCCCCGAGGAGCAGACCCAGGTGCTCGGCACCCAGGCCGAGGGCCTCCACTTTCCGGTGATCCTCAAGCTGGGCCGCCAGACCATCCCCCTGCCCGACAAGGGCAGCGTGCCGCTCCAGGCCGGGATGGCCCTCACCGCCGACATCAAACTGCGCGAACGGCGCGTCATCAGCCTGCTCACCGGCCTGTTTGAAGACCAGCGCCGCAACCTCCAGCGCCTGCGGTTTCAGTGAGCGGCAGACCCCAGGGCGACTGGTGGCGCTTCGTGCCACCCGAGCAGCGCCGCCGCCGCCGCTTCAAGGCCTGGCGCCTGCGGGCCGGGGAGCGCCTGCGGCAGCGATGGGTGGGGATCGCCCTCGCCTTCTTTGCCTATGGCCTGGTGCTGCTGTGGCTGGTGCTCCACCTGCCGCCGGTGGTGGCCCTGTTCGCCCTGGCCCCGATGGTCCTGCTGCCCCTGCTCGGCTACCTCACCTACTGGCTGCTGTGGAAGGAGTTCCACGAGTGAGAGCCGCGGGCCTGGGGGCCGACCCTGTTCAGCTCTTCACGTAGAGGCTGGGCAGGGCCCCCAGCAGCCACTGGGGCATGAACTGCTCACCGCCGGCGAAGCCGATCTTGCCCGGGGGATAGAAGGGCAGCACCGCCAGCACCACCTGGGTGGCCTTGGGGCGGGTCATGTTGCGCACGTAGTGGGCCAGCTGGGAGCGCAGCTGCCGGTCTTCCTCCGCCAGGGGGGTTCCGGCGTAGCCGCTGCGCAGGAACTTGCGGTACAGATCGCCGAAGGGGCTCTCGAACAGGGGCTGCAGTTGCTCCCCCGGGGTGTCCAGCCAGATCTGGCCGAGCTGGCGGCGGAAGCTGCCCAGCTCCTGGAGGATCGCCCCGTCGTCCGGGTCGATCTCGAACAGATTCACGAGGCCGTTCAGGCGGGTGAGGAACTCCTCGCTGCCGGTGAGCTGCAGGGCCTGCGCGCCGGTGAAGGCGGAGAGCTGGGGCAGCGGCGGCAGATCGGGCTCCAGGCCCACCGATCCGGACGTGACGCCGGCCGCCGCTCCAGCCGCCGCCCCCGCCGGGGCCAGGGCCCTGCGCTCCAGTGGGCTGGGCTGGCGCAGACGCGGCAGCAGTTCCGGCTCAAAGAGGCTGGCGTAGTCCTCGAGCAACCAGTCCGGCAGCGTCTGTTCGCAGTTGCGCACTTTCATCTTGCCGCGACGGAAATAGGGCATCACCGCCAGCAGCACATTGGCCATTTCCGGTCGATCGAATCCGCTCTGGAGCCGCTCGGCGAGGTGGTCTCTCCAGCTCTCTTCATCGCGCAGCAGGGGCTGGGAGGCCAGCTCACTGGCGATCAGCTGGCGATAGCTCTGCCCCACCGCCGAGCCATAGAGAAGCTCCAGGGCATCGATCGGCGCACTCAGCCAGAACTTTGACAGGCACTGGCGTGCCAGCCGGGCCTCCGCCAGCCGGGTGGGGGTGGCTTCGTGGGCGTAATCGGTGAAGATCGTGCCCAGCCGCGCCGCCGACCAGGGGGTGATCTGGGGCCGGCGATCCATCTCCATCGGGACGGTGCCCGGATCACTCACCAGAGTATCCAGAAGACCACTATCTTTCTGCAGCTTTTTTTCACCCCAGCTCACCGTATCCCGACGTCCGAACAGACGACTCCAGAGCGACATGACGCAGGTCAGGTACAGGCAGCGGGATTGTAATAGCGTTGCTGGATGGAACTGTTGCTGATCCATCAGAACCATCCCGGCCAGTTTCGTGATCTGACCCCCGCCCTTGAACGCCGCGGCCACCGCGTCCTCGGTCTGGGTGCCACCCCCCGGGGCCAGCGACTTGACTACGCCTGGCAGCCGCCGGCGCTGCCGGAGGGGCTGGTGGATCCGCTGCTGGAGACCAACCTGCACCGGGCCGCCCGCGTCCAGGAGCGCTGCCTGCAGCTGCGCGAGCAGGGCTACCGCCCGGAGGCCGTGCTGGCCCACAGCGGCTGGGGGGAGCTGCTCTACCTGGCCGACATCTGGCCCGAGGCGGTGCTGATCGCCTACCCCGAGCTCTATGCAAGCCCCCTCCTGCTCGGCTACGGCTTCGATGCCGACCTGGGCGAACCGTCCCACGCCCTGCGGGCCCAGTGGCGCCGGGGCAACCTGATGGGCCTGGCGGCGGTGGCCGATGCCGACGCCTGCGTCGTGCCCACCCGCTTCGCCCGCGACACCTTCCCCCCCCACCTGCGCAGCCGTTTCCAGGTGCTGCACGAGGGCATCGCCCTGCCGCCCGCCGCCACCGGGAGCACCAGCCTGCGGCTGGAGGGCGGCCCCACCCTGGTGAAGGGGGACCCGGTGATCACCTTCGCCTGCCGCAACCTCGAACCCCTGCGGGGCTTCCGCAGTGTCCTGCAGGCCCTGCCGGCCGTGCTGGCCGCCCGCCCCGACGCCCGGGCCGTGATCGTGGGGGGCACCGGCAGCGGCTACGGCGCCCCCTCGCCCCACCCTGGGGGCCACAAGGGCGAACTGCTGGCCCTGCTCGGCCACCGGCTGCCCCTGGAGAGGATCCATTTCCTGCCGCCCCTGGCGCACCGCGATCTGCTGGCCCTGTTCCGCCTCAGCGCCGCCCACGTCCACCTCAGCTATCCCTACGCCCTCTCCTGGAGCCTGCTGGAGGCGATGGCCTCCGGCGCCCTGGTGGTGGGCTCCGACAACCCCCCGATCAACGAGGTGATCCAGCACGGTCACAACGGGCTGCTGGTGCCCTTCAACGACACCGATCGCCTGGCCGAAACGCTGCTGGCGGTGCTGGCCGACCCGCCCGCCTTCGCCGCCATGGCCGACGCCGGCCGCGCCACCGTCGCCGACCGCTACGAGGTGAACCGGGCCGCCGAGGCCTTCGAAGCCCTGATCCGCAGCCTGCGCCTGCTGCGCTGAGCCCCCCTGACCGCAGCCTCAGCGGCGACGCAGACGTGGCTCCAGGGCCCGCAGCACCGCCTCCACCACCGCCCCCCAATCCCGGTCATCGGCCTGGCGGAACAGGCGCAGACTCGGGTACCAGGGGCTGTCATCCCGCTGCCTCAGCCAGCGGGGATCGGCGCTGAAGGGCAGCAGCACCCAGGCCGGATGGCCCATGGCGCCGGCCAGGTGGGCCATGGCCGTGTCCACCGTGATCACCAGGTCGGTGCCGGCCAGCACCCGGGCCGTGGCGAGGAAATCACCCGTGGCGTCGATGGCCCCGCCGACCAGGTGATTCACGGGCTGGGCCAACTGCCGGTCCTCCCCCTGCTGCAACAGCACCGGCTCACCCCCCAGGGCCGCCACCCCCTCCACCAGCCGCACCAGGGCGGCGGCCGGCAGGCTGCGCTTGCGGTATTCCCGAAGGGTGAAGCCATCGCTGAGCTTGCGGCCGCTGGCCCAGGTGAGCCCGATCCGCAGCGGCCGGCCGTAGCCCTCGGCAGATGGGGGCGGGACGAGGCCCCGCAGGTAGGTGCCCCGCCCATCCGGCCCCGGGGGCTGGGGGAAGGGGGCGCCACCCAGGGCCGCCGGCAGCGACAGCAGGCTCACCCGGCTCCGGCCAGCGGCATCCCCCTGGCCGTCTTCAGCGGGTTCGGCCCGGGCCCGCACCTCCGGTGGCTGGGGCAACCAGGCCAGCCCCACCTGCAGCAGCGCCACCAGCGACGGCTCCACCTCCAGCACCACCTGCTGGCCCCGGGGGGCGGCCTGCTCCATCAGGGGGGGGATCCAGCGCAGGTACTGCAGGCCATCCCCCAGGCCCTGTTCGGTGCGGACGTGCAGCCGCCGGGCGGCAGCCACCACGGCCCCCACCCCACCCTCCGGTCCGGGGGCGAGGCCGGGCAGTTCGAAACGGCGCTCGGCCAGGGCGTAGGCCTCCCCGTAGGCCTCCAGCCCGATCAGCACCGAGGCGTGGTTGCAGGCCACCTCCGGGCCATCCCCCAGCCGCCGGCTGGCCCGGAAGGCGCGGTCAGCCGCCTCGAAGCGGTTGAGGTCGCGCAGGCAGTTGCCAAGGCCCATGAAGGGGGCCGGGCTGGAGGGCCGCAGCAGGGACGCCCTCCGGTAAAGCCCCAGGGCCTCCTCGGGCTGGTCGGAGAGCCAGAGGGCGTTGGCGGCACGCAGGATCAGCGGCCCATCTCCTGGATGGTCCTCAATCAGCTCCTGGTAAATGCAGGCGGCTTCACACCACTCCTGCCGGCTCTCCGCCTGCCTGGCTTCCTGAAGAGCCTGATCGAATTCGAAATCGCCGGAAAGCACTGGCATGACAGGAATGGTGGCCCAGAGATAGCGCCATGGCAACGATGACGTTCCTGAAAGTCTGCCTGTAGTTCGCGGGGAAACAGCAAAGTCTCAGCAAAGACAGCCTTAGGTTTTGATCATCGTTGGTGAGATGTTATCGAGAGGTAGTTGAAAACGTTACACGGGATACACGAAGGTTCAAATACAAGCCCATAAGCTCTGTTCCAACGAATATCCGGCAACTTTCTCGAAATGGCTTCCTCCGATACCCTTTCGATCTTCGTGCCGAATCCCGGCGAGACGATCACCCAGACCACCACTTCAGGGGCCAGGGTTCTCACCAGCCTCAGTGCTGACACGGTCAACACCCGCGTGTTCCCCAACAAGGGACGCAGCATCGATGATGTGGGCATCAAGGAGCCCACCACCGGTGACACGCGCACCACGTTCTCGGGAGCAAGCAAGGACATTTCCTACACCGGCAACGCCGACGACAACACCGTCACCCTCACGGGCAACGCCAGAAACGCTGCCGTCAGCATGGGTGCCGGCGACGACACCCTGATCGCCACCGACATCACCAAAAGCGCCATCTCCCTCGGCAGTGGTGACAACACCGCCATCACCGGTGCCCTCAAGGACACCAGCATCACCGCCGGTGCTGGTGCCGACAGCATCACCATCACCGACAAGGCCGATTCCGCCAGGATCAGCACAGGTGCCGGTGATGACACACTGATCTTCGGTGGCAAGGTCAACGGTTCCACCGTCCTGCTCGGTCAGGGCGCCGACGTGGTCGACTTCTCCGCCAAGGTGCAGAACACCTGGATCGACCTCGGCAACGACACCGCCGTCGACCAGGTCTTCTTCAACGTCAAAGGTGATCTCGGCAGCGGCACCCAGATCTTCGGTGCCGGCGACGGCGATCTGCTCATCATCGGCGGTGAGGAATACACCTTCGATTACAGCCAGACGGCCTTCATCTCCACCCAGGGCGACTCCATCACCTTCGGCTGATGATCCCAGCCACCGGTGGCCCGCTTGGAACAGACCCGCTTCGCCCGTAACTACATCGCCTGTCTCGAGAAGGGGGACTTTGCGGCCGCAAAGTCCCTCCTTTATCTCTGGACCAGGACCTATTTCTCCACGCTGCCCCCCTCCCCCTGCCGCGGCGACCTCACCAATCCGGACCTCTGGGGCTGCCTGGCCCAGTACGCCTCCCTCAGCGGTGATCGCACCCCGGTGGATGACTTCTGGCGGCAGCTGGACGGGGTCTGCCCCCGCACCGCCGCACCTACGGCGATCCCGCTGCTGGGTGTTCCGATCCTCAACCGGCCCGACCTGCTGCTGCGTCTGCTCGACAGCCTCGACCACCCCGTCGAGACCCTCGCCATCGTCGACAACAGCATCGCCTCCGGCCTCCCCGACAGTGCGGCCCTCGGCCGGCTGCTGGCCCAGCTGGAGCGGGAGCCCCCTGCCGGCATCGGCCAGGTGCGGGTGGCGCGGCCCTTCGCCAACCAGGGTGTCGCCTCCAGCTGGAACGCGATCCTCACGGCCTTTCCCGAGGCGCCGTTCGCCCTGCTGGTCAACAACGATGTCGTCTTCGCCCCGGGCGTCCTGGCCCGGCTGGTCGAGCGGGTCGACCCCTCCCGTCCCCAGTTCCTGCCGCTGCTGCCGGCCCCCCAGGAGTTCTCCGCCTTCGCCATCACCCCGGCCGCCTGGGATCAGGTGGGCCTCTTCGATGTCAACTTCCACCCGGCCTATTGCGAAGACCTCGACTACGCCGAGCGCCTGCGCGCCAGCGACGCCGTCGAATGGATCACCCCGGACGACCTCCAGAGCCTGCAGCTGGGGGCCAACCCCACGGCCAGCGCCACCATCGCCAGTGACCCCCGGCTGGAGGCCTGCAACCGCACCACCTTCCTGCTCAACAGCCTCTGGCTGCACAGCCGGCGGCGCCTGGAGCACCCCCACCGCGGCACCTGGATGCGCCGCTGGCTGAGCCAGTGGGTGCTGGAGCCGGCCGCTCCCCGGCCCACCGAAGCCGCCATCGACGGGGCGGCCCCATGAGACTCCCCGTTCACCCCGATCGCCCGTCTCCGGCCCCGCCGGACGCCACGCCCCTCGGCTGGCCGGCCGGCGGCGGGCTTGTGCTGGTCGTGGTGGTGACGCTGGTGGTGGGGCTGCAGCTCGGTGCCCTGCCCTGGCGATTCCGCAAGCAGATGTGGCAGCTGCAGGGGGCCCTGGCCGGCGGCGCCGTGGGGATGGTGGTGGGCGTGGCCATCGGTCGCCGTCGGCAGCCATGAACACCCTGCCCCGCCTGATGCGCCGGTTCCAGGACCAGGACCTCGGCCCCCGACCCCGGATCGTGGTGCTCGGGGCCGCCAAGCTGGGCAACTATGTGGTGCTGCAACCGCTGCTGCGGGGGCTGCGCCACAAGTATCCAGGCGCCCGGCTCACCTATGTGGGCAGCCAGCGCACCCGGGAGCTGGAGCGGCTCAATCCCTGGATCGATGCCAGCCTGCCGCTGGCGGAGCAGGGCCCGGCGGCCCTGCCGGCCCTGGCGCTGTGGCGGCGAACCGTGGCGGAGCGGGGCCAGGACGGCGGGGTGGATCTGGTGATCAACGCCGACGGCCACAGCCCCCACACCGCCGCCTGGGCCCAGGCCCTGGCCCCCCGTTTCGTCGTGGGGGCGGCACCGATCCCGCCGGGCGACCATCCCCTGCAGGCCCTGGCCCTCGATCCCCACTGGGCCAGCCCCAGCTTGGTGGGGCGCTATCCCGGCTGGATCGCCAGCAACAGCATCCGCGAACTCCAGTGCCGCATTGCCTTCGTCGACACCGACTTCGAACGGGTGGAGCTCCCCTGGGAACCCCCACCGCCGGGGCTGCCGCCGGTGCTGATCGCGGTGAACGGCGAGCGCTCCGCCAAGCTCTGGCCGCTGGAGAACTGGCTGGCCCTGCTGGAACGCCTGCGGCGCGAGATGGGCCTGGCGGCCGGGGCCATCGGCCTGATCGGCGGCCCTCCCCCCGCCGAGCCGCGCCAGGCCGGCGACCGGATGGAGCGGGCCCTGCTCGCCCGCGCCGGCCTGCGGGACCTGCGCGGGCGGCTGAGCCTGCCGGCGCTGGTGGGGGCCCTGGCCCACAGCCGGCTCTGCATCGCCGTTGACTCGGGCCCGCTGCATCTGGCGGCGGCCGCCGGTTGCCCCACCGTGGCCCTGTTCGGCACCGACGCCGAGGGGATCGGGGCCAGCCCCCGGGATCTCTGGGCCCCCCGCGCCGACCATGTCTGGATCAGCCACAGCCAGCACCGTTGCAACGGCTGCCAGCAGCTGCGCTTCGAGCTCCCCGCCTGCCCCCTGGAGCACCACGCCTGCATGGGCGGGCTGCCGCCCGAACGGGTGTGGCCCCTGGTGCAGCGGGCCTGGCAGCGGGGCAGCCAGCGGTCCTGAGCCCCCCCGGATCAGGGCCGTTTGTCGGCCATCAGCGTCTCGATCTTGCGGATCCGCTGCAGGGTGGTCTGCCACACCTCCAGCTGGAAGGCCCGTTCGCGATCGCCGGCCGCCACCGCAGCGCGGCACTCCTCCACCAGGGCTTCGAGATCCTCGCGGCGCTCGAAGGCTTCCCAGAGCTGGCGCTCGATCCGGGCCCGCTCGATGAAGTTCCAGCGCTGCAGCCAAGACATGGGAAAGGTTCGGTGTCGCCCCAGTTAAGCCAGCGCCGCCGGCGGCCGGAGATGGGACACTGGGACGCCATCCATCCTGCTGGGGCCAGCCTGTGAAAGCCATCGCCGTGCTGGGCTCCACCGGATCGATCGGCACCCAGACGCTGGAGATCGCCGAGGAGTTCCCCGATCGCTTCAAGGTGGTGGCCCTCACCGCCGGCCGCAACCTCGATCTGCTGGTGGAGCAGATCATCCGCCACCAGCCGGAGGTGGTGGCCCTGGCCGAGACCGACCGGATCAGCGAGCTGGCCAGCCGCCTGGCGGCCCTGGAACCGGCCCGGCGTCCCGGCCGTCTGCCCGAGCTGGTGGGGGGCTCCGACGGCCTCTGCACCGCCGCCGCCTGGTCCAGCGCCGACCTGGTGGTCACCGGCATCGTGGGCTGTGCCGGCCTGCTGCCCACCCTGGCGGCGATCCGGGCCGGCAAGGACCTGGCCCTGGCCAACAAGGAGACCCTGATCGCCGCCGGCCCGGTGGTGCTGCCCGAACTGCAGCGCAGCGGCAGCCGGCTGCTGCCCGCCGATTCGGAGCATTCGGCCCTGTTCCAGTGTCTGCAGGGCACCCCCTGGGCCGACACCGCCCGCCTCTCCACCGGCGTGCCGACGCCGGGCCTGCGGCGGATCCAGCTGACCGCCTCCGGCGGCGCCTTCCGCGACTGGCCCGCCGCCGATCTGGCCAAGGCCACCGTGGCCGATGCCACCAGCCACCCCAACTGGAGCATGGGGCGCAAGATCACGGTGGATTCGGCCACCCTGATGAACAAGGGTCTGGAAGTGATCGAGGCCCACTACCTGTTCGGCCTCGACTACGACCACATCGAGATCGTCATCCACCCCCAGAGCATCATCCACTCGATGGTGGAGCTGGCCGATTCCTCGGTGCTGGCCCAGCTGGGCTGGCCCGACATGAAGCTGCCCCTGCTCTATTGCCTCAGCTGGCCGGAGCGGCTGGAGACCCCCTGGCGCCGCCTCGACCTCACCGCCGTGGGCCAGCTCACCTTCCGTGCCCCCGACCGGGAGAAGTACCCCTGCATGGCCCTGGCCTACGCCGCCGGCCGGGCCGGCGGCACCATGCCGGCCGTGCTCAACGCCGCCAATGAGCAGGCCGTGGCCCTGTTCCTGGAGGAGGCGATCCCCTTCCTGGCCATCCCCGAGCTGATCGAGCGGGTCTGCGACCGCCACCGCGCCGACCACCACGGCACCCCCTCCCTCGACGACGTGCTGGCGGTGGACGGCTGGGCCCGCCGAGCCACCCGCGAGGCCGCCACCGCGCTCCGCAGCCAGCCGGCGCCGGCCCTGCCGGCGTGAGCGGCGTCCAGCACCACCTGCTGCTCTGCGCCACCCCCACCAAGGCGCTCTGCGGCGATCCGGCCGTCGGGGCGGCCAGCTGGGACCGGCTCAAGCGGCTGGTGCGGGAGCTGGGGCTGGAGGACCCCGGCCGGCCCGAGGGGGTGGTGCTGCGCACCAAGGCCGACTGCCTGCGCGTCTGCTGCGAGGGCCCGGTGCTGCTCATCTGGCCGGAGGGCATCACCTACGGCGGCGTCACCCCCGAGCGCCTCGAGCGGATCGTGCACCAGCACGTGATCGGCGGCGTGCCGATCGAGGAATGGATCGTGCGGCGCACCCCCTTCAACCATCCCCTTCCCCCCGGCTGAGGCGCCGCAGCCAGGCCACCACCAGCCGATCGGCCCAGCAGGCCGGTCCGTCGCCGGGGGCATGGAAGCCGTTGTGGCCGCCATGGGGGGTGATCACCACGGTGGGGGCCGCTCGCCCAGGCGCCCTGGCCTGGCCGGGCAGCGCGGCCGCCAGCTGCCGCAGCGGGCCCACCGGCACCCACGGATCGTCGCCGGCATGGAGCAGCAGGGTGGGGGGCAGGGGCCGGCCGTCGAGCAGGGACGACAGGGGGCTGGCGGCGGCGTAGTACGCGGCCACCGAGGCGAAACCCCAGCGCGGCGCGGTGATGGCCGCATCGAAGGCCCGGATCGTGCGGGCACGCCGCGGGCCCACCAGCGCCTGGTGCTCCGCTGGCCGGAGCCCACCGGGATCGGTGAGGGTCTGCTCCCTCAGGCGCTCCATCAGCCAGCGCTGGTAAATCCGGTTGCGGCGGCGCTCGAACTGGACGGCGCAGACCCCCAGATCGAGGGGACTGCTGACGCTGACCAGACCATCGAAGTCCAGGCCCCCCAGGCCGGCGTTGAGCAGCACCGTGCCCCCCAGGGAAATGCCGGCGCCGTAAAGCGGCAGGCCGGCGGCCAGCTGCCGGGCCCGGGCCACGGCCGGCCGCAGGTCGTCGTTGCAGAGGGCGCAGTAGGTGCCCCGGGCCAGGGATCGGCCGCGGCCGGCACCCCTCAGGTTGAGGCGCAGAACGGTGAAGCCCTCGGCGGCCAGGGCCAGGGCCAGTCGCCGCGGGCCAGGGCCGTCGCTGGAACCCCCCAGACCATGCAGCACCAGCACCACAGCGATCGGGGCCCCACCGTCGGGACGGTCCAGCAGCCCCACCAGCTGGCCGCCATCGTCCAGGGGGATCGGCAGGGCCTCGGCCCGGTCGGGGGGGAAGCGCAGGGGGCGCAGCGTGTCCCGCAGGGTCTGGAGATCGCCGCCGACCCAGGGGGAACGCTGCCGGAAGGGGGGCAGGCCGAGTTGGTCGGGAAGCTGGCTCACGACCCCGGCCCCACCCTCAGGCCGCCACCTTCACCTTGCCCACGCCCATGGAGCGGAGCTCGCTGAGCAGGCCGTTGAGCACCGCCTTGGCATCCCCGAACACCATGGCGGTCTGGGGCATCTCGAACAGGGCGTTGTTGATGCCGGCGTAGCCGGCCCCCAGGCTGCGCTTGACCACGAACACCTGGCGGGCCTGGTCCACCTCCAGCACGGGCATGCCGTACAGGGGGCTGGTGGGGTCGTTCTTGGCCTGGGGATTCACCACGTCGTTGGCCCCCAGCACGATCACCACGTCGGTGCGCGGGAACTCGGGGTTGACCAGGTCCATCTCCAGCAGCTGCTCGTAGGGCACGTCGGCCTCGGCCAGCAGCACGTTCATGTGGCCGGGCATGCGTCCCGCCACCGGATGGATGGCGTAGCTCACCTCCACCCCATGGCTCTCGAGCAGCTTGGCCAGCTCCCGCAGGGAATGCTGGGCCTGGGCCACGGCCAGGCCATAGCCCGGCACGAACACCACCCGCTCGGCCTGCTCCAGGGCCATGGCGCATTCCTCGGCGCTGCAGCTGGTGATGCGGGTGTAGCCCGCCTCGCTGCCGCCGCCGCCCACGGCACCGGCGCTGGCCCCGAGGGCACCGCCGAAGAGGACCGACACCAGGGAGCGGTTCATGGCGGTGCACATCACCTGGGTGAGGATCAGGCCCGCCGCCCCCACCATGGCGCCGGCCACGATCAGCAGCTGGCTGCCCACCACGAAGCCCGCCGCCGCCGCCGCCACCCCGGAATAGGAGTTGAGCAGGGAGATGACCACCGGCATGTCGGCCCCGCCGATGGGCAGGGTGACACCGATGCCCAGCAGGGTGGAGCCCCCGATCAGCAGCCACAGGGGCAGGCCGGAGGGATCGCCTGGCAGCAACAAAGCCGACACCAGGCAGAGCACCGCCAGGGAGATGTTGACGCCGTGGCGCAGGCGGCTCTGGGTCCAGCCGGGGGTGTCCAGCCAGCCCTGGAGCTTGGCCATGGCCACGATCGAGCCGCTGAAGGTGATGGCACCGACGAACACCGACACGGCGATCGACACCAGGGCGACGATGTCGGCGTCACCCGTATCGAAGATGGCCACGCCCATGGCCACCAGCAGGGAGGCCATGCCACCGCAGCCGTTGAACAGGGCCACCGTTTCCGGCATGGCGGTCATCGGCACCCGGCGGGCGGTGACCACGCCGGCCAGACCGCCGACGGCACTGCCGACGGCGATCCAGAGCCAGGCGATCGGATCGGGGCGGATCTGGATCAGCAGGCCGACCACGGCCAGCCCCATGGCCAGGGCGGCCAGGCCATTGGCCCCGCGGGCCGAGCTCACCTTCGAGAGGCCCTTGATGCCGAGGGCCAGCAGGAGCACGGCCGCCAGGTCGATGGCGGCGGCAAAAGCATCCATGGAGAACGTCATCGGCTGTCACCCTTGCGGCGGAACATGGCGAGCATGCGATCGGTGACGAGGAAGCCGCCGATCACGTTGTAGAGGGCGAAACCCAGGGAGAGGGCTCCGATCACCAGCAGGGCGGTGTTGTCTCCGGCCTGCTGGATGAGGGTGAGGGACGCCAGCACGGTGATGCCGCTGATGGCGTTGGCCCCCGACATCAGCGGGGTGTGCAGGGTGGGGGGCACCTTGCCGATCAATTCCAGCCCCAGCAGGCTGCCCAGCAGGAGCACCCAGAGGGACTGCGTCAGAAGGCTCATGAACGGGCTCCGATGGGGGAAAGGCCGGCGGGCTGGACGATGTCGTCGCGGCGGCAGGCGCCGGCATGGGTGAGCAAGCAGCCGTCGAGGATCGGATCCTCCGGATCCAGCCGGAAGCCGTCCTCGCCCAGCACGTGCTCGACGAGGGTGGCGATGTTGCGGGCGTAGAGGGCGCTGGCGTGGTTGGGGACGGTGCTGGGCAGGGCATCGGCCCCGATCAGCAGCACGCCGCGGCGCTCCACCGTGGCCCCGGGGATCGTGCCGAAGCAGTTGCCGCCCTGGGCCACGGCCAGGTCCACCACCACGGCGCCGGGCCGCATGCCGTCAAGCATCTCCTCGCTGATCAGGCGGGGGGCCGGCCGGCCGGGCACCAGGGCGGTGCAGATCACCATGTCGGCCAGGGCCAGCTGGTCGGCCAGCTGCTGGCGCTGGGCCGCCAGGAAGGCCTCGCTGGCCTGGCGGGCATAGCCCCCCACCTCGGCGGGGCCCTCCTCCAGCTGGGGCGGATCGATGAAGCGGCCCCCGAGGGATTCCACCTGCTCCTTCACCGCCGGGCGCACATCCGAGACGTACACCACGCCGCCCAGGCGGCGGGCGGTGGCCAGGGCCTGCAGCCCGGCGACGCCGGCCCCCAGGATAAGCACCCGGGAGGGCTGGATCGTGCCCGCCGCGGTCATCAGCATCGGCACGTAGCGATCGAGGGCGGCGGCCGCCAGCAGCACCGCCTTGTAGCCGGCGATGTTGGCCTGGGAGGAGAGCACGTCCATCGACTGGGCCCGGGTGATCCGCGGCAGCAGCTCGAGGGCGATGGCGGAGGTGCGCCGGCCATTGAGCGTCGCGACCAGGGCGGTGGCGCCGTAGGGGGCCAGCAGGCCCACCAGCAGGGCGTCCTCCCGCAGCCGGCCGAGATCCTCGTTCCGGGGGGGCTGCACACAGAGCACCCCATCCGCCGCCCCCCAGGCCGCGGCGTCCCCGTCCCACAGCTCGGCGCCCACGGCGGCGTAGTCGGCGTCGAGGAAACCGGCCGCCTGGCCCGCCCCTCGCTCCACCTGCAGGGTCGCCCCCTTGGCCACCAGCCGCCTGACCGTTTCGGGGGTCGCGGCGACCCTCCGTTCTCCGGGAGCCGTCTCCCTGGGAATCAGCAATTTGACCAACGCGGGGCCACACACACTCCTTCCGCGATAGACAGCCCCGCCCGTGACGGCAAGCAACCGGGCGCCAATGTGCGGACACGCCCACCGGGCCCTGGCCAGCCCAGCAGAATCGGCCCATGGCGCCACCGTCCTTCGATCTGGGTCTGCGCCGCGATGGCGGCCTGCCGGGCGTCCCCGGCGCCCCCCGCGGCCCCGAGCCCCGGGCCTGGCAGCGCCGCCTGATCCAGCTGTTGCGGGCCCGGCTGGTGGCGGCGGGCCCCGGGGGCCAGGACGTGCTCCTGCACGCCGGTCCCGGCGCCGGCAAGACCCTGGGGGCCCTGCTCGCCTTCCAGCAGCTGCGACGGGAAGGCCGGCTGGAGCGGTTCGTGGTCTTCTGCCACCGCAGCGCCATCGGCCGCCAGTGGATCGGCGCCGCCGCCCGCCTCGGCCTGGTGCTCCAGGAGTGGGAGCCGGGGGAATCGCCCCCGGCGGCGACCGGCCAGGGCCTGCTGCTGAGCTATCAGGCGGCCGCCCTGCACCGCCGGCGCCTGGAGCAGGAGCTGGGCGGCCTGCTGGAGGGCCGGCGCTGGCTCGCGATCGGCGACGAGGTGCACCACCTGGGCCTTGATCCGCTCGAACCGGAGGCCACGGCCTGGGGGCACGCCTTCAGCAGCCTCAGCGGCGGCGCCCAGCTGCGGCTGGGGCTCACCGGCACCCCCTTCCGCGCCGACAACCTGGGCTTCTGCTCCGGCCGCCGGATCCGGATGCATGACCAGCACGGTCCGGCCGAGCGCATCATTCCAGACCTCTGCGTCGAACCCCGGGCCCTGATCGCCGCCGGTGACGTGCGACCCCTGGAATTCCGCTTCCAGGACGGCTGGGTGGAACACGGGCGTCCGGAGGATGGGCGGGACCGCGAGGTCTCCCCCCTCTCGGCGGAGCACCGGGAGAGCTGGCGAGCCCGCAACCTGCGTCGGGCCATCCGGCCGGGGGACCGGGGCGGGATCGCCCTGCGGCTGCTGCTCCAGGCCCGCCGCCGCCTGGAGCGGGTGCGGCTGGAGCATCCGGGGGCGGGCGGCCTGGTGGTGGCCCGCGACATCGGCCATGCCGGTGCCATCGCCGACCTGCTGGCCAAGGAAGGGGACCGGGTGCACCTGGTGCACTCCCAGGATCCAGAGGCGGCCCAGCGCCTGGCGGCGTTCCAGGCCGGCGAGGCCGACTGGCTGGTGAGCATCGACATGTGCGCCGAAGGCTTCGATGCCCCCCGCCTAAGGGTGGTGGCCTACCTGACCACCGTGGTCACCCGCAGCCGCTTCGTACAGGCGATCACCCGGGCCGTGCGCATGGACGGGGATCGCTCCTGTCAGGAAACCATCCCGCGACGGCCGTCTTACGTGTTCGCTCCGGCCGATCCCCTGCTGATCGGTTACGCCAGGGGATGGACCGTGAGCGAGCCCTACGTGATCCGCCCACGCCCCCCGGAGCTGACCCCCGGCGGGGCCGGCTCTCCGGGAAGCAGCCAGAATCTGCCCCTGCAGGCCCTGGCGGACGACGCCGGGCGAATGCTCAGCGTCCGGGGGCCCGTGTTGCCGTCCATTCGACGCAGATTGGCTTAAAATGTTCCTCATTTGACTTGCCGGGCTGGGTTTTCCTGCAACGATGTGACAACCAACACCGTCGAGGTGTCCACCAACCGCCAACGTGGGCACCACAGGACATCCACCGAGATCACCCCGATGGACAGGCCAACAGACGATTCAAGCGAACAGGACGGTCCTATTGATGCCCCCCTTGATGCGGCGGTTCATCGTCGTGTGACCGTGGCGGTCTGCTGGGCCCTGGCCCGCCGGGCCGCCCTCGATGGCCGAGAGCTGTTTGAGGACAGCTACGCCATCAACGAAGAATTCCGTGAATGGCTCCTCACGCTGGAGGACCATCCCGAGCTGCTTCAGGCCAATGTGCTGATGGTGCCCAGGGACCTGCACCTTGGCCGCCGTCCGGAAACCGACGGCCTGCTGGAGATCTGAGCACCCCCGTGGGCCTCAGCGGCGCCTGGGACCACCGGGGCGGTTGCCGCCCGGGCGAGGGCCGGTGGCGCCGGCATTGCGCTCCCGGTAGGTGATGCGGCCCCGGGTCAGGTCGTAGGGACTGATCTCCACCAGCACCTTGTCGCCGGCCAGCAGCTTGATCCGGAACTTGGTGAGCTTGCCCGCCGCCCGGCAGAGGCACTGGTGACCGGCAGGCTGCTCGAGGGTGACGAGGTAAAACCCGTTGCCCTGCTCCTTTTCGATCACACCGGACGTTTCGATCATGCGGGAAGGGTGGCCTGAGGAAAACAGCAGTCCTTCAGCTTAAGCGCCGGCCGCGCCCGCTCCCGAGCCCGTCACACGGTGAGAAGGGCCAAGCGATAGGGTCGGCCGACCGAGCGCCCCTGGCCCCACCCCATGATCCTCCCTCCCATCTCCATGGATCTGGGCCTGCTGCTGATCTCCATCGGCGTGGTCAACCTCTGGCGCGCCCGGGAAAGCGCCTGACATTCTGCGGGGTCCGTGACCACCACCCTGCTGCTCCACAAGCCGTACGGGATCCTCAGCCAGTTCCGGCCGGAATCGGGCAGTTCCTGGGGCACCCTGGCCGAGCTGATCGATCAGCCGGGCGTCTACGCCGCCGGCCGCCTGGACGCGGACAGCGAGGGCCTGCTGGTGCTCACCGATGAAGGGCGGCTGCAGGCGAGGCTCACGGATCCGGCCTGGGGTCACTGGCGCCGGTATCTGGTGCAGGTGGAGGGTGTCGTCACACCCCCTGCCCTCGACAGTCTCCGGCAGGGGGTCCTGGTGCAGGGGCGACGCACCCTTCCGGCCCGGGCGCGAGCCGTGGCGGACCCCGCCCTGCCCGAGAGGGATCCACCCATCCGCCACCGGCTGCGGGTGCCCACCGCCTGGCTGGAACTGGAACTGCGCGAGGGGCGGAACCGCCAGGTGCGGCGCATGACCGCGGCGGTGGGTCTGCCCACCCTGCGCCTGCTGCGCACGGCGATCGACCTGATGGACGGCGGCCCGCCCCTGGATCTGGCGGGCCTGGCCCCCGGCGCCTGGCGCGCCGTGAGTCCCCAGGAACGCCAACGCCTGGCGGCCCTGCTCAGACGAGGGCGTCCTTCAGTTCCCTGACCGTCTGGAGCTGGCCGTAGTAGTAGTTCGCCCGGGCGCGGCGATCGGGATCCTCGAGGGTGTCGAAGGCATCGAACCCCAGGGAAGCCCAGAGCTCATGGCCACAGGCTCGGGTGAGCTCGGCAATGGCCTCCTCCTCCAGGTTGGCCAGCCGCCGCTGCAGGTTCTTGATCTGGGAAATCGCCATGGCCGCCGCCTAACGCTGCAATAGTACACACGAACTGGCGTGCCCGGCCCCTCAGAACGGCAGCTTCTTCTTGGCTTCCTTGTCGAGGTCGGACTCCATCTCCCGCAGCCGCCGCAGGATCGTGTCGTAGTACTCCTTCAGGTAATCCTCCAGTCGGGTGGTCTCGGCCGGATCAAGGCCGAAGGCGGCGTAGCTGGCCTCCATCGGCGCCGTGAGGGGCTCGCCTCCCCCCACCACCTCGGCGAAGGCGAGGCGTTCGGCCACGTTGAGGCTGGCTTCGAAGAATCCGGTCACCGACTGCATCAGCCGCAGCAGCACGGGCGGCACCCGGAACACCCGGGCCTCGCGGCCGCTGTAGCGCTCGCACAGCTGGGTGATCTCACCGGTGGTCCAGGCCCGGGGACCCACCACAGGAAACGCCTGTCGGATCGTCTCCGGCCGCTCCAGGGCCGCCACGGCGAAGCGCGCCATGTCCTGGGTGTTCATGTAGGCGATCGGCGTCGGGGCACCGCTCACCCAGACGGTCTGGCTCTCCAGCACCGGAATCGCGAACTGGCTGATCAGGCCCTGCATGAAGGCGACACCCCGCAGGATCGTGTAGTCGAGGTCGGAGGCCTCGAGCCACGCCTCGGTGCAGGCCTTGATGTCCATCAGCGGCACGCCACGGTGCTTGGCGGCATCCAGCAACGAGACGAACACCAGCCGGCCCAGACCGGCCCGCCGGCAGGCGGCGAAGAGGTTCTGCTTGCCATCCCAGTCGATCTCGTAGGCGCTGCCGCCATCGGTGGCCCGGGCGGTGGCGGCATCGATCACCGCCTCCTGGCCCTCCAGGGCGTAATCGAGACTGGCGGGCTCGAGCAGGTCACCGCGGGTGAGATCACAGCCCCATTCCTGCAGGAAGGCGGCCTTGCGGGGGGAGCGCACCACACAGCGGACGGTGTGTCCCGCATCAAGGGCACGACGGGCGATCTGGCGACCGAGGGTTCCTGTTCCACCGACGACCAGAACCTTCATGGACCCCTGCAAAGGAAGCGGGCTGAGCCTAAAGGTGCGTCCGGCCCGAGCGCGCAGCCGGGGGGTTCCGGACCTCAGTCGTTGAGGAGCTTGAGCAGCAGGGCGCCGCCCGCCAGACCGACGGGGATCAGCACCCAGAAGATGGCGGCGGTGCCGAAGATTTCAGAGGCCATGGCCCGGACAAGGGGGAACGGGGTACCTATCTAGCAGCCGTCGCGGCCACCAGCGCGCGGGCCGTCGCCACGATCACGGGCCAGGGGGCCTCGCTGCGCAGCTGGCCGGCCATCACCCCGCTGGCCGCCGTGGCGAACCCCTGCGTCCTCAGGGCCGCCACCAGGTCCGCCAGCGGCGGGGGCCCCTGGCCCAGGCGGCGGGCGATGGCATCCACGGGCCAGCAGCGGGGCGTGGCGGCCGGATCGTCCTGGAGCCGCTGCAACAGCCGTCGACCCGGCCGGTCGAGGTGGGCACCGGCCGAGTCGGCCTGCTGCAGCATCGCCGCGAGCGTCGCGGCCTCCTGGAGGGGGCCGATCCAGAGCGGGCCGCTGACCGCCAGGGCCGGCCCCTCCCCCGAGGGAGCTCCAGGGCAGGCGCAGGGGCGCCAGCGGCCAAGCCGCAGCAGGCTCTGCACCTGCTGATCGCCGCAACCATGGCAGTGGGCCACCAGGCCCAGCTGGGCCTCCTCCCCGGCGGCGGGATGCCGCGCCAGTCGCACGGCGGTGCGGAACGCCCGCCCTTCGCTGAAGCTCAGCAGCGGGGTGAGGCCCCGTCCCATCGCCCAGGCGGTCCGGGCCAGCAGCCCCAGCTGGAGCCGCAGGGCGATCTCCCAGCTGGCGGGGTGGGCCCGGGCGGCGGCACCGAACCGGCGCAGGGCGGCACGGCGGTCATGGCCCGTGGCCGAACGCCCGTCCGTGCTGGCCAGATAGAGCACGCCGCCGAAGGCCACCGCCTCCAGGGCCAGGGGAACCAGGGCGGCCGGACAGCCGAAGGCATCCAGGTCCACCAGCTCGAAGCGACGCCCCTCCACCAGGCAACCGGCCAGCAGCTGCTGGGCCGTGGCGGTGCTCACCTGGCGCTCCACCCCCACCGGCAACCGGGCGAGGTTCCGCTCCAGCAGGGGCAGGCGGTCCGGGTCGGCGTCGTTGGCCCACACCGCCGTGGCGCCCCCCTCCAGGCCATAGCGAACGGCCCGGATGCCGCAGCCCGCCAGGCCATCCAGCACCCGCACGGGCCCGTCGCGGCCAGGGGCGGCCAGGGTCCGCGCCAGCAGCACGCCGAAGTCCCTGGCCGGCCTGGAGGCGGGTCGGAAGAAACCGTCGCCGGTCTCCACCACCGCCGCGCCTTCGCAATAGTGAGGGGGTTCGCTCAAGTCCGGGTCCTTGCCGCAAGCATCGGTGTCGTCCGCCGACCCCCAGCCTGCCCCCGGGGGGGCCGCCGCGCAGGAGGGCGCCGAATGGGGGGACCAGGCCCGGTGGGAGTGGCGCCGCCACAGCTGCCACTGGCGCCGCCTGGGCCCCCCTGACGGGCCGGCGCTGGTGTTGTTGCACGGCTTCGGGGCCGCCAGCGGCCACTGGCGCCGCAACGCCGGCCCCCTGGCGGCGGCCGGATGGTGTGTCTACGGCCTCGACCTGATCGGCTTCGGCGCCTCCAGCCAGCCGGGGCTGAATCGCCACCAGGCCCTGGATAACCGGCTGTGGTCCCGGCAGGTGCAGGCCTTCCTCGCCGAGGTGGTCCAGGCGCCGGCCGTGCTGGTGGGCCATTCCCTCGGCGGCCTGGTGGCCCTGACCTGCAGCATCCATGCCCCGCGGTGGGTGCGGGCCGTGGTGGCGGCGCCCCTCCCCGATCCCAGCCTGCTGATGGCCGGACGCCAGCCCCCGCGCCGCCCCCCCTGGCGGCGGCGGCTGAAGCGGGGGGTGATCCATGCCCTGCTGCGACTCCTGCCCCTGGAGCTGGTAGTGCCGCTGCTGGCCCATTCCCCCCTGCTCGACCTGGGCATCCAGTCGGCGTATCACCACCCCGTGATCGGCGACCAGGAGCTGCGCCGGCTGATCGCCCGACCCGCCCGGCGCCCCGGGGCGGTGCGGGCCCTGCGGGCCATGAGCATCGGCATGGCGCTGCGGCCGTACCAGGCCACCGCGGTCGCGCTGCTGCAGCGGCCGGGCCCGCCCGCCCTGCTGGTCTGGGGCGGCCAGGACCGGCTGGTGCCGGTGGAGATCTCCGGCCAGTGCCTGCGGCTGCGGCCCGACCTTGAGCTGCACGTGATCCCCTCCTGCGGCCACTGTCCCCACGACGAGACCCCCGACGCCTTCCATGGCGCGGTGCTCGGCTGGCTGGAGCGCCTGGGGGCGGACGGAAGGGAGCCTCCCCTGGCGCGTACCTTTGGTTAGACCATGCCGGCTTTCCCCCCGGTCCCCCGCCGCACCCCGATCACGAGCCCGACATGAAGCACACCCTTTCGGTGCTGGTGGAAGACGAATCGGGGGCCCTGAGCCGCATCTCCGGTCTGTTCGCCCGGCGGGGCTTCAACATCGAGAGCCTGGCGGTGGGGCCGGCGGAGCACCGCGGCATGTCCCGTCTGACCATGGTGGTGGAAGGGGACGACCGCACCCTCGAGCAGATGACCAAGCAGCTCAACAAGCTGATCAACGTGCTCGGTGTGATCGATCTCTCCACCATCCCAGCGGTGGAGCGCGAGCTGATGCTCCTGAAGGTGGCCGCGCCGGCGGAGAACCGCGGCGCCATCTTCGATCTGGTGCAGGTCTTCCGGGCCAAGGTCGTGGACGTGGCCGACGACGCCCTCACCCTGGAGGTGGTGGGGGATCCGGGCAAGCTGGTGGCCCTGGAGCGGCTGCTCGAGGCCTACGGAATCCTGGAGATCGCCCGCACGGGCAAGGTGGCCCTGGAGCGGGCCTCGGGGGTGAACACCGAGCTGCTCAAGGCCACCGTCTCCGACAAGCGCGTCCCCGCCTGAGGCCAGACGTCAGGGCTTCGCCCTGACCAGCGTGCCCCCTTCGATCACCCGGGCCCGGATCAGCTTGTCCCCCTGCTGGATCCTGTCGATGACCTCCATGCCCTTGCTCACCCGGCCGAACACCGCGTAGCGGCCATCCAGCTCAGGCAGGGCCTGCAGGGCCACATAGAACTGGGCGCTGGCGGAGTTGGGGTCGTTGGAGCGGGCCATGGCGATGGCGCCGCGCTCATGGGTGAGGGCCAGCTGGCGCGTGGCGGTGGGGGTGGTGATCTCCTCGCCGTAGCGGGGTTCCTTCGAGCCGCTGAGCTTGAGCTCCAGGGGGATGCGGCGGGACTCGCCACTGGCGGGGTCGACGAAACCACCCGAGCCGTAGTCGCTGGGGGCCACCTTGGGATCGGCGCTGCTGGGGTCGCCACCCTGCACCACGAAGGGCACCGGCTCCCGCACCACCCGGTGGAACACCGTGCCGTTGTAGACGCCCCGCCGCACCAGATCGACGAAGTTGCCCGCCGTCAGAGGGGCCGCCGCCCCATCCAGGCGCAGTTCCACCGGACCCTTGCTGGTGTCCATGGCCACCACCGCCGTGCCCTCCAGGCAGGGGGTGGTGGCCGCCGCGCAGCCCAGCGGCTGCTTGCCGTTGTCGGCGGCACAGGCGGCCAGGCCGAGGGGGGTGAGGCCCAGCACAACGACGAGCAGCAGCCGCCAGCCCAGGGAGGCCTGCACGATGCGCTGGTGGATGTTTGGCTGTCCCATGGTCAGAGGCCCTCCAGGGGAACGCCCAGGAAACGGGCCAGACGGGCGCCCGCCATCTCCAGGTCGGCCAGGGGCATCGGTTCACCCACCCGGGTCAGGGGCATGTCGCGCCGACCCTGCACCCGCAGGGCCAGGCGTCGCTGGGGACTGAGCCCATCCCGCACCTCCACCTTCACCGCCTGGATCTCCCGGAGGGGGATCACCACCTCGATCGACTGGCGAAAGCCGCGGCGGCTGATGCGGGCTTCACCGGAGCCCCGGTCGAACCGGTTCAGGCCCGAGCCCACATCGATGCTGATGACCAGCCAGAGATAGGTGGCCAGCAACAGCGCCGCCACTCCGTAGAGGCCCATCACCAGCCCCTGGGGCACCCAGACCAGGGCGGCGGGGTGGCCGATGGGCAGCAGGTCGCGGCCGAAGCGGCTGGAGGCGCTCGTGAGGACGAAACCAAGGCCGCCGATGCTGACGGCCGCCGCCACCAGCAGGTTGGAGAGACGGCGGGAGCCGAGCACCGGCTGCTCCAGCACCTGCTCGTCGGCCGAAGGGGAAGCGACGCCGGGCGAAGCCATGCGGGACGAAAGGGCAGTGGGCCGCCATCCTGCCGTGAAGCGGGCCGGAGGCGTCAGTTTCAGCCCGTGTCGCCGGGCGCGGGGGACGGATCAACGTTGTTACCATCCCCCGGTAACCCACAGCCCTGCGGGTCATCCGCACCGCTTTCACCCATGACGATCGCCCTAGGGCGTGCACCGGCCACGCGTGGATGGTTCGACGTCCTCGACGACTGGCTCAAGCGCGACCGCTTCGTTTTCGTGGGGTGGTCCGGTCTGCTGCTCTTCCCCACGGCCTATCTGGCCCTGGGCGGCTGGCT
>CALRJP020000014.1:0-101371 GCA_943367585.1 Rhizobium sp. Q54
CCGGTCGCGGCGGCGGGCGGCCCGGCGGCGGGCGGCCCGCCACTGGGGTTCGGCCTGCTCGAACACTTCCGGAATCGAGGTGCCCGGCAGGATGTCGTGGAACTGCTGGAACAGCAGGCTGCGCCAGTCGTCCTCGGCGGCCTCGGCCGGCAGGGCGAACAGGGCCGCGGCCAGATCCGCCTCCCGCAGCAGCCGCTCCAGGCTGCGGTTGTGGCGTTTCTGGTCCGGGCGGCTGGTGGGGCAGCCCCGGTGCAGCTCCAGGTAGAGCTCGTCGCGCCACACCGGCAGCTGGCCCGCCAGCGACTCCAGCGGCTCCAGGTAGGCCCGCAGGGTGCCGTGCCGCTGGCCGGCCGCCACCGGCTGCCCCTGCCAGAGCGCCAGCTGCTCCAGCATCTCGGCGGTGGGTCCGCCGCCGTGGTCGCCCACCCCCGGCAACCAGAGGGCGTCGGCGCAGCCGCTGGCCCGCTGCCACTGCAGCCGGTAGCGCTCCATCGCCACCGGATCGCCGTCGGTGCCGATCGGCGCCGTCATCAGGGCGAGCACCTCGGCGCCGCAGCGGCTGCGCCAGCGGAACAGCCGGTGGGGGAAGGGGTTGGTGGCATTCCAGGCCAGCTTGTGGGTGCAGAACCAGCGCACCCCGGTGGCGGCCGCCACCGCCGGCAGACCGGCGGCGAAGCCGAAGCTGTCCGGCAGCCAGGCCAGCCGGTGGCTCCACTCCGGGAAGGTGCGCAGGCTGTAGGCCTGGCCCTCCTGGAACTGGCGCAGCAGCGAACTGGTGGACAGCAGCACGCAGTCGCTCTCCACCCACGGACCGTTGAGCGGCTCGAAGCGGCCCTCCCACATCGCCCGGCGGACCCGCTCGAACAGGGCCGGCCGGTGGCGCTCCAGCCAGGCGTAGAGGGCCGGGGTGGAATGGCCGAAGTGGAGCGTGTCGACGCGCTCCATCAGATCGAGGGCCGAGGCGAAGGTGCGCTCCGCCGCCTGCCAGGTGTCGGCCACCGGCCACAGCCAGGCCAGATCGAGGTGGGCGTGGCCCAGCACCTGCAACACCCCCTCCCCCGGGGCCTCCCCATGGCCATGGGCGCGGCGCAGGGCGCCCAGCTCGGCGGCGGTGGCCCCCAGCAGGCCCAGGGGATCGGCCGGATCGAGGGGCTCGAGCTCGATGCGGCTGGTCATCAGGGCGCCGTCGTCATGGAGCGGGCTGCGCAACCGCAGCTCCAGATCCAGGGGCTCCCCCTGCCACCAGCGCTCGGGCAGGGGCCAGCGGCAGGCGGTGTCGAACAGATCACCGCTGTGGACCCGCTGCCCATCGACCCACAGCTCGGCCCGGTCGGCCCACCAGCGCAGCACCAGCCGGGCCCGGGCGCCCGCCGCCAGGGGCCGCCACTCCTGCGGGCAGGGGCAGCGCAGCTGCAGCTGGCGCCACTGGCCGCCCCGCGGCCAGATGATCAGGCCCCGGGCCGCCCAGTCCGGGCGGTGGGTGCGTCCCCACGCCTCCCCGAGGGCCGGACCCCTGCCGCCCCCGGGCTGGAGGCCCTGCCAGAGCGGTTGGAGATCCAGGGGCCGGGGCATGGGGAACGTGACCGAAACGTTTCAATCGAAGCCGGTTGCCCCTGCCAAACGGCATCGGACAGGCTGGATGGCCAACCACCACCCATAAGATGATGCGGCTGCCGAGGGGTCATCGAGACCCGTACCGGCGCCCGTCACTCCCTGTCACCCGCCGGACAGACCATGCTCGCTCTCAAGATCTCGGTTTACTCCGTCGTCTTCTTCTTCATCGGGATCTTCGTCTTCGGCTTCCTGGCCAGCGATCCCACCCGCTCCCCCAGCCGCAAGGACCTGGAGGACTGAGTCCTTTTCCGGCGGCGCCACCCGCCACCCGTCCCGACAACCGGACCGCCGCGGGGTTAGCCCCCGAACTCCCATGGCAGGATCGGCCGCGTCCTCGCCGCTCCTCCGCTACCTGTGGTGCTCCATCCCCGCTCGGGACGTCGCCAGGCCCCTGAAGGCCTGACCCCTGGGCTGGGCCTGTGGCTGGGCCTCGGCGGCGTGCTGGCGGTGACGGCCGCACCGGCCCAGGCCCGGCCGGAGCTCCCCTCCAGGCTCCAGGCCGCCCAAGCGCAGCTCGCTCCGGCGCCGGCGGCCCCCGCCACGGCCAACCCCTTCGACGACGAGCCAGCGGCCCAGCCCCAGGGCCAGCCCCAACCCCTGCCCCAGGTCGGAGCCGATCCCCCAGGGGAACAGGCCGTCCCCCCCATTCAGCCCCTGGCGCCCCGGCGGCGCCCCCTGGCGATCACGCCCCAGCCCCCGGCGGAGCCCGCCCCAGCCGACCCCGCGGCCGGCCCAGCCCCAGCCCCGGTGGCGGGCCTCGACCCCGTACCGGCCAGCGACGCGGTACCCCTGGAGCTGGAGCTGACCGCCAACCAGCAGGGCTACGACAGCCAGCTGCAGCGCTTCGTGGCCACCGGCAGCGTCATGGCCCGCCTCGCCGGCGGCCGGCTGCTGGCCGACCGCCTGGAGTTCGAGGCCAGCACCCGCACCCTCCTGGCGGTGGGCAACGTGCGCTTCCAGCGCGGCCAGCAGTACCTGCAGGGCAGCCGCCTGCGCTACGCCCTGCTGGAGGGGGTGGGGGAGATCGACGACGTCTATGGCGTCATCGACCTGGACACCACCAAGGAGGACTTCGACCTCGAGCAGGCCGCCTCCACCCCCCTGCCGCCGCCGGAGCCGATCAGCTGCACGCCCTCCTATCCGGCCGTGCCCCAGTGGCAGCCCTACCCCTGGGCCGTCACCGCCTGGGCCGGCCAGATGTATGCGGGTGAGTTCGGCGACACCTTCACCTTCAGCGGCCGCTTCCGGCCCGAATACCTCGGGGGCATCGGCATGCAGCGCCGCCTGTTCCAGGCGGGCCCGCTGTCGCTGGAGTTCGATGCCAACCTGCTGGGGCACCGAGCCAGCGCCCAGCCGGGGGGCGGCTTCAACCAGGCCATCCCCTTCTCCGACACCCCCGCCCAGAACTTCGGCGAGTTCACCGGGGGCATCGGTCTGCGCCTGTGGCTGCGGCCCTGGCTGAACATCTTCTTCGTGGAGGGCCTGAGCGTCCTCACGGCCAAGAGCAACTACGAACAGACCTTCCGCCAGAACTCGGCGCGCCTGCTCAACTACCTGGCCTTCGAGGTGGAAGCCCTGGCCACCCCCCGCTGGTCGGCCGTCGGCCGCATCCACCACCGCTCCGGCGCCTACGGCACCTTCAGCGGCGTCAGCGAGGGCAGCAACGCCTACATGGTGGGTCTGCGCTACCGCTTCGGCACCGACAGGCCTACCAGCCAGCCGGTGCCGGTGCCCCCCGCCCAGGGCTGTCCGGAGGCCCCACCCCTGGCCAGCGAGCAGCCCGATGGGCTGGCCCAGCAGCTCGAGCAGGTGACGATGGGCCCCGGCTGGACCCGCACCAGCGGCCAGCCGGCCCCGAAACCCCCTGTCCAGGCCGTCCCGGACAGGGGAGGGGTGTGGCGCAACGCCCGGGACCAGGAGCGGCGGCGCCGCGAGGCCATCGCCCGGATCCCCCAGCGGGTCGAGAACGTGACCTTCGAGCGCAGCCTCAAGGCGGAGCGACGCTTCGGCTTCCCGCGGGAGTTCACCACGCCGGAAGTGGCCAACGACTTCGGCACCACCCGGCCCGAGCAGCTCAAGGACCAGACCACCGAGGGCAACCAGGAACTGATCAAGGGCACCGTGAGCCGCTGGCGCATCCAGGCCCGGCGCCTCAAGCTCACCCCCAACACCCTCTCGGGCGACCGGGTGGGCTTCACCAACGACCCGTTCACGCCGGCCCAGTCGTGGATGGATTCGGAGAAGGTGGTCATCACCCTGCTGCCCAACGGCGACACCCTGGTCAAGGCCCGCCGCAACACCCTGCGGCTGGAGGATCGGCTGCCGATCCGGGTCGTGCGCCAGCGCCGCATCCAGAAGCAGGACGAGGTGAGCAATCCACTGGTGATCGGCAACGACCGGGAAGACCGGGACGGCTTCTTCCTCGGCTACAACATCCCGATCAAGATCGGTCAGAAGGGCCTCCTCAACCTGCAGCCGCAGGTGATGATCCAGCGCCTCTACACCGGCAACACCGATGCCTACCCCCTGCCCGGATCACCGGCGGGGTCCACCAACATCGTGGAGCAGCCGGCCAAGGGCGGCGACTACTTCGGCCTGGATGCCCGTCTCACCGGACCCCTGTTCGGCTTCAACGCCGATGCCCGCCTCAGCCTCTCCACCTTCAATCCCGACAACATCCCCAACGGCACCCGCAGCTTCGGCGACCTGGCCCGGGTGGTGAAGCTGCCCCTGCTGGGCACCAGCACCTTCCGCCTCTTCGGCGCCTACCGCTTCCGCACTTGGAACGGCTCCCTGGGTGAGCAGGACGTCTACTCCGCCTACGGCGTCTCGCTCGAGAAGCAGGGCAGCCTGCCCAGCTGGGGCCAGATCGCCCGCAGCTACTACTGGCGCATGGGGGTGGGCAACTTCCAGGCCGTGCAGGCCACCAGCCCCGATCTGCTGCAGGTGTGGCGTGCCAATGCGATCGGCTCGATGAACTTCTCCTATCCGATCTGGACCGGCAAGCCCACCACCAGTCCGCCGGTGATCTCCCTGGCCAATTCACCCGTTCCGATCGTTCCCGGCCTGCGCTTCAACGCCAACCTGCTCGGCGTGGCCGCCTACTTCAGCGACGGCACCAACCAGAACACCATCGGCCTCTCCGGTGGCCCCACCCTCACCCTGGGACGCTTCGAGAAGCCGTTCCTCGATTACACCCAGCTCACGGTCACCGGCGGCATCACCCTGCGCCAGGGCCAGAGCCCGCTCAACTTCGACCGCGCCGTCGACCTGGGCACGATCGGCATCGGTCTGTCGCAGCAGATCGTGGGCCCGCTCGTGTTCAGCGGCGGCATCGGCTTCAACGTCGATCCCAATTCGGGCTTCTACGGCGATGTCACCGGCTCCTACCTGGAGCTGCGCTGGCAGCGGCGTTCCTACGAGATCGGTGTGTACTACAGCCCCTACGACGGGCTGGGCGGCATCCGGGTGCGGCTCAACGACTTCAACTTCCAGGGTCCCGGCACCCCCTTCATCCCCTACCACCCCACCCAGGGGGCCCTGCAGCGGCCCTTCTAGGCCGCCGCGAAACCGTTCAGGTAGGGCAGCCGGGCGGCGGTGGCCCGCAGTTCGCCGTCGTGGGCCACCAGCTGGGCGGTGCCGTTCCATTCGCCGCTCACCAGCATGCGGCGCGGACCGGCCGCCAGCTCCAGGGGCCAGTCCAGGATTTCGCCACCGGCCTCGAGCGTCACCCGGGGTGGCTCCAGATCGAGCTGGAGAACGGCGCCGGGATGGGCGGCGATGGCGGCCTGCAGGGCCAGCACGGTGTCGTGGTCGGCGCTGAGGCAGGGGATCCCCAGGGCCAGGCAGTTGCCGAAGAAGATCTCGGCGAAGCTCTCGCCGATCACCGCCCGCAGACCCCAGCGCATCAGTGCCTGGGGGGCGTGCTCCCGACTGGAGCCGCAGCCGAAGTTGCGGTTGACCACCAGGATCGCGGCGCCCTGGTTCTCGGCCCGGTCAAAGGGGTGCTCGCCAGCCCGCTCGCGGCGGTCATCGGCGAAGACCCCCTCCGCCAGCCCGTCGAAGGTGACGCACTTCAGGTAGCGGGCCGGGATGATCCGGTCGGTGTCGATGTCGTCGCCGGCCACGACCACGGCGCGGCCCTCGCAGCGCTGGATCGGTCCGGCCGGGAAGGGGGTGGCGCTCATGCGGGGGTGGGGGCGGGCTCTGGGGTGCTGGGCTCTGGGGTGGTAGGGGCGGCGACCAGGCGGCGCACATCGGCCACATGGCCGCTCACCGCCGCCGCCGCCACCATGGCGGGGCTCATCAGCAGGGTGCGGCCGGTGGCCGATCCCTGGCGCCCCTTGAAGTTGCGGTTGCTGGAACTGGCGCTGATCTGGCGCCCCTCCAGCCGGTCGGGGTTCATGGCCAGGCACATCGAGCAGCCCGGTTCGCGCCACTCGAAGCCGGCGGCGCGGAACACCGCATCGAGGCCCTCGGCCTCAGCCTCGGCCGCCACCTGCTCACTGCCCGGCACCACGAAGGCCTTGATGCCAGCCGCCACCTGCCGGCCCCGGGCGACGGCGGCGGCGGCCCGCAGGTCGCTGAGGCGGCCATTGGTGCAGCTGCCGATGAAGCACACATCCACCGGCAACCCCTCGATCGGCGCGCCGGGACGCAGATCCATGTAGCGGTAGGCCTCCTCGGCGATCGGCCGCTCGTCGCTCTCGGTCTGCTCGAGGGTGGGCACGGTTTCGTCCACGCCGATGGCCTGGCCCGGCGTGATGCCCCAGGTGACGGTGGGGGCAATCGTGGCGGCATCGAACACCACCTCGTCGTCGAAGACGGCGTCGGGACCGGAGGCGAGGGAGCTCCACCAGGCCAAGGCCCGCTCCCAGGCCTCACCGGCGGGGGCATGGGGCCGGCCCTTCAGGTAGGCGAAGGTGACGGCATCGGGGTTGACGTAGCCGCAGCGGGCTCCCCCCTCGATGGCCATGTTGCAGAGCGTCATCCGCTCCTCCATGGAGAGGGCCTCGATCGCCGGGCCGGCGAACTCGTAGGCGTAGCCGACGCCCCCCTTCACCCCCAGGGTGCGGATCACGTGCAGCACCAGATCCTTGGCGTAGACCCCGCCCTGCAGGGCCCCGTCCACCCGGATGCGGCGCACCTTCAGCTTGCCCATCGCCAGGCTCTGGCTGGCGAGCACGTCGCGCACCTGGCTGGTGCCGATGCCGAAGGCGATGGCACCGAAGGCGCCGTGGGTGGAGGTGTGGGAATCGCCGCAGGCCACGGTCATGCCCGGCTGGGTGAGCCCCAGCTCCGGGGCGATCACGTGCACGATCCCCTGGCGGCCACTGCCGAGGCCATGGAGGGTGATGCCGTGGCGGGCGCAGTTGCCCTCCAGGGTGGCCAGCATCGCCTCAGCCAGGGGATCGGCGAAGGGGCGGGCCTGGGAGGTGGTGGGCACGATGTGGTCCACCGTGGCCACCGTGCGCTCGGGGTGGCGCACCGTCAGGCCCAGGTCGTCCAGGGCGGCGAAGGCCTGGGGGCTGGTGACCTCATGGATCAGGTGCAGCCCGATGAACAGCTGGGTGGCACCACCCGGCAGGTCGGCGACCCGGTGCAACTCCCAGACCTTGTCGTAAAGGGTGCCGGCGCTCAAGAGGAAGGATCGAGACGGTCTGAAACCACCCTAGAAGGCGTCTGTTCCGCCGGGGCGGGCTCCCGACGGAACAGACCGTCGAGGTAGTGGCGGGCCACGGCCCGGTCATGGCTGGCGTGCTGGAACAGGAAACCGGCCAGGGCGGCCTGCATCAGCCGGTACTGGTCCCATTGGGGGTGCACCCGGATGAACTCCCGCATGGCCTCGAAGAGGTCCTCCGGCATCTGGTTCTCGATGCTCACGGTCCGGGGAGCGTGGTCGGGGATCTGGCTCATGCGGCGCTGGTCGTCGGTCCCCCCCATCAGGCCACGGGGCTCACCCCGGCGTCAAAGCGGGCCCCATCGGACCGGTCCCAAGGGACCGCCGCTGAGAATCACGGCGGGGGGCGGTTTCCCGGCCACCGGCTGGGGGCGGCGGTCGGACCTGCCTGCGGGGGTGCGTCCGGTCAAGGGGGGAAGGCCTTTCCCGCAGCAAGAGGCGAGGACCCCTCCGGCAGCTCTCCCCCGCCCCCGGCACCCTGTGGAAAAAGCCTCCCGTTTCGGGGGAAAAGTGGCAGGCAGGGGGGAAAAGTCCATGCCACAGGATTTGTGATCGTTGGCGGCCGGGGCAGCAGATGTTCCGATGGGGGCCGATCAGAGGGCCGCAGTGTTCAGCCGTAACCGCAGGCGGTTCAGACTTTCCCCCACCGTCAGCGTCTGGATCCAGGTGCGCTCGCGGCCACGGCCGAAGCGCACCGCCTCGCTCCGGCAGCCATCGGGACCGGCCACGGCGATGTGCACCAGCCCCACCGGCTTGTCGGTGCTGCCCCCATCGGGCCCGGCGATGCCCGTCACCGCCACCGCCCAGCTGGCGCCGGTGAGGCGCCGGGCCCCTGCCGCCATCGCCTCGGCCACCGGGTCACTCACGGCGCCATGGGTGTCGAGCAGGGCAGCCGGCACCCCCAGCACGTCCCGCTTCACGGCATTGGCGTAGGCGATCACCCCACCGAGAAACACCTCCGAGGCCCCCGGCACCGCCACCAGGGCCGCGCCCAGGCCACCACCGGTGCACGACTCGGCCACCGCCAGGGTCTCGCCCCGTCGCCGCAGCTCCGCCAGCACCACCGAGGCCAGGCTGTCCCCATCGGCGCCGAAACAGCAGCCGCCGCCGCGGCGACGCAGTTCCGCCTCCACCGGCGCCAACAGGGCGGCGGCGGCGGCCCCATCGGCGGCCCTGGCCGTGACCCGCAGCTTCACCTCCCCCGCCCCGGCATAGGGCGCCACGGTGGGGTTCTCCAGCGCCAGCAGGTCCTGCACCCGTTCCGCCAGGTCGGATTCGGCCACGCCCCAGAAGCGCAGCATGCGGCTGGCGAACACCCCGCCCGCCAGGCCCGCCTCCCGCAGCCAGGGGGCGGCGGTGGCCTCCCACATCGCCCGCAGTTCGCTGGGCACCCCCGGGAAGGTGAGCACGGTGAACCCCGGCACCGGGGTCCAGATCATCCCGGGCGCCGTACCGGTGGGGTTGGGCAGCACCGCGGCGCCGCGGGGCAGCAGGGCCTGCTTGCGGTTGGAGGGGGCGACGGTCCGGCCCCGGGCCGTGATCCGGGCCTGGATCGCCGCCCAGATCTCGCCGTGCTCCACCAGCTCGGTGCCGAAGGCCGCCGCGATCGCTTCGGTGGTGAGGTCGTCGGGGGTGGGGCCCAGGCCGCCGGTGGTGATCAGCACCCGGCAGCGGCCGGAGGCCTGCCGCACCGCCTCGATCAGCCGTTCCCGGTTGTCGCCCACCACCTGCTGGCGGTGGTGGACCACCCCGAGGGCCGCCAGCTGTTCGGCCAGCCAGCGGGCATTGCCGTTGACGATGTTGCCCAGCAGCAGCTCGGTGCCGATGCAGAGCACCTCCACCCCGGCGCCACCGGGGGAGCCGCTCACTTGGCCTCCTGCTGCATCTGACGGCGGCAGACCACGAGCACGGCGATCAGCACCGCCGTGGCCAGGGCCAGCCAGAGGAAACGCATCTCCGCGTTGGCCAGCACCAGGGCGATGGACGCCAGCCACTGGGTGAAGGCGTAGATGACCACCACGGTGCGGCGGTGGCTGAAGCCGGCCCGCAGCAGGCGATGGTGCAGGTGGCGGCGATCGGGATAGAAGGGCGAGCGGCCGGCCTTGAGGCGGCCCATGATCACCGCCGACATGTCGGCCAGGGGCAGGGACAGGATCAGCAGGGGCAGCAACAGGCTGACGCTGGTGAGCCGTTTGGCCGGACCCACGATGCTGATCGCCGCCAGGGCGAAGCCCAGGAAGTAGGAGCCGCCATCCCCCATGAAGATGCGGGCCGGGTTGAAGTTGTGGCGCAGGAACCCGAGGCAGCTACCCGCCAGGGCCGCCGCCAGCAGGCCGGCGGCGGGCTGGCTGAGGCTGAAGCTCACCGAGAGCAGCCCCACGGCGGCGATGCCGCTGACCCCGGCCGCCAGCCCGTCGAGGCCATCCAGCCAGTTGATCGCGTTGGTGATGCCCACCAGCCAGACCACCGTGGCCAGGAGGCTCAGCCCCTCCGGCAGCGGCAGCCCGGCGGCGGAGGTCCCCAGCCCGAAGGGCAGGTCAATGCTGCCGATGCGCACGCCCTGGTTCCAGACCGCCGCGGCCACCAGCACCTGGCCGAACAGGCGCGGCAGGGGCGGCAGGGCGAACAGGTCATCGGCCAGGCCGATCACGAAGTAACAGAGGGCGCCCGCCAGGGTGGTCCAGATCAGCTGGTCCTTGTCCGGCGGCAGCTCGGCGAACCCCCCGAAGCTCCAGGTGCAGGCCAGGGACAGGCTGAAACCGGCCACGATGCCCACCCCACCGAGCCGCACCATGGGCAGGGTGTGCTGCTTGCGGTCGTCGGGCGGATCCACCAGCCCCCAGCGCAGGCCGAGCCTTCGGATCACGGGCACGATCAGCGCCGTGAGCAGGGCCGCCGCCGTGGCCGTGAGCAGGGCCGCCGCGTTGGGGCTGTAGGCGAGGGTCACAACGGCGGGCCGGAAAGCAGCGGACCTGAAGGCGACACGTTACGGGTGAACGCGTCCGTCAGGCGTGCTGGAGCTCACGTTGACGGCCATAAAGGGGAAAGCGCCCGCAGAGGGAGGCCACCCGTTCCCGGCAGCGCAGCTCGACGGCGGCATCGTCCGGGTGCAGCAGGCGATCGGCGATGACATCGGCCACCTCCCGGAAGGCCTCGGCATCGAAGCCGCGGGTGGTGAGCGCCGCGCTGCCCAGGCGCAGGCCGCTGGTGACAAACGGCGACTCCGGGTCGAAGGGCACCGTGTTCTTGTTGGCGGTGATGTTGACGTCGCTCACCAGGCGGTCGGCCAGCTTGCCGGTCAGGCCGATGGAGCGCAGGTCAAGCAGCACCAGGTGGTTGTCGGTGCCGCCGGAGACCACGGCGATGCCCCGCTCCTGGATCCGCTCGGCCAGGGCCTGGGCATTGCGCACCACCTGCTGGCTGTAGCTGCGGAAGCTGGGCTGCAGCGCCTCCCCGAAGGCCACGGCCTTGGCGGCAATCACGTGCTCCAGCGGCCCGCCCTGGGACCCCGGGAAGACGGCCTTGTCGAACTGGCGGCCGAAGGTGGCGTCATTGCAGAGGATCAGGCCGCCCCGGGGGCCCCGCAGGGTCTTGTGGGTGGTGGTGGTGACCACGTGGCAGTGGGGCACGGGGCTGGGATGCACCCCGGAGGCCACCAGGCCGGCGATGTGGGCCATGTCGGCCAGCAGGTAGGCGCCCACCTCGTCGGCGATGGCGCGGAAGGCGGCGAAATCGATCGTGCGGGGGTAGGCGGAGTAGCCGCAGATGATCAGCTTCGGCCGGTGCTCCAGGGCCAGCTGGCGGATGGTGTCGAAGTTGAGCTGGTGCGTCTCGGGGTCGACGCCGTAGTGGACCGCCTTGAACCACTTGCCCGACACGTTCACCGGCGAGCCGTGGGTGAGATGGCCGCCGTGGGAGAGATCCATCCCCAGGATCGTGTCGCCGGGCTCCAGCAGCGCCAGGAAGACAGCGAAGTTGGCCTGGGCACCGCTGTGGGGCTGGACGTTGGCCCAGTCGGCGCCGAACAGCTGCTTGGCCCGCTCGATCGCCAGCTCCTCAATGATGTCGACGTGCTCGCAACCGCCGTAGTAGCGCTTGTGGGGCAGGCCTTCGGCGTACTTGTTGGTCAGCACCGAGCCCTGGGCCTCCATCACCGCCCGGGAGGCGAAGTTCTCGCTGGCGATCAGCTCGAGGTGACTCTGCTGGCGGCGCAGCTCCTTCTCGATCAGGGCGGCGATGGCCGGGTCGCCGCTGGCGAGGGGGCTGTCGATGGGCGCCACGCCAGAGGCGAAGGTGGGCGCCACGCCAGAGGCGAAGGTGGGCGCTGGAACGTGGTCCGCTCGGTCCGCCATGGGGCTACTCAGTGTGAAACCGATCGTAGGCAAACGGCGCTGGGCTGGCCGGGACCGGCCCGGAGGCCAGCCCGCGGCCATGAAAAAACCGCCCCGGGGGGCGGTGTGGGAAGAAGCGCGCCTGGAGAGATTCGAACTCCCGACCCTCTGATCCGTAGTCAGATGCTCTAATCCGCTGAGCTACAAGCGCCTGCCAGGTCATTCTCACCCCACGGGGTGCCGATCCGTCAACAACGCCCCCGCCACCCCCGCCCCGATAGGGTCCGCTTCAGAGCCCGGACCTTCCCCCATGCCGATCCGCTGGTACGGCCCCGCCGATCCCGACGATCCCACCTATCGGCACTTCGCGCGGATCGTGAACTTCACCCTCCACGCCGCCCTGTTCGCCGCCGTGAACAGCGGCCTCTGGTTCATCCAGGGGATGCGGCACCCCTGGTCGCACCTGGCCTGGCTCACCCTCGGCTGGGCCGGACTGCTGCTGGTCCATGGCACCGTGGTGGTGCTGCAACGCCCCGAGCCCCAGCCATGACGCTTGCCGCTGCCGAACTTGAGGAACTGAGCCGGACGATCGCCGATCGGCTCTATGTGCAGGTGGCCGGCTGGCACCTGTATCTGGGCGATGCGGGCCTGGCCCAGACCCTGGCGATCGAGTGTGCCGCCCGGCTCGACCAGGGCGCCGAAGTCTGTGCCCGCCAGGCCCTGGAGGCCGTGCAGGTGCCGATCGGCGGCGGCGGGACGCGGCTCCCCCTGGCGCGGCTGGTGCCCGCCGGCCAGCTGCGGGATCTCGAAGACGTGCTGCAACCCTTTTGCTGACAGGCGCAGCCGAAAGCCCCCTCTACCGATAGGGTGACCCCCCACGCAGGCGGGTCGTGCTGGTCATCGAAGTCACCAATGCCCGCGACGTGGTGCGCCAGCGCATCGGCAGGCTCGGGGGTCGTCTGATCGGCAAGGTGGTCGATGCGGAGGCCCAAGTGGAGAAGGTCCTGATCCAGGAACTGGAGACCGCCTTCCGCGATTTCGGCATCGAAGCCCGGATCTTCTCGATCGACGGCCCCCAGATGATCGGCCGCTCCCATCTGGAGATTCCCGTGCAGGTCCGCGAGGAGCGCCAGGTGCGGCTGTCCTAGGCCCGGCGGCGCACCATCCGCAGCAGCTGGCCCGCTTCGGGCACGCCGGCCAGGCTCGCCAGCAGTCCGTACAGGCCCACCGCCAGGGCGGCGCAGATGATGTTCTGGAGCAGCAGCCCCCCCAGGCCCGGGGGCCAGGCCACCTCCAGCGACAGCCACCAGCAGGCGGCACCTCCGGCCAAGGCCGCCAGCAGCAGCTTGCCGCTGTCGGCGGCCCAGAGCCGCAGGGGCAGGCCCCCCAGCCGGCGGCTCAGGGCCAGCAGCAGGCCGGCACAGGTGATCAGGTTCACCGCCACGGTGGCGAGCACCAGGCCGGCGGCGCCGGCGTTGAGCATCGGCAGCTGGAGCCCCCAGGCCGGGGTGGGGCCCCCGGTGAAGGCCCAGCAAAAGACCGCGTTGAGGCCGATGCCGCCCAGGGACCAGCGGAAGGGGGTGTTGCCGTCGCCGAGGGCGTAGAAGACGCGCACCAGCACGTCCCGGCCCAGGTAGGCCGGCATGCCGATCCCGTAGGCCATCAGCAGCTGGCCCACCAGGTCGGCGGCGCTGTTGTCGAAGGCGCCGCGCTGGTAGATCAGGGCCACGATCGGCACGGCCAGGGCCACCATCAGCGCCCCCAGGGGCAGCATGGTGGCGTTGGAGAGCATCAGACCCTGGCGGATGCGCGTGACCAGCTCGGGCCGGTCCTCCGGCGCCGTCAGCCGGGCGTACACCGGCAGCAGCGGCACCAGCAGCACATTGGACAGCAGGCCCAGGGGCGTCTGCACCAGCAGGTTGGCGTAGCCCAGGCCCGCCGCCGCCGCCGGCATCCCCGAGGCGAAGAACAGCGACACGAAGACGTTGATCTGCAGCATGCCGGAGGAGAGGGTGGCCGGCCCCATCACCTGCAGCACCTCCTGAACGCCCGGATCACGCCAGTCCCACACCAACTGCAGCCGGTTGAGGCCCTCCTTGGCCAGGGCCGGCAGCTGGATCAGCCACTGCAGGATCGCCCCCACCGTGGTGCTGGCGGCCAGCACCACCCCGCCGATCACCGCCGTGGCGGGCAGGGTGATGGTGCTGCCCAGCTGCCACCAGAGCAGGCCGATGCCGCCGATGACGGCGACGCTGGAGAGCAGGGGACTCACCGAGGGCAGCCAGAACACGTCGGCGGCGTTGAGGGCGCCGAAGCCAAGGCCGATCAGGCCGGCGAAAAGGGCCATCGGCGCCATCCAGCGCAGCTGCAGCACCGCCAGGGCGTGGCGCTCCGGATCGAGGCCGGGACCCACCAGATCGATCAGCGGATCGGCGGCCACCAGCAGCAGCAGGGTGACGACGATCAGGCCGGCGCCCACCAGGGTGTTGATGCTGGCCAGCACGTGGGCGCCCTCATGGCGCGGCCGCCGGGCCAGCACGCTCACCATGGCGCTGTGGAAGGGGCCGTTGATGCCGCCGAGCAGGATCAGCAGAAACCCCGGCAGCACGTAGGCGTAGTTGTAGGCATCGTAGGCCGCGCCCACGCCGAAGGCGGCGGCGATCACCTGCTGGCGCAGCAGACCGGCCACCTTGCTCAGGGCGGTGGCCACCCCCACGATCAGGGCAATCCGGCGCAGGGATCGGGCCATGGCGGCGGGGCACTGCCCATCGGGACGCACGGCAGTATGGCCCTCCCCCCTCGGGCAGCCGACTCCATGGCCCCAGCGACCGTTGCCGTGCCCGTGCTGCCCACCGGCCCGCTCGTGGAGGGGGTTCTGCTGAAGCGCTACAAGCGCTTCCTGGCCGACGTGCAGCTGGACGATGGCCGGACGGTGACGGCCCACTGCCCCAACACCGGTCCCATGACCGGGGTGCTGCTGCCGGGCGGGCGGGTGCGCCTGCGCCACGACCCCTCCCCCAGCCGCAAGCTGGCCTGGACCTGGGAGCAGGCCCAGGTGGGCGCCCATGGCGGCGACCTGGTGTGGGTGGGCGTCAACACGGCGCTGCCCAACCGGCTGGTGCGGGCCACGATCGAGGCGGGTTGCCTGGAGCCCTGGCTGGGGCCCATCGCCGGCATCCGCGCCGAGGTGCCCTACGGCGAGGGGCGCCGCAGCCGGATCGACCTGCTGCTGACACCCTCAGAAGGCGCCGCCGATCCCAGGCCGATCTACGTGGAGGTGAAGAACACCACCTGGAGCGACGGTGATCTGGCCCTGTTCCCGGACACGGTCACCGAACGGGGCCAGAAGCACCTGGTGGAGCTCACGGCCCTAGTGCCAGGGGCCCGGGCGGTGCTGGTGCCGTGCCTGAGCCGCGGCGATGTGGACCGCTTCGCGCCCGGGGACAGCGCCGACCCCCGCTACGGGGAGCTGTTCCGCACGGCCGTGGCGGCCGGGGTGGAGGTGCTTCCCTGCCGCTACAGCTTCGATGCGACGTCCGTGACGTGGCTGGGCCTGGCCGATCAGGCGTGGTGATGGTGGTAGTGGCTGCCGCGGTAGACGAGGTCAAGCTCCGGATCCGGCTGGGACGGCTGGTGCAGCAGCGGCGAGGCGTAGTGGTGACCGCGGTACACGTGCTCGATCGGTGCCTCTGAGGGGCGCACGTCGTGGGAGTGGTCGTAGGGGAGGCCGCGATAGCAGAGGGCGGAATGGGCCATGGGGACAGGAGTGGAGGCGGAAAGGCCGGATCCGGGTGCCGTTCGGGTCGCGCCGGAGCGCGGAACGGTGAGTCGGACCTGCCTGATGCATTTCTAGCGCCGGTCTACTGTTCACGCTGAACATTTACGCATACTCTTTGCATCCTTTAAGAAACGCGGGCCCGCCGGGCGAGCCGGCAAGGTGCTTTTGGCTGCGTTCTGTATCGGATCAGACATTACAAAGGGTCCCTGTCATGGATAGTCGGACCTTGTTGATGCCTACTTCGGCGTCAGAAGTCGGACGTTCTCTTCACCACGTTCCCATGATCGCTTCAAGTCACCAGCCCAGGGTTCGCCCACCGAGAAGCCTCAAAGAGGCCAGTCTCCTTGAGGCTCCAGCACTGTTAATGCGCAAGGTTCGTGGTCTTTCCTCCCAGGAGGGGCTCACCTGGCTCGCCTGCGTGCCTCTGGCTCTGTTCGGCCTGGGCGTGTTCAACCTCTCGGCCCACGCCGCCGAACTGCCCGAGCTCACGCCCGCCTTCCTGATCAACAACCTCTGGCTGGCCATTGCGGCCTTCCTGGTGATCTTCATGAACGCCGGCTTCGCCATGGTGGAGGCCGGCCTCTGCCGCCAGAAGAACGCCGTCAACATCCTGGCCAAGAACCTGATCGTCTTCGCCCTGGCGGTGACCGCCTACTGGTTCATCGGCTACTCCCTGATGTATGGGGATTCGATCGCCGGTGGCTGGCTGCACTTCAAGGGTCTGTTCTTTGATCCCACCGTCACGCCTGAAATGGTGACGGAAGGCAAGCTCACCCCGAGCGTCGACTTCCTCTTCCAGGCCGCCTTCGCCGGCACCGCCGCCACGATCGTCTCCGGCCTGGTGGCCGAGCGCATCAAGTTCAAGGAGTTCGTGATCTTCTCCCTGATCCTGGTGGGCATCATCTACCCGATCGCCGGCAGCTGGAAGTGGAACGCCAACGGCTGGCTCAACCAGCTCGGCTTCATTGACTTCGCCGGATCCACCCTGGTCCACACCGTCGGAGCCTGGGCCGGCGTTGTCGGCGCCATGATCCTCGGCCCCCGCATCGGCAAGTACGTCGACTCCAAGCCCCAGGCCATCCCCGGCCACAGCCTCGCCCTGGCCACCCTCGGCTGTCTGATCCTCTGGCTCGGCTGGTACGGCTTCAACCCGGGTTCCGTCCTCGCCATGACCGAGGCCGTTCCCTACATCGCCGTCACCACCACCCTCGGCGCCGCCGGCGGCGGCATCGCCGGCACGCTGATTTCCCAGTTCCACTCCGGCAAGCCCGACCTCACGATGACCATCAACGGCATCCTGGCCGGCCTGGTGGGCGTGACCGCAGGCTGCGACGGCTTCCCGATGTGGGCGTCGTGGGTGGTGGGCTTCATCGGCGGCGCCCTCGTTGTCTACGCCGTCAGCTTCATCGACTCGATCGGCATCGACGACCCCGTCGGCGCCTTCTCCGTCCATGGCATCGGCGGCATCTGGGGCACCCTGGCCGTCGGCCTGTTCAACAAGGACGCCGGCCTGTTCTTCGGCAAGGGTTTCGCCCAGCTCGGACTGCAGATCCTGGGCAGCTTCGCTTACTCCATCTTCACGATTGTCACCGCCTGGATCCTCTGGAGCATCCTCGGCGCCCTCAGCGGCGGCATCCGGGTACATGAGAAGGAAGAGGAGGTCGGTCTCGACATCAGCGAGCACGGCATGGAGGCCTATCCCGACTTCGTCTCGTCCACGAACTGACCCCCGGGGCTCCGTCCGTTCCCACACCGCGGCTTGCGCCGCGGTTTTTTTTCGCCCGTCCCCCCGCCGACCCCCATAGAGTCGGCACACCTGGACATGGCCTGTGGACACCCGTGCCTTCAAGCGTTCCCTCCACCACTCGGATCGCTACAACCGCCGCGGCTTCGGCCTGGGCGAGGAGGTCGCGGGCAGCCTCGAGCAGGCCTACCAGAGCAATCTGATCGCCAGCCTCAGGGAGAACGGCCACGTCCTGCAGCGGGGCCGCCTCAAGATCCGCCTGGCCGAGGCCTTCGGCTTCTGCTGGGGCGTGGAGCGGGCCGTGGCGATGGCCTACGAAACCCGCCGCCACTACCCCAGCGAACGGATCTGGATCACCAACGAGATCATCCACAACCCTTCGGTCAACGCCCATCTGCGTGAGATGGACGTCCGCTTCATCCCGGTCGACGACGACGTCAAGGACTTCTCCGAGGTGGGGACCGGTGATGTGGTGATCCTGCCCGCCTTCGGCGCCACCGTGCAGGAGATGCAGCTGCTCAATGAGCGCGGCTGCCACATCGTCGACACCACCTGCCCCTGGGTTTCGAAGGTGTGGAACACCGTGGAGAAGCACAAGAAGCATGCCTTCACCTCGATCATCCACGGCAAGGTGAAGCACGAGGAGACACTGGCCACCAGCTCCTTCGCCGGCACCTACCTGGTGGTGCTCGACCTGGCCGAGGCCCGCATGGTCAGCGATTTCATCCTGGAGCGGGGCCAGGGGGCCATGGACCGGCAGGCCTTCATGACCCATTTCGCCAATGCCTGTTCCCCGGGCTTCGACCCGGACCGGGACCTGGTGCGGGTGGGCGTCGCCAACCAGACCACCATGCTCAAGAGCGAAACCGAGGAGATCGGCCGCCTGTTCGAGCGCACCATGCTGCAGCGCTTCGGCCCCGCCGAACTGGACGAGCACTTCCTCGCCTTCAACACCATCTGCGACGCCACCCAGGAACGCCAGGACGCCATGTTCGCCCTGGTGGACGAACCCCTCGACCTGATGGTGGTCATCGGCGGCTACAACTCCTCCAACACCACCCACCTTCAGGAGATCGCCGTCAGCCGCGGCATCCTCTCCTTCCACATCGACACCCCCGAGCGCATCGGCCCGGGCAACCGCATCGAGCACAAGCCCCTGGGGGGCGCCCTGGAGACCCTGGAGCCCTTCCTGCCGGCCGGTCCTGTGCGGGTGGGCATCACCTCCGGTGCCTCCACCCCGGACCGGGTGGTGGAAGATGTGATCGAGCGTCTGGTGGGCCTCAGCGAGGAGTGAGCCACCAGCCCGGATGACCCCGCCCGGAGCCGGGACCGACCGGGTGGCTTTACATTCATGAAAGGTTTCCCTCCCCTTGGCCGCCGGGGAGAGCACAACCCAGGTCCTTTCCAGCAGCTCCCCTCTGACCCACCGCACGCCCCTGATCACGATGGCGGCAGGTTCCTCCCTGCACCAGGCTCCCGACGATCCAGGGGCCCCCAAGAGCGAACCCCTGCGGGAGCGGTCCGACCCCTCCGTGCGTCGCTACGCCAGCGCCTTCGCCGATCTGATGGAGATGCGTGCTCCGGCCGCGGTGGTGGGCGCCTACCTCGATCGCCACGAAGGCTGGTTCCGCCGCTGCGCCGCCCCCATGACGGTCGATCCGATCGGCAGCCAGGGTTACGTGCTCACCCTGGGCCGGTTCGGCAACTTCGGCTTCGAGGTCGAGCCGACGATCGGCCTCGAACTGCTCCCCCAGGCGGCCGGTGTCTACCGCATCGTCACCGTGCCCCTGCCCGAGGTGGATGAGGCCCTGCGGGGGCTCTACGACGTCGAGTTCGCCGCGTCCCTGCACCTCGACGAGGCCAGCGGTGCGGAGGTGTCCAGCGAGGAGGTGGATGGCGTGATGCTGCACACCCTGGTGCGCTGGCAGCTGGACCTGGCCGTCTGGCTGCGGCTGCCCGGGATGCTCTCGATCCTCCCCGACCACCTGGTCCAGAGCAGCGGCGACCACCTGCTGCGCCAGATCGTGCGCCAGATCTCCCGGCGGCTCACCTGGAAGGTCCAGGAGGACTTCCACGCCAGCCACGGCATCCCCTGCCCGCCCCGGCGACGGGCCCAGTTCTGAGGGCCTGGCCCTTCGAAGAGTTCCTGGGTCCCCGTGACCTCAGGCCGCCGGGGCGGTGAGGATCTTGTTGACGATCTGCATGCCGGTGACGGCCTGCCAGAGGAACAGGGTCATCACGGTCATGTTGAGACCCACGTGCACCTTGCGGGCGATCAGGTTGCCGGCCTGCATCAGTGGCGACAGGGCCGCCGCCAGGGCGATCAGGCAGACCATCCCCAGCGCCACCAGCAGGTGGGGACCGACGAACAGCTTGCCGTTGTTGATGTAGGTGACGGCCATGCCACCGACCAAGCCGAGCACGAGGACGGCCAGCACGAGGCTGCCGAAGAGGTAATGGCGTTTGGCGAACTGCCCCTTGATCAGCTCCTTGCGGTCCTCGGCCGTGGCCGTGCGGGTTTTCTTGGCCTTGATGCCCAGGAACATCGCGTAGGCCGACAGGCCCAGCAGCACCCACATCAGCAGGGGATGGACGAAGTTGAGGCCGAAGGCGAGGGACGTGGGAAGGGCGGCGAACATGACGCGTTGGAACTCCACCGGGCCAGGGCCGGTCGTGAGTCCAACGAAGTTACAACTGCCGGTGCCCTCAGTGCAGAAAATGACGACGCCCGGTGATCACCATCACCATGTCGTTGGCCTTGCAGGCGGCGATCGAATCCGGGTCGCGCTTGCTGCCCCCGGGCTGAATCACCGCCGTGATGCCATGCCGTGCCGCCAGCAGCACGGTGTCATCGAACGGGAAGAAGCCGTCGCTGGCCAGGACCGCCCCCCGGGCGGCGTCGCCGGCGGCCTCCAGGGCCAGCCGGGCCGAGCCCACCCGGTTCATCTGGCCGGCACCGACCCCGAGGGTGCGACCGCCCTGGGCCACCAGGATGGCGTTGGAGCGCACGTGGCGCACCACCTGCCAGGCGAAGCGCAGGTCCCGCCACTCCTCCTCGCTGGGCTGGCGGTCGCTGACCACCTGCCAGGCGGCGGGATCGGCGGGGCCATCATCCGCCTGCTGGGCCAGCACGCCCCCCAGCACGCTGCGCAGCTGCAGGCGCCCGGAGGCCTCCGCCACCGCCCTGGGGTCGAGCTCGAGCAGCCGCAGGTTGGCCTTCGCCGCCAGCCGCTGGCGGGCCTCCTCCGAGAAGGACGGCGCCACCACACATTCCAGGAACAACCCCGCCAGGTGGTCGGCGGCGGCCCGATCCACCGCGCCATTGAGGGCGACGATGCCCCCGAACGCCGAGACCCGGTCCGCGTCCAGGGCCCGCAGCAGGGCGTCGGCGGTGTCCACACCGAGGGCGACACCGCAGGGGTTGGTGTGCTTGATCACCACCGCCGCCGGCTCGGCCCCGGGGCCATAGCCGAAGGCCGCCACCGTGGTCAGGGCCGCCTCCAGGTCGATCAGGTTGTTGTAGCTGAGCTCCTTGCCCTGCAGCTGGCGGGCCGCCCCCCAGCCCACGTCGGCCTCGCCGCACCAGCGGGCGCTCTGGTGGGGGTTCTCGCCGTAGCGGAGCACCTGCCGCAGGGGCAGCTCCAGCCGCAGGGGCTGCTCCGCGGCCCCTGCGTCGGTCTGCTCCTCCGCCAGCCGTCCCTCGATCCAGGTCGCGATGGCGGCGTCGTAGGCGGCGGTGTGGGCGAAGGCGGCCAGGGCCAGGCGCCGCCGCAGGGCCCCATCCACCTGGCCGGCCGCCAGGGCCTCCAGGAAACCCGGGTACTGGTCGGGATCGGTGAGCACCACCACATCGGCGTGGTTCTTGGCGGCGGCGCGCACCATGGCCGGTCCCCCGATGTCGATGTTCTCAATGGCGGTCTCCCAGCTGACGCCGGGGTCCGCCACGGTGGCGCGGAAGGGATAGAGGTTGACCACCACCACATCGATCGGGACGATCCCCTGGGCCTCCAGGTCGGCCCGGTGGGAGGGATCGTCCCGGCGGGCCAGGATGCCGCCGTGGATGCGGGGATGGAGGGTCTTGACCCGGCCGCCCAGAATCTCCGGGGCTCCGGTGTGCTCCGCCACCTTCGTGACCGGCAGGCCGGCGGCCGCCAGGGCCGCGGCGGTGCCGCCGCTGGAGAGCAGCGCGTAGCCCCGGGCCAGCAACCCCTCCGCCAGCGGCACCAGGCCCCGCTTGTCGGACACGCTGAGAAGGGCCGTGGGAGCCATGACGGCGGAAAGGGCAGGGAAGGGGCCAACCTACGCAGCAACAGCCGAACCCACCGTGCCCACGGATCCAGCCGCCGAAGCCCCGCTGGGCGAAGACCGCGACACCGCCCTCTGGGTGGGAGCCCCCCAGGCCGAGCACCGTCTCGTGCTGCTGCATGGCTGGGGTGCCGACGCCGATGACCTGCTCGATCTGGGGGCGGAACTGGTCGGCGCCGATCCCGCCGGCCTCAACCTGAGCGTGGTGGCCCTGCGGGCCCCCCTGCCCCATCCCGGTGGCTTTGGCCGCCAGTGGTACGACCTGCAGCAACCCGAATGGCCCCAGCTGCCCCAGGCCCGCCGCGACCTGCGGCAGCGCCTGCTGGCCCTGGGCCAGACGGTGCCGCTGGCGAGCACCAGCCTGCTGGGCTTCTCCCAGGGGGCCGCCATGGCCATCGACGTGGCCACCGGCTGTGGCGCTGACGGCTGCGCCCCCCTCACCCTGGCGGGGCTGATCGCCTGCAGCGGCTACCCCCACCCCGATTGGCAGCCCCAGGCCCCAGACACGAAGATCCTGCTCACCCATGGGGAGCAGGATCCGGTGGTGCCGTTCGCGGCGAGTCAGGCGCTGGAGCAGCGCTTAATGGAAGCGGGGGGATCGGTGCGTCGGATCCCCTTCCCGGGGGGCCATTGCATCGATCCCGACCTGATCGCCCCGATGCGGGACTTCCTTTACACCGGCTGGCGTGCAAGTGGCTGGCAGGGAAGCTGAGGCCTCCGCCAGCCCCCGGCCTCAGACGAAGGCGTACTCGTACTCCTCCATTTCCTCCCAGTCGTCGGAGGCCAGCGCTTCGAGGCCTTCGAACAGGACCTCTTCGCCGATGCTGTCGACGATCAGGCGCAGGGACGGGAACAGGAAGTGGTTCTCTTCGGCGTACTGGGCGCTGAACAGGCCCTTCTCCCCCCAGAAGAAGCGGTCGGTGGTGTGCTCGTTGCGGCGCACGTTGAGGATCGCCGGAGCCATCAGCTCGGTTTCGGCGATGTAGCGGCGCGCCGCCGTGACCGGTTTGTGGGCGCCGGTTTCGAGGTTGAAGGTGGGGACATGGGCGAGGACCCGCTGACCCGCGAGACGACGGCGACTGATCCGCTTGCGCTTCTTGGACATGGAATGGATCCCGGTGAAGGGAGGCCGAAAGGTGGAGTTGGGGGGGGGCTGCAGACGAGCGAGAATCGGCCGGAGCCGACGACGAGCGCCATGGCGGGCCCGCCACCCTGGAGAGATGGCGGGTCCACGTCCACACGACTGTCGACCTGAAGCGGGTCGGAGAGAATCACTGTCGGTAACACCGGCCAGAACCCCTGGTGGGGTGGAGGCCGGGACAGAGGCGGTACGCAGCTGCCTCTGCTGTAGCCTTGGTTGCGAGCGAAGCGCAACACTGGCTGTTACGACTGCAACTTTCCGCCCGTCCGAGGACTGCGAGGTAGTGGTCGTTACCGACATCTTAAAACTATTTTTGCGTTTCGACACGCCTTTCCCGAAAATTTCCCGTACGGACGCCGTCCGCGGGTCGTGATGCCTGTCTCAGAGCGGTTTCTGGCCTTGGTGGGCTTCCAGCTGGGTCAGTTCGTCGACTGTCCCGAGGTCCGGTCGCTGGTGGTCTACGTGACCCAGCAGGGCGAAACGGGCCAACCCAGCCTGCTGCCGGTCGGCCACTGGCCCCCGGACGAGCGGGCCCTGCCCCCCGTCGATACGGTCAGCCGTCTGCGGGTGCCCGCCGAGCAGCGGCGCTGGCTGCCCCTGCGCGATGGCCAGCGCCTGCTCGGCGCCCTGCAGGTGGAGGCCTCCCGCAACCCCTGGCCCGAGCCGCTCGCCCAGCGGCTCCAGGCCGTGGCCCTGGCCCTCACCGAAGCCCTGCGGCTGGACCTGGAGGGAGGCGAACTGCGCCAGCGGCTCACCGAGCGCGAGGAACAGCTGGGTCTGCTGCTCCACCAGCTGCGCAACCCCCTCACGGCCCTGCGCACCTTCGGCCAGCTGCTGCTGCGGCGCCTCGGGCCCGACCACAACGACCGCTCCCTGGTGCAGGGCCTGCTGGCCGAGGAGCGCCAGATCAATCGCTATGTCGATGCCATCAGCGAGCTCGTGCACCCCGAAGGACGGCTCGCCGGGACCGCCTCCCCCCAGCCCCTGCTGCTGCCGCCGCTGCTGAGCGGCCCGGATGGCCAGCCCCTGGCCGGGCTGCTCGAACCGCTGCTGCAACGGGCCGCCGCCACCGCCACCCTGCAGGGCCGGGACTGGCAGGGCCCCGAGGCCCTGCCCGACTGGAGCGGCGACAGCGGGGCGGTGGCGGAGATCCTGGCCAATCTGCTGGAGAACGCCTTCCGTTACAGCCCCCACGGCGCCACGGTGGGGCTGCACACGGCCAGCGACGGCCCGCTGCTCCACCTCACGGTCTGGGACGGCGGGCCCGCCATCGCGCCGGCGGAACGGCAGGCGATCTTCGGGCGGGGCGTGCGGGGATCGCGGGGCCAGGACCTGCCCGGCACCGGACTGGGACTGGCCCTCGGGCGGGATCTGGCCCGCAGCCTGGGCGGCGAACTGGAGCTGGTGGTACCGCCGCGGGCGCTGGCCGCGGCCCTGCCGGAGCAGGGCAACGCCTTCCGGCTCAGCCTGCCGCGGCCGCCAGCCGCAGGGCCCCGGCGATGAGCAGCAGGCCCACCGATTCGGTCCACTCCACGCAGGCCCCGTAGGTGTCGCCGCTGTGGCCGCCCAGGCGGCGGCCCAGGGCCACCGGCACCAGCAGGGCCGGCACCAGGGCCACCAGGCCGGTGATCACGGGCCAGGGCGCCAGGCCCGGCCAGGGCAGCAGCAGCAGCAGGGGCAGCAGCAGCAGCGTGGGCCGCAGTTCCTGCGCCAGGGCGGCCCCGTGGGCGCGATGGAAGGCGGCGCTGCCGCCCGGCCGCAGGTAGGGGAACCAGGCCATGGCGGGCAGGGGCGCCACCCGGCCGCAGACCGCCGCCCACACCAGCGCCATCGGCGCCGTCGGCCCCAGCAGGGCCAGGGCCGCCGTCCGCAGCAGCAGCACCAGCACCAGGGCCTGCACCCCGCTCGCCCCCACCCGGCTGTCGGCCATCGCCTCCAGGCAGCGATCCCCCGCCGCCAGGCCATCGGCGCTGTCCATCACGCCATCCAGGTGCAGGCCGCCGCTGAGCCACAGACCCAGCGCCAGCACCAGGGCCACCTGGGCCACCAGGGGTGCCCGTCCCTCCAGCCCCCACCACAGCAGGCCCTGCAGCGCGCCGAGGACGGCACCGATCCAGGGGGCGAAGCGGGCGATCCGCTCGAAGCGCGGCGCCGGCGCCGGCCAGGCCGGCAGCACCGTATAGAAGATCCAGGCCCCGGCCAGATCCCGCAGCCACGGTGGAGCGCTCAGGCGGGGCATGGGGCGGGGAGGGGAGCAGCGGGAACCCCGGTTAGCGTCGCAGCAGGGGCGCCTAGCGTCAGCGCTGAGCCGCTGCGGCGCCATCGCCTTCGACTTCACGATCACCGCCCGCTGCCCGCGGACCCGGGCCCGCTGCGGCTGCTTCACCACCCCCCACGGCACCGTCCAGACGCCCCGGTTCATGCCGGTGGGCACCGCCGCCACCGTCAAGGGCATCAGCACACCGCAGCTGCAGGAGACCGGGGCCCGGATGGTGCTGGCCAACACCTTCCACCTGCATCTGCAGCCGGGGGAATCGGTGGTGGCGGAGGCCGGTGGGCTGCACCGCTTCATGGGCTGGGACGGCCCCCTGCTGACCGATTCGGGCGGCTTCCAGGTGTTCAGCCTCGACGCCATCAACCGGATCGACGACGACGGGGTGGTGTTCCGCTCCCCCCGGGACGGCTCGCGGATCGACCTGACCCCCGAGCGTTCCATGGCCATCCAGCGGGCCCTGGGGGCCGATGTGGCCATGGCCTTCGACCAGTGCCCGCCCTATCCCGCCAGCGAAGCGGCGGTGGCCGAGGCCTGCCGGCGCACCCACCGCTGGCTGGAGCGCTGCGTCGCCTGCCACGGCGGCGGCGACCAGGCCCTGTTCGGCATCGTGCAGGGGGGCTGCTTCCCCCATCTGCGCGAGGCCTCGGCCCGGGTGGTGGCGGCGATGGACCTGCCCGGCATCGCCGTGGGCGGCGTGAGCGTCGGGGAGCCCGTCGAGGAGATGCACCGGGTGGTGCGGCAGGTGGGTCCCCTGCTGCCCCAGGAGCGTCCCCACTACCTGATGGGGGTGGGCAGCCTGCGGGAGATGGCGATCGCGGTCGCCAACGGTTTCGACCTGTTCGACTGCGTGCTGCCGACCCGACTGGGCCGGCACGGCACCGCCCTGGTGGGGGGGGAGCGCTGGAACCTGCGCAACGCCCGCTTCCGCCACGACCACGGCCCGCTGGATCCCAGCTGCGGCTGTCTGGCCTGCCGGCACCACAGCCGCAGCTACCTGCACCACCTGTTCCGCAGCGAGGAGCTGCTGGGCCGCACCCTGTTGAGCCTGCACAATCTCACCACCCTGCTGCGCTTCACGACCGCCATGGCCCGGGCGATCAGCGAGGGATGTTTTGCAGAGGATTTCGCTCCCTGGGAGCCCGACTCCCCGGCCGCCCACACGTGGTAGGTTCCGGCCATTGCAATGGTTCTCCTCCAGGCATGGCTCTCTCCCTGCTGGCCAGCTACGCGCCCCACACCGCCCCCCACGCCCTCGCCCAGCTGCCCGAGGCCTACCAGGCCTTCGGCCCCCTGGTGGACATCCTGCCGATCATCCCCCTGTTCTTCCTGCTGCTGGCCTTCGTCTGGCAGGCCTCCGTCGGTTTCCGCTGATCAGCGGCGTTCACGGGGCACCGCCGATCAGCGGCGTTCGCGCAGAACAGCCCAGGCGAAGGCCGGCAGCGAGAGCATCCGCCGCCAGCGGCTGGGTTCCTTGATCAGCCGATAGAGCCACTCGATGTGCAGGGCTCCCATCCAGCTGGGGGCCCGTTTTTTGGCGCCGGCCCAGATGTCGAAGCTGCCGCCCACCCCCATCCAGAGGCCGGTGCGGGGCCCAGGAAGCTCCTGGATCCAGGTCTCCTGGCGGGGCACACCCAGGGCCACCAGCACCAGGTCGGGGCGGCACTGCAGCAGCTGATGCTCCAGACCGGGCCAGGCCTCGGCGGGCTGATAGCCGTGGACGGCGAAGACCAGATCCAGGTTCGGCAGTTCGTGGGCCAGGCGCTCCCGCAGCTGGTCCATCACCGACGGACTCGCCCCCACCAGCGCCACCCGCCAGCCCACCGCCGCCCCGTGCTCCAGCAGGCGCCTGGCCAGCTCGATGCCGGGGCTGCGGCGGACGCGATGGGACTGGAGGCCCAGGGCCCAGACCACCCCGGCGCCATCGGGGATGACCATCCGGGCCGCCTCGATCGCCGCCCCCAGGGCGGGGTCCGCCCGGGCCGCCATGGTCATCTCCGCGTTGAGGGTGACGATCTGGCCGCCACCGGCCCCGTGCAGGGCGACGGCATCGCTGAAAACGTCGTTGCTTACATTCACTGGAATGCCCAGGACGCGGGCACGGACCGGCGTGGTCGCGAGGGCTGCCATGGAAACGAACGACGGCGGGGAGAATCTATGGCCTGGTTCCACGGCCGCCGCCGCCTCCACGCCCCGTCCTGACCCCACCATGAGCACTACGGCGAGCAACGGCAACAGGGGGACGGAGGCGGCCCGCCAGCTTCTCGACCGACTGGACCGCCAGATCGAACACGGGGTCCTGCGCCGCCAGCATCCGATCACGGGTCTGCTGCCCGCCAGCACCGCCAGCACCGTCCACGGCAACTACGGCGACGCCTGGGTGCGGGACTGCGTCTATTCGATCCAGTGCGTCTGGGGGCTGGCCCTGGCGCACCGGCGCCTGCAGGGACCCTGCCGCCGCTCCTTCGAGCTGGAGCAGCGGGTCCTGCAGCTGATGCGGGGGCTGATGCGCTCGATGATGCGCCAGTCGGCGAAGGTGGAGCGCTTCAAGACCAGCCTGGAGCGCCTCGACGCCATCCACGCCAAGTTCGACACGGCCACGGGGGATCCGGTGGTGGCCGACGACGGCTGGGGCCATCTGCAGCTGGACGCCACGGCCCTGTTCCTGCTGCAGCTGGCCCAGCTCACCCGCTCGGGGATGGTGATCATTCAGACCAGCCACGAGCGCGACTTCCTCCAGAACCTCGTCTATTACGTCGCCCGCGCCTACCGGGTGGCCGATTACGGCATCTGGGAACGGGGCGACAAGGGCAACCACGGCCAACCGGAACGCAACGCCAGCTCGATCGGCATGGTGAAGGCGGCCCTGGAATCCCTCGTTGGGCTGGACCTCTACGGGCCCCATGGCGACGGCAGCAGTTGCCTGACCATTCCCCACGACGCCATCGTGCGGCTCAGGCGGGCCCTGCGCGGCCTGCTGCCCAGGGAATCCGCCAGCAAGGAAGCGGACAGCGCCTGCCTCTCGGTGATCGGCTACCCCGCCTGGGCCGTCGAGGATCCGGCCCTGGTGGAGCGCACGCGGGAGAAGATCCGCAGCGAGCTGGCGGGCTCCTACGGCTACAAGCGCTTCCTCCGCGACGGCCACCAGACCGTGCTGGAGGACGTGAGCCGGCACCACTACGAGCGTGAGGAGCTGGCCCAGTTCGAGCACATCGAATGCGAATGGCCCCTGTTTCTGGCCTACGAGCTGATCACGGCCTGCTGTGAGGGCCGCTGGGATGAGGCCCGCCAGTGGCGCCAGCAGCTGGAGGAGCTCAGTGTTCAGGTCGACGGGGAAGCCCTGCTGCCGGAGCTCTACCTGGTGCCGGCGCGCCTGATCGAGGCCGAGCGCCGCCAGCCCGGCAGCCAGATCCGGGTGCCCAACGAGAACGTCCCCCTGCTGTGGACCCAGAGCCTCACCTGGCTGTCGGATCTGCTGCTGCACGGCCTGATCACCGCCGAGGATCTCGATCCCTGCGGCCGCCGGCACCCCAGCCCCCCGGGGGCCGAGGAGGTGCTGGTGGCCCTGGCCCCCGCCGACGCCGGCATCGCCGCGGCCCTGGCGGACGCCGGCCTGCCGGTGCAGGCACCGCCGACGAACGGGACACCCCCCCTGCGGGTGGCCAGTTCCCGTGAGCTGGCCCGGCGCCTGGCGACGGTGGGCGCCAACGGGCGGCTGGGGCTCTCCGGCCATCCCCCCGTGCGGATGGAGACCCAGGCGACCGCCAGGCTCTACCGCCACAACGGCGAGCTGATCGGGTTCCTGCCGGCGGTGCTGGAGGAGGACACCTTCTACCTGGCCGACGACGCCCAGGTGCTGGTGGACACGGTGGCCACCGAAGTACGGGTGCTGCAGCGCCACTGGCGGGGCGACGGAGCCCCCCTGCTGCTCGTGCCGGTCCACGCCGGACCCTTCCGGAGGGACCCCGGGGCCTTCCTGGAGCTGGGCCGTGACCTGCAGCGGCGCCAGCTGGGCTCGGTGCCCGTCCGCCTGGTCTCACTGGAGGAGGCGGTGCCCCTGGCCAGCCTGGTCGACCTGCCACCCCAGGCCCTGGCCGCCTGCGATCTGGTGCCCGACGGCCACACCCTGCTGCCGGCCAGCGCCAGCCACCAACCCCTCACCGCCCGCCAGGAACAGGAGCTGGAGGATGTGCCGCTGGCCCATCTGGTGGACCGGCTCTGGAGCAGCCGGTCCCTGGAGGAGCAGGCGGAGGTGCTGGAACTGCTCAGCCGCCGGCTCGGCCCCAATGCCCGCCTGCAGGGGCCCCGCAGTGGTCCCGGGGTGCGGCTGATGGTGCTGCTGGAGGAGGTCTACCGCCGCGGCCTGGCCGATGCCGACTGGAGTGTGGTGCGCCGCGCCGCCGGCGCCATGGGCCTGGTGCACCCCCAGCTGGAGGATGCGCTCACCGATCTGCTGCTGCGCCAGAAGCAGGTGGTCGTGGGCCGCAACTACACCCACGATTCGCTGCTCATCCAGCCGGAGGGCAGCCTGGCCATCGCGGCGATGGTGCGCCGCTTCAGCGGCGAGGACGGCCGCGAATGGATGCTGCAGCAGGAGCTGCTGCTGGCCATCGACGCCCTGGCCCGCTCCGACGTGGATCTGCTCAGCGGCAGCCTCACCCTGCAGCTGGGCCAGTTCCTGCTGCTGCTCACCGGCGAGCTGGCGGCGGAGGCCAACCTCAGCCCCAGCGAGGCCTTCGAGGCCCTCTGCGGCCTGCCGCCCCATGCCATCCGTCGCCGACTGCGGGCCGTGCTGGCCGATGTGGAGCACGCCCGGGCCTCCCTGCAGCGCAAGGAGCAGCTGCACCTGCGCGGGCGGGTGCGCTGGGAGGTGCCCGACCCCCTGGCCGAACTGCCCAAGGACGGCAGCTGGCTGCAGCACCGCATGCGGCTCGGGGCGCTGCAGAGGGTGCCGAAGGACTTCTATCCCGGCATCTGGGACCTGCTGCACCACTGCCGGGGCCTGGTGATCGGCGACAAGCTGGAGCGGCGCAACCGGCTGGAGAGCGCCCCCCTGCTGCGGGAGAAGACGCCCGGCGAAAAGAACTTCGCGATCCTGGTGGAGCACCTGCTGAGCAAGATCGAAGCCCCCGAGTACCGCCGGCTGTGCATCGAGACCCTGCTCACCCTGATGGCCTTCGTGGCCGCCAACCCCCAGGTCCAGTTCGACGATGACCTGGCCCTCGATGTGGTGATCGGCCACGCCGTGCGGGTGGGCTGGCAGCAGCGCCATCCCGAGGTGCCCAGCGACGCCTACGGCCCCCACAAGGCGGAGGCCTGGGATCTCTTCTATCGCTCCTCCCCCGCCGACTGCCGCCGCTGGCAGCTGCTGGCCCTGCAGGAGCTCACCGACCGCGAGCTGGCCCCCGTGCCGGGGTGACGGGCGAAGGAGGGGCCTAGATCGGGGCTTCCAGGGCCATGCAGAGGTTGGGCTGCTCGACGCACTGCTCGATCAGGTCGGCCAGCTGCAGGGCACGGGAGGCCTGAAGCCCATCGACAGCCGGGGTTTCGCGGCCCCGCACGCACTGGAGGAAGTGCTCGAGCTCGGCGTAGAGGGGTTCGATCGAGGTGGTGCTCACCTCCTCGATGAAGCCGTCGTTGCGGTAGAGCAGCTCGCCGTGGTCGGCGCTGACCGATTCATGGGAGCGCCGGTGGATGCGCAGGTTGCGGTTGAGGAAATCCGTTTCCATCAGGCTGCTGCGGCAGTGGGCGCTGAGGCTGCGGATCTTGCGGTGGGCCATCTTGCTGGCCGTGAGGCTGGCCACGACGCCGTTGGCGAAGCCCAGGGTGGCGTTGACGTAGTCGATCGGGCCATCGGAGCTGCGGCCGCCGGCCGCGGCCAGGCGCACCACCGGAGAGGCGGCCAGCTCGAGCACCAGATCGATGTCGTGGATCATCAGGTCGAGCACCACGGACACGTCGTTGGCCCGGTCGGCGTTGGGGCTGTGGCGCCGGGCCTCGAGCACCACCACCTCCTCGTTGGCCACCACCCGCAGCAGCTCCCGGAAGGCGGGGTTGAAGCGTTCGATGTGGCCCACCTGGAGCAGACGACCGGCGGTTTCGGCGGCGCGGATCAGATCGGCCGCCTCCTCCTGGGTGGCGGCGATCGGCTTCTCGATCAGCACATGCACCCCCGCCTGCAGGCAGGTCATGCCGACCCGGTGGTGCAGCAGGGTGGGAACGGCGATGCAGACGGCCTCCACCTCCCCGAGCAGGTCCTCGTAGGTGGGGAACCAGCGGCAGTCGAACTGCTCGACCGCCAGGCGGCCGCGGGCTTCGTCGGGGTCGGCGACACCCACCAGTTCGGCATCCCGCAGCAGGCTCAGCACCCGGGCGTGGTGCCAGCCCATGTTGCCGATGCCGATGACACCCACGCGCACTGGGTTCATGGCAGGGGCGGAGCAGGTGGGCGCATTATCGATGATCAGGTTCCTTCCATGCTGGCGAGGGTGATCTGCACCCGCTCGATGCGGGGGCCGTCCATGGTGAGCACGTCGATGCGGACGCCGTGCCAGCTGAGGCCTTCCCCCGGGGCGGGGATGTGCTGCAGCCGCTCGAGCACGAAACCGGCCAGGGTGTGATGGCCGTCCGCCTCGGGCAGCTGCAGGCCCAGCTGGCGGTTGAGTTCGACGATCTCCAGATCGCCCGCCGCCGACCAGGTGCCATCGGCCAGTTGCAGCAGATCCTGGGCCGTCTCCAGGGGGTTGTCGTCCTCGCCCACGATCTCGCCGGTGAGGTCGGAGACGGTGACCAGGCCCTCGGTGCCGCCATGCTCATCGACGACGACCAGCAGGGGCTGGCCGCTGCGGATCAGCGGCAGCAGGTCGGCCAGGGAGGCGCTTTCCTGCACCTCGGCCACCGGCAGGATCCAGGGCGCCAGCGGGGTCTCGGGGCGCAGCAGGCCGCGGGCGATCGGCTCGGCCAGCCGGCGCAGGTCGAGCATGCCGCGCACGTCGTCGAGGGAGCTGCCGATCACCGGGAAGCGGGCGTGCTGGCTGGCGTGCACCGCCTCCATCATCTGGGCGAAGGTGACCTCCAGCGGCAGGGTGACCATGCCGGAGCGGGGCATCATCACCTCCCGCACGAGCGTGTCCCGCAGGGAGAACACCCCCTCCAGGATGCTGCGCTCATCGGGCATCAGGCCGGTGACGCTGCCGCTCTCGATGAGGGTCTCCAGCTCTCCGGCCGACAGCACCGGCACGAGTTCGTCCCAGTTGCGCGGCAAGCCCAGCAGCCGGAGCAGGCCGCCGCTGAAGCGCTCGATCAGCAGCAGCACCGGCGCCAGGGTGCGGGTGAGCGACTCGAGCAGCGGCGCCAGCCGCAGGGCCGAGCCTTCCGGGCGGTGCAGCACCCAGGCCTTGGGCACCAGGCCGCCCAGCAGGGTGGCCAGCAGGGCCAGGACGAGAAAGACGGCGGCATCGATCCAGGCCTGTTCGCGCCAGCCCAGCCAGCCCGCCACCTGCTCCGCCAGACCCCGGGCCAGCCAGCCCATCGCCAGCAGGGCCAGCACCACGCCCAGCTGGGTGGCCACCAGAACGCTGCGCATCCGGTGCTGGAGCCGGGCCACGGAACGGGCTCCGGGCTCCTCGGCTTCCTCGAGCTGCTGGACCCGGCTGGGCCGCAGGCGAATCAGGGCAAGCTCCCCGGCAGCAAAGAAGGCCAGCAAGGCCAACAGGATCGCCAGAACCAGGAAGCGCATCGTCGCGGTGAGTTGGGGAAAGGTTAGGCCCCACCACCCGGCTCAGCCTTCGCCCCCCTCGCCGCCTTCGCCACCTTCCCCGGCTTCACCCTTTTCGGTCCCTTCGGGTGCCCCTTGGGACGGCATCACCTCGGTCGGGGTGCTGACGCCGTTCTCGCCGCCTTCCCCATCCTTGGCGTCGGGGGCCTTGCCGCAGCCCAGGGTGGCCGTGATCAGGCCAGTGGTGACGAGGAACAGGGCAACGCTGGAGCGGGCCATGGCAGAACTCCCAGAGGGGTGCCGATTGTGGCGCAGGAGCGCCCAAGGGGTCGATCCGATGCGACGGTGACCGCAGACCGACCGGCCAGGAGAAGGATGCACTTCCGTCTCGAACCCCTGCTGAGCGACGGACAGGTCGAAGAGCTGCGGCTGGCGCTGCTGGCGGAGGACGCCCCCTGGCGGGACGGGGCCGAAACGGCCGGATGGCACGCCCGCGGCGTGAAACGCAATCGCCAGCTCGATCCCAGCTCCACCCTGCACCAGACCCTGGCCTCTGCCCTCAGCGGCCACCTGCTGCACCATCCCCTGCTCCAGGCGGCGGCCCTGCCGGTGCAGCTCCACAACCTGCGCTTCAGCCGCTGCGGTATTGGCGAGGGCTATGGCCGCCACGTCGACAACGCCTACATGGCCGGCGGCCGCTCCGACCTCTCCTTCACCCTGTTCCTCAGCGACCCCGCCCACTACCGGGGCGGCGACCTGGTGCTGGAGGACCCCGGCGGGGAGAGCAGCGTCCGGCTGCCGGCCGGCCATGTCCTGGTGTACCCCAGTTCCCTGCTGCATCGGGTGGAGCCGGTGAACCAGGGCGAACGGCTGGTGGCCGTGGGCTGGATCCAGAGCCGGGTGCGGCGCAGCGACAGGCGCGAGCTTCTGTTCGAGCTCGACACCGCTCGCCGCGCCCTGTTCCAGGAGCAGGGCAAGGACGCGATCTTCGACCTGCTCACCCGCAGCTACACCAACCTGCTGCGGATGTGGGGGGAGTGAGGGGGATGGGGGTCGCGAGGATCGAACTCGCCTAAGGCGAATTATGAGTTCGCTGCATTCACCAGATTGCTAGACCCCCCCGGCGCCATCCCGGGCGACTCACCAGAGGCCCCGGACCGGCAGGGTCCAGCTGCTGCTGGCCGGCGGGGTGGGGCTGGTGGACCCGGCCGGAACCGCGAGGCTGGTGCCGAACCCGTTGGTGATGTCGGCGGTGCGCTGGGGCATCAGGCTGCTCTGCTCGCTGAGCATCACCGAGGCGGTGTTCTCGACGGCGGTGCCGTCCCAGATGATGTTCTGATCGGGGAAGCCGAAGGCAACGATCCGATTGCCGTCCCGGCCGGGGATCGAGAGACCGAGGACGTCGGTCACCTGGTGCAGCAGGTTGACGCCCTGGGCGAACGGTGCCGAGTAGCTGTAGAAGCGCTGCTCCATCACCTCGGGGGCCGAGCGGGTCACACCGCAGCGGGTGACCTCCACCGGACCCGAGCTGGCCGAGGCGGGGGTGGGGGCTTCGAGGGTGGTCGTGCAGAGCACCGGCCCGGCGATGGCAGGGGCCAGGAGGGAAAGGGCAGCGAACGGCACCAGGGCCGACAGGGGTGCGGCGAGGGAGGCGGGCACTGCCAGGATCGGTGCTGTCATGGGATCACGCAGCCCCAGCTCCGGGGCGATTTGCCCGCAGGTTAGCGACCTCTGACGTTCTTCACCATTCATTCGCAGCTGCACCAGCCGCTTCGTCACCCCGACCCGCCACCACCGATGGTCTCCCTGCCCACCAGCCTCAGCCAACAGCGCTCCGCCCTGCTCGCCCTGCTGGCGGAGCGGGCCTACCGACTGGGCTCCTTCACCCTGGCCTCGGGCCGCCGCAGCGAGCATTACGTCAACTGCAAACCGGTGAGCCTCAGCGGCATCGGCCTGGCCCTGCTGGGCGGCCTGATGCTGGAGCAGGTGGAGGCGGAGGCGGGCGCGGTGGCGGGGCTGACCCTGGGGGCGGACCCGCTGGTGAGTGCGGTGGCCCTCCAGGCCGCCCTCGCCGGCCGTGATCTCGATGCCCTGATCGTGCGCAAGGAGGCCAAGGGCCATGGCACCGGCGCCTGGCTGGAAGGCCCCCTGCCGCCGGCGGGAACCCGGATCACGGTCCTGGAGGACGTGGTGACGACCGGCGGCTCGGCCCTGAAGGCCGTCACCCAGCTGCAGGACGCCGGCTATGCGGTGAACCGGGTCGTGGCCATCGTTGACCGCCAGGAAGGCGGGGCCGAGGCGATGGAGGAGGCCGGCCTGGAGCTGCGCAGCCTGTTCCTGCTTGAGGAGGTGGCCGCCACGGCCGCCGGGCTGGACGGCGCGGCAGGCTGAAGCCCGCCCGACGCCACGCCATGACCTCCTCCTCCGTGCCGACGTCCACCCCGGCCGATCCCTGGGACTGGACGCCGCCGGCCCTGAGCCGGTGGTCGCGGCCGGTGGGGCTGCTGCGGCTCGATGGCCCCGACACCCTGCGGGTGCTGCACGGCCAGACCAGCCAGGCCCTCGAAGGGGCCCGCCCCGGCCAGTGGCTCGGCACCTGCTGCATCAGCCCCACGGCCCGCCTGCGGGCGGTGGCGGAGGTGCTGGTGGACGCCGACGGGGCCTGGCTGGTGATCGTCGACGGCGATCCCGGCGCCGTGCGCACCGCCCTCGACCGGGTGCTGTTCCCCGCCGACAAGGTGCGGCTGGGGCCGGTGTCAGCGGCCGTCCTGCACCAGCCACTGGGGTCGGCGGGGCCCGACACCACACCCGCCGGCACCTGGGCAGCGCTGGCGGACTCGCCCGGCTGGCAGCTGGGGGACGCCCTGCTGCTGCCGGCGGACGCCCCCCTACCCCCCTGGCTGGCCGAGCGGAGCCCCCTGGAGCCGCAGGAGGCGGAACGCTGGCGGCTCCAGCGGGGCCTGCCCGCGGCGCCGGGGGAGATCAACGACGACACCAACCCGTTTGAACTCGGGCTGGCGGCGCGGGTAAGCCTCACCAAGGGCTGCTACGTGGGCCAGGAGACCCTCGCCAAGCTCGCCACCTACGACGGGGTGAAGCAGCAGCTGCGGCGCTGGTGGGCCAAAGCTGTCCCCGCCGGCGCGCCGCTGCAGGACGGGGCCGGGGGCCGCGCCGGGGTGATCACCTCCAGCCTGGAACTCCCCGGGGGCGCCGGCTGGATCGGCCTGGCCCTGGTGCGCAAGGCCTGGCTGCAGGAGACCGGGCTGCAGGCCGGAGCTGCGCCTGGCGTGCCCCTGCGCCTTTCGCTGCCGGAAGCGTTTCAGCCGCCGCCGGTGGGGCCGGGGGGCAAGGCGGCGTCCTGATCCAGCAGCCAGCTCACCACCGCCCAGGTGGCCAGGCTGTCGTCCTGGTTGTAGCGGAAGATCCGCTGCAGCTTGCGCGCAAGGGCCCCCCGGCTCGGACGCCGCGGCCCGCCGGAGCCCTCCCGCCACTGGCGCCACCAGAGCAGGCAGCGGGCGCCGTCGACCCCCTTCTGGCTCCAGCGGAAGCCCAGCCAGCCCGCCACGGCCTTGAGCCCGTAGCTGTTGACCGGCAGCAGCCAGTGGCGCCGCAGGCGCTGATGCACGTCCACCAGCCGGGCCCGCAGCCGCTCCCGCTCCGCCTCGCTGGCCCCCTGGCGTTCGGCCAGGCGCAGCAGGGACACCGATTCGGTCTCGCCGTAGTGGAGCACGGGCCAGTCCGGATAGCGGGCCAGCAGGGTGCTCAGGCGCCGCCAGAGACGGGCCTCGCCGTGCTCGTGCAGGGCCAGCAGCGGCTGGTAGCGGCCCAGGGTCTCCCCCGCCGCCGGGGCCCCGGGCCAGTGCCCGTCCGGGCCGCGCTCCAGCCGCACCAGGCCGTGGAGGAAGTCGTCGCGGGCATCAGGATCGGATTCGATGTCGTAGAGCAGCACCCCGGGGGCCGCCGCCAGCTCCGGCAGGGCGGGGCCGGCCCCCTCGCCGCTGCGCCGGGGCGTCCCCTCCCGCTGCACCCTGGCCTGGGCCACCAGCTTGGGGGCCACCTCCCGGTGCTGCTCGCTGTGGACGGCAAGGTCCTCCGCCAGCCGGTCCGGGTCGGCCGCAGCCAGCTGGTCAAGGCTGGCGATGCCGAGCTCCAGCAGGAGTTCGCGGCGCTTGCCGCCGATGCCGCTCACCTCACTCAGGTGCCCCTCGGTGGCCGCGACCCGGTCACAGGCCCCGCGCCAGCTGCAGAGGGTGCATTTCTTGCGATCGCTGACCAGGGGCGGCGGGTCGCGACGGACCAGCTCGAGGGCCAGCCGCTCGAGGCTCTCGTCCAGCTGACGCTGGAGCGAGCCCCCGAGGGCCAGCCGTTCCCGCTCCAGCCCCCGGTCGGCTCCCGCCACCACCAGCCCATGCAGCACCGGGGCCCGTTGGTGCTCCGCCAGCAACCGGCCCCAGAGGGCGAGAACCACCCGGTGTTCGCGGGTGAGGCGCCGGCCCTGGCGGGCCAGCACCGGCCGGTAGCTGTGGTCGCCCCAGCGGCTGGGCCCCTCGACCCGCTCCAGCAGGCTCGGGTGGGCCTCCAGGCGCAGCCCCCGGGGGCCGGTTCCCACCAGCCGCAGACCCACCACCCCGGGGGCCCCGGCCCGGCAGGCCTGCTCCCCGTGGCCGGGGCGTTGGGGCAACAGGCTCTGGAAACTGCGCAGCTGGTCGTCGAGGGCCAGGGCGCGATGGGCGCTCCACGACCGCTCCTCGGACGGGCCGTGCAGGTCCAGCCAGGCCCGGCGGCGGCAGCGCACCCAGCTGCGCAGCAGGCGGTCGGTGAGGACGGGGGATCCGGGGGAGGCGGCGTCCGGGGTCTGGGCCATGGGCTGCAGGCTAGGGGGGCCGGTGGCCTGCCATCAGGCCGGCACCCGCGCCGGCCATCCGGTGGGGCCAGCCTGCTACGACCGGCGTGCCCCTTCCCCGCGTCCGCGCCGCGCCATGGCCTCCGCCCCCCTGCCCCTCGAGGCCGGACCGATCCACTTCGGCACCGATGGCTGGCGGGGCATCCTCGGCGTGGACATCACCATGGACCGCCTGCTGCCGGTGGCGGCGGCCGCGGCCCGGGAGCTGGCCGCCAGCGCCCCGGAGGGCCTGACCAGCCGGGAGGTGGTGATCGGCTACGACCGGCGCTTCCTGGCCCCCGAGCTGGCCGAAGCCATCGCCGCCGCGGTGCGGGGGGCCGACCTGGTTCCCCTGCTGGCGGCCAGCCCGGTGCCCACCCCGGCCTGCAGCTGGGCGGTGGTGGAGCGGCAGTCCCTGGGGGCCCTGGTGATCACCGCCAGCCACAACCCACCGGAATGGCTGGGGCTCAAGATCAAGGGACCCTTCGGCGGCTCGGTGGAGGGTGACTTCACCGCCCGGGTGGAGCGGCGGCTGGCGGCCGGGGGCCTGAGCGTGCCGATCCCCGGCGACACCGAGCGCTTCGATGCCATGGGCACCTACCTGGCGGGCCTCGGCGCCAAGGTCGACACGGCGGCCCTGGTGGCAGGGCTTGCCGCCAGCGGCCTGCAGGTGATCGTGGACCCGATGCATGGTTCCGCCGCCGGCGGGTTGCCGGCCCTGCTGGGGGAAGCGGGGGCCGCCGCCGGCGTGATCCGGGAGATCCGGGGGGAGCGGGATCCCCTCTTCGGCGGCCACCCGCCCGAACCCCTGGCTCCGTACCTGGAGCAGCTGATCGCCGACGTGCGCCGTGAGACGGCGGCGGGACGGCCGGCGGTGGGCATTGTCTTCGACGGCGACGGGGACCGCATCGCCGCGGTGGACGAGCAGGGCCGCTTCTGCAGCACCCAGCTGCTGATGCCCCTGCTGATCGACCACCTGGCCCGGGCCCGAGGGCTGGGGGGCCGGGTGGTCAAGACCGTGAGCGGCTCCGATCTGATGGCCCTGGTGGCGGCCGATCTGGGCCGGGAGGTGATCGAGATGCCCGTCGGCTTCAAGTACATCGCCGCCGAGATGCTGAGCAGCGAGGTGCTGGTGGGCGGCGAGGAATCGGGCGGGGTGGGCTTCGGCATCCACCTGCCGGAGCGGGACGCCCTGTTCGCGGCCCTGCTGCTGATCGAGGCCCTGGTGGAAGGGGGGCTGCCCCTCGGGGCCCGCCTGGCGGCCCTGCAGGAGCGCTGCGGCGGCGCCAGCGTCTACGACCGCCTCGACCTGCGCCTGCCGGACATGGCCAGCCGCGGCCGGCTGGAGGCCCTCCTCGCCCAGGACCCGCCCCGGGAGGTGGCCGGTGCCGCCGTGCTGGAGGTGAACCGCACCGACGGCGTCAAGCTGCGGATGGGCCCCAGCCACTGGCTGATGCTGCGCTTCTCCGGCACCGAGCCCCTGCTGCGCCTCTACTGCGAAGCCCCCGACAGCGATCGGGTGCAGGCGGTGCTGGCCTGGGCGCGCCGCCTGGCGGAGGGCATCTGATGGCGCCCACCGTGCTGGTGATCGCCAGCGGCAACGCAGGCAAGATCCGGGAGTTCGCCCACCTGCTGGCCTCCCTGCCCCTGGAGGTGCGGCCCCAGCCCGAGGGCCTGGAGGTGGAGGAAACGGGCACCAGCTTCGCCGCCAATGCCCGGCTGAAGGCCGAGGCGGTGGCCCGGGCGACGGGCCACTGGGCCCTGGCCGACGACTCCGGCCTGGCGGTGGCGGCCCTCGGCGGCGCCCCCGGGGTCCATTCCGCCCGCTACGCCGACAGCGACACGGCCCGGATCGCCCGGCTGCTGGGGGAACTGGGCGAAGCCGATCGGCAGCGTCGGGAGCAGGGCCTGCCGGCCGATCGCCGGGCGGCTTTCGTGGCCGCCCTGGCGGTGGCCGACCCCAGCGGAGTGATCCGCCTGGAGGTGGAGGGCCGCTGCGACGGGGTGATCCTGGAGTCCCCGAGGGGCAGCGGAGGGTTCGGCTACGACCCGGTGTTCTTCGTGCCGGAGGCGGACTTGAGCTACGCCGAGATGGACAAGGGACTCAAGGGCAGGCTGGGCCACCGGGGCAGGGCCTTTGCCCAGCTGGAGCCGGAGCTGCAGAACCTGCTGACATCGCCAGCCCGCTGACGCCATCCTGGCGCAGACGGAACGTTCCCACGGGGCGAAAGAAGCCGAATCCAGCCATCCCATTTCAGGCCAAATCAGTGCACTGGTGTATCGTTTTGCGGATGATTCATCAGCGCTCAGGCCAAGGCCGATGCCGATTCCCAAGATCATTCACCAGACATTTGATGACTACCGGAGACTCCCGGACGTCTTGAAAGATAACTGCAAAGCCATTGCAGCCATGAACAGCGATTGCGAGTATCGCTTCTACGAGAAAAAGGAGATTTCCAAACTCATTACTGACAATTTCGGAGCCGAGGTCTACGCGCGCTACAACCGCATCAATCCATCCTTCGCAGCAGCCAGGTCTGATCTTTTTCGCTACCTGTGCATCTACGCCTGCGGAGGGATTTATCTCGATGTCAAAGCCGATGTGCGCCGGCCGATCTTTGCATCCATCCGTCCCAGCGATGAATACATCCTATCTCAATGGGATCAATCCGAAGGCAGTGCCCATGCCGGCTGGGGAAGCCACCCCGAACTGGGCGGCTTTCGCTCGTTCCAGCAATGGGTGCTGATGGCCTCACCGGGCCATCCCTTTCTGGCCGCTGTCATCGCCACCGTCCTGAAACGCATCGACGATTTTGATGCCTTCCGGTACGTTCGCAACTCCTGGTCCGCCGTGATTCATACCACGGGTGAAGAGCCCTACACGAAGGCCATCCTCGAGGTCATCGATCAGCATCCCCATCGTATTGTCGTCATGGAGCGGGACTTCGGCATCGCCTACAGCGTCTTCGGCTCCACGGGCCAGGATGTCGTTCAGCATCAAAAGCTCTACGCGAGTTACGCCCTGCAGACAGCCCCTCTCATCCGGCAGAAATGGCCCCTGTCGTGGTTGTTCTCCCTGATCAGTGGCCTGCGCCAGTTATCACGGGCGGCGCGGTCCCTGCTGGCGGCCCGGAGGCCCAGGGGTTGAGCCACTGGCGCGGGGGTTCGGGCCGTCCGTGGGGTGGTCAGACCACCCGGATGTCACCGACGGAAGGGATCCACCCCTGGAGCTGCCAGGTCACACAGCCGCCGAGAATCATCGGATCCTGCGACACCAGCGCCTCCGCAGCGGCCTGATCCTCAGCCTGAAAAATCATCAGACCACCGCCACCCGGCTGACCTGCCGCATCGACGCGATAACCGCTGCAGACAAGCTCACCGCGATTCCGGAGCTCCCCCACCCAGGCCAGATGCGCCCGGAGATGGGGCGTCACCAGTTCACGGGGCTGGCAGAAGGATTCGGTCTTGATGAACCAGGCCATGGTCACCGCGGGGCAGCACCATCAATTCTCCCTGACCGGCCAGGGGGAGTAGGAAGGAGACGGACGATCGAACGGACCACCCCATGTCGAAATCTCAGCTCAACGCCTTTCTGACGAAGGTGGCAGCGGATCCAGCCCTCAAGGCCAGGGTGGATGCCGCTGCCGACACCGATGCCGTGGTCGCCATCGCCCTGAGCGAAGGTCACCTGTTCTCGCCTGCCACCCTCAAGCGGGCCGAACGGAGCTGAATCGAGGCCGGCCGTGATGCCGGGCCGGCTCAGGCCGCCACCCAGCTGCCATGGAGGCCATGGGGAATGGCCAGGGGCAGCTCCACCAGCGCCTGCTCCTGCATGGAGGCGGCATCCAGCACCACCAGATCGCTGGCCCGCCGAGCCCCGTTCCAGAACAGGCCCAGCACCCAGCCGTCATCCTCCGCCGTGGCGCCGGGCCGCGGCACCATGATCGGCTCACTGACGAAGCCCCGGGGAGCGGCACTCCAGACCCGCGTCCCACCGCCCTGGAGATCGAGCTTCATCAGGGCCTGCAGCGGGTCGTTGCCCCGTTCCCGCTCCGCCACCGCCATCCAGGCATAACGGCTCTCAAGCCCCACCCGGGCCGGCGCCACCATGGCGAACTCGCAGGTGCGCTCGCTGAGCCGTGTGGCGGTGACCGAGCCGCTGGCCAGATCCAGACGGCAGCGTTCCAGCAGACCCTCCGGAATCCGGTCGAAATCCACCTCCCGGTAGTCCTGATCGGGGCCGATGGAGGGGAAATCGGCGTAATAGATGCTGTCGATCACCACCGCATCCCCGTCCTCCCAGGCATTGAGGTGGTGAAACACGAACCCCTCCGGAGCCTCCAGCACCCGCGGCTCCTGGCCGGCGAAGGCGCCGTCCTGGCGGGGGATCAACCAGAACTGGCCCCGGGCCCCGGGGCGGGACTTGAGGCACTGGGCGGCCCCCTTGCGGCCGAGCACGTAGGGCAGGGGGTTGAAGTCGATCGCGTTCTGCAGGAATACCGCCCAGTTGGGGGTGATGGCGAAATCGTGCAGGAAGGCGAAGCCCGGGAAGCTGTGGCTGGAGTCGGCCAGGAGCGTGCCCGCCTTGGGCCCTTCGGAGGCGAACTCCATCAGCCGCACCGTGCTGCGGGGGCCGGCCTTGACGCCGAAGGTGACCATCCGGGGAGCGCCGTGGTGGCCGGGGTCGAAACGGGGGTGGGCACTGAAGGCCTCCCCGGGCTTGAGGACCCCATCTAGCAGGCTCAGGCCCCGCGTTTCGAGGCTGAGGGGATCGAGGGCATGGGGGGAGCTGGCCTCCCAGAGGGCGAGCAGCTGGTCGCCGAGCCGCACCACATGGGTGTTGGCGATGTTCTTGAGCCGCAGGTCGAAGGCGTTGGCCAGGGCCCCGCCCGGTTTGGGCGTGCCGAACACACCGCGGTACAGGTAGGTGCCGGCCTTCTCCTCCGCCAGCCAGCCCTCGGTGCGCACGAAACGGTTGGTGAGCAGGGCGCCGCCGGCACTGAACCGCAGGGCGGTGATCATGCCGTCGCCATCGAAGGGGTGATGGACCCAATGGCCGCCCCGCTCGAGCCGGCCGGGGCCATTGCGGTAGAGGGTGCCGCTCAGCTCAGCGGGGATGGTGCCCCGGCTGGCCAACAGGGGCACCTCGGTGAGCTCCTGGCTGACATTGCCGAAGGAGCTGGCCCAGTCGGAGCGGTCGTAGGCAGGCGAGGCCGCGCCAGCAGGGGATGCAACGGTCATCGGGTCAGCCCACGGAGAGAACAGCGCCAGGCGCTGACCCGATTATCACGTAACGGAGTGTGAAGGCGTGGGCGGCTGACCCGACCTCAGCCGTCGCAGGGCAGCTCCAGCGACGGGCAGGGGGGCTGGGAAACCGCACAAGGGGCGGCCTGGACCGGGGTCGGCAGACAGTCGGCCGCCTGGGCCGGAGCGGCCACGGCAAGGGTGGCGGCGAGGCCTGCCAGGAGCGCGAGAAGGGGTCGCATGGGTACGGAACAGATCCCTGAATGCTAGACGTCACCGGCCGGATTGCCTCCAGCGCCGGCCCGCTCCAGCACCCCCTTGCTGCTGGGCACGGCGCCGCCGCGGCGGGGATCGATCTCCACCGCCTGGTCGAGGGCGCGGGAGAACGCCTTGAAGCAGGCCTCAACGATGTGGTGGGAGTTCACCCCCGCCAGCTGGCGGATGTGGAGGGTGAGGCCGGCGTTGTTGGCCACCGCCACGAAGAACTCCCGCACCAGTTCGGTGTCGTAGGTGCCGATGCGCTGGGCGGGGATGGCCAGGTCGTAGCTGAGGTGGGGCCGGCCGGAGCAGTCGAGCGCCACCTGCACCAGGGCTTCATCCAGGGGAGCCAGGAAGTGGCCAAAGCGCCGGATGCCGCGGCGGTCAGCCAGGGCCTGGGCGAGGGCCTGGCCCAGGGCGATACCCACGTCCTCGTTGGTGTGGTGGTCGTCGATGTGGGTGTCGCCCCTGGCGGTGATCTCCAGATCCAGCAGGCCATGGCTGGCGAGCTGGTGCAGCATGTGGTCGAGGAAGGGGACGCCGGTGGCCACCTGGCAACGGCCGGTGCCATCGAGGTCGAGGGAGACGTGGACATCCGTCTCACCGGTGACGCGATGGATCTCGCCGGTGCGTGCGGGGCCGGTGCGCGAAGAGCTGATGGACACGCGGGCGTCGGCGAGGGGCCTGGTCCGAATCATGCCAAAGCTCCCACCACCATGCCCTGACGGCCGGACGCCCACATGGTGTGGAGCGCTACGGCACGGCGCCGCCGGGGATGGTGGTGTGGCCCGATGCCCACCTGTCCCGGTGCCGTCCTCGACCAGCTGCGCGCCGGGCACCAGCGCTTTCTTGACGGCCACTCCCTCCACCCCCACAGCGATCGCCTGCGGATGCTGGAGGTGGAAGCGGGCCAGAGTCCGGTGGCCGCCGTGCTGGGCTGCGCCGATTCGCGCGTGCCGGTGGAGCTGCTGTTCGACACCGGCTTCGGCGATCTGTTCGTGGTGCGCAACGCCGGCACCATGAGCACCGTGGCCGCGATCGCCTCCCTCGAATACGCCGTGAGCCACCTGGAGGTGCCGGTGATCGTTGTGCTCGGCCACGCCGCCTGCGGCGCGGTGGCAGCGGCCTTTGACCGGGAGCTCAGCCTGACGCCGAGCCTGGCCCAGGTGGTGGGCCAGCTGCGCATGGAGCTGTTCAGCCTCGGCGGTGAACACAACCTGGAGGAGGCCTGCCGGCACCACACCCTCAATGCGGCCCGCAATCTCGTTGATTCCAGCGTCATGCTCACCGACCGGCTCCGCTCCGGCCGCCTGCAGGTGGAGGCGGCCTACTACAACCTGCACACCACCAGCATCGAATGGATGGGGGCTGTGATGGCAATGCCGCAGGGCTGAATCTGCCTTCACGGAGCATCCTTGGAATCTGTCACCACGAATCTGCACGGTGTGGCGGCCAGGCCATCCCAACCCTCCCCCTATTCTTGTTCCGGAATGCGGGTCGGTCGTCTGGGGCAGAATCTTGTCCTGCAGCGACCGTTCTTGGCGGCGCACGGCTCAGCCAAGAACACATACCGACAGGGAACCCATGTCAGACACCCCCTTGACTTCATCCATGACAAGCAAATCAGAGACAGGGATCCGCCCCAAGCTTGTCTATGTGCTGACGACAAATTGCAAGGATTCCTACGCCGATATGGTGTTTGTGTCGATGCTTTCCGTTGGCCTTTCCAACCCTGACCTCTCGACCGTGCTGCTGGTCGACACCATCAGCATGGAGGCGCTGAAAGCGAGTAAGCACAAGCTCCTCGACATCAGCGATTCAGTTGTGGCCGTCGACACCCCCCCAGGCTCAGGCGTGTTCCGTAGTCGGTGGATGAAAACGCAGGTTGGCCAATTCATCCAAGGGTCAGTCATTTTCCTGGATGCCGATACGATCATGCGAGGCCGAATCGATTGGCCGAACGATTTCGACAGCGAGTTTGGGGCCGTTGCTGACGCTCCAGGGCTTGGGGCGAGTGAGGATCCACAAAGACTGGAAGTCAGCGAGAAGATTGGCTGGAACCCAGCAAACACTTACTACAATTCAGGTTTTTTCTACTACGTCTCTTCTCCATCCATAGCACGCTTCTTTGAGACTTGGCATGCGCTCTGGCAGGACACCAAGGCCAGGACCAACCACAAGGATCAGCCATCCTTCAATGCCGCCATCACCCTAGCCGAGTTCAAGGAGCAGGAACTTCCAGTGACGTTCAACCACCAAATCACCTTGTCCTGGAAAGACTGCCAACAGAGCAAGGTCTGGCACTTCTGGGAGTCAAGCCGGATGAGTGGAGACATTCTGGACGAGTTAACTCGTCAGTCGGCTGATCTATCGATCGACAAGTTGAGAGCAAACGTACACCGGGCCATGATAAAGAACACTCCCGCAGCCTTTTCGAACCGGTTGGCCAGAGCCATGGACGTGCTTTCCATCAATCCTGAAAATCAGAGAAAACTGCTGATTCAGAGGTCAAGGCTCTCAACCACAGAATTCCTGCGCTGGTCACTTGCAAAGCTTGTGGGGCGCCGGTCATCCCCTTGAGAGGGGCGACATAGAGCCCCGTCAGTCCACCTCTCCAATCCCCTCAGGACGAAGCCGAAAGGCTCGCCCAAACGGAGTACGTAGCCGACAGCAAGAGGCCATAGCCAAGATAGCTGAGGAATACGAGCAATCAGGCTGGAGAGATCGCAGAAAAGCTCAAGGCAACCCAGAGAAAGTGCCATGCCAGACCGATGGCATTAATCCCCCAAAGAAAGAACTCTACGTACAGGAGGGAATGTAGACAAGGACGGGATTTCAGATCAAAGCGGCGGCGGAGGCTCTGATTCTCAGAGCCACTCATCCAGAGCAACCCTTTCAGCTGCACCAACCGCAGCAAGGTGTAAGCAAAGCCAACCCAGAGGAGCAATCCCTCTCCCATCAGTGCATCCGCCACAAGCATGGTGACCACCTGGGCAAAGAGCAACAACAGATAGGGTGAAAGGAAGCGGCGCACAACAGAATCACGCCATCGCAAGGCCAGCATCAGCAGTGGAAATAACATACCGATACCGATCAAGATCGGGTAACGAAGCTTGAGGGCCAACAGGAAGAGATTGTCGAGTTGAAGCATAAGGTGCGTTAACTCATCCAACCAAGAAGGAGGAAAGAGCATCTCACCATCCATGGCAATTCTGTTTTCATTTACAGGGCTAAAGATCTCCAGCCCAGGATTCGCTCGGCCTCGAAGGATAGAGATTTCCAGGACCTCGCTTGACCAGCGCCCCTTGGCCCATGAATACGACTCGGCATTCCTCTTTGGAATGTTAAGAAGACTTTCTGCATCATCGAGATAGGAATTCAGATGGCTCTGAATCAACGGGGGAAACAACGATCCCCCTTTTCTTCTTTTGGATGTCTTGACTTGGCTCCGGGTTACCCACCTCGACTGGAGAGGCTGGATCTGAGCACACTGAAGGACTCGGTGAATCTGCTCATCGGCCGCCTGCTTTTCGGCCAGGAACTGGTCACAGCTAACAATATGCACATACAAGCTTCTGAGCAGAAGCCTGTTGGCCTGCCCGTTCTGACTGATTGGCGGATCAGGGACCTCCACAATCTGCAGCGGAAAACTGCTGAGTGGATTCATGTTTGGGTTGATGCTCTTCAAGCCATCCCTAAGCGAAAGAGTCCCAAGCTCACTATCGATGCTGAAATAGCGCTGAAGTTCTGCATCTGGAGTAGAAGAGAGCGTAAATCGCCCCTCTCCCGCCATCGGAATGAGGGAGGATTCGTTGCGCAAACTTGCCACGCTGTAGCTCAGACCCGTTTGCCCTGCTCCGAAAGGGGCAAGCGCATTCTGAAGAGCTCCAGCACATCCGATGGACAGAAGCAGCATCAACCCGATCAGAAAGAGGCTGAGAATGGATCGCCCGTCCACAAGAAAACGGACCCAGCGAGGAGGATGCTCCTTGAGGAGTATCCCTGACACTCTCACTGGTCTGTTCTTGGAAGTCACTACAAGGGGATCTCGTAGGACGATGTGAAGACTTGAGCTCCCACTTTCTCTCTCTCCTCAGGAGTCATCAGCGTGGGACAATACTTGGAAGCAGGTTCCAGGAAAGACGCGGAATCGATGCGCTCTCGGGGGAGGGCGAATTTGTCAAAGAACCAACGCAACTCATGCTTCTTCCAGCTTCGCTCTGCCTGACAGAAGCTGACCGTGACAAAGTCTTTGGACGGATGGCTGATTCCTCCAACAACTCGGATCAGATCTTCATCGGCAAGATGCGAGCGCTTGGTATATGAAGGAATAATCACCTTGACCCTCAATAGCTCATAGTCATCGCCTAGATGCTGAGGGACAAGCACCAGTCGCTGGGCTTTAATCTCTTCGTTCGGCCGGATTTCGTTTACATAAAATAACGGCCCAAACGCGATCACATCCCACGCATCATTGAGGCCGAGATAGCGAGACACAGCACCATCCAGAGAAAGTTGACTGGATCCCAAAGACATCTGCCGATTCACATCCTTGATGACATCTTCTTCGCAGTAGGGTGTTTTGCAGGCTTTTGCCTTTCTACCTCGCATGTCAGGAATGCTGACCGCATTGGCAACCCAAAATGTCTTGCGGATCGAAAGGATCTTCTGACTGGAGTTCTTAGCGGAAACAGTCAGCAAAACAGGCAGCAACGCTGGCTGAGTCTTCCCATCGCCGAGGCGCAGCTTGCCTTGGCGCTTGATTTCAAGCAACAACGAAATGTTGACGGGTGCCACCGCTGGCCGCAGGAACTCCTGAAAGAAAAAGACCCATGCCCCCCAAAAGGCGCCCACCGTAGCGAGCATGGCCGTGAGCAGCTTGTTCCAGTCAAAGCTCTTGCTTCGCAGACTGTTCAGGAGTTGATTCGGCATAAAGACACCGGATGAACGTCAGCAAATCAGGCTTTGGCTCCTACCAGCCATACACCACATTCACAATTTCCACAGCCTGCTCAGTATTTCTTTATGACAGCTGGACGGGCACCTTGCTGAGCCGCCAAGACGCCGATTCGAAGGCCCCTCCCAGGGATCGAAGACAGCACCTGTAACGTTCTGCGACAATCACTCTTGACGGCCGGACCCCTCGTGAGAACTCCCTTAAGAGTGACTGTGATCAGCTGCTTCAGGTCTGGCCCGAAGGGGCTTGTGGCATAACCCAAATTTCCTCATGTCCTATCCCGTACCCGATTCTGAGTTTTTCGCTGCAGAGACCCATCAAGGATCCAGGAGGACCTCGTTTGGCAATCTTGCCGTTCTGACGGCCAGTCTGTTGTTGGTTCTAGCCTCGGCAGCTCCAGCCCTAGCCCAGCGTTGCAGCACACAAAACGGCCAGACCATCTGCTGCGACAACAGCGGCAACTGCTACAGCAAATAGCTTTTCGCCTGAGGGATCACATCCCGGTGATGCAGTACCCGGCATCCACGTAGATCACCTGGCCGGTGATGCCGCTGGCCAGGGGGCTGGCCAGGAAGGCGGCGGTGGAGCCCACCTCGTCCTGGGTGACGGTGCGGCGCAGGGGGGCCTTCTCCTCGACGTTGTGGATCATGTCGAGGATGCCGCCGATGGCCGAGCTGGCCAGGGTGCGGATCGGGCCGGCGCTGATGGCGTTCACCCGCACCTGCTGCTCGGGGCCCAGCTCCGCCGCCAGGTAGCGGACCGAGGCTTCCAGGGCCGCCTTGGCCACGCCCATGACGTTGTAGTTGGGGATCGCCCGCTCGGCGCCCAGGTAGCTCAGGGTGATCACACTGGCCCCCTGGCTGAACAGGGGCTTGGCGTGGCGGCACAACGGCGCCAGGGAATAGGCGCTCACCTCCAGCGCCCGGGCGAAGCCCTCCGGACTGATGGCGCTGAAATCCCCCACCAGCTCGTCCTTGCCGGCGAAGGCCAGGCAGTGGATCAGCACATCCAGCGAACCCCACTGCTGGGCGATGCGCTGGAACAGGGCCTCGATCTGGGCCGGGTTCTGCACATCGAGGGGCTCGAACAGGGTGGGGTTCAGGGGGGCGGTGAGTTCGCGAACCTTGCCCTCGAAGCGGCCCCGGTCATCCGGCAGGTAGGTGATGCCCAGTTCGCAGCCTGCCGCGGCCAGCTGCTGGGCGATGCCCCAGGCGATCGAGCGGTTGTTGGCGATGCCGGTGACGAGGGCCTTCTTGCCGCGCAGATCAAGGAGCATGGGGAGCAGGGCGCCGGAGGGCGAGGAGATGCAATCCGGCGATTCTCCCGTACGCACGGCGATCCCTCCCCTGGCCTGGCCTGACCCCGGCGGCGGCCTGGCGCTGCCGCCCTGGCCCGGCCCCGGCCCCGCGGCGCCCCCCCTGCTGCTGCTGCTCGATCGACGCGAGCTGCAGGTTCAGGGGCTGGTCGCGCCCCTGGGGGAACTGCTGGATCCGGACGAACGGCAACGCCTGGGCCAGCTGCGGCGCCAGGAGGATCGCGAGCGGTTCCTGCTCGGTCGGGGGGCGCTGCGCCTGCTCCTGGGGGGTTGGCTGGCCTGCGATCCCACCGCCCTGGCCCTGGGGGTGGGGCCCCATGGCAAGCCGGAGCTGCTTCCCCGGACGCCCATGGGGCCGGGGTGGGGAAGGCGCCCCCCCCAGTTCAACGTGTCCCATTCAGGGGATCTGATCCTTTTGGGCTTTCACCCCGAGCGGCCGGTGGGGGTGGATGTGGAGCAGCGACGGCCGGTGCCCGAGTGGGAGGGCATCGCCTGTCGCTGTCTGCCGGCGGAGGAATCGGAGCGGATCCGGGCGCTGCCGGAGGAGCGGCGCAGCGACGCCTTCCTGGCCGCCTGGTGCCGGCTGGAGGCGGGACTCAAGGCAACGGGGCTGGGTCTGTTCTCCGGGCCCCCTGCCGGCGGGCGACCTGGGCGAAACCAGGAGCTCTGGCCCCTGCTCCTGCCACCGGGCTACGTCGGCGCCGCGGCCCTGGCCTGACGCCCCACGGCCCCTACCTCAGGAACCACCGGGCTGGTGCTCCTCCGGTTCCTCCAGGTCGTCGGGGGTCAGAGGCAGGCCCAGGAGCTGCTTTTCGGCCCGCCGGATCGCCCGGGGGTCGCTGAGAAGTTCGGGCTCCTCCAGCAGGGGCAGCACCGCTGGCCGGTGCTCCGCCGCGCTGCGGGGCGGCGGCTCCCAGGCAAAGACGCTGTCGGGGGCCCGCTGGCGGCAGAGACCCTCCGCCTGGCGCCGCAGGGCCAGCCGCACCGGCCCCCGCTCCTGGGCCTGGAAGAACTCCTCCCGTGGGGCCAGCCCGAAGCTGGTGGGAGCGGGCCCGTTGCCGCCCTGAAGCCGGGCCGCATCGGGAAGCCAGCGGGGCCGGCAGACGCCGGGGCGGCTGGTGTCGGTTTCGATCCAGATGTGCAGACCCTTGCCGCCGGGCCGCGTCACCACGGCCAGGCCGTCGTGGGGCTGGTGCCGCGGCAGGGGGTACACCCGGCCACTCGGGCGCTGCTCGGCCGGCACGCAGCCGGCCAGCAGCATCACCGCCAGGGGCAACCCCAGCAGGGGGCTTCCCAGCGGGCGGTGGGCGAGCGGGCGGTGGGGCGGCACAGCACAGTCATCGCGATCACGGCGATGATCCTTACCCGGCCCCCCCATCCGCTCTGCAGCAAGGGCGGCAGATCCATGGTCCTCACCGCCTCCACCATGCTGCCCCTCGGCACGCCGCTGCCGGTCGCCGCCATGGAGGCCGGGCTGCGGCAGGTCACGGGCGGCCCCCTCTCCGCCACCGCCCTGGAGGGGAGGCCCGTGCTGGTGCTGTTCCTCTGCCCCCACTGCCCGTTCGTGAAGCACGTGGAGGCGGAACTCACCCGGCTGCAGAACGATCTGAACGGGCGGGCGAGCCTGATCGGCATCTGCAGCAACAGCACCGTCAGCCACCCCCAGGACGGCCCGGCGGGCATGGCGGCCCAGGCCGGGGCCTGCGGCTGGACCTTCCCCTACCTGCAGGACCCCGCCCAGGACGTGGCCCGGGCCTTCCAGGCGGCCTGCACCCCCGACCCCTTCCTCTTCGATGCCAGCCACCAGCTCGCCTATCGGGGCCAGCTGGACGGCAGCCGTCCCGGTGACGGGATCGCCTGCGACGGCAGGGATCTGCGCGCCGCCCTGGCGGCCGTGCTGGAGGGGCGACCGGTGCCGGAACCGCAGCGGCCGGCCATCGGCTGCAACATCAAATGGCACGGCCCATGAACCGGGGAAGGGCGGTCGGCGTGGGTCGGATCCGCAGGCTTAATGTTGCCGCCATGCAAGTGCCCCCCTTCAGTCTCAGCGAGCAACTGCACCAGCTGGGAGACGCGCTCGATCTCGCCGTCCTCGAGGTCTTGCGCAGCGGCCAGTACATCGGGGGGACCACCATCAGCGGCTTCGAGGCCGCCTTCGCCGAGGCCTGCGAGGTCCCGCACGCCATCGGCTGCAACAGCGGCACCGACGCCCTGGTGCTGGCCCTGCGGGCCCTGGGCATCGGCGCCGGTGACGAGGTGATCACCAGTTCGTTCAGCTTCTTCGCCACCGCCGAAGCGATCAGCGCCGTGGGCGCCACGCCGGTGTTCGTGGACGTCGATCCGGACACCTACCTGATCGACCCGGACGCGATCGGGGCCGCCATCACCCCCGCCACCCGCGCCCTGATGCCGGTGCACCTGTTCGGCCGGCCGGTGGACATGGAGCGGATCATGGCGATCGCCGCCGCCCACGAGCTGCGGGTGATCGAGGACTGCGCCCAGGCCAGCGGCGCCAGCTGGGCCGGGCGGCCGGTGGGGGGCTGGGGCGACGCCGGCTGCTTCAGCTTCTTCCCCACCAAGAACCTCGGGGCCGCGGGCGACGGCGGCATGGTGGTCTGCCGCGACCCGGCGCTGGCCCAGCGGATCCGGGAACTGGCGGTGCACGGCATGCCCCGCCGCTACCTGCATACCGACCTGGGTTACAACAGCCGCCTCGATGCCATGCAGGCCGCGGTGTTGATGGTGAAGCTGCCCCATCTGGCCGGCTGGGTGGAACGGCGGCGGGCCATCGCCGAGCGCTACCAGCGGGAACTGGCCGGACTGCCGGGCCTGCTCCCCGCGGCCCCCGGACCGGACGGCCACAGCTGGAACCAGTTCGTGGTGCGGGTGCCCCACTGCCCGGCGGCCACGATCGCCTGCGGTGGGCGCTGCACCCCCGCCGCCGACAGCGCCAGCTACGGCCTGCCCGAGGCCTGCTGCCGCGACTGGTTCAAGCAGCAGCTGCAGGACGCCGGGGTGACGACGATCATTTACTACCCGATTCCCATCCACCGACAGCCGGCCTACGCCTCCCTGGGCTATGCCCCCGGCAGCCTGCCGATCACCGAGCGACTCTGCGCCGAGGTGCTCAGCCTGCCGATCTTCCCAGAACTCAGCGTTGAGCAGCAGGACAGCGTCATCGCCGCAGTACGCAGCCTGGTGGGGGCTCCCGTGGCCAAAAGCGGTGCGACCCTGGCGGCATGAACTCCGTTCCACTCCCATCCCGAGGGACCCCATGCTCACGATTGAATCCAAGTCAATCCCACGCACGGGGCATCACCTGCTGAAGCGCATTCTTCAAGAAGGCTTTGCCAACAGGTTCAGTCATTGTGAGCGCTACCAGGAACCAGGCTGCTGCAAGTCTCTGCCTTGCTCCCTGTCCCATGCCTATGGCAGGAACGATCAGGATCTACGCCTGGTCAAGTCGCACGACTTCCAACTATCGGACCCCTTTCCTGTCCCCACAACCAACAGCATCACCCTGGTGGCCTATCGGCACCCGCTTTTCAGCCTTGCGTCCAGCTATCTGCTTGCAACATGCGAACGTGCCGCCCAGGAACTGGGCCTCAATGTCAAAAAGTTGAATTATCTGCATGAGCCTGCCATCACCAGATGGCTGATGGACCACGTCGAAGCCTCACCAGGCCTCCTCAGTCAGACTGATTTACTCGATCGCCTCAGCGACGACGCGGCTTACCAGATTGCCTTCTTCACCAAATGGGGGCACGGAGGCGACTCCCCCCTCTGCATCTGGTGGGACAGCGATGAACGGGTGCTCCATGTGCCCTATGAAGCCATCAGCTGCACGGCCGGAGCGATCAGCCTGCTGGAACTGTTTCATGACCTCCTCGATTCGTCTCCAGAGGAGCGAGCAGCGGCGAGAAATCTCGATTTTTCTTTCCTCCGTCCTCGTGCCCATGTGCTGACTGGAAGAACGCGCATCGATGCCTTTCTCACAGCGAGCATGGGCCTGCTGGAGGAATCGGCCGCTGAGATCATCGCAAGGGCAGGGCTGCCCTACCCCTCCCCCACCGCTGTCGAGCCCCCGGATTCCCCTGACATCCGGGGAACCATTGGAACTCCAGCCCGGGGAATGCTGGTGAGGAGACTTTCCGCAAGTCTCGACGAAGCCGAGCGGCAGCTGGGCATCAAGGATCGGCGAATTGACGATCTTGAGCACGAGGTCGAGACCTTGCGGCAGGAGTTGGCAGCGATTCGATCCAGCCGGCTATGGCGGCTCGCCGGCCCCCTGCGGACGCTTCGCCCCACGGGCACGGCCTAGGACGCCCTGGCCATTCCCGTCGGCCGGAGGGCCCATGGTCCTACCGGCTCGGTCCGGATGTTTTGCATCGGTCCCCTTCCCGATGGTGTCTTACGCCAGCTTCGGCAGCGCCGCGTACAGCGCCTTGAAGCGCGCCTGCTGCAGCTTGTGGCTGACGATCGGGGCGGGGTAACCACGCCGTTCCAATGGCGCGATCTCACCGCTGATAAGTTCGGCGGTGCCGACGCGGGCCAGTTCGGGCAGCCAGCGGCGGATGTAGGTGGCCTCAGGATCGAACTTGGCCGCCTGGGTGGCGGGATTGAAGATGCGCAGCGGCCGCGGATCCATGCCGCTGCTGGCGCTCCACTGCCAGCCGCCATTGTTGGCGGCGAGGTCGCCGTCCACCAGGCGTTCCATGAAGGTGCGCTCGCCGAGGCGCCAGTCGACGATCAGATCCTTGACCAGGAAGGAGGCGACGATCATGCGGCAACGGTTGTGCATCCAGCCGCTGGCGTTCAGCTGCCGCATCGCCGCATCCACGATCGGGAAGCCGGTGCACCCCTCGCGCCAGGCCTCCAGGCGCTCCGGATCGTTCTCCCAGGGGAACACCTTCCATTGAGGGCGGTACGGCCCATCGGCCAGCTCCGGGAAATGGAACAGGGCCTGCTGGTAGAACTCGCGCCAGGCCAGCTCCTGCTCCCAGACGCCGATGGAGCTGAGGGCCTCCTCGCTGCGGGCGAGGGCCCGGGCGCCCCGGGCCGCGGCCCAGGCCTGGCGGGGGCTGAGGCTGCCGACGCTGAGGGCGGCGGACAGCCCGGAGGTGCCGGCCTCAGCGGGAACGTTGCGGCCCGGCTCGTAGGCGGCCAGGGGTCCGCCATTGACCCCGCCGTCGGCGAAGGCCTGCAGCTGCGCCAGGGCGGCCGCCTCCCCGGGGCGGCAGGGGCAGAGATCGGCGCCGGTGAAACGGAATCCCAGCTCCTCGGCGCTGGGCGCGTTGTCCAGCCTGGGCAGGGCGGCCCAGAGCGCGGCGCATCCTTCCCCCAGGGCGGTGGGATCGAGATCCACCAGGGCGGCGGGAGCGGCCACGGGCGCCAGGCTGTCGGCCCGTGCCTCCACCTGGCGGCGCCAGTTGCGCAGGAAGGGCCCGTAGACCCGGTAGGGCTCCCCGGCTCCGGTGCAGATCGCTTCCGGGGCCACCAGCAGCTGGTCCCAGTCCACCAGCATCCGGGTGCCCTGGTCCCGCAGCACAGCCGCCACCTGCCGGTCGCGCTCGCGGCCGTGGGGCTCCACCTCCCGGTTCCAGGCCACCACGGTGGCGCCCACCGCCCGGGCCGCCCGGGGCACCAGGTCGACCGGATCGCCCCGCAGGATCAGCAGCCGGCTGCCGGCCGCCCGCCAGCGTTCCGCCAGCTCCCGCAGGCTCTCGCAGAGAAACCAGACCCGGGCCGGCGCCATCAGCGGGTCGGCCAGGCTGACCGGGTTGAGCACGTAGAGACCGGTGACCGCCGGGGTGGCGGCCGCGGCGGCGGCCAATCCCAGGTTGTCGGCCAGGCGCAGATCGCGGCGATGCCAGAAGAGCCAGCGCTCCGGGGCCATCAGAGTCCGAGCAGCTGGCGGGCGCGGTACCAGGCCGTCACGGTCTTGCCGTCCAGGGCCTCATCGCCGCTGGCCAGGAGCGCATCCAGCTGGGCCGGCTCCAGCAGCAGCACCTCCATGTCCTCGTCGTCGTCGCCGGGGGGGCGATCCTGCAGCAGGGTGAGATCGCGGGCCAGGAAGAGGTGGATCACCTCGTCGGAGTAGCCGGGGCAGGGGTGCATGGCCCCCAGGGGATCCCAGCGGCTGGCGCTGTAGCCGGTCTCCTCCTCCAGCTCCCGCCGCATCGAGCCCAGGGGCTCCTCCCCCTCCTCCAGGGTGCCGGCCGGAAACTCCAGCAGCCGGCCGGCCACGGCGAAGCGGTACTGACGCAGGATCACCACCCGCCCGTCCTCGAGCACCGGCACTGCCAGGGAGGCGCCCGGATGGCGGATCACGCCGTAGGTGCCCTCGATGCCGATCGGCAGCACCACCCGATTCAGCTCGAAACGCACCTTGCGGGCCTGCAGGGCGGCGGTGGTCTCCAGGTGGGTGCAGGGCTCGGGGGGCGGCAGGGGAGCCATGGGGCAGGCCGTTCGGGCCCCCAGTGTGACGGGCGGGGGCCAGGGGGCGCGGTTCAGGGCCCTTCCGGCCAGCCCGGCTCCCCCGCCAGGGCCAGGGGGGGCGGCTCCAGGGCCGACTGCGGCAGAGCCGCCAGGCCATCGGCGGCCGAGACGGGGGGGCCGGCCGCCGACGGAGGCAGCAACTGATCCGGATCAATCGCCGCCAGCGGGGCCAGCACGAAGGCCCGCTCCCCCAGGCGCGGATGGGGCAGCACCAGCTCCGGTCCGTCGCAGGCCATCGCCCCGCACCACAGCAGGTCCAGGTCGAGACGGCGGGGGCCCCAGCGCTCGCGGCGCTCCCGGCCGAACGCCGCCTCCAGCCGCAGGAGGCGCTCCAGCAGCGCCAGCGGATCGGGCCAGGGCCCTTCGGGCCCCTGGGTGGCGCCAGGGCGCACCAGCAGGACGGCATTGAGATAGGGCGGCTGGCCCGGCGGTCCCCCCACCGGCTGGGTGCGGAACCGGGGCGACCAGCTCAGCTGCAGGGGAGCCGCCGCCCAGGCGCGCAGCTCGGCCTCCAGCCGCGGCCGCACGGCCGTGAAGGTGGCGACGGGGTCGCCCAGGTTGGCGCCGATGGCGAGGGCCAGGCTGGACGGAGAGGGGCGCGCCGGGGGGGCAGCCGGGGTGGGAGGCATCGGCTCAGCCGCCGAAGACCGCCAGGTTGGGGGGGGCGGGCTCCCCCAGCCAGGCGGCATGGTCGGTGTGGTCGGCCAGATCATCGCCGGTGAGGCCAGGCAGCAGCACCGTGGGGCCGCCGCGGTGGGCACCGAAAGAGGCGTGGACGTGGTGGCGCCCGTGAAGGTTGGAGGGACGGCGGGTCATCGGCGGCCGACCGGGGCCTGACACCGAGGCAGGGTATCGGGGCCAGCGGGCCGCCCCCGCCGCCACCCGGTCGGCGAGACTGGCCACCCCCACCCAGCCACTGCCCCATGGTCGTCAGCGGGTCCCCTGCCGCGCCCGCCGGTGCCGCCCCCACCGGCAGCTTTCCGCTGGCCGCCATCACCGGCCACGGCACCCTGAAGCTGGCCCTGCTGCTGGCGGCGGTGGATCCCGGCCTGGGCGGCGTGGTGATCGCCGGCGGACGGGGCACCGGCAAGTCGGTGCTGGCCCGGGGACTCCATGCCCTGCTGCCGCCGATCGACGTCATCGATCTGGCCGATGGTCCGGGGCTGCGGCAGGCCGATCCCACCCGGCCCGATGAATGGGACGCGGCCACCCGGCGGCGCATCACCGAGCTGGGCGGCGATGCCAGCGGCGCCGATCCAGGCGCCCTGCTGCCCACCCGGGTGATCCCGGCGCCCTTCATCCAGGTGCCCCTGGGCGTCACCGAGGACCGGCTGATCGGCTCGGTGGACGTGGCCGCCTCCCTGACCGCGGGGGCGCCCGTGTTCCAGCCGGGGCTGCTGGCGGAGGCCCACCGGGGGGTGCTCTACGTCGATGAGCTCAACCTGCTGGATGACGGCATCACCAACCTGCTGCTGGCGGCGGTGGGCTCCGGCGAAAACCGTATCGAACGGGAGGGGCTGAGCCTGTCGCACCCCTGCCGCTGCCTGCTGATCGCCACCTACAACCCGGAGGAGGGGGCGGTGCGCGACCACCTGCTGGATCGCTTCGCCATCGCCCTCTCGGCCAACCAGCTGCTCGACACCGACCAGCGGGTGGCGATCACCCGTTCGGCCCTCGACCACGGCGCCTCCAGCGCCGCCTTCGGCGCCCGTTTTCAGGAGGAGACCGAGGCCCTGGCCACCCAGCTGCTGCTGGCCCGCCAGTGGCTGCCGGATGTGGCCATCGACCGGGAGCAGATCCGCTACCTGGTCACCGAAGCCATCCGCGGCGGCGTCGAGGGGCACCGGGCCGAGCTCTACGCGGTTCGGGTGGCCCGGGCCCATGCGGCCCTCTCCGGCCGCGACCGGGTGGAGGCGGACGATCTGCAGGTGGCGGTGCGGCTGGTGATCGCCCCGCGGGCCCTGCAGCTGCCGCCCCCGGATCCCGACCAGCCCATGGAGCCCCCGCCGCCGCCACCGCCCCAGGGGGAGCAGCCCCCCGAGGAGCCGGAGCCGCCCCAGGAGGAGGAGGAAAGCGACGAACCGGATGAGCCGGACGACGACCAGGACGACAGCCCCGAGGACCAGGCTCCGCCCCAGATCCCGGAGGAGTTTCTCCTCGATCCGGAGGCCACCGCCATCGATCCCGACCTGCTGGTGTTCGCCTCGGCGAAGGCCAAGAGCGGCGGCAGCGGCAGCCGGGCGGTGGTGTTCAGCGACAGCCGCGGCCGTTACGTCAAGCCGATGCTGCCCCGGGGCCCCGTGCGCCGCATCGCCATCGACGCCACCCTGCGGGCCGCCGCGCCGTACCAGAAGGCCCGCCGGGCCAGGGAGCCCCACCGCAAGGTGATCGTGGAGGAGGGGGACCTGCGGGCCAAGCAGCTGCAGCGCAAGGCCGGCGCCCTGGTGATCTTCCTGGTGGATGCCAGCGGCTCGATGGCCCTGAACCGCATGCAGAGCGCCAAGGGGGCCGTGATCCGCCTGCTCACCGAGGCCTACGAGAACCGCGACGAGGTGGCCCTGATCACCTTCCGCGGCGAGCAGGCCGAGGTGCTGCTGCCGCCCACCCGCTCGATCACCGCCGCCCGCCGGCGGCTGGAGTCGATGCCCTGCGGCGGCGGCTCGCCCCTGGCCCACGGCCTCGCCCAGGCGGCCAGGGTGGGGGCAAACGCCCTGGCCACCGGCGACCTGGGCCAGGTGGTGGTGGTGGCCATCACCGATGGGCGGGGCAACGTGCCCCTCAGCCGCTCCCTGGGCCAGCCGGCGCTGGAGGGGGAGGAACCCGTGGATCTCAAGGAGGAGCTGCGGCAGGTGGCCGGCCGCTACCGGAGCCTGGGTCTGCGGCTGCTGGTGATCGACACCGAGCGCAAGTTCATCGGCAGCGGCATGGGCAAGGAGCTGGCCGAAGCGGCCAGCGGCCGCTACGTGCAGCTGCCCAAGGCGAGCGACCAGGCCATCGCCGCCATCGCCCTGGAGGCGATCAACGGTTTCTGACGGTGGGGGCGAGCCGGTCCTGGGCCGCCTGGCGGGCGGCCTTCACCTCCTGCTGACGGGCATCCTGGCGGGCCTTCCGGTCGCGGGCCGCGTCCACCTCGGCGGGGTAGAGCTCCTCAAAGAAGCGGCCCAGGCCGACCGAGACGCTGCGGATGCCGTCGAGGAACTTCGGATCGCCGGTGAGCTTGCTCACGTCGCCACCGACGGCCGACCAGCGGTCGGTGAGCTGCTTGGCGTTGGTGAGGGTGGCCTGGAGGTCGGCGACGGTCTTCGGGTTGTCGAGGGCCGCCGCCAGGTTGCCGACGTGCTTGCTGGCCCTGGCGGCATCGGCACTGGCGAGGTTGAGGTTGCTGAGGATGGGATCCACCTTGCCCGCCGAGCGGTTCAGCTGGTTGACCAGCACCTGGGCATCCCGCAGGAACACCTGGCCACTCTTGGTCAGCAGTTCGGTCTCCCTGGCGGTCTTGGAGAAGGCGGCGGTGGCGGCCACCATCTGGTGCACGAGCTGCTCCTTCTCGGCCTGGTCGAGCAGCCCCTGGACCGTTTCGGTGACCGTGTCGAGGTTGGCCGCGGCGATGCCACTCACCTGGCCGCCGTTGCACACCATGCGGGTGTTGTTGCAGGCCGGGTCCCGCGGCCCCGGCAGGCTGGCCGGCAGGGGGCCACCAGCGGCCAGCAGGGACACCTGGGCATCCCCCCCCAGCAGGGAGGCGGAGGCGACTCGGGCCACCAGGGGCCTGGCCAGGCGCAGGCGCGGGTTGGTGATCTCCAGATCGGCCACCACGGCCGCATCGGTGACGGTGACCCGGCGCACATTGCCCACCAGCACCCCCCGGTAGGTGACCGGCGAACGGACGGCCAGGCCGGCGGCATCGGCGAAGCTGGCCCGGATGGTCCAGGTGTTGCCGGTCAGGGAGACGCCACGCAACCAGAACCACAGGCCCATGCCGCTGGCCACGGCCGCCAGCAGGGAAAATCCAACCAGGGCTTCACGGACACTCCGGCGCATGGGCTCAGTTCTCAGCCGGCTGCATCGGTCCGTGCAGACTACCGCTCCGAAACTGCACCACATAGGGATTGGTGCTGACGCGGAAGTCCTCAACGGCGCCGATCCAGCGGAAGCGGCCGTCGTAGAGGAGGGCCACCCGCTCGGCGCAGCGGTCGATCGTGCTCATCACGTGGCTCACCACCAGGGTGGAGGCGTGGACGATCCGGGAGGTGCGCACGATCAGGTCCTCGATACGGGTGCAGGCCACCGGGTCGAGGCCGGCCGTGGGCTCGTCGAACAGCAGCAGGGGCGTGCGGGCCGACGCCAGGGTGGGGTCGTCGATCAGGGCACGGGCAAAGCTCACCCGCTTCTGCATGCCGCCGCTGAGCTCACCGGGCATGCGATCGGCGATGCCCGCCAGCCCCACGGCCTGCAGTGCCTGGTCCACCCGCTCGGCGATCTCCCGCTCCCCCAGGCGGCTGAAGCGGTACAGCAGGAACCCCACGTTCTCCCGCACCGAAAGCGAGGCCAGCAGGGCCGGGTTCTGGAACACCAGGCGCACATCGGGGGGGTGGCGCTGATCCAGGCGCAGGTACGTCTGGGGTTCACCGTGGATGCTCAGCAGCCCGTCGGTGGGCAGTTGCAGCCCCGCCAGCAGCCGCAGCAGCGTGGACTTCCCAGAGCCCGACGGCCCCACCACCACCAGCCGCTCGCCCGGGATGAGGCTGAGGTCGACCCGATCGAGAACCAGCGTCTCGCCCCAGCGCATGCTGAGGTTCTCCAGCTGGGCCACCGGCGGGGTGGACGGGGGAGCGTTCAGCGCCAGTTGACTGAGGGTCAAGGATCCATGGCAAGGGGACCCCGGAGGCCCGGCTCCCATCCTGCCGGTTCGGGACGGGCTTTTCATCCGTACAGTTCGGGTGGTCTGTGCCGCGTCGCCACGCCCTGCCCTTGACGGTTCGAGGCCCCGCTGCGAACGCCCGGCGGCGCCGAGGCGCCGCCCGCCCAGGGCGCCCCCGCTGGGTGGGCCGCGGCGACCTGCGCCAGCAGGATCTGATGAGCCGCTCGCGGCGGGCGGCCCGCTGGCTGCAGCCTGGGCTGGTGGTGAAACGCTGGATGATCACCTCGGGCTTCGGCCTGGTGATCGCCCTGCTGGGAGCGGCCGTGTGGGCCGACCTGCAGCCGATCTACTGGACCCTGGAAACCATTCGCTGGGGTCTGAATCGCCTCACCCAGGTGATGCCCCGGGGGGTCACCGGTCCGCTGGTGCTGCTGATCGGAGCCGCCATGGTCTGGCTCGGCCAGAGCCGCAGCTTCGGCGCCATCCAGCAGGCCCTGGCCCCGGAGAAGGACACCCTGCTGGTGGATGCCCTGCTGGCCCAGCGGCGGCTCAACCGCGGCCCCAACATCGTGGCCATCGGCGGTGGCACGGGTCTGGCCACCCTGCTGAGCGGCCTGAAGCGCTACAGCAGCAACCTCACCGCCATCGTGACGGTGGCCGACGACGGCGGCAGCAGCGGCGTGCTGCGGCGGGAGCTGGGGGTGCAGCCCCCCGGCGACATCCGCAATTGTCTGGCGGCCCTGGCCCGGGAGGAGCCCCTGCTCACGCGGCTGTTCCAGTACCGCTTCAAGGCGGGCAGCGGCCTGGAGGGCCACAGCTTCGGCAACCTGTTCCTCAGCGCCCTGACCGCCATCACCGGCAGCCTGGAATCGGCGATCATCGCCAGCAGCCGGGTGCTGGCGGTGCAGGGCCAGGTGGTGCCCGCCACCAACGCCGACGTGCGCCTCTGGGCCGAGCTGGAGAACGGCGAGCGGATCGAGGGGGAATCCCAGATCGGCCATGCCCCCTGCCCGATCGTGCGCCTGGGCTGCACGCCGGAGCGGCCGCCGGCCCTGCCCCGCGCCCTGGAGGCCATCGCCAACGCCGACCTGATCGTGCTCGGCCCCGGCAGCCTCTACACCTCGCTGCTGCCCAACCTGCTGGTGCCGGAGCTGGTGAGCGCCATCAGCGCCAGCAAGGCGCCGCGCCTGTACATCTGCAATCTGATGACCCAGCCGGGCGAGACCGACGGCCTGGACGTGGGCGGCCACCTGCGGGCGATCGAGGCCCAGCTCGCCAGCCTGGGGGTGGAGCAGCGCCTCTTCAGTGCCGTGCTGGCCCAGGAGGACCTGGCCGATTCCAGCCTGGTGGACCTCTACAGGCTGCGTGGCGCCGAACCTGTCACCTGCGACGCCTCGATCCTCAAGGAGCAGGGCTACGAAGTGATCCTGGCGCCGCTGCAGGGCGCCAGGCCCAGTGCCACCCTGCGGCACGAACCGCGCAGCGTGGCCAAGGAGGTGATTCGCTATTTCCGGAAGCACCGCAGGGATTAGCCACCTGGCCGTATTGACTGGGCTGGCTGTCAACGACAACTCCCTCCGTTGATCGCCAACGCCAGACAGAGCAGAGGTCGTGGCCAACCGTGGCAGGCAGGCCGCGCTCGTTTGCATCCGTAGCTCACAGCCCGAGACGGCTCCATGAACGCACTTCGTTATCGTGCCAGCAGACGGATGATCGCCAAGCAGAGAGGCTGGCTCATCGAGAGGGCACGGAGTGGCTTTGGCATCATCCTTTCCCTCGAGCTCCCGTACGGGCGACGGCAACGAACACCCGGCAAAGGGGATGAAACGTTTTCATTACCCACAATGAAGGCTTTTTCTCCTGCTTGACAACATTCCCTTGGTCTGTCATGGGCCTCTATCGCCTGGGTCAAAGATGCTATGTTATTGACAATTCAATAGGCATGAGAGATTTTAAGTCCCATGAGCACTTGTCTAGCTGGTATGAACTTTTTGAGCGCAGGGACGCGCAGGAGATTCACGCGCCGATGCGCCGACCACCGTTGACAGAGACCGATCCATTGGCGGGAGGGAAATGTCGGCGCGGGGTCGCAAGATGGCCGGCCTATCTACTCTTTGCTCACCACGGCGACCACCTGGAAGAAATTCACAACGTCATCGGCCTGCAGTGGCTGAATGCATTTGTCCAGGCCTGTCTTTGTCCCTCCAGAGAGGTGCAACAGCTAAGCGATCATTTTGTCGAAGCCTACCGGATGTCATCCACACCCACCCTGGCCGTTTGCTATCGAGGCACGGATAAACACAAAGAGATCATCCCGACACCAATAAAGACATACTTCGAAGCTGTTGACAGAGCCATCGCTGCAGCCTCCAGCCTTGAAGTGCTCATCCAAACAGACCAGGCACAGGTTCGCGACGCCTTCGTCTCAAGGTACGGGAACAAAACAAAGTTCATCACGGAAATGCCAGTCTCGGCTGGGACGGAGGTGATCCACAAAGATTCGGCCCTATGCGGCGATCGTGACCTGTTTTCCAAGAAGCTCTATGCCATGTGCCTTGCCGTTTCCAGATGCAAGACCGTCATGACGCACACGGGCAATGTTGGCTTTTTCCTGGCCCTGCATACGCTTCTGGGGGGCAACTAACTCATTCAGTTTCGCTAGGGACCAGGGCGTGCCATGCAGGGCGCTGATCGATCTGGTTGTGCCCCACGATGCGAAACCCACCAACAACGATGGCCGGGAGGATGGCCTGCCCATCCGCGGCTCAGCCCGCGGAGGAAAACCATCCGGCGCGGCCCATGGGGTGAAATGTGCCCTAGCCTGCAGTTGCTGACCACGCCGATCCGCAGGAATCCAATAGCTGTTCGGTGCGCTCCTCTGCCTGGGGGACCCGGCTGGGATCGGCACCAACTGTGGAAGACGCGGCCTCGAGCACACTGCCAATGCATCGGCGGGCTGCGTCCAGCGACCGGCTCTGCTTCCGGAAAGCCCCCCAAGAAAACATCCAGCGGACCATGGATTATCCCAAGATATCAATCGTCACGCCCAACCTGAACACGGAGGCTTTCATTGAGCGCACCATCCTGTCTGTCCTTCAACAAGATTATCCAAATCTTGAATACATCATTATTGATGGAGGAAGTACGGACAACTCAGTCTCCATCATCAAACGGTATCAAAGCCGCCTCAAGCTGTGGCTTTCAGAGCATGACAGAGGGCTTTACGCCGCTCTCAACAAAGGTTTCAGGCTGACCAGCGGCCAGATCATGGGCTATCTCAATTCAGACGACATGCTGCATCCTGGCGCCCTTCACAACATCGCCAGGCTGTTCATGAAGCACCCATCGATCCACTGGATTCAAGGCTACCCAACCGTCTTTGACGAAGACGACAAGATGGTATCTACACGGCCCCCTCGGCATTCGGCCATGTTCTTCTATGCCCGAAGACACAACCACTCAACAGAGTTCATCCAGCAAGAATCTACCTACTGGACAAGGAGTCTCTGGGACAAGGCGGGAGGACAGTTCGACGAAGGACTGAAGCTTGCCGGCGATTTTGACCTGTGGCTTCGCTTTTTTCGACACGAAAGACTCCATGTCACGCGCCAGTTCATCGGAGGATTTCGCGTCAGAAGAAACCAGCTGTCTTCGAACCTATCCACCTACCTGCAGGAATGCGAGCACGCCCTTCAGTGCGATGCGGCCTCCTACTCAACCCCAAAGCGGGCGCAAATCTTCGCCTACAAAGCGCTGTACTCACTGCTTCCTGGCCTCGTCAACAAGGTGGAACGGCTGCGCCTGGCCCGCTCCTATCTTGAGCCCTAGTCCCCCCAGCACCACGGGACAGCCGATGCCCTTGGCATGGGATGGCATGGGAAGGATTACCTCTGGGAGCGGCGAAAGAGCCGACGCAGGCGTCTCAGCGCCTTGGCCCGCAGGTAGGCAAGCCACAGGCTGGCCATCTTCAGCCTTGTAGCGACGGATGACGTCCTTGACGACCAGAAATCATCCAGGAACAGAGGGGGACGATCCGATACATTCAGGATATCTAATCGATGGGGCAGTTCGATCGGCCGGGCTCGAGCGGGACCCTTCGACGCCAACCGGTCGTTCCGCAAGAGGACAAGCTCAATCAGCCTCGGCACCCTGACAGAGGTGCCGGGGATCAAGACGTCACGATAATAGTTGTTAGGGTGGGCATGAACACAGGTGAATTGCCTTCCCAGCTTTACCAGGAAAGGTTCGACAACTGCAAAGAAAAGCTCAGGAGTTTGCAACGCGACAGGCACCTCATGCAACTCGATGACGATGATCCGAAAGCGGGACAGCACATGATCATCTGTCGCAAGAATCGTTCGATACTCAGCCCCTTCGATATCCATCTGCAGAAGACAGTCGTGAGATGGGGGCGGAAGCACCATCTCTAACCACGAAGCCAACGTGACTCGATTCTCTGAGCAGAAGGAATCCAACCACAACGGCTTGAAGTCCTGCAATGAGCCAAGCAGAGGAGTCTTGAAGTCCTCCTCACGACATGATGCATCGATGATATGACTTCGCATCCCATACCGAAGTGCCAGCTGATCCTCAAACTGCTTGATCCCATTGGATCCCGGAGAGAAGCAATCGGATAGGCCGGCCAGGTCGTCGGGCACAAGGTAAGCCCCGTCGCTGCTGCCACCGAATCTGATCAATGGGAAGGGAGACGGCTTGGGCTTCATCACCTCGAGGGAACGCCTGAGCCGTTCCGGCTCGACACAAGACGGATAGTCGGAGGGATCAATCGATAGGCCAAAAAAGGATGTCATTCTCGCAGCCCAGAAGTTCCGTCCTGGCGACAGCAGGAGATCAAGCTACGCACCGCGGGCCCCTGCCGTCACGACCCCACCCGGAGGCGCCGTCCTGGTGACCCAAGCCACTGGCCGTCGGCCTTCTAGTGACGTGGTGTTCAACGCCTTCTTTCCAGAAGATGGTTCGCTCGATCGTGCAACGAACCCCTTCGTGTGGTTGTCTGCTGCCCAGGGGAGGCCAGCAGAACAGCGCACACCCTGGCTGGCGAGACTTCTGAGGTTCCCATCATCGGCGATCCCATGCATCGCGGGCCTCCTTCATCGGGCCATGAAGAATGGAGGTCGTGGCTGTCGCTAGAGTCGGGTGCTGGGCTTTGCCGAAATGGCTTCATCGGTCACTTACCATTCACGAGGCTTCTGCATAGCGGCCGAAAGGTGCCAACAGTTTCAGCACTGATTCTCCTCTGTCACTGACGCAAGAAGACGCGGCATGAAACAGCCTCTCATCTCAATCATCATTCCGACACTCAACTGCAAAGAAATCATCAAAGGAGCGCTGGAAACAATCGCCAACCAGACACTGAAAGATGTTGAGGTCATCATCTCAGATGGAGGCTCATCCGATGACACGACGGACGTCGCGATGGGCTATCTTGACGAAGTGCACATCAAAGCTACATGCATCATTCAGCCTGGAGCCAGCGTCTATGGATCATTGAATCTTGCTGCCAACATCGCGACAGGAGAATGGCACTATGTGCTTGGCTCAGATGACAGACTGTATGACAACGACGTGCTTGCCAATGTCGCCAGAACACTTCGAATCACGAAGGCTGACGTTTGCCACGGCAATGCATGGAACGCCATGGCCAACCAGCTGATCAGCTGCGGGGACTATACGGTTGATCGATTTACCAAAGAGAACATCTGCCATCAAGCGATCTTCTACCGCTCAAAGACGATTCGCAGACTGCGAATGGAATACGACGAACGCTATCGGCTATTGGCTGACTGGGATTACAACCTGAAGCTCTTCGCGACTTGTCGGTTTGAGTGTCTTCCGATCACAGTTGCGATCTTCTCAGGCACAGGAAAGTCATCCCGCGGAGAAGACCATGAATTCCGAATGGACTTGGAGGCCAATATCATCAAGTACTTTGGCCTACGGGCGTGCTATCTCATGAACCCTGACTGTCTCGCTGCTGGTGCCAGTCGAAGACCACGCCGGGGCAATCGCGTCCTTCTCGCAGCCAATCGGCTTTTCTATTCTCAAGACAGAGTTGCCAGAAAACCCATGGAGTCAAGAGGTAATCAATAAATCCTCGGCGACCAAATGGGAAGCCATCGCTGGCGATGCACTCGGAATGCCAGAGGGCCCAAGATGCGGTATGCAAAGTTGCGTGTGGATGGGCATCATGGGAGCGAAAGCGCCTGCAACAATGCAACAAAGGATCTGCGCAATGGGGTCGCCGCCGGCGATCAACCGGATCCTTGATCAAAGGCCAAAGCAAGGCACTGGCAGGCGACTGACCCATCCGCGATGGAAGCCTTGGCACGGGTCAACGACGGTCAGCAAAGGACTATTGGCCGCCGGATGTCCTTCTCAGGCGATTCAGAAGGCGCCTTAGCCGTGATCGACCATAGAAATGAATCTGCTGCTGCAATGAATCTCTCTCCCGACGGATGCGCTGCTCCCGTTCCCTTGCCTCAAGGATCAGTCGCAGATAAAGACCGTGCAGAGCGAAAGCACCCGCCCCCACGGTCTCGCTCGTTGGCTCCGCTGCAGAGGATGTCAGGCCCGCCAGATTCAAGGGAAGCGCTCGTAGGACATCCGGATGACGAGCGGCTTCGGCAGGAGGGAACAGAACTCCAACATTCACACCTTTGGAGGCCATCAAAAAAGAGAGACATCGCTCTGTGGCATGAAGAAAGGTGCCGTCGGTAGGCAGAGGCTCTTCGGGATAGAGCGCAGCATCAGAGAAGTAGGTAATCAGGTGGGAGAAATGGCGCATACTTCCCCAGAACATGTTCCCTGCCGGAAAGATGAGGGGGACAAGAAGATTGGCCTCATCATGGCCAAAGTCTCGAAGGATTCTCGCCGCGATGATGAAGTTCATATCATTTCCCCATCCATACCGGGCGACGACGCTGTAGGGGCGCGGATACAGACAGCCGAGTTGCTGCGCAGACATCCAATCAAGCAAGGAGCGACAAGCCTCGTTGCTCGCGGGGATCAGGCAGCGCAGGCTGTCCTCCGTCCATTCAGCTCCCGCATCCCCCCCAAAGCTGTCACCCGAAGAGTTCGCGCAGTTGTCCCAGTGAATCGTCCGCTTTAAATGGAGCTTAAGAAAGTAATCGTAACCAGCGCCGTATTTCTGCAGCATCGTCCAGAAGGGCAGGACATCCCGACCATGATTGGCCACAACATCCACCCGGAGCTTCAGGCCATTCCCGAGAATATCCTTGTGTATGGCCTCAATTCGAAGTGCCTTTTCCGTCGTATCGGTGGTGATGACCAGATCGTGGAGAAGAGGTAGGGAGCTCATCCGCCTCAGCAGGCTGGTCAGCCGTTCTGGATCAAAGGCATGGATCACCACCAGCGTGCGCGGTCTGCCTGCCTCCTCGATGGGGCCTGGGGCGGCCAACTGGGGTCCCGCAAGCAGAGGTTGGGGCAAGGGGGAGTCCTCAAGCTTCTGCCAAAGAGGCATCAGCGTCGGCAGGCCCTGATCGACCACCAGATCAAGAAAGGGAATCAAGCTCGCTTCCATCCCTTTCAACACATGGATTGCCGTAGCAGGCTAATTCATCAGCCCCAGATCCTTGCGATCAATCAGAACGTCAGCAGACTTCACGGACACGCCTAGGATGCACCTCTCAAGGTCAGCGTCACTGCGCCATGCCCCCACCCAAGGCCATCGCCTTCTATCTCCCCCAATATCATCCGATTCCAGAAAACGACGCCTGGTGGGGAAAGGGTTTCACCGAATGGAGGAATGTCGCCAAGGCTCGACCACTGTTTGCCCACCACTACCAGCCCCACCTTCCCGCCGATCTCGGCTTCTACGACCTGCGCCTGCCGGAAGCACGCCTAGCCCAGACGGAACTGGCGAGAAGCTACGGAATCCAGGGCTTCTGCTACTACCACTACTGGTTCAATGGCCGCAGGGTGTTGCAGCGACCCTTTGAAGATGTGCTGGCCTCTGGAGAACCGGACTTCCCCTTCTGTCTGTGCTGGGCGAATGAAAACTGGACGCGGCGCTGGGACGGATCCGACGATGAGATTCTGCTGGAGCAGAACTATTGCGAGCAGGACGACCACGACCATCTGATGTCGTTGCTGGAGGCCTTCAGGGACCCGCGCTATATCCGCATCGAAGGCAAGCCTCTCTTTCTTGTCTACCGCACCAGCGCCTTGCCGGATCCGGCGCGGACCGCAGCGATCTGGCGGACTGTCGCCCACGAGCATGGTATCGGAGATCTCTTTCTCGTTTCGGTCGAATCCAAGGAGAGCGAAATACGCCACCCCCACGACTTCGGCTTTGATGCGGCCGTGGAGTTTCAGCCGTGCTGGCCGATGCTGGAATCGCTCCAGGGCCAGGCACCCAGCCTGCGGGAAAAGATCAAAGGGTTCATCAAGAAGGAGTCACCCGGGAAGAGCATCCATCGGGTCGTCAGCTACCAGGAGGTCTGCAGGGCCGCCCTCGCCAGACCCGTGCCGCCCTATCCCCGCTTCCCCTGCGTGACGCCATCCTGGGACAACACGGCACGGCGCCGCTGGGGAGGCATCGTCCTCCAGGATGCGACCCCGGAACGCTATGGCCAATGGCTTCGGAAAACAGTGGAACAACTGCCCTCCCGCGGGCTGCCCGAGCCGGTAGTGTTCATCAACGCCTGGAATGAATGGGCCGAGGGAAACCACCTCGAACCCGACCAACGCTGGGGAAAGCGCTACCTCGAGGAAACGCTTTCAGCCCTCAGCGACCGACCCGATCAATAAGCATCCTGCATTTCATAGAAATCAGGCTGCACGTAATCCTTCCGCAGCGGATAGCCCTTCCAGTCCTCCGGCATCAGCAGGCGCTTGGGGTGGGGATGGCCTTCGTAGTTGATGCCGAACATGTCGAAGGTTTCACGCTCCTGCCAGTCGGCTCCCCGGAACAGGCCATAGAGGCTGGGAATCGAAAGGGCGCCGTCGCGGGGCAGGAACACCTTCAGGCGCACCTCCTCCGGGCGGACATCCGCCGGAAGGGGACCATCGCCAGCGGCAAGGGCGGTCAGCTGATCCAGCATCGCCGCCATCTTCACCAGGTGGTAGAAGCTCACGAGCCGGCCGCCCGGCCCCTCGTCGTAGCCGCCCTGGCACTGCAGGTAATCAAAACCGGCCGCTTTCAGCGCCGTGGCCACCAGGGGCAACGCCTCGGGCTCCACCCCCAGCATCTCCACACCTTCATGGTCGGGACCGAGGGCCAGGGCGTCGAAGCCCTGACCGGCCAGCCAGGTGCCCACAGGGCCGGTGGCGGGCGCCTCGATGGCCCCGGCGTCGGTGGACCCCGCAGGGGCTGGGGTGAGCGCGGACTCCTCAGGCATCGGTACTGGCGGCGGTGGGGGCAGGAACGGAGGTGACGCTTCCGGTGGCGCCCATCGGCAGGCCGGCGGCGGCCGCCAGGGCCGCCTGCTGGGTTTCGGCCCGCAGGTAGGCCCCGGTGACGATCGGATCGATCCGCTTCATCTGGTGGGGGATCGTGCAGTACCGGTGGGTGGGGCGCAGGTTGCCGCGCTCGGCGAAGGTTTCGTTGCCCACCTTCTTGCGCAGCTTGATCACCGCATCGAAGATCGCCTCGGGCCGGGGCGGGCAGCCGGGCAGGTAGAGATCCACGGGGATCAGCTTGTCGACCCCGCGCACCGCTGTGGTGGAGTCGGCGGAGAACATGCCACCGGTGATCGTGCAGGCCCCCATCGCGATCACGTACTTGGGCTCCGGCATCTGCTCATAGAGCCGCACCAGCGCGGGGCCCATCTTCATCGTGACGGTGCCGGCCACGATCAGGAGATCGGCCTGGCGCGGGCTGGAGCGGGGCACCAAGCCGAAACGGTCGAAGTCGAAGCGGGAGCCGATCAGGGCGGCGAACTCGATGAAGCAGCAGGCCGTTCCGTACAGCAGCGGCCAGAGGCTGCTGAGCCGGGCCCAGTTGTGCAGGTCGTCGAGGCTGGTGAGGATGATGTTCTCGGAGAGATCGGCGGTGACGCCGGGGGCGCCCACGGGGCCGCAGCTGGCTTCACGCAGATCGCGGAGCGCATCCACGGACAGGGATCCTGCAGGGGGGGTGAGGGTCATGGTGGGGGTGTGATCAGCTCCACTCGAGGGCACCCTTGCGCCAGGCGTACGCCAGGGCCAGCACCAGGATGGAGATGAAGATCAGGGCCTCGATGAAGGCCAGCAGACCCAGCCGGTGGAAGGCCACCGCCCAGGGGTAGAGGAAGACGGTCTCGACATCGAAGATGACGAAGACCAGCGCGAACATGTAATAGCGGATGTTGAACTGGATCCAGGCACCGCCGATCGGCTCCATCCCCGACTCATAGGTGAGCTGGCGCTCCCCCTGGCGGCTCTTGGGAGCCAGCAGCTTGTTGGCCACGAGCGCCAGCACCGGGACCGCCGCCGAAATCAGCAGGAAGCCCAGAAAGGCGTCGTAGCCGGAGAGCACGAACATCGGCAGACCCAACCTGGCGCGCATTCTGCCACCTGCCTCCGGGGGCGGCGGTCGCCGCGACGACCGCTGGCGCAGGCCGTCCGGGGGCGCCACGGGGACAGGGGCCCCCGTCGATAGAGTCGTCTGGTAAGGCCAGGCATGGGATGAGCACGGAACCGCCCACGGAGATGCCCATGGAGTCGCCGACCGAGACGCCCCTCGAGGCGCCGATCGAGGCCCCCGAAGCCGTCGTCGACGACCCCGCCACCCACCGCTTCGAGTGCCGCAGCTGCGGCTTCGTCTATGACCCGGGTGAAGGGGTCAAGAAGCTGGCGATTCCCGCCGGCACCTCCTTCCTCGACCTGGATCCGGTGGGGTTCCGCTGCCCGGTCTGCCGCAGCCGGGTGGGCGCCTTCAAGGACATCGGCCCCCGCAACAAGCCCAGCGGCTTCGAGGAGAACCTCAACTTCGGCCTGGGCGTGAACCGCCTCACCCCCGGCCAGAAGAACGTGCTGATCTTCGGCGGTTTCGCCCTGGCGTTCGCCTTCTTCCTCTCCCTTTACTCCCTGCGTTGATGCCTGCGCCTTCCCCTGCCCTGCCGGCCGTCCTGCGCCCGCTGCGGCCTTTGCTCAGCCTGGCGCTGTCACTGGTGCTGGCCCTCGGTCTCACGGGCTGCGTCACCACGGGCCTGCCCACGGCGGCCGCCAGCCCCTGGCAGGCGGTTCCCCTGGACACCCGCTCCAACCCCCTCGACGTGGCCTTCACCAGCGCCGACCACGGCTTCCTGGTGGGCAGCAACCGTCTGATCATGGAAACCGACGATGGCGGTGCCAGCTGGCAGGAGCGGGCCCTCGACCTGCCCGAAGAGGAGAACTTCCGCCTGATCAGCATCGATTTCAGGGGCGATGAGGGCTGGATCGTGGGCCAGCCGGGCCTGCTGCTGCACAGCGACGATGCCGGCAAGAGCTGGAGCCGGCTGCTGCTCGACACCAAGCTCCCGGGTGAGCCCTACCTGGTCACCGCCCAAGGCCCCAACAGCGCCGAGCTGGCCACCAACGTGGGCGCCGTCTACCGCACCAGCGATGCCGGCTCCAGCTGGCAGGCCCTGGTGGGCGACGCGGCCGGCGCCATCCGCGACCTGCGCCGCAGCGCCGAGGGCGATTACGTGAGCGTCAGCAGCCTGGGGAACTTCTTCGCCACCTGGGAACCGGGGCTGCCCGCCTGGCAGGTGCACCAGCGGGTCAGCAGCCAGCGGCTGCAGTCGATGGGCTTCCAGCCCGACGGCCATCTCTGGATGGTGGCCCGGGGGGCCCAGCTGCGCTTCGACGGTGACCCCAGCACCGCCGAAACCACCGAGAGCGGCGACTGGAGCAAGCCCGTGATCCCGATCACCAACGGCTACGGCTACCTCGACATGGCCTGGGATCCCCGTGGCGCCATCTGGACCGGCGGCGGCAACGGCACCCTGCTGGTCAGCAACGATGCCGGCGCCACCTGGCAGCGCGATCCGGTGGGCAGTGAGCAGCCCACCAACTTCTCCCGGATCGTCTTCGCCCCCGGCGGCAAGGGTTTCGTCCTGGGGGAGCGGGGCGTGCTGCTGCGCTGGGTGGGCTGAACTGCGTCCCTCTGTAACCAACCCCCCGCCCGGCTGACGGAGCCCCCCGGTCGACCCCTAGGATCTCCTGGCTGAACGCTTGTTGCTATGGCTGCCGGCTCCACAGGGGAACGCCCGTTCTTCGAGATCATCACAAGCATCCGCTACTGGGTCATCCATGCGGTGACGCTGCCGGCCATCTTCCTGGCGGGCTTCCTGTTCGTGTCGACCGGCCTGGCCTACGACGCCTTCGGCACGCCCCGTCCGGATGCCTACTTCCAGGCCCAGGAAACCAAGGCTCCCGTTGTGAGTCAGCGTTACGAGGGCAAGAGCAGCCTTGATCTGCGCCTCCAGGAACCATGACCCAGTCCACCGCCCCCACCACGCCGCGCAACTATCCGATCTTCACGGTGCGCTGGCTGTCCGTCCACGCCCTCGGCATTCCCACGGTCTTCTTCCTGGGTGCCCTGGCGGCCATGCAGTTCGTCCGTCGCTGAGACATCCATGCAGCGCAACACCAACCCCAACAACCTGCCGGTCGAACTGAACCGCACCAGCCTCTACCTGGGCCTGCTGTTCGTGTTCGTCATCGGCATCCTCTTCTCCAGCTACTTCTTCAACTGATCGGGAGGCACCCCACCCATGAGCGGCAAGAAATCCTCACTTCCTGACGGTCGCATTCCCGACCGCCTTCCCGATGGCCGACCGGCCGTGGCCTGGAAAAGCCGCTGGACCGAAGGGGTTCTGCCCCTCTGGATGGTCGCCACCGCCGGCGGCATGGCCGTCATCTTCGTGGTGGGCCTGTTCTTCTACGGCTCCTACGTGGGCGTCGGTTCGGCCTGATTCGGCCCAGCCGCCCACGATCTTGCATCGCTGGACGCCCCGACCATCGGCGGCGTCCTTTTTTGCGGCCCCTGGCCTGGATCAGGCGTTGAGCTGATCCAGGCTGAGCGCCAGGAATTCCGTCTCGCTAAGGAGGCGATCGCCCGTGCCACCCTCGCCCTTGCCTGCGCTGGGCCCCAGGGGCATCAGGCGCACCGTGGCGTTGGCGGCCTCCCCATCCCCCAGCAGCACCGCCCAGCGGGCGCCGCTTCGGCGGGCCCGCTTCAACTGCTTGTCGAAGCCGGCGCCGGAGAGATCCACCTGGACGGCCAGGGGCTCCCCGGGCCGATGGCGGCAGTGGCGGGCCAGCCGCATGGCATAGGCTTCGCCCTCCACCCCCCGGCTCACCACATAGAGGTCGGGGACTGCGGCTGGGAGGGGTTCCGCGCCCTCGCCCTGCAGTGACTGGCTGAGCAGCAGCACCAGCCGCTCCATGCCCAGGGCCCAGCCGACCGCCGGCGTGGGGGGGCCGCCCAGCTGCTCCACCAGGCCGTCGTAGCGCCCACCGCCACAGACGGTGGCCTGGGCCCCCAGCTGGCTGCTGGTGATCTCGAAGGCGGTGTGGCCGTAGTAATCCAGGCCGCGCACCAGCCGTGGATTCAACGTGAACGGGATGGCAAGGGCCTCGAGGCCCTGCCGCACCCGTAGAAAGCGCTCGTGGCTCCCGTCACTGAGGGCATCGGCCAGGGTGGGGGCCCCGGCCAGCAGGGCCTGGGTCTGGGGGTTCTTGGAATCCAGCACCCGCAGGGGGTTGGTGGCGATGCGCTGCTGGGAGTCGGGGTCCAGCTCCTGACGATGGGCCTCCAGCCAGGCCACCAGGTCGGCGCGGTAGCGGCTGCGGTCGTCGGCGCTGCCCAGGGAGTTGAGCTCCAGGGACAGGCCGCCCACCCCCAGATCCATCAACAGATCCCAGGCGATGGCGATGGCCTCGATGTCGCTGCGCGGATCGGCATGGCCGAGAAACTCCAGACCGATCTGGTGAAACTGCCTCTGCCGGCCCGCCTGGGGCCTCTCGTAGCGGAACATCGGGCCGCCGTACCAGAGCCGCTGGGGCCCCTGGGCCACCAGGCCGTGCTGGATGGCGGCCCGCACCACCGAAGCGGTGCCCTCCGGCCGCAGGGTGCAATGGCGCTCGCCCCGATCCTCGAAGCTGTACATCTCCTTGCCCACCACGTCGGTGGCCTCGCCGATGCCCCGGGCGAACAGCTCGGTCACCTCCAGCAGCGGCGTGCGGATCTCCTCGACGGCGGCCCGACGGAAATGGTCGCGGGCGGTGGCTTCGATCCGCTGCCAGAAGGGGGTCTGACCGGGCAGCAGGTCGACCATGCCCCGCAGGCTCTGGAGCGGTTTCAAGACGGTGCGGATCGGCGGCGTTTCATTGTGCCCGAAGGGGTCGGCTCAAGGGCCATGGAAGTCGAGGAACCAGGCGGCGAAGCGGGCGATCCCCTCATCGATCGGGGTGGAGGGGCGAAACCCCACCCAGGCCGCCAGGGCGGTGGTGTCGGCCGCGGTGGCCGGCACATCCCCCGCCTGCATCGGTTGCAGATCCCTGATGGCGGGGCGCCCGAGGGCCTGCTCCAGCAGGTCGATGAACTGCAGCAGGGGCACCGGCTGGGAATTGCCGATATTGAAGATCCGGTGGGGCGCGGCGGCCGTGGCCGGATCGGGATGGAGCGGATCGAAGGCCGGATCCGCCGTGGCTGGCTTGTCGAGGCAGCGGATCACCCCTTCGACGATGTCATCGATGTAGGTGAAATCCCGCTCCATGCGGCCGTGGTTGAACACCCGGATCGGCTCACCGGCCAGGATCGCCCGGGCGAACAGCATCGGGGCCATGTCGGGGCGTCCCCAGGGGCCATAGACGGTGAAAAAGCGCAGGCCGGTGGCCGGCAGGCCATAGAGATGGCTGTAGGTGTGGGCCATCAGTTCATTCGCCTTCTTGGTGGCCGCATAGAGGCTCACCGGATGGTTCACCGGATCCTGCTCGGAGAAGGGCATGTGGCGGTTGCCGCCGTAGATCGAGCTGCTCGACGCATAGACCAGATGGGTCACACCCCCATGGCGGCAGGCTTCGAGAATCGAGCCGAAGCCCACCAGGTTGCTCTGGATGTACAGCGACGGGTTGTCGATCGAGTGGCGCACCCCCGCCTGGGCGGCCAGATGCAGCACCCGGGTGGGCTGCTCGGCGGCGAACAGGGCGGCGACCCCGGCGGCGTCCACCAGGTCGAGGTGATGGAAGCGGAAGGCCCCCGCTGGGGCCAGCGCCTCAAGTCGCTCCAGCCGGGCCCGCTTCAGGGCCGGGTCGTAGTAGGCGTTGAGGTTGTCGAGCCCGATCACCCGATCGCCCCGGGCCAGCAGCCGTTCGGCCACAGCCCCGCCGATGAAGCCGGCGACCCCGGTGACGAGGATCGGTCCCTGCGACGTCAACGACCGTCCCGCACGCGTTCCCGGAAGTAGGCGATCGTCGGCTCCAGTCCCTCGTCCAGGCTCACCTTCGGCTCCCAGCCCAGCAGCTCGCGGGCCAGGTCGATCACGGGCTGGCGCTGCAGGGGATCGTCCTGGGGCAGGGGCTGGGTGGTGAGCTCCAGACCGGGCTGGATGCGGTCCCGCACCCGTTCGGCCAGCTGGCGGATGGTGAATTCACCGGGATTGCCGATGTTGATCGGGCCGGTGTGCTCGCCGTTCATCAGCCGGATCATGCCCTCGATCAGGTCATCCACGTAGCAGAAGGAGCGGGTCTGGCTGCCGTCGCCGTAAAGCGTGAGGGACTGGCCCTGCAGGGCCTGGACGATGAAGTTGCTCACCACCCTGCCGTCATCGGGGAGCATGCGGGGGCCATAGGTGTTGAAGATCCGCATCACACGGATTTCGGTGCCGTGCATGCGCTGGTAGTCGAAGCAGAGCGTCTCGGCGATCCGCTTGCCCTCGTCGTAGCAGGAGCGGATGCCGATGGTGTTGACGCACCCCCGGTAGCTCTCGGGCTGGGGGTGCACCTCAGGATCGCCATACACCTCGCTGGTGCTGGCCAGCAGCAGCCGGGCCCCGACGCGACGGGCCAGCCCGAGCATGTTGTAGGTGCCGAGAAAGCTCGTCTTGGCGGTCTTGATCGGGTTCGACTGGTAATGCACCGGGGAAGCCGGGCAAGCCAGGTGCCAGATCCGATCCACCTCGAGCCGGATCGGTTCGGTGACGTCGTGGCGGATCAGTTCGAAGTTGGGGTGGCCCAGCCAGTGGCGGATGTTGTCCTTGCGGCCTGTGTAGAAGTTGTCGAGGCAGATCACCTCCTCCCCGGCCTCCATCAGTCGGTCGACCAGATGGGAGCCAAGGAAACCGGCTCCACCGGTGATCAGATTGCGCCGTGTCACTCAGCCCTCTCCCACCCGCCAGACGTTAAGACCCGCCGCGCGGGCGGCGGCGGCATCGGCGATGGCCCTGGCGTCAAACAGCCAGGCGGGACGACGCATCACCGCGGCGATCGCGCCCCAGTCGAGGCTGGCGTAGTCGCGCCATTCGGTGAGGATCAGCACGGCGTCGGCGCCGGTGGCCGCCTCCAGGGGCGAGGCCGCCGCCTGCCAGCCGCCGTCGGCCGCCGAAGGGGGCTGGCCAAGGTCGGCGCCGATCTGGTTGGGCGACACCTTGGGATCCACGATCACCAGGCGGGCCCCCTCCTCGATCAGGTTCTGGCAGATGCGGATGGCGGGGGCCTCCCGGGTGTCGTTGGTGTCCGCCTTGAAGGCGAACCCCAGCAACGCCAGCCGCTTGCCGGTGACCGTGCCGAACAGCCGCTGCACCACCATCCGGGCGATGCGGTCCTGCTGCCAGGTGTTGAGCCTCACCACCTGCTCCCAGTAGCCCGCCTCCTCCTCCAGGCCGTAATGGCGGCAGAGATAGACGAGGTTGAGGATGTCCTTCTGGAAGCAGCTGCCGCCGAATCCCGGACCGGCCTGCAGGAACTTCGCACCGATCCTGGAATCGGTGCCGATGGCGCGGCCCACCTCCCGCACATCGGCGCCGGTGGCTTCGCACAGGGCGGCGATGCTGTTGATCGAGGAAATCCTCTGGGCCAGAAAGGCGTTGGCCGTGAGCTTGGAGAGCTCGCTGCTCCACAGGTTGGTGCGCAGGATCCGCTCCTGGGGCACCCAGTTGGCGTAGATCCCGGCCAGGGATTCGATCGCCGCGGGGTCTTCGCCGCCGATCAGCACCCGGTCGGGGGCCTCGAGGTCGCCGATGGCCGTGCCCTCGGCCAGGAATTCGGGATTGGAGAGGACGGCGAAGGTCTTGGCTTGCCTGCGATCGCCCTCCGGGCGGTTCTGCTGGGCGGCCCCCAGGATGGCCTTCACCGTTTCGGCCGTGCGGACCGGCAGGGTGCTCTTCTCCACCACGATCGTGTGGCCCCGTGCGGCGGCGGCCACCTGCCGCGCCGAGACCTCGATCCAGCGCAGGTCACTGGCCTGTCCTGCCCCCACCCCCCGGGTCTTGGTGGGGGTGTTCACCGAGAGAAAGACCATGTCGGCCTCGGCAATGGCCGCCTCCACCTCGGTGGTGAAGTGGAGGTTGCGCCCCCGGGCCCGGCCCACCACCGCATCCAGTCCCGGTTCGTACACCGGCAGACGCGCCAGATCCGGGTCGTTCCAGGCGGCGATCCGTTCGACATTGAGGTCGACGACCGTGACCTGAATTCCGGGGCAACGGTCGGCGATCACCGCCATCGTCGGCCCTCCCACATAGCCCGCGCCGATGCAACAGATGGTGCGAATCGGCGAAAGGGCCGGATCCATGCGTGATGACAATGCTGCGGGGAGATTACCGCCAATGTCGGGCTTTGGCTGGGGCCGGCTGCGGAGCCTGGAAGGAGGCCCGATGGTGAGGAAGATTAAGAACCGGTAAAATGGGAACGCTGTCCAGGGGGCTGTTCCTTGACCAAGGTGCTGCTCACCGGTGGGGCCGGATTCATCGGCAGCCACACCTGCCTGACCCTGCTGGAATCCGGCCATCAGGTGGTCGTGGTCGACGACTTCAGCAATGGCAGTGCCGAGGCCCTGCGCCGCGTGGCCGACCTCGCCGGTCTGGGGCCATGGCGGCAGACCTCCCTGGAGCACTGGTCGGCGGCGGAGTCCGGCGGCCGCCGTCTGGACCTGGTCCGGGGTGACGTGCGCTCCCGGGAGGATCTCGATCGTGCCTTCACCGTCGACGGCGGCGGCATCCGCGCCGTGCTCCACTTCGCCGGCCTCAAGGCGGTGGGCGAATCGATGACCCAGCCGCTGCGGTACTGGGACGTGAATGTCACCGGCACGGCCCGGCTGCTCGAGGCCATGGGGCGCCATGGCTGCCAGACGCTCGTGTTCAGCAGCAGCGCCACCCTCTACGGCACCACCGACCAGGTGCCGATCCCCGAATCAGCCCCCCTCCAACCCATCAACCCCTACGGCTACACCAAGGCGGCCGTCGAGCGGATGCTCACCGATGTGGCGGGCAGCGCCCCGGGTTGGCGGATCGCCCTGCTGCGCTACTTCAATCCCGTCGGGGCCCACCCCAGCGGACGCATCGGCGAAGATCCCCAGGGCCTGCCCAACAACCTGTTCCCCTACCTGTGCCAGGTGGCGGGCGGACGGCGCCGCCAGCTGGAGGTGTTCGGCGGCGACTGGCCCACGGGCGACGGCACCGGCGTCCGCGACTACCTGCACGTGATGGACCTGGCCGAAGGCCACGGCCGGGCCCTGGAGGTGCTCGTGGCGGAGCCTCCCCAGGTGCTCACCCTCAACCTCGGCAGCGGCCGCGGCCATTCGGTGCTGGAGCTGGTGCGGACCTTCGAGGCCACCAATGGCCTCAACCTGCCCTACACCGTGGTGGCACGGCGGCCGGGGGATTCCGCCGTGAGCATCGCCGATCCCGGCCAGGCGGAGCGGCGCATGGGCTGGCGGACACGGCGCTCCCTGGCGGATATCTGCCGCGATGGCTGGGCCTGGCAGAGCGCCAATCCCCAGGGCTACCGAGGCACCGAGACGCCGCACGCCCCGGAACTCATCGGGGCGCAGCACGGCTCCTGAGGTAGATCCGCATCCCCTGCTCCTGCCGCTCCAGCCGGAACCCCACCCGTTGCAGCTGGGCCGTCGTGAGGCTGTTGAGGGAGAGGTCGTCATAGCTGGAAACCAGATCCGGCTGCCAGTGGTTGCTGGCCCGGGCGATCCGGCTGACATAGGGCCCACCGTCCTCCCGAAGCACCACCAGATCGACCCTGTTCCGATCGAGCCAGGCCCCCAGGGCGGCGGGCGAAGCCAGGGCGCTCCTCAGGCCCGGATACTGCCCCGACTCCACCGTGGAGGCCGCCAGCTTGGTGATGTCCCTGGCCGCCACGGGAACCAGGCACTGGCGGCTGCCCACCACGGCGCCGACGTAGGGGTCGCTCAGCAGCGTTCTCCCCTGCAGCGCCGGATGCCGGTCACACAGCTCGCGCAGGGGACCAAGGATCGGCTCGACGGTGGCTCCGTCCGCCGGCCGCACCTCCTCCAGGGGGGTGAGCAGATGGGGCACCTTGGAGACCAGCACATTCGGCCGGCCCCGCAGCTCCAGCGGGAACACCAGCACGGCCACCAGTCCGGCGATGGTGAACAGCAGACCCCCGCGGGCGAGGCGGCCCCCCTGCCACCGCTGATCCAGGGCCCCGGCGATCGCGGGAATGCTGATCCAGAACAGACTGGCCCAGACCAGTCGGTAGGCGCTGTCCGGCTCAATCAGCTTGAACACCAGGTCATTGATGAAGGGGAACCACCACTCCAGCAACACCAGCGGCGCCAGCAGGGCCAGGGCCAGCACCGCGCCGGGGGGTTGGCGCCAGCTCCGCCAGAGGCCGAGGCAAACGCCCGAGAACCCCAGCGCGACCAGGAAGGCCGGCTCCCAGGTGGCCACCGGCAGGCTGGGCCAGAAGTAAACGAAGCGGTGTCCCAGAAACCGGTAGTCATGCACGAAGCGCATGGCCTCCGGCCAGGCGAAGAATCCGGCGAGCCTGGGGTGCCAGGGCAGCCGGTTGAGGGCCAGCAGCAGCAGTCCCGCCCCGGTGACGCAGATCGCCAGCCGCCGCCGTGAGGGCCAGAGCACCAGGCTGGCGGCTGTGACGGCGATCAGCAGGTTGACCGTGAAGAAGGCGGTCACCCCATGGGCGTGGTACCCGAAATAGGCACCAACGAGCAGTACGGCCGTCGCCGCCGCGATCCGGCGGACACCGGGCCACGCCGGACGCTGCAGCAACCCCAGCAGGGGCGTGGCCGCGGCCAGCACCAGGGCCACCCCCGGGAGGGTGCCGTTGAGGGCGATCTGATGGAAAAAGGAGAAGTTCTGGTGCCCCATTCCCAGCAGGAACAGCAGGGCCATGAGCCAGCTGAGGGCCACCTGGCCCGTGAGCCGCAGGCTCAGCTGGCCGCTGGCGAGCAGCACAAGGGCGGTGTTCAGGGCCGCCAGCAGGCTGGCCCGCCACGGCGCGAGGGCGTCGGGGAAGCCGAACAGGAAGCTGGCCGCCGTGAAGAACCAGTTGGACGGTGCGCTGTAGCGCACGGGGTCGAGGCGCACCGTCTCCAGCAGATCGCTGCCGAAATAGGTCGTGTAGTAGACGAACCCATCGGAGGGGAACTCCAGAATCACCCCGCGCCACCCCAGGGCGACCGCGCACAGCAGCGCGGGGGCCAGCACCCCCAGCAGTGGCCGTGCCAGGGCGTGATCCGCCAGTCGCTCGCGCCAGCGGCGCGGCCGGATGGCCAGGGCCGCCACCACCACCAGCAGGTCCACCGGCACCAGCAGCCCGTAGGCCTGCCGCAGGCTCGGCCCGCCCGGCAGCAGGGACAGCCAGCCGATGGCCGCCCAGGAGCCCACTCCGAGAAGCAGCACCTGCCAGGTGGGCCGGCGCCAGCGCCATCCCCACAGCAGCGGCGCCGCGATGGCCAGCAGCAACGGGGCGAACGGATCGGTCAGCGCAGGCATTCGGCGCAGGGGAAGCCGCTGGCTCGAGACCCTAAGGGACCTTCGCCCACCCGCCGGATCGGCTCAGACCCGCTCAAGCCGCAGCCGCTCCGCCCGCAGTTGGCGCAGTCGCTCGCCGAGGGCGGGTCCCGGGCGCAGTCCAGCGGCGATCAGATCGGCCGCCGGGGTCGGGGACGTCAGATGGCGCCAGCGGCACCACCACCGCAGCAGGGGGCGGCGGGGGAGCGCCCCGCACGCCAGAGCCAGGGCGACGGCCTCGGGGGACCACCCCGGGCTCTCCAGAAACAGGCTCCAGTCGAGGGCGGTGCGGGGCGCCACCGCGCAGGTTCGCCAGGCGTGGCTCAGCTGGGCCAGCTGCGCCAGCAACCGCTGCTGCCCGTGGGGCAGCTGGAGCCGCGTCGCCACGCGCGTGGCGTCCCCGCTGCCGGCCAGCAGGGACGCCAGGGGCGGCAGGGCGCAGCGCCGGGCCCAGCGCAGGCGGCGGCGCCAGCCGGTATCGGCCTGCAGGGCCGGATCCACCAGCACCAGGGCGCCCCAGGCCTGCAGGCAGGCCAGGGCCTCCTCCCAGGGTTCCCGCTCCAGCAGCAGTTCCAGTTCCATCCGCAGCCGGGTGCCCAGGGCCGGGGGCACCGGGCCAGCGTCACCGGCGGCACCCCGGGCCGCCCAGGGCCAGCGGGCCAGGGTGGCGTGCAGCTGCTCCAGGCTCGCCGGCGCCAGGGTGAACCCGAGCCGGGCGGCGTAGCGGGCGGCCCGCACGATCCGGGTGGGGTCGTCCTCCAGGCTCCTGTCATGCAGCAGCCGCAGCTGGCGGAGGGCCAGATCGGCGCCACCGCCGTGGGGATCCAGCAGGCGCAGTCCGGGGCCGGGGCTGGCGAAGACCAGGGCCATCGCGTTGATGCTGAAGTCCCGGCGGGCCAGATCGTCCTCCAGGGAGCCGTAGGCGACGACGGGGTTCTCCCCTGGGGCCGGGTAGGTCTCACGGCGGGCGGAGGCCAGGTCCAGCCGGATCCCGTCGAGCTCCAGTTCAACGGTGCCGAAGGCGCGGTGGAACTGGCAGAAGCCCACCGCCGCCGCGGGCGCATCCTCCAGCAACGTCTCGGCGAGGCGATGGGCCGCCGGCCGCGGATCGGCCGGGTCGGCCCGGGGAGCAAGCTCCACTACCAGGTCGAGGTCGGGCAGACCACGGAGCGGATCAAGATGCACCCGGTGCAGCAGCAGATCCCGCACGGCCCCGCCCACCACGGCCAGCACCGCACAGTCCCTCGAGCGATGGAACGCGGCCAGCAGACGCGGCGGCAGGCTGAGATCCTGGGGATCGATCAAGCAGACCGTCATCGCGGCAGGCCCATGGAACGGGGTCCAGAAGGCGCACGGTACACTCGGCCGATCGACATCGCGCTGATGGCGATAGGGGAATCAGGCCCACGCCGCAAGGGTCGCATGGAATGACTGACAGCTTCAAGAAGGTCCTCAAGGCCCCCCTGGGGCTGTGGAAGAAGATCAAGATCAAGATCTTCATCCTGAGCAACTATCTTCAGGCCCAGATCGACTATTGGATCGGTCCGGATGGGGTGCGAAGCACACCCGAAAAGCGCCTCCAGCCCATCGGTCGCCAAGCCGGCCAGGGGCGAGCCGGAAGCTCCGGCGCCTCCAGCGGCACCCCGGAACGCATCGCCCTGTTCATTGCCTATGCCAGAGGGCTGACCAGATCCAACAGGGCCTACGTCGAGACGCTGAAGGCGGCAGGATTCGCGGTTGTTTACATCAACAACCAGTGCACCGATCCAGAGGCTGTCGCCCTCCTGGACGACCTGTGCTGGCGCGTATTCGATCGCCGCAACATCGGCCGTGATTTCGGTGGCTTCAGGGATGGGGTGCTGTTGCTCCATGGCGAAGGACATCTGGAGCGCTGCCAGCTGCTCTGCATTGCCAATGATTCGATGCAGTTCATCCCGGGCCGCAATGCACAGGCGCTCGTTTCAGCCCTGAATGCCTTTGCCACCTCCAGCACCCAGGCGTTGTTCAGTCATATCAGCCATCAGATCCAGACCCACTACCAATCCTATTTCCAGGTTCTCAAGCCGGAGATTTTCCGCTCCAGGTGGTTTCTGCGGTTCTGGAAGGACTACCGACCCCTCTCCCACCGCGGCCATTGCATCTACAACGGAGAGATTGCCCTCTCTCAAACGGTTTATCGGCGCTTCCCCGCCGTGGAAACCCTCTACACGAGCGACAAGCTCCAGGAAGCGCTCGAGAACCACTTCCGTGACGAAGGCGGTGTCCCCGCCGAGGAGGTCCTTCGGCTGATGCCTTCCCCGGCACGCACCTCCCAGCGGCGCAAGATCGGCTATTCCCTGCAACAACTGATGCTGCTGAGTGATCAACACGAGAAACTCACAGGGGCTCAGCTGTACAGCGTCGCCGACCTGATCGAGAATGGGAACCCGAGCCACCTCGCCGCCTTCCTCTACCCGGTTTATCTTCACTGCCCTTTCGTGAAGCATGATCTCTGCACGGCTGGCAGCTACACCATGGCCCAGGCCATCAGCCTGTTCCGCGAGGTGGTCCGCCAGTCCCTGGGAGCAGGTGAAGACGCCCAGGTCGAGAGTCTCGTCGATGAGTTCAGGAATCTCATGTACAGCCGAGGCGTACCCCTCAGCTATGACAACCGGCTGCGCGAGGCCGCCGTCAAGGGGATCACAGGCACCTTCATCTATCCGTCCACCTATGAATGACACCCGCCAAGATCGCGGGGCCACCAACAGCGGTTGATGGCGAGCCCACCGGACAGCGCCTCTAGCATCTACTTCATCACAGTGAATTATCACTGCGGTGATTTCATTCGTGGTCTGATTGAGACCACCATGGCCAGCGGGGAGGAACGCGACTCCCTGAGGTTCATCATCATCAACAACTCCCCGTCCGACCAGAGCCTGCGCCGGTGGATCGAGGCCGCCTCCGTGCCACTGCCGGTGCAGCTGATCGAGGCGGGCGCCAACCTCGGCTTCGGCAGCGGCTGCAATCTGGGGCTCCGCCATGTCTGGCAGACCGACAGGCAGGCCCTGGCCTGGCTGATCAACCCCGATGCCCGCCTGGATCCCGGCGCCATTGCCTACGTCAGGCAATGCCTGCGGGACGACGGCCAGATCGCCATGCTCGGTACCCGCATCCGGGATCCCCGGGGCGAGGTCTGGTTCAGCCACGGCAGCTTCAACCCCTGGACCGGCCAGCTGGGCCACCGTTTCCCGGGGGATGACTGCCGCCCCTTGCCGGTCCGCACCTGGCCCACCCGCTGGATTTCGGGCTGCAGCATGCTCTTCCAGCTGGGCATCTTCCGGGACTGCCCCCAGTTCGACCCTCAGTACTTTCTCGATTACGAGGACGCCGACATCTCCGAACGCCACCACCGGCTGGGTTATCGCCTGCGGGTCACCCAGGCCGTGCTGGTGGAGCATCAGGTGTCGGCCATCACCCAGCGGGCCCCACGGGCCAAGTACCAGCACGCCACCTTCAGCAAGCTGTATTTCCTGCACCGCCACGCCACTCCGCTGGCCCTGCTGCTCAACCTGCTGTACTACGCGCTGCGGCCCCTGAGTTTCTGCCTCACCGACCCGGCCCGGGCCCAGGGGCGCTGGTGGGGACTGGGGGACTACCTGCGCTGGACCTGGCGCCGACTGCTGCGGCGCCCCGGCCTGGTCCATCCCCGCACGTCCTTCACCGCTTCATCCTGAGAAAACGGCCCGCCAGGGCCCGCAGGGTGGGCCAGCGCTGGGCGGGGGGGCAATAGCGCCAGAGGATCGCCGCCACCGCCGGCAGGTAGAGGTGGGACTTGGGATGGAAGAAGGTGAACAGCAGGCCCCCCAGGCTGCCGAGGGGCAGCCGTTTCTGTTCGTCGCCGAAGTCGTTGAGCACCACGATCGCCGGCGTCACCCTGGCGTCGATGCCCTGGCGCACCGCCCGCATCACCCATTCGGAATCGGCGTGGTAGTGGGGCAGCCAGAGGGCGTCGTAGAGGCCGACGCGGCGGAAAACCTCCCGGTGGATCAGCACCCCGTTGCCGGGCATGGCCTCGGCCTCGAGCACCTCGGCGGCCGCCAGCACCGGATCCAGCTGGCTGGCCAGCGCGTCGTGGTGCGCCAGCCGCAGAAAGCGGTCCGTGCCCCAGTCGGTGCGGGTGCCGAGGGCCCAGATCCGCCCGGGCTCGGCCAGCAGGTCGATGCGGCTGCCCAGGATCCCGCAGCCGTGGCGCTGGGCCAGGGCCACCATCCGCTCCACGTAATCGGCGGCAACGACCGCGTCGTCGTTGATGGTGAGCACGAAGTCGGTGCCGGCCGCCAGGGCCCGCCGCACGCCCCGGTTGGTGGCGCCGGCCCAGAAATCCCGGTCGCCGGCCGTCACCACCGTCACCTTGGGATACTGCCGGCGGATCGCCGCCACGGTGCCGTCGCTGGAGTTGGCATCCACCACCACGACCCGCAGGGCGCCGTGGGTCTGGCCGGCCATGGCGGCGAGGAAGCGCAGGGTGGTCTCGCGGCGGTTGCGGGTGGGCACCACGGCGGTGACCAGCGGCAGGGTCATGCCGGTTCGATCGGGGCCAGCCGCGGGTCGAGGATCTTCGGCCCCATGCCCTCGAACTTCACAGCAATGGAGGTCTTCTCCCCGCTGCCGAACAGGTGGGTCACCTGGCCCTCGCCGAAGCTGCTGTGGCGCACCCGATCCCCCACGGCCCAGGCGCGCGCCGGGCTGCGGCGGCGCACCGCATTGGCGGGATCGGCGGCCGCCCCCCCGGCCGCGACCCGCTGGCTGTCGTCACGGTCGACCCGGGTGAGCCGCTCCAGCCGCTGCTCCCGCCGCAGGGCCGCGCCGCCGCTGCGGGGGATGTCGCCCTGCAGCAGCGCCTCGGGCAGCTCGGAGAGGAACACCGAGGGCACCGCCGGCTCCCGCATGCCGCCCCAGAGCCGCCGTTCACTGGCGTGGGAGAGGAACAGCCGTTCCTTGGCGCGGGTGATGCCCACGTAGCAGAGGCGGCGCTCCTCCTCGAGGGCGGCCGGGTCCTCCAGGGAGCGGTAGCTGGGGAACAGGCCCTGCTCCAGCCCCACCAGGAAGACCACCGGGAACTCCAGCCCCTTGCTGGCGTGCAGGGTCATCAGGGTGACCCGGTCGGCCTCGGTGTCCTTGCTGTCGGCGTCGCTGGCCAGGGCGGCGGAGGCCAGGAACCCCTCCAGGGAGCCCTCCTCGTTCTCCTCCTGGTACTGCAGGGCCGCGTTCACCAGCTCCTGCAGGTTGCGGCGCCGCTCCTCCGATTCATCGGTGGCCTCGGCCAGCAGCTCGGCCAGGTAACCGCTCTGCTCCATCACCCGCTGCACCAGCTCGGAGGGGGGGGCGTCCTGCAGGCGGCGGCTGAGGTCGGAGATCAGCTCCTGGAACTGCAGCACCCCCCGGGCGGAACGGCCGGCGAGGGAGCGGACGGCCTCCGGATCGCTCACCACCTCCCACAGGGGCAGCCCCAGCTGGTTGGCCGCATCGGTGAGCCGCTCGATGGTGGTCTTGCCGATGCCCCGGCGGGGCACGTTCAGCACCCGCAGCAGGCTGACGGTGTCGGCCGGATTGACCAGCAGGCGCAGGTAGGCGAGCACGTCCTTGATCTCGCGGCGGTCGTAGAAGCGCAGGCCCCCCACCACGATGTAGGGCAGGCCCCAGCGCACCAGCGACTCCTCCATGGCGCGGGACTGGGCGTTCGTGCGGTACAGCACGGCCATGTCACCCCAGCGCAGCTCGGGGTGGGCCGCCTCCAGCATCCGCATCCGGTGCACCACCGCCTCGGCCTCGGCGATCTCGTCGTCACAGCGGGTGAGGCTGATGGGCTCCCCCTCCCCCCGGGTGGGGCGCAGCACCTTGTCGATGCGCTCGCTGTTGTTGGCGATCAGGGCGTTGGCCGCCTCCAGGATCGTGGCGGTGGAGCGGTAGTTCTCCTCCAGCTTCACCATCGTGCCGGTGTCCCCATCGAGGGAACCGTCGCCGAACTCCTTCTGGAAGCCCATCAGGATGGTGAAGTCGGCGGCCCGGAAGCTGTAGATGCTCTGGTCGGCGTCGCCCACCACGAACACCGAGCGCCCGTCCCAGTCGTCGAAGGTTTCGGGGGGATGGCCGTTGGCCACCAGCAGCTTGATCAGGTCGTACTGGGTGCGGTTGGTGTCCTGGTATTCGTCCACCAGCACGTGGCGGAAGCGGCGGTGCCAGTAGTGGCGGATCTGCTCGTTCTGCTGCAGCAGCTGCACCGGCAGCAGCAGCAGGTCGTCGAAATCAAGCGCGTTGTTGGCCGCAAGGGCGCGGCGATAGCGGCGGTAGGCCTCGGCCTCGTGCTTGCCCCGGGGGCCGGGGTGCTCCTCCTCGAGGCGCTCCGGCAGCCAGCCCTGGTTCTTGGCGCTGCTGATCGCCCAGCGCACCTTCTTGGGCTCGAAGCGCTTGGGGTCGAGCTGCATCTCCTGGGTGACGATCTCCTTGACCAGGCTCTGGGCGTCGCTCTCGTCGTAGATGGAGAACTGGCGCGTCCAGGTGAGCCCTTCGGGGTCGCGGAACTTGTCGATGTCGAAGCGGAGCAGCCTGGCGAACAGGGCGTGGAAGGTGCCGATCCAGAGGTCCTTGATCACCTCCCGGTAGATGCGGCTGCGCAGCTGCTTCTGCTCCCGGGCCGGCAGGGTGCTCCAGGGCTGGCCGAACTGGCTCTGGGCCAGCCGCTGGGCCAGCAGCACCTCCAGGCGCTCCTTCATCTCCCGGGCGGCCTTGTTGGTGAAGGTGACCGCCAGCACCTGGGCCGGATCGACCCCGTGGTGGCCGATCAGGTGGGCGATGCGGTGCGTGAGGGCCCGGGTCTTGCCGCTGCCGGCCCCGGCCACCACCAGCAGGGGACCGGTGTGGTGATCGACCGCACGCCGCTGAGCCTCGTTCAGACCGGCCAGAAAACTCACAGGCTCCGGCGGAGGGAAATCATTTTGACGTTAGCAGCCCCACCCCTGGCAGTGGATGGACAGGATCACATGCACGTCCCTTGAATAGAGAATAGGGCCAGATGTTGACCAGGACGTGTGCTCAAAAGAGCCAGAAGAAACACCTGTTCGTTCAACCAAGGGGGCTGGAAAGGCGCCGCTCGAAGGAGGCCAGATCGTTGAAGGTGTCGGAGCGCTGTCGCAGCTGATCAAAGGTGCCGAAGGCCTTGATGCGGCCGGCCTCGAACTCGAAGATGCAATCGGAGCGCATCACGGTGGAGAGGCGGTGGGCGATCACCACCAGGGTGCAGCGGCGGCCGATCACCTCGATGGCATCCATCACCTCGGATTCGGTGCGGTTATCGAGGGCGCTGGTGGCCTCGTCCAGCACCAGGAACTTGGCATTGCGGTAGAAGGCGCGCGCCAGGGCCAGCCGTTGGCGTTGCCCCCCGGACAGGCGGATGCCGTTGTCGCCGATGGGGGTGAACAGGCCCAGGGGAAGCTCGGCAACGATGTCGGCCAGCTGGGCGGCCTGGAGGGCCTCCCAGACCCGCATCTGATCGACCTCATCCACCTCCTCGGCAAAGGCGATGTTCTCGATGATGTTGCCGTTCAACAGATTGATCGCCTGGGGCACGTAGGCGCAGTTCGCCTGCCAGGCCGGCACGTCGCCATCGACCACTTCGATGCCATCCAGCTTGAGGGAACCGGAGGTGGGCCGCAGCAGGCAGAGCAGCTGGTTGGCCGTTGTTGTCTTGCCGCTGCCGGTGGCACCGACGAAGGCCACCCGGGAGCCGACCGGGATTGACATCGAGATGTCGTGGAGGACATTCACATCGGAACCGGGATAGCGGTAACTGACGTTGCTGAGGCGGATCGCCCGCTTCGGCATCACCCCATCCGGGGAGGGCACCCCCTCGGAGCGGATGGTGAGCCGTCCCTCGGGCAGCTCGATCAGCTTGAGGGTCTCCTCGAGATCGGGCAGACCCGCCCGCAGGGAGGTGATGGCGCGGAAGCTGTCCTGCAGCGGTGGCGTGAGCTTGAGGGAGGTGACCGCCACGGTGGCCAGGAACGGAATGATCTTCAGCAGCGCGCCGGGATCCGGATTGGACAGCAGGGGCAGCATGCCTGCCGCGAAGATCATCGTGATGCCCAGGGGTTCGATCAACGCCCGTGGTGTCTCCGGCAGGACATCGGCCTTCCAGATGAACGGAATCGTTTCGCGGCCCGCCTCCTGATAATGGCGCTCGAAGTAGGGCTCCGAGCCCGTGAGCTGCACATCGAGGATGGTGCGCATCGATTCGGACAGAATCGTGTTGGTGCGGACCTCCAGCAGGATTCTCTGCCGTGCCGCAAAGCGAAGGAAAGGGGTGATGGCGGTGGAGATCAGCAGGTAACCACCCAGCAACCCCAAGATCAACACAACAGCCAGCAGCTTTCCAACAATCAGCATGCCGGCGGAGAGCAGCGCGATCACAAAGACGCCACTGGCCAGCTGAAGCAACGGCAGCACGACAATGTCCGCGACGCGCGACACATTGATCAGCACCTTCGCGGAGATATCTGACTTCGACTCACCCAGAAAATAGACGTAGGGCTGGGCGATCAACTTCCTCTGGGCCATGTCGGAAAGATCACGCCAGATCGAAGCCTTCAGGCGCAGCTGGAAGGCGCGCAGCAGCAGCTTCGAGAGCGAGGAGAACCAGGCCGCCGCCACGAAGGCCACCACCAGCACCACCACCTTGACCCGGGGGTCTTCCGGCACCAGACCTTCCCAGGGGATCGAGGGGCGGTTTTCGCCGCCGACGACCACGGTGAACAGACGGGCCACCAGGGCCACCACCACGAGATCGGCAATGCCGGCAAGAATCGCCAGGGGGATCAGCCGAATCAGGGCGCGCTTACGGCGCGTCGGCAACTGGGCCAGAAGTCGCACCAAACTCCTGAAGGTTTGGCTTTTGCGAAACATCTGGTCAGACTTTTGCGGGAATCGTACCCGTGCCCCCAGAGGGGCCACCCCGCCGCCAGCCAGTCAGTTCAGTGATCGCCACATGGCCCAAAAACGTCGCCGCCACTGGTCGATCCGCACGGCCAGCAGGGGGGGCGAACGCAGCGGCGACGCACCTTCCAGCAACAGGTGGCTCCAGTGGGCATCAATGGCCTCCAGGGCCGTGTGCCAGCGTTCCTGCAGCAGCGGCTCACTGCAGGCCTCCAGCAGGCTGGACAGCCGCGCCGGCGGCGGCAGCCAGGCCGTCGGATCGGCCACGGCCGCCTGGATCCGCTCCAGGTCGTTCTCCAGGCTGCCGCAGCCGATCTGGTGGCCCACCACCCCGGGGTCAAGGCTGTCGGCCAGGGCGTGGTTGAGGCTGCTGAACACCACACAGCCGCAGGCCAGGGCCTCCAGCGGCGGCAGGCCGAAACCCTCGCTCACCCCCCGGCCCCGCCAGTAGTCGGCGGAGTCGTACAACACCACCGCCGCGCTGTTGAACAGATCGACCAGATCGTCCACCCAGCCACTCTGCACCTCCACCCGCAGCCCCCGAAGGCGCAGCGCCGGCACCAGGTGCCGCAGGACATAGTGGCTGCTCTTGCGTTGCTGGACGAGCACGTCGATGGGCCGGCCGCAACCGAGGGGGGCCGCCCGATTGCCCCGCTCCAGCCACTTGGGCTGCAAGGCATTCGGCACCAGGAACAGGGGGTTGCGGGGAGCCCGATCGCCCCAGTAGCCGAGGGTGTTGCGGCTGACGGCCAACACCGGAACCCCGGGGGGCAGGGAGAACCCGTAGCCGCTGCTGTGGGCGTGGTAAGCCAAGGGCCTGCCCCGCAGTCGCCGCAGCAGGCGGGGAACGTCGAACCCCCAACTGACGATCCAGAGGGCGTCCCCGGGCGCCCGCTCCCGGGCCAGCAGATCATCCAGGAACGGGTGGTCGGCCTCCCGTTGCCGGTAGGTGACCACCTCAGTGGGCGCCAGCTGGGCCGTCAGCCGTGCGGTCTGCAGTTCCACCAGCAGACCGCCGCCGCGAAAGCGGCCGGTGGTGCCGGGAAGCAGGAAACGGATCGGGCGCAAGCGGGTCGGGGTGGCGGCAGCCGCCGAAGGCCAGGAAAACCTAGGCGGGCACGGCCTCGGTGCTGCCGGTGCGGGAACGGCGGGTGAGGAAGCCGAACAGCACCTTGCCGATCGCGGCCACCAGGTTGCCTTCCAGTTCCTGGAACATCTTCATGTTGCAGTGGAAGGCCTCGTTGGCCTCGGCCACGATCCGGTCGGCCATGGCCTGGTCAATGGGCAGGCTGTCGAGGGTGAGCCGGTAGGTGGCCTTGAAGGCCTTCTCATCGTCGATGGCGTCGAATTCGTAGAAGCGCAGGCCGTCGTGCTCGCCCAGATTCATCGCCTTCTGGGCGATGTTCTTGAGGATCTGGCCGCCGGAGAGGTCGCCGATGTAGCGGGTGTAGTGGTGGCCGACGAGCAGTTCCGGGCATTCCCGGGCCACCCGGTGCAGGCGGGCCACATACTCCTGGGCGCCGGGGGTGGCGCGGATCTGCTGCCGCCAGTCGCCACCGAAGTAGAAGGACAGGTCCTGCTCGAGGGACTCGCGACGGTTGAGCGCCGGTGAAGCGATCGGACCGACGACCGGGTGGTCGACCAGCTTGCCGATCTCCTCTTCCATGGCGCTGTAGACGAACCACAGGTCGGCCACCAGGGTGCGGTAGCTGGCCTTGTCGACGACTCCCTTGAGGAAACAGCTCACGAAACCGGTGTTCTCGGCCATCGTGTGGGCTTTCTTCGTTCCCTCACGGAGTTGGGAAGCAAGGGCGACGGGCATGGGATCGAAAGGCTGCGCGGGCAGAGGATCCAAGGTAGGTGGGGCCTTCCGGGCGAGGCGGCAAGGTTGCGAAGGATTACGCAGCCCGGGTCCCACGGGCTGACACGTCGCCGAACAGATCGAACAACTCCCGGCAGATCTGCTGGAGCGCCCCGACCACCTCCGCCGAGGGGAGATGGGAGCCCGAGGGCTGCCAGTCGCCCACCGTGGCCAGGCGCCAGCGTTCCGATTCGTAGGTGAGGCCCCGGATCAGGACCCCCAGCAGCCGCGGCCGTTCGCCGGATCCGGCCGGCGCCCGCTCCAGCCGCAGCTGCACCAGCAGGGAACGGCACTGCAGGCGGGGGCTCCAGCCGGGGAAGTGGAAGGAGAGGTCCAGGGTTTCCCGCTCAACGAAGGCCCGGGTGAGGGGATCGTCGCGCCAGGGGGTGAGGTTGGCCCTGGCGGCGGGGAAATGCAGGCGGAAATGGCCCACCACCGCAGCGATGGCGGCGGCCAGTTCCACCGATCGGGCCTGGTCGGCCGCATTCATGCCGTTTCCCCTGAGCAGAAAGCCAATGTGTCCGAAACCTAGGCTCAACGGCGCGTTCCGTGCCGACTCAATGGCCACATACGAGAAGCTCACCGTCCCGGCCACCGGCACGGCGATCCGGTTCGAGGGCGGCCAGCCGATCGTTCCAAACGACCCGATCATTCCCTTCATCCGCGGCGACGGCACCGGCGTGGACATCTGGCCCGCCACCCAGCGGGTGCTGGATGCGGCCGTGGCCAAGGCCTACGGCGGTGAGCGCCGCATCGAGTGGTTCAAGGTGTACGCCGGCGATGAGGCCTGCGAGCTCTACGGCACCTACCAGTACCTGCCCCAGGACACCCTGACGGCGATCGAGGAGTTCGGTGTGGCCATCAAGGGCCCCCTCACCACCCCCATCGGCGGCGGCATCCGCTCGCTGAACGTGGCCCTGCGCCAGATCTTCGATCTGTACTGCTGCGTGCGGCCGTGCCGCTACTACGACGGCACCCCCAGCCCCCACAAGCGGCCCCAGGACCTGGATGTGGTGGTCTACCGGGAGAACACGGAAGACATCTACATGGGGATCGAATGGGAGGCCAGCGATCCGGTGTGCGTGGAGCTGATCGCCCACCTCAACGACACGGTGATCCCCGCCAACGGCAAGCTGGGCAAGCGCCGCATCCCCGAGGGGGCCGGCATCGGCATCAAGCCGGTGAGCAAGGCCGGCACCCAGCGCCACGTGCGCAAGGCCATCCGGCATGCCCTGGGCCTGGAGGGCGCCAAGCGCCACGTGACCCTGGTGCACAAGGGCAACATCATGAAGTTCACCGAAGGGGCCTTCCGCGACTGGGGCTACGAGGTGGCCACCACGGAATTCCGTGACCAGTGCATCACCGAACGGGAGAGCTGGATCCTGGGGAACCTGGAGGAGAATCCGGGGCTGAGCATCGAGGACAACGCCAGGCTGATCGAGCCCGGCTACGACAGCCTCACCCCCGAAAAGAAGGCGGCCGTGGACGCGGAGGTGTCGGCGGTGCTCGACGCCATCGGCAGCAGCCATGGCGGCGGCAAGTGGAAGCAGATGGTGATGGTCGACGACCGCATCGCCGACAGCATCTTCCAGCAGATCCAGACCCGGCCCCAGGAGTATTCGGTGCTCTGCACCCTCAACCTCAACGGCGACTACATCTCCGATGCGGCCGCCGCGGTGGTGGGCGGCCTGGGCATGGCACCCGGGGCCAACATCGGTGACAACGCGGCGATCTTCGAGGCCACCCACGGCACCGCCCCCAAGCACGCCGGCCTCGACCGGATCAACCCGGGTTCGGTGATCCTCTCCGGCGTGATGATGCTGGAGTACATGGGCTGGCAGGAAGCGGCCGACCTGATCACCCAGGGGATCAGCGCCGCGATCGCCAACAAGGAGGTCACCTACGACCTGGCCCGGCTGATGGAACCCCGTGCCGAGTCCGTGAGCTGCTCGGGCTTCGCCGAAGCCGTGGTGCGCCACTTCGGGGGCTAGGGGTCAAGGCGGGGGTTGGGAGCTCCTGCGGAGACCCCAACCCCCGCCTAATCTCACAGCCTCTTGCTTCCTCCACCGGATGCTGTCTCCAAGGGCCTGGAAGTCTCAGGCTGCGGGGAGGGTGATCAATCTGCTGCCGAAGCGGGTCCAACTCGCCACCCTCTACCGAAAGGTCAACGGTGCCCCACCGGATCTCCGCTCCCCTCGACTGCTGAGCGAGAAGATCCTGCACAGGATCCTCACCGACCGGGATCCGCTGCTGAAGGTCTTCTGCGACAAGGTGGCGGCCAAGGAATGGATCACGGCACGGCTCGGGCCAGGCCACACCCCACCCACCCTGGCGGTGGTGGACAGCGTTGACGCCCTGAAGACCCTGGAGCTGCCGGAACGCTGGATGCTCAAACCCAGCCATGGATCAGGGTGGTATCGACTGGTGGACACCGCCCATCCGCTCGATGCGGCGGCGCTGGAGCAGGCCCGCCGGTGGTTGGACACCGACTATGCCGGCACCTTCCAGGAGTGGGGCTACAAGGACCTGCCCCGCCGGCTGATGGCCGAAGAGCTGCTCACCTACGCCGGCGGCCAGTGCACCGAGGTGAGCGCGTTCTGCTTCAGCGGCCGGGTGAGGGCGTTGCGGCTTTTCCGCAAGGGAGCCCCCCCCGGTGCGCTTCCCGGCAGCCCGGCGCCACCGTCCCGCTCGAAGGAGTGCTTTCTCGACGAGACGCTCTATCCGCTGCCGGTGGTGCGGCCCCACCACGACCACTGTCCGGAGCTGGGCGACGCCGACCCGCAGCAGATCGCCGCATTCCTTGCCCTGACCGGGGAGCTCTCCTCGGCCATGTCCTTCGTCCGGGTGGACGGCTATCTCAGCGACAAGGGACCCCTGGTGGGGGAACTGACGCCGTACCCAGGGGCCGGGGTGATGTACCAGATGCCGCGCCACTGGGACGCCTGGTTCGGCGCGTTCTGGGACTGAGGGAACGCTCGCCCCACAATGGATCCCATGCGCCCTCCGTTCATCGCCGCCGACCCCTGCGTCCACTGCGGTTTCTGTCTGCCGACCTGCGCCAGCTACCGGGTGCTGGCGACCGAGATGGACTCGCCCCGCGGGCGGATCCATGCCCTCAAGGCGATCGACGCCGGGGAGCTGGTGCTGGATGCCACGGTGGCGAAGCACTTCGACAGCTGCCTGGGCTGCTTCGCCTGCGTCACCGCCTGCCCGGCGGGCGTGCGCTACGACCAGCTGATCGAGACGATGCGGCCGCAGCTGAATGCTCCCGAGCTGCGCAGCCCGGCGCAGCGGGCCTTCCGGCGGCTGATCTTCGCCCTGCTCCCCTACCCCCAGAGGCTGCGGGCCCTGCTGGCCCCCCTGCGGGCCTACGCCGGCACGCCCCTGCAGGCCCTGGCGCGCCGCAGCGGCCTCACCCGCCTGTTCGGTCCCCAGGTCGCGGCCATGGAGAAGCTCCTGCCGCCGCTGCCGCAGACAGCCTTCCGTGACGACTGGCCCGTGCTGGTGCCGGCCGCAGGCCCCCGCCGTCACCGGGTCGGGCTGGTGCTCGGCTGCGTCCAGCGGGTGTTCGAGCCGGGGGTGAACGCCGCCGCCGTCCGGGTGCTGGCCGCCAACGGCATCGAAGTGGTGATCCCCCCCGACCAAGGCTGCTGCGGCGCCATGACCCACCACCAGGGGGAACTGGCCCAGACCCGGGAGCTGGCGGGCGCCCTGGTGGCCAGCTTCGAGGCGGTGATCGGCCCGGGAAGGGCGGCGGGTCCCGAACCCCTCGACGCCCTGCTGGTGGCCGCCTCGGGCTGCGGCCACACCCTCAAGGCCTACGGGGAGATCCTCGGCACCACCCATCCGCTGCTCGGCACCGTCGCCGACATCCAGGAGTTCCTCGACAGGGTCGGGCTCAGCGACAGCTTCCAGGCGGCCCTGCGGCCGCTGCCGCATGACGACGGCACGGCCGCCAGTGTGGAGCGGCCCCTGGAGATGGCGTACCACGATGCCTGCCACCAGCTCCACGGCCAGGGCCTGGCGGCCCAGCCCCGGCGCCTGTTGGGCCGGATCCCCCATGTGCGGATCCGGGAAGCCACCGAAGCCGGTGTCTGCTGCGGCAGTGCGGGCATCTACAACCTCGTCCAGCCGGAGGAGGCCGCCGAACTGGGCCGGATCAAGGCCGCGGATCTGAGCGGCACCGGCGCCGAGCTGGCCGTGAGCGCCAACATCGGCTGCACGCTCCAGATCCGCCAGGCCATGGAGGGGCAGGGGCGGCCGCTGCCGGTGCTCCATCCGATCGAGCTGCTGGATCGCAGCTACGGCGGCCCGGCCTGAGCCTCCATCCATCGCCAGGCCTCCCGCAGGGTGCCGTCGTCGCCCAGGTTGCCGGGGAAGGTGAGCACGGGCAGGGGCCCCTGCCGGGCATCGGGGGCTGGCTCGGTGGAAGGGTCGGTGGCGGCCAGCACCAGGGACAGTCCCGGCAGCAGCTGGCCCTGGAGCTCCACGTGATCCAGATGCAGCCCATCGGCCAGCAGGGTGTGGGTGGTGATGCCCCCCTTGCTGATCAGGTAGCCCAGGACGGGGGCCAGGGCGGCGGCCAGCCGGGCCATCACCCCCGCCAGGGCCAGGCCCAGCGCCCGGCGCTCACCGGCGTGGCGGCAGCGGGCCTCACCGCGGCTGGTGAACAGCACCGGTGTGCGGCCAGCGGCCAGCACCTCCGCCAGCCGCCGCCCCCAGGCCTGCTCCAGGGAGGCCAGCAGCAAGGCGGGTTCCGGGCCCTCCAGCAGCCGCTGGACCTTGGCCACCTCCAGTTCCACCCCGCCGCAACCGGGTGCCGCCAGCAACCGCTCCAGCTGGCGGTCGGCAAGGGGCACATGGGAGCCCACCAGCACCAGCCCCGGCAGGGGCCGCCCGCCACGGCGGCGGCGCAGGGCCGCCAGGGCCGCCGGAGCCAACGGCTGGGGCGGCAGCGACGCCAGGGCCTGGATCAGGCTGGCGGCGCTCTGGAACAGGAAGCGGCGGGGGCGTCCAGCGCCGGGGCCATCACCGGCTCCATCCACCGCGGGACTCCCGGCCACGGTCAGGGTGCGGACAGCGCTGGCCAGGGCCGCCAGCTGCCGCTCGGAGGCCCCATCCACCGCCACGCAGCCATTGCCCTCCAGGCGGGCCAGGTGACGGAGGAGGGCGGGACCGCCGCTGTCCAGCTCCCGCCAGCCGATGCGGTCCACGGTGGCGGCGGGGATGCGGCCGCCGCTCTTCTCCTCCACCCAGTCCGGCAGATGGCTGGTGCCGTAGGCGAACAGTCCGTCCCGGGCGAACGGGCTCTCGTGCACCGGCTGGCCATCGAGCCGGTGCACCCCATCCACGGTGGTGCGCCCCCCCTGGAGGAAGGCCGGCACCAGCAGGGTGGCATCGAAGGGGCCGAGCTCCTCACTGATCACCTCCACCTCAAGCGGGAAGTGGCCCCGCAGGGTGGAATCGCCCCGGCTCACCACCAGCCAGCCGCCGATGGAGCCGGAGGCCAGCGCCTGGCCCAGGGCGGGCCGCAGGGCGCGGCAGATCTCCCGCACCCGCCCCGCCGCCGCCGCCGGCGCCAGGGCGCGGGTGTTGGCCAGCAGGAACAGCAGCGGCGACGGGTGGGCCAGGCCGGCTGCGAGCGTTTCGGCGTCCCAGCGCAGCAGCAACGGACAGCCGTGCACGGTCTGGGAGCCGGTGGGATCGTCGTCGATGACGACGATCTTGAGATCGGGCCCGGAATCGACGGTCGCCTGCGCCATGGCACCATCGTGCCGTGATGCGACCTGAGCCCAGCGAGCTGCAGGAGCTGGTGCGTGATCTGCACCGGCAGGGATCGGCCTGGCTGCCGGCGGGCCTGGGCACCCGGCTGGACTGGGGACCGCCCCTCCAGGCGCCCTGCACGGTGGTGAGCTGCGCCGCCCTGCGGGGGGTGCGGGAGTTCAACCCCGGCGACTTCACCATCACCGTGGCCGCCGGCACACCATTGGTGGAGGTGCAGGACGCCCTTGGACACCAGGGGCAGTGGTTGTCCGTGGATGCCCCCTGGGGGGACGGGGATGGCGCCGCCGCCGGCAGCATCGGCGGCCTCGTCGCCCGGGGCCTGGCGGGCGGCTACCGCCAGCGCTACCTGGGGGTGCGCGACCAACTCATCGGTCTGGCCGTGATGCGGACCGATGGGGTGACGGCCAGGGCCGGCGGCAAGGTGGTGAAGAACGTGGCCGGCTACGACCTGATGCGGCTGTTCACCGGCAGCTGGGGCTCCCTGGGCCTGATCACCGAGCTGACCCTGCGCACCCTGCCCCAGCCGCCCCTGCGCCGCAGTGTCTGCTTCCAGGGCGAGGCGGCGGCTCTGGCCGGCCTCAGCCGCTGGCTGCTGGGCTCCAGCCTCAGTCCGGAGCGCATCGACTGGTGGAACGGCAGCCTCGCCGCCGCCGCCGGCCTGGCCCCGGAGCCCCTGCTGCTGATCGGCCTGGCCAGCGTCGACGCCGCCACCCTCCAGGAGCAGGTGCGCTGCCTGCAGGAGCGCAGCGCCCTGCCGGCCCGGGTGCTGGACGCCGCCACCACCGACGCCTGGCTGGCCCACGCCCGGGGTGGCACCGCCACCGCGCCCGCCTGGCTGCTGCGCCTCGGGGTCAGCCCCGACCGGCTCGAGACCCTGATGCAGGACCCGGCCCTGGCGGGTCTGGCGGTGGACATGGCGGCCGGCAGCGGGCTGGGCCTGGCCTGGACAGGCCAGGAGGCACCGCAGGCCGCCGTGACCTCAGGCCAGGTGCTGGCCCTGCGCCGCCTCTGCAGTGAGCTGGGGGGCCACCTCACCGTGCTGCGCCAGCCCACGGACGCCGGCCTGCCGGCCTGGCTGGATGCCCCCTCCCGCCCCCTGATCGAGGCGATCAAGCGCCGCTTCGATCCGGCCGGACAGCTGGCGCCGGGCCGGCTGCCCGGCGTCGCTCACAGCGTTTCGACCGTGTAGCGGCAGCCCAGTTCGAGGGACTCCCCGGCGGGCACCAGCAGGCGCCGTTCGCCCGTGCTCAGGGCCCCCCGCGGCCCGCTCCAGGGCTCCAGGCAGAGCATGGGCCGGGGCGGGTCGCTCCACACCACCACCAGATCCATCGGCGCCGCGGGGTGCAGCGTCACCGCCCGGCCGCCCGCAGGATCCACCAGCCGCACGGGGCCCTGGCCGTTGCAGAGGAAATCAACCCCCTGCTCCAGCCGGGACAGCTGATCGGGGGTGACGGCCGGAGCCATGGTGAGGTGGTCGAAGCAATCCACCGGCAGGCCTTCGAGCCGCACCTGGGACAGTTCGGCCACGGCGATGTAGGGGTGCAGGCCCAGGCTGAAGGGGAGGGGATCGGCGCCGTCCTCGCCCCGGTTGGTGATCCGGGCCGTGATCGCCAGGGCCGAGGGCTGCAGCCGCAGCTCCAGCTCCAGGGCGAAGGCGAAGGGGAAATGGGGGCGGCTGTGCGGGCCGTCCTCGAGGCGTAGGGCCACGCCGCTGCCGTCGCTGAGCGGGGCAATGGACCAGGGCAGATCCCGGGCGAAGCCGTGCTGGGCCAGGGGGAAGCGCCCCTGGGGCAGCACGAGCGCGTCGCCGGGCAGGTTGCCGCAGATGGGGAACAGCACCGGGATCCCGCCCCGCACCGATTTGGCCGGGTCGGCGAAGCGCTCCGCATCGAAGTAGAGGACGTCGCTGCCGCCGCAGCACCAGCCGGTGACCAGCCCGCCGCGCTCGGGGACGAGCGTGAGCGCATCGCCGCTGGCCGGATCGTTGAAGCGCCACTGGGGGGAGTCCCCGGTGGGGGGTTGCAGGGTCATGGGGAGGGGGGGGCGGTGGGCCGGGGACTGGTGAGGCCCTGCTGCTGGAGGAAACGCTCGAACGGGGCGGCCAGGGATCGGCTCCCCGACACGCTCAGGTGGTGGGAATCGGCGTAGAGCGGCGTGCCGTCGGGCCGGCGGTACACCACCCGGCCATCGGGACCGACCAGGTAGGGGGTGGGATCAAACACGTGCACGTTGGGAAGGCCGGCGGCCACCTGCCCAAGCAGGGTCCGCAGGGTCGCCCGCATCCGGGCCGTGGTGGCGGGATCGCCGGCGCAACTGCTGCCGGCCGGATCCTGGCAGGCCACCGGCTCCCTGGCCAGGGACGGGTTGTCGACCACCAGCACCAGCTGGAGGCCCCGGGCCGCCAGCTGCTCGGCGTAGGCCCGCATGCCGGCCACCCAGGCCCGGCGGACCTCGGCAATGCGCAGGCGGCGCTCGCCCAGGTAGGTGGGGGCGCCGTAGCCCCGGCCCTCGATGTCATTGCTGGCCAGGTAGTTGTGCAGGAAGCCCGAGACCAGGACGATGTCGCCCGGCTGGAGGCGCTGCAGGGAGCGCTCCATCTCCCCGGCGGAGAACTGGCGACAGGATTCGTAGCGGCCCTGCTGCCAGGTGACCGTGAGCTGCGGATCGATCAGGCAGGCGCCCATGGCGGCGAAGGTGAGGCGCTGGCCGGTGCGGGCGGTCACCGCATCCAGCATCGGCAGCAGGTGCTGGGCATGGGAGTCGCCCAGCAGGAAGATCTCCCGGGCACCGGGGAGGCCGGGCCGGTTGCACTTGTCGAAATTCGGCCGGGTGGTGGCGTTGTAGGGCTTGCCACTGGCCACGGTGCAATCGCTGGTGATGCCGGTGCCAGGGATCAGGGGGTTGAGGGCATGGACCCGCTCACTGATCGGCACCGGATCGGCATCCACACCCATGAATAACTTGCCGCGGAACTGGTGGTGCAGAGCATCGATGCCGATCCACAGGCCCGCCACCGCCAGCAGCGCCAGCAGCGTCTCCCACCACCACTTCAGTGGGTACCGCCGCACCGGCTGCTCCACCAGCCCGTACGCCGCCACCGCCAGCACCACACTTCCCGCCACCGCCACCACGTACTGCCACCACGTCTCCATCCCCCACGTCCAGCGCAGCAGCACGATCACCGGCCAGTGCCACAGGTACAGCGAGTACGACA
>CALRJP020000015.1:0-90342 GCA_943367585.1 Rhizobium sp. Q54
CCGCCGGCATGCGCACGGCGGAGACGGGGTCGTCGGGAAGGAAGCGGTAACGCATCGGGGGAAGGGGCCCTTATTGCGAACTGCTCGCAACCTAGACGCCCCACCGCCCCTTTTGCAAGCGATTCTCAATAGCAGCTGGAGATTGCGAACGGACGCCGCCGCTGCACCCCTCGCAACGGGCACGCCCACGGGTCGCCTTCGAGGCCTGGCGGCGTGCCATCGGGGACTTCCACCGCGCCGGTCGCCCCCAGCCTGGGCTCAGTCCTCCGCTTCAGCCCCCATGCTCCGCATCCGTGGCGACAGAACCAGCCTGCTGGCGGCCCTGGCGGCCCACTGGGCCGACCAGCAGCTGCAGCTGCCCGCCCTCGGCGCCGGCAACCCCCTCAGCCCTGCTCCTCAGCCGCGCAGGCTGGACAGAGGGCCCGCACGTTGAGCACGCACTCCAGCAACCGGAAACCGAAGGCCCCGGCCGCCGCCTCGCCGGCTTCCAGCACGGAGCCGCTTTCGAACTCCTCGGTGCGGCCGCAGCGGACACAGAGCAGATGGTGATGGTCGCGGTGGGCGTCGCCGGCCAGCTCGAAGCGGCGCCCCCCCTCGGGCAGCTCCAGTTCCTGCAGCAGCCCCATCGAGCTGAGCAACCGCAGGGTGCGATAGACGGTGGCCAGCGACACCCGCTCCTGGCTGCGCACCAGCCGCAGGTGCACCTCCTCCGCGCTCAGGTGGCTGCCCTCGCCGATCCGCTCGAACAGATCCAGAACCCGCTGGCGCTGGGGCGTGAGCCGCTGGCCCCGGTCGTTGAGGGTGGTGCGCAGGCTCCTCGGCTGGGCCAGACCGGTGGGGGGAGTGTTCACCACGCGATGCCAGACCTTCTCAAAAACTAGTACCTATTGAGAAGTTCTGCCTGGCGGTGGTGTCCCCGCCGACGGCCGCTCCCCCACCAGGCGCCGGTCGAGGGCCACCAGGGCAGCCGCCAGCAGATCGGTGAGGGTGACGATCAGGCGGTAGCTCAGGGCCACCGCCAGCAGGGGGGCTTCCGGCAGGGTCAGCCCCATGCGCAGCAGCAGCACCGCCTCGAACACCCCCAACCCCCCGGGTGCTCCTGGCACCACCATGCCGGCGGTCCAGGCCAGGGCGAACCCAGCCAGCCAGACCGGGGCCTCACTCCCCAGAGGCAGATCGAAGGCCCGGATGCAGCAGCAGAAAGCAGCGAAACGCAACAGCACGAAGGCCAGTTCCGCCAGCAGCGGCTGCCAGGGGTAGCCCCGCAGCCGACTGGCGGGCACCGCGGACGCCCCCTGCTCCAGCTCCTGCTGCAGCTCCTCCTCCAGCCCCAGCTCCCGGGCCCGACGCCGCTCGAGCCGCCCCAGCAGGGGATCCAACCAGCGGGGCAGCAGCAGGGCGAGGGGCAGCAGGCACACCAGGCCCAGCCCGCCCTGCCAGCCGCCCAGGGGCACCAGGGCCAGGGCCGCCACGGCCGCCACCAGGGGGTCGAGCAGCACCGCCACCAGGGCCATGCTGGTGCCCACGGGGGCCGCCAGGGGCGCGCCTTCGTTGCGCAGCCGTTCCAACCGGGAGGCCAGGTGCCAGATGCCCCCCGGCAGGAATTTGCGCAGGTTGGTGGCCACGTGCAGTTCCACCACCGCAGCCCAGACGGGCCGCAGGCCCAGCCACTGCAGCACGACGCCCCAGGCGACGCCATTGATCAGCAGGCTGAGCAGGCTCACCCCGACGCCCAGCAGCAGCCACAACCAACCCTGGCCATCAATCCGCAGCTGCAGCAGCTGGCGGCCGTGGCTGAACAGGGCCGCCATCACGAAGCCGAGGCTGCCCAGGGTGATCCAGGGCCGCAGGCCACCCGGCAGGGATGGCAGGGTCGGCCATTTCAGAGACGACGGCCAGCGGCGCCGCAGGTCCTCGAGGCTGGGGCGCGACCAGCGGCTCATGGCCTCTCCCCCTCCGCCGCCAGCGCGCGGCGGACCTCGTCGCGCACCTCCTCGATGGAGCGGCCCAGCCGTCCGGCCAGCTCCACCAGATCGGCATGCTCGGCCTTGGCCCGCCGGCGACCGTCGGGCAGGGTGGCCCACTTGATCCGCACCGGGCCCAGGGCGGTGGCCAGGGTGGCGCTGCTCCTGGGCAGGATCCAGCGGTTCTGCAGCTGCTCCCGCACCCCCAGGGTCGTGCCGTGGCGCCACCACACCTGGCGCAGCACTGGCCCCAGCTCCGGGGGCACCAGGGCGGTGAGCAGGGTGCCGGTGCGGCCCTTCTTCATCGCCACCGGCTGGCTGAACACGTCCAGGGCCCCGCCGTTGCGCAGGGCCTCGGCCAGGTAGGCCAGGTCCTCGGCGCTGGCGTCATCGATCTGGGCCTGCTGCTGCAACAGGACTTCGCTCACTTCGTTGGCTCCGCTGGCGCCATCGTCCCCCAGGGGGCGGGCCAGGGTGAGGCGCAGCAGGTTGGCCCGGTCCAGCTGGCGCGTGCCCAGGCCCACCCCCACGTGCAGCGGCACGGCCGCGGGGGAGGGGCCGAAACGGTCGGCCCAGCAGGCCACCAGGGCCATCCCGGTGGGGGTGGTGAGTTCCCCCGGCGGAAACCCCTCGCTGGAGGCCAGCGGCAGGCCCCGCGAGCGGGCGATCTCCAGCACCGCCGGGGCCGGCAGCGGCAGGGAGCCGTGGGCGGTGGTCACGCTGCCGTGGCCCGCGGGCGGCACGGCGCAGACCAGCTGGTCCACCTCCAGATGCAGCAGGCCGGCGCAGACCCCCACGATGTCCACCAGGGCATCGATCGCCCCCACCTCGTGAAAGGCGACGGCCTCGGCGGGGTGGCCGTGGACCGTCGCCTCCGCCTCCGCCAGCAGGCCGAACACCGCCAGCACCCTCTCCTGCAACGCGGGCGCCAGGGGGGCCGCAAGGATCTGCTGGCGCAAGGCCCCCCAGGGACGGTGGTGCGGCTGGGCCTCCAGGGCCTCCACGTCCAGATGCAAGCCCCGCAGCCCACCGCTGCGCCGCTCCTCGATCCGCAGGCGGTAGCGGCCTTCGAGTCCCAGGGCAGCGAGGGGCGCCGCGATGGCCGCTTCCGGGAGGCCAAGGTCCAGCAGGGCGGCCAGCAGCATGTTGCCGGCCAGACCGGTGGGGCAATCCAGCAGGGCCAGGGTCATGGGGGTGGCCGCCGGCCGATCCGCGGGGCCGCCTGCAGCAGCCGTTCGGCCTCGGCCTCGATCTCGGAGCGGCGGGCCCGCAGGGCCTGCTCCACCTCCCGGCGGGCCCGGCGCTGTTCCATGCGGGCCGTCTCCACGTCAAAGCCGGAGAGGCCCCAGAGGCGGCCCAGGAGGGCCCGGTCGTCATCGCCGCCGACGCTGTCGCCGTAGACCAGCGATTCGGCCACCATGCCCGCCTGCAGCACCCGGCTCCAGCGGCGAAGGTCCTCGGCGGAGAGCCTGGCGCTCTCCGGCAGGGCGAACTCGGTGCAACCGCCGCTGTCAACACCGGCCCGCAGGCAGGCCAGGCTGCCCACCAGCACCCGCCGCACCATCAGGCCATCGCTGCCCGCCGCCAGGGCGTGGCCGGCTTCATGGATGGCGATGCGGCGCAGGCGACCCTGGCCACCGGGCAAAGCTTCCGCCAGCAGATGGCCCCCGCGTCCGCCGAACTGGGCCGCGTCCACGGTGAGGGACCCCAGGCCCAGGGCCACGAGCACGGTGAGCCACCAGGGGGAAAGCCCCACCAGGGGGCCGGCCACGGCGCCGAGACTGACCAGCAGCACCACGACCCCGGCCGTGAGGGCACCGCTGGTCATCTCAGCGGCCCTGGCGGGTCACGGCGCGGCCGTGGCCCTTGGGCTTGGCCGGACCGCCCTTGTCCCCCCCCGGGCGGCGGGCCCGGCCGCCGCGGTTGCCCCGTTCCGCCACCGGGCCGATGACCTCGAAGCGCTCGACGGCGAGCTGCTGACCCTGGCGGCGCAGGTCGAGGGCGACGAAGTGGCGCAGGTGCTCCAGGGGGATGTCGCCGCGCAGCTGGAGCTTGAACGGCACCGGACGGTTGCCGTCGGGGCGGGGCTGTTGGCGCACCTTGATGACCAGGTCGCCGGTCTCGGGGCGGGTGAAGATCAGCTCCCCCCGGATCGAGAAATAGTCGTCGCCCTCGGGAAGCTGGTCGCCCTCGGCAGCCTGTTCGTCAGCGGGGGCCGTGGGGGCAGCGGGGGCGACTTCGGCGGGAGGGGCGAGGGTGCTGGGTTCCCACACCCCCACCATCTGCAGGTGGAGCTGGTTCTCCTCCCGGGAGCGGGGGTAGACGACCCACAGGTGGGGCGTCGCCAGGTCGAGGTGGCGACGCATCAGGGTGAGCAGGCGCCCAAGCACCACGGCCTCGATCTCGGTGCCGTCAGCCGTGCGGATCAGCCCCCGGGTGAGCTGCTCGGGATCGGCGGGCACGTAGCAACCACGCACCACTCCGATGGCCCGGTACTGCATCGGCTCGGTGACCGGGGAAATGGGATGCTGGCGCATGGTGGAAGGAAAAACCCCGTGGCGGTGCCTGGAATGGCCCGGGTCAATGTAAGCAGCAGCGGAAGCGCGATGCCCAGGGCAGACTCGGACGCGACCCTGAGCCAACACCGTCAGCGGATGCCCTCCCCGAACCGAAGCCTGAGCGGCCTCTGGTCGCTGCTGGCGGCCGGCCTGGTCGGCGTGCTGGCCCTCGGCGGCGGCTGGTGGCTGGGCCAGCGCCAGTCGGCCACCCAGGCCAGCGCCGACCCGAAGCGGACCTTGCTCACCAAGGAGGCCACCCGGCTGCGGCTGCGGCTCGACGCCGACGAGGCGGGCCCCGCCGACCGCCAGCGGCTGCTGGAGCTGCTGGTGGCCCTCGACCGCAAGGCTGAGGCCATCAGCCTGCTGGAGCCGATGGCGGACCGGGAACCCGAACGCTGGTCGCTGCGGCTGATGCTCGCCGAACTGCGGCGCGACCAGGGCGACCGCAGCGGCGCCGAGCGGGAACTGCGCCAGATCCTCAACCTGCGGCCCACCCAGGTGGAGGCCCTGCAGCTGCTCAGCCTGCTCAACCTGGAACAGGGCCGCGGCACGGCCGCCGAGGCCCGCGTCAAGGCGGCCTACGCCATGGCCATCAAACCCGAGGTCCGGCCGGAGGCCCTCGGGATCGGCCTGCTCCTGGCCGAACTGCAGCTCAAGCGCGACCAGGCCAGCACGGCGGCCGCCACCTACCTGCAACTGGCCAGTTACTTTCCCCAGGACCAGCGTCCCCTGCTGGGCCTGGCGATGCTGCGGCACGACCAAGGGGATGCCAAAGGGGCCCAGGAGGCCCTGGCCCAGGCCCGGCTGCGCACCCCAAACCCGGACAAGCCGGACCCGAGACTCGACAAGCTGGCGGCCAGCTGGGGGCTCGAACCGCTCAGATCCCCTTCAGCTGCCCAGCCGTCCCGGTCGGTGCCGGCTTCGGCGCCTTCGCGTCAAACTCCCTGAGGGCCTGATCGATGGCCGAGCTGGGTGGGGTGGCCTCGTCCAGGGCGGTGCTGCGCTTCAGCTTGTTCATCAGGTCGAGCGGGTTCGTGCTGTCCAGGATTGAGCCGCTGCCCGTGCCGTTCTTGCTGGGGCCGTAGTCGTACAGCTGGCGCTCCAGGGGGCTGGTGCCGAGGGTCTGGCCGTAGCCGGCCTGCTGGGCCGAGGCCCCACCGGCCGACAGCATGGCCAGCGCGGCCACGGGCAGGGAGCTGACCGCCAGGGAGGCGACACGGACGGCCCTGGCGCGTCGAGAGGAAGAACGGTTCATGGCTTCTGCCGGCGGAAGGACGTATCACCAGTAGCCCCATGATAAGGGCCCCCAGCCGGTCGACCGGCCCGTCGCCATGGCCCTGCGGATCGCCACCTGGAACGTCAACTCGGTGCGCACCCGGCTCGATCAGGTGGTGGCCTGGCTCCAGGCCGAGGGCCCCGACGTGGTCTGCCTGCAGGAAACCAAGGTGGCCGATGCGCTGTTCCCCCACGCCGCCTTCGAGGCCCTCGGTTACCGGGCCGTCATCAGCGGCCAGAAGGCCTACAACGGCGTGGCGATCCTCAGCCGGCTGCCGGTCGAGGACGTGCGGGTGGGCTTCGCCGCCCTGCTGCCGGATGACCCGGTGGCCGTGGAGCTGGGTGAGCAGAAACGGGTGATCAGTGCCTGGATCGAAGGGGTGCGGGTGCTCAATCTCTACGTGCCCAACGGCTCATCCCTGACCTCGGACAAATACCCCTACAAGCTGGAATGGCTGGGGTGCCTGCGGCGCTACCTGGAGGCCCAGGAGGCCGAAGGGGAACCCCTGGCCATGGTGGGGGACTTCAACATCGCCCTGGAGGCCCGCGACATCCACGACCCGGACCGCCTCAACGGCGGGATCATGGCCAGCGAGCCGGAGCGCCAGGCCCTTTCGGCCGCCCTCGGCGATCGGCTGAGCGATGTGTTCCGCGTCTTCGAACCGGAGGCCGGGCACTGGAGCTGGTGGGACTACCGCACCGGCGCCTGGGACATGGACCGCGGCTGGCGCATCGACCACATCTATCTCTCTGAGGAACTGCTGGCCTGCGCCACCGGCTGCGTGATCCACAAGGGGGTCCGGGGCAACGTGCAGCCCAGCGACCATGCGCCGGTGGTGGTGCACCTGGCCTGGCCACCGGAGGACGGGGCCGACGGCGATGAGGACGGCTGGTGAGGGCCCCTTTGGGGCTCACCCCAGGAAGGCCGCCAGTTCGAGATCCGCTCTCCGCACCAGGACGAACAGGGTGCCGGAATTGCCGCGGCTGACCCGCAGCGCGTCATCGAGCACGGTGACATCGAGCCAGGCGGGAAAGCTCTGCTGCACCTGCCGCAACAGCTGCCACCGCCGTTCTCCGATCTGGGGCCCGAGCCAGCCGCCGCGCTCGAAGCGCACCGACACCCGCTGGTGGGGCGGCTCGGGTTCCACGGCAATCCGGGCCTGCACGGCGATCCCGGCCAGGGGCCCGAGGGGGCCGGCCAACCGCAGCAGGTTCAGGGCGCGGCCGGCGGCGGGATCGAGCAGCTGCAGGTTCTCCAGCCAGGGCTGGACCGCCAGGTAGGGCTGGGAACTGCTGCTCCAGCGCAGCTCCCACACCCCCGCCAGCTGGGGGGTCTGGGTGGAAAGATCGGCGGGCTGCAGTTGCTCCAGCCGCTCGATCAGGGACTGGATCCGCCCGGCATCCGCCGTGGCGGCACCGGGGGACCCGGCCCGAAGCAGCCCGAGCAGTTCCTGCCGGCAGGCCTGGGCGTCGCCGGCGGCAGCGGTCGGGCCATCGGGGATGGCATGGGGAGCCTGCGTCACTGCTCTCCCCCGCAGGACGGGGGCGTATGGGGATCCATGCTGCCAGGGGCCGACGGCCATCGGATACCGTGTCGCCCGGCCTGATCGCCGATCCGATCCAACGGCAGACCCCGTGACCCTGACCACCGTCGATGTGACCCTGGTGGGGGCGGGGATCATGAGTGCCACCCTGGGCACCCTGCTCAAGCAGCTGCAGCCGGAGCTGCGCCTCCTGCTGCTCGAGGGCCTGCCGCGGGAGGCCCAGGAGAGCTCCAGCGCCTGGAACAACGCCGGCACGGGCCATGCGGGGAACTGCGAGCTGAACTACACGCCGATGGCGGCGGACGGTTCGATCAGCCTCTCCAAGGCGCTCGACATCAACGAAGCCTTCGATCTCTCACGCCAGTTCTGGACCCACCTGGTGCGGGACGGGGCCCTGGGCGCCCCGGCGGCCTTCATCCAGGGCGTCCCCCACATGAGCTTCGTGCTGGGGGAGGAGCGGCGGGCCTTCCTGCGGGAGCGCCACCGCCTGATGGCCGCCCACCATTGCTACCGGGGCATGGCCTACAGCGAGGAGCCGGCCCAGGTGGCCGATTGGGCGCCCCTGCTGATGGAAGGGCGGGATCCGGCCCAGCCGATCGGCGCCACCCGCATCGCCTCCGGCACCGACGTGAACTTCGGGGCCCTCACCAGCCAGCTGCTGGATCACCTGCGCGCCAGTCCGCCGTTCGAGGCCCGGTTCTCCACGGCGGTGACGGGCCTGCGGCGCCGGCCGGAGGGGGGCTGGCGCCTGGAGTGCCGCGACCAGGCCAGTGGGGAGACGCACCTGGTCGATTCCGGCACCGTGTTCCTCGGGGCCGGCGGCGGCGCCCTCACCCTGCTGCAGGCCTCGGGGATCCCGGAAGGGCGTGGCTACGGCGGCTTCCCCGTCAGCGGGCTGTGGCTGCGCTGTGGCGATCCGGCCGTGGCCAGCCGCCACCACGCCAAGGTCTACGGGATGGCGGCCGCCGGCTCGCCGCCGATGTCGGTGCCCCACCTGGACACCCGCCTCGTGGACGGCCGGAACTGGATCCTGTTCGGGCCCTACGCCGGGTTTTCCACCAAATTCCTCAAGAGCGGTTCCCCCTGCGACTGGCCCGGGTCCCTGCGGCCCGCCAACCTCCTGCCGCTGCTGGCGGTGGCCCGGGACAACCTGCCCCTGACCAACTACCTGATCGGCCAGGTGTTCGCCAGCGCCGAGCAGCGCTTCGCGGCCCTGCGGGACTTCTACCCCAATGCCCGGCCCTCCGACTGGACGCTGGCGGTGGCTGGCCAGCGGGTGCAGATCATCAAGGGCGACCCCCGCCGGGGCGGGGTGCTCCAGTTCGGCACCGAGGTGGTACACGCCGCCGACACCTCCCTGGTGGCCGTGCTGGGGGCCTCACCAGGCGCCTCCGCCGCCGTGGCGATCACCCTCGAGATCCTGCGCTCCTGCTTCCGCGACAAGCTGCCCGCTGGCTGGGAGCGGACCCTGAAGCGGATCCTGCCCTCCTACGGCGAATCGATCCGCGCCGACGCCGACCTCTGCCGGCGGATCCGCAGCGAGAGCGCCGAAGTGCTGGGGCTGCCGGCACCGGGCTAGGGCCGGCGGCAAATGATCCCTGCATCCGGTCGTTCTCCTCGATGTCCTGAGGGGATGACACCGAACCACCGGGGGCTGTCTGCCCTCGATCCAGTACTGAATGACAGCCGTACGTCAGGCGGGATCAGAAGCTCAGCTTCAGGCCACCGCCGTAGCTGACCTGGGAGCCGGTGGAGAAGATCTCGTAACCCACGCTGGCGTAGAGCGAGGCGTTTTTTGACACTTTCAGGTCAACCCCCGCATCCACCATGAGGGTGTTCGTGCCACGGTTTTCGCCTTGCGTCGGGAAGGAACCAGCAGCCGGTGCCCCCGTCAAGGAGGCCGTCACTGACGTGTTGTTCCTGTTGGCAGCCAGGGCATCCACCTGGTAGGCCACCGCCAGCCGTGGGGTGATCGCAACGGTGTCCGTGCTGCTCAGGGAGATCGGAGCCGTGGTCAACTCCGCCCCGATCGTTCCCAGCAGGCTGTTGGACGTATGACCCTGGACGTTCATGTTCAACACGCCACTGCCCGATTCCAGGAAGCTGCTCTGCTGATAACGGCCCCAGGCCACGCCGAGCAGGGGTTTGATGTAGATGGGCGTCTTTGCGTTGGGCCGGGTGAGCGGAATCAGCACATCGGCGTTCAGCGCCAGGGTGATCCCATTGGCGCTGGGGTTGGCGGTGATGGGTGAGCCGTTGCCGATGAAGGAGAGGCTGCGGCTGCCGTCGAGCTTGAAGCTGCCGTAGCCGAAGAAGCCGCGAACCGTCCAGGCCGGTGATGGCTTGTACACGCCATAGAGGCTGCCGCTGTTGACCTTCGATGACACCGACCCATTGGATGGTGCCATGGCACTGAGGTTGGAGGTGCCGTAGCCGTAGGCGGCACCTAGGGTCCAACGGTTGCCTGGCTGGTATTCGATGCCGTAATAGGTGGAGAAGATGCCGGCGTCGTAGGACGCCAGTCCGTTCTGGCCGCGGATGGAGCTGGTGGCGTTGGCCCCCTGGGCAAAGAGGCAGAAAGGGTGTCTGGTCGGCTTGCCCTCTTTGCTGGCAGGGGTGTTCACCACCCAACCCGTGGTGCGGCAGTGGCCGGCCTGGGCCAGCAGCAGCTCGCGCTGACGCTTGAGCGTGTTGAGGCCCACGCTCTGGAAGGCGGCGTAGGACTCCGGTGAGAGGGACGCCACGGCAGCGGTGAGTTGACTCCCGGTGGGGAGATCGAGCAGCTGGCTGGTGGCGAACAGGATGTCGGGCGAGAGGCCAGCAGCGGCGGCCTGGCCGGTGGTGAAGCCGGTGGTTCCGATCGGGAATCCCGTGTTGTTGGCGTTGTTGGCGGCGTTGAACGCCAGTGACTGGAAGACGCGGTCGAAAACGCCTGAGGCGGCCTGGGCGTTGCTGTGTCCCTGGCCAAGAACCTGCAGGGCCGAGCTGGTGGCTCCGACACCATTGCGGGGCCGCCACTGGACGTCGAAGGTTCTGGGGTTGCCATCAGCTTCCTGCACCAGGGTGGTGCCGTAGCGCAGCAGGGCGCTGGAGACGCCAAAGGTGTTCAGGGTGAGGCTGTTGAACGTGGCGAAATTCGTGCTCGCTGGTGCTGCGACAATCGTGTAATCCAGCGATGGCCAGGGCGTGCCACCGCCGGAGGCCACGAGATAGGCCGTTCCTGTGAAATTGGTGACATTGCCCGTGACATTGACACGGTCACTTCGTGGCCCCTGAAGTTCGACCACAATGGCACCTCCGTTGAGGCTCAGGCCAGTGGCCGTGAGTGTGCCGATGGAGTTGCCGGGTGAAAGGATCGCACCGGGGACGAGATTGGTCTGGGGGAGGTTGCCGATGCCCCCCACGAAACCACCGGACTGGATGGTCAGGCCCGAGGAAGTGGCAATCGAGCCATTGACATAGAGTTGGACCCCAGGCCCTACAGTTGTAAGCCCCGTATAGGTGCTGCTTCCCTCAAGGGCAACAAAGCCTCCCTGAGATGAATTGACAAAGGAAAGATAACCCGGCCCACTGAAGACACCAGTGAACAGCGACGACATGCCATTGATGTCAACGGTTCCACCAATCCCTGTGTTGAACGAAGTGGCAAAGATCCCAGGAATATCGACCACCATGGTGCCGCCGGCAAAGGTGGTGCTGTAGGGATTGCTGGCTGTGGCATTTCTGCCCGGAATGATGTAAGGGGGAATCGGCGGGACGTAGGCCGGTGTAAACAGGAAATTGGAAATCGCGATCGATACAATCTCATCCGAGCAAATGAGGCAGTCGACTTGGAAGCCAAAGAGGTCATTGGCGGCAAAATTGTAGGAGCCAGATCCGGACTGGTTGGTGGTCGTGAAGTCAGAGGCCTCGGGGTCGAAGCCGGCAAAGGCTTCTGCAATTCCTTTGTTGACGAAGCTTGGGGGAGAGAAATAGGCTGCAAAAACATTCGCACTGGTGTAGTTCCATAAAAATGTTAATGTGCCTGCCTGATTTGCCCTGATGGTATAGTTTGTGCCTTGAGCGGTTGGAGTTTCGATTCCGGCGACTGCAGCAAAGAAGGGGCCTTTCAGCTGAATGGAGGCAGGCGCCTGGGAGGTGTCAACGAAGCCATTCGCCGGCACGATGTCTCCCTCAAAAGTGATGAATGTGGAGTTCCACAGGGTCCACTGGGATGGGGCGTAGGGGCCGGCAAACTGGGCCTTTGCTGGCGTGCCGCAAGCCGCCACGGATAGAGCCAGCGCTATCCAAACCGCATCCCGATGTCTTTGCATAATTTAATGATGTATTGGCTTGGATGCCAGCAGGCGAAAGTTGATTCATTCCTCCCTTCACTCTTGCTCATCTGTGTAGACTTTGGTGTGCTAAAGCGATGCAGATCAGCACATGTTATGCACACTAATTCTTTCTGTATTTCCGGAGTCATTGTCAGTGTCCAGGGGATCGAAATCCAACCTGCCCGCCGCTGGCGTGACGGGGCGGCTCGTGGGTATGGAACAGCGTTGCTGAGCAGTGCGTTCCTCTCCGGCGTGTGCGAATCATCCAGCCAGTGACGCGTGCGCGGGTCTGGTCGATTCGGGGAGGTTTGTTCCCATGTTGTTGAGGCCTACAGCTTCATGAGCCACTGTTGGGAGAAGGGACCACCCAGGGGCGATGTGTCACCTGCGGCCGGTCTCGATTCCCAGGCAGGGCAAGCAACCGATCGTTTCTGGCAGCTGAGGTGCCAACAGGCATCAGGCAGGCCCACCCCTCCGGCAAGGTTCACTGCTTCGCAGCAGCCTTCGGATAGATGAACGGCTCGGCCTTGCCGTGGGTCGTGGGGTGTTGGGACGGGTGGTGAAACCCCGAACCAAGGCCTCACACCCCATCGTCAGCGGAACGACCTGGTGGCACCCAACAGCTAGGGCCGGCGCGGCGGCAGCAGCAGGCCGACCCGCACGGCCCACGGGGACAGGGCGAACAGGCGCAGCATGGCCGCCAGCAGCTCCGGCACCGTCAGGGTGTTGGCCAGGAAGCCATACCACTGGGGGCCGGGAAGGGAGAAGAAGCTGGCGAAGAACTGGCGCAGCTCGGCTTCGGAGAAGCCCATCAGCTTGCCCAGTCCGAACTGGTACAGGGCGTGCTTGCTGCGCAGCGCCGGGGGCCAGAGGGCGCCCCAGCCCGCCCGGGCCAGCAGGGCCGAGGGGGCATCGGCGTCGGCCATGGCCGCCGCCACCGCCTCCGCCACCGCCGGAGCCCGGCGCAGCAGGGCGCCCACCATGTAGCCCGAGGCCGGGTGCACCATCGAGGCTGCCCCGCCGAAGCCCAGCACCGGCTGCTGCAGATCCGGCAGCGGCAGGTTCATCGGGAACAGGCAGAACTCCTCGTGCTCCACCGCCAGCACCCGCACGCCGCGGTGGGCCAGGCGCCGGTGGAGCCGTTGCTGGAGCAGCTCAAACGGCAGCGGGGGAGCCAGGGCCAGAGACGTCTCCTCGACGAAGAAGCGCCCCCCGCCCAGGTCCATCGCATACAGGAAGGTGGGGGGCTCGGCCCGCTCCGCCTCGCTGAGGTGGTCGCCGCGGTAGTCCATCAGCACGAACTGATCGGGCGACACCGGCGGTGCCGAGAAGCGGCCGACGACGCCGTAGGCCGCCTGGCCAGCCACCGGCCCCCGGTCGGGCCGCTGCACCAGCACCGCCTGATGGCCGGTGGCGTCCACCACCAGCCGCACCTGCAGCCGACGCCCATCGGCCAGCTCCACCGTGCTCAACGCCCCGGAGGCGTCACAACCGGTGGCCAGCCCCTGGAGCAGCTCCACCCCGCCACGCCCGCAGGCCTCCAGCCAGTGCCGCTGCAGCGCCTCGCGGTCGAACAGGCCGTAATCGCGGCCGTGGACCGTGGGGCGGTTCGCCGCCGCCGCCGGGTCCGGATCACCGGCGCCGAAGTAGCTGACCGTGTCACTCCAGCGGTGCTCCAGCAGGTGGCCCAGGCCAAGGGCATCCACCTCATCACCCCAGATGCCGTAGGTGTTGGGCCAGGGGGCGCGCAGGTCCTGGGGCGCCAGCAGGGCCACCTGCAGCCCCTCGTCAGCCAGGGCCGCCGCGACGCAGAGGGCGGCGGGGCCGCCACCGAGCACCAGCACGTCCCTCGCCATCTCGCCGGTACGGTGAAGGCTCATCCTGCATCACGGCCCATGCGCCCCATCGCCCGCTGGATGCTGGCGGCGCTGGCCTGCCTGGGCCTCAGCCTGGTGCTGGGCCTGGTGCCGGCGACGGCGGCCCCGGTCTCCGCCGTGCCGATCCGGGTCGCCCTGAAGGTGGACAACGTCTACCGCTTCTCCTCGCGGGAGAAGACCTTCAGCGCCGAGGGGACGCTGCGGCTATCGGCGCCGGCGGCCACCGTGCGCCAGTGGCTGGCGGCGGAGGTGGATCTTCTCTCGCTGGTGCGGTTCCAGAACCTGGTGGAGCCCTGGGACTCGCTGCTGGAGGCCAGCAGCGGTCCGCTTCGCCTGGGCTCGGAACTGGGCCGCGATTACCGCTTCAACGGCAACTTCTATTCCGATGAGATCGACTACCGGGGCTACCCCTTCGGCACCCTGCCCCTGCAGATCCGGCTGGTGGCCGATCCCAGCTTTCCCGCCACGATCGCCGACCCGCCCCGCCTCCGCCTGCTGGCCGACAGCGATGCCTCCGGCGTCAGCGGCCGCAGCAACATGAACGGCTACCGGCTGAGCAGCTGGCGCCTGTTCCAGCACCGTGGCGGCGTGGAGATGGAGCTGCGGTACGACCCGATCGGCTGGGCGGCCCTGGTGAAGTGGCTGCTGCCGCTCACCATCACGATGGTGGTGATGCTGCTCACCCCCAACCTGCGGGCCGGGTTCAGCTCGGAGCGCCTGGCGATTCCGCCGGTGATCCTGCTGACACTGGTGTTCATGCAGCAGGCCTACCGGGATTCGCTGCCGTCCCTGCCCTATCTCACCGTGCTGGACGGGCTCTACGCCTTCTCCTACCTGGTGACCCTGGTGTTCTTCTGCCAGTTCATCTGGTGCGCCAACCGGCTGGATCGTCTTACCAGCGAGGCCGACGGAATGGGCCGCCCAGGGCTCGAACGCAGGATCGAGCGCCTGGAGCTGGGCCTCCAGCTGGCCAGCCTGGCCGGCTACGGCGTGTTGCTGCTCTGGGCCTGGGGCCAGCGGTGACCCCGGCTGGCCGGATCAGTCGCCGGCGTCCGGGGTGTCTCCAGCGGCTGGCGCCCCGTCGTCAGGGGCCCCGGAGGTGGGTTCAGGGGTGGCCTCCGGGACGGTCCCATCGGCCAGCTCCTCCTCCTCGGCGGCCGGCGGCACCAGCACCACCTCGGTGAGGCGATCGCCGGAATCCAGCTTCTGCAGCCGCACCCCGGTGGCCGCCCGGGACTGCTGGGGAATGGCGTCGGCCTTCATGCGCACGATCACGCCCCGCTCGCTCACCAGCAGCAGCTCCTCACCGGCGCCGAGCACCTTGAGGCCCACCAGCACGTCGCCGTCGCGGCGGAACTTGATCGCCCGCAGACCCATGCCGGCCCGCCGCTGCAGCCGGAACTGATCCACCGGCACCCTCTTGCCGAGGCCGCTGGCGCTGGCCACCAGCACCCAGGGGCCCTCACTCGGGGCCACCTCGTCACCCTCCTCCTCGTCGGCGCCGGTCTCGGCCGTGCTGGCGACACGGTCGGCCAGTTCCGCCGTGAGCACATCCATGCTCACCAGCTCATCGCCGGGGCGCAGGTTCATGGCCCGCACGCCGCGGGCGGTGCGGCCCAGGGGGCGCAGCTCCTCGTCGCTGAGGCGGAAGTGGATCGTCATCCCCTTGAGGGAGCCGATCAGCACGCTGTCGCCGGGCAGGGCCAGCCGCACCCAGCGCAGGGCGTCACCGTCCTCGAGGGAAATGGCGATCAGGCCGTTGGAGCGGATGTTGCTGAAGGCCGACAGCCGGGTGCGCTTGATGTAGCCGCCGCTGGTGAGCATCACCAGCTGGACGTCGTCGTCGAAGGCGCTCACCGCCAGCAGGGAGGTGATGGCCTCCTCCCGCGGAATCGGCAGCAGCTGCACGATCGGCGTGCCCTTGGCGGAACGGCTGCAGATCGGCACCCGGTAGGCGGGAATCGAATACACCACGCCCCGGTCGCTGAACAGCAGCAGGGCGTCGTGGTCGTTGCAGCTGATGAACAGCTTCACCGCCTCCTCGCCCTGGCTGCGGGTGCCGGCCTTGCCGCGGGTACCGCGGCTGGTGGCCTCGAACTCGCTCACCGGCATCCGCTTGAGGTAGCCGTTCTCGGTGAGCAGAACGACCGAGCGCTCGTTGGCGATCAGATCGATGTCCTCCAGCCCACCCTCGAGATCCAGGATCTCGGTGCGGCGGGGGGAGTCGTAGCGGCTGCGGAGCACCTGGAGCTCCTCCTGGATCAGGCCCAGCACCCGCTCCTTGCGGCCGAGGATGTCCTTGTAATCGGCGATCTTGGCGACGAGGTCGTCGTGCTCGAGGCGGATCTTGTCGGCCTCCAGGGCCGTGAGACGCCGCAGCTGCATCTGCAGGATGGCGTCGGCCTGGATCTCGCTGAGGCCATGGCGCTCCTGCAGCTGGGCCCGGGCGGTGGCGGTGTCGGGGGCGGCCCGGATCAGGGCGATGATCGGATCGAGCTGGTCGAGGGCGAGCAGCAGACCCTGCAGGATGTGGTCGCGCTCCTCCGCCTTGCGCAGGAAGTAGCGGGTGCGCCGCTCGATCGTCTCAATGCGGAACTCGAGGAACACCCGCAGCATCTTGCTGAGGGTGAGCAGCACCGGCTCCCCCTTCACCAGGGCCAGCATGTAGGCGCTGAAGTTGTTCTGCAGCGGCGTGAGCTTGAACAGGTTGTTCAGCACCACCTGGGGGTAGGCGTCGCGGCGCAGTTCGATCACGATGCGCATGCCGTCGCGATCGCTTTCGTCGCGGATGTCGGCGATGCCCTCGAGCTTCTTGTCGTTGACCAGCTCGGCGATGCGCTCGATCAGGGAGGCCTTGTTGGTCTGGTAGGGGAGTTCGGTGATGATCACCGCGTCCCGGTCGGGACGGCCCTTGGCTTCCACGGTTTCGATGGAGGCCACGCCCCGCATGGTGATCGAACCGCGGCCGGTGGTGTAGGTCTCGCGGATGCCGCGGCGGCCCAGGATCTGGCCACCGGTGGGGAAATCCGGGCCGGGGATGATCGCCATCAGGGCCCGGTCCTCGATCTCCGGGTTGTCGATCAGGGCAAGCAGCCCGTCGATCAGCTCGGTGAGGTTGTGGGGGGGGATGTTGGTGGCCATCCCCACGGCGATGCCGGAGGAGCCGTTGAGCAGCAGATGCGGCACCCGGGCCGGCATCACGGTGGGTTCCTGCTGGGAGCCGTCGAAGTTGTCGATGTAATCGACGGTCTCGGCTTCGATGTCTTCCAGCAGGCTGTCGGTGGTCAGGGCCTGCAGGCGGGATTCCGTGTACCGCATGGCGGCCGGCGGATCGTTGTCGACCGAGCCGAAGTTGCCGTGCCCGTCGATCAGGGGCATCCGCATCGAGAAGTCCTGGGCCATGCGCACCAGGGCGTCGTACACGGCCGTGTCGCCGTGGGGGTGGTACTTACCGAGCACCTCCCCCACCACACGGGCACATTTCCGGTACGGCCGGTCGCTGGTGAGGCCGAGCTCGTACATCGCGTACAGGATGCGCCGGTGCACCGGCTTGAGGCCGTCGCGGGCATCGGGCAGGGCCCGTCCCACAATCACGCTCATCGCATACTCCAGGTAGGAGCGCGACATCTCATTGCGCAGGTCGGTCTGGATGATCCGTCCGTCGGATTCACCGGGTCCGGTTGGATCCGCCATGCAAGACCGTATGGGGCACAACCCACTCTATCGATGACCCTGCCGGCCCGTAGTGAATCGGCCCTGCGCCAGCGTCAGCGCCGGGGGGTGCTGCGGGTGAGGACCGCCGCCGAGTTCCGCCGGCTGGTGGCGGAGGCCGGGCTGGCGGAGGCCTACGACGGCACCGACGTGGTGGTGGCCGCCAATGCCGAGTTCACCGATCAGGGCAGCCTGCACCTCAACATCGGCCCCAGCGATCCACCGATCCGCTTCCGGGAGGCCCAGCTGGAGGGGCTCGGGGCCCAGGGGGGCGGGGGCGGCGGCGACCTGGTGCTGCCCATCGGCGGCGGCCTCGGGGAGGCCCAGCGACAGGGGGGCGCCCATCTGCTCGACCGGCTGCTCAAGGGCGGCTCCCTGACCCTTACCGCCACCGGGGAGATCACCGCCCTGCACCCGCGACGGGACCTGCAGGCCCAGCTGGATCTGGAGCGGATCGGTTCGGGTCGGCTGCTGCTGCACCGGGGGATCACCGAAAACGGCCTGGTGGCCGTGAGCAGCGCCGAAGGGGTGCTGCGCAGCCCCTGGGGGCCCGTGCTGGGGCCCTTCGGCAATGGGCTCTACAGCTGCGGCGGCGCCGGCAGCATCGGCCTGACCATGCCGGGGCTGGCGCTGCTGGGGCCCGGCTCCCCGGTGCTGGTGGCGGGGGTCATCGGCTGGGTGGTGGGCAGCGGCAGCGGCCACCAGCCCGGCGTGCCACGCTCCGCCACCGGCCACGCCCTCAGCCCGGGGGCGGTGGCGGCGGTGAGCGTGGACCTGCATGGCCTGCGGCCCGAGTGGCTGCGGCCCTGCTTCTTCGAGGGCCACGGGGCCGGCCTGCTGGTGGGACTGGCGGCCCCGGTCCCCCTGATCAACGAGACGGTGGCCCGCCAGGCCGCCTGCGGCGACGAGGAGCTGGAGGCGCCGGTGCTGGATGTGGCGATCCCCCGGCGCCTGCGGCCCCGGTTCGGCTCCGTCAGCTATGCCCGGCTCAAGTCGGGCCTGATCCAGGTGGAGGGGCGCCGCATCACGGCCGCTCCGGCCCACAGCCCGCGGCTGGCCGAAACGATCGCGGCGGAGCTGGTCGCCTGGCTCCAGGACGGTCGTTTTCCGCTGGGCCTGCCGATCCGGCCGCTCTCCGGCCGTGGCGGGCTGATTCCCCTCGACAGCTGAACTCCCTTCACACCTCTGGAGCGGTGGCGGAAAACAGCCGTAAGCTCCGCCGTGAGCTTCCGGCGCCAGCCATGGCCGAGACCCCCTTCAGCCCCGAGCCCCCCTTCAGCCCCGAGCCCGAAGAGAGCGGTCCTTCGACGCCACCGTGGCAGGCGGTACCGGCCGAGGTGACGCCGGACCCCATCAGCGCCGGGCCGGAGCCCGAGGCGGAGCCAGAGGCCGAAGCCCCTGTGCCCGTGGCACCCGAGCCGGTGGCGCCGGAACCGGCCAGCGAGCCGATCGCTGCCCCGGCGAGCGAGCCGGAGCCCGGCATCACCGCGATCGTTGACGTACCGCCCCTGGAGGGCGCAGCGGACCCGTCCGGGGACGGCGGCGGCGAGTTCGAGCTGTTGCTGCAGAAGATCCGGGACTGGCTTGGCAGCGGCGAGCTCCAGGCCCAGTGGCAGCGCGTCCGCGGCCCCCTCAAGGGGCTGGCGATCCTCATCGGCGTCGTGCTGCTGCTGCGGGTGTATGCGTCCCTGATCGGCACCCTGGACAGCCTGCCCCTGGTGGGCGGCCTGCTGGAACTGGTGGGGGTGATCGCCCTGACCCGTTTCACCATGACCCGGCTGGTGCGCAAGAGCGACCGGGAGCAGGTGTTCGCCGACTGGAGCCGCCGCTGGAACGATTTCCGCGGCAGGGAGTGATGTCCCGCCCGTGATGGGGCCAGGGGCTTCGCGGACCGGTTGATAGTTTGTGCCCACTGTGTCCGTCCAACGGTGAACATTCAGCTCGGTCGCTCCAGGACCGTCCGCCGCGCCTACGGCATCGACGAAATCGCCCTGGTCCCCGGGGGCCGCACCGTCGACCCCGAGGTGACCGACAGCAGTTGGAGCCTGGGGGGGATCCAGCGGGAGATCCCGATCATCGCCAGCGCCATGGACGGGGTGGTGGATGTGGGGATGTGCATCGAGCTCACCCGGCTGGGGGCCCTGGGGGTGCTGAACCTGGAGGGCGTCCAGTGCCGCTACGACGACCCCGAGCCGATCCTGGACAGGATCGCCTCCGTGGGCCGCGACGAGTTCGTGGGCCTGATGCAGGACCTCTACAGCCAGCCGGTCCGCGAGGATCTGGTACGTCAGCGGATCTCCGAGATCAAGGCGGGCGGCGGCATTGCGGCGGTGAGTGCCACCCCGGTGGCCGCCCTGCGCTTCGGGGCGGCGGTGGCCGAAGCGGGCGCCGACCTGTTCTTCGTGCAGGCCACGGTGGTCTCCACCGAACACATCGGCCCCGAGGGTCGCCAGACCCTGGATCTGGCTGCCCTCTGCCGCGACCTGGGCGTGCCCGTGGTGATCGGCAACTGCGTCACCTACGACGTCACCCTGCAACTGATGCGGGCGGGGGCCGCCGGCGTGATGGTGGGGATCGGCCCCGGCGCCGCCTGCACCTCCCGGGGCGTGCTGGGCGTCGGCATCCCCCAGGCCACGGCCGTGGCCGACTGCGCCGCCGCCCGGGACGACTACGAGCGGGAGAGCGGCCGCTACGTGCCGGTGGTGGCCGATGGCGGCATCGTCACCGGCGGTGACATCTGCAAATGCCTGGCCTGCGGCGCCGATGCGGTGATGATCGGCTCCCCGATCGCCCGGGCCGCCGAAGCACCCGGCCGCGGTTTCCACTGGGGCATGGCCACCCCCAGCCCGGTGCTGCCCCGTGGCACCCGCATCAAGGTGGGCACCACCGGCAGCCTTGAGAAGATCCTGCGGGGCCCGGCGGGCCTCGATGACGGCACCCAGAACCTGCTGGGCTGCATTCGCACCTCCATGGGCACCCTGGGGGCCCGCACCCTCAAGGAGATGCGTGAGGTGGAGGTGGTGGTGGCCCCGTCCCTGCTGACCGAAGGCAAGGTGTACCAGAAGGCCCAGCAGCTGGGCATGGGCAAGTAGCACGGCGCGGTCCGGCCCGGAGGCCGCCCCGTCGTCGCAGGTCTGGACAACACTGCCTCACGGCGAGATGGGGGCTAACCTCTGGATGTGGGGGCTCCGGCTCGCACACTCCTCACACCCCCCGGCCCGGCGTGTCCGGGCTTTTTGTCTTCTTCCTCCGTTCCCCCGGCAGCCCCCGCCGCCGGCGCCTGCCGGTTCCGCTACGGCCTGCAACGCTGGCTCCATCGCAGGGGAGTGGGGCCGAACCCGGTTGCTAGATTCGTTTCATCCCGAGTCTGCAAGGAATGTCCAGCGCCGCTGCCGTCACCGACGCCTCCTTCGAGCAAGACGTGCTCAAGAGTGATGTGCCTGTGCTGGTTGATTTCTGGGCCCCCTGGTGTGGCCCCTGCCGCATGGTGGCGCCGATCGTCGATGAGATTGCCAAGGAATACGAAGGCAAGATCCGGGTCTACAAGCTCAACACCGACGAGAACCCCAACGTCGCCAGCCAGTACGGCATCCGCAGCATTCCCACCCTGATGCTGTTCAAGGGCGGCCAGAAGGTCGACACCGTGGTCGGTGCCGTCCCCAAGAACACCCTGTCCGGCACCATCTCCAAATACCTCTGATTCCGTTCCGCTGACGCCGCCCCTCTCCCCGAACCCAGTGCCGGCGGCGGGCAGAAGCCCCCTTCAGGCCCTCGCCGACGAGCTCCACGGCCACCCCCAGCGCCGCCAGATCGAGCGGGCGGTGGTGTCCCTGTTGCAGGTGGCCCGCCAGGAGAAGGAAGAAGAGGAATGGCGGCTGATCGCCGGCTGCCTGGCGGACATCAGCGAAGCCCTGGAGGTCTTCCGGCCGCGCCGCAGCGCCCGCAAGATCAGCGTCTTCGGCTCGGCCCGCACCCGCAAGAGCGATCCCTGCTACCTCCTGGCCGAGGCGGTGGCCCGGCAGGCGGTGGAGGCCGGTTTCGAGGTGATGACCGGTGCGGGGGCCGGCGTCATGGAGGGCGCCAACAGCGGTGCCGGATGTGAGCACAGCATCGGCCTCAACGTGGATCTGCCCTTTGAGCAGCATCCCAACCCCTACGTGAGTGCCTGCGACGACCGGCTGCTGTATTTCCGCTATTTCTTCACCCGCAAGCTGTTCTTCCTGATGGAGAGCGATGCCCTGGTGGTGATGCCAGGGGGATTCGGCACCCTCGATGAACTGTTCGAGTGCCTCACCCTGATTCAGACGGGTCGCACGTCGCCGATCCCCCTGGTGCTGCTGTGCCCGCCGGGCGACGATTTCTGGAAGGTCTGGAAGCGGAATGTGCATCAGGAACTCGCCACCCGCGAGCTGATCTCACCGGAAGATGTGGATCTGATGGTCGAAGCCACGAGCGCTGAAGAGGCCGTGGCCCAGATCTGCCGCTTCTACCGGGTGTTCCACAGCGCCCAGCTGGGACAGGACCGCATCGAGCTGCTGCTCAACGCCGAGGTGCCGCGCGCCCTGCTGCCGGAGCTGAACCGCCGCTTCGCCGATCTGCTGGACCAGGGCGCCATCCAGAGCGGCGAGGGGGTCGACGACAACGGCCTGCTCAGGCCCTGTCTGCAACTGCGCTTCGACAAACGGCGCGTCGGCCGGCTCTACCAGTTCATCGACCACCTCAACGGCCTCGATCTGCCCGCCTCCTCGGCCCTGGAACATCCGGCCGAGCGGGTCCCCACCGGGAGCCAGCCATGAGCCGCATCGGCCTGATCGACTACGGCATGGGCAACCTTCACTCGGTGCAACGCACCTTTGCCCGGCTTGGCGCCGAGCTGGTCAGCGTGCACGGCCCGGCCGACCTGGAGGCCTGCGACGCCTTGGTGCTCCCCGGCGTCGGCGCCTTCGATCCGGCCATGGAGCGGCTGCGCTCGGCCGGGCTGGAGCAGGGCCTGCGCCGCTCCTGCGCCAGCGGCCGGCCGCTGCTGGGGATCTGCCTGGGGCTGCAGCTGCTGTTCGAAGCCAGCGAGGAGGGCCAGGCGGAAGGACTGGGGGTGCTGGCCGGACGGGTGACGACCCTGCCGCGGGTGGCGGGTCACCCCCTGCCCCACATGGGCTGGGCCCCCCTGATCCCGGCCACCGCCAGTCCGCTGCTGGACGCCCACACCCCGCCGGCCTGGGTCTACTTCGTGCATTCCTTCGCCGCCGAGCCGGCCGATGCGGCAGCCACCACGGCACGGGTGGACTACGCCGGCACCCCTGTCACGGCAGCGGTGTGGCAGGGCAACGTCGCCGCCTGCCAGTTCCACCCGGAGAAGTCCGGGCCGGTGGGGGAAGCGATGCTGCGTCGCTGGCTCGACTGGGTGGCTCACCTGTGACCCTGCGGGTGAGCGGGGGGCGCCGGCTGCAGAGTCCCCCGGGCAGCAACGCCAGGCCCACCGCCGCGCGGGTGCGGCTGGCGGTGATGAATCTGCTCGCCGCCGAGATTCCCGGTTGCCGTTGGCTGGATCTGTGCTGCGGCAGCGGCGTGATGGCCTGTGAGGCCCTGCAGCGAGGGGCTGCCCAGGTGGTGGCGGTGGAGCGGGATCGCCGCATCGCTGCGGTGGCAAAGGCCAACCTGGAGGCGACCCTGGGTGGCCTGGCGGCCCCGGAAGCGGTCGACGCCCAGCGGGTGCGGGTGGTGCAGGAGGACGTGCTGCGCTGGCTGGTGGGCGGGCAGCGGGCCGATGCGGCGATCCCGTTTGACCTGATTTATGTGGATCCGCCCTATGCGGCCGGGCTGCACGCCCCGATCGCCGCGGCTGTTGGCTCGCGGGGATGGCTGGCCCGGGGGGGAACCCTGGTGTGGGAATGCGCCTCCGACGGGATTCCGCCGGATCCCCCGGATTGGCAGCGGCGGGACTGCCGCCGCTATGGCGGCACTACGCTGGTGTTACTTCAACAGCCATCTACCCAGTCAGGATCCTTCGATCCGGAGGAGTCCACCCCCTGACCACCCGTTTCGACGACCGGCCCGGCAACAATCCACCGGGCCCGACGGGCTGGATCAACCCCCGAGGGCACTGCCCCGGCGGTACTGATTCCAGGCCGCCACGAACAGCCCCAGCAGGGTGACGGGAATCAGTCCAAGCACGATGCCGCAGAGAAGGGGTTCGATCATGGAAAGGTGGAAGCATCAGTCGGTGCACAATCTTCCCACGACTCCCCCCGGCACCGAGAGACCCACCGCAGCACTGTGATCAGCCCGTCCCCCACCCCCCCACCCGCCGTGACCGTGACGCCCGCCGCCGTCACCGAGCCCAACCAGCCCCCCGCCCCGCGCCGCAGCCTGGTGGCGGCCCTGGCGACCCTGGCGGCGGTGGCCTGCATCCTGCTGGTGGTGGTGGTGTTACCGGCGGCCCGCAGCGATCCCTACACCCGACAGACCCTCGATCTCACCGGCTCGGCCACGGACGGCGGTCGCCTGTTCCGGCTCAACTGCGCGGGCTGCCATGGCCTGGCCGCCCAGGGGCTGGTGGGTCCGAACCTGCACGGCGTCGATCGACGCAAGAACGATCGCCAGCTGATCCAGCAGGTGGTCAGCGGCCGCACCCCGCCGATGCCGAGTTTCCAGCCGGAACCCCAGGCCATGGCCGATCTGCTGGCGTTTCTGCACGCGCTGCCTTGATACCCAAGCTGGTCCTGGTCGAGCCGGCCGGCCCCCTCAACGTCGGCAGCGTGGCCCGTCTCTGCCGCAGCTACGGCATCGAGGATCTGCGCCTGGTGGCCCCCCGCTGCGACCCCCTTGGGGACGAGGCCCGGCTGATGGCCGTCAAGGCTCTGCCCGTGCTGCAACAGGCGCGCCTATTCCCCACCCTGGCCGCCGCCCTGGCCGACTGCGGACGGGTGGTGGCCACCAGCGGCCGTCCGGAGGGGGAGCCCCTGCCCCTGGAGGATCCCGAGCACGCCCTGGCCTGGCTGCTGGCGGGCGATCCGGTGTTGCCCTCCGCCCTGGTGTTCGGCCGGGAGGACCGGGGGCTGAGCAACGACGAACTGCTCCAGGCCGGCCGGCTGCTGCAGATTCCCACCCCCACCCACCACGGGTCCCTCAACCTCTCCCACGCGGTGGCCGTGGTGCTGCACGACCTGCACCGGCTCGACCGCCGCGGCCCCCCCGTCCGGCAGACCCCCGCCCCGTCCATGGTCCCCGCGGCCCAGGCCCCCTGCCCCCGGGGGGTGCTCGAAGCCATGTTCAGCGACGCCGAGGAGCTGCTGCTGGAGGTCGGCTTCCTGCTGCCCCACACCGCCCATGCCCGGATGGCGAAACTGCGGGCCCTGCTGCAGCGGGGCCAGGTCAGTGCCCCGGAGGTGGCCCTGCTGCGGGGCCTGGTGTGCCAGTTGCGCTGGGCGAGCCGCCGCCCTTTCCCTTCTTCCCAGGACCACTAGCGTCGAGCCATCGCCCCAGAGTCCTGCTTCCGTGAGTCCAGGCCGTCCGTCCCGTCCCCCCAGCAACCCCTGGCTTCGCCCGGTGGGCCTGGTGCTGCGGCTGATCGTGCTGGGGGTGGGGCTGGGCGTGATCGTGGGCACCGCCCTCAAGCTGCTGGAGCCCCGCCTCGTCCAGGGGGCGCTCGGCACCCCCGCACCGGCCACCACCCCGGTGGTGAAGAAACCCGGGACCGGGGCCATGGCCCTGGGGCGGTTCGAGCCGCGCCGGGAGCTCGTCGGCCTCAGCCAGCAGTGGACCCGGCTGGCGGCCGCCCAGAAGGATCTGACCGCCAGCGGCTTCCTGCTGGTGCTCGATGACGGGCGTTACGCCCAGATGCAGCCGGATCTGGCCCTGCCGGCGGCCAGCGCCATCAAGGTGCCGATCCTGCTGGCCAGCCTGGAGGACCTCGATGGCGGCAAGCTGCGCTGGAACGAGCCCATGCCGCTCACCAAGGAGGTGGTGGGGGGTGGGGCCGGCTGGATGGCCAACAAGCCGCTGGGCACCCGCTTCCCCTTCTTCGAGGCCGCCACGGAGATGATCCGGGTGAGCGACAACACCGCCACCAACCTGCTGATCCGCCGGCTGGGGGGCAAGACGACCCTCAACAGCCGCTTCCGCAGCCTCGGTCTGCCGGCCACGGTGGTGAACAACTGGCTGCCGGACCTCGACGGCACCAACACCACCAGCGCCCGCGACCTGGCCCGCTCCATCGCCCTGGTGGACACCGGCGACAAGCTCACGCCCCGGGCCCGGGATCTGTTCCGGGAAATCATGGCCACCTCCCGCACCAACACCCTGATCCCCCTCGGCCTGCTGATGGGGATGGGCAAGGACGCCCCCGACCCGGACAGTGAGCTGCTGCCCAAGGGCATCACCGTCTACAACAAGACCGGAGACATCGGCATCGCCTATGCCGATGCCGCCCTGATCCAGCTGCCCGATGGCCAGCGGGCCGTGGCGGCCTTCATGGTCAAGGGTCCCTTCAACGATCCCCGCTCCGCCGAGCTGATCCGGGCGATGGCCGGCGCCGTCGCCAAAACCCTCGTCAAAAACCAGTGAGAGCCGCCATCCCCGCCCTGCTGCTGCCGTGGCTGACCGCCCTTGGCGGCCCCCTGCTGGCCCAGCCGCAGCCGTCCCCAGCCCCGAAGCCCGCTCCGCCCGTGCTGCGCCCGGGCACGGTGGCGCCCCTGCCCGGCCGGCTGGATGGGGTGCCGATGCTGAACGACAACAACCCCGAGGTGATCAAGGGGCCCGGCATCCTGCTGTCCACCTTCGATGGCCAGCGGGGGTACGCCGGCAGGCCCCTGGGTGTGCCGGCGGCGCACCTGAACACGGCCGTCAGCGGCCCCTTCGAGCTGTTCAGCCATCACATCTACGCCGGCACCCCCGAAAGCCTCGACTCCACCCTCTGGCTGGCGGTGGTGGCCGCCCCGCGGGGCAACGCCCCGGTGAAGCTGCGGACCGTGGCGGGCTCCACCGCCCTGTCCCAGTCGGTGAGCCCCGACCAGCCCTCGGCCCCCTTCCTGCCCCTGCCGGCCCTGATGGAACAGGGCAGCACGCCGATCTGGGCCGGCCCCGGCAGCCGGGTGGCCACCGAGCTGCTGGCCCGGCAGCGCAGCCCCCTGGTGCCGGAGGGCTGGACCCTGCCGCCGGGGCAGCTCAGCACGCTGATGGTGCTGCCCCTGCCGGTGCGGGGCCTCGATCCGCTGCTCAACGGCCTCAACCTGCAGCTGCGCCTCAACAGCGACGGGCCGGTGGACGTGGCCACCCTGGCGGCCTTCGGCCCCGTTGATCGCCCGCCGGATCCCGCCGTCTGGCAGCGCCTGCTGCAGGGCGGCCTCAGCCCGAAGGAGCACAGCCCCAGCCCCAGGGGGGCCAGCGGCCCGATGGTCTACTCCCGGGTCAGCGGGGTGCAGGTGGGCAGTGCCTGGGTGGGGCGGATCACCGATCCGGGCCGCCCGACCCTGTCGGTGAGCCGGGCCCCGATCTCCTGGCCGATCAGTTCCCTGGAGCGGGGCACCCTCGGCACCGGCCAGGTGCAGACCGCCCCCCTGCGCTCGTTCTATCCGGGCACCGCCTGGGCCGCCCACGGCAACTACGGCGTCGCCTACGACCTCAGCCTGCCGCTGCGCAACGACACAGCCCAACCGGTGCGTCTCGCCCTGGCCCTGGAATCGCCGCTCAAGGGCGACCAGCCCCTGGGCGGCCTGCGCTTCAACACCACCCCGGCGCGGGCGGTGATGTTCCGGGGCACCGTGGAGGTCAGCGGCCTCGACAATGACGCCGGCGGGCCCGGCGGACGGCGTCGGTTCCACCTGGTGCTGCGGGCCGGCCAGGAGGGCCCGCCCCTGGGCACGGTCAGCCTGCGCCCCGGCCAGGAGCGGCAGCTGCGGGTGCGGCTGATCTACCCGGCCGACGCCACCCCACCCCAGGTGCTGTCCCTGATCCCCGTGCCCTTGACGGGGGCCCCGGAGGTGGCCCCAGGGGCGGCTGTGAAACAATCCGGGGCTTCGCCCGCAAGCCGTCCGTGACGCCATCCAGGAAGCGCAGGGTCTTCCCCTTCACCGCCATCGTCGGACAGGAGGAGATGAAGCTGGCGCTGCTGCTCAACGTGATCGACCCCCGCATCGGCGGGGTGATGATCATGGGCGACCGGGGCACGGGCAAGTCCACCACCATCCGGGCCCTGGCCGATCTGCTGCCGGCGATCGATGTGGTGGCGGGGGACCCCTACAACAGTTCCCCGAGCGACCCCGACCTGCAGAGCAGCGAAGTGCGCCAGCGGGCCGAGCGGGGTGAGTCGCTGCCCGTGGAAGCCCGCCAGGTGCCGATGGTCGACCTGCCGCTGGGGGCCACCGAAGACCGCCTCTGCGGCACGATCGACATCGAGAAGGCCCTCAGCGAGGGCGTGCGCGCCTTCGAGCCCGGGCTCCTGGCCAAGGCCAACCGCGGCCTGCTCTACGTCGACGAGGTGAACCTGCTCGACGACCACCTGGTGGACGTGCTGCTGGATTCGGCCGCCTCGGGCTGGAACACGGTGGAGCGGGAGGGGGTGTCGGTGCGGCACCCGGCCCGCTTCGTGCTGATCGGCTCCGGCAACCCGGAGGAGGGCGAACTGCGGCCCCAGCTGCTGGATCGCTTCGGCATGAGCGTGGAGGTGCGCACGGTGCGCGATCCCGAGCTGCGGGTGCAGGTGGTCGACCAGCGCACCAGCTTCGATGCCGACCCCGATAGCTTCAGCGACCGCCTGCAGAGCACCCAGGAGGCCCTGCAGGCCCGGGTGGTGGAGGCCCAGGAGCGTCTGCCCCAGGTGGCCATCGACGACGAGCTGCGGGTGCGCATCTCGGCGGTCTGCGGCGAGCTGGACGTGGACGGCCTGCGGGGGGACATCGTCACCAACCGGGCGGCCCGCGCCCTGGCGGCCTTCGAGGGCCACCTGGAGGTGAGCGACGACGACGTGGCCCGGGTTGTGGCCTGCTGCCTGCGTCACCGTCTGCGCAAGGACCCCCTCGAGCAGATCGACTCCGGCGATCGGGTCGTGAAGATGTTCTGCAAGGTGTTCGACCGCCCCGAAGGCGACCGCTCCTCCTTCCAGCTGGCCCTGGCGGGGTGAGGAGCTCGGCGTGAGGATCCTTGGCATCGACCCCGGCCTGGCGCGCGTCGGCTACGGGGTGATCGATGTGGAGGCTCGCTCCGCCGCAGCCGCCGGCCACCAGCGCCTGCTCGACTGCGGCATGATCCGCACCGAACCCGGCCGCAGCGACGGGGATCGCATGGTGGAGATCGCCCGTGATCTGAGGGTGATCGTGCGCCGCTGGCGGCCCCAGCTGGCGGCGGTGGAGAAGTTCTTCTTCTACCGCTCCAGCACCACGATCGCGGTGGTGCAGGCCCGGGGGGTGGTGATGATGACCCTGGCCCGCTTCGCCATTCCGGTGGTGGAGTTCCCGCCGATGCAGATCAAGCTGGCCCTGGCGGGTTCCGGCCACGCCGAGAAGGACGAGGTGCTGGCGGCGGTGATGCGGGAGCTGGATCTGGAGCACCCTCCCCGCCCCGACGATGCCGCCGACGCCCTGGCGGTGGCCTTGACCGGCTGGTTCCAGCGGTGAACGCGCCCGCCGGCGAAGGGACCTCCAAGGAGGAGCTGCGGCGGCTGTTCCGCCGGCGGCGGCGGGCGTGCCTGGCCGCCGCCGGCCCGGGGATCCTGGCGACGGCCCGACGGCACCTGGACGGCCTGGTGGGGGGGCGCCAAGGGGATCTCGGGCTCTACTGGCCCCTGGGCAGCGAACCCGACCTGCGCCCCCTGGCGTCGGCCTGGGCGGGCCGACTGGCCCTGCCTGCGGTGGTCGGCGGTGCGCTGGTGTATCGGGCCTGGGTTCCGGGCGATCCCCTCGCCGACGACGCCTGCGGCATCCCCGCCCCGGTCGGGACGGCAGCGGGGCACCGGCACGGCCAGGACCGGTCGCCGGGGGCCATGGCCCTGCTGCTGGTGCCCGCCCTGGCGGTGGCCCCCTGCGGCCTGAGGCTGGGCTCGGGCGGTGGCTGGTACGACCGACTGCGGGCCGATCCCCAGTGGGCGGCGGTGCCGGCCCTGGCGATGCTCCCCGCCGCCTGCACAGGCGTGGCCCTGCCCCGGGATCCCTGGGACATCCCCTTCGACGGCTGGATCGATGAACGGGACTGCCACCTCACCGAAGCGGGGCGGCGGAAGATTGCAACCTCTTAACGAAGGCGCCGCCATCGGGCCAATCCCCCGTTCGTTTGCCAGGATCGGCGCAGTGCATCCGTGCCGTCCTTGGATTCGATCCTCTCGTCGCTCCAGAACCGTCCCCTGACGGCCGCCGAGCGGGTGATGACCTCCGAGATCCAGGGCCGTGGCGCCTCCAGCGATGCCCTCTCGATGATGGTCAGCTCGGTCGCCAGGATGGTGCAGGCGGGCAAAAGCAGCGATAGTCGTTGGAAATCCAACTGACCCGCGGATGAAGCCCTTCCTTCTTTCCGGGCTGATCGGCCTGGCTTCCCTCGTGCTGGCCCCTGGCCAGGTGAGAGCCCACGCCATTGAGAGCAGCCTGGAGCGCCTCACCAGCCTGAGCAACTCGCTGCGTCTGGAAAGTCAGTTCTCCAGCGGCCAGCCGGCCAGCGATGCCGCGGTCCGCATCGTGCCGCCCGATGGCGGCACCCCGATCGAACTGGGGCGCACCGGCGCCGACGGAAGCATCGTCTTCACCCTGCCTCCCCAGGCCAGCCGCCAGTGGGAGGTGCAGGTGGATGCGGGCCCCGGCCATCGGGATTACCTCGAACTGCCGGAACCCACCGCCACCCCAGCGGCCCCCGCACGGGTGAGCCGCTCCCATCCCTACCCTCGGGTTGAGGGTTGGGCCCTGGTGACCCCCCTCGGCGTGCTCGCCGTGGCCGGACTGGCCGGGATGCTGCGGACGCGCCGCCCGTCCTGAGTCCCCTCCTTGTCGTCCATGGCCACCGGCAGCCCCGCCCTCGATCGGATCGTGGAACGCCTGGGCAGCACCAGCGACCCGCGCCGCCGGTATGAGTACGTGCTCTGGCTGGCCAAGAAGCTGGAGCCCTTTCCCGACGACCTTCGCCTGGACGCTTTCAAGGTCAAGGGCTGTGTGTCACAGGTCTACGTGGTGGGCAGCCTGGAGGAGGGCCGGCTCCACTGGCGCGGTGATTCCGATGCCCAGATCACCAAGGGCCTGCTGGCCCTGCTGATGGAGGGTCTGGAGGGCCTGACCCCGGCCGAGGCCACCGCCCTGGATCCCTCCTTCATCGCCGCGACGGGCCTCCAGGCGAGCCTGACACCGTCGCGGGCCAACGGTTTTCTCAACATCCTGCGCACCATGCAGGCCCAGGCCAGCCAGCTGGACGCCGGTTGATTTCTAGGATGGTGGTTTGTGGGGTTGCAGCCCATGGCCATCGGCATCGGCATCGGCTTGCTCGGGCTGGGCACGGTGGGGAGCGGTGTGGCGGCGATCCTGGCCAGTCCCCAGGGCCGCCATCCCCTGGTCGGCGACCTGGTGCTCGAAAGGGTGGCCGTGCGCGACCTCAGCCGCCCCCGCCCGCTGACCCTGCCCCCGGAGCGCCTCACCACCGACCCCGAGGCGGTGATCGACGATCCGGCGGTGGACATCGTCGTGGAGGTGATGGGGGGGCTGGAGCCGGCCCGCAGCCTGATCCTGCGCGCCATCGCCGCCGGCAAACCCGTGGTCACGGCCAACAAGGCCGTGATCGCCCGCTACGGCCAGGAGATCGCCGCCGCCGCCGCCAGCCAGGGCGTGTACGTGCTGATCGAGGCGGCCGTGGGCGGCGGCATCCCGATCATCGAGCCGATCAAGCAGTCGCTGGGCGGCAACCGCATCCAGCGGGTCAGCGGCATCATCAACGGCACCACCAACTACATCCTCAGCCGCATGGCCGATGAGGGGGCGGCCTATGCCGAGGTGCTGGCCGACGCCCAGCGGCTGGGCTACGCCGAGGCCGATCCCGCCGCCGATGTACAGGGGGGAGATGCGGCCGACAAGATCGCCATCCTGGCCGGGCTGGCCTACGGCGGGCCGGTGGAGCGGGCGGGGATCGCCACCGAAGGCATCGACCGGCTCGACGCCCGCGACGTGGCCTACGCCGCCCAGCTGGGCTTTGTGGTGAAGCTGCTGGCGGTGGCCGAACGGGTTCAGGACGACGCTCCGGCCGGGCCGCCGGACGGGGTGTCCCTGGACGTGCGCGTGCATCCCACCCTGCTGCCGAAGCACCATCCCCTGGCGGGGGTCCATGGCGTCAACAACGCCATCCTGGTGGAGGGGGATCCGGTCGGGCAGGTGATGTTCTTCGGCCCCGGGGCCGGGGCGGGTCCCACCGCTTCAGCGGTGGTGGCCGACATCCTCAACATCGCCGGCATCCGCCAGGTGGGCGGACCCCAGGCCGGCCTGGATCCCCTGCTGGCCGCCAGCAGCTGGCGCCACTGCACCCTGGTCGACGGCTCCCTCAGCAGGCACCGCAACTACGTCCGGCTCAGCACCCGAGACGAAGCGGGGGTGATCGGCCGCATCGGCACCTGTTTCGGGGCGGCCGAGGTGTCGATCCAGTCGATCGTGCAGCTGGACGCCAGGCAGGGGGAGGCGGAGATCGTTGTGATCACCCATGAGGTGCGGGAAGACCGGTTCCGGGAGGCCCTGGCCGCGATCGAGGCCCTGGAGGGGGTGGAGCGGGTGGCCGCCTGCCTGCGGACCCTCTGAGCCTGGGCTGAACCGACCGGCCGCTCAGCGCCCCAGGCGCAGCCGCCGCCTCAGGCGGCGGCTGCAACGGAAGGCAACGGCCACGCCGGCCAGGGGCAGCGGGCCGGGCACCGAGGCCGGATCGGGCCCCACAGCGCCGGGCCCGTCCCCAGGCCCACCGGGCTGCGGATCGGAGGGCGCCCCAGGGGGGGGCACGCTGCCCTCGGGCAACAGGGCGGTTTCAAACACATCCCCACCTTTCCCGGGGGCGGGATCCTCACCGGCGGGCTCGGCGGCGATGGCGAGATCCGGGGCCTCGGCAGGGGAACCGGCCGGTTCGGAAGCAGCGGCGGGAACGATGCGGAACGGCACGGACTCGCCGGTGGCGCCGTTGAACACATCGTCGAACAGGGTGCCGGCCTGCCAGGTGAACCGGGCCGGCGGGGTGGAGGCCGTGCCGGCCCAGCGGAAGGCCAGGGGACGGCTCAACCGGAACAGGCCGCCGCCGCCGGCGGTGCCGGAGCGAGCCAGAAAGACGCCGGCCGGCACCACAAAGCCGTCAAGGCTCACCTCGTAGGAGACGGCGCTGTACTGGAAGGGCGGCACGACCAGGCCGGTGATGGGGTTGGCCAGGCCGATCCCACCGGCCCCGACCAGATACTCAGGTGAAGCACCGAATCCCGGAACCAGAAGCTCGCGCAGCTCCTGAAGGGATTCCAGGCTTTCGTAGGGATCGCTGCCCACGGCAGGAGCCGCGGTGCTGGCCACCAGGCAACTGAGCAGCACCAGGGGAGGATACAGGTGGACGGAGGGGCGGAAACGCCCCAGAGAGAGGGCACCGAGGGTGAAGGGGCGCGCCATGAAGGGCTAAGGAGGTTTCACCAATCTATCAGGTGACATTCAGGATGTACGGAGTCCTCCTTAAGCCACCCTGGGAACGCTTCGGTGGCCCATTCCCTCGGCGCCCCTGACGGCGCCGGTCGGCCCCCCTAAGGTCTGGGCCGCTGGCCTGGCCTCACCTCCCTCCCCGCAACGACCACGGATGCCCGACCACTTCGCCAGTCGTGAGGACCACATCGCCAGCTTCGGCCGCCTGTTCGCCTGGGGCGGCGGCGGGCTGCTGCTGGTGTTTCTGGCGTTCGTGCTGGTCGATTCCCTGCCCCTCCAACTGCTCAATCCGGCCTGGCAGCTGCGGTTCACCAACCGCATGATCAACACCTCCCTGCTGGCCCTGCTGGGGTTTCTGCTGCTGCACCTGGGGCTCTACATCGAACCCGCCAACGGCTTCCTGCGGGCGCAGCTGGCCATCGCCCGCCAGTGGGCCATCGTCGTGGCGGTGGCCTTCCTGCTGCTGGTGCCCCTGCAGGGTTTCGCCACCTGGCGGGTCCTCTCCCAGGCCCAGGGCACCCAGGCGATGCAGCGCACCCTGCTCGGCGAGCGGGTGACGATGATCCGCCAGGCCATCGAAGCCGCCACCAGCCCGGAAGACCTGCAGGCCCGTTTCTCCCGGCTGCAGGGCCCCCGCCCCCAGCTGCCGGCGGCGGCCCTTGGCCTCCCCCTCGGCGAATTGAAGCGCAACCTGCTGGATGAACTCCAGAGGACCGAGACCCGCGCCACCAGCCGGATCGGCGGCCCCGCCCCCACCGACGTCTGGGCCCTCGGCCAGGGGGTGGCCAGGGTCAGCATCGCCTCGCTCGGCTTCGCCATGGCCTTCGCCGCCGGGGCCCAGCGACCGGGGGCCTCCCTCACCCTGCTCCAGCAGGTGGGCAGGCGGGTGGAGATCCTGCTGGGGCGACGGCCGAAGCCCAACCGACGCGCCCCCTGACCACCGGCAGCGAACCTGCCGCGGCCCGGCCGCTTGAATGGGCCCCACCGGATCGCAAGGTCTTGCCGACGACCAGGGGGAGAACGGGACGCCGACCTGCCGCGGTGGCGGCCAGCCTGCTGCTGGCTATGCCGCTGCTGGGGGCCTGTCAGCCGACCCGTTCCGGCCGATCGCTGATCGTGGCCACCAAGAGCCGCATCGATTCCCTCGATCCGGTGCAGGCCTCCCGGATCGGGGTGATGCAGGTGCTCAGCGGCCTCGGCGACCCGCTCTATGCCATCGACGCCAGCGGCCGCCTTGAGCCGCGGTTGGCCACGGCCCTGCCGGTGCTGAGCCCCGATGGGCTGCGGGCCCGCATCCCCCTGCGCCGAGGGGTGCTCTTCCACGACGGGACCCCCTTCGATGCCGCCGCCATGGCCTTCTCCCTGCGGCGCTTCATGGCGATCGGCACCCTCGGCTACCAGCTGGGCGAACGGGTCGAGAGCGTGCGGGTCACCGCCCCCCATGAGATCGAGCTGGTGCTGAAGCGCCCCTTCAGCCCGTTGCCGCGGCTGCTCAGCGCCATCTTCCTGACCCCGGTGTCCCCCACCGCGTACCGGCAACACCGGGACAAGCCCCTGAACGACCGCTTCGTCGGCACGGGGCCCTACGCCCTGGCCTTCTTCGGCGGTCAGCAGCAGCGGCTCGTGCCCTGGTCCCGGTACTGGGGGAAGCGCCCGGCCAACGCGGGCATCGACCTGGTGACCCTGAGCAACTCCACCGCCCTGTTCGGGGCCCTGCGCAGCGGCGAGGTGGACCTGCTGCTCAACAGCGGTCTGGAGATCGACCATCAGCAGGCCCTGCACCGGGACGCCGCGGCCGGCCGCCTGCGGGAGGCCATCGGCCCCTCCCAGGAAATCAGCCTGGTGTCGTTGCTGAGCGACCAGCCGCCGCTGAACCGGCCCGGCCTGCGCCAGGCCGTGGCCCGCAGCCTCGATCGGGCCACCATCGTGCGGCGGGTAACCCTGGGGCTGCGCTCCCCCCAGCGGCAGCTGGTCCCCCCTGGCCTGCCGGGCTCCGATCCCACGGCCTGGCCGGCCTACGACCCCGCCGGGGCCCGCGCCCTCTACCGCCAGGCCGGGTACTGCGGCGGCCGGGTGCTCACCCTGCCGTTCACCTACCGCTCCGACATCCCCACCGACCGGCTGTTCGCCCTCACCTGGCAGGCCCAGCTGCGCCGGGACCTGGGCGACTGCGTGAAGCTCGACGTGAGTGGCATGGAGTCGACCACCGCCTACTCCCAGCTCGACAAAGGGGCCCTGACGATGCTCTTCTACGACTGGATCGGCGACTACCCCGATGCGGAGAACTTCCTGATGCCCCTGCTGTCCTGCAGCAAGGCCGAGGGGTACCGCTGTCTCAAGGGCAACAGCGTGCTGGGCGGCACCTTCTGGACCGCCCCGGGGCTGGAGGAGGAGCTGCAGCGCAGCAGCCAGCTGGACGGCCCCGAACGGGTCGCGCTGCTGGTGGCCATCCAGCGCCGCGTCGCCGCCGCCAGCCCCTACCTGCCGGTGTGGCTCAGTGCCCCAGCGGCCTGGGGCGCTCTGGGCGTCAGCCAGCCCCGCTTCGACGGGTCCGGCCGGGTGCAACTGGGTGAGCTGCGCCGTCTCCCCGCCGCCGCCGCGGACCGGAGGCCATGAGCCGCCGTTCCCACCTGGCGCGTTACCTGGCCTCCCGCCTGGCCCTGGCTCCGGTGATGCTCTGGCTGATCGCCTCGCTGGTGTTCCTGCTGCTGCGGGTGGCCCCCGGGGATCCGATCGACGCCCTGCTGGGCACCCGCGCCCCGGAGGCGGCCCGTGCCGCCCTGCGGGCCCAGCTCGGCCTGGATCTGCCCCTGGCCGAGCAGTACACCCGGTTCCTCGGCCATCTGCTGCGGGGCGACCTGGGCACGTCGCTCACCAACGGCGAACCGGTGACCGGCATCATCCAGGCCAGCCTGCCCGCCAGCCTGGAGCTCGGTGTGGTGGCCCTGGTGCTGGCCGCCGTGGTGGGGCTGGCGGTGGGTTTCAGCGGCATCGCCCGCCCCGAGGGGCGGCTCGATCTGGCCGGCCGGCTCTACGGCATCGGCACCTACGCCCTGCCCCCGTTCTGGGCGGCCATGGTGGTCCAGCTGGTGTTCGCCGTCTGGCTGGGCTGGCTGCCGGTGGGGGGGCGCTTCCCCGCCACCCTGATGCCGCCGCAGGGCACGGGGTTCTACCTGCTCGACAGCCTCCGGGCCGGCAACTGGGGCCAGCTGGTCGGCAGCCTGCGCCACCTGGCGCTGCCGGCGGCCACCCTGGGCCTGCTGCTGAGCGGCATCTTCACCAATGCCCTGCGGCTCAACCTGCGCCGTGCCCTCGGCTCCGACTACGTGGAGGCCGCCCGCAGCCGCGGCCTGAGCGAGCGGCGGGTGGTGCTGCACCACGCCCTGCCCAACGCCCTGCTGCCGGTCCTGACCATCACCGGCATCACGGTGGCCTCCCTGATCGGCGGCGCCCTGCTGATCGAGGTCACCTTCTCCTGGCCAGGGATCGCCTTCCGCCTGCAGGAGGCCATCAGCCAGCGGGACTACAACCTGGTTCAGGGCATCGTGGTGGTGGTGGCCGCCCTGGTGGTGCTGGTGACCGTTGCGGTGGACATGCTGGTGGCCCTGCTGGATCCACGCATCCGCTTCTGAGGCTCAGGGGTGCAGGCCGGCCTGCCAACGCCGGGCAGCGGCGGCATCGAGCACATCAAGGGTGACCCCCTGCTGCACCCGCCGTTGGGGCGCCAGCAGCAGGGGCTGCTCCAGGGTCTGGAGGTACTCGGTGGTGAGGCGCAGCAGGGCCGACTGCACCCGGGTCGGATCCACCCCCACCAGCTCCGCATCCAGCCGGAACAGCACCTCATCGGTGGGCATCAGCCGCACCGGCGAGAAATGGCTGCCGCCCTCCACCATCACCAGCCGGCTGCGGGGATCCCGCCCCTGGAGAAACAGGCGCAGCTGCTCCTCCAGGGGGGGCGTCACCAGATCGAGGCTGCCGCCCACCATCAGCACCGGCACCCCGAGGGAGGCCAGCCCGCGCCGGGGCCAGAGCAGGCTGCCGAAGCCGTTGAGCAGCACCAGCCCCCGCAGGTCGGCGGGGGGAGCGGAGGGCTTCGGCAGCCCCGTGCTGGGCAACTGGCACTGCAGCAGCCGGGAGGGGTTGGCGATCGGCAGCCGATCGAGGGCCTTGCGGCACCGCTCCCCCAGGCCGGGTTCCGGCGCCACCCCGGACGCCAGGAGGGCGGAGAGTCCACCCATCGAATGGCCCACCAGCACCACCCCCTGGCCCTGGACCGGCAGGTCCCCCCGGCGCTGGGCCGCCAGCACCGCCTGGATGTCGGCCAGCCGGATGGCCAGGGTCTCGGCGCCCGGCGGTGGCCGCTGGCCGTCGAGGGCGGCCTTGAGGGCGGGGCCATCGCTGCCGGGGTGCTGCACCACCACCACCGGCCAGCCCCGTTCGGCCAGCTCACTGGCCAGCCAGCCGAATTGGTCGGCATTGCCCCCCAGCCCGGGCATCATCAGCAACCAGGGCCGGTCCGGGGCCCCGCTGCCCCCCGACCCTGCCGGCGCCGGCGCCGGCCAGATCTCCAGGGGCAGGGGCTGGGTACGGTGCCCCACCGCCAGTCCCTGCCGGCGCGGCCGCAGGGAGGTGCGATCACCGAAGGCGAAGGGGATGGTGCGGCGCTCCGGTAACGCCAGGGCCTGGAGGCGCCGCAGGGCCTGGCGCTGCAGGTCGATCTGCTGGCGCCACTGCAGGGCCAGGTCGTAGAGGCCATCGAGCTGGAGGCTCAGCCGCTGCACCGGCAGGGCCCGCAGCAGGCCGATGGTGGAGACGTCCTGACGGGTCTCCAGCAGCCGCTGCAGGGTGGTCTGCAGCACCGCCGTGGAGCTGCGGCCATCGGGGGTGGTGAGCAGGTCACCCAGGCGGGCCAGCATCTGGCTGCCCGCCCAGCTGTCGAGCAGCTGCTGGCCGAAGCTGGTATCCCGCAGCAGGGGGGCACGCAGCAGGATCTTCAGGTCCTGGCGACTGCGGGGATCGAGCAGGTCCAGCCAGACCGCCAGATCCCCACCGCCGCCGGGTCGCCCGCCTGGACTGCGGGACCAGCCATCGAGCTGTTCCAGGTTCACCGGCAGCTCCAGGCCGTCGAAACGGAGCTCCAGCACCTCGGCAGCACCGGCCGCCGGCACCAGGCCCGGCACCGCGATCAGCAGACTGGCCAGCAGGCCCTTGAGTTGGCGAAGGCGGTGTGAGACAGGCACAGGGATGGACCAGGGCGCGGTCCTGGTTCACCCAGTTTCCAGCAGCCCTGCGCGACCTGGCCCTGATCCGCCTGATCGCCATGCTCGGGGCCGGTGGCGTGCTCTACCTGACACCGATGGTGTTCCACCAGGCGCAGTTCAGCGCCGGCCGGGTCACCGAGGGGCTGGCCGTCGCGGCGGTGGCGGGCACCCTGGGCCGGATCCTGGGTGGGCTGCTGCTGGATCGGGGCCTGAACTGTTCAGTGCCGGTGCAGCTGGCGGCCCTGATGGCCATCGCCGGTGACGCCCGGCTGATGGGCACCGGGTCCTTCGGCGGCTACCTGCAGGGGCAGGTGCTGCTGGGCATGGCCATGGGGTTCTACTGGCCTGCCGTCGAGCTGGCGGTGCCCCTGAGCTGCGCGCCGATGGGCTCGGGGCGGGCCTTCGCCCTGACCCGCAGCGCCGATGCCCTCGGCATCGCCACCGGAGCCCTGGTGGGGGCCTTGCTCGCCGCTCGGGGATGGCTGCGGGGCATCTACGCCGTGGACATCGGCTGCATGCTCCTGCTGCTGCTGGTGCTGCGGCGCCAGGGCCTGCCGGATCCCAGGCCCAGGGAGGTGCTGGCCCACCCCAGCCCCTGGGGCCAGTGGATCCCCGGCCTGGTGCCCCTGCTGGCCATCGCGGTGCTGGCCACGGCGATGCCGGCCCTGATGCAGAGCGCCCTGCCGCTGGAGCTGGTGCGGGGCAGCCTGCAGCGCCGTGCCCTGCCGGAGAGCCTCGGGGCGCTCACCATCGGCCTGCAGCTGGGCCTGGTGCTGCTGCTGCAGTGGCCGGTGGGTCAGGCCCTGGCCCGGCGGCCGGTGCGGACGGGGCTGGGGCTCAGCCTGCTCAGCTTCGCGGCTGGCAACCTGCTGCTGGCGGCCTCCGCCTTCAGCGAACGGGGCCTGGGGCTGCTGCTGCTGGCCCAGCTGCCCCTGGCCTTCGGGGTGACCGCCTTCCTGCCCACCGTCACCGAGGCGGTGGTGGAACGTTGCCCGCTGGAGCACCAGGGGCTGGCCATGGCCCTGCTCTCCCAGTGTTTCGCCATCAGCGGCTTCGGGGCGCCGCTGCTCGCCGGTCGGCTGCTGGATGGCCAGGGCCATGGGGCCGGGCTGTGGTTGCTGATGGCCCTGGCCTGCCTGGCGGGTCTGCCGCTGGTGCGCGACCTAGGCCCCCGCCGGGCGCTCGGCTGAGGCGGCCGCCTGCTTCTCGACCCAGGCCTCGTGGGGCAGGGGCTCGGTGCCGTACTCCCAGTCGTCGTAGTCGGGATCGTTGCGGATGCGCCGGTGGATCTCCTTCTGGGCCTCGAAGTTGTGGGGATGCTCAGGGGCCTCGCCCGCGGCGTCCGGCAGGGAAGACGGGGTCTCGGGGTGGTCGGTGGCTGCCATGGCCCTGCGCTCCTGGTGAAACCATCCTCGCCGATCACCCACCCCGCAGGCTGTCGAGGCGGTCGGCGTAACCGGTGAATTCGCCGTACCCCCGACCGAGCAGCGGCAGCTTGCCGCGATGGCCCCGATAGCCCAGGGCCCCCTCCCAGTAGGTGGCTGAGGCCGTGGTCAGCTCCTGGTCGGCCATCCGGGGGGTGATCTCCAGCTCCAGGTCCAGCCGTGGAATGGCGAGCGTCCAGGCCGCGGGGTAGGAGGCACCGCTGTGGGGGCTCCGCCAGGTGCGCTTCACGGTGAGCGCGTAGTCGTCGGCCGCCAGCTCCACCTCGGCGTCGGCAGCGATCCAGCGGCCACCGCTGAACGGCTCCTTGGCACCGTCCTCCCGCCGCAGGCCATAGAGCATCAGGGCGGAGCCGTCCTCGAACTGGGCGGAGAACCAGTCCCAGCCCACGGTGCCCGGGCTCAGGACGCTGGTGGAGAACTCATGGTCCTTCCAGCTGACACCGCGGACGGCATGGTCGCAGCCCGCCACCGTGATGGTGCCCTCGGTGGGCTGCTGCACCAGGGAGTAGTAGTGCGAAGCGTTGCCCAGCTCGGGCCCCTTGCGGCTGAGGCCGTCCTGGCCCTGGAGCACGGGGGGCCTGCTCTGGCGGAGGGTCAGGTCGATGGCCATGGCGTCGGTGGTGGCCTTCAGCCGCACCCGATCGGGGCCCTCCGCACTGATGCGCCAGTCGTTGAGCCACACCGCGTAGGGATCGGCCTCGGCCCCGGCCAGGCCCAGGGCACCGCGCGCGAAACGCTCGTCCTGCAGAAAGGTGCCGGCGGCGATGTCGCTGACGGTGAAATGGGCCGAATACACCTGGGGGGTGCGCCAGGGGGAGCCGGCGTTCGCAGCGACCCCTCCAGGGGCGGCGGAGGCCAGGGCCTGGCGGAAGATTGTGAACTGATAGCCGAAGGGGCGTCCGTCGTCGCCCTCCAGGTTTCCCGTGTAGTACCACCACTCGGTCCGGTACTCGGGATGGGGGCCGAAGTCAGCGGGGAACTGCCACTGACGCGGGGTGAAGGCCCGGACGAAGCCCTCGGGCTCCGGCGCCTCCCCCCAGCGGATGCCGCTGCTGGCCCCGGCCGGGGCCGCTCCGGCCAGGTTCAGCATCAGCACGGCCACCAGGGCCAGCAGGGTGCGCAGGGGATGGGGGTGCTTCATTCCTGCCGCAGCGACTCGCTGATGTTCATGCGGCCGAGGCGCAGGGCCGGGTAGAGGCCCGCCAGCACCGCCGCACCCACCGCGACCAGCAGGGACTGGACGAAGAAGCGGGGCTCCAGGGCGATCTGCAGGGTCCAGCCGAAGGAGCGCACGTTGATCACATGCACCAGGACCCAGGCCAGCCCGTAGCCCAGGGGCATCGAGCAGGTGCCGGCCAGCAGGCCCATCAGGCCGGTCTCCAGCAGGGTGAGGCGCCCCAGCTGGAAAGGCGTCATGCCGCCGGCCCGCAGCACGGCGAACTCCCGGCCCCGCTCCAGCTGCAGGCTCATCAGGGTGCTGAAGATGCCGATGAAGGCCACCAGCACCGTGAGCAGCTGCAGGGCTCCGGTGATGGCGAAGGTGCGATCGAAGATCTCCAGCGAACCCTGCCGCAGGGCGCCGTTGGTCTGCACCAGCAGGCTCTGGCGGCTGCGGAAGCCCTCCCGCAGCTCGGCGGCCACCGCCTCGGGCTCCACGCCCGGGGCCAGGAACAGCCCCAGGGAGGCGACGTTGTCGTCGTGCCAGAGCTCCGCCACCTGGGAGCGGTCCATCAGCACGCTGCCGCGGTCGGAGGAATAGTCGTAGAAGACTGCGACCACCGGGAAGCTCCGTTCGCCGTCAGGGGTTTCGAGCCTGACCTGCTCGGGGATGGCGCCCTGGCCGTCGCGCAGATAGACGGCCTCGGAGAGGATCACCCCCTCGCGGGCCGCCAGGGCGGCGAAGGGATCGTCAACGCCCGGGCGGACCCAGGCGTAGGGGCGCCGGCCGGCGGAGACGTCGCCACCGGCGGCGATCAGGGTGATGTCCCGGTCCTGGTCGACCAGGTGCACGTCGAAGCTGTTGAAGGTGACCAGGGCCCGCAGGTCTGGGCGCGCGGCGACGGCCCGGACGATGGCGGGATCCACCTTGCCCAGCACCCGGTTGGCCGTGGTGCTCGGGGGAGAGACGAACAGGTCGGCCTGGAGGGTCTGGTCGAGCCAGGTGACCACCGTGCCCCGGAAGGAGCCGATCATGATCGAGAGCCCCACGATCACGGACACCGCCACCATCAGGGCCGCCACGGCCACCGCGGTGCGGCTGAGGGAGCGCAGGATGTCGCGGGGGGCGAGGCGGGCCACCACCCCCAGGCCGCCGCCGGCCCTGCCCAGAGCTTCCATCACGGCGACCAGCACCGGCGGCATCAGCAGGGCGGCCCCCATGAGCAGGGCGAACAGGCCGGCGAAGGCGGGCACCAGCCCCCGGCTGTCCCAGCGCAGCAGCAGCACCCCCAGGCCACCGCTGACGACGGCCGCCAGAAGAAACCAGGGCAGCAGCCGCTGCCAGCCGGCCTCGAGGCTGGAACGCTGCAGGGTCATCTGCGGCGGGGTGGCCATCGCCTCCCAGGCGGGCAGGGCCGAGGCCACCAGGGCCGAAGCCACCCCCACGAGCATTCCCTTGGCCAGGGTGAATCCCGAGAGGCTGATCTGCCGCACCGAGACCACGAAGTAGAAGTCGTTGATCGTCTGGGTGATCAGGCCGACGACGGTGCGCCCCAGCACCACCCCCAGCACCAGGCCCAGCAGGGACCCCACCAGGCTGAACAGGGCCGCCTCCCCCAGGATCAGGCTGAACAGCTGGCCCCGGGTCACCCCCAGGCAGCGCAGCACCCCGAAGAGGCTGCGGCGCTGCACGACGCTGAAGGTGACCGTGTTGTAGATGAGAAAGATGCCCACCACCATGGCCAGCAGGCTCATGGCGGTGAGGTTGAGTTCGAAGGCGGCCGTCATCTGCTGCACGGCATTGCCGCGGGCCGCCGCCGTCTCCAGCTTCAGCCCGGTGGGCAACCAGGTGCGGAGGGCCTGCTCCTGGGCGGGGCCGTCGAGGATCAGATCGATGTGGCCCAGGGCCGGGGCCGCAGCGGCGCCGGCGGGGGCGAGCAGGTCCTGGGCGGTGGCGATGTCCACCAGCAGCAGGGTCTCAAGCCCCCGGCGCTCCAGGGCCGAATCACTGCTGACGCTGCCCACCAGGCGCAGGGCCGACGTCCGCCCGCCCAGATCGAGATGCAGGGTGCCGGAGGCGTCGGCGGCGCCGGGGTGGAGGCCGTAGCGCTCGGCGGTCTCGGCGGCGATCACGGCCGTGCCGGGCTCGGTGAGGAAGGGCACGAAGCCCCTGCCGCCGGGTTTCCCGCCGCCGCCTTGACCATCGCCGTCGCCGCCCAGCAGGCCGCGGAAGGGCGCCTCGCTGAACAGATCGACCCCCACCAGCCGCAGCAGCTCCCCTTCCAGCTCCTCGGCCCGGCCGTAGGCCTCGATCACCGGCGCGGCGGGAATCTCCGGGAAACGCTGCCGCAGGGCGACGAAGGTGGCGTCGGGGACGCCACCGGGCCCGATCGCCACAAGGCGGTGGGTGGTGCGGCCCGTAATGGCGTCGGTGGAAAGGGAGAAGGCCCGCTGGGCCGAGCCGCTGGCCAGATCGATCGACACCAGCATCGCCACCCCCAGGGCGATCCCCAGGATGCAGAGCAGGTACTGGAGCGGGCGGCGACGCCAACGCCGGGCCGCGAGGCGCCACAGGGGCCCGTTGCAGACCACGGGCGGTGCATCCCCCTGGTTCATGCCGGCACCGCAGCCGCAGGGGCGGACGATTCGAGCAGGTGGCCCTCCTGCACCCGAAGCACCCGGTCGGCCCGGCCCGCGATGGTCCCGTTGTGGGTGGCCATGATCAGGGTGCGGCCCTGCTGGCGGGTGAGGTCGATCAGAAGCTGCAGCACCTGCTCGCCGGTGTGTTCGTCAAGGTTGCCGGTGGGCTCGTCGGCCAGGATCAGCAGGGGTTGGTGCAGCAGGGCGCGGGCAATGGCCACGCGCTGCTGCTGGCCGCCGGAGAGCCGGTCGGGCCTGGTGGAGGCCCGGTCGGCCAGCCCCACCCGGCCGAGCAGGTCGCGGGCGGCCGACTCCAGGGCCGGGCGGGGTCGACCGGCCAGCTCGCCGGGCAGGGTGACGTTCTCCAGCACCGAGAGGGTGGGGATCAGGTTGAAGAACTGGAAGATGAAGCCGATGTGGTCGCGGCGGAACAGGGTGCGGTTCCGCTCGTCGAGGGCCGTGAGGTCCTTCCCGCCGATGCACACGCTGCCGGAGGAGGGGGTGTCGATGCCGCCGATCAGATGCAGCAGGGTGCTCTTGCCGCTGCCGCTCTGACCCAGCAGGACCACGAACTGGCCGGGGGCGATGGCCAGGTCGACGGCCTGCAGCACCGTCCGCTCGCTCTCCCCCTCCTGGAATCGCTTGCTGAGCCCCCGCAGTTCGATCGCGGCAGCCTGGGGCCCATTCACCATTCAGCCATCGGCCTCACGGCCACCACCACAGGAGCGGCCCCAAGGTAGGGAGGCACCGCCGCTCACCGGGAGCCGGCGCTGAACCAGCGGGCCAGGGCCGACACATCCTCCTCGCCATGGCCCGCCGCGATCAGGTCGTCCTCCATCTCAGCCACCTGGCGCGCCACCGGCAGCCGCAGGCCGGCGGCGGCAGCGGCCCCCAGGGCGATCGCCAGATCCTTGCGGTGCAGGCGGAGCCGGAACCCGAGCGGGAACTCGTTCCGCAGCATCGAACCGCCGCGGTGCTCCAGGGCCCAGGAGCCGGCGGCTCCGCCGAGCAGCGCCTGCCGCACCTCCTCCATCGGCAGCCCGAGGCGCTGTCCCAGGGCCAGGGCCTCCGCCACCGCCGCGTAGCAGCCCGCCACCAGCACCTGGTTGACGGCCTTGGCCTCCTGGCCGGCCCCCACCGGGCCGAGGTGGGTGATCGTCCGGCCCACCGCCGCCAGCACGGGACGGGCCCGCTCCACGTCGGCGGCCCCACCCCCCACCAGCACCGAGAGCGTGCCCGCCCGGGCCCCCTCGGTGCCACCGGTGACCGGCGCATCCAGGTAGGTCACCCCGCGTCGGGCCAGGGCGGCGGCCAGGGTTCGGGACGTCTCCGGCGCGATGGTGGAGAAATCGACCACCAGGGCCCCGGGCGCCAGGCCGGCCACGGCGGCGACGGCGCTGCCCTCACCCAGCAGCACTTCCTTCACGGCTGTGTCGTCGCTCAGGCAAAGGGCCAGCACGGCGGCGCCCTGGGCCGCCGACGCCGGCGTGGCCGCCCGCCGGGCGCCTGCGGCCGCCAGGGGCCGTTCCCGCTCCCGATGGCGGTTATGGACCGTGAGCGGAAAGCCCTTCGCCAGCAGGTTGGCCGCCATCGGCGCCCCCAGGGCCCCCAGGCCGATGAAGGCGACGGTTGTGGAGGAGGTCATCAGGGAAGAGCAGCGTGTCGGCGGTCGTGCGGACGGCGAAACCGCGGACGGCGAAACCATCGACAGGAACGACAGTCCTGGCCCTGGAGGTTAAGCGGCACGACCCCAGGTCCATCTGCCGAGGCCACCGAAGCCGGCACTCCCAGGGGCAGGATTCAGCGCTCTGATCGACTGGTTCCAGAGCTCTGATCGTCGGATTGGCCAGGCCGTGGAGAGACGATCATCGGCCCGTTGTGAATCCACTTCGTCTGCAAACCCGGGGCCCGCAACCAGGCGGAAAAGCTCGTCTCAGCAAGCCAAGGTATGCTCCTCAGACGCATCACAATGGCCCTCCATGTCGGCACCTGACACCATGGTCACCATGGGTAGGCTTCGTCGCTGGGTGGCGAACAGGATTCCGCACCGGTTGAGGCAGAGATTGCAACGTGTCCGGAGAGTGATATCGACCCTGGGTGATCTCATCGCTGGCCACCAGTCCGCAACAACCGCACTCCAGAAGCAGATCCGTGAAAGTCATGCGTTAAGTGAGCAACTGCAGCTTCTGGAAGAGAGGCTGGCCTTGATCGAGCATGTGAGTTGCCGCAATCCCCACGAAGTTTCGGCGTCATCGCAGGCCGGTGGAGCGATGGTCTCCATCATCATGCCCACATTCAACCGGGCCTTCTGCCTCAGCGAAGCCATCGACAGCGTCCTCGGCCAAAAGGGCGTGAACTGGGAACTGATCATCATCGATGATGCCAGCTCTGATAACACCTCAGAGATTCTTGCTCGCCATCAGAATGACCCCAGGATTCGGCTGATTTGCAATTCCTCAAACTGCGGTGCTGCCGTTTCCAGGAACCGTGGACTTGAGCTGGCGAAAGGGGAGCTGATTGCCTACCTGGACAGCGATAACGTGTATTTTCCTGGCTTTCTGAGCTCGGCCTCCGCCGCCCTGGCCTGCCACCCGGACGTGGACCTTGTCTACGGAATCCTGGCCTCCGAAGCGGAGAATCATGGGGGCCACAAGGACGCGAGAGTGTACTTTTATCGGCCGTTCAACAAAGAAGATTTCTTCGTTGGAAATTGCATCGACCTGAACACCGTCATGCACCGTCGGGCCCTGACCTCCCGGTTCGGAGGATTCGACACCTCCCTCAGGCGGCTCATGGACTGGGATCTGCTCCTGCGCTACACCCAGGAGAAACCGCCCCTGGCGATTCCGACACTCGCCAGCCTGTACAGAACCATTGACCCCGCCCGGATCACATCGAGGGAACTCTGCGGCCCTGCGCGCTTTCAGATTCTGAGGCGCTGGTATCCGCGGACCAGCCCAGCGCGACCGCTTCGCGTGTTGTTTGCAGTCTGGCATTATCCCCAGCTGAGTGAAACCTATATCGAAGTCGAGATTCAGACGATGCTTCGCTGGGGGGTAGACATCAGGGTGTGGCGCGAGGACACATCGACGCCAGCTTCGCCCTACCCCCCATCCATTTCTATTGAGGAAGGAGACCTTCAGGCCGCCATCCACTCCTTCCAGCCCGATGTCATCCATTGCCATTGGTCGAGCTTCTGCCTGCGAAACGCTGAACTCCTGTCGCACCTTGCCATACCGGTGACCTTACGGCTGCATGGATTTGACGTCACAACGGCTGTGATGAGCAAGCTGCAAGCGGAGTCATGGATTTCTCGAATCTATGCCTATCCCAACCAGATGCCCCTGCTCCATGGATCCGATGATCGCTTCTGCAGCCTGCCTGCCGCCTTCGACAGCACCCGGTTTCGGCCGGCCCGCGAGAAGAACCGGCGGCTCGTGATTCGCACGGGTGCCACACTACCAAGCAAGAACATTCCGATGTTTCTTGAACTGGCGAATCGACTGCCGGAGTTTCATTTCATCTTTGCTGGCGTGACGTGCCTGTACAAGGAGGAGATGGTTGATGAGATCAAGCAATGTCATCGCCAACTGAACTCCAGAGCGGAGCTTCTTTTCGATGTCCCCCACGACGAGATCGCGAAGCTCGTGGCAGAGGCAGGAATCTATTGTCATACGGCCCACCTCAAGGGAACCACCCACGCCACTCCCCTGGGGATGCCCATCTCCATGGCAGAGGCGCTGGCGACCGGGTCCTATGTCCTGGCGCGTCGTTGTCCGGAATTCAAGTGGATGCTCACGGATGCCGGAGATTTCTATGGGGATATCGATGAGGCCGTCGACCTGATTCGCAACACACTCAGCTGGACGGATGATGTCTGGCGGGAGGTCGGCGACAGGGCCCTGGAGCACGCCTTCACCAGCTTTGCGGATGAGATCGTGCTGCGACCGATGTTCGAGGACTGGTGTCGACTGCAGGAGGCTGGTCTCAGACGTTGAAGAGGAACTCCATCACATCCCCCTCAGCCACCACGTATTCCTTCCCCTCACTGCGCAGCCAGCCCCGGTTGCGGGCTTCGGCCAGGGTGCCCGCCTCCAGCAGCTGGCCGTAGGCGACGGTCTGGGCCCGGATGAAGCCCCGTTCGAAATCGGTGTGGATCACACCGGCGGCCTGGGGGGCGGTCATGCCGGCGGTGATCGTCCAGGCCCGGGTCTCCTTCTCGCCCGTGGTGAAATAGGTGCGCAGACCCAGCAGGCGGTAGGTGGCGCGGATCAGGCTCTGCAGTCCTCCTTCGTTCACCCCCAGTCCCGCCAGGTAGTCGGAGCGCTCTTCGGCGGCCAGATCCACCAGTTCGGCCTCCACCTGGGCGGAGATGCGCACGGCTTCGGCCCCCTCCCGGGCAGCCAGCGCCTCCACGGCGCTCACCCAGGCGTTGCCGCCGGCGAGGTCGTCCTCGCTCACATTGGTGGCGTAGATGATCGGCTTGGCGGTGAGCAGGCCGAGGTTGCGAACCAGGGCCTGCTCCTCCTCGCTCAGGGTCACCCGGCGGGCGGCACCGCCCTGCTCCAGTTCCGCCTGCAGCCTGGCCAGGGCCGCGTCCTCGGCGGCGGCCTCCTTGCTGGTGCGCATCTGCTTCTTGAGCCGCTCGCGCCGCTTCTCGATCTGGGACAGGTCCGCCAGCCCCAGCTCCAGGTTGATCACCTCGGCGTCCCGCACCGGGTCGACGCTGCCGGAGACGTGGATCACGTCGTCGTCCTCAAAGCAGCGCACCACGTGGACGATGGCGTCCACCTCGCGGATGTTGGCCAGGAACTTGTTGCCCAGCCCCTCCCCCTGGCTCGCCCCCTGCACCAGCCCGGCGATGTCGACGAATTCCACCCGGGTGGGGACGATCTCCTTGGAACGGGAGAGATCGGAGAGCTTCTGCAGGCGCTCATCGGGCACCGCCACCACCCCCACGTTGGGCTCGATGGTGCAGAAGGGGAAGTTGGCCGCCTGGGCCTGGGCGTTGGCCACCAGGGCGTTGAAGAGGGTCGACTTGCCCACGTTGGGCAGCCCGACGATTCCGGCTTTGAGCATCGGCGAAATCTAGGGGTCACCGTGCCAGGGTCCGTTCGGTCTCCCCCCGTCCACAGCCGCTGCCCTGGCGAGCGAAACTGTCACCAGCGAATCGCCGGCCCATTCCCGCCCTCACCCCCTTGCCGCCGGCTCCCGCTCCCACCCGGAGCCCGGCCCCGCCGGCCGCCCCCAACAGGGCGAAGCGCCGCTCCCGGCGGAAGCTCTGGATCGGCCTGGCGGTGGGGCTGGCCCTGCTGGCGTCCGCCGGGATCTGGCAACGGCAACGGATGCAGGCCGGTCGCGACCTGGCCCCCTTCACGGTGGTGGCTCGGGAAGGATCCCTCCCCGGGGTCATCACCGCCAGCGGTGAACTGGATGCCGTCCAGCGGGTGAACGTCAGCCCCAAGCGGCAGGGCATCCTGCTGCAGCTGCTGGTCGACGAAGGCGACACGGTGCGCAAGGGCCAGCCCCTGGCGCTGATGGATGACGGCGACCTGCGCGACCGGTTGATGGAACTGCAGGCCAACGTGCAATCGGCGGAAGCGGAGCAGCGCCGCAGCGACAGCGAGCTGCGGCGCAACGAACCCCTCTTCCGCCAGGGGGCAATCAGCCTCGACACCATGAATCGCTTCCGCTCCGAGGCGGAGGTGCGGCGTCTGGCCACCTCCGCGGCCCGGCAACGGCTTCGGCAGCGGATGGTGGAGAAGAACGAGCTGATCGTGCGGGCCCCCTTCGACGGGGTGATCAGCCAGCGCTACGCCGAGCCCGGCGCCTTCGTGACCCCCACCACCACCGCTTCGGCCACCGCCGGCGCGACCAGCTCCTCGATCGTGGAGCTCTCCGAGGGCCTGGAGGTGGTGGCCAAGGTGCCCGAGAGCGACATCGGCCGGCTGAAGGTGGGGCTGCCCGCCAGCGTGCGGGTCGATGCCTTCCCGGACCGTCGTTTCCAGGCCCGGGTGCGCCAGATCGCCCCCCGGGCGGTGAAGACCAACAACGTCACCTCCTTCGAGGTGAAGCTCCAGCTGGTCGATCCGGCCCCGGAACTGCGCATCGGCATGACCGCCGACATCGACTTCCAGACCGGCACCCTCCAGGCCAGGACCGTGGTGCCCACCGTGGCGATCGTCACCGAGGACGGCCGCCCCGGGGTGCTGCTGGTGGGCAAGGGTCAGGAACCGACGTTCCAGCCGGTGGAGCTGGGGGCCAGCAGCGGCAAGGACACCCAGATCTTGACGGGGCTGGAGAGCGGCACCAGGGTGTTCATCGATCTGCCCCCCTGGGCCAAGAAGCGTCCCTAGGCGGCGCTGACGCCCAGGTAACGGCGCGCCGCCTCCACAATCCGGCCGCTGGCCGCGCCGTCGCCGAAGGGGTTGTGGGCATGGGCCATGGCCTGGTAGGCCTCCTGATCGTCGAGCAGGCGGCTGCCCTCCTCCAGAATCGCCCCGCTGTCGGTGCCGATGAGCTTCGCGGTGCCGGCCGCCACCGCCTCGGGCCGCTCGGTGGTGCGGCGCAGCACCAGCACGGGTTTGCCCAGGGCAGGCGCTTCCTCCTGCAGTCCGCCGGAATCGGTGAGCAGCAGGGTGCAGCCGCGCATCGCCGCCACCAGCCGGTCGTAATCGAGGGGTTCGGTGAGGAAGGCGCGGGGATGGGAGCCGAGCAGGGCCTGCAGGGGTTCCCGCACCGTGGGGTTGCGGTGCAGCGGCAGCAGCAGGGCGGTGTCCGGGAAGCGCTCCAGCAGGGCCAGGAAGCCCTGGCCGATGTCGAGCAGCCGCTCGCCCCAGTTCTCGCGGCGGTGCACCGTGGCCAGCAGCACCCGCTGGTTCTGCCAGTCGAGCCCGGGCAGGTCCCAGTCGGGGGCGGTGCGGGCCATCAGCAGCAGGGCATCGATCACCGTGTTGCCGGTGGTGAGGATCTCGCCCACCACCCCCGAGGCCTTCAGGTTCGCCGCCGACTGGGCCGTGGGGGCGAAATGGAGGCGGGCCAGCTGGGAGATCAGGCGCCGGTTGGCCTCCTCGGGGAAAGGATCCAACAGGTCGTCGGTGCGCAGGCCGGCCTCCACATGGCCGACGGGAATCTGCTCGTAGAAGGCCGCCAGGGCACTGGCGAAGGCGGTGGTGGTGTCGCCCTGCACCAGCACCAGATCGGGCCGGTTCGCCTCGAACTCCTGCTTGAGCCCCTGCAGGGCCGCGCAGGTGACGTGGGTGAGGGTCTGTTTCGGCGCCATCAAGGCCAGGTCGTGGTCGGCGCTCAGGCCGAACAGCCGCATCACCTGGGTGACCATCTCGCGGTGCTGCCCCGTCAGCACCACCCGGGTGCGGAACTCCTGGGCCCGCTGAAACGCCAGGATCACCGGCGCCAGCTTGATGGCCTCCGGGCGCGTGCCCAGAACGATGCTGACCAGGGGCTGTGGAGACACGGGCCGAAGCGGGTCCGGTGATCCTAGGGAGCCCCTGAATCGCCCCTTCCCCAAGCCCCTGGCCCCCCGCCGCTGTTGTTCAACTCCTGGAATCCACACCTAGGATCAGATCCGATCAGCGAACCCTCCAACTGGATCGTCGATCCGTTTTGCAGCCTTCTTCCATGCCCCAGGCGCCACCACCACCCCCACCTGTGGGTCTCCATCCGTCGGTGGCGGCCCGTGCGTCCCAGCCCCCGATGGCCGCTGATGGGGAGAGGCCACCAAGCCTCGAACAGATCGTCAGGGTGGCCTTCGATCGCAACTTCTCCGACGTTCACCTCGGTGTGGGAGAACTGCCCAGATTCCGCCACCGTGGCGACATGATTCTGGCGGGCCTGGGTGTGACCGATGCCAGCACCTTCCGGGACTGGCTGCGGGAAATCATGGAGCCCGCCCAGATCGACCGCTTCGTGCAGCAGAAGGAGCACGACGGATCGTTCGCCTTCGGTTTCGTTCGGGTGCGGATCAACCTGCTCGAATCCCTGCAGGGTCCGGCGATGGTGCTGCGGCTGATTCCGCAAAGCGTTCCCACCATCGATGAGCTGAACCTGCCCCAGGTGCTGAAGGATCTGGCCCAGCGGCCGAAGGGCATGCTCCTTGTCACCGGACCCACCGGATCAGGCAAAAGCACGACGCTGGCGGCCATGATCGACCACATCAACCGCACCATGAAGCGGCACATCCTCACCATCGAGGATCCGGTGGAATTCGTGCATCAGAGCCGCGAGTCCCTGATCCGCCAGAGGGAGCTGGGCACCCACACCAAATACTTCAAAACGGCCCTGCGGGCGGCGCTGCGGGAGGATCCCGATGTGATCCTGGTGGGGGAAATCCGCGATCAGGACACCCTCACCACCGCCATCGAAGCCTCCCAGACCGGTCACCTCCTGCTGGGCACCCTGCACACCAACTCGGCCGTGCGCTCCGTCGAGCGGATGCTGGGGATGTATCCCCCCGATGAGCAGGAGATCGTGCGGCGTTCCGTGGCCGATTCCCTGCTGGGGGTGATCTCCCAGGGCCTGATCAAGACGGTGGATGGCAAGCGGGCGTCCTACCACGATGTCTTCATCAACACCGATGCCTGCAAGGACTACATCCTGAGGGCGAATCTCGATGAGATCGAAGCGATCATGGCCCGCAGTGGCTTCGACGGCATGATCACCGCCAACCAATACCTGGCCAACCTGGTTTCCGCCGGCAAGGTGGACCCCGAAGAGGCCCTCGGCGCCAGCCTCCGGCCGGGAGAGCTGGCCCAGACCCTCCGGGGGCGGACCTGACCCTCAGCCCCCGGCCAGCCGCACCAGCAGCAGCACGCCCAGTCCCACGGACAGCCCGAGCATGGCCAGGCGGCCATTCCAGATCTCGGCCTGGGGTGTGAAACCGCGACGCCAGGCGTTGAGTTCCTGCTGGGACACGGGTTCCGTGTCGATGAGGGAGGTTTCGCCCTGCTCAATGGGCAGGGGATTCGCGGGGGCCATGGGGCCAGATGTTAAGGCGATCCACCCACCTTAAGGGCATCAAAAGGGTGGCTGTGGCGCATAGAGGCTGCCGGCCTGCTCCAGGGGGAGCCGGGCCGCGACCCCCAGGCCGATCCCGCTGCGCCCACCGGCATCGAATCGCTCGATCGCCGCCAGGCCCACCATGGCGGCGTTGTCGGTGCAGTAGGCCAGCGGTGCGACCCGCCAGGCGAGGCCCCGGGCGGTGGTGGCCTCGGCCATCAGACGCCGCAGGCGTCGGTTGGCGGCCACCCCCCCCACCAGCACGATGGTCTGGAGGCCGGCCTCGACGGCGCAACGGCAGCTGCGTTCCACCAGCACCTCGGCCACCACCTGCTCGAAGCTGGCCGCCAGGTCGGCCACCGGCAGGCAACCCCCTTCGCTGCCGAGGGTCTGCACCTGGCGGAGCACCGCCGTCTTGAGGCCGCTGAAACTGAAGTCGTAGGGGTGGAAGCCCCCCTGGGGAAGCGAGACCCGTCCCTTGGGAAAGCGGAAACGGGCCGGATCCCCCTCCAGTGCGGCCGCCTCGATCGCCGGCCCACCCGGATAGCCCAGGCCGAGCAGGCGGGCCACCTTGTCGAAGCACTCCCCGGCGGCATCGTCCCGGCTGCGGCCCAGGCGGAGATAGCGGCCAGGGGCCTCGACCCGCACCAGCTCGGTGTGACCGCCGCTCACGAGCAACACCAGGTAGGGCCCCTCCGGCAGCGGCTCACCCAGGTGCACCGAGCAGAGATGGCCCTCCAGGTGGTGCACCCCCAGGAAGGGTTTGGCATGCAGCCGCGCCAGGGTGCGCGCCGTCACCGACCCCACCAGCAGGGCCCCCGCCAGGCCGGGGGCGACCGTGGCGGCGATGGCGTCGAGGTCGGCCATGGCCAGACCGCTCTCCTCCAGCACCCGGGCGATCAGGCCGGGCAACGCCTCCACATGGCGGCGGGAGGCGATCTCCGGCACCACCCCGCCCCAGCGGGCGTGCTCCTCCATCTGGGAGGCGACGGCCCCCGCCAGCACCCGCCGTCCGGACACGATCGCCGCCGCCGACTCGTCACAACTTGTTTCGAGGGCCAGAACCGTGCTCATGCTCCCCGGAGGGCTCCCCTACTGTCCGCACGAGCCATCCTGCCCCGCGGCAGTTCCCCCGCGGCCCCTCTCCATGCGCCGTCTTCTCTCCAGTCGTTCCTTCGCCATCAGGGCCTTCGCCCTGGTGGCGTCCGTGTTCCTGCTCTTCGGCTTCGCCCCCTCGGCCCGGGCCGACATCGGCGGACTCACCCCCTGCAGCGAGACCCCCCGCTTCCAGCAGCGCGCCGCAGCAGCCAGCACGGACCAGGCCAAGGCCCGGTTCGCGTACTACAGCCAGTCCCTCTGCGGCACCGATGGCCTGCCCCACCTGATCACGGACGGCCGCTGGAGCCACGCCGGTGACTTCACGATCCCGGGCCTCCTCTTTCTGTACATCGCCGGCACGATCGGCTGGGCCGGCCGTGGCTACCTGATCGCCATCCGCGGCAGCAAGGACGCCACCATGCGTGAGATCCAGATCGATCTGCCCCTGGCGTTCAAAACCACCCTCGCCGCCGCTGTCTGGCCCCTGGCGGCCCTGAAGGAATTCACCAGCGGAGCCATGGTGGAATCCGACTCCAAAGTGACCGTTTCCCCCCGCTGATTGCTAGATCCATGAAGAAATTCCTCACCACCGCACCCGTCGTGGCCGCCGTCTGGTTCACCCTGACGGCAGGCATCACGATCGAAGTCTTCCGCTTCTTCCCCGATCTGATCATCCATCCCCTCTGAAGCCTGCAGAAGGGCTGATCCCATTCCCCCGGCGGCCCTTGGACGGGCCGCTTTTTTGTGGCTGCTGCTCCCCACCCGGGCCTGCGGTCCGCGGGGGCTTCAGCCGTGGACGATCGGCTGGGGTATCAGGCGGCGTCGCCCCATCCCAGCAGCCGCTCCAGCTCCTGCAGGGCCAGATCAAGGTCGCCGTTGACCAGCACCGCATCAAACTCGGCGTCGGCCTCCAGCTCCACCCGGGCCCGGGCCAGGCGCTTCTGGATCGCCTCCTCGGCGTCGGTGCCCCGGCCCCGGATGCGGCGCTCCAGTTCCTCAAAGCTGGGCGGCTTGATCAGCAGCTGGAAGGCCGCCGGGAAGGTGCGACGCACCTGGCGGGCCCCCTCCAGCTCGATCTCGAGCAGCACCGGCCGGCCCTGGGCGAGGTGCTCCTCCACCGGTCCGCGCGGGGTGCCGTACAGGTGCCCCGCGAAGGAGGCCCACTCCAGGAAGCCGTCGCTGGCGATGCGCTGCTCGAAATCGGAGCGCGTCAGGAAAAAGTAATGCTGGCCATCGATCTCACCGGCGCGGGGCAATCGGGTGGTGGCCGACACCGACAGCCAGAGTCCCGGATGGCGCTGCAGGAGCCGGGCCACCAGGGTGCCCTTGCCCACGCCACTGGGGCCGGTGATCACCGTGAGCCGACCGGGGGAGGGTGGGGATGGCATGGATCGCTGGCGCTGGGGCGCACAGTAGGGGTGCACCGCATCGGAAGCGCTCGTGGAGGCGATGGCCCCATCCCTGCCCATCCAGGCCATGGATGTGACCAGCCTGCGCGCCGTGCTGGTCGAGATGCGCCGCGGCCTGCTGCCCAGTCGCTTCGAGAAGGCCCAGCAGCCCGATGCCCATCGGCTGCAGCTGGGCCTGCGCAGCCTGCGGGGAACCCTCTGGCTCGACCTCAGCTGGCTGGCGGAGGCGCCACGGCTGCTGGCCATCGCCCCGCCCCCGCGGCTGGGGGAGGGCAGCACCCTGGCCCAGCAGCTGCAGCACGGGCTGCGGGGTCTGGCCCTGGTGAGCCTGGAGCAGCAGGGGTGGGAGCGGGTGGTGGCCCTGGGCTTCGCCCCCCGGCCCGGGGAGCCGGTCACCCGGCAACTGGTGCTCGAGGTGATGGGGCGCCACAGCAACCTGTTTCTGCTGGACGAGCATGGCCGGGTGATCACCCTGGCCCGCCAGGTCCGCCAGGACCGGTCCCGTCTGCGGCCGATCGGCACCGGCGACGCCTACCTGCCGCCGCCGCCCATGGCCGGGGAAGCCCCCAGGCTCCAGGAGGATTTCACCGCCTGGCAACGGCGCCTCAGCCTGCTGCCCCAGACGGTGGGCCAGGCGCTGATGGGCGCCTACCAGGGGGTCGGCCCGGCCCTGGCCCGCCAGCTGGCGGCCCCCTGGCTGCAGGTGCCGGTGCAGACCCTGGAGGCCGAGCCATGGCAGCAGCTCTGGCGGCGCTGGCGCCTCTGGCTGGAAACGGTGGAGCAGGAGCGGTTCGCCCTGGGCTGGGGCGGCCCCAGCGACTACCGCTGCTGGGACTCCGGGGACCCGGCCCCCGCCGCCGACGACTGGGCGATCAACCGGGGACTGGCGGGCTACTACGACGATCGGCTGGGGCGTCGGGGGCTGGAGCAGCGGCGGGCCAGCCTGCGGCAGCGCCTCCGGAACGCGGCGGTCCGGGAGCGACGCAACGCCGAGCAGCAGGAGGCCCTGCTGGCGGCGGTGCCCGGCAGTGACGCCATGCAGCGCCGGGCCGATGGCCTGCTGAGCCAGCCGGCACCCTCCCGGGACGCGATCGACGAAGCCCAGCGCCTCTACCGCCAGGCCCGCAAGCTGCGCCGTTCCGTGGCCGCGATCACCCCCCGGCTGGAACTGCATCAGCAGCGGCTGGCCGCCATCGAAACCAGCCTCACCTTCCTGGAGCAGGCGGAGAACGACGGCCAGCTCACCGCCGTCGAGGAGGACCTGCCGGCCCTGCTCCCCTCGCGGGACAGCCCGGGGGCGGGGCCCTCCCGGCGGGCGCGACGGGGACCGGCCGGCAGCGCTCCCACCCCTCTGGAGCTGCGCAGCAGTGGGGGCCTGCGGTTGCAGGTGGGCCGCAACCATCGCCAGAACGAGTGGATCAGCCTGCAGCAGGCCCGGCGCGGTGATCTCTGGTTCCATGCCCAGGAGTGCCCGGGCAGCCATGTGGTGCTCAAGGCCTCGGAGGGCACCCCCAGCGACGAGGACCTGCGGGAGGCGGCCGACCTGGCGGCCCACTTCAGCCGGGGTCGGGCCAATGGCCGGGTGCCGGTGGTGATGGTGCCCACCGGGGATCTGCAGCGCATCGCCGGCGCCGGCCCGGGCACCGTGCGCCACCGCGGCGGCACGGTGCTGTGGGCGGTGCCCGAGCGGGCCGCTGGACTCCTGGCGGAGCCCCCTAGGCTGCCGACGACGGAACGGCCATGAGCGACTCCATCCCCGAGGACAATTTCCCCGGCGAGGTGCAGATGAGCCTGGTGGAGCACCTTGAGGAGCTCCGCCGGCGCGTGCTGCGCAGCCTGCTGGCGGTGGTGGTCGGTGCCGCCGTCTGCCTGGTGGGGGTGCGCCCGCTCGTGAAGCTGCTGGAGGTGCCGGCCGAGGGCATCCGCTTCCTGCAGCTGGCCCCGGGGGAGTTCCTGTTCGTGTCGTTGAAGGTGGCGGGCTACGCGGGGCTCACCCTGGCCCTGCCCTACGTGCTCTTCGAGACCCTGGCCTTCGTGCTTCCCGGGCTGAGCCGGCGGGAGCGGCGGCTGGTGGCCCCCGCCGTCGCCGGCTCCACGGTGCTCTTCGCCGCCGGTCTGGCCTTCGCCTGGTGGGCCCTGGTGCCGGCGGCCCTGCGCTTCCTGGTGTCCTACGGCGCCGATGTGGTCGAACCGATCTGGTCGATCGAGCGCTACCTCGACTTCGTGCTGCTGTTGATGGTGGCCACGGCCCTGGCCTTCCAGCTGCCGGTGCTGCAGTTGCTGCTGGGCGCCCTCGGGCTGATCGACTGGCGCACGATGCTGGGCGCCTGGCGCTGGGTGGTGCTGGCGGCGGCCCTGGCCGGGGCGGTGCTGACGCCCTCCACCGACCCGATCACCATGCTGCTGCTCACCGGGGCGATCACGGCCCTGTACCTGCTGGGGGTGGCGCTGGTGGCCCTGGCCGAAGGGCTGCGGCCCACCCCCTCGGCCTCCACCTGAGCCGCCGGCTCAGAGCATGAATTCGCTGGCCCGCCCCGCCGGCAGCTCCAGGGGCAGGGAGAGGGCCTTGCCCAGCCTGGGCCTGTCGGTGGTGGTCTGGAGCCAGTGGCGCACCTGGGCGGCCACCCCCAGGCCATTGAGGGAGCCCACCAGCTCCTCGAGGTGTTCCCCATAGGCCTGGGGCGTGAGCGGGAAGGACTGCTGCTCGAGGTAGCCCCACATCACATGCAGATACAGGCGTCCGCGGCGCTGGACCAGCTGCAGGTCGTAGGTGGCCTGCCAGCGCTCCCGCAGCAACGCGACCAGTTCCTCCCGGCGAAGCGGCTCAGCTGGGGTCATGGCGGCAGGGGCACTCCACAACAGCATGTTGCAGCCGGCCTGCGGCGGGTGCGGCTCGGACCCGGCCTGGGAAGGGCAAGGTTCATAATGGGCGCCACGTCAATTCGGTCACACCGCGCCGTTCCCTATGACCCAGATTCCTGCGGCCTCCTCGAACGGCGGTGGTGCTGATGTCCCCGGGATGGGCCGTCGGCAGTTCATGAACCTGCTGACCTTCGGCTCCGTCACAGGGGTGGCCCTGGGTGCCCTCTACCCGGTGGTGAACTACTTCATCCCGCCGAAGGCCGCCGGCAGCGGTGGCGGTGTCACCGCGAAGGACGAGCTGGGCAACAGCGTCACCGCCACCGGCTGGCTGGCCACCCACAAGGAAGGCGACCGAAGCCTGGTGCAGGGTCTCAAAGGGGACCCCACCTACCTGCTGGTCGAGGGTGGCGAGGCCATCGGCGACTACGGCATCAACGCCATCTGCACCCACCTCGGCTGTGTGGTGCCCTGGAACAGCGGCGCCAACCGGTTCATCTGCCCCTGCCACGGCAGCCAGTACGACGCCACCGGCAAGGTGGTACGCGGCCCTGCCCCCCTCTCCCTGGCCCTGGCCCACGTCAGCGTCGAGAACGACAACGTGTTCCTCAGCCAGTGGACCGAAACCGACTTCCGCACCGGCGAGAAGGCCTGGTGGGCGTGATCGGCGCCTGATTCCCCCTCCCCCGCTTTCCTCCCCGACGCCCGCCACTCCCACCCCCATGCGCCGCTTCCTCTCCTCCCTGTTCGGCACCCTCCTCACCCTCAGCCTTTCGGTGGGCGTGCTGCTCCTGGGGGCCAGCCCCAGCTGGGCCTACCCCTTCTGGGCCCAGCAGAACTACGCCACCCCGCGTGAAGCCACCGGCAAGATCGTCTGTGCCAACTGTCACCTGGCCAAGAAGGCCACCCGGGTGGAAGTGCCCCAGGCCGTCTTCCCCGACACGGTCTTCAAGGCGGTGGTCGAGATCCCCTACGACACCTCGGTGCAGCAGGTCTCCGGCAACGGCAGCCCCGCTGGCCTCAACGTCGGCGCCGTGGTGATGCTTCCCGATGGCTTCACCCTGGCCCCCCAGGACCGCCTCAGCGATGAACTCAAGGAGGAAACGGCCGGCGTCTACTTCACCCAGTACAGCGACGACCAACCCAACATCCTTCTGGTGGGCCCTCTCCCCGGTGACCAGCACCAGGAAATCGTCTTCCCGATCCTCTCCCCCGACCCCGCCACCGACAGCGCCATCCACTTCGGCAAGTACCAGGTGCATGTCGGTGCGAACCGGGGACGCGGCCAGGTGACCCCGGAAGGCGAGAAGACCAACAACACCGTCTACACCGCACCTGCGGCCGGAACCGTCAGCGCCATCACCGCCGGTGACAACGGCACCACCGTGGTGGAGATCACCGGGGCCAGCGGCGCCATCACCGAGACCGTCCCCGCCGGACCCAGCCTGACCGTGGCCGTGGGCGATGTGGTGGAGGCCGGTGCCCCCATCACCAACGATCCCAACGTGGGTGGCTTCGGCCAGATCGACGCCGAGGTGGTGCTGCAGAACCCCGTGCGCATCTACGGCCTGCTGGCCTTCTTCGCCGCCGTGGCCCTGGCCCAGATCATGCTGGTGCTCAAGAAGCGCCAGGTCGAGAAGGTCCAGGCGGCGGAGGGCTTCTGAGCGCCCTTCTCGGCCTCTTCACCTCCCCGGGACCCCTGGTCTTCCAGCTGGGTCCCGTCTCCGTTCGCTGGTATGGCCTGCTGATCGCCCTGGCGGTGCTGCTGGGCCTCCTGCTGGCCACCCGGCTCGGACGTGCCAGGGGCATCGAACCGGCCCTGATCGCCGATCTCCTGCCCCTGGTGGTGCTGGGGGCCGTGATCGCCGCCCGGGCCTACTACGTGGCGCTGGAATGGCGCCAGTTCCACAGCAACTGGCTGGATGTCTTCGCCATCTGGCGCGGGGGTATCGCCATCCACGGCGCCCTGATCGGTGGGACCCTGGTCACCCTGGTCTTCTGCCGCTGGCGCCGCCAGCCCTTCTGGCCGTTGCTCGATGTGCTCGTTCCCGCCGTGGCCCTGGGCCAGGCCATCGGGCGCTGGGGCAATTTCTTCAACTCGGAGGCCTTCGGCCTGCCCACCAACCTCCCCTGGGCCCTGACCATTCCGATGGCCAACCGTCCGTCGGAGTTCCTCGAACAGGCCTCCTTCCACCCCACCTTTCTGTACGAGTCCCTCTGGAACCTGGGGGTCTGCGGCCTGCTGCTGCTGCTGTTCCGCCTGGGCAGCCAGGGCCGGCTGCGGCTCCCGGCCGGAGCCCTCAGCTGCGTCTACCTGATGGCCTACAGCAGCGGCCGCCTCTGGATCGAGGGGCTCCGGCTCGATCCCCTCTGCCTGTTCTCCCAGCCGCCCTTCTGCGCCGGAGGCCTGCGCATGGCCCAGCTGATGAGCCTGGTGCTCATCCTGCTGGGGGGGGCGGGCCTGCTCTGGCTCTACCGCTTCCGCCGTCCCCTTCCCGACCCCTCCGGCCTGACCGCATGACAGCCACCGTTCAGATCGTCGGTGCGGGCCCCGGGGCCCCGGATCTGCTCACCCTGAGGGCCGCGAGGGCCATTGAGGCGGCCGAGGTGCTGGTCTGGACCGACTCCCTGGTGAGTCCCCAGATCGCCGCCCTGGCCCCAGGCGCGTGCGAAACGGTCCGCACCAGCACCCTCACCCTTGAAGAGGTGATGGCAGTGGTCATCGAGCGGGCCCGGCAGGGACGGCGGGTGGTGCGCCTCCACGATGGCGATCCTTGCCTCTACGGCGCCCTTCAGGAGCAGATCTGCCGGCTGGCCGACGCCGGCCTGGCGGTGGAGGTGGTCCCGGGCCTGAGCGCCTACCAGGCCACGGCCGCCGCCCTCGGCGCCGAGCTCACCATTCCCGGCCGGGTCCAGACGATCGTGCTCAGCCGGGCGGGCGGCCGCACCGGCGTGCCTGAGCGGGAATCCCTGGCCCGGCTCGCCGCCCTGCAGGCCTCCCTGTGCCTCTACCTGAGCGCCCGCCATGTGGAGGAGGTGCAGGCGGAACTGCTGCAGCACTACCCGGCCGACACCCCCGTGGCCATCGGCTACCGGGTCAGCTGGCCCGACCAGTGGCTCACGGTGGTGCCCCTGGACACCATGGCCCAGGTCAGCCGGGAGCGGAACCTGATCCGCACCACCCTCTACGTGGTGAGCCCGGCCCTGCGGGAGGCCGGCGGGTCCCGATCCCTCCTCTACTCCGCCAGCCACAACCACCTGTTCCGCGGCGGCGCCGAGTGAGCCCAGCCACCCCCTGCCTGCGCCACTGGCGGGGCTGGGTGGGCGCCGAGGAAGCGGATGCCTGGCTGGCACAGCTGCGGCAGGAGGTGCCCTGGAAGCAGGAGTTCATCACCGTGTACGGCCGCCGCCACGCCATGCCCCGGCTCACCTGCTGGATGGCGGATCCGGGCTGTGGGTACCGCTACTCCGGTCTGGAGAACGCCACCGAGCCGTGGACACCCCTGGCCGCCGCCATCCGCCGTCGCGTCGGGGTGGCCTCGGCCCAGGAGTTCAACTCCCTGCTGCTGAACTTCTACCGCAACGGCCGTGATGCCATGGGCTGGCATGCCGATGACGAGGCCGAGCTCGATCCGGAAGCCCCGATCGCCTCCCTCAGCCTGGGGGCCAGCCGCACCCTGCGCTTCCGTCCCCGCCAGCGGGGCGCGGCCCAGGCCGTGGCGGTGGACCTGGGCCACGGGGACCTGCTGCTGATGGATCCACCCACCCAGCGCCACTGGCAGCACGGTCTGCCACGGCGCCTGAAGGTGGAGGCCCCGCGCCTCAACCTGACCTTTCGGAGGGTGCGGCTGCCCGCTTGATCGGGGGGGCGGGTGCCGCCACGGGGGGCGGCCGCTTCGGCCATCCCGGCGCCGGCAGGATGGTGACAATGGATGCAGTGTTCCTCTGAGCGGAGTGCCGAGGGCGATGGCCAGTTCCCGTGGTAGCCGTCAGCGACACCTCCTCCCGCTGCTGCTGGGCCTGGCGCTGCTGGGCGGCGGCTGTCAGTTCACCGGGGTGAGCGAGGCCGGCAGGGAGCGCTGCCGCAGGCTCGCTGCCGATGCCGGCAATCCCCTGGCGGCCGCCCTCAGCTACCTCCGCTGCCTGCCCGGCTCGGATGCCAGCCTGGCGACCGAGAAGGCGGCCGAGGCCGCCGCCAAGGCCCGACGGGCGGCCCTGGAGGCCTGCCGCCGCCGGCAGGGAACCATCACCAGCCTGATCGGGTCGCTGCGCCAGGCGGAGCAGGACCTGGCCGCAGCCCGCAGCAGCCCGTTCCGGCCCTCCGTGGCGCCACCCCAGCCCCTGGATGCCGGCAAGGAATCCCGCTATCGCCCCGAAGACCAGCGGCTCGACCGGGACCGTTACGAGGCCGCCCTCGGCGTCTGGGAACAGCAGGTGGCCTCCGAGCGGGCCGAATGGCGGCAGCGGCGGGCCGAACGCATCGCGGCCGCCCAGGGGCGGCTTGACCGGGACGCCCAGGCCCTGCGGCGGCTCCAGCCCGACCTGTTCAACGGCCCCGCCAGCATCGAGTTCGACCCCACGGCCCTGCGGCGGGTGAACGCGGACTGCGCCAGCACCGGCTGACCGTTCCGCTCCGGATCGATCCGGTTCCGCGCCTCCTTGCCGCCGCTGACGGGCCAAGGGGATTTGACAGTGTGATCCGCGACCGTGTAGGAGGGTTGAGGCCAGCCGGCCAGGTCGAAACCGTTGCCGCAGAAAGATCTTCTTTCAGGCGAAACCGGGACGACGACGACGGCAACGATGGGCGATTAGCACAGCGGTAGCGCACTTCCTTCACACGGAAGGGGTCACTGGTTCGAATCCAGTATCGCCCATGTCTTCATTTCTCTTTTCCAGCCCGTAGCCTCCCTGCCGACGGCCCGCTGGTCGCCCACGGGGCCGCTCGTCATACTGCTGGCTACGCAGCGCTTCAGGAGTACCCGCCCTTGCCCGAATCTCCTGCCGCAGCCAGGGCCGCAGACGACTGGAGCGCTCCGATCCCGCAACTTGTCCAGCTGGGTGAGCGGCTCGGCCAGGCCCGCCGTGACCAGGGCCTCAGCCTCGAGGAGCTAGCGGACCGGCTGCGGCTCGGCAGCGAACAACTGATGGCCCTTGAGGCGGGGGACCACACCCACCTGCCGGAGGCGGTGTTTGTGGTGGCCCAGGCCAAGAGGGTGGCGGGAGCCCTGGGGATCGACGTGAGCCAGCAGATCAGCGATCTGCAGCAGAGCCGTCTGATGCGGGCCAAGGGCCGCCCAGCCCCCGTCAGGCCCCTGCCGCTCCGCCCCGCCACCGCGAGCGCCCCCGCCCGCCAGGGCCGCTCCCCCGGCTGGCTGTGGGGAGGCCTGCTCCTGCTCGGGGCCGGGGGCCTGGGGGTGGCCGCCCTGCAGGGGAAGGTCCTGGCCCCGCAGGCGTCCCGCCCCCCCTCGCCGGCCACGCCGGCCAACCGGAGTGCGACCCCTGCGGTGCCCTCCCCACCGGCGGCGGAGGCGCTTGTCCTGCAGAGCACCCAGCCCAGCTGGCTGGAGGTCCGCGATGGGGCCGGCGTCACCCTGTTCCGCGGCACGTTCACCGGCGAGAAGCGTTTCCCCATGGGGGAGGGCCTGAGGGTTCTGGCCGGCCGGCCGGACCTGGTGACGGCCACCGCCGGCAGCGACGCCCCCCGCTCCCTGGGACGGATCGATCAGGTGGTGTGGCGCTCCTTCAGGGCGACGCCTGCCGCACCGTGAGCCTCAGGCCCGTGGCCTCCAGCACCAGGTCAGCGCAGGAGCGCAGGCTCCACTCCTCCAGGCCCAGATCCTGGGGGGCATCACCGGCCTGGGGCGTGCGGGGCTGAAGGCTGATCGTGAACCCCCGGCCCTGGCCGGTCCGCTCAGCGTCGGCGGAGACGCTGATCGCCTCGATGCCGGCGGCGGGCCTGCGGTCGAGGGCGGCGGCCAGCCGCAGCAGCAGCGCCATCGTGAACACGGTGTGACGGTGCTGGCCGGCTTCGATCAGCTGCCACGACTCGTGGCGCTTCTTGGGCAGGCTGCGCCTGTGGTAGCGGGCGATGGCGGCCACCATCAGGTGCTCGGCCTCGGAGTAGCCCAGCAGCTCCCCATGGCGGATCAGGTACCAGGTGTGCTTGTGGTAGGCGGCGATGTTGACGTGCTTGCCGCAGGCGTGCAGCTGGGCCGCCGCCCACAGCAGGGCGCGACCCTCGCCGTCGTCATCGTGCAGCAGGCCCCGGGTCTGGTCGTAGAGGCTCAGGGCATGGCTGGCGACCCGGTCGGCCCGGCCCGTGTCCACCCCGTAGGTGCGGGCCAGGTGCAGCACGGTGCGGCGGCGGATCGTGCTCTGGAAGCTGAAGCGGTCGACGAGCAGGCCGTTGCGCAGCATCCAGTCGACGATCAGGCCCTCCCGCAGCGCCCGTTCGCACACCACCAGCTCCCGGACCTGGAGGATCTCCATGGTGGTCTGGAGGATCAGGGCGCCGGGGACGATGATCTCGGCCCGGCGTTCGTTGATGGCGGTTAGGGCGCGGCGCTGGTCAGGGGTCATCGCCACCAGCCGCTCGACGATTCCATCGAGGCGGGCCCGGCCCAGCCGGTAGCCGTCGAGCTTCAGGGGCGGATTGGGGTCCTGGGCGGAGGCCAGGGCCGCCATCGCCATGGCGGTGCCGCTGGTCGCCACCAGCACGGGCTTCTCCCCTGGCCGCAATTCCCGCTTCACCTCGGCCACCGCCGGATCCATCGCCCCCTGGATGTAGGCCTCGAGGAAGCCGCGGCGGGCCGGCGTCAGGGGGTCCTCCCGGCAGAACTCCCGCTGGAGACGCACCGCACCGATGCGGGTGCTGGTGAGGGCGCGGGCGTCCCGGCCGTCGGCGAGCACCAGCTCGGTGGAGCCGCCGCCGATGTCGAGGATGAAGTAGGGCTGGTCGCCGAAGGAGAGACCGGACAGCACCCCCAGATAGATCAGTCGGGCCTCCTCCGGCCCGCTGACCAGATCCACCACCAGCCCCAGCTGGTCCTGCAGCCCCTGCAGGAACGAGCGGCCGTTCGGGGCCTCCCGCACGGCGCTGGTGGCGGCGGTGACGATCTGCTCCACCCCGTGGCTGGTGGCCAGGTCGCGGCAGTGGCGCAGGGTCAGGAAGGCGCGCTCGATCGCCTCGGGGGTGAGGTCGCCGGAAACGGGATCCCTCTCCCCCAGGCGGGTGGTGGATTTTTCCGCCAGCACCACCGAGAAGCTGCGCAGGACCGGATCGATCGCCGCGACCAGCAGGTGGATGGAATTGGTGCCGATGTCGATGGCCGCCACCCGCCGTTCCGCGGGACCGGCGGTGTCGGGGATCGGGGGCATGGGGATCGGCCCGGGCAGCGGCGGCGCCACTTTGCCACCGGCTGCCCCTTTGCCACCGGGGGGGAACGCCACCGTCAGGAGTTGGATAGGGTGCCGGGAACCAACCGTTGCGAGCGGTGAACGTCCCGATGGCCCCAGGCCATGCCCAGGCCTGGCTCGAGCTGCTGCGCTGGCACAAACCCAGCGGCCGGCTGATCCTGCTGATTCCCGCCGGCTGGGCCCTGTGGCTGGGGCCGGCCGTGCCGCCTCCGGCCCTGCTGGTGGGGTGGATCGTGCTGGGGGGCCTGGCGGTGAGCGGCGCCGGCTGCGTGGCCAATGACCTCTGGGATCGGCGCATCGATCCCCTGGTGGAGCGCACCCGCCACCGGCCCCTGGCCGATGGCCGCCTCGGGGTGGGCACCGCGACCGTCCTGCTGCTCCTCTGCCTGGTGGTGGCCCTGGCGGCCCTGCTGGCCCTGCCCGCCGCCAGCCGGGTGCTGTGCGTGGGGCTCGCCCTGGCGACCTTGCCCCTGGTGCTGCTCTACCCCTCCGCCAAGCGCTGGTTCGCCTACCCCCAGCTGGTGCTGGCCCTGTGCTGGGGCTTCGCCGTGCTGATTCCCTGGGCGGCCGCCCAGGGGGGGCTGCAGGGCGAGCTGGGGGGCTGGCCCCTGCTGCTCACCTGGCTGGCGGCGGTGAGCTGGACCTTCGGCTTCGACACCGTCTACGCCATGAGCGACCGGGACGACGACCGGCGCCTCGGGGTGCGCAGCAGCGCCCTGAGCCTCGGGGACCGGGCGCCCCTGGTGGTGGCCCTCTGCTACGGCCTCACCTGCGTGGCCCTTGCCCTGGCGGTGCTGCTGCAGGGGCGGGGGGGGCTGCCGTTCTGGCTGCCCTGGGCCGCCGCCGCCCTGGCCATGCAGCAGCAGGCGGCCCGGCTGCGCCGCCCCGACCTGCCCCGCAGTGCCTATGGCCGCCACTTCGCCGTCCAGGTGTGGCTCGGTGCCCTGCTGCTGCTGGCCGTGATCCTCTCCACCAGCGCCTGATTCGCCATGGCCGCCGGACTGCCGCCCCACCAGCCACCGGCCCTGCGTCCGGGCGACCGGGTGCGGCTGGTAGCCGCCAGCTCCGCCCTGGCCGACCTGGAACGGCTGCAGGCGGGCCTGGCGGTGCTGGCCGGCTGGGGCCTGGAGCTGGATGACGACCCCGCCCGGCTGCTGCCGCGCCGCTGGGGCTACCTGGCGGGCCGGGACGCTGAGCGGGCCGGCGATCTGCTCGCAGACACCGGCCCGGGGCAACCAGCGGCCCTGCTGGCCTGCGTGCGGGGGGGCTGGGGATCGGCCCGGCTGCTGGAGCGGCCCCTGGAGGCGGCGGGGGGCTGGCTGCTGGGCTTCTCCGATGTCACCTCCCTGCTGTGGCACCGGCTGGTGACGGGCCATGGGGGCGCCATTCACGGCCCCCTGCTGACCACCCTGGCCGCCGAACCGGCCTGGAGCCGGGAGCGGCTGCGGGCCCTGCTGTTCGGCGAACCCCTGGCCGTCCTCGAGGGGGAGCCCTGGGTGGGCGGCCAGGTGGAGGGGCCGCTGCTGGCCGCCAACCTCACCGTGGCGACCCACCTGCTGGGCACGCCGCACCTGCCGGACCTGGACGGGGCGATCCTGATCCTCGAAGACGTGGGCGAGGCGCCCTACCGGATCGAGCGGATGCTGACCCACTGGCGCCTCTGCGGCGCCCTGCAGCGACTGGGGGGCATCGGCTTCGGCAGCTTCGAGGGCTGCGGCGATCCCACCGACCCAGAAGGCGACGGCTCCCGCTTCAGCCTGGAGCAGGTGCTCAGGGAACGCACGGCCGATCTGGGCATCCCCGTGCTGGCCGGCCTGCCGGTGGGCCACGGTGACGTCAATGCCGCCCTGCCCCTGGGGGTGCGGGCCCGGCTCGACGGTGACCGGGGTCGGCTGAGCGTCGTCGAAGGGGCCGGTGGACCCGTCAATCGCCCGTGGGGCTCTCCTCCTCGGTGAGCCTCTCCTCGTCGATCAGCGTGCGGCCCACCAGCTGGCCATCTTTCAGCAGCTGACTCACCCGCCAGCGACGGCGACCATCGGGGCTGCAGCGGATCGTCTCGTGAATGTCTGGATCCGCCGGGTCGCGGGGGTGCATCACCAGCAGGCTGCCGGCCGCAGGCTCCTCGCCCGGCAGATCCATCGCCCAGCCCTGATAACGCTCGCTGGCGAACCACACCCGGCCGGAATGGATCTCACCGTGGGCCTCGATGCGCCGCAGCGGAGCGTCCTCAGTGCCATGCAGGTTGCTCTGGTGATAGAGCCAGCGGCCGGCATCCTGGCTCACCCGAATGGTGATCGTGCTCGGAAATGTTTCCCGCAGAACGCCCTCGGCGTCATAGCGGCGGAAGGTGCCGCGCCAGACGCCCTGCTGCCCCACCAGGGCGGGCTGCTCGGCCGCTCCCCCGGCCCGGTCGAACAGCAGCCAGCTGAAGCCGTCGACCTCGCCCCGCACCGAGCCATCGGCCAGCCGCAGGCTGCGGTCCCGGTACCAGAGCTGGTCGGGATGGAGGAGCATCTCGAACTCGGCGCAGACCTCGCCGTCCTGGGGATGGTGGTAGCGGCAGGCCCCGGGATCCATGCGGGCGCGGAAGCGATCGAGGGCCGGCTCCGCCGCGAAGAACAGGTCGCAGCCCGGATGGCGATCAAAGGCCTCCGGTGCCAGGTTCTGCACCAGGGAGGCCGCCAGGGGCGGGCGGTCGTAGGTGGGCCCGCCGCGGAAGAACAGCTGCTCGGCCCGGACGGCGCCGCGCTGCGGATCGATCCCAAGCACCACCACCCTCTGGCGCTGGGCCAGCTGGGGGGCACTGGCGCGGAACTCCTGGAAGTAGAGCACCACCGCCCCCAGCTGGGGCGCCTGCAGCCGCTCCACCTCCATCGTCCGCACCTCCCGGGTGAGCTCGGGCGCGGCCGGACCGCCCCTGGCCACATGGGCGGCCACCTGGCGCCGGTTGTGGAAGGACCCCTGCCAGCGGGCGGCGATCGTCTCGAGCTGGGCAGCGCTGTCCATGGCTCGCCTCAGGTCCTGCGGGCCGCCAGCACGGCGCTGGCGATGGTGAGATCGAAGCGGGTGGTGAGCTTGATGTTGGAAGGGGGCGCCTCCAGCACCCGCACCGGCAGCCCCAGGCGCTCATAGAGGGCAGCATCGTCGGTGACGCTCCAGCCCTCCCGCTCGGCCCGCCCGTGGGCCTGCCGCAGCTGGACCACCCCGAACCCCTGGGGCGTCTGGGCCGCCCAGAGGCCGCTGCGTTCGGGGGTGGCGGTGATGACGCCGCGGCCATCCACCTGCTTGATGGTGTCGGTGACGGGGGTGGCGGCGATGATGCCGGCCCCCTCGGCCATGGCCTCCTTCAGGGCCGTGGCACAGCGCTCCAGCAGCTCCGGTTCCGCCAGGCAACGGGCCCCGTCATGGATCAGCACGGCCTCGGCATCGGCCGGCAGGGCCTCCAGGCCACGGCGCACCGAGTCCTGGCGGGTGTCCCCGCCGACAATCCAGGCCACCGGATCGGCCAGGGAGCGGCGCGGCTCGGCCGCGGCCAGGATCGCCCCGATCGCCTCCTCGTCCTCGGGCCGGCCCATCACCCCGATCCAGTGGATCGCCCCACAGGCGAGGGCGGCATCGAGGGTCCAGGCCAGGACGGGGCGGCCGGCCAGGGGCAGCAGCAGCTTGTTGGTGGCGGCGCCCATGCGGCGCCCGCTGCCGGCGGCGGCGATCAGCAAATGCACAAGCGATGGGCCGCCCGGGCGGAACACTGGAGTCCTCTCCATACAATCAGGCCGCGAGGCCCGCCCCACCCAACGCCCGATGCGCGCACTGTTTCTGATCCCGGGCGATGGCGCCAACCAGTTGCAGGCGCTCCCCGCCGTGGCGGCCACCGCCGAGCAGCTCAACTTCCAGATCCATGTGGCCTGCCACCCCTCACTGGCCGGCCTCTGGAAGCTGCTGCCGCCGGTGGAGAAGGTGATCCCCTTCAACTTCGGCGACGCCTCCCTGGCCGACTGGGCCAACCTGCTCGGATGCGTGCGGGAGCCCGATTTTCAGGCCTGCATCAACCTGGCCAGCGGCCGTCAGGTGGATCTGATGCTCTCGATGAGCCACATCCCCAACCGCATGGCCGCCGGGGGCTTCTCCGCCACCGAGACCGTGCAGGTGCCCCAGGGCCTCTGGCCCGCCCAGGCCCTGGAGGCCTACTTGCGGCCGATCGGGGTGAGCCTCGATGCCGCCGCCTTCCGCCTGAGCCTGTCCAAGGCTGCCCTCGACGAAGCGCTCGCCACGTTGCCGGCCGGCGACGGGCCGATGCTGCTGCTGGCCCCCACCGGCAGAGCGGACGACTGGCCGGCCGCGGCCTGGCAGGAGCTGCCCGGCCGCATCGCCGCCACCCTCCCCGGCCTGCGCTCCCTGCAGGTGCCGCCGGCCCCTCCGGCCCACCTGCCCGAACGGGCCGCCCTGGTGGCCGCCAGCGACGTGGTGCTGGCCAGTGATCCGGTGACCATCGAGCTGGCCCTGCTCAGCGGCACCCCGGTGGTGGCCCTGGGTCGCAGCAGCGACAGCCTTCCGACCCGCAGCGGAGTACAAGGGCTGGGTTCCCCCGGCACCCTGCGTGACCTCCCGTCCAGCGACGTGCTCCAGGCCCTCGGGCTGGGCTGAGCGGCGCCCATGAGTCGCCTGTGGTTCTCCCGCAGGAAGCGTCCCCCCTCGGCCAGGTCCCGCCGGCCCTGGGTCACCCCCCTGATCGCCCTGATCGTGGTGGTCAACGGCAGCGCCCTCGGCTATCGGATCACCGAGGGCTGGGACTGGGGCGATTGCTACTGGATGGTGGCCATCACCATCGCCACCATCGGCTACGGGGAGGTCCACCCCCTCTCCACCGCCGGACGGATCATCACCGTGTTCTCCATCGCCGGAGGGCTCGTGGTGGTCCAGCTCACCGTCCAGAACCTGGTAGGCCTCTCCGAAACCGGCTACTTCCGGCGCCTGCGGGAGCGCCGATTCCGCACCTGGGTCCAAAGCATGAACAACCACGTGATTCTCTGCGGCTACGGCCGCATCGGCAAAGAGATCGCCGATCAGCTGATCCGGGAGAAGGTCCCGCTGCTGGTGGTGGAGATGGACGCGGGCTGCCGCGATGAGGCGGAGGAGCGGGGGCTGCCGGTGCTGTTCGCCGACGCCACCCTCGATGAGACCCTGCTGGAGGCGGGCATCCATCAGTGCCGCAGCCTGGTGGCGGCTCTGCCGAACAATGCGGCCAACCTGTACGTGGTGCTGAGCGCCCGGGGGCTGGCCCCCCGCTGCCGCCTGATCGCCCGCTCCGACAGCGCGGAGGCCGGGCGCAAGCTGCGCCTGGCCGGTGCGGACCAGGTGGTGAGCCCCTATGTGGCGGGGGGCCGGGTGATGGCCGCCACCGCCCTGCGGCCGCTGGCCGTGGACTTCATGGAACTGCTGGCCGGCTCCGACTGCGAGGTGGAGGAATTCCAGCTCAGCGATGACAGTTCCCGCCTAGGGGACCTACTGGGCCGCAGCCTGGCGGAGATCCAGTTCGGCCGCCGCAGCGGCGCCCAGGTGCTGGCCATCCGCACCCCGGCACCGGCGGTGGTCAATCCCTACTCCTACCGGGGGACCACCTACGGCACGCCGGAAGCCACCCTGGTCACCAACCCCGGCGGCGACATCCGGCTGGAGGCCGGCCAGCTGCTGGTGGTGATGGGCAGCAAGGAACAGCTGCAGCGCTTCGCCGACGTGCTCGGTCCCGCCCTGGAGAGTTCCGACCAGATGGCCGACTGAGGCGCCAGGGGCGGGCCGGCGCACGGCATACGATCGCCTGACCCTGCTCCCGCCGCCATGTCCAGCGCCGCTCCCCTCTCCGGTCAGGTCGCCCTGGTGACCGGTGCCAGCCGGGGGATCGGCCGGGCCATCGCCGAGGTCCTGGCGCTGGCCGGCGCCACGGTGGTGGTGAACTACGCCCGCTCGCCCGAGGCCGCCGAAGAGGTGGTGACCACGATCGCGGCGGCCGGCGGCCAGGCCTGGAGCCACCAGGCGGATGTGGCCGACGAGCAGGCCGTGGAGGCGATGGTGAAGGCGGTGCTGGAGAAGGAGGGGCGCCTCGATGTGTTGGTCAACAACGCCGGCATCACCCGCGACGGCCTGCTGATGCGGATGAAGACCGCCGACTGGCAAAGCGTGATCGACCTCAACCTGACCGGGGTGTTCCTCTGCACCCGCGCCGTCAGCCGCAGCATGCTCAAGGCCCGCCGCGGCCGCATCATCAACATCACCTCGGTGGTGGCCCTGATGGGCAACCCCGGCCAGGCCAACTACAGCGCCGCCAAGGCCGGCGTCATCGGCCTGACCCGCAGCACCGCCGCCGAATTCGCCAGCCGCGGCCTCACCGTCAACGCCGTCGCCCCCGGGTTCATTGACAGCGACATGACCCGGGATCTCGACAAGGAGCCGATCCTCGCCGCCATCCCCCTGGGCCGCATGGGCCAGCCCGAGGAGGTGGCCGGGGCGGTGCGGTTCCTGGCGGCCGATCCGGCGGCGGCCTACATCACCGGCCAGGTGCTGCAGGTGGATGGCGGCATGGTGATGCGCTGATCGCCGCTCAGGATTCGGGGGCCAGGGGCTGGGCGAGGTCTTCCCGCAGCTTGCGGATCCGCTGCAGCAGGCGCAGGCGCCGGCTGCGGGCCGTGAGGGTGAGGAACAGGCGGATCGGCACATAGACCAGGGCCATCACCAGGCCGAGGGCGGCGATCAGCAGAAACACCATGCCGTCGGCGCTGGTGCTGGGAACGAGGGCCGATTCGGTGGCCGCGCTGTCGAGGGTCTGCTGCAGCAGGTCTTCCATGGATCGAAGGTACCTCCTGCGGCGGGGGGCCGCAGCGGTCCCTGAACGGGACATTCGGCTTTCCCCACCGAGGGGCGGATGCCTCCGGCGGGGTCGCCGTGGGACGCTGCGACGGATGCTCCTGATGTGACCCCGTCGATGGCCAAACTGATCCAGTTCGCCGATGCCTCCCGCGACTCGCTGGAGCGGGGTGTCAATGCCCTCGTCGATGCGGTGAAGGTCACCATCGGTCCGAAGGGCCGCAATGTGGTCCTGGAGAAGAAGTTCGGCGCCCCCGACATCGTCAATGACGGCGTCACCATCGCCAAGGAGATCGAGCTGGAGGATCCCTTCGAGAACCTGGGCGCCAAGCTGATCCAGCAGGTGGCCTCGAAAACCAAGGACACCGCCGGTGACGGCACCACCACCGCCGCCGTCCTGGCCCAGTCGCTGGTCCATGAGGGCCTGCGCAACGTGGCCGCCGGTGCCAGCCCCGTCGCCCTCCGCCGCGGCATGGAGCAGGCCACGGCCCTGGTGGTGGTCGGCATCGCCGAGCGCGCCCGCGCCGTGGCGGGTGACGCCATCCGCCAGGTGGCCACGGTGAGCGCCGGCAACGACGAGGAGATCGGCCGCATGATCGCCGAAGCGGTGGAGCGGGTGAGCGCCGATGGCGTGATCACCGTGGAGGAATCGAAATCCCTGGCCACCGAACTGGAGGTGACCGAGGGCATGGCCTTCGATCGCGGCTACTCCTCCCCCTACTTCGTCACCGATCAGGACCGGCGCGAATGCGCCTTCGACAATCCCCTGCTGCTGATCACCGATCGCAAGATCAGCGCCGTGGCCGATCTGGTGCCCGTGCTGGAGGCCGTCTCCCGGAGCGGCCGGCCCCTGGTGATCCTGGCCGAGGAGGTGGAGGGTGAGGCCCTGGCCACCCTGGTGGTCAACAAGACCCGGGGGGTGCTGCAGGTGGCCGCGGTGCGGGCGCCGGGCTTCGGTGACCGCCGCAAGGCCATGCTCGAGGACATCGCCATCCTCACCGGCGCCACGGTGATCAGCGAGGACCGGGCCATGACCCTGGACAAGGCCACCCTGGCCGACCTGGGCCATGCCCACCGCATCACGATCAGCAAGGACACGACCACGATCGTGGCCGCCGACGACCAGCGTGCCGCGGTGACCGACCGGGTGGCCGCCATCAAACGGGAACTGGAGGCCACCGATTCCGACTACGACCGCGAGAAGCTCAACGAACGCATCGCCAAGCTGGCCGGCGGCGTGGCGGTGATCAAGGTGGGGGCCCCCACCGAGACCGAACTGCGCAACCGCAAGCTGCGCATCGAGGACGCCCTCAATGCCACCCGGGCGGCGATCGACGAGGGCATCGTCGGTGGCGGCGGCAGCACCCTGATCGCCCTCACCGAGGAACTGGGAGCCCTGGCCAGCCGCTGCGACGGCGACGTCCGCACCGGCGTGGAGATCGTGCAGCGGGCTCTGGCGGCACCGGCCCGCCAGATCGCCACCAACGCGGGCGCCAACGGCGACGTGGTGGTGCAGCAGATGCTCAGCCAGGGCAAGGGCTACAACGCCCTCACCGACACCTACGAGGATCTGCTCGCCGCCGGCATCCTGGACGCCGCCAAGGTGGTGAGGCTCGCCCTGCAGGATGCGGTCTCGATCGCTTCGCTGCTGATCACCACCGAGGCCGTGATCGCCGACAAGCCGGAACCGCCCGCCCCCCCCGCCGGCGATGGCGGCATGGGGGGAATGGGAGGGATGGGTGGCATGGGCGGCATGGGCATGCCCGGCATGATGTGAGGCCCCCGGGGGGTCGACACAGGCCGGTTGGGCTGGGGCTCAGCCGGCCATCGCCTTCACGTAGGCGGCCACCTGCAGATCCACGCCGGTGATCGCCGTGCCGACCACGACGGCGTCGGCCCCCCAGCCCAGGGCACGGGTCGCCTCCTGCCTGGTGCTGATGCCCCCTTCGCAGATCAGGGCGACCGCTTCGGGCAGGTCGCGCCGCAGGGAGCCCAGCAGGTCCCAGGCGGGCGGCGGCAGCGAGGAGGTGGCATCGGTGTAGCCATACAGGGTGGTGCCCACCCACTGGCAGCCCAGGGCTGCCGCCCGCAGCCCGTTCGCCACGCTGTCCACATCCGCCATCAGCGGAGCTCCCAGCTCCTGCCTGGCACGGGCGATCAGGGCCTCCAGCTCCTGGCCGTCGGGCCGGGGGCGCTCGGTGGCATCGATGGCCACCACATCGGCTCCGGCCGCCCAGACGGCGCGGATCTCCTCCCAGCCTGGGGTGATGTACACGGGGCTGTCCGGGAAGCTTCGCTTCCAGAGGCCCACGATCAGGGCGTCGGGGCAGCGCCGTCGCACCGCGCCGATGTGCTCCGGACTCTCGAGCCGCACGCCGGCGGCCCCCTGGCGCAGGCTGGCCTCCGCCATCGCCGCGATCACGGCCGGATCGCGCAGGGGGGAACCCTCGGGGGCCTGCACCGAGACGATCAGGCGACCGCCGAGTGCGGCCCGTTGCGGCAGGGGACGGGAGGACGGCATGGGCGGCGGCAGGGTGTCGGGGATCAGCTGGCGCGGCGATGCTGCGGAGCCGCGGAGAGCCAGCAGCGCAGGTCGGCCAGGGTGGAGGGCGCCGGAGCCGGTGACGCGCTCGGGGCCAGGGGGTGCAAGGCGATGACTTCCGACAGGCCAGCCGCCCCTTCCGCCTCGGCAAGGGGAACGGGGACTGGCTCCTCGGCGGTGTCCGCGACGGGCTCGGTCGCCACGGGAAGGGCCCGGATGGGAACGGGTGGGCAGGGAACGGCCGTGATGGGTGTGGGCTGGGGGGGGCCGGAAAAGGAGTCTTCCAGGGCCGCGAAGGCCTCGGCCATGGTCACGCTGGCGGGGGCCATCGCCGCGTCCATGTGCTGCAGCAGCCAGTCGCCGGCCTCCCAGCCCGCCTCGGCGACCACGCTGCCGGTGCGGAAGCTCTCCAGGGAGGTCACCCCATGGCGGTGGGCCCACTGGCCGGTGAGGCGGGAGACGGTGGCGGCATCCCTGCGGCGGATGGCGTCCAGCAGCAGGCTGGTGAGCTCTGGACGGGGGGAAGGCAGGGACACGGGGCGGGGCGTCAGGTGAGCTTGCGATCCAGCATCGGGCGGATCAGCAGGAACAGACCGGCGGCCAGGCCCGCCAGGATGGCCAGGCAGGTGAGGGCCGAGAGGGACCCGTAGGGGGCCACCAGCACCACGTCGGTGAGGTGGAAGGACCCCGCGTAGGCGGCGCGGATCGGTTCAATCGCGAAGGTAAGGGGATTCAGGGCCGCCAGCCAGCCCAGCCAGGGGGGCATGAACGAAATCGGGGCCAGGGCGGTGCTGGCGAACAGGAGCGGCAGGTTGGCCACGAAGATCACGGCGATCAGCTCGATGTGGCCCGGCAGGGCGAAGGCCAGGCCGAGGCTGAGGGCAGTGACGGCGAAGACAAGCAGCAGCAGGGTGACCAGCACCAGCAGCAACCCCGCCCCACCGGGCCAGCCATAGCCCAGCAGGGCCGCGGTGCCCATGATCGCCAGGCTCTGCACCAGGCTCAGGCTCGTGATGTAGAGGACCGAGGCGAAGACGATCGAGCTGCGGGAGCGCAGCGGCGCCACCAGCAGCCGGTTGAGGAAGCCGAACTCCCGGTCGAACATCACCGGCAGGCCGGCGTTGAGGGCGGCACTGAAGGCCGTGAACACGATCACCCCGGCCCCCAGGAAGCGGCCATAGCTGATCCCCCCGGGCAGCAGCCCCTCCGGGGCGTTGGCGAACAGGGCCCCGAAGAGCACCAGCCAGATCAGGGGTTGCAGCACCCCCGCCACCAGGGTGGAGGGACGCCGGGCCAGCTGGACGAACAGGCGACGGGTGAGGGCGAGGGTCTCCTGGGCGATCTCAGCAAAGGCCGACGGTTCACCGCTGGCGGCGGGAAGGGGGGTCAGGGAGGGGCTGGCGCTGGTCATGGGGATGGGGGGGGTGCGGGTCATCGCATCGACTGCTTGCGTTCCTCCTTGAGGTCGCGGCGACCGGCCACGGAGAGTTCCGCATCGCTCAGGGTGCGGCCGGTGGCCTGAAGGTAGACGTCATCCAGGCTGGGGCGGCTCTGGGCCAGGGCGAACACCGGCAGCTGGGCCTCGGCCAGCTGCTGCCGCAGGGTCTCCACCACGCCGCTGTCCTCCACCACCAGGTTGAGGGAATAGCCCTGGGCCCGGTTCACCACCACCTGGCGAACGCCGCGGCAGGCCTGGAGCAGGTCGCGCACCCGGTCCGCCTCCTGTTCGTCACTGAACTCCCGCACCCGCAGCGTCACCCGGTCGCCGCCGAGGGCGCCCTTGAGGGCGGCGGGGGTGCCTTCGGCGATCACCCGGCCGCCGTCGATGATGGCCAGGCGGTCGGCCAGGGCATCCACCTCCTCGAGGTAGTGGCTGCTGAGCAGCACCGTGGTGCCCTGGTCCCGCAGCTGCCGCAGCACCTGCCAGATGGTGGCGCGGCTCTCGATATCCAGACCCACCGTGGGTTCATCGAGCACCAGCACCCTGGGGCGGTGGAGCAGGCCGGCGGCCAGATCCAGCCGGCGGCGCATGCCGCCGGAATAGGTGCCACAGCGGCGGTCGATCCAGTCGCCCATGGCAAGCAACTCGATCAGCTCGGCGGTGCGCTGGAGGCGGTCGGCGGCCCCCATGTGGTGCAGGGCGGCCTGGAGGTGGAGCAGCTCCCGGCCGGAGAGGATCTTGTCGATGGCCACCTCCTGGGCCACGTAGCCGAGCAGGCGGCGGACGGCACGGGGCTCGGCAAGGGCGTCCACCCCGGCCACGTGCACCTGGCCGGCATCGGGAGCCAGCAGGGTGCAGAGGATCCGCAGGGCGGTGGTCTTGCCGGCGCCGTTGGGCCCGAGCAGACCGTAGAGGGAACCTGCCGGCACGCTCAGGGAGAGGTCGTCCAGGGCCTGCACCGGCTCGACCTTGCGGCCGCCGAAACGCTTGCTGAGGTGCTGGAGCTCGATCAAGCCGGGATCAATCGCGAAGGGCTGGAAGCCAGGCCAATCTAGGCAGCTGCCGTGGGTGCCAGATGGAGGGCGGCGCTGAGCAGGGACGCCGGGTCGCCGGCGGCGGCCAGGGGCGTGCGCGCCAGCACCAGCAGCAGGCAGATGCCGAAGAGGTAGAAGATCGACCAGCGGAACAGGCTGCGGGCCCGGCGGGGATCGCCGGGATCCTCCAGCAGGCTGCCGCTGAGCTGGAGCAGCCTGGCGTTGAAGGGAAGCACCAGCAGGCCATAGAGCCAACCGCCGCTGGGGAGGGCCACCACGCCAGCCAGGCTCATCGCCACCGTGACCCAGCTGTAGCGGCGGATCGCCCCGGCCGTGACCTCCAGACCCTTCACCACCGGCAGCATCGGGATGCCGACGGAGCGGTAGTCCTCATGCAGGAGCAGGGCCAGGGCCCAGAAGTGGGCCGGGGTCCACACCATCACCAGGCTGAACAGCCACCAGCTGCTCCAGCCGAGGTGGCCGGTGGCGGCGGCCGCCCCCACCAGGGGGGGAATGGCCCCGGCGATGCCGCCGATGACGATGTTCTGGGTGGTGCGGGGCTTGAGCAGGGCGGTGTAGAGCAGCACGTAGCTGCACAGCCCCAGCAGGGCCAGGGACGCGGCCAGGGCATTCACCCCCAGCACCAGCACCAGCACCGAGGCCACCGTGAGGCCGACCGCCAGGGCGAAGGCCTGCCGCTGGGCCAGCCGGCCCGAGGGGAGGGCGCGGCGGCTGGTCCGCTGCATGCGGCCGTCGAGCTCCTGCTCCCAGAGACAGTTGAGGACACCGGCCGCCGCCGAAGCCATCGAGCCACCCACCAGGGTGCAGACCAGCCGCAGCGGATCCAGCGGCCAGGCGGCGGTGAGGGCCATGCCGCCCACCGTGGTGGCGAGCAGCAGGGGAATCAGCCGAGGCTTGGCCACCTCCAGCCAGGCCGGCAGCTTCACCGAAGGTCGGATCGCTGCCGGGGCCGGGGACACGGCGATGGCCGACACGGCGCTGACACTAACCATGGGCCACCTCAAGACGGGTTGGAACGGAAGGGGACAGCACGGACCGTCCCCACAGCCCCCCCAGCACCCCCACCAGCAGGGCGGCGGTGAGCTGGTGGGCCACGGTGACCGCGGGAACGGCGAGCTGGAGCCGCAGGGTGACGACCCCGAGGGCCACCTGAACCGCCACCAGCCCGGCGGCGGCCAGGGCCAGACCCTGGAGCCTCCGGTGGCCGGCCGGCAGGGCCAGGGAGATGGCGGCCAGGAGCAGCACAGTGACGGCCGCCGGATAGGCCCCCTGGCGATGCCACAGCAACCAGCGGCAACCCTCGCCGGCCTGGACACAGAGATCGGCGGCCCAGCGGCTGGCCATGGCCCCACCCAGCAGGCACTGGGCGCCGACGAGCAGGGCAGCCAGACCGGGCAGGGGGGACCACCAGCGCGGCAGCTGGACGGCAGCCTCCGGGGCGGGGAGCTCCAGGCCCTGGTGCATGGCGCTGAGCAGGAGCACCAGGCTCAGGGCGGTGGCCAGGTGCAGGGTGACGGTGGGGGCGGCCAGCTGGCTGAGCACGGTGAGGGCCCCCAGTCCCCCCTGCACCGCCACCAGGGCCAGGGCCAGACCGGCGCTCCAGGGCAGCCAGCCGGGGAAGCGGGCCCGGAACCGCAGGCTGAGGGCGAAGAGCACCAGGAGGGCGACGCCCACCAGGAAGGCGTCGAGGCGGTGGAACCACTCAAGGAACACCTGAAGGTTCCACTGGCGGCCCGGCCAGAGCACGCCGTAGCAGAGGGGCCAGTCCGGACAGGCCAGGCCCGCCTCCATCACCCGGGTCGCACCTCCGATGGCCACCAGGGCCACGAGGGCGACAACGAGGTGGGCGGTGAGCAGGGGCACCAGGCGCAGGGGCCAAGCGTCCCCGGCGGTGGACCGTGGCCGGGACAGGGGTTGCGCGGAGGGCGCCACGGCCATGAACAAGTGCTCTTTGGGCAACCAAGTTAGCGGGCATTGAAAGATGTGCGAATCAGCACATCGTGCGAAGTAAATGTGAAATTTCTCCGAAATTGATTCTGTGGCTACAACGAACGCAAGGCACCGCACGCGGCCTTGCCTCACAGGATGCAGCTGGGCCAGCCAGCTCCGGGCCCCAGCGGCGGCGGTATCACCGCCGGAGCACCTCAGCGGATCGAAGGCTGGTGCCCTGGCCGGTGGGAATGGGTGGGCGCAACGGCCCTTGCTCTGGCCGGCCTGCTGTGGAAGCGGCCCAGGATCAGGGCAATGAGGATGGCGATGTACAGCTGGCCCGAAATGGTGATCACCACCGTGATCACCTGCCCGGTCACGTCGCTGCTGCGGAGCACCGCCGATCCCACGCTGGTGAGGATCATGAACGAGGCGGCCATCAGCGCCGGCGCCATCGCCACGGCGTCGGCGTTGCGATCCACAAGCACCGGCAGGGCGGAGAGGTCGAAGGCGCCCGGATGCAGGACCCACAGGGCCACCAGCATCACCCCCCCGGCGATGCCGACCAGGAGATAGCCGGAGGTGGCCCCCATCACCACCGCCAGCGTCACGAAGGGCTCCCGCACCAGGGTCTTCACCTTGCGCATCAGCGCCACCAGGAAGAACAGCAGCCAGGCGATCACGTGCGGCACCGTGACCAGCCGCCCCAGCGGTGGATCGAAGGCCAGGGCCAGATGCCAGACCACCTCCAGGACGAGCGCCAGGCCACCGAGGCCGTACAGCAGGGGCCGTGTGCTGACCAGGGGGGAGTACCGCGTCACCGTGGTGATCAACACCACCGCCAGGCCGATCAGCAGCAGGGACAGCAGCCAGGCATGGAACTGACAGAAGGGCAGCGCCAGAATCAGCAGCACCTCGGTGGCGAGGGTGAGGATGTAGCCGCGATGGCGGTGGCGGACCCTCTGGATCTGCTCGTGGGTGAAGGGCATGGCGGCTCCGCTCCGGTGCCACTCGGGTGGAAGGCACCCCGCCATCAAAGGATCCCCCGGCAACCGACCGCCACCGCAAGGCGCTGAGGGGAGCGTGGACATGGGGGCCGAAGCCGCGAGGGGGCCGCAGGGACGGCGGGTTCCCCGGGCGGGGCCCCTGAGAGGCCAGGAATTATGGAGGCCTTGAAAGATGTGCAAATCAGCACATCGCGCTAACTGAAGATGAAATTTCTACGAAATTGATTCGCTGGCTACAACGAACGCACGGCCCGCGAACGGCCTTCCATAAGCTGTTGAGCTCAGGAGCTTCCCCCCTCCCGACAGCCGTCCCGCCGCCGCCGCCGTGCCGATTCCCTCCTCCCTGGTCACCCTGCTGGTGGGCATGGCGCTCGTCCTGTCCGGCCTCTGGGTGGGCTACAACGTCGACCTGCTGCCCCTCGACGCCAGCGCCAACGCGCCTGTCTACGACTCGTTGTTCCGGGTGCTGTTCAGCATCGGCACGATCCTGTTCCTGGGCATCGTGGGGCTGGTGGTGTTCAGCCTGGTGCGGTTCCGCCGCCGGGCCGGGGACCACACCGACGGCCTGGCGATCGAGGGCAATCTGCTGCTCGAGATCGTCTGGACCGCCATCCCGGCGATCGTGGTCCTGTTCGTCGGCATTTACAGCTACGACATCTACGAGCGGATGGGCGGCATGAGCAGCCTCAACGACCATTCCGCCATGCACCGGATGCCGTCGATGGAAACCATGGAGGCCTCCGTCAGCACGGCCGGTGCCGGGGCGGACCCCACGGCAGGCACGGCGCTGAAGGCCCCACGGGTCTGGGGCGGCATCGGCACCGGGGCGGGCGAAACCAATGTGCTGCCCGTCGAGGTGACGGCCATGCAGTTCGCCTTCATCTTCCATTACCCGGAAGGGGACATCACCAGTGGAGAACTCCACGTGCCCAACGGCCGGCCTGTGGAGCTGCGCATGAAGGCCAACGACGTGATCCATGCCTTCTGGGTGCCCCAGTTCCGGCTCAAGCAGGACGTGATCCCCGGCCAGCCCACCGTTCTCACCTTCACCCCCACCAAGGCCGGCAGTTACCCGATCATCTGCGCCGAGCTCTGTGGCCCGTACCACGGCGGCATGCGCTCCACCGTGGTGGTGCATGAACCGGATGCCTACGACGCCTGGCTGCAGAAGAACAGCCCCGTGACGGCCACGGTCGCCAGCGCATCGACCACCCCCACCGCCTGATCGTCCGCACCCCCGCCCCTTCCCCCGCCCGACCCATCCAGACCCGATGACCGTCGCTTCCCCCAACGACTTCCAGGACAGCCTCCAGCCCCAGGGCTGGCTGCGCTACTTCAGCTTCAGCCTCGACCACAAGGTGATTGGCCTCCAGTACCTGGTGACCGGTTTCGTCTTCTATTTCATCGGTGGTGCCCTGGCGGGGGTGATCCGGGCCGAGCTGGCCAGCCCGATCTCCGATTTTGTCAGCCGCGAAACCTACAACGAAGTTCTCACCCTGCACGGCACGGTGATGATCTTCCTGTGGATCGTTCCGGTGGTGAACGGCGGCTTCGGCAACTACCTGATCCCCTTCTACGTGGGTGCCAGGGACATGGCCTTCCCCAGGCTCAACGCGGTGGCCTTCTGGATGATTCCACCGGCCGGGATTCTGCTGATCGGCAGCTACTTCATCACCGGCGCGGCCCAGTCGGGCTGGACGGCGTACCCACCGCTGAGCATCACCACCCCCGCCCTGGGTCAGGTGGTGTGGATCGTGAGCGTGCTGCTGCTGGGGGGAAGCTCCATCTTCGGCGGCATCAACTTCATCGCCACCGTGCTCAAGCTGCGGCGGCCCGGGCTGAAGCTGATGCAGCTGCCCATGTACTGCTGGGCGATGCTCGGCACCAGCATCCTGGTGGTGCTCTCCACCCCCGTGCTGGCCGGCACCCTGCTGCTGCTGAGCTTCGACATCGTGGCCCACACGGGCTTCTTCAACCCGGCACTGGGCGGGAACGTGGTGGTCTACCAGCACCTCTTCTGGTTCTATTCCCACCCGGCCGTGTACATCATGGTGCTGCCGGCCTTCGGCCTGGTGAGTGAGATCCTGCCGATCCACTCCCGCAAACCCCTGTTCGGTTACACCACCATGGTGTATTCGATCCTGGCCATCGTGGTGCTGGGCCTGGTGGTCTGGGCCCACCACATGTTCACCAGCGGCACGCCCCCCTGGATGCGCCTGTTCTTCACGATCGCCACCTCCTTCATCGCCGTGCCCACGGGCATCAAGTTCTTCAATTGGCTGGCCACCCTCTGGGGCGGCAAGCTGGCCCTGAACAGCGCCATGCTCTTCTCCTGCGCCTTCATCGTCAATTTCGTGTTCGGGGGCATCACCGGTGTGGCCCTGGCCCAGGTGCCCTTCGACATCCACGTCCACGACACCTACTTCGTGGTGGGACACTTCCACTACATCGTCTATGGGGGCACGGTGTTCGTGATTTTCGCCTCGATCTACCACTGGTATCCGAAATTCACCGGCCGGATGCTCAACGAGGATCTCGGCCGCCTGCATTTCCTGCTCACCTTCGTGGGCTTCAACCTCTGCTTCGCCCCCCAGCACTGGCTGGGGCTCAACGGCATGCCGCGGCGGGTGGCCGAGTACGACCCCAGCTTCACCACCCTCAACCAGATCAGCAGCGTGGGGGCCCTGCTGATGGCCATCAGCAGCCTGCCCTTCCTCTACAACGTGATCGTGAGCGCCTTCCGGGGCCAGGTGGCCGGTGACAACCCCTGGAACGCCCTCACCCCCGAGTGGCTCACCTCCTCGCCGCCGCCGGTGGAGAACTGGATCGGTGCGGCGCCGCTGGTGGAACACCCCTACGGTTACGGCGTTGATGAAGACACCCTGAGCGTGGCGGCCGCCACCGGCAAGGACCTCTGGAGCGGCGCCGGCCGCCGTTGATCACCCCCACCGCCTGGCCCATCCCCCGTCCCCCGTCCGCGATCCCATGACCAGCCTCGCCACCAGCACCAGCACCGCCGAAGCGGTCACCGCCGAGGCGCACGGTGAGCATGCGGATCTGAGGTTGTTCGGCCTGGCCACCTTCCTGGTGGCCGACGGAATGACCTTCGCCGGCTTCTTTGCCGCCTACCTCACCTTCCGGGCGGTCAATCCGCTGCCGGAGGGGTCGACGTACGAGCTGGAACTGCTGCTGCCATCGATCAACACCATGCTGCTGCTGGTCAGCAGCTACACCTTCCACCGCTCCGGACGCAACCTGCTGCTGGGTCGGATGGGGCCCTGCCGCAATTGGCTGCTGCTCACCGCGGGCCTCGGAGCCGCCTTCCTGGCCGGCCAGATGGTGGAGTACTTCACCCTCCCCTTCGGCCTCACCGACAACCTCTTCGCCAGCACGTTCTATGCCCTGACGGGCTTCCACGGGCTGCACGTCACCCTCGGGGTGATCTGCATCCTGCTGGTCTGGTTCCAGACCCGTCAGGGCGGTCGCGTCACCAGCGCCGCCCCCTTCGGTCTGGAGGCCGCCGAGCTCTACTGGCACTTCGTCGACGGAATCTGGGTGGTGCTTTACGGGATTCTTTACCTGCTCTGATTCCCTGACTGTTGCCTGTTCAGCACAACAATCGGCACAATCGTTTCAGAAGTCTCCGTCTGACCGGCTGATGGGTGCCCAGAAAGGACCAGCCAATGAGGACAACTCAGCCGGAACCGTGATGCTGGAAGGCCAGGCCCTTCTGGAGCGGGCCCGCTCTCTCAGTAACCGGCCGGAGGACCAGATCGCCCGCGCCTGCGGCTATGTGGGGCCCAGCGGCAGGGTGCTCAAGAAGAACTTCTACCGAGCCCTGGTGGCGGCCAAGGGCTACACCCTGCCCTCCGGCGGGGCCGGAGGCAGCGGTGCCAGTGGGGTCGGGAAGGGACGGCAGGCCGAATTCCGCACCCGGGTGCATGGCAACGGCAACCTGCTGATCGGCCAGGCCTACACCCGGCGCATGGGCCTGGAACCCGGTCAGGAGTTCAGGATCGAGATCCACAAAGAAACCGGGTCAATCTGGCTGCTGCCCCTCGATGGCGCCGGCGACCCCCTCTCCTGAGCCAGACCCCGCGGACCATCCGTCCCCGTCGGGGTGAAAGCTGGCGCTGAAGCGCAGCAGGTCGATGCCGCTGAACAGGAAGCTGATCCCCACCAGGGTGCCCACCACCCAGAGCAGGCTCCAGAACTTCATCGTCAGGATCAGCAGCCCCAGGGCCAGCGTCACCACGCCGTTCACCAGCCCCCAGCGCCAACCGGCGATGTGACGGTGGGAGGTGGCGACCAAGACCTCCACCATTCCCTCCACCAGGAACACCACACCGATGGCCAGGGCCAGAGCGGCCATGGGGACCGCCGCCGCCGCCGGACCGGCGGCCATCTGCTGGATCATCCACACCCCCAGCACCAGGAACAGGGTGGCGGTCACCAGCCGCCAGAAGGTCATGCCCCGGCTCAGCCCCGGCGAACGCAGCAGGGAACTGATCCACCCCACCAGGCCCCCCACCAGGAAGGCGATGGCCACCACGGCGGTGACCCACTTGGAGGCCAGCACGGGAAACACGAGGGCCAGCACCCCCAGCACCAGCAGCATCACCCCCTCCGCCAGGGTGAAGGCACGCAGGGCCGCCCCCATGGCCTGTCGGGAGGATGGGGCCTGGGAGGTGAGCATGGGTGCCGTTCGCGCTGACGTCCAGCGTGACAAGGGAGCAGGCCGCTGACCGTGGGCGTTGACGACTCGCAGCATCAAGGGGAGGGGGTCCGGCCCCCTCCCGGCTAACCCCAGCCGTGCTCGGCCAGCCAGGCGGAGGAGAGCGTGGCCTCCGGTGCCGCCGTCCCGGCCCGCCGCAGCAGCCGCTCGGTGTATTTGGCCAGCAGATCGGCCTCCAGGTTGACCATCTCCCCCACCCGGCGCCCCGCCAGGGTGGTGGTGCTCCAGGTGGTGGGAATCACGGCGATCCAGAAGCGACGGCCGTCGGGCTCGCAGCCGGCCACCGTCAGGCTGATGCCATCGAGGGCCACGCTCGCCTTCTCGCATACATAGCGGCCATAGGCGGGGTCCTGCCAGGCCACCTCCACCCGCCAGGAGTCCGGCTGCCGCTCGATGGCGGTGATCGCACCGAGGCCATCGACGTGACCGCTGACCAGATGGCCGCCGAGGCGGTCGACCAGGCGCAGGGCCGGCTCCAGGTTCACCCAGCCGCCAGCGGCGGCCCGCTCGGCCAGGGTGCTGCGGCCCAGGGTCTCCTCGCTGACATCGGCCCGAAAGCCATCGGCGAACAGCTCGGCCACCGTGAGGCAGACCCCGTCGACGGCGACGCTGTCCCCCAGGGCCAGGGGGCCGAGGTCGGTGCGCACGCGCACCCCGGCCGGACTGCGCTCCAGCCTGCCGATGGCCTGCACCAGTCCGGTGAACATCCCCTGTGGTGGCTGCAGTGGCCATAATCGTTCCACGGGGACCATCACGTGCGAGGAGCGGGCCCGACCATGGTTGAAATGCGTGTCGCCGGGATCGCCCTGGATGCGGCCAGCCGCAGTCCGATCGTCCTGCTGCGCGACCCCGCCGGGCGGAGGCAGGTGCCGATCTGGATCGACCAGGCCCAGGCGCAGAACATTCTCTCGGGCCTGAACAAGGAACGGCCGCCCCGGCCCCTCAGCCACGACCTGATGGCCACCCTGCTGCAGGCCGGTGGCCTGCAACTCGAGCGGGTGATCATCCACGCGATCGAGGACAACACCTTCCGGGCCGTGCTCAAGCTGCAGAACGGCACCGACCGGCCCATCGAGCTGGATGCCAGGCCCAGCGATGCCATCGCCCTGGCCCTGCGCACCGACAGCGGCATCTGGATGCTGGAGGAGGTGGTGGCCGATGCCTCGATCCCGGTGGATGCGGAGGCCGATGCCGAAGACCAGGAGGATTTCCGCCGCTTCCTCGACCGCACCAGCCCGGCCGACCTGATCCGCCACATCGGCCGGACGGTCGTCGAGCCCGATCTCGGCCCGGAGGAAGCCCCCGAGGGCGGCGGCACTGGCGCCTGATCCCCTGGCCCCGCCGGCGCCGGCTGGACGGCGGCCCTTCGGGACGGGAAGGGCCGTGTCGGCGTTCACCCTCGGCACGATGCGGGCCCTCGACTCCCCGGAGGCCACCGACGCCGTGCTGGTGGCGGCCCTGGCGGCCGGGATCAACCACATCGAAACCGCCCCCGCCTATGGCCCAGCCGAGGCCTTCCTCGGCCAGGCCCTGCGGCGGCTGGGGGAACGCGATCCGGCGGAGCGCTCCGCCCTGGTGCTCACCAGCAAGCTCCTGCCCGGCCCGGATCTGGAGGAAGGCCGTCGCCAGCTGCGGGCCTGCCTGCGGCGGCTGGGGATCGAGCGGCTCGACAACCTGGCCGTTCACGGCCTCAACCGACCGGAGCACCTGGAGTGGGCCCTCTCGGGGCCGGGGGCCGAACTGCTGGCCTGGGCCACGGGGGAGGGGCTGGTGGGCCAGGTGGGCTTCAGCAGCCACGGGGACACGGCCCTGATCGCAACGGCCCTCGAAAGCCACCGCTTCAGCTTCTGCAGCCTGCACCTGCATCTGTTCGACCGGGAGCGGCTGCCCCTGGCCCGCCAGGCCCTGGCGGCGGGCCTCGGCGTGCTGGCCATCTCCCCGGCCGACAAGGGCGGCCGTCTGTATGCCCCCCCGCCCGAGCTCACGGCCGACTGTGCCCCTTTCGCCCCCCTGGAACTGGCCTACCGCTTCCTGCTGGCCGAAGGGATCAGCACCCTCTCCCTGGGGGCCGCCCGGCCCGGGGACCTGGCCTGGGCCGGGCGCCTGGGTGCCACCGCCGATGTTCCTAGCGCCGGCGATCGCCAGGCGCTCGCGGCGGCCCTGGCCCGGCTGGAGGCGGCCGGCCGCGAGCGGCTCGGTGCCGACCGCTGCGGCCAGTGCCGCCAGTGCCTGCCCTGCCCCAATGCCGTGCCGATCCCCGCCCTGCTGCGGCTGCGAAACCTGGCGGTGGGCCATGGCATGGAGCCCTTCGCCACGGAGCGCTACAACCTCATCGGCCGGGCCGGCCACTGGTGGGAAGCGGTGGATGCCTCCGCCTGCGGCCGCTGCGGCGACTGCCTGCCCCGCTGTCCGCTGCAGCTGCCCATCCCCGACCTGCTGGCCGACACCCATCGACGGCTGGCGGCCGCGCCGCGCCGCCGCCTCTGGGGCTGACGGGCGGACGGATCAGGTGGCAGGGACCGGGGCGGCCCCATCCCAGAGCCGCTGCAACGCCGCCCGTTTGCTGGCGGTGAGGGGCTCCAGGCTGAAGCAGCGCTCCAGCACAGGCTGGGGGGGCAGCAGCAGGGCGGCGATCACCGCCGGGAAGTCCACCAGCGCCCGCTGCAGCTGGTCCCTGGGCAGGGGCGGCACCCAGCCCCCCGCCAGCAGGGCCGGCAGCAGGGGGGGCTCCAGGGCCTCCCCCAGCCACTCCAGGGGCGGCTCCGGATGGGGGCCTGCCGGCCGCAGCAACAGGTTCCAGCTCAGGGGGGAGCCGCTCTCGGGCAGCAGGACCTGCAGCCGGGGATCGCGGCGCAGCAGGCCCACCACCCGCTGGCGGGGCAGCACGGCGGCCTCGGCCTCGCCGGTGAGCAGCAGGCTCAGGCCATCCCGCTCGTCATAGGCCAGGGCCGAGCGCCGCAGCCGCCGCAGCCGTTCCGGGTCCTCCCCCAGCAGCGCCATCGTCACCCGGGGGGAGGAGGGCAGCACCAGCCGGCCGGCCAGGCTGGGGTCGAGCAGCAGATCCCAGCCCTCGGCTTGGCGCCGGGCCAGGTCGGGCCGGCTGCGCAGCACCAGGACCCAGGGGCCGTAGGACCAGGGGAAGGCCAGGGGGCCGGCGCCGGGCGGGCCATGGAGGCGGGCCAGCGGGGCCGCCATCGGCTCCAGCCGCTCGACCAGGGCTGGCGTGCCGATGGGCTGCAGGTCGGAGGCCTTCAGCCCGGCGGCCCAGCCATCGCTGAGCTGCAGCAGACCCGTCAGGGGGGCGGCCGCCCGGGCCAGCACCTGGGCGGGATCCTCCAGGAGCTGGCTGCGCCAGGGCTTGGGCAGGCGGCGGGCCCAGGCGGCGGGCAGGTCGCCCCGGCTGCCCAGCAACACCGGCTCCTGGCGGTCGCAACCGGCCAGCAGGGTGAGGGCGGAGGCCGCACCGAGGCGCAGCAGGGTGCGGCGGCTGAGGCCCGGGGACGGCGGTGGGGGGAAGGGGTCACCCATTCAGCGGACCGTAGGCGGCGGCGGCCCCAGCAGCGTGGCGCAGGCCTGATCGCAGAGCTGGGCCAGGGCTGGAGCGGAGCGGCCGCTGAGCTGCCAGAGCAGGGCCAGCCCCCCCGCCCCCACCCCCTCCTTGACATAGCCCCGCTCGTAGGCCGCCAGGGCTGGATGGCAGGGATCGGGGAAGCGCAGGTCGGCCGCAAAGGCCAGGGGCTCCACCCCCCAGCGCTCGCCGATGCGCTGCAGCAGGAGGGACAGGTCGCTGCCCGCCTCGTGGGCCACCCAGGCGGTCGTGCCCACCGCCGCCGCCGCGGCGACCGCCGGGCGCAGGGTGGGGGGCGCCAGGGCCAGGGCCAGGGCCAGCACCGCCGCCATCTGGCTGCCGCCCGCCAGCAGCACGGGCCGGCCGGCGGCGGCGGCCGCCAGCACCACGGCGGCGGCCAGGGGCTGCATCGGATCCCCCACGGCGGCGGCCACCCGCATCGCGTCGGCCCGGTCCCCAGCGCCGGCCGCGGTCAGACCCGCCGCCCGCAGCCCCCGCTCCACCATGGCCCGCTTGCGGCCATGGTCGGGGTGGCGCAGGCTGCCGCTCACCAGCCCGTGGGCCGCCACCCCCAGCCCCGTCAGCACGGCCAGGGCGGTGCTGGTGCCTCCGGGAACGCATTCCGCCAGCAGCAGGGGACGGCCCGGCGGCAGGCGCTCCCCCCAGCGGCGGCCCAGGGCCAGCAGGGCCTCCAGCCGCCCCGGATCGAGGGCCTCCCCGCCGCTGAGGCAACGGGCCGGACCGGCCCCCACCGGCCCCGGCAGCCGCAGGTGGGCCACCGCCGGGGCCACCGGGCAGCCCAGGTCGACCACCAGGGGGACCAATCCCAGCTCCCGCAGCACCACATGGCTGATCAGGGCGGGGGACACCCCGGCGGGCAGGGGGGGGAGGGCATGGGGACGCTCGCCGGCGGGGCCGAGCAGCAGCAGCTCGGCATCGGCCGCCGCCGTGCGGCGGCGGGAGCTGGGGGTGGCGCCGGCGGCGGAGATGCCGGGCACGGCGGCGGTGTCGGTGGCCGCCAGCAGCAGCAGCACCTCACTGTGGCGCCAGCCCTTCCGCCAGGGTCCGCACCAGCGGTCGGCGGCGGCCGCGGAACCGCCGATCCGCCGCAGCTGGCTCAAAGGGGGTCGAGGGCCACCAGGCCGCGCAGGGCCGGCGGCGGCTCGCTGATCGGCAGATCGAGCCTCGGGAAGATCCAGTAGGCCACGGCGTGGAGGGCCAGCACCACGATCAGGTTCTGCAGCAGCACCAGCAGCAGGGCCGCCACCTGAACCTGGGCCAGATCGAAGCCCCCGGCCAGGCCCACCACCCCCGCGAGGCGGTCGAGCAGGTTGGCAGCGGCGGTGGTGATCACCACCCAGAGGTTCTCGCCCACCAGCACCGAGAGCACCGCCACCCGCACCAGGAAGCCGGCGGCACCGATCAGGGCGCCCACCCCCAGGGTGAGCCACCAGCTGCTGCGGCGGCGCCAGCCCCAGCCCAGCCAGAGGGAGAGGAGGCCATAGGGGAACAGCACCAGGGGGCCGCGGATCGGCCCCATCAGGGCGACCAGCAGCAGGGCCGTCACCACCACCCCCTCCAGGGCGCAGCGCCAGCCATGGCGCAGCTGCAACAGGGCCAGGGGCAGGGGCAGGGCGAGACGGAACAGGGGGCTGCCGACCGGCAGGTAATAGAGCGCCACCCACAGCAGGGCGGTGGAGGCCGCCAGGTAGGCCGTGTCCATCAGCTGGCGCGCCTGGCGTGGGCTCAGCTGCCGCCGGGAGGGGGGAGTCATCGGATCAGCGGGGCGCCGGCGCCGGACGGGACGTGGGGGCCGCACCGCCGCCGGCGGGGGCCGCGCCTCCGGAGGCGGGGGTCTCGGTGGCCGGGGTGCCGGCCGACGGCAGGCGCTCGATGGTCTCCACCTCGAACGGCACCCCCGCGGCCCGCAGCGCCTTGGTGACCACCTCCGCCGGGGCGGAGGGATCCGCCAGGGGCAGGCGGATGGTGACGCGGTAGGGGGCCGGACGCACGGGCGGGGACGCGGGGGTCACCGGGGTGGCGGCGG
>CALRJP020000016.1:0-88156 GCA_943367585.1 Rhizobium sp. Q54
AAGCAGATGGTGGCGGCCAGCAGGGTGGGGATCATCAGCACACCGAACCAACCGACGTAGAGGCGGTTGTTGGTGGAGGTGACCCACTCACAGAACTGGTTCCACGCCGAAGCGCCGGAGCGCTGCTGGAGAGTGGCGGTCATGAGTGCGAAAGAAGGTGACACCAGGCGGGCGCGATAGCGCCGATCCGGTGAAGGAGGTAGAGGCGGAATCCCACCTGGGGCCACTGTAACAGAGTGTTGCGGAGTGTGAGCGGCGCCTTCATGAAGAAAACCTTTGCTTCGCGGCGGGCCCCCTCCCCCGGGGACGGCCGGCCCCCACCGGCAGCCCGGGCGCGCTTGTTAGCGTCCGGACACCCCCTCGAGCCGCGCCAGCCGTGAGCGACCAACGGGTGCTGCTGGTGCGGCTGCCCTGCAATCCGATCTTCCCGATCGGCCCCATCTACCTGGCCGATCACCTGCACAAGTGTTTCCCCGCCCTGAGCCAGCGGATCCTGGATCTGGCGGCCGTGCCCCTGCTCGATGTGCAGCGGGTGCTGCTCGAGGTGGTGGATCAGTTCCGGCCCACCCTGCTGGTGTTCTCCTGGCGGGACATCCAGATCTATGCCCCGGTCGATGGCCGGGGCGGCAATCCGCTGCAGAACTCCTTTGAGGTGTTCTATTCCGCCAACCCCCTCAAGCGCCTGCGGGGGGCGCTCGGCGGACTGCGGCTGATGGGCTCCTATTACGGAGAGCTGTGGCGCAACCTGCGGTTGGTGCGTCGCGGTCTGCGGTGCGCCCGCCGGCACAACCCGGGGGCCCGGGTGGTGATCGGCGGCGGGGCCGTGAGCGTCTTCTATGAGCAGCTGGGCCGTGGCCTGCCCACCGGCTCCGTGGTGTCGGTGGGGGAGGGGGAAGGGCTGCTGGAGAAACTGATCCGTGGCCAGTCGCTCGCGGCGGAGCGCTGCTACGTGGTGGGCGAGGCGCCCCGTCCGGGTCTGATCCACGAGCAGCCGGCCGGCCTGGAGAAGACCGCCTGCGACTACGCCTACATCGCATCGATCTGGCCCCAGCTGAACTGGTACCTCGACGGTGGCGACTTCTACGTCGGGGTCCAGACCAAGCGCGGCTGCCCCCACAACTGCTGCTACTGCGTCTACACCGTGGTGGAGGGCAAGGCCGTGCGGGTCAACCCCATCGCCGAGGTGGTGCGGGAGATGCGCCAGCTCTACGACCGGGGCGTGCGTGGCTTCTGGTTCACCGATGCCCAGTTCATCCCGGCCCGGCGCTACATCGACGATGCAAAACAGCTGCTGCGGGCCGTTCAGGCGGAGGGCCTCACGGACATCCGCTGGGCGGCCTACATCCGTGCCGACAACCTCGATGCCGAACTGGCCGAGCTGATGGTGGCCACGGGGATGAGCTACTTCGAGATCGGCATCACCTCGGGGTCCCAGGAGCTCGTCCGCAAGATGCGCATGGGCTACAACCTGCGCACGGTGCTGGAGAACTGCCGCCTGCTGGCGGAAGCTGGGTTCCGCGAGCACGTCTCCGTCAATTATTCGTTCAACGTGATCGATGAGCGGCCCGACACGATCCGCCAGACGATCGCCTACCACAGGGAATTGGAGCGCATCTTCGGCGCCGACAAGGTGGAGCCGGCCATCTTCTTCATCGGCCTCCAGCCCCACACCCATCTGGAGCAGTACGCTTTTGACCAGGGGATGCTCAAGCCCGGTTACGACCCCATGAGCCTGATGCCCTGGACGGCCCGCAAGCTGCTGTGGAACCCCGAGCCGATGGGGCGGGTGTTCGGCCGGATCTGCCTGGAGGCCTTCGAGCGCAACCCGGCCGATTTCGGCCGCACCGTCATGGCGCTGCTGGAGCGGGAGTACGGGACGGCGCCGCTGGATCAGGCGCTGCGGGCACCGGTGGAAGGCCGGCGGGCGCTGGCCACGGCAACGTCGTGAGGTGAGGTGCCGGATGCTCCAAGGGCCGGAGGTGGCGTGTTGGCACCCATTGACAATGGGCGGACCAACAGGACGACGGACAGTCTGTTAGCAGATTTTAAGGTAGCCTTCGGGCATTGAGCGGCTCAGCCGCGGTTTCAGGCGCCTGTCCTGCAAGCCTCTCAACCCCAGGCTCCTCACCAGCGCTTCCCCCTGCATGGCCACCATCAACGTCACCCCTTCCGGAATCCCCACCCTCCGTGAGGCCATCAATGCGGCGGCGGCGGTGGACATCGTTCTGCTCGCGGATGGCACCTATGCCTCCGTCCGAACCCTGGCCAAGCAGACCTCCCTCGCTGGGGTGGTCCGGGCCTCCGGTTACGCCGTGACGGGTACCTCCGAAGCGGGCACCATCGTCAAGGACACCCGCATCTTCCAGAGAAACGTGGATGGGACCTTCGGTCCCGGCCGCATTGAGAACCTCACCCTGGACTACACCGCAGGTGGTCTCTCCGATGGAGGAGCCCTTCTGAGCGCAACCTCCGGTGCGTTCCTGATCCGGGATGTCACCTTCAGCGGCACCCATACAGGTTGGAACGGCAACGGCAACCTCTACATGTCGTTGACCAGCTTTTCGGCCACCACCCCCATCACGGCAGCTCTGACCCTGGAGGATGTCACGGTCACGCTGAACGGGCAGGCCGGATTCGATCCCTTGACCGGAGCCGGGGGCAGTGCGTTCCTGAACAGCTGGAACAACAGTGGCAATGTCCAGATTCTCGACAGCACCTTCGATGAAGCTGGCTTCCTGAGCAGTTTCAACATCCTCAACTTCCCCGGTTCCGTTGCGGCCGGTTCGGTTCTGATCTCAGGCAACACCTTCACGCGCTCCACCAACCAGACCGTGGTCCGCCCCACGGGCAACCGTCTGGGCAATGTCGCCGCCACGCTGTCAGGGAACACCTTTAACAATGGCTCCTACCTCGATCTCTATGGTGTCAACAGTCCGATCACACTGACGAACAACACCTTCGCCAGCATCGCTGATGGTTTCGGCATCCGGATCAACGGCCCCACCGTCGGCGTCGTCCCCACGCTCACGGGATCCAACGTCTTCACCGGGCCTGGCCTCGCCCTGAAATACGTGGATCCCGGCGCCAACAAGTTCGTCAGTCTCGCCGGCGGTGCCACGGTCAACGGTGTTGCCTTCACCAAGCTCACGGCTGCAGGACAGGGTGATGACAGCCTCACCATGGCGACGGGTTTCGCCGACTGGGTCAATGGTGATGACGGCAATGACACCATCGACGGTGGCAACCTGAACGATGTTCTGCTGGGGGGTGCTGGGAACGACAGCCTCGTCGGCGGCACGGGTAATGACACGCTGAATGGGGGATCGGGCAATGACAATCTGTCCGGTGGTGACAACTCCGACCTCCTCATCGGCGGTGCCGATAATGACGTCCTCCTTGGCAATGCGGGCAGCGATACCCTCATCGGTGGTACCGGGAACGACACCCTGACCGGCGGCAATGGCCTTGACTTCTACGTCTTTGACGCACCGCTTGGAGCCACGAACATCGACACCATCACCAACATGATTCTCTCGGGAACATCGTTGGACATCATTCGACTAGACGATGCCATTTTCACCGGTCTGACGCCGGGCAACCTGACCGCGGCCAACTTCACGTCCAACGCCACCGGTGTCGCCGTCGGTCTTGCCCCCCAGATTGTCTACGACAACTCCGGCGTTGGTGCCGGCCGGCTGTTCTGGGCGTCCGCAGGAACGGCCGGTTCGCTCACCCAGTTCGCCATCCTCGGCAACGCACCGGCGACCCTGAGCGCAGCGTCCTTCACGGTGATCTGAAGCGGCCCCGACCCCGTAATGCGGCCCAAGCCCGTTTTCGGGCCTTTGTTCAAGCGGGCCGACGACGGCGCAGCAGCAGCAGCCCCCCCAGTCCGAGCCACCCCACCAGCCCACCGATCGGATTGGGTTGGCTGCCGCCGGGTCCCGCCAGCCAGAGGGGGGCCTGGGGAAGCAGTTCCAACACCCCCGCCTGCAGGGCGAACCAGCCGCCCACAAGCCCTCCGTGCAGACCGATGGGGCCCCAGAGGATCCCCTGATCGTCCCGGCGCAGCAGGGCCAGGTTCAGTCCCAGCAGAAACAGGCCGCCGAGCAGCCCCACCGCCCCCACCAGGCCGGCACGGCTCCAGGGGTGCACCAGGGCGAAGAGGGCCGCCTGCAGCAGCAGGGCCGCCCGCGGCGCCATCAGGCGCTGCAGTTCGCCCCACAACCAGCCCCGGAACACCAGTTCCTCGGCGAAGCCCACCCCCACCACCAGGGCCAGGGCATTCAGCCATTCGCCCCCATCCAGGCCGGCCGGGCCGATCCAGCGGGCGCCGCCTCCGGCCAGCAGGGCCGCCACCACCAGGGCCAGCAGCAGCAGGGCCTTCAGCAGCCCCCGCCCGAAGGCCCGCAGGCTCGCGCCTGCTGGGGCCACCACCCCAAGGGCTTGCCAGGGGTGGGATTCTCCCCAGGCCCGCCGCAGCCGCAGGGGCAGGGAGAGGAGCAGCAGCAGCAGGGACACCCCCGCCCCGGCCAGGTCCACCTGGTCAGGGCGCAGGCCGGGGGCGAGGCCGGCCAGGGGGCGCACCAGCAGCCAGCCGAGGCCATAGAGCACCGGCACGTACAGCAGGGTGCCGCGCCAGCGGGGATTCACTCAGCTCTCCGGTTCGATCGTGCTGGTCAGGCCCTTGGCCTTGAGGGTTTCGCTGTAGAACTCGGCTGGCTCCAGATCACAGACGATCACCAGTCCCACGCCCGTGTTGTGGGCCTCCAGCATCACGGCGATGGCATCCTGCTCACTGAGGGACGGCACCACCTGGCGCAGGGTGTTCACCACGTATTCCATGCTGTTCACAGGATCGTTGTGAAGAAGCACTTTGTAGCGGGGCGAGGTCTTGCGCACCCGCTCCGGCGCCTTCTCGATGACGGCGGCGCCCCCCGGCGATCGGGTGGGGGTTTCGGTCGCCGCCGGGGTGGTCATGGGCATGGCCGCTCCGGTCCAGAGGGAATCAATTCTAAAGAGCACGGATCCGGCGCATCGCCTCATCGACGTTGGCGCGGGAGTTGAACGCCGACAGGCGGAAAAAGCCTTCCCCGGCGGCCCCGAAGCCGCTGCCCGGTGTGCCCACCACATGGGCCTGGCCGAGCAGGTGGTCGAAGAAGCCCCAGGAATCCAGACCCTCGGGGGTCTTGATCCACACGTAGGGAGCCTGCTCGCCGCCGTGGACCTGCAGCCCGGCGGCCCCCAGTTCACGGCGGATGATGGCCGCGTTTTCCATATAGAAGCCGACCAGGGCGCGCACCTGTTCCTGGCCTTCCGGCGAGTACACCGCCTCGGCCCCCCGCTGCACGATGTAGCTCACCCCGTTGAACTTGGTGCTCTGGCGCCGGTTCCAGAGCCCCCACAGTTCCACCGCTTCGCCGGCCGCCGATCGGCCGGTGAGTCCCCGGGGCACCACGGTGAAGGCGCAGCGGGTGCCGGTGAAGCCGGCGTTCTTGGAGAAGGAGCGGAACTCGATCGCACAGCGGCGCGCCCCTTCGATCTCATAGATCGAGTGGGGCAGCTCCGGATCGGTGATGAAGGCTTCGTAGGCGGCGTCGAACAGGATCAGGGCATCGTGGGCCAGGGCGTAGTCCACCCATTGCTTCAGCTGCTCCCGGGTGGCGACGGCACCGGTGGGATTGTTGGGAAAGCAGAGGTAGATCAGGTCGACCGGCTGCTCCGGCAGGGGGGCGACGAAGCCGTTGGCCGCGGTGATCGGCAGGTAGGTGAGGCCCCCGTAGCGACCGCCGTCGTCGGACTCCCCGGTGCGGCCCGCCATCACGTTGCTGTCCACGTACACCGGGTAGACCGGATCGGTGACGGCGATGCGGTTGCCGGCCCCGAGGATGTCAAGGATGTTGCTGCTGTCGCACTTGGAGCCGTCGGAGACGAAGATCTCCTCGGCGCTCACCTCGCAGCCGCGGGACTGGAAGTCGTGGCGGGCAATGGCCTCCCGCAGCCAGGCGTAGCCCTGCTCGGGGCCATAGCCGTGGAAGCCCTCCCGGGTGCCCATGGCGTCGATGGCCTGCTTCATCGCTTCGCGACAGGCGGCCGGCAGGGGCTCGGTGACGTCGCCGATGCCCAGGCGGATCACGGGAGCCTCGGGATGGGCCTCGGTGAAGGCCTTGACGCGTCGGGCGATCTCGGGAAACAGATAGCCCGCCTTGAGCTTGAGATAGCTGTCGTTGACCTGAACCATGGGAGGGAAGCGGAAGGCGCGGCGGCTGGGCCCGGCGGCATCTTCCTATGGCGCGGTGCGGCCTGCCTACCATCGGTTTCCAGCCCGCAGGCCATGGCCTTGACCGTTGCGCCGATCGACTTCGCCGCGCTGGTGGACAGCGGCATCTCCCGGCCGGCCCGCTACCTGGGCAACGAGCGGGGGGTGGAGCCCCGGGACTGGGCGGCCGCCCGGGTGCGTTGGGCCCTCACCTATCCGGAGGTCTACGAGGTCGGGGCCAGCAACCTCGGCCACGTGCTGCTCTATTCCATCCTCAATGCCGTTCCCGGCCAGCTCTGCGACCGGGCCTACCTGCCGGCGCCCGATCTGGCGGCCCGGCTGCGGGAGCGGAACGCGCCCCTGTTCGCGGTGGAAAGCCACCGGCCCCTGGCGGCCTTCGACATCCTCGGCTTCAGCCTCAGCTACGAGCTCGGCGGCACCAACATCCTCGAGATGCTGGATCTGGCCGGCATCCCGATCCGCGCCGCCGACCGGGGCGACCTGCCCCTGGACGATCCGGCATCGCCGCCGCTGATCTTCGCCGGCGGGCCCACCGCCACCGGCAACCCCGAGCCCTTCGCGCCCTTTTTCGATTTCCTGGCCCTGGGGGATGGGGAGGAGCTGCTGCCCGAGATCGGCCTGGTGGTGGCCGAGGGCCGGGCCGCCGGCCTGGGCAGGCGGGCCCTGCTGCGGGACCTGGCCGAGGTGCCGGGGGTCTACGTGCCCTCCCTGTACGCCCCTGGGCCCGATGGGGTCAGCCTGCGGCCGCTGGAGCCGGGCCTGGCCCCCCGGATCCAGCGGCGCACCGCCACCCCCATGCCCCACTACGCCATGGGCCTGGTGCCCCACATCGAGACGGTCCACGACCGGCTCACGGTGGAGATCCGCCGCGGCTGCACCCGCGGCTGCCGCTTCTGCCAGCCGGGGATGCTGACCCGCCCGGCCCGGGATGTGGAGCCCGAGGCGGTCATCGAGGCGGTGGAGGAGGGCATGCGCCGCACCGGCTACAGCGACTTCTCGCTGCTGTCGCTCAGCTGCAGCGATTACCTTTCCCTGCCGGCGGTGGGGGTGGAGCTGCGCAACCGGCTGGCGGAGCACAACGTCAGCCTCACCCTGCCCAGCCAGCGGGTCGACCGCTTCGACGATTCCATCGCCCACATCCTTGGCGGCACCCGCCGGGCCGGGCTCACCTTCGCCCCCGAGGCCGGCACCCAGCGCCTGCGGGACATCGTCAACAAGGGGCTCACGGATGCGGAACTGCTGCGGGGCATCCGCACCGCCATGGAGAACGGCTACAGCCGCGTGAAGCTCTATTTCATGATCGGCCTGCCGGGCGAGACCGACGCCGATGTGCTCGGCATCGTCGACACCTGCCGCGCGTTGCAGCAGCAGTGCCGCGATCTGGGCCGGCTGCAGCTCAACCTGACGATCAGCAACTTCACCCCCAAGCCCCACACGCCGTTCCAGTGGCACAGCGTGTCGACGGCGGAGTTCCGGCGCCGGCAGCAGCTTTTGCGGGACGCCCTGCGGCCCCTGCGGGGCCTCAAGACCAACTTCACCGATGTGCGCCTGTCGGCGGTGGAGGATTTTGTGGGCCGGGGGGACCGGCGGCTGGCGCCGGTGATCGAGGCGGCCTGGCGGGCCGGCGCGGGGCTGGATGCCTGGTTCGAATCCGCCGATCGCACCCATGCCGCCTGGACCGGTGCCATCGAGGCGGCCGGCCTGGGGGGCTCCTACCGGGCCCTGGAGATGGGCGGCTGGAGCGCGGCGGAGGCCTTTGCCACCGGCGATCTGGAGGCCTTCTGCCGCCAGCCCCTGCCCTGGGACCACATCGATTCGGGCGTCGACAAGGTCTGGCTGGCGGAGGACCTCGGCCGGGCCCTGGCGGCCGCCGTGGTGCCGGATTGCTCCTTCGAAGGCTGCAGCAACTGCGGTGTCTGCGGTCCCGAACTGGGCCACAACGTGGTCATCCCGCCGCCGCCGATTCCGCCGCCGATCCCGCCGCGGGCTCCCGCCAGCGAGCGCCTCTGCCGGCTGCGCTTCGGCTTCGCCAAAACCGGCTCCCTGGCCCTGATCAGCCACCTGGACACCCTGCGGCTGCTGGAGAGGGCCCTGCGGCGCAGTGGCCTGCCGGTGAGCTTCACGGGCGGCTTCCACCCCCTGCCGCGGCTGCAGGTGGCGCTCCCTTTGCCCCTCGGGGTGGAGGGCCTGGGGGAATGGCTCGACCTCGACTTCGCCGCTCCGATCGATCCGGAGACAGCCCGCCGGCGCCTCCAGGCGGAGCTCAGTGCTGAGCTGATGCTGCACGCAGTGCAGGCGGTGCCCCTGGAGACCCCCGGCCTGGCCCAGCAGATCCGTGCTGCCGAGTGGCGGATCGCCCTGCGGCCGGCCCCCCATCAGGCGGCCCCGGATCAATCGGCACTGGATCAAGCGTCACTGACGCCGGAGCGCTGGGCCGCGGCGGTCGCGGCGCTGTTGGAGGCCACCAGCCTGCCCTGGCAGGACCAGGACAAGAAGGGGCGCCCAAGGGAGCGGGAGTGCCGCCCCTACCTGCTCGACCTCCGCCTGGTGCCCCCCGAGGGCCCGTCCGTGGCCGACCGGGTGCTGGATCTGGAGGCCGCCGTGGACCCCCAGGGGCGCAGCCTGCGGCCCGAACATCTGCGCCACTGGCTGGGTGAGTCCCTCGGCCTGTCCCTGGAGCTGGGGGCGGTCCAGCGCCGTTGCCTCCGGCTGGACGCATGCTAAGTTCGCCATAGACGGAGAAAGGAATCGAGGGGAACCTCCCCCTTCTTCCTTCCCCGCCCAGACGCTTCTGCAACAGGGACGCTTTCTAGAAGCTCCTCCGCGAAAGCGCGATTTCAGTCAACACTGCTTGGTTCGGTCTTCGTTGCTTTGCATCGGGAAGGGAAGTCATCCTTCTCGCCACGCTGCCGGCCCGACGACGTCTTTTTCCCATCCAGGCCTCTGGTTTCAGGGGTCTGTACCAGGCAAGCAGCCGATCCCATTGTCATCGGGGTCCGGTCTGTCCCTCACCAGTGGCTGCGCGACCGCAACGGTCGGCGTCCGATTCCTTCCCTCCACCTGCCCTTTGGCAGGGCTCCACTGAGCCCAACCCCTCTTCCATGCCCCAGCAGATCGTCATCGCTGAGCAGTTGCGGATCGCCGCAGTGCTCAACGACGAACGCGTCGATGAACTGATCGTCGCCCAGGGTCGCTATCAGATCGGCGACGTCTACCTCGGAACCGTCGAAAACGTGTTGCCTGGGATCGACGCGGCGTTCGTCAACATCGGAGAAAGCGAGAAGAACGGCTTCATCCACATCACCGACCTCGGGCCCCTGCGGCTGAGGAAGGGCGGTGCCGGCATCACCGAGCTGCTCGAGCCGCGCCAGAAGGTGCTCGTCCAGGTGATGAAGGAGCCCACGGGCACCAAGGGGCCGCGCCTCACCGGCAACCTCTCCCTGCCCGGCCGCTTCCTGGTGCTCCAGCCCCACGGCCAGGGGGTCAACATCTCCCGGCGCATCAATGGCGAAAACGAGCGCAACCGCTTGCGGGCCCTCGGCGTCCTCATCAAGCCCCCCGGCGCGGGCCTGCTGATCCGCACCGAAGCCGAAGACGTCAGCGAGGACATGCTGATCGATGACCTCGAGGGTCTGCTGCGGCAGTGGGAGTCGATCCAGCAGGCCGCCGAGACGGCCTCGCCGCCGGTGCTGCTCAACCGCGACGAGGATTTCATCCACCGGGTGCTGCGCGACCTCTACAGCCCCGATGTGCTGCGGGTGGTGGTCGACAGCCCAGATGCGGTGGCGCGGGTGAACGCCTTCCTCGGCTCCGACCAAGCCAATCTCCTGGTGGAGCACCACGGCGAATCCACCGAGATCCTGGAGCACTACCGGGTCAACGCGGCCATCCGCGATGCCCTGAAGCCCCGGGTCGATCTCCCCTCCGGCGGCTACGTGATCATCGAGCCCACCGAGGCGCTCACGGTGATCGACGTCAACTCCGGATCGTTCACCCGTTCGGCCAACGCCCGCGAGACGGTGCTGTGGACCAACTGCGAGGCGGCGGTGGAGATCGCCCGCCAGCTGAAGCTGCGCAACATCGGCGGCGTGGTGATCATCGACTTCATCGACATGGAGTCCCGGCGCGACCAGTTGCAGTTGCTGGAGCACTTCACCCAGGCCTCCCGCGATGACACGGCCCGCCCCCAGATCGCCCAGCTCACCGAACTCGGCCTGGTCGAGCTGACCCGCAAACGCCAGGGCCAGAACATCTACGAACTGTTCGGCCGGGCCTGCCCCAGCTGCGGCGGCCTGGGCCATGTGGCCGTGCTTCCCGGCAAGGACACCCTCCAACCCCTGGCCACGGTCTCCGGCCTGGTGCGCTCGGCGGCCTCGGCCCGGGCCGAAGTGGCCAGCCCCGCCAATGGGAGTGGTGAGGTCGGCGGCGGCGGCCGGCGGCGTCGCGGCGGGCGCGGCGGGCGGGGCTCGGAAGGGGCCGAGGCACCGGCGGCCAGCGGCTTCACCGAGGGCGTCGGCAACGGCGCCGCCACCATGCCAGCCCCCCAGGAGACCCTCCCCTCCACCGATGGGCCCCAGCGCCGTCAGGAGCCCGAGGTGCTGGCGGTGCCGATGGACGCGGAACAGGAGCTGGTCTATGGCTGGATGGGCCTGAGTCCGGCGCTGCTGCTGGATCCGATCCCCACGGGCGAGAGCCTGATGGTGCGTGTCGTTCGCCCCGACGCCGATCCGGAGGCCGTCATCGAGGAAGCCCGCCAGCAGCTGGCGGCCAGCGGCTCCCGCCGCCGCCGTCGCGGCAGGAACGGTGAGGGACGCAATGGCTCGGCCGAGGCCACCGAGTCCGCTGATGTCTATGAAGCTCCCGAGGCCCAGGACGTCTCGGCGGCCCCTGAACACCACGAAGTGATTCCCATCCTGGAGATCACCCCGGCCCCGTTCGAGCCGGAGACGGCCCCCGGGCCCGCCGAGGTCGTCAGCGTGGCCCTGCCCAGCCGTCGCTCCTCGGCCAGGTCCACGCCGGTGGCGGCTCCGGTGCCCGTGGCCGCGGCGGCGGTCCCGTCGGCGGCTGAGGCGGCCCCCAGTGAGGCCGGCGAACCGCGCCGTCGCCGGCGCCGCTCCTCTGCCTCGGGCTGATCGGCGGCCCTGGGCTGATCGGCCTGGCCCGGACGCCCTCGGGCGCGCGGATGCCCCGGTCTGGGGGGGGCTCGACCCCTCCGCCTGCGCCGGCGTGGATGAGGTGGGCCGGGGCAGTCTGTTCGGGCCGGTGTTCGCGGCGGCGGTGGTGCTGCCGGTGGCCTCCCTCGGCCCCCTGGTGGCGGCGGGTCTGAACGACAGCAAGCGGCTGTCCGCCCGACGCCGGCAGGCCCTGGTGCCCCTCTTGCGGCAGCAGGCGCTGGCCTGGGCCCTGGGGCAGGCCAGCGCCGGTGAGATCGACCGCTGGGGTCTGCGCCTGGCCACCGAATGGGCGATGCTGCGGGCGTTGCAGCGGCTGCCCCGGCCGCCCCGGCTGCTGCTGGTGGATGGGGTGTTGCCCCTGAGGCCGTGGCCCGGACCCCAGACCACCCTGGTGGGCGGCGACGGCCGTTGCGCGGCGATTGCCGCCGCCAGCGTGCTGGCCAAGCAGGAACGGGATGCCCTGCTGGCCCGCCTGGCCCTGCGCCACCCCGGCTATGGCCTGGAGCGCCATGCCGGCTACGGAACGCGCCAGCACCGGGAGGCGATCCTGCGGCTGGGTCCCACCCCCCTGCACCGCCGCAGCTTTCTCAGCTCGATCGGCACCAGCGCTGGAAGTCCCCCAGCAGCTGCTGACTCACCCGGGTCCTGATGCCCAGCAGGATGCCGCCGAGCACCGAGCGGCCCGTGGCCTCCAGCACCTTGGGGGGGATCAGTTGCAGCAGGGTGGGGCGGCTCACGGTCACCGAAAGACTGGCCTCGCCGGTGAGGCCGCCGTCGGCCGCGGCGAGCCAGGAGCAGAGGCCAAGGCGGAAATCCTCCACCAGTCCAAGGCCCTCCAGCTGGCAGTCGAGGGCCTCCAGCTCCAGCCGCCCGTTGCGACGCACGACCTGCAGCTCCACCACCGGCTGGATCCTGAGCTGGAACACCTTCACCTGGCTGACGGTGTAGCGGTAGCGGCCCGGGCCGAGGGGTTCGAGCTGGCTGGGATCGAGCAGGGCCTGCACCACCCGCTGTTCGTCGTCCAGGTAGGCGGGCAGTCGCTCCGCCTCGCTGACCACTGGAAGGTCGAGTTGCTGGCTGGCGCTGAAGGCCAGAGACATGGCCTGCGGGCCGGCAGGCCATGATCCTACCGATCACCCCAGACCGCCCCCCGCCATGCGTCTTGCCTTTCTCGGTCCCGTCGGCACCTACGGCGAGCAGGCGGCGCAGCGGCTGGCGGGCCTGGAGGGCCTGGAGTCCGTCAGCTTCGTTCCCCAGCAGAGCATCCGTGCCGTGATCCGGGCGCTGGCCGAGGGAGATTGCGAACTGGCGGTGGTGCCCGTGGAGAACTCGGTCGAGGGGGGCGTCACCAGCTGTCTGGACGCCCTCTGGGAGCACCCGGATCTGGCGGTGGCCCGGGCCCTGGTGCTGCCCATCCGCCATGCCCTGGTGGGCAGCGGTCCCCTGGAGGGGATCAGCGAGGTGCTCTCCCATCCCCAGGCCCTGGCCCAGTGCAGCCTGTGGCTGGGGGAGCAGCTGCCCCAGGCCCTGCAGCTGCCCACCAGCTCCACCGCCGAGGCGGCGCGGCTGGTGCGGGGCAGTCGCTTCCGGGGGGCCATCGCCTCGCTGGAGGCGGCCAGCGAGCATGGCCTGGAGGTGCTGGCCTACCCGGTCAACGACGTGCCCGGCAACTGCACCCGCTTCCTGCTGCTCCGCCGCGGAGAACGCGCCCAGCGGGGGCCCTACGCCAGCCTGGCGTTCTCGCTCCATTCCAACCGCCCCGGAGCCCTGCTGGAGTCCCTGGGCTGTTTCGCCCGCCAGGGGCTGAACATGAGCCGGATCGAATCGCGTCCCTCCAAACGGGAAATGGGCGAGTACATCTTCTTCGTGGATCTCGAGCTTCCCGATGGGGCCGCGCCGCTGGAGGGGGCGATCGCCGATCTCACCCCCCTCTGTGAGCACCTGGCCCTCTTCGGGGCCTACCCCCTCACCAACCTCGCCACTGAAGAGAAGGCCGCCTGAGCTTCAGGGGCCGCGGAAGACGCCGAACTGCATCAGACCGGTGCGGAAGGCCCAGTCCATCAACAGCAGCGTGGGTGTTTCCCGCAGGCCCTGCACCACCGCCCGGGGGCCCAGCCCCAGCACCGCCCCGGGGCGGCGGATTCCCTCGAGGATGGAATCCATCCAGGACGGCAGGGTGGCCACGGTCCAGTCAGCGGTGCTGATCGTCAGGCCGCGGTTCCAGGGGCTGGTCTCCAGGTTTCGTTTCAGGGAGGGGATGCTGGCGAACTCGGGATGGGCCCACTGGTCGAGCAGCTGGCGCATCACCCAGCGCTCCAGGCGGTTCATGGGGGCGACGGCCGGGTCGCGGCGGTTCCAGTCGGCCACCGCCAGGCAGCCCCCCGGCCGCAGCACGCGCAGCATCTCGTCGGCGTAGCGCTGCTTGTCGGGCATGTGGGGGCCGGCCTCCACGCTCCAGACCGCGTCGAAGCCCCCCGCTGGTTCCCCGTCCGGCAGGTCCAGGGCCAGGGCATCCATCACGGCGAAGCGGCAGCCCGGCAGGTCGGACGGGGTGAGCTCCCGGGCCCGGGCGATCTGGGCAGGACTGATGCTGATGCCGAGCACCTCGAAGCCGTAGTCACGGGCGAGAATCCGGGCGCTGCCGCCGATGCCGCAGCCCACATCCAGCACCCGGCTGCCGGGCGGCAGCCGGTCGAGGCCGCTCCAGCGGGCCAGTTCGTGCACGAAGGCGGCCTTGGCGGCGCGGAAATCCCTCGAGACGGGGGGATCGCCGTAGTGCCCCAGGTGCACGTGCTCGCCCCAGAGGCGTTCCAGCAGCCGGTCGTCCGTCCAGCGGTCGTAGGCGGCGGCGACACTGGCCGTGGACAGGTAGGCCCTTGAGCGGCGCTGCCAGAGCAGGGCCACCAGGACCACGCCAAGGACACCCCCCGTCGCCAGGAGGGGCAGCAGGATGCCGCCCGAGAACAGACTCGCCATGGTTCAGGCCTCGTCGTCGTCGCCGAGGCTGGAGAAGGTGTCCTTGAGGACGGTGCGGGCCGCCAGCTGCCGCCTGGTCTGGTCGAGCAGCTCGTATTCCTGGCGCAGACGTTCGCCGGTGTCGGTGATCTCCAGCAGGGCCTGCTGGTGATCGGCCACCGGCCCGCCGAGATGGGCGCCGATCCAGAAGGAGAGTTCCCGCGGCAGATCGGGCAGATCGGCCGGCAGGGAGGAGGGTTTGCCGATCAGCTTGCCGGTGAGATCGACGACATCCCGCAGGGCCCGGGTGACATCGCTGGTGAGGGTCTCGAGCTCCTCGTGGCTTTCACTCACCGTGTCCTCGATCCAGCTGACCATGCCCACCCGGAAGGGGGTATCGCGCACGATGTCGAGCACCCGGAAGCGCTGCTGCCCCATGGTGACGATGTTGCTGCGGTCGTCGTCCTGCACCTGACAGTGGAGGATCTCGGCACAGCACCCCACTTCGGCCATGCGTTTGCTCTGGGGATCCCAGCGCACGACGCCGAAGCGTCGGTCCTCCGACATCGCGGTGCGCAGCATCATGCGGTACCGCGGCTCGAAGATGTGAAGCGGCAACACCTCCTGGGGGAAGAGCACCACATCAGGCAGGGGGAACAGGGGCAACTCCCTGACGGCCAGATCAGTCACGCGCGGATGTTGCCGCTGGCGGCAGGGGGAAAGGGGCGATCGGGGGTCGGCAACGAAAGGATCAACCAGAGCATCTCAAGTTTGATTCGATCCTAGAAACACCGACCAGCCCGGCGAAGGCCCGATGGCCCCATTGCCATCAGAGCTTGACCTCGATGTCCACACCACTGGGCAGGTCGAGCTTCATCAGGGCGTCGATGGTCTTGGAGCTGGGGCTGTAGATGTCGATGATCCGGCGATGGGTGCGGGTCTCGAAGTGCTCACGGGAATCCTTATCGACGTGAGGCGAGCGCAGCACGCAGTAGATCTTGCGTTTGGTGGGCAGGGGGATCGGACCGATCGCCGTGGCAGCGGTGTGATCGGCGGTTTCGATGATTTTTTCGCAGGAGAGATCCAGCATGCGGCGATCGAAGGCCTTCAGGCGGATGCGGATCTTCTGCTGGGGGATGGAGGCGGTCATCGGAAGGGAGGCGCGGGCGAAGGGCGGCGGCGGCGCCGCTGAAACGGATTGTCGAGGTGCTCGGGGAACCGGAGGTTCCGGAAAGGGAAGCCCCACTTGGGTGGGGCTCCCCGCAACAGGCTAGATCAGCCTCAGAGAACGATCTTGGACACGACGCCGGCACCGATGGTGCGGCCGCCTTCGCGGATGGCGAAGCGCATGCCCTGCTCGATGGCGACCGGGCAGATCAGCTCGGCGCTCATCTTGATGCGGTCGCCGGGCATCACCATCTCCACGTTGGTGCCGTCGTCGGCGGTGAAGGCGGTGATCTGGCCGGTCACGTCAGTTGTCCGGATGTAGAACTGCGGGCGGTAGCCGGCGAAGAAGGGGGTGTGACGACCACCCTCTTCTTTCTTGAGCACGTAGACCTCACCTTCGAACTTGGTGTGGGGCTTGATGGAGTTGGGCTTCACCAGCACCATGCCGCGCTCAATGTCCTCTTTCTGAACGCCGCGCAGCAGCAGACCCACGTTGTCGCCGGCCATGCCCTCGTCGAGCAGCTTGCGGAACATCTCCACACCGGTGACGGTGGTTTCACGCGTGTCGCGGATGCCCACGATCTGCACGGTTTCGCCCACCTTCACCTTGCCGCGCTCGATACGGCCGGTGGCGACGGTGCCGCGACCGGTGATCGAGAAGACGTCTTCGACGGCCATCAGGAAGGGCTTGTCGATCTCACGCTCGGGCTCGGGGATGGCCTCGTCGACCGCATCCATGAGGTCGAGGATCTTGTCGACCCACTCGTCTTCGCCGCGCACGGCCTTCTTGCCGCCCTGGATGTACTCGAGGGCCTTGAGGGCGGAACCGGCGATCACGGGGATGTCGTCGCCGGGGAAGTCGTAGCTGCTGAGCAGTTCACGCATCTCCAGTTCGACGAGCTCGAGGATTTCCTCGTCGTCGACCATGTCCTTCTTGTTCAGGAACACCACCAGGGCGGGCACGCCCACCTGCTTGGCCAGCAGGATGTGCTCCTTGGTCTGGGCCATGGGGCCGTCGGTGGCGGCGACCACCAGGATGGCGCCGTCCATCTGGGCGGCACCGGTGATCATGTTCTTGACGTAGTCGGCGTGTCCCGGGCAGTCGACGTGGGCGTAGTGACGCTTGCCGGTTTCGTACTCGACGTGGGCCGTGTTGATCGTGATCCCCCGCTCCTTCTCTTCAGGGGCGCCATCGATCTCGTCGTAGGCCTGGGCCTTGGCCATGCCCTGGGACGCCAGCACGTTGGTGATGGCGGCGGTGAGGGTGGTCTTGCCGTGGTCAACGTGACCGATGGTGCCGATGTTGACGTGAGGCTTGTTCCTCTCGAACTTCTCGCGTGCCATGGAAGGAAAGAATCGGGGGGGTGGGTTGGATGGAAAGAAAGATCAGGAATTGCCCTGATTCTTGGAGATGATGGCTTCAGCCACGTTGCGAGGAACTTCCTCGTAATGGCTGAACTCCATCGAGAAAATACCCCGACCCTGGGTCATGGATCGGAGCTGGGTGGCGTAGCCGAACATCTCGGCCAGAGGCACTTTGGCCTGGACTTTGGACTGTCCGTTGTCGACGGACTGCCCTTCGACCTGACCCCGGCGGGAGGAAAGGTCGCCGATGACCGAACCGAGGAAATCCTCGGGGACCTCGACCTCAACCTTCATCATTGGCTCAAGCAGCACAGGATTGCACTTCTTGACGCCATCCTTGAAGGCGAGGGAACCGGCGATCTTGAACGCCATCTCCGAAGAGTCGACGTCGTGGTAGGAGCCGTCCACCATGGTGACGCGGACATCGATCATGGGGAAACCGGCAATCACACCGGACTGGCAGGTTTCCTTCATGCCGGCTTCCGCCGGGCCGATGTACTCCTTGGGAACGATGCCGCCAACGATCTTGTTGACGAACTCGAACCCTGAACCCGGCTCGCCGGGCTGCATTTCGATCACCACGTGGCCGTACTGGCCCTTGCCTCCCGTCTGGCGGGCGAACTTGCCCTCCCCCTTGGCGCTGCCGCGGATGGTTTCCCGGTAGGACACCTGGGGGGCACCGATGTTGGCTTCCACCTTGAACTCCCGCAGCATGCGGTCGACCAGGATCTCCAGGTGCAGTTCGCCCATGCCGGCGATCACGGTCTGGTTGGTTTCCGGGTCGGTGGAGACCCGGAAGGTGGGGTCCTCCTCGGAGAGGGACTGCAGGGCCTTGCCCAGTTTCTCCATGTCGCCCTTGGTCTTGGGCTCCACGGCCACGGAGATCACCGGCTCGGGGATGAACAGGGATTCCAGGATGATCGGATCCGAATCGACACAGAGGGTGTCGCCCGTGGTGGTGTCCTTGAGACCGAGGACGGCCCCGAGGTCGCCGGCCCGAAGCTCGTCCACCTCCTCGCGCTCATCCGCCTTGAGCAGGATGAGGCGGGAGATGCGCTCCTTCTTGTCCTTGGTGGAGTTGAGCACGTAGCTGCCCTTCTGCAGCACGCCGCTGTACATGCGGACGAAGGTGAGCTTGCCGTAGGGGTCGGCCATGACCTTGAAGGCCAGGGCGCTGAAGGGGGCGCTGTCGTCGCAGGGGCGGGTGGCTTCGCTGCCGTCGGCCAGCAGGCCATGGATCGGCGGCACGTCGACGGGGGCGGGCAGGTAGTCGACCACCGCATCGAGCACCAGCTGGACGCCCTTGTTCTTGAAGGCGGAGCCGCAGAGGATCGGCACCATGCCGTGCTGCAGCACCCCGAGGCGGATGCCGCGCATCAGCTGCTCCTGGGTGAGCTCGCCGTTCTCGAGGAAGGCTTCGATGAGCTCTTCGTCGGTTTCGGCCACCGACTCCATCAGCTTCTGGCGCCACTCGGCCGCCTCGTCCTGCATGTCGGCCGGAATCTCCTCTTCGAGGATGTCGGTGCCGAGATCATTGGTGTAGATGATCGCCTTGTTGCGTACCAGGTCGATGATGCCCTTCAGGTCTCCCTCGGCACCGATCGGCAGCTGGATGGGGACGGCGTTGGCCTTGAGGCGATCCTTGATCTGCTCGTAGACCTTCAGGAAGTTGGCGCCGGTCCGGTCCATCTTGTTGACGAACACGATCCGGGGCACGTTGTAGCGATCGGCCTGGCGCCAGACGGTCTCCGACTGGGGCTGCACGCCACCCACGGCACAGAACACCGCGACGACACCGTCGAGCACCCGCATCGAGCGCTCCACCTCGATCGTGAAATCGACGTGGCCGGGGGTGTCGATGATGTTGATCCGGTTGTCCTTCCAGCTGGTGGAGATGGCGGCGGCGGTGATGGTGATCCCCCGCTCGCGCTCCTGCTCCATCCAGTCGGTGACGGCGGCGCCATCGTGCACCTCGCCCATCTTGTGGACCACGCCGGAATAAAACAGAATCCGTTCGGTCGTGGTGGTCTTGCCTGCGTCGATGTGAGCGGCGATACCGATATTTCTGACGCGTTCCAGGGGGTAGGCGCGGGCCACGGGAAAGTTCTCCGGGGGTGGGTCGACGAAAAGCGGGCGTAACTTTACAGACCGGCGTTGGGTCGATCTGCGGGAACCGGATCAGCCCAGGGATCCGGCGCCTCTGGGGGGCTCAGTAGCGGTAGTGGGCGAAGGCCTTGTTGGCTTCGGCCATCTTGTGGGTCTCCTCCCGCTTGCGGACGGCACTGCCGGCCTCATTGGCGGCATCCATCAGCTCACCGGCCAGCTTCTGGGCCATGCTCCGGCCGTTGCGGGCCCGGGAGAAGTTGACCAGCCAGCGCAGCGCCATGGCGGTGCCCCGCTCCTGACGCACTTCCATCGGCACCTGGTAGGTGGCTCCACCGACCCGCCGGGCCCGCACTTCCACCAGGGGGGTGGCATTGCGGACCGCCGTTTCGAACAGGTCGAGGGGATCGGCGCCGGTGCGCTCGTTGATCAGGGTGAAGGCGTCGGACAGGATCCGCTGGGCCGTGGACTTCTTGCCGTGCTTCATCAGCCGGGCCACGATCATCGAGGCCAGGCGGCTGTTGAACTGGGGATCCGGGAGAACCGGGCGTTTCTCGGCGGCGTTGCGGCGGGACATGGAACGGAGGGAGAAAAAGCGGGAGAGGGCTGGTCCGGCCGCGAAGAGCCGGGGAAGCGAAGGCTCAGGCCTTCGGTGTCTTGGCGCCGTACTTGGAGCGGGACTGCCGCCGATCCTTGACCCCGGAGGTGTCGAGGGTGCCGCGGATGATGTGGTAGCGGACACCGGGCAGGTCCTTGACGCGGCCGCCGCGGATCAGAACCACCGAGTGCTCCTGAAGGTTGTGGCCAATGCCGGGGATGTAGGCCGTCACCTCGAACCCGGAGGTGAGGCGCACACGGGCCACCTTGCGCAGCGCCGAGTTGGGCTTCTTCGGGGTGGAGGTGTACACCCGGGTGCAGACGCCACGCCGCTCGGGGCAGGCGCGCAGGGCGGGCGACTTCGTCTTGCGGGTGAGACGCTGCCGCTCGGTGCGGATCAGCTGCTGAATAGTGGGCATCGAGGGCCGGGGTGCTGCTCGGTGTGGACGTCTGAGTGGACGTGGTCGGTTGTCCGACCGTTTCGACAATCCGACACCTTACTTCGTCGCCGTCCCCCTCAGGTCTCGCGGCTGAAGGCGGCGCCGCAGGCACAGCTGCGCACGCCGGGCCCGGGCCGCACCAGAAACCCGCCGCCGCTGAGGTCACCCCGGTAGTCGAGCTGCAGGCCCTGCAGCAGGGGCAGCTGCCCCGAGGGGGAATAGAGGGTGATGCCGTCGGCCCGGGCCACGGGGGTGCCGGCCAGGTGGCCGGGGCGCAGGCGGATCGCCCAGGCCTCACAGGCGCCCTCCAGGAGTTCCAGGTGCATCAGCCCCGGCGTGCCCGCCACGGCCGCCTGGCGGCACAGCTCGGCGGCGGCGGCGGGGGTGAGGCGAAGGCTGTGGCCCCGGGGCACGGATGGATGGCGAATGGGATCAGTCTGGCAGCCGCTGGCTGGTGGGGGTCCGGCTGCTGGTCGCCGCGTCATTCCCGACCGGCACCAGCCCGAGCCCGTTGTGGACCGAGCCGGCCACCCCCCGGCCCTTGACCCGGTGGCTGCCACCCATCACCAGGCCCGTGGAACTGCCGCCGTCGAGGTTCAGTGCATCGACCAGGCCCAGCTGCTGCAGCAGCCAGGCGGTCTCGGCGAGGGTGGGACCTGCCCCTCCCCCGGCGCCCTCCAGGGTCACGAGCCACAGGAGGGTGCCATCGCTGCCCACCACCGTGCGGGGGGCCCCCTGGCGCAGGAAGGCGGCCCCGAATCCTTCGGCGCTGCCGTTGAGCACGATGCGGCCGTTCTGGAGCAGCAGCGGCCCTCCGCCCATCACGGACTCGGCGTTGCCCAGGGGGTCGCTGGGGCGGCTCTCCAGCCGCAGCGCGTCCCCTTCACCCCAGGGCAGAGCGACCCCGCCGCGGGCCACCACCAGGGTGTCCTCCGGCCGCAGCGGCACCCCCGCCGCCAGCTCCTGGCTGCCGAGGCGTCGCTGCACGCGGCCCCCGCTCAGCAGCACGCCCGTTTCCGAGCCGGTCAGGGCCTGGTAGAGCCGGCCCCAGTCGGCGGTGTAGCGGCTCAGTCCCCGCTGGGCATAGCCGCTGTTCACGGTCAGCAGCGGCCAGCGCTGGCCCCGGTCATCGCTGATCCATTCCTCCAGCCGCAGGCGCCCGAAGCGCGGCAGGCCGCGGCGATCCCAGCCCACCGCACCCCGGTTGAGGATCGGTCCTGACAGCCAGCGGCCCTGGTCCCGCAGGGCGCCGAGGGGCAGGCGGCGCACCCGGTTGAAGAAGCCGCCATTGATCGCCACCAGGGCGTCCTGGCGCTGGGCCAGGGCCGCCAGGGAGCTCAGGCCGGCCATGCCGTCGGGGCGACTGAGGGTCCGCAGTTCCAGCGGCCCCTGGCGTGGATCGACCCTGACGGAATTGACCAGCACCCTGGTGCCCCCCACGGCCCGCACCTGCTGGTCCCAGCGCACCTGGGGCCCCAGCAGCGCCAGAAGCCGGGGATCGATCGGCGATGGGGCCGCCGGTGTCGTGGCCGCCGTGCCGGTCCCGGAGGCGCCCAGGGGCAGGTCGATGACCACCCGGGCGGGTTCCCCCAGGGTGAACAGGCGCAGGGGGGCGGTTCCGCCCGGGAGGCTCAGGCTCAGGTCAGCGCCGCTGGTGCCGCTGCGCAGGCCCCGGTCGGTGAGCTGGGCCAGCTGGTCGGCCCGGCTGACCAGGGCCAGCTGGACGCCGCCGTCGCTGCTGCGCACCAGGGTGGGGCCATCGAGGTCGAGCACCACCCGCCGGAAGCCGGCCTGCTCCGAGCTGCGCACCTGGAGCAGGCGGGGCGCCGGCAGACGCAGATCCAGCAGGTCGCCGCGGCGCTCCACCGCCACGCCGACGGCCCGCAGCATCGCCGCCACATCGACGGCCACCTCATCCGCCAGCGAGCGCTGCTGGCCGGGGGGCACCACCAGCTCCCGGCCGAACCATTCCAGCGCCAGCCCCCCGTCGGGGTTCGACCGGCTGCTGAAGCCCAGCTGGCCTTCCAGCACTTCCAGGGGCAGCCACAACGCCTGGGGCTGGCGAGGGTCCGGCCCCCCCCAGCGCCAGGCGGCCTGCTGGCTGCGGCCGTTGAGTGCCAGCCGGGTGCCGCCGATCTCCGCCGAGGGGGCCAGCCGCAGCGGTTCCGGCTGGCTGCGAGGCGGGGGATCCAGCTCCGGCAGGGCCGGCGGCATCGGCGGCGGAGCGGCCTCTGTGACCCGCGGTCCCCCGATCAGGGCCAGCAGGGCCAGGGCGATCGGAAGGGTCCTGGCCATGGATGGGGTCCCACCGCTGAATGGAAAAAGTTAGTCCCAGCGCTTGGCGGTAGGGGCGGCTGCCTAGGATCGGGAGCTCGCCCTGTCGTTGCGGACACGGCTGCTGCACGGGTGACACGGCAGCTCCTCGGCGGATCCGTCCAGCCGGCGTCTTTAGGCTTGTCGCTTTCAAGCCATCTCCAGCTCCGTTTCAGCAGCACCAACCCGGCCTATGTCCTCCTCCGCTCCGCTCTGGCCCCATCGCGACAGCTCGTCCCCAGGCCCTGGAGAAACGGACGCGTGCGGCGTGGGCTTCCTGGCCCACCTCGATGGGGTCCCCAACCACTGGGTGCTCCAGCAGGCCCTGCGCGGCCTCCGCTGCATGGAGCATCGCGGCGGCTGCGGCGGCGATGGGGATTCCGGTGACGGGGCCGGCCTGCTCACCGCGATCCCCTGGAGCTATCTCGAGGCCGTGTGGCCGGCGGCTGCCGCCTCCACGGCGATCGTGCGGGGGCTGGGGATGCTGTTCCTGCCGGCGGATCCCGACCGCCGCGACCAGGCCCGCCGGATCTGCGACGAAGAGGCCGAACGCCTCGGGCTCCTCAGCCTCGGCTGGCGGCAGGTCCCGGTGGTCCCCGAGGTGCTCGGCCCCCTGGCGCGGGAGAACGCCCCGGCCATCGAGCAGTGGCTGCTGGCCGCCCCCGATGCGGTGCCCGGCGTCATGGCCGATGTCGACGCCCTGGAGTCCCTGCTGTTCCGCCTGCGGCGCCGCGCCGTCGACCGGGTGCGGGAGGTGTGGGGGGCCGACACCACCGACCTCTATTTCGCCTCGATCAGTGCCCGCACCGTTGTCTACAAGGGCATGGTGCGCTCGGAGGTGCTCGACGCCTTCTACGCCGACCTCCGGGACGAGCGCTTCAGCGTCGCCTTCGCGGTGTACCACCGCCGCTTCAGCACCAACACCCTGCCCCGCTGGCCCCTGGCCCAGCCGATGCGCCTCCTGGGCCACAACGGCGAGATCAACACGCTGCTGGGCAACATCAACTGGGCCCGGGCCGCCGAATCCCACCTCGAGGCCGTCTGGGGGGATGCCGCCCGGGACCTGCGACCCCTGGTCAACGCCGCCTTCAGCGATTCCGCCAACCTCGACGCCACCCTCGAGCTGATGGTGCGCAGCGGCCGGCCGATCACCGACAGCCTGCTGACCCTGGTGCCGGAGGCCTTCCGCGACCAGCCCGAACTCGACGAACGGCCGGCGATCAAGGCCTTCTACGAGTACAGCGCCTGCCTGCAGGAGCCCTGGGACGGTCCGGCCCTGCTGGTCTTCAGCGATGGCCGCATGGTGGGGGCCACCCTCGACCGCAACGGCCTGCGTCCCGCCCGCTACTGCATCACCAGCGATGGGTACGTGGTGATGGGCTCGGAGACGGGCGTGGTGGAGCTGGAGGAATCCCGGATCATCGAGAAGGGCCGCCTCGGCCCCGGCCAGATGCTGGCGGTGGATCTGGAGCAGCACCGGCTGCTGCGCAACTGGGATGTGAAGGAGGAGACGGCGGCGCGGCTTCCCTACGCCGGCTGGCTGCTCGACCATCGCCGCAGCCTCTCCCCGGGCGTCTGGGAGCAGGAGCGCACCCTGGGCGACCTGGAGCTCCTCCAGCAGCAGACCGCCTTCGGCTTCACGGCCGAGGACCTCGATCTGGTCATCGAGGACATGGCCGGCCAGGGCAAGGAGCCCACCTACTGCATGGGGGATGACATCCCCCTGGCGGTGCTCTCCTCCAAGCCCCACCTCCTTTACGACTACTTCAAGCAGCGCTTCGCCCAGGTCACCAACCCCCCCATCGACCCGCTGCGCGAGAAGCTGGTCATGAGCCTGGAGATGCACCTGGGCAGGCGCGGTTCGGCCCTGCGCCCCGATGCCTCCGGCGCCGCCGTGCTGCACCTCGCGTCCCCGGTGCTCAACGAGGCCGAACTGCTGGAGCTCGGCTCCCATGGCCTTGGCCTCACCACCCTCTCCACGCTGCTGCCGGTGGCCAGCGGCCCCGACGGGCTGGAGCAGGCTCTGCATCGGCTCTGCTTCGAGGCAGAGGCGGCCGTGCGCAGCGGCATCCAGATCCTGGTCCTTTCCGACCGTGCCGATGGCGGCATCAGCGCCGGCACCACGGCCATTCCCCCCCTGCTGGGGGTGGGCGCCGTGCACCACCACCTGCTGCGGCTCGGCCTGCGTCTGCAGTGTTCCCTGGTGGTGGACACCGCCCAGTGCTGGAGCACCCACCACCTGGCCTGCCTGATCGGCTACGGCGCCAGCGCGGTCTGCCCGTGGCTCACCTGGGAGACCACCCGCCACTGGCTGGCCCATCCCCGCACCCAGTCGATGATCGAGCGGGGCAAGCTGCCCCCCCTCAATGCCGACAAGGCCCAGGCCAACGTGCGCAAGGCCCTCGAGGAAGGGCTGCGCAAGATCCTCTCCAAGATCGGCATCTCCCTGCTGGCCAGCTACCACGGCGCCCAGATCTTCGAGGCCATCGGTATCGGCGCCGATCTGATCGACCTGGCCTTCACCGGCACCACCAGCCGGGTCGCCGGCCTCAGCCTGCAGGATCTGGCCAGCGAGACCCTGGCCTTCCATGCCAAGGCCTACCCGGAGCTGAACCGCACCAAGCTGGAGTTCATGGGCTTCGTGCAGTACCGCACCGGCGGCGAGTTCCACCTCAACAACCCGGACATGGCCAAGGCCCTGCACGCCGCGGTCGCGGCGGGCCCCGGCTACGACCACTTCTCCACCTTCCGCACCCTGCTGGAGAACCGCCCGGTCACGGCGCTGCGGGATCTGCTCGAGCTGCGTCCGGCCCCGGTGCCCCTGCCGATCGAGCAGGTGGAGAGTGTCGAGAGCATCTGCAGCCGCTTCTGCACCGGCGGCATGAGCCTGGGAGCCCTCTCACGGGAGGCCCACGAAGTGCTGGCGGTGGCGATGAACCGCATCGGCGGCAAGAGCAACTGCGGCGAGGGCGGCGAGGACCCGGCCCGCTACCACCCCCTCCACGACGTCGACGGCGAGGGCCATTCGCCCACCCTCCCGAGCCTGCGCGGCCTGCGCAACGGCGACAGCGCCTGCTCCGCCATCAAGCAGATCGCCTCGGGCCGCTTCGGCGTCACCCCGGCCTACCTGCGCAGCGGCCGCCAGCTGGAGATCAAGGTGGCCCAGGGCGCCAAGCCCGGCGAGGGCGGCCAGCTGCCAGGGCCCAAGGTGGACGCCTACATCGCCTGGCTGCGCAACAGCAAGGCGGGCGTGCCCCTGATTTCACCGCCGCCGCACCACGACATCTATTCGATCGAGGACCTGGCCCAGCTGATCCACGACCTGCACCAGGTCAACCCCGCCGCCCGGGTCTCGGTGAAGCTGGTGGCCGAGATCGGCATCGGCACGATCGCCGCCGGAGTGGCCAAGGCCAATGCCGACGTGATCCAGATCTCCGGCCACGACGGCGGCACCGGAGCCTCACCCCTGAGTTCGATCAAGCACGCCGGCAGCCCCTGGGAGCTGGGGCTCACCGAGGTGCACCGCAGCCTGCTGGAGAACGGCCTGCGGGACCGGGTGCTGCTGCGGGCCGACGGGGGCCTCAAGAGCGGCTGGGACGTTCTGATCGCCGCCCTGCTGGGGGCCGAGGAGTTCGGTTTCGGCTCGGTCGCCATGATCGCCGAAGGCTGCATCATGGCCCGCGTCTGCCACACCAACAACTGCCCGGTGGGGGTCGCCACCCAGAAAGAGGCCCTGCGCAAGCGCTTCACCGGTCTGCCCGAGCACGTCGTCAACTTCTTCGTCTTCGTGGCCGAGGAAGTGCGCCAGCTGCTCAGTGTCCTGGGGGTGGCCCGCCTCGAGGACCTGATCGGCCGCACCGAGCTGCTGGCGCCCCGCGCCATCGCCCTCACCAAGACCGGCGCCCTGGATCTCTCCTGCCTGCTCGATCCGATCCCCGCCGCCGCCGACCGGGCCTGGCTGCGCCACGACGACGTGGCCCACGACAACGGCCCGGTGCTCGAGGACGGGCTGCTCGCCGATCCGGAGGTGCGCGCGGCGATCGACGCCCACGGGCATGTGCTGCGCCAGCTGCCGATCGTCAACACCGACCGCAGCGTGGGGGCTCGCCTGGCCGGCGAGATCGCCGCCCTGCACGGCAACACCGGCTTCCAGGGGGGCCTTGCCCTCACCTTCCACGGCGCCGCCGGCCAGAGCTTCGGGGCCTTCGTGCTCCAGGGCATGGACCTGCGCCTGGTGGGCGAGGCCAACGACTACGTGGGTAAGGGCATCAACGGCGGTCGCATCACGGTGGTGCCCCCGGCCGGTGGCACCGATCCCGGCGACCAGGTGATCCTCGGCAACACCTGCCTCTACGGCGCCACCGGCGGGGAGCTGTTCGCCCTCGGCCGGGCCGGCGAACGCTTCGCCGTGCGCAACAGCGGTGCCTGCACCGTGGTGGAGGGGGTCGGCGACCACTGCTGCGAGTACATGACCGGCGGCGTCGTGGTGGTCCTGGGCGGCACCGGCCGCAACGTGGCCGCCGGCATGACCGGCGGGGTGGCCTTCCTGCTCGACGAGACCGGGGGCCTGGCGGCCCGCCTCAATCCGGAGTCGGTGGAGCTGGTGCCCCTCACCACGCCCGAACAGGAGGGGCTGCTCCTGCCCCTCCTGGAGGCCCACCGGCAGGCCACCGGCAGCACCAGGGCGGCGGCGATCCTCGCCGACTGGCCCACCTGGAAGGGCCGCTTCCAGGTGCTGGTGCCCCCCAGCGAGAAGGCCACCGTGGGTCTGGCCGCACGGGAAGCCGTGGCGGCCTGACTCAGAAGTCGTCGTAGACCTTCTGGAAGGCAGCGAAGGTGTCGTCGTTGTTCATGCCGGCCACGGCGATCGACGCGGCACTCAGCTTTGTGCTGCAGCTGATCGAGAGGGCCATCGGCAGGCTGGCGTGGTCGGCGTAGAAGGAGCGGCTCTCGCCGCTGCCTCGCACCTGGACATCGTCGGAGAAGCCGTTCCTGCTGGCCACCGTCCTGGCGTTCTCAACGCAGGCCATCAGGTCAGTCACCCCCAGCACCACCGCCGAATAGACGTGCGGCACGGCCAGGGCAGGCTCCCCCGGCGTCAGCAGGCCCACCAGCAGGCCAAGGGAGGCGAGTTTGCTCATGGCCGGACCGGGGGGCTGCGCAGACCCAATCCTGCAGCGGAGCCGGGTTCTGATCAGCGCGGATGCTCGTGCATCAGGCGCCGCACCTCGCCGGCGTGGTAGCTGCTGCGGGTGAGCGGACTGCTCACCACCTGCAGGAAGCCCAGGTCGGTTTCCCCGTGGCGGCGGAAGCCTTCGAACACCTCAGGGGAGACGAAGCGCTGCACCGGCAGGTGTTTGGGGCCGGGGGAGAGGTACTGGCCGATGGTGACGATGTCGACGGCATGGGCGCGCAGATCGGCCATCACGGCGCGGACCTCGTCGTCGCTTTCCCCCAGGCCCACCATCAGCCCTGATTTGGTGTAGGTGCGCGGCCAGCCCTCCCGTACCCGGCGCAGCAGTTCCAGCGAGCGCTCGTAGACCCCCTGGGGCCGCACCTGCCGGTAGAGCCGGGGCACGGTCTCGATGTTGTGGTTGAGCACCTCCGGGGCCGCCGCCATCACCGCCGCCAGGGCTTCCCAGGCGCCGCAGAGATCGGGCAGCAGGATCTCGATCGTGGTGAAGGGGGACGTGCGGCGCACGGCCTCGATGCAGGCCACGAACTGGCTGGCGCCGCCGTCGGCCAGGTCGTCCCGGTTGACCGAGGTGATCACCACATGGCTGAGGCCCATGCGCCGCACCGCCTCCCCGAGGCGCTCGGGCTCGGTGGGGTCCAGCGCCCGCACGCTGCGGTCGAAGTCGATGTCGCAGTAGGGGCAGGCCCGGGTGCAGCCCGGCCCCATGATCAGGAAGGTGGCCGTGCCGCCGGCGAAGCACTCGCCGATGTTCGGGCAGCTGGCCTCCTGGCAGACCGTGTTGAGCTTGAGGTCGACCAGCAGGTCCGCCACCGCCCCGATCCGCTCCCGCTGCGGCGCCTTGACCCGCAACCAGGGCGGCTTGGCGGGGGCGGGCCGGGGGTCGCTGACGGTCACGGGCATCGCTGGGCTGTCCGGACTGTAGGGAGGACGGTCACGGTGGCCGGCCGACGCGGGCCATCCCCTAAAGTCTGGCCATCGGGATGTGGCGCAGCTTGGTAGCGCACTTCGTTCGGGACGAAGGGGCCGCAGGTTCGAATCCTGTCATCCCGATTCAACACCTGCCTGCACCACTGGCAATTTGCTAGTGCGCATGGGGCAAGGTCGGCAAAAACGGCTGAAGCGGGTCGCTAAAAACTCCCTGTGGCTCAGGTGCCTTGCTCCGGTGCCGATCCCGCCAGGGCCACAAGTTGCTGCTGACCGGCGACTGGAGCCGGCGCCGAACGCACACCCCACGCACCATCCACGGAGGCGGCCACCGACAGCGATGTCGAGGCGATCTTCCCGCTGATCAGCGACCCCGTCGCTCTTGCGTTCTGCCGGGTGCTCGCCGCCAAAGGTTGCCCTCCCAGCGAGGTGCCCTTCATCGACTGGGAGACATGGGATCGGGAGGAGCGACCCATGGGGCTGCAGGGGTTTTCGCCGAAGGTCAAGAAGGAGTTCCTTGCCGCTGTGCATCCCCGTCGGTGGCTCGCCGAGCTGGCCCACTCCCTGTTGCGTGTGCCTGGCATCGACCCAACGGACCGATCTCCGAGCGAGGAGGTGGAGGAGCGGAACACCCGCCATCTCTCGCGGTTGCTCAAGCTGGTCCACAAGGATCTGGCCGCGGCAGGGTTCACCTGCCTGCCGACATGGACGGATCTACGGCATCAGTGGACGATCCGAGCCCAAGCCGATGGCCTGGACCGCAAGACCGCTGCACTGGCCCAAGGGCACAGCGAGCGGATGGCCGCCGAGGTCGACCTGCGACCGGGCGAGCGACGTCAGGCACCTGCAGGTATCCAGTGGTTAGCGAGTGTTGTTCAAGCGACCTGATGGCCATGGCGGCCAAAAGCATCCTTCTCAAGGTCTCGCCCGAGGCGCACGCCGGGATCCGGGAGGCCGCCGGACGTCATCGGCGATCGATGCAGGGCGTGTTGGTGGCCTTGATTGAACGCTGGCTCCAGGCGGGCGGCCCGGACCCACTTCAGTTCGACGTCGAGAAGCCTCAGGCAGCAACCGCCGCCACTGTTGATCGAGTCAGTGACCTTCAGGAGCTGGGGCTGAGGCTGACGGCCAGCGGGGATCCGGAGGGTCCGGGTTGGGCGGAGCGGGTGGTGTCCGATCTCGGTGTCGAGCGTCGCGGGAGATCTTGAGGGTCCCCCGTCGGCAGCGCCGTGGGGCCTTGCAGTCCCATGACGGGTTGACACTGCCCAGAAGAAGCACACCCCAGGCGGAACAGATGCCCGCCCCCCGGGAAAAGGTGAGGGCCCAGAGGCTCGCTGCTGCGGCATCTTGTGATGCCGACAGTTGAAGCCGCGGCGCTGCCGCTCGCAACGGTCCCCCGCTTGCTTGATCTCGCAGCTGGCTTCAAGCCTGGAGATCCTGTCGCCCGCACCTGCTACGGAGGCGAGGGCAGCCGCCACCTGCGCTGGAGATCAAAGGAGGACGCCGGCGGTGCCTTACCGGTTCCATGGGACGACGCGATCCAGCATGAGGTGGCATGCGGCTGCCGGTGGCGCTGGGGGAGGGCCGACAGCTCGGTTTCATCGCCGCCCTGGGCGGTTCAAGGAAGGATCAGGTCACCCACGCCTTCGGCCTGAGGGCCGAGATTGATCTGGCCGACAGCCGGGACCTGCAGCTCAAGCTCTACGCAGCCGTTGTGGCTCATCACGGGATCCAGTTCACGCAGCTGGACACCGGCGGCAATTCGATCCACGCCTGGATCTCCTCAACGATGAAGATCCCGGCGGATCAGTACCGGGCCGCATCAAAGCTCTGGCATCGGCGGATCCAGGAGGTGGCCCGGGACGCCCAGATTGACCTCCCCGAAGACGCCCTGGATGCGGCCTGCCACCGCCCCACCCAGGTGATGGGGGGCTGTCGGGGTCCATCCACCTCAGGACCGGGCAGGCTGCCCAGGTGATCCAGTGGGCGGTTGGCGCCCTTGGCAGCCTGGCACTGTCCGGGATGTTGGCGCCGTTGGTGCTGGTTGGCCCCAGCCCTGCCGCGGTCTGTGACGCGCTCTGGATGGGTGCGGGCCTCGAGGTCTGCCAGATCCGGTACGGGCAAGACGGAGGCTGCCTGCGCCGACATCGAACGGGTGGCCGCAGCGATGCCGTCTGTGTCGGTGGCCGTGATCACCCCCCCAGGAGCCCAGGAGGCCCTCAACCCCACCGGCCGTCCGATGCCACCGCCAGCCCCGGAGGCTTTTCCCCAGCTCGACCTGCCCCTGCGACGACCACCGCCGTAGCGCCTGACCTGCCCACCATCACCGCGAGACTTTCCACGCGTAACTCGAACGGACAAGGCAACACGTCGGTGTAGCCCCTAACGTCACCACTCTGGAAGCACTGTCCGCCAGCGCTTCCTTAGCCCAGCCGTGTGAAGTTTGTGACGCTCAGTAAACAGTGACTGCAGCAATGCAGATGGCTGTTCTTTGGTCGTTTTCCCTTTCCCTGGACATGGAGACCCCACCTTTTTCCCCTGAGGACATCAGACCAGGCGCAGACCCCTCCTTAGCCCGCTACCTATCCGAAGATGGGATCCTCTGTCTCCAAGATCTGGAGGCGTCGATTGATGGTCTGGAGGCGCTGGATCTGCCCGCCAATGCTGCTGCCGAAGTGACTCGGTGCCGCGCCGGCCTTGTCTCTCTGCAGGCTTCCTTCCTGGCTCTCTCAGACACGCTGTGGTTTGCCATGTAGTGCCGTTGGTAGCCACTTCTTTTCGCTTCTGATCTTCGCCAGGTTCGGCTGCTTGTGTGTCCCGAAGACGATGCCCCCGCACTTCGTCATTTCATAGTTAATTTCCGCCATTAATCTGAAGGTGCGGAGCCGCCGGGACATGCAGAATTTGCTGTCTGCACAGCGAGCAGAGATGCAGTTGCGTCGGAAGCGAGCCTCTGTGATCGGCTGAGGGATGCAACTGTCTGACCTGAGAGTGTCGATCGCACAAGGCGCCTACTGGGACATACCCACTGAGGGGAACGATGGACCGGTTCGCCGGTTGCCGGGGGGAAGCGGGCCGCCTGCTGACCGTCGTTGGCAATCCTCGTCGCCTGCCCTGAAAGGTGAAGACGCGCCACCTTGTTTACACCTCAGTCCCCCTGGGAGCCATCACAGGGGCCGCATGGCCCACTAGCCGAACAGGAGGCTGCTTGGCCGAGGAGGTCGCCGGGATCGCACTGCGACGAACGCGACCAGGACGCCGGATCGCACTTTGCTAAGCCTCAACTGGGCAAGCAATCAAGTGCTGCATATTTGCGGCATGTCTCTTTTCTCAGGCGCTTCATACTTGCAGTCTCCCTGTTTCATGCTGGAGGGGGCTCACGCCTGACGATGTCATGGACACTATCAACAGCCGGTTCATGGCCTTGGCTGAGTTGCTTCTCGTTGAGATCAACGCCGCCAACGAACTCCCCGCCACGGTTGAAAATGTTGCCGAACTACTCCACAAGATGATCCGCACCATTGACGCCTATCGGGCAACCGGTGGCGACGTCGCAGATCTTCTGGAAAAGACTGTCCGCACGATGGATGCCTACCGGGTAGCCGGCGGTGACGTGTCTGGACTTCTCGCTGCAAGTGGTGCTGGCAGTAAGTTGAAAGAGCTGGACCAATTTTTGAACCCTACCGATGTTTGGTCTGATGCGCTGAGCGCTGGCTAATGGCTGCTAGTCCCTGCAATCATGCTCTCAGACTCGCTTCTCTTGCCCAGCGGCGTTGACTGCCCTATAATTCTGCCGTTTATCCTTGGTGATCATTCAGCAATGGTCCATGTCCAGCGTCTCCAGAAGTTGAGGAGATTGGTATCTGCACGGCAAATAGAGTTGCATCTAAGAATGGAGGCAGTATCTGATCTGAGGAATCAATTGGCCGACCTGATCGAGCAGAGCACGCGGCGCGCCAATAGGGACGACTCAAAAGTGGAGGGCGATTGAGAAGATCTCCGGTGTCAAGGTTACGCTTCTCGTCTGCTGGCCGCCGCCGGAATTCCTTGTCCCAACAGCGTTGCTGCTTGCTGTCGTCGATGAACACCACAGTCTCTGCGTGATCGGCCAGCTCCTGCCCCGGATGGTGGGCCGCCCGCACCCGTTGTCTGCATCTCACGGCACCGCCGACCCGGGACCTGTGCTGTGCCCGGCTTATCCACACCGGCCCGGTGCGATCAGGGATTCCCTGCGGGGCCTGTGTGAGTAAGACCGCACGTCGGACCACGGCCCTGGCACTCGACGTCGCCGTCCTGGGGGAGCTGCGGGCCAGCCGCCTCGCCCCTTCTTGCGCACGCCTGGCCCCTGTTGATGTTGACCGCGCGAACACGGTGGAAAAGTTCGAGATCCTGCGATTCGCTCCGCCAGGCCGGAAGCCTGAAGACAACGCCCCGACGCCGTGACCTACTCCGCTCCCGCACCCTGGGAGCAGATCAACGGGGAGCCCTCCCGTGCCTACGAGCGCTTTCTTTCCGGGTTGCAGTCGAATGGGCCCGAACCAACGTCGCCGCCGCCGAGCTGTGTGGATGCTCCGAGGCCACGATCTGCGACAAACTGCGCCTCGCCAGGCTGGGAGACCGCCTACGTGGGGCTGTAGAGGACGAACTCCCTGCACTGGATCCACCATCGGTGCCAGCGGCGAACCTTTCGCGCGGGCCCATGGGTGGTTGCCTCGGGATTGCGGGTTTGCGGAACTGGAGGAACCTCTGACTCGGCGGAGAACAGGCCTGTCTCCTGCGCCAGGTGGACTCTGAAGGGTTGCCAAATAACTGTCTTAGACTATGGTTTTAGCGAGAGAATATGTGGCCTGAGGTGTCAATCTCGGTTGGTATCTCCAGCCCCAGTTCGATGGTAAAGCGATCCAATCCTGTGTTCCCGATTTCCTTCCTGCCGGCCCTCAGGCCAGGGCAGCCCCCGGGTACCCCCTGGGGGTCACCATGCGGCCGTCCTGGACGCGGGTGGAGCTGTTGCCGATCAGCACCAGGGTGAGCATGTCCACCTGATCCTCGGGCAGGGTGCCCAGGGTGTGCAGGCTGGTCGTCTCTTCGGCGCGTCCCAGCTGGCGGGCCAGCAGCACCGGCGTGCTGGCCGGCCGGCCTTCGCCCAGCAGTTCGATGGCCCGGCCCAGCTGCCAGGGTCTGCCGAGGGATCGGGGGTTGTAGAGGGCGACGACGAAATCGCCGCTGGCGGCGCCCCTCAGCCGCCGTTCGATCACCTCCCAGGGGGTGAGCCGGTCGCTGAGGCTGATGGTGCAGAAATCGTGCATCAGCGGGGCGCCGGCCCGGGCGGCGGCCAGCTGCAGGGCCGAGAGTCCCGGGTGCACCGTGAAGGCCGGGCGGTCGAGGGCCGGCAGCTGCAGCCAGAGCTCCAGGGCCAGCCCCGCCATGCCGTAGATGCCGCTGTCTCCTGAGGAGATCAGCGCCACGTCGAGGCCCTGGCGGGCCAGGTCGAGGGCTTCGGCGCAACGGGCCGTCTCCTCGGTCAGACGCCCCTCACGGCGCAGCTGGTCGGGCCGCCTGAGCGGCTCGAGCAGGTCGAGGTAGAGCCCGTAGCCCACCCAGACCGTGGCGGCGGACAACGCCTGGCGGGCCTCGCCCGTGAGCAGGGCGAGCGCGCCCGGACCACTGCCCACCAACTGCAGGCGGCCCCGCTGCGGGGCCCATTGGCGGGCGGCCAGGGCCACCGCCAGGGTGGCGGCCCCCCGCTCCCCGGCGCCGGCGCGCCCGATGGTCTTCTCGAGCAGCAGGCGGGCCGGCCCCCCCGCCTGGGAGGCCGCCTGGAGTGCGGCGGCCTCGGCCACGCTCGCCGTACCCATTTCCCTGGCCACCGCCTCGGAGGGATGGGGGACGGCCACCCCCGCCAGGGTGGGGGCGTCGTAGAGCCGCAGGGGCCAGCCCCGCTGTTCCGCCAGGGCCAGCAGGGCGGGCTCATCCCCCTTGCGATCGATGCTGGCCAGGCCGGCCACGGCCTCGGGGGCCAGCCCCTGCTGCGCCAGGCCCTCCGCCACCAGCCGTTCCAGCACGGACAGGCTCGTGTCCCGTTCGCAGCCGACACCCAGCCACAGGGTGGGGGGATGCCACCGGCAGCCATCGCCGCCGTGGGGGCTGATCACCAGGTCCGCCGGGCCGGCCGTCAGCGTGGTGCCCGTGCCCTCCAGCGTCTGCCAGAGGTTGTTGCCGCCCTCCTGCCGCAGGCTGGTCTCGTGGTCGCGGGACGCCTCCACCATCAGGCGCCGCCAGTCGCCCGCTCCCCGGCGCCAGCCCCAGGCCTGGCCGAAGGCATCCAGGGGCAGCCGGCCAAGGGCGGCTCCGGCGCCGGTGAGCACGGCCTCGCCCCCCAGCAGGGCAGCGATCTCCTGGCTGAGCCGATCGCCACCAGCGTGGTGGCCCCCCAGCAGCGACACCACGAAACGCCCCTGCGGATCCACCACCAGGACGGCCGGATCGCTGTCCTTTTCGGTGATAAGAGGGGCGATCAGCCGGGTCACCAGGCCGCAGGCCCCGACGGCCACCACGGCTCCGGCGGACCCCCACCGCTCCGCCAGCCAGTCGGCCGCCGCCCCATCCCCCGGGCCGCGCACCGTCTCCAGCAGGCCGGCCTGGGCGAGCCGCTGCAGCAGCGGTGCGGCCGCCGGGCCGAAACCGAGGCCGACGATGGGACCCTGGGTGCCGCTCATGGCTCCACGCTCCCACCCAGGGGCGCCTGGGCCAGGGGGGGCGGAGCTGGTGACTCCGCCGGGACGGGAGGTTCGGGCTGGGGCTCCGCGCTCTCCCCCGGGGATTCGACCCCGAGCTCGAACTGGGCCCCGCTTTCGGGCGTGCTGACGGGTGGGGCGTCGGTGGGGGCTTCCGACTCCGACTCCGGTTCTGGCGTTGGTTCGGGATCCGGTTGGGGGTCTGGCTCCGGCGTCGGCTCCGGCTGCTGCGGCTCCGGCGGGGCGGGTGGCGGGGCCTCACCCAGCAGGCTGGCCAGCTCGCCAGGCTCCAGCCGGCCCCCCAGCCAGCGGGGGGCGGCGGCGCCGGGCTCCACGGTCACCTCCGCCACCAGGCTGTTGAAGGGGGCGTTGAGGGGCTCGCCAAGGCCATCGAGCAGGTCGAGCTGGACGGCATTGCTGCCGTTGCGCCAGCCCTCCAGCCAGAGGGGTGTCTGTTGATCCACCAGGAAGCTGTCCCCGTTGATGCTCACCCGCAGCCGCCAGCTGGCGTCACCACTGCGCAGGTTCTGCAGCGGGGCCTCCAGCAGCAGCCAGTCGAGCAGCAGGGGCGTGCCGGCCGCCGTTCCCCGGGGACTGACAGCGATCAGCTGGGGGCTGCCCGGCGCGGGTTGGCTCAACGGGTTGGCCGCGACCCTGTGCAGCCGGATCTGGCGCTGGGCGCCGGGGCTCTTCACCGCCTCGCCCCAGGGCCTGGCGGCATAGACCGTGAGCCGGTGGCTGCCCGGTTCCAGGGGCCGCATGGTGGTGCTGGTGCCGGTCAGCGGCAGGGGGGGATTCCCATCCAGTTGCACCACCACGTGGGGTCCGAGCCCGAGGGGGCCGGCGTCCACCAGGGGCCAGTCCTCCACCCGCAGCTGCAGGGCCCAGGGACCGGCCGGCAGCAGGGCACCGTCGGTGGGGGAAAGGATCTCCACCCGCGGGCGTCGCCCCTCCAGGGCCTCCTGCAGCTGCTGCACCGCCAGGGGTGGGGCCACCTCCTGCTGGCTGGTGCGCCCCATGGCGGGGGTGGTTGGGGCCGGGGAGGCGGACCGTCGGCCCGGCAGGGAGAAGGCGAGGGCGGCGGGAGGCGCCAGGGTGAGCACCAGCAGCAGGGCGGCCGCCAGCAGACCGGCTCGGCAGAAGTACCTACGGACCGCCCGAGCCGTGGCCCCAAGCCCCTCACCCCTGTCGCCCACGCGCTCTCCGTCGTTCGTCGAGCCATTCTGCTTCGGGGCCCGAAGAGGGGTAAACGGCTGTTGAAATCGCTGCAAAATGCAGCAAGGGGTTATAGAAACCCACGGTTTTTCCGATTGTTACGTTGATGACAACATGCGGTCAGACCTCAGTCGCAGCCTTGGAACCGCTGGGATTAAACCTTTGTAACTGGCGGCCGATTCGCCTTGTTTTCGACCCCTATACTTCCGCCAGCGGTCCCCTTTCGGGGCCCAAAGCCCCAGTCGTGGCAAGGGATTTCTCCCCCATCGCGACTGGTGCCCATGGTCGGGGCTTCCCGGCCATGGGGCCCACCGATGGGGCCGGGACGGTCGCATGACCTGTCCCCGGCGTCCGTCGAAGGGGTGGACCTCCACCTCGACCCCGTCCCTCGAGGAACGTCTCGATGACCATCAGCCCACCAGAGCGTGGGAAAACGGCGAAGGACATGGTTGACCGGAACCCCGTTCCCGTCGACTTCGATGTTCTCGGCAAGCCCGGGCACTTCGATCGCTCCCTCGCCAAAGGTCCCAAAACCACCACCTGGATTTGGAACCTCCACGCCAACGCTCACGATTTCGACAGCCACACGAGCGATCTTGAAGAGGTCTCCCGGAAGATCTTCAGCGCTCACTTCGGCCATCTGGCCGTCATCTTCATCTGGTTGAGCGGCGCCTTCTACCACGGAGCCCGCTTCTCCAACTACACCGGCTGGCTGGCCGACCCCCTCCACGTCAAGCCCAGTGCCCAGGTGGTCTGGCCGATTTTCGGTCAGGAAATTCTCAACGGCGATGTGGGTGCCGGCTTCCACGGCATTCAGATCACCTCCGGCCTCTTCCACGTGTGGAGAGCCTGGGGTTTCACCAACGAGTTCCAACTCCTGTGCACCGCCATCGGTGCCCTGGTGATGGCCGGCCTGATGCTCAACGCCGGTGTCTTCCACTACCACAAGGCAGCGCCGAAGCTGGAGTGGTTCCAGAACGTTGAGTCCATGCTCAACCACCACCTGGCCGGCCTGCTCGGGCTCGGGTCCCTGTCCTGGACAGGTCACCTGCTGCACGTGTCGCTGCCCACCACCCAGTTGATGGACGCCATCGACGCCGGCAGCCCGCTGGTGTTGAACGGCAAGACCATCGCTTCGGTGGCCGACATCCCGCTCCCCCACGAGTTTCTCAACCAGGATCTGCTGACCCAGTTGTTCCCCGGCTTCGGCGCGGGGATCTCCGCCTTCTTCACCGGCAACTGGGCCGCCTACAGCGATTTCCTCACCTTTAAGGGTGGTCTGAATCCTGTGACCGGCAGCCTCTGGATGACCGACATCGCGCATCACCACCTGGCGATCGCGGTGCTGTTCATCGTGGCTGGCCACATGTACCGCACCAACTGGGGCATCGGCCACAGCATCAAGGAAATTCTCGAGGGCCAGAAGGGTGATCCCCTGCTGTTCCCCGCGCCCAAAGGTCACGATGGGCTCTATGAATTCCTCACCACCTCCTGGCACGCCCAGCTGGGTCTGAACCTGGCGCTCTTCGGTTCGCTCACGATCATCGTGGCGCACCACATGTATGCGATGCCTCCGTATCCCTACATCGGTATCGATTACCCGACCCAGCTGTCGCTGTTCACCCACCACATGTGGATCGGCGGCTTCCTGATCGTCGGAGCCGGTGCCCATGCGGCCATCGCACTCATCCGCGACTACGACCCGGCCAAGAACATCGATAACGTGCTGGATCGGGTGCTGAAAGCCCGTGATGCCCTGATCAGCCACCTCAACTGGGTGTGCATTTTCCTGGGCTTCCACAGCTTCGGCCTCTACATCCACAACGACACCATGAGTGCCCTGGGACGTCCCCAGGACATGTTCAGCGACACCGCGATCCAGCTGAAGCCCGTCTTCGCGCAATGGATCCAGGGCCTGCACGCCGCAGCCGCCGGCACCACCGCTCCCAATGCGCTGGCCGGTGTGAGCGAAGTGTTCAACGGCGCTGTCGTCGCCGTCGGCGGCAAGGTGGCCGCTGCGCCGATCCCCCTGGGAACGGCCGACTTCATGGTCCACCACATCCACGCCTTCACGATCCACGTCACCGTGCTGATCCTGCTGAAGGGTGTCCTCTATGCACGCAGCTCCCGTCTTGTTCCCGACAAGGCGAACCTGGGCTTCCGCTTCCCCTGCGACGGCCCCGGCCGTGGCGGTACCTGTCAGGTGTCGGCCTGGGACCACGTGTTCCTCGGCCTGTTCTGGATGTACAACTCCCTGTCGATCGTCATTTTCCACTTCAGCTGGAAGATGCAGAGCGACGTGTGGGGCACCGTCAATGCTGACGGCAGCGTCCAGCACATCACCAACGGCAACTTTGCCCAAGGGGCCATCACCATCAACGGTTGGCTCCGGGACTTCCTGTGGGCCCAGGCCGCCCAGGTGCTGAACAGCTACGGCTCGTCCTCCAGCGCCTACGGTCTGATGTTCCTGGGTGCCCACTTCGTCTGGGCCTTCAGCCTCATGTTCCTCTTCAGTGGCCGCGGCTACTGGCAGGAGCTGATCGAGTCCATCGTCTGGGCTCACAACAAGCTGAAGGTGGCTCCCGCCATCCAACCGCGGGCGCTTTCCATCACCCAAGGCCGTGCCGTCGGTGTCGCCCATTACCTGCTGGGCGGTATCGCGACCACCTGGGCCTTCTTCCTGTCCCGACTCATCGCGGTCGGCTGACCTCCACCTGACCTTTCCCAATGGCAACGAAATTTCCTTCGTTCAGCCAGGGTCTGGCACAGGACCCGACAACCCGCCGTATCTGGTACGGCATCGCCACGGCTCACGACTTCGAGAGCCATGACGGAATGACGGAGGAGCGGCTTTACCAAAAGCTGTTCTCCACCCACTTCGGTCACCTGGCGATCATCGGCCTCTGGGTTTCGGGCAACCTGTTCCATATCGCCTGGCAGGGCAACTTCGAGCAGTGGGTCGCCGATCCGCTGCACGTCCGTCCCATCGCTCACGCGATCTGGGATCCCCACTTCGGCCAGGGCGCCATCGACGCCTTCACCCAGGCGGGCGCCTCCTCCCCGGTGAACATCGCCTATTCCGGTCTGTACCACTGGTGGTACACGATCGGCATGACGACCAACACGGAGCTCTACCAGGGTTCCATCTTCATGCTGATCCTGTCGGCATGGGCTCTGTTCGCCGGCTGGCTCCATCTCCAGCCCAAGTTCCTGCCTTCCCTGGCCTGGTTCAAGAACGCTGAATCACGGCTCAACCATCACCTGGCTGTGCTGTTCGGCTTCAGCTCCATCGCCTGGACCGGTCACCTGGTCCACGTGGCCATCCCCGAATCCCGGGGACAGCACGTCGGTTGGGACAACTTCCTCTCGGTGGCACCCCACCCCGCCGGTCTGGCTCCGTTCTTCACCGGCAACTGGGGGGTCTACGCCCAGAACCCCGACACCGCCAATCAGGTGTTCGGGACCTCTGAGGGAGCAGGCACCGCGATCCTCACCTTCCTGGGTGGCTTCCACCCCCAGACCGAAGCGCTGTGGCTCACGGACATCGCCCACCACCACCTGGCCATCGGCTGCATCTTCGTGATCGCCGGCCACATGTACCGGACCAACTTCGGTATCGGCCACTCGATCCGCGAGATCCTCGACGCCCACAACCCCCCCAAGGGGACCCCGGGTGATCTGGGAGCCGGCCACAAGGGCCTCTACGACACCGTCAACAACTCCCTTCACTTCCAGCTGGGCCTGGCCCTGGCTTCCCTGGGAGTCGTGACCAGCCTGGTGGCGCAGCACATGTATGCGCTGCCGTCCTATGCGTTCATCGCCAAGGACTACACCACCCAGGCCGCCCTCTACACGCACCACCAGTACATCGCCATCTTCCTGATGTGCGGTGCCTTCGCCCACGGTGCGATCTTCTTCATCCGTGACTACGACCCGGAAGCCAACAAGGACAACGTCCTTGCCCGGATGCTCGAGCACAAGGAAGCCCTCATCAGCCACCTGAGCTGGGTCTCCCTGTTCCTCGGCTTCCACACCCTGGGTCTCTACGTCCACAACGACGTGGTGGTCGCCTTCGGTACCCCCGAGAAGCAGATCCTCATCGAGCCGGTGTTCGCCCAGTTCGTCCAGGCCTCCAGTGGCAAAGCCCTCTATGGCATGGATGTGCTGCTCGCCAACGCGGACAGCATCGCCTCCACGGCGTGGCCCAACAACGGCGCCGTCTGGCTGCCGGGCTGGCTGGATGCCATCAACTCGGGAAGCAATTCCCTGTTCCTGCAGATCGGTCCTGGCGACTTCCTCGTGCACCACGCCATCGCGCTGGGTCTGCACACCACCACCCTGATCCTGGTGAAGGGTGCCCTGGATGCCCGGGGTTCCAAGCTGATGCCCGATAAAAAGGACTTCGGCTACTCCTTCCCCTGCGACGGCCCCGGCCGTGGCGGCACCTGCGACATCTCGGCCTGGGACGCCTTCTATCTGGCGGTCTTCTGGGCCCTGAACACCGTGGGTTGGGTCACCTTCTACTGGCACTGGAAGCACCTCGCCATCTGGCAAGGCAACGTGGCCCAGTTCAACGAATCCAGCACCTATCTGATGGGCTGGTTCCGTGACTACCTGTGGCTCAACAGCTCCCAGCTGATCAACGGGTACAACCCGATGGGGTCCAACAACCTGGCCGTCTGGGCCTGGATGTTCCTCTTCGGTCACCTGGTGTGGGCCACCGGCTTCATGTTCCTTATCTCCTGGCGGGGTTACTGGCAGGAGCTGATCGAGACCATCGTCTGGGCGCATCAGCGCACGCCCCTCGCCAACCTGGTGGGCTGGCGCGATAAGCCCGTCGCTCTCTCGATCGTTCAGGCCCGTGTGGTGGGTCTCGCCCACTTCACGATCGGCTACATCCTCACGTACGCGGCCTTCCTGATCGCGTCCACGTCCGGCAAGTTCGGCTGAGCCCACGCTCCCGAACACCGTCTAAGCCCCTTCTCGAATCTTCGAGGGACCCCCAGACCCCCGGTCACCACCGGGGGTTTTTTCTGTCTTGATTCAGGCGCGCCGGTGGCTCCTGATAAGGGTGCGCAGGAGGGTCCGGGCACTTGCGTCGTCCCGGACACCTGCCGGCGTGACCGGCCCGCGACGGCCCCCATTCCTTGAACGCGCATTTGACTGGGCTTAACCTCAGCTAAGGGTTCTGCTGGCAGCTTGATGCTGACTGAATGCAGAACGGCATGGCTCTCACCTTCACGGCCCTGGATCCCACCATCCAGGCGACCAATGGAGTGATCTCCCTGGCCAACCTCGGAGCCAATGCTGAAATCTCTGCCTACAGCCCCACCACGGGCTTTCTCTATACGGTCGGTGGCGGATCCGGCGCCATCGTCGTCACCGACCTGAACGATCCAGCCACCCCTAAGGCCGTGGCGGTGGCGCGCCCCGACGGCCAGCTGCAGACGCTGCAAAGCGCCGCCGTCTTCGGCAATCTCCTGGCCATTGCCGTCCAGAACGCCAACAAGACCGATCCCGGCTTCGTCCAGTTCTATGGCCTGGACAACCCGGCCCTGCCCGTCCACCTCAGCACCCTCAGCGTCGGGGCCTTGCCCGACATGGTCAAGTTCAGCCAGGACGGCACCCGCCTGCTCGTCTCCAATGAAGCGGAGCCCAGCGCCCTCTACACGGTCGATCCCGAGGGGTCGGTCTCGATCATCAACACCGGTGGCTGGCTGGCCCCTATCCGGACGGCTCCGGCCCAGGCCGATGTGCAGACCGTCGGTTTCGGTGCCTGGGAGAATCGCCGCGCCGAGCTGATCAACCGCGGCGTCCGCATCGGCACCCGCCTCGGCATCACCACCACGGTGGCCCAGGACATCGAGCCGGAGGCCATCGCCATCAGCGCCGACGGCAAGACGGCCTGGATCTCCCTGCAGGAGAACAACGCCATCGCCGTGCTCGATCTGGCCGGCGCTGCTCCGGTGATCAGCACCATCTTCTCCGCCGGCATCAAGGACTGGAGCCGGGGCCAGCCCAGTGCCCAGAACTTCAGCTACGAGCTGGAGTACGCCGCTGGTTCCGCCAATCGGCCAACGGGCGTGCTGGCCGGTGGGCTTTCGGGTCTGTTCTTCGCCGGCAAGGAGACGGTGGCGGGCACGGAGCTGGACGTCTATTTCTCCATCACCGACCGCGGCCCCAACGGCGCCCTGGTGGCGGGCCAGCGCCAGTTCCTTGACCCCGACTTCCAGCCCAGCATCTACAAGCTGGGCATGAACCGCGCCACCGGCGCCGTCGTGGAGCTTGGCCGCATCGGCCTCAACCGTGCCGACGGCACCCCCCTCACCGGCCTGCCCCAGCTGGCGCTCAAGGACGACATCCCCATCGATGTCGCCAACGCGCCGCTGGCCTACGACCCCTTTGGCATCGATTCAGAAACGATCGCGGTCCTGAACGTCACGATCGGCGGCAGCACGCGCAAAGTCTTCGCCGTCGGTGATGAATACCGCGGCCAGATCGGCCTGTTCGATTTCAACACCGGCAACCTGATCCAGCGCTACATCCCCGCCGGTCAGAAGGCCCAGCTCGTGGCCCAGCACAACGTCGGTGGTGCCACCCCGATCGGCGCCGAGACCATCGACAGCCTGCCCGCCGTCTACGGCAACCGCTGGAGCAACCGTGGCATCGAAGGCATGGCTTTCAATTCCAGCGACGGGCTGCTCTATGCCTTCCTGCAGAGCCCCCTGGACGTGGATGCCAACGGCGACGGCGTCACCGAAGGCCGCAGCCGCTCCGAGCTCACCCGCATCCTGGCCATCGATCCGGCCACCGGTGCCCCGGTGAAGGAACACCTCTACCTGCTCAGTGGCCGCAACGGCCAGGACAAGATCGGCGACGTCAGCTTCGATGCGGCCCGCGGCGTGTTCCTGGTGATGGAGCGCGACAGCAGCCGCAGCCTCACCGGCTTCAAGCACGTCTATGAGGTGGATCTGCGCGGTGCCACCAACACCCTGCCGATCACCACCGCCGCCAACCCGGCCACCGAGGGCTGGCTGGCCCGGATCGGGCTCGGCAGCCCCGAGCTGCTCGACAACCGCCGCACCCTCGTCGACCACGACAGCAACCCCGCCACGTCCCAGATCTTCACCACCTCCAGCGCCGACGTGCTGGCCAGCGCCGGCATCCGCCTGGCCTCCAAGGTGGAGCTGTTCAACCTGCCCTCGATCGGCGGCACCCTGGCTTACGACAAGCCGGAGGGCCTCACCCTGCGCGACGACGGCGCCGTGGTGATCAACTACGACAACGACTTCGGCACCGAAGGGGCCAGCGGCAACGCCTTCACGGTGGTGAGCTTCGACCGCACCGGCCTCGACAGCTCCGACCAGGACGGCCCTGGCGGCAGCAACGTCTACCGGCCGGTTGCCGGACTGCCGGTGTACGGCCTGGCCATGCCCGATGGGATCGCGCTGCACACCGACGGCCAGGGTCGCCGCTTCCTGCTGGCAGCTGGGGAGGGCGATTCCCGCGAATACCAGCCCGACATCGGCGACGTGTTCGTCGACCTCACCAGGGCCAGCGGCAGCACGGTGGTGAACGGCACCGCCTTCCGGGACCACCCGGGCGTGGCCGCCCTCAACGCGGCGTTCCAGGCGGCGACGGGGATCAGCCGCACGCGCCTGAACCTGCTCAACGATTACGGCGACACCAATGGCGATGGCCGGGTCGACCAGGCCTATGCCATCGGCTCCCGTTCCCTGCGCATCCATGACGAGCAGGGGAATCTGGTGTTCGATTCCGGCGACCAGCTCGAGGTGCTGGCCAACCGCCTGGGCCTGATGGCCAGCAACCGGGACGACGACAAGGGCACCGAGCCGGAAATGGTGGAGGTGGTCACGGTGGCCGGCCGCAGCTACGCCGTCGTGGCCCTGGAGCGCACCACCACCAGCGTCGCCGCCGTCTTCGACATCACCGACCCGTACAACGTGGTGGCCGCCGATCCGCTGGTGTTCCCCGGCTCCAACCGCATCGAGGGGATCACCTTCCTGCGCAGTGCCGCCGGTGAGCCGGCCGGTGTGATCGCCAGCAGCGAGGGCAACGATGTGGTCAGCGTCACCACTGCCGCGCCCCTGGCGGCGGGCGGCGCCTTCCGCCTGCAGTTGTTCCACCTGGCCGACCAGGAGGGAGGCATCGCGGCCCTGAACGACGCGCCCCGCCTCTCCGGCGTGCTCAACGCCCTTCGGGCCCAGGACATTGACCTCGATGGGGTCCCCGGCTTCGTCAACACCCTCACCCTGTCCAGCGGCGACGCCTGGATTCCGGGTCTCTTCTACGGGGCCTCCGCCCAGGCCTACGGGGCCGTGGGCCGCGGTGATGTGCTGATTCAGAACGCCCTGGGGGTCCAGGCGATCGCCTTCGGCAACCACGAGTTCGACCAGGGCACCGCGGTGGTGCGGGACCTGATCCGGCCCAATGCCGCCGCGGGCTATCCCGGCACCGCCTTCCCCTACCTGAGCGGCAACCTCAACTTCGCCACCGACAGCAACCTCGCCTCACTGGTGGTGCCCGCCGGGCAGGCGCCCAAGCCCAACAGCATCACCGCCAGTGTCGTTTTCGATGTGAACGGCCAGACGGTGGGTGTGGTCGGTGCCACCACCCCAACCCTGCGCACCATCTCCAGCCCGGGCAGTGTGGGCGTGGCCCCCGTCCCCTTCGGTGGCACCCCTACGGCCGCTGAGCTCGATGCCCTGGCGGCGGAGATCCAGGCCGATGTGGATGCCCTGCTGGCCGCCAACCCTGGCCTCAACAAGGTGATTCTGCTGGCCCACATGCAGCAGATCAGCATCGAGCAGGCCCTGGCCGAGCGCCTGCGCCACGTGGACATCATCGTGGCCGGCGGCTCCAACACCCGCCTGTTCGACGGCAATGACGTGACCCGCCCCGGCGACAGCCTCCAGGGCCCCTACCCGATCGTCAAGACCGGCGCCGATGGCAAGCCGGTGGCGGTGGTCAACACCGATGGCAACTACAAGTACCTGGGCCGCCTGGTGCTCGACTTCGACGCCCAGGGTGTGATCCTCCCGGCGAGCTACGACCCCAGCCTCAGTGGTGCCTACCGCACCGATGCCGCCGGGGTGGCGGCCCTCAACGCCGAGGCCTTCATCGACGCCCGGGTGCAGCAGGTGGTCGACAACCTGCGGGCGGTGATCGTCGCCCAGGAGTCGGAATGGTTCGGGGTCAGTGAGGTGTTCCTCAACGGCAACCGCAACCCCGGCGTGCGCAGCGAGGAAACCAACCTCGGCAACCTCACGGCCGACGCCAACCTGGCCTATGCCCGCCAGATCGATCCCACCGTGGTGGTGTCGCTCAAGAACGGCGGCGGCATTCGCAACTCCATCGGCCAGTCGGTCATTCCCACCGGCTCGGTGAGCGGTGTCCCCGAACTGCTGCCCACCGCGGCGGTGCTCGACGCCCAGGGCAACGTGGTGAAGCCGGAGGGCGGCATCTCCCGCAACGACATCGCCAACGCCCTCAGCTTCAACAACGGCCTGTCCCTGGTCAGCGTCACCCCCGGCGAACTCAAGGCCCTGATCGAATTCGGCATCGCCGCCGGCATCAACCAGGGCCGCTTCCCCCAGGTGGGCGGCATGGCCTTCAGCTACGACCTCAGCCGTCCCGCCGGCTCCCGGGTGGTGAACCTGGCGATCCAGGACGCCGCCGGCAACGATCTCGACGTTGTCGTCCGGGGCGGTGCCGTGGTGGGGGATCCAGCCCGCACCATCCGCATGGTCACCCTGGACTTCCTGGCCAGCGGCGGCGATGGCTACCCCTTCGCCAGCCTCACGGCCCCCAACCGGGTCAACATCACCGAGCCCAGCACCCCCCGCAGCGGTGCCGCCACGTTTGCGGCCAACGGGTCCGAACAGGACGCCCTGGCCGAGTTCCTGGTGGCCAACCACTTCCCCGCCAACCCGTTCACGGCGGCCGACACCCCGGCGGCCCTCGACACCCGCCTGCAGAACCTGGCGGTGCGGGGCGACTCGGTGATCGACCCGGTCATCACCCTCACGGGTCGTGCTGTGCTGGAGAACCTGCCGGCCGACACGCTCATCGGGCTGCTTTCCGCCACGGACCCGGATGGGGTCGACACCTTCAGCTTCTCCTTCGCGCCGAACGGCAATCCGGGAGGGTTGTTCCGCCTCGACGGCGACCAGCTGCTCACCACCGCTGCACTGGACTTCGAGGCGGCTGCGACGCGCAGCATCATCCTGCGCGTCACCGACAGCGACGGCAACAGCTACGACCGGCCCTTCACCATCACTGTGAACGATCTGGCCGAGGGCGCCGCCGTGCAGCCGGCGGTGATCAATGGCCCCGGCTTCTCCATCACCCAGGTGGCAGGCGGCAACCCCCCGGGATCGACCCCGGCGGGACGGCCCCTCGCCACCGCTTCCCTGGGCGCCGTGCAGACCAGCCCGATCACCCTCCCCGGCGAAAGCGAACCCCGGGCACGGATTGAGAACACCAACTACTGGAACGGACTCAAGAACCTCACCCTCGGAGCCGACTACTGGAACCCGTCGCTCGGCAGCCATCTGCTGGTGGCCAACTTCGTGGATGTGCGCTGGGATCTCTCCACGGCACCGCCTCTGGACTTCGATCTCCAGGTGGTGGGAGCCAAGCGTGGTGCGATCGAGCTCGGCGCCGGCAATGACACCCTCACCTGGCTGTTCCACAGTGATGGGCCGAGCCGAACCAATACGACCACGGTGTCGGGTGGCGACGGCAATGACGTGATCCGCTTTGCTGCCGTGGGCGGCTCCAGCGTCGACGACCTGCTGCTGGCCGACAACGCCCCGGCCAACAACGGCTCCAAGTGGAACTCCACGTACGACGGCCGCTTCAGTACGGCCGTCGCCTCCGGTGGTGAGGGCGATGACCGTATCGAGACCCAGGGGAGCGTGCGGCTCCAGGCCAATGGCGGCGAGGGCCGCGACACCCTGATTGGTTCTCTGCGCAACGACACCCTCATCGGGGGACTGGGCGAGGACCTCCTCATCGGTGGTGGCGATGGCGGCAGCTTCCGCTTCGCCGGCCGCGGATCGGCCCGCCGGGTGGTGGTGAGCGGCGGTGACCTGATCGACCTGCGCGCCCCCGGGGGAGGCGGAGACGGGGCAACTGACACCGTTCTCTACGACGTTCTCGACGGGGGTGTCGATCGCATCGTGGGCTTCGAGGCCGGCCGTGACCGGCTGCAGGTGATCGGTGGGGTGGGAACGGCCCAGGTGGCGGAGTACGGCAACAGCACCTTCCTGAGCTTCTCCGGCAGGCCCGGTCAGGGTGTGCTGCTTGAAGGGGTCCGGGGGCTCAGTCTGGGCGGGGCCAGCGACGACATCCAGCTGCTGGCCTGATACAGGAGGGCCCCAGTTGCTGCTGTCGGCCCCCCGCCAGGCGGGGTAGATCTGCGTGATGTGGCCGTGGGTCACATCACGCAGATCAGCATGTCTGCTCTCAATAACCAGGCCAACTTTTCCCGGGTTAAGAACATCTTTTCTCGGCGCATCCCAGGCTACAGCGGTCGTGTTTTCAGCAGCACTCCATGGCCGAAGGAGTGGTTTGACAATGCAAGGGATCGGGTGAGTGAACTCCCGGTCTGAGCATTTTCAGTCAGAGCAATTCGCGTCTCCGTCATTCCCGTCTGAGCGATTCCCGTCTTCGTCCCCATGGACGGGTTCACAGCCTCTTACTCCCTCTCTCTTCGAGCCATGACGACCTCTGGTAATCACGTCATCTTCATCCATCCGGATGGTGCAAGTCCGTCACATTTCGGATTTGCCCGTTTCGTCGACCATGGCCCCGATGGTCGCCTGAACTGGGACAGGATGGAAGCCGCCGGTGTCTATCTCGGACACATGGAGGACCAGCTGGGCGGCACCTCCAATGGCGGTGCCGTCACCCATGCGACCGGCGCCAAGGTCTATGCCGAATCCTTTGGGTACGAGCAGGGGAATCTCCCCATCACCTCGCTGGATGGCAGCAACAGGACGATCGTTGAGGCGGCCATCCAGGCTGGCAAGGTGACGGCGCTGGTGCAGTCCGGAGCCATCTTCGAGCCGGGAACGGCCGCCTTCGTCGCCAAGACCGAGGAGATCGTCAATCCCAATGGAACGCGTGTCGTTCCCAGGGCCCAATCGGCTGAGATCGCCAGGCAGGTCATCGAGTCAGGCGTCAACTTCATCTTCAGCGGCGGTGAGCTCAATCTGCTGCCGGTCGGTGTGGCCGGCTTCCATGGCACCGCCGCCCAGTACGACGCCCTAAGCACGAGTTCGAGTCTTCGTCCCAGCCAGAATCTGATCGAGCTGGCCCAGAGCCGTGGCTACACCGTTGTCTATACCAAGGACCAGCTCAACAGCCTCGTCAATGGCGCCGTTCTGCCCCAGAAGGTTCTCGGGGTCTTTGCTCCCATCCATACGTTCAACGATCGCGCCGAAGAGCAGCTCACCGCCGCAGGTCTGCCGTTCTATTCCCCCACGGCGCCGGCCATCGCCGAGATGCTGGCGGCGGCGCAGCGCCTCATGGAGGCCCACCCCAACTTTGACAAGGGGTCGATCACGATCGTGGAAGAAGAAGGCACGGATAACTTTGGCAACAACAACAACGCCGCCGGCAGCCTTGAGGCCCTGCGGCGAGCCGATGCGGCCATTGGTGTCGCCCTGGATTTTGTTGAGCGCCACTCCAACACCCTGGTGATCACGGCGGCCGACAGTGATGCCGGCGGCCTGCAGGTGCGCGATCCGCTGGCCGCTGATCGGCCGGTGGGCTCCATCACGAACAATCCGATTGATGGCACATCGGTCCGCAATCTGCCGACCGATGGCGTCACTGGCGTCGGCAGTCTGCCGTTCCTGTCGGCCCCTGATCAGAACGGAGATCGATTCAGCCTGAGCGTTGCCTGGGCGGGTCTGCCCGATTTCAGTGGTTCGATCGTCTCCAAGGCCCACGGCCTCAATGCCGAGCGGCTTCCTGCCACCTTGGACAACACAAAGATCTACGAATTGATGTACGAGACTCTGTTTGACACAGAGATCGCGTCTCGCCTCCCGGATCAGATCAAGACGGCTCCGGCGGCGAATCAGAACACGGGCAATGTGATCTTCATCCATCCCGATGGCTCGACGCCATCGAGCTTCATGGCCCTGCGCAACATCGACAAGGGCCCGGATGGTCGCCTGAACTGGGACAAGATGACCAAGGCCGGTGTCTACCTCGGCCACATGGAGAACCAGCTGACCGGCACCTCCAACGCCGGCGCCGTCACCCATGCCACGGGGACCAAGGTCTTCAATGAATCCTTCGGCCTGGAAGAGGACAACACCCCGATCCGCTCGGCCTCCGGGAAGCTCGGCTACACCATCCTCGAAGAGGCCATCGCGTCAGGCAAGGCCACGGCCCTGATCCAGTCGGGGCACATCGGTGAGCCCGGCACGGCCGCTTTTGCTGCCGCCACCACCAACCGGGATGGCAATTCCATTCGTGCCCGGGAAAAGACGGCGGAGATTGCTGAGCAGGTGATTCGCTCGGGAACCCAGGTGATCCTGGCCGGTGGCGAGGTCTACCTGCTGCCGAAGGGGACGCTCGGCTTCCACGTCACCGCCGAGATCGACGCCCGATTCTCGGACGCCGAAGATCGCCCGACCCAGAACCTGATCGAACTGGCCAAGTCTCTCGGTTACCAGGTTGTCTACACCAAGCAGCAACTGCTCGAAGCGACCCAGAACGCCACACCCGCGACCAAGCTGCTCGGCATCTTTGCCGCCAACCACACCTTTGACGATCGCCGGGAGGAGAGCCTTGGCCTGAACACGGACGCTCCTCTCCCCCTCTATACGGCCACGGCTCCCACGGTCGCCGAGATGCTGGCGGCCACCCTGGAGATCGTCGGCAAGAGCGACGACGGCTTCTTCGTCGTGGTGGAGGAGGAGGGGACCGACAACTTCGCCAACAACAACAACGCCATTGGCTCGATCGAGGCGACCAGGCGCGCGGATGCGGCCATTGGCGTGGCCATGAACTATGTGGATCAGAAGGATCCCAACACCCTGGTGATCACGGCTGCCGACAGCGATGCGGGCGGGATGCAGGTGTTCCAGTTCGCGCCCTACACCAGGCCGACGGGCAACTTCGACGTCTCCAACCCCAACCTCGCCGATACCCAGCCCGAGGTGCCGTTCATCAATGTGAACCGCACCACCACCAACACCTCCAGGACCTTTCTCGACGGGCCGGAGGGAAGCACCGCTACCCCGGGTCAGCCCTGGACGGCGTTCGGTTCGGTGAACAGCGTGGACGGGCCCATGGGCAACTTCGGCATCGCCTGGGCAGGCACGCCGGACTTCCCGGGCAGCATTGTCACCAAGACCTACGGCATGAACGCCGATCTGCTGCCCTCCACGGTCGACAACACGGGCATCTACGGCCTGATGTACACGACCCTGTTCGGGATCGATCCCCTGGTTCTGGCCCAGCGCGGCGAGGTCCTGGTGGGCACCGAGGCCAACGACACCACCCTGCCGGGCCAGTCCACGGTTCCCGGCTTCGACGGACGGGTCAGCACCGTGTTCACCGGCGCCGGCAACGACGAGGTCGATGTGGCGATCACCAACGGCTTCGAGAACAAGATCTTCACCGGATCCGGTGCCGACGTGGTGTACGCCGGCAGCCGCGATGTGATCACCGGCGGCAGCGGCAGCGACCAGATCTGGGCGATCGATGGCGGGCAGAACCGCCTCAGCGGCATGGCCGGCGACGACGAATTCATTCTCGGCAGCACGGGCAACCGTGCCCTGGGCGGTGAGGGCAACGATGTCTTCACCATCCTCGCTGGAGCCGGCACCAACCACCTCAACGGTGGCGCCGGTGCCGACCAGTTCTGGCTGGTGAGCGAGCCGGGAGATCGGCCCGCGGCCAAGCAGTACGTGATGGACTTCACCGCCGGTGTGGACACGGTGGGCCTGCGGGGCGTGGCCTTCGCCGACCTCGACTTCGCCCAGGTGGGTGCCGACACCCTGCTGCGTGTGTCGGGGGTGGCCGTGGGTCACTTCAGCAATACCAGCGCCTCTGCCCTCAACAACCAGGCCAACTTCGCCCTGGTCTGAGTGCGTCATGGGGGCCCATCCCCTGGGCCCCCTCGCGTCTTCGTCTTCCTCCCTCGCCCACCCCCCCGGACCATGCCAGCCCTCTTCACAGGCCTGTACAGCCAGAGCTTCGATGTCCTGGCCGCCTCCGGAACCGGGAACGCCTGGGCGAACGACGTGACCCTGCCCGGTTGGCACCTGTTCCGGCAGCCGGCGGCCGCCCCCCTCGCCCTGGCCACCTACAACGCCGACAGCGGCACCGGCAATGCCGGCGCCGTCCTGAGCTACGGGGCGACGGGCAGCACCGACCGCGCCCTGGGGGGCCTCGGTTCGGGCGGTGCCTTCTTCGGCTCGCCCGCCAGCGGGTCGGTGGCCGGCTGGTTCGCCCTGGCCCTCAGCAACAACACCGGGGCGGCGATCGCGAACCTCGATCTCACCTTCAGCGGCGAGCAGTGGCGCAACGGGGGCAACACCACGGCCCACACGATGGAGCTGCAGTGGGGCCTCGGCGCCAGCTTTGAGCAGGTGAGCCTCTGGTCCACGCCGGGGGCCAGTTTCAACTGGACCTCGCCGGTGACCGGCAGCACGGCCGGTGCCGTCGATGGCAACAGCGCTGGCCGGGTGGCTGGCGTGGGCGGCAGCCTCGACCTTTCGGCCAGCCCCTGGGCGGCCGGGGCCACCCTCTGGCTGCGCTGGGCCGAGATCAACGATCCCGGCAACGACCACGGCCTTGCCATCGACGATCTGCGCCTGTCGGCGGCGACGCCACCGGCGCTGCCCGAGGTCTCGATCCAGGCCATCGACGCGGTGGCGAGCGAATCCGGCGATGGGGCCAGCCTGCGCATCAGCCGCAGCGGCTCCACCCTGGCGGCCCTGACGGTGCCGATCAGCCTGGCTGCGGGCCCCGGGTTGGCGGAGGCCGGCGACCTCGCCGGCCCCCTGCCGGCTTCGGTGCTGATCCCTGCGGGGGCGGCCAGCGTTGATCTGGCGATCGCGGTGCTCGATGACGCCCTCGATGAAGGCCCCGAGACCCTGCGCATCGAGCTGGCCGCACCCGCTGGCCACACGGTTGCCGGGGCGGCGGGCAGCGCCACCATCACCATCGCCGACAACGACAGCATCAGCCGGATCTCGGCGGTGCAGGGCGGCGGCAGCACCAGCCCCCTCCTCGCCCAGAGCGTGACCCTCCGCGCCGTGGTGGTGGGCGATTTCCAGGCCACCGGCGAGCTGGGTGGCTTCTTTCTGCAGGAGGAGACCGCCGACTGGGACAGCAGCGCCCTGACCTCTGAAGGGCTCTATGTGGCCTACCCCCTGGCGGGCGCCAACGTCGATGTGGTGATCGGCGACCGGGTGTTGCTCACCGGCACGGCGGCTGAGCGCTTCGGCCAGACGGCGATCACCGCCGTCAGCGCCCTGACGGTGGAAGGGCAGGGCCGGCTGGGAGACACCCGCCGGGTCGACATCCCCGACCTGCTCGCCCAGCGCAGCAGCGCCCTCGATCTGGAGCCCTACGAGGGCATGTGGGTGCGCTTCCCGGAAACCCTCAGCGTCAACGGTCTGTTCGGCCAGTTCCGGTTCGGCGAGGTGGAGCTCAGCGCCGGAGGACTGCCGCTCCAGCCCACCAACGTGATGGAGCCGGGGCCGGCGGCCTTCGCCGCCGAGCAGGCCACGGCCCGCCGCGAGCTGGTGCTCGACGACGGCAGCAACAGCGCCTACCGGCCCGCGGCGGCGGCCACCCCGGCGGCGCCGGTGCGCGACCAGCTGCTGCGCCGCGGCGACACCATCACCGACGTGGAGGGGGTGCTCGGATTCGACTTCGGCAAGTACCGGCTGCAGCCGACGGCGCCCCTCAGCTTCGAGGCCGGCAACCCTCGCCCGCCGGCACCGGCGCCTGCCGGGGCGGGGCAGCTGCGGCTGGCCAGCTTCAACGTGCTCAACACCTTCACCACCCTCAACGCCGCTGGCGCCCTCACGGACACCGGTCTGGCCCCCCGCGGGGCCAACACGGCCGAGGAGCTGGAGCGCCAGCTCACCAAGCTCACCGCCGCGCTGGTCGGCCTGGGGGCCGATGTGATCGGCCTGATGGAGCTGGAGAACGACGCCGACGACGCCACCCTGGCCGCGGTCGTGGCGCGGCTGAACGCCGCCCAGCCCAGTGGCTCGGGGCGCCTGTACAGCTTCGTGCCCACCGGCCTGATCGGCAGCGACGCCATCAAGGTGGGCCTGATCTACGACAGCCGGACGGTGGCCCCCACCGGCGCGGCCCGGGTGCTCGGCACCGCCAGCTTCACCGATCCCCTCGCCACCGGCAGCCCGCTCAACCGGCCGGCCCTGGCCCAGGGCTTCCGGGAACTGGCCAGCGGTGAGGTGGTGAATGTGGCCGTCAACCACCTCAAGTCCAAGGGCAGCGGCGGTGCCACCGGAGCCGACCTCGACCAGCGGGATGGTCAGTCGGCCTTCAATGCCACCCGCACCGCGGCGGCCGCCGAGCTGCTCCGGTGGATCGGCACCGACCCCACCGGCACCGGCGACAGCGACTGGGTGGTGCTGGGCGACATCAATGCCTACGCCAAGGAGGACCCGATCCGGGTGCTGGAGGCGGCGGGCTTCCGCAACGCCCTGCCCACTTTCACCGCCGAGCCCCCCTCGAGCTACGCCTTCTTCAACCCGGTCGACATGAGCGGGGCCCTCGATCACATGCTGATCTCCCCCTCCCTGGTGGGCCAGGCGGTGGCCGCGACCGACTGGAGCATCAACGCCGCCGAGGGCGCCTTCCGCGACTACAACCTCGACACCAACAGCAACGGCAATGCGGCGGCCCGCGACTTCTTCGCGCCCGATCCTTACCGCACCTCCGACCACGACCCCCTGCTGCTGGACCTGGATCTGGGCCGGGCCCTACCCGCCGGACTCGCCTTCTCCCATGGCGTCGCCTCCGGCGACCCCTACGCCGATTCGGTGATTCTCTGGACCCGGATCACACCGCCCGCCGGTTTCGCCGGACTGGTGGATGTGCAGTGGGAGGTATCCACCAGCGCCGGCTTTGAGGCCGGCTCGATCGTTGACAGCGGGGTGTTCACCACCAGCGTCGCCCGGGACTGGACCGTGAAGGTGGAGGCCGACGGACTCAGTGCCGACACCGTGTACCACTACCGCTTCCGCGCCGGTGCGGCGCAGTCGATGGTGGGGCAGACCAAGACCCTGCCGGTGGGCAGCGGCCCAGTGCGGCTGGCCGTGTTCTCCTGCGCCAACTTCACCGCTGCCGAAGAGTTCCTCGCCTACGGCCGGGCCGCCGCCGTCCACGCGGTGAACCCCTACGACGCCCTGGTGCATGTGGGCGATTACATCTACGAGTACGGCCCCGGGGGCTTCGGTGAGGCGGAAGATGCCGCCGGCGACCGTGGCTTCCTGCCCAATCGCGAGATCGTCAGCCTCGACGACTATCGGCTCCGCTATGCCCAGTACCACACTGATGCCAATCTCCAGGCGCTGCGGGCGGCGGCGCCGCTGATCGCCATCTGGGACGACCACGAGACCGCCAACGACAGCTGGGCCGGTGGCGCCCAGAACCACCAGAGCGCCACCGAGGGCGACTGGATCAGCCGACGCGATGCGGCCCTGAAGGCGTACCACGAGTGGCTGCCGATCCGGGAACCCGGCCTGCGCCAGAGCGGGGACGGCGCCACCGCCCTCACGCCGCTCACCCAGGGCTACCGCTCCTTCGATTTCGGCGACGTGCTGGCGCTGCACATCCTCGAAACCCGTCTCACCGCCCGCGATGAGCAGCTGGAGTACCCCGATGCCGCCGCCGTGCAGGCCCGCATCGGCGCGATCCTCGCCGACCCGGCCCTGGTGGCGGCCTATGCAAGCCAGCTGGGGCTCACCCCGCCGGCCTCCCCCGCGGCGGTACCGGCCTTCGCCGCCGGCCTGGCTCCCCGGGTCACCCAGGAACTGGTGCTGGCCACCGTGCAGCAGGCCTGGGTCGATCCCGGCCGTGATCTGCTCGGCGACAGCCAGATGGCCTGGCTGCAGCAACGGATGGCGGGCTCTTCCGCCGCCTGGCAGGTGCTCGGCCAGCAGGTGCTGATGCAGTCGATGGCGGTGCCGGCGGAGCTGCTGCTGGATGCCGGCAACCCCGCCCTGCTCGACAAGTACGCCGCCCCGCTGCAGAAGCTCGCCACCGGGACCCCCTTCGCCCAGCTTTCCGCGGCGGAGAAAGCCCTGTTCGCCGAAGCCGGCAAAAACCCCTACAACCTCGACGCCTGGGACGGCTACGGGGTGGAGCGGGAAACGATCCTGCAGAGCGCCCTGGCCCTGGGCAAGCGGCTGATCAGCCTGGCCGGCGACACCCACAACGCCTGGGCCGGCGTGCTCGACACGATGACGGCGGGCACCCGCCCCGCCGGCAGCCTGGCCGGCCTGGAGTTCGCCACCCCGGGGGTCACCTCGCCGGGGCTGGAAAAGTATCTCCCCGGCGCCGATGCCTACATCCGGGCGAACTACCCCGCCGTCGATGGTCTCGACGGTCTGTTCATGGGCTACATCAACGGGCTGGCCTACGCCGACGTGAACCGGCGCGGCTTCCTCGATCTCACCGTCAGCACCGATCGCGTGGACGGCGCGTTCCACCTGCTGTCGGGCACCGACCCGATCACCGACCAGCCCGCCTGGGCCATCGAGACGGTGACCGGTTCGGCGGATCTCAGCCTGGCGCTGGCCCCCGAGCGGGGCGGGCCGATCCTCTGGCAAACCGGCTGGAAGGAACTCGACCTGGTCTTCGGCGCCGCTGTGGACACCGGCGGCAACCTCCAGCTGCTGGATCCGGCCGCCTACGGGGCCGTGCCCGAGCAGGGCATCCAGCTCGCCAACGTCACGGTGATCGGTTCAGAGGCGCCGGACAGCGTCTACGTCGGCGTGGGCTCCCGCATCGAGGGCCGGGGCGGCAGCGACCAGTTCTTCAACACCGAAAGCCTGGGCGGCAACGTCCTGGTGGGCGGCGGCGGCGGCGACCAGTTCTTCCTGGTCCAGGCCAGGGATGTGGTCATCGGCGGCCGCCTGATCGACCCCGCCCGCACCCCTGGGTTGGCGCCCGCCACGGCCCTGGCGGACCGCGAGGCCGATCAGTTCCTGATCGACAGCTCCGCCGCCGTGACGACGGCCCCGCCTCTGCGGATCCGCGACTTCGAAGTGGGCAGGGACACGGCCTTCCTCGATGGCCAGCAGCTCCAGGGCAGCTGGGGCCAGATCAGGCAGGCCCTGGCCGCGGCCGGCATCCAGGCCAATGCGGCGCCGGACCTGGCCACGCCCTCGACCCCTCCGGGCCTCACCGTGATTCCCGGTGTCCAGGTGCTTCAGAACCTGGGCCCCCTCGGCCTCGATGCCGATGGCGACAGCCTGCAGCTGGTGGTCCTCGAAGGCCCCGACTGGATCCGTGCCGACGGCACGACCCTCAGCCTCACGGCCCCCGCCGGCTTCAGTCCCGCCGACCTGGCCAGCCTCAACCTTCGGCTGGGCTTCTTCGATGGAACGGCGATCACGGCCTTCACGCCGGCGCTGACGATCGGTGCCGTCCCCCCTTCCGATCCGGGCAACCCGGTCGTGGTGGTGATCACGCCCGGAGGCGATGCGACCCCCATCCCCGTCACCATCACCGGCGGAATCTTCCAGGGGGATCGGCCCTTCCAGGTGGTTCCGACCACGGCCCCCGGTGTCGTTCTCGGGGACAGCTCCGTTGATTTCGGCATCGATCTGGACCCGGGCGTGGACCGGGCAACGGTCAGCTTCGAGCTCGCCGCCCTGACGGTCGGGGCCCCGTTCGCCGACTCCCCGTCCAGCCGCTGGGTCGCCGTCTCCACCGACCCAGGCACCGGCGTGACCACACCGCTCACCTACGACCCACGCCAGGGCGGCGGTGCCCGGTTCTATGACCTCGACGCCGATGGTGCCGCGGAGTTTCTGCACCTCTCCCTGGCCGATGGCGCCCCCGGTGATCAGGGGCCGGCGGCGGATGGCGAGATCCTGCAGTCGGTGACGGTCGGGACGGTGGATCTGGCGCCTGTCTTCCGTCGCGTCGATCCGCTCACGCTCACGGTGGCGGATCCGTCCAACGGCGACGCGGCAGCCAGCCTGGTGCTGAAGGCGACCCTGACGGGGCGCTCCGCCACCGCCAACCAGATCGGCTACGTGGTGCTCGAGGCCGATGAGGTGGCCAGCGCCGACAGCCTCCTGGCGGACCTGACGGCGATCCGTTCCCGTGCCCAGATCCTGTTCTCCACCCTGGAGCGCTCCGGCATCACCCTGGCGCCGGGCACCACGTTCGATCGCGAGATCCTGCTGGTCAACGGCCAATCGGTCCGTTTCTTCGAGGTGGTCGATGGCAGTCTTGATCGTCTCCGCAGCGCCACAGACAGGCGTCTGCGCTTCTTCCGCCCCGAGGCTCCGGCCGGCTCCGACCGTTCTGTGAACCTCGCCTCCACCAGCGGCGTCAAGGTCGGTCTCGAGCTCCTCGACGCCGACCAGGGGCTCGATGCCCTCATCGGTCAGGAGCAGGGCGTGGCCCCGGTCCTGGATTTCACCGCCTTCGCCCCCTCCCAGTCGGTTCAGGGCAACCTGGTGCTTAGCCGCGAAGCCAGCTTCGATGCCATCACAGGCTTCTACCGCGCCCTCGATGCGCAGGGAACCGTCCGCGACGCCGCCGGCAACCTGGTGCGTCCGGGCGAGGCCAACTACAGCAGCGCCGCCCTGAGCGCCGACAACCTCGTCACGGAGCTGCAGGGGCTTCGGGTCGGGAACAACAGATCCAGCGAGAGGGCGGTCACCATCTCGGAATCCTCCTTCCTGGCCCCGTTTGCCCAGGTGAGGGGCAGAACGTTCTTCGCCTATGGGGCGGCCAACGGCGACGGCATCAGCCACTTCCGTACCCTCGGCACCAATCTGTTCGGCCTGGAAGACAGATTCGGTGGTGGTGACCGCGACTTCGATGACCACGTGATCGGCTTCAACTTCAGCCAGGTCGTCTGAACCCGGACCGGCGGCCCCCCACGGGCCGCCCGGACCCACGGCCAGCAAAAAACCCTGCCGAGGCAGGGTTTGGAAGGGCATCCGGTGGGGACGGCTGGCTCAGCCGACGCTCCAGACACCACCGGCGATGTTGGCCAGCGGCGATTGAATCGCGGTGCTGCAGAGGAACCAGGCGAAGGCGGCGCCACCGCAGCCACCGAGCCAGAAGCCGCTGGCGAATTCCGCCCAGCCGGCCTTGGTGAACAGGTCGGCGGGCGGGTTGTCGATGGTGGCGTCGGGGGGCTGGACGTTGGGGCCGCTGCCGGCGGTGCCGTAGATCGACAGGCAGATGGTCAGGATCGACACCAGGCCGATGGCGGCGAGCAGGCCGGCGGTGCTGGCGAACTCGGTGGCACGCAGGGGGCCGGTGTAGGCGAAGGGGCCGTAGAGGAAGTAGCCATGGGCCATGCCCACCTCAAGACCGCGACGGTTGGGCGAGAGGGAGGGCCGATACGCCGGCAGGGCGTTCAGAAAGGCCTTGGTGAAATAGCTGCTGTTGACGGGGGTGGCCAGATTGCCGACGGTCGGGTCGGCGACGGGGGTCACGGTCATGGGGGGCGGAACGGGGGGTCGTCGGAAGGGGAGGCGGGTGACGCTGCGGCCTGGGCCGGTCGTCAGTCGGTCGCCTCGATCACGTTGAACAGCAGGGCCATGGCCACCGCTGCGCCGAGGATTCCCACCAGGGGAACCATCACGGACGGCATCCAGGCAACGGCAAATTCACCAGTCATGGCTTGGGCCAATAGGAACCGCCGGTACTGTAAGGACCCCTTCCTGCCTGGCTTCTCAGGCGAGCGGGGGTGACATAAAAGTTCAGCCGCCGCGCGCGCCCCCCCCCGTTCACCCGCCCCCGCGCAGGGTGGCCCGCACCCGGTAGATCGGCCGACCCTGGCTTTCGTGGTACGTCCGCATCTGCAGTTCCGCCAGCAGCCCGAAACTGAACAGCTGCACCCCGCTGAGGATCGCCAGCACCGCCATCAGCAGCAGGGGACGGTTGCCGATGTCGGCCCCCAGCAGCAGCTTCTCGCCCGCCAGCCAGGTGGCGATGGCCAGGCCCGCCAGCAGGGCCAGCAGGCCCGCGAAGCCGAAGACGTGCATCGGCCGGGTCAGGAAACGCTTCATGAACCAGACCGTCAGCAGGTCCATCAACACCCGGAAGGTGCGGTCGATGCCGTAGTTGCTGCGGCCGTAGCGACGGGCCTGGTGGGACACCCGCACCTCGCCGATGCGGGCCCCTTCGATGAAGGCCAGGGCCGGCAGGAACCGGTGCAGTTCCCCGTAGAGGTTCATGTCGCTGACCACCTCCCGCCGGTACGCCTTCAGGGAGCAGCCGTAGTCGTGCAGACGCACCCCCGTCACCCGGGCGATCAGGCGGTTGGCCACAAGGGACGGCAGCAGACGGTTGAGGGCCCCGTCCTGGCGCTGCTGCCGCCAGCCGCTCACCAGATCGAGGTCGTCCTGCTCGAGCCGGGCCAGCAGCAGCGGGATGTCGGCGGGATCGTTCTGCAGGTCGCCGTCGAGGGTGACGATCACGCCGCCACCGCTGGCATCGAACCCCGCTGCCATGGCGGCCGTCTGCCCGTAGTTGCGGCGCAACAGCACGGCCACCAGCTCCGGCACCTGCGGGGCCAGGTGCCGCAGCACCGCCTGGGTGCCGTCCTTGGAGCCGTCGTCCACCAGCACCAGCTCGAACGGCCGGCCCAGGGGCCTGATGGCCGCCAGCAGCTTCTCCACCAGCAGAGGCACGCTGGCTTCCTCGTTGTAGAGGGGCACCACCACCGACAGGCTGGCGGACTCCGCCATGGCCCCCTTCACGCTCAGGTTGCACGGTACCCGCCCCGGGCCCCGGGACCCTGTGCTCAGGGAGGCAGGGGACTGCCGTCGTGGCTGTGCATCACCCGCCCCGCGCCCCGCAGCTCGGCCCGGTAGTGGCACGCCACCGGATCCCGGTTGCGGGGGTTGAGGTCGTCGATGCCGATGCCGTCGTGGCCGTGCTGGCGTCCGGAGCTGTGCAGGTAGCGGCCGCCGCCCAGGTGCAGCGCCACATGGGTGCAGCGCTGCGGGGTGCCGAAGAAGATCAGGTCGCCTGGCAGCAGCAGGCTGGTGACGCCGCTGGCCACGGCCACCGGGCGGCAGAAGCGCTCCTGCAGGTAGGCATCCCGGGGCAGCCAGATGCCGGCCTGGGCGTAGGCGGTCTGCACAAGTCCCGAGCAGTCGAAATCGGGACCCAGGGTGCCGCCCCATAGGTAGCGGTTGGGCTGGTGACGGGCGGCTTCGGCGAAGGCGAGAACCGACCCCAGGCGGGCGGCGATCCGGTTGCGATTGAGGCGGGGCAGCGGCGGCGGCGAGGCCGCAGGGTGCCCGTGGCTCTCCAGCGCCCCCGCCTCCACCCAGCAGGGGTAGCCGTCTTCGTGCAGCCGCACCCGCAGGCGGGTCTCGGCGCCGGGATCAGCGGGGGCCGCGGCCAGCACCGTCAGGTGCCGGCCCGCCTGGATCTCGGTGGCCAGCCCCGGGCCCCGGGGCCGGCTGTAGGCCGGCAGCGGCCGGGTCAGGGTCCAGGTACGGCCCGGCGCCGGCAGGGTGCCTAAGGTCGCCATCGCAAGGTGCCGCCGCTGATGGCGTTCTACAGCCCGGATCCGGCCATGGGCCAGACCCTGCGCCAGCTCATCGGCCAACTGGAGCAGGAGGGGCGCCCGGGGCTGGGGGAGCAGCTCTCGATCACCTGGCTCCGCTACGGGGCTTCCCTGGTGGGCGGGGCCGAGGGCCTGGACCAGGAGGCCTTCTGGGGCCAGACCGTGACTGGCGCCGGCTGGGATGGGGAGAGGGCCCGCTACCCCGCCAGCGTGGTGAAGCTGGTGTACCTGGTGGCGGCCGAAGCCTGGCTGCAACGCCAGCTGATCGAGGAGGGGCCGGAGCTGCGTCGGGCCCTGGCCGACATGGTGCGCGATTCCGGCAACGACGCCACCAGCCTGGTGGTGGATCTGCTGACCGGCACCACCAGCGGCCCGTCCCTGCCCCCCGCTCGGGCGGCGGCCTGGTGCCGCCAGCGCCAGGTGGTCAACGACTGGCTGGCGCGCCTCGGCTGGAGCGAGGTGGCGGGGGTGAACGCCTGCCAGAAGACCTGGGCGGAGGGACCCTATGGCCGTGAGCGCGATTTCTACGGCGCCCAGCTGGAGAACCGCAACCGCCTCAGCACCGATTTCACGGCCCGCCTGCTGCATGCGGTGATGGCCGGAGCGGCGGTGTCCCCGCCGGCCGGCCGCCGCATGACGGCCCTGCTGCGCCGCTCGCTGGATCCCCAGGCGCGGGCCGCCGATCCCGAGAATCAGGTGGATGGCTTCCTCGGCGCCGTCCTGCCTGAGGGGGCCCGGCTGTGGAGCAAGGCCGGCTGGATGAGCCAGGCCCGCCACGACGCCGCCTATGTGGAGGTGGATGGCAAGGCGCCGATGCTGCTGGTGGTGTTCAGCGAGGGACGGGCCCGGGCCGCCGATGCCAGCCTGCTGCCGGCCATCGCCGCCGCCCTGCTGGACGCCTGAGCCTGCCTACGATCGCTCCCCCGCGCTGCGGCCCCTTGACCACCCCGCCGTTCGACGTGCTGCCCCTCGCCCTCGGGGCGGCGGTGAGCCCGTTGCTGCTGGTGGGACAGCTGCGCACCCTCACCACTCCCGGATCCGGCGTGAGGCAGAGCTGGGCCTATGCCGCCGGCAATGGCGTGGTGGTGGCGGGCTGGGCGGCGGTGGGACTGGGTTCGGGGGGATCCCTGCCGGACCGCCCCGCCGCCGGCGCCGATCCGGTGTCTGCCGGTCTGCATCTGGTCCTGGCCGCCGTGCTGCTCGCCATCGGCTTCCGGTCGCTGCACCGCGACGGCGGCATGGCGCCCCCCGCCGCCGCCCCCGCCGGGGCCTCCCTGGCCCGCTCCTTCACACTGGGGGTGGCCCTGATGGCGGGGAACCTCACCTCCCTGGTGCTCTACCTGCCGGCCCTGCAGGACCTGGCCCGTTCCGGCCTGGCGGCCGGCCCCCTGGCGGCCCTCGTCCTGCTGGTGAGTCTGATCACGCTGGCGCCCTCCCTGCTGCCCCCGGTGGTGCTGATGCTGACGGGGCCCTGGGGGCGGGCACGGCTCCAGGGCGTCTGCCAGTGGACCCAGGCCCACCAGGGCCAGATCAATGCCGGCCTGTGCTTCGTGTTCGCGGCCTATCTCGGCCGGAGCGGTGTCGCCAGGCTCTGAGCGGACCTGGCATGGAAGGCCCTGGAAGGGCCTGGAACGGAGAGGGAGGGATTCGAACCCTCGACAGAAGTTGCCTCCTGTAACTCCTTAGCAGGGAGCCGCTTTCAACCACTCAGCCACCTCTCCAGTGGCCACGAGAGCTTATCAGGGCTCGGACGCGGCCTCGGGCTCCGGAGGCACGGCCAGGCGCGGCAGGCGGTGCTTGAAGCCGCAGAGGATCTCCCAGGGGATCGTGCCGCAGCGCTCGCTCCAGTCGAGGGGGCTGATCGTCTGCCCCTCCTGCTCGCCCAGCAGGGTGACCATGCTGCCCACCTCGATCCGGGGGGCCTCGGTGGCGTCGATGACCAGCTGGTCCATCGTGATGGCGCCCACCTGGGGCAGGCGACGGCCGTCGAAGAGCACGTCCATGCGGTTGGAGAGCTGGCGGGGTACCCCGTCGGCGTAACCGATGGACACCACGGCCAGGCGGCTGGGCCGGCTGGTGCGGAAGCGGTGGCCGTAGCTGACCCCGACCCCCGCCCCCACCTGGCGCAGCAGGGTGACGCGGGCGTGGATCTTCAGGGCCGGTCGCAGCGACACCACGCCGGCCAGGTGGGGGGCGGGCGGCTGGCCGTAGAGGGCCAGGCCCACCCGCACCAGGTCGTAATGCTGCCGGTGTCCCCGCAGGGTGCCGGCGGAATTGGCGAGGTGCCGGCAGCCGGCCGGCAGCCCCTGTTCGGCCAGGCTGGCGAGGACGCTCTCGAAACGCTGCTGCTGGAGCGCGTTGAGACCGTCGTCCTCCTCCGGAGCGGCATCGGCGCAGGCCAGGTGAGAATAGATGCCCGCCAGCTCGATGGCCTCCATGCCCCGCAGGGCGGCCACCAGCCTGGGGCCCTCCTGCCAGTCGGCGCCGAGTCGGGCCATGCCGGTGTCCAGCTTCAGCTGGACGGCCATGGAGCGGCCGCTGCCACTGGCCAGGTTCTGGCAGAGCAGGGCCTCCCGCATGCTGCTGAGGGTCGGCATCAGCTGCCAGCGCAGACAGCTGCGCAGCTCCTCGGGCTGGGTGAGGTTGCCCAGCACCAGCACCGGGGCGGAGATGCCGGCGCGACGCAGCTGCACCCCTTCGGCCAGGGTGGCGACGCCGAAACAGGCTGCCCCCGCCTCCAGGGCGGCCCGGGCCACCGGCAGGGCGCCGTGGCCGTAGGCGTCGGCCTTGACCACGGCCATCAGCTGGGTGGCCGGTCCGATGTGGCGCTGCAGGGCGCGCACGTTGGCCTGGATGGCCGCCGTGTTCACCTCCACCCAGGCCCGCTGCCGCGACGGCTGGGTCTCCTCCGTCGCGCTGGTGGGGGCGAGCGAGGCGCTGGTCATGGACGCCGGTGCAGGGGGTGGACCATGGAATTCATGGGAATCCCGTTAGCATGCCGCGTATCCAGCGGACTGGAATGGGCCACGTACTCGTTCTGAATGCGTCCTACGAACCGCTGAACATCACCACCTGGCGCCGGGCCATGGTGATGCTGCTCAAGGGGAAGGCCGAGGGTCTGGAGCACGACCCCGAACGGACGATTCGTCCCGACCATTTTCTGCCCACGGTGATTCGGCTGCGCCAGTTCGTGCGGGTGCCCTACAAGCCGCTTCCCCTCACGCGCCGCAACGTCTTCCACCGCGATGGCCACGCCTGCCAGTACTGCGGCTTCAGTGGCGAGCAGCTCTCGATCGACCACGTGGTGCCCCGCAGCCGGGGCGGCACCGACGTCTGGGAGAACGTCACCACCGCCTGCCTGCCCTGCAACGTGCGCAAGGGCAACCGCACCCCGCGGGAGGCGGGCATGCCCCTGGCCCGGGAGCCCCGCCGGCCCCTGGGCAGCCTGAGCTTCGAGGCCAACCGGCGCATCCGCTCCGGCCAGCACCAGGAGTGGGCCAAGTACGTGATCGGCGCCTGATCCGCCCCGCTTCGTCATCGGTCCCACCGTTTCATCCACCGGTGCCGGTGGCTTCGAGGGCGAGCGCTTCCAGCCCCTGGCGCTGTTCCTCGGCGATGCAGGCGCCGATCAGATCCTCGATCTGGCCGGCCAGCACGGGCTCGAGGGAGAAGTTGCGACCCAGCCGATGGTCGGTCACCCGGTTGTCCTTGGCGTTGTAGGTGCGAATCTTCTCGCTGCGGTCGCCGCTGCCCACCTGGGCGCGGCGCACGGAGCGCTCCTCGGCGTTCGCCTCCGCCAGCTGGCGCTCGTAGAGCTTGGCCCGCAGGATCTCCATCGCCCGCTCCCGGTTCTGCATCTGGGACCGTTCCTGGGTGCAGAACACCCGGATGCCGGTGGGTTTGTGCAGCAGGTCGACGGCCGTTTCCACCTTGTTGACGTTCTGGCCACCGGCGCCGCCGGAGCGAGCCGTGCTGATGTCCAGATCCCCCGGATCGATCTGCACTTCCACCGGATCGGCCTCAGGCATCACCGCCACCGTGGCGGTGGAGGTGTGCACCCGCCCCTGGGACTCGGTGGCCGGCACCCGCTGCACGCGGTGCACGCCCGCCTCGAACTTCAGCTGGCTGTAGACCCCCTCCCCCCGGATGGCGAGGATCAGCTCCTTGTAGCCGCCCAGGTCGGCCTCCGAGGCGCTGACGGGTTGGACCTGCCAGCCCCGGCTCTGGGCATAGCGCTCATACATGCGGGCCAGATCGCCCGCCCAGAGGCTGGCCTCGTCGCCGCCGGCCCCGGCGCGGATCTCCAGCATGACGCTGCGCTCGTCGCGGGGATCCGAAGGCAGCAGGCTGAGGGTGAGCCGCCCGTTCAGGACGATGATCTGGCCCTCGAGGCTGGCCAGCTCCTCGGTGGCCAAGGCCACCAGTTCCTCGGCGGCGGGATCGTCGCGGTGGGCCTTGAGCAGGGAGCGGGCCTCCTCAAGCTCCTGCTCCAGCTTGCGCAGCCGCTGGTAATCGCCGACGAGGGGCTCCAGCCGCGCCCGCTCCCGGGCGATCGCCTGCAGCCGAGCGGGATCGGACGCCACCGCCGGGTCGGCCAGCTGGCGTTCCAGGGTCTGGAAGGTGCGGCAGGCGGTGTCCAGCCGGGATTGCAGCAGCTCGGAATCCATGGGCGGCACCGACAACGGAAAAAGCCGGGTGCTGGAGGCACCCGGCAGGAGGGGGACCGGGCCGAATCCGTTGACCGATTCGGGGGGCCGGCTTCAGGCTCAGACGCTCAGGCCGAGGGGTTCAGGCTTCGCTGGCGGCCGGGGTTTCGGCTTCGGCGGCAGCAGGGGCCTCCGCCGGTTTGGCGGCCTTCTTGGCCCCGGAGGCGGAATCGGTGCTGCCCATGCCGTACTTGCGCATGAAGCGATCCACCCGGCCCTCGGTGTCGAGGATCTTCTGGGTGCCCGTGTAGAAGGGGTGGTTGCCGCTCCACACGTCGACGGTGAGCTCGGGCTGGGTGGAGCCGGTGGTCATCACCACCTCCCCGTTGCAGATCACCTTGGCGTCCGGATACCAGGTGGGATGGATGTCGGCTTTCGGCATGACGGAAATCAGCGCTTGGAGAACTGGGGAGCCTTGCGGGCTTTCTTGAGGCCGTACTTGCGACGCTCCTTGGCCCGGGGGTCGCGGCTCAGGTGGCCTTCGATCTTGAGGGGCTTGCGGTTGTCGGGGGACAGATCGCACAGGGCGCGGGCCGCCCCCTGCTTGATGGCATCGGCCTGGCCGGTGAGGCCGCCGCCGCGTACGTTGACCAGCAGGTCGTACTGGGCTTCCAGACCCAGGGTCTGCAGGGGGGCCTTCACGGCCGCCAGGTAGACGGGGTTGTAGTTGAGGTAGTTGTCGCCGGGGCGGCCGTTGATGGTGACGCTGCCACTGCCGGGCACCACCCGCACACGGGCGACGGCGGTCTTGCGACGGCCGGTGCCCCAGTAGACGACGCGGTTGGAGGTGCTGGTCATTGGGCGGCGGCGGCGGGATCGAGGGCGAGGGGCTGGGGCTGCTGGGCGGCGTGGGGATGCTCGGCGCCCTTGTAGACCTTCAGCTTGCGGAACAGCTGACGGCCGAGGGCGTTGTGGGGAAGCATGCCCTTGATCGCCTTCTCGATGATCCGCTCCGGCAGACGGGCCTGGAGGTGCTCGAAGGTTTCGGTCTTCATGCCGCCGGGACGGCCGGAATGGCGCCGGTAGATCTTCTGGGTGGCCTTGTTGCCGCTGACGCGCACCTTGTCGGCGTTGATCACCACCACGAAGTCACCGGTGTCGAGGTGAGGGGTGAAGGTGGGCTTGTTCTTGCCGCGCAGCACCTGGGCCACTTCGCTGGCGAGACGGCCGAGGGTCTGATCCGCGGCGTCGACCAGATACCACTGGCGCTCAAGCGAATCGATGGAGGGTGGGGTTGTCTTGTTCATCGCGCCGGCGGGCCGGTTTGGGGTGAGCCCATCGCAGCCGGATGGGTCGGGACAGGGAGATTCGACCCTACCGTGTCGCCGGATCCGGCGAATTCGGCGAAACGTCTTCGGCATGGGGCGGCCACCGGAGGGGGCACCCTGCAGAACCGCTCAACCGATCGGATCGCCGATGAACGGATCGGCGGGAGGATCGCACGATTCCAACAGAAATCGCGGTTGACAATCATACCAGGCGGCCCCATGGAAGATCTCCTGGGGGTAGCCCACCCGCAGCAGGCAGAGGCCCTGGGGCGGGGCGGCCTCCTTCACCGCGTGGCGGGCGCCGCTGCGCCAGCGGTGCAGAAACTCCTCGGCCGCGAGGCGGCCCTCCCCCACGGCCACCAGCTGGCCCATCAGCAGGCGCACCATCCCGTACAGAAACCCGCTGGCCTGCACCTCGGTGACCAGCAGATCCCCCTGACGAACGATGCACACCTCCTGGAGGGTGGTGCGCGCATGGGCCCGGCGGCTGCCGGCCCGCTGGAAAGCGGAGAAATCGTGTTCCCCCAGCAGGGCGTCCAGGCAGCGGGCCATGCGGGCCTCGTCGAGGCGCCACTGGTAGCGGTGCCAGCTCCAGGGGGCCAGGAACAGGTTGGGGGTGCGGGCGTTGAAGATCGTGTAGCGGTAGCGCCGGTAGGCGGCGCTGAAGCAGGCGTGCCAGTCGGCGGGCACCTCGGCGGCGGCCCGCACCCGGATCGTGGGCGGCAGGCGGCCGTTCAGGGCCTTGGCCCAGCGGGCCACGGGAATGGGGCCAGAGGCATCGAAGTGCACCACCTGGGCGGCGGCATGGACGCCAGTGTCGGTGCGGCCCGCGGCCACGGCCTGGGCGGGACGGTGTGGGTCGAGGGCGGCGATGGCCCCCTCCAGGGTTTCCTGAACGCTGCCGTGGCCGGACTGACGCTGCCAGCCGTGGAACGGGGCGCCGTCGTACTGCAGCGAAAGGGCGATCCTTTTCAGACCAGCTCGATGATCGCCATCTCGGCGTTGTCGCCACGGCGGGGCACCGTACGGATGATGCGGGTGTAGCCACCCTGGCGATCGCCGTAGCGGTCCTGGGCCTTGTCGAACAGGGCGTGGACGAGCTGCTTGTCGTAGATGTACCCGATGGCGCGGCGACGGGCGGCGAGGGTGCCGTCCTTGGCCAGGGTGATCATGCGCTCGGCTTCGTCACGCAGGGCCTTGGCCCGGGCCTTGGTGGTGGTGACGCGGCCTTCGCGGATGAGCTGGGTGGTCAGACCACGCAGCATGGCCTTGCGTTGGTCGGCGGGGCGTCCCAGCAGGGGGACTCGGCACTGGTGTCGCATGGTGGGGGCGGGGCGGGTGGCAATACGGAGAAGGGGAAACCGCCGTTCAGCCGCTGGTGCGGCTCTGGGGCAGGGAGATGCCGATCCTCTCGAGGGCCTCGATCACCTCGTCGGCGGACTTCGATCCGAAGTTCTTGATCTCCAGGAGGTCTTCGTAACTGAAGCCCATGAGGTCGGAGACGGAGTTGACCTGGGCCCGCTTGAGGCAGTTGTAGGCGCGGACGGAGAGGTTCAGTTCCTCCAGGGGGATCTGGGCCTCGGCGGAGGGCTCGGGTTCCAGGCCGGGCTCCTCGGTCATGGTGAGGGTGGCCAGGGGCTGGAACAGCTCCATCAGCTGGTTGGCCGCCTGGGCCATGGCGTCGTCGGGGGTGACGCTGCCATTCGTCTCGATCTCGATGCGCAGGCGCTCGTGGGCCGAACCGCCTTCGCCGACGGCCGTTTCATCGACGGTGTAGTTGACCCGGCGGACGGGCATGAAGACCGCGTCGATCTGGAGCAGGTCGATGGCGGCGGTGTCCTCGTTGTGGCGGTCCACCGGCCGGTAGCCGATGCCGCGCTCCACGTGGACCTCCATCTCCAGGCTGTGGCCCTCGGCCACGGTGGCGATCTCCCGATCGCCGTCGATGACCTGCACCTGGGGGGAGAACTGCAGGTCCGAGGCGGTGACCCGGGCCGGCCCATTGACCATCAGGCGGCCGATCTCGAGGTCACGGCTGCGGCTGTTGACGGGAACCGACTTGCAGTTGAGCAGGATGTCGAGCACGTCCTCGCGCACACCCGGCACCGTGGCGTACTCGTGGTTGACCCCGGAGAGACGCACCGCCGTGATGGCGCTTCCTTCGAGACCACCGATCAGCACGCGCCGCAGGGCGTTGCCGAGGGTAGTCGCCTGGCCCCGATCCAGGGGGCCGATCAGGAAGACGCCCGTCTGGGAACGGTCGTCGGCGACCTGGTGCTCGACCCGATCGATCTGGTAGTGCAACACGGTCTGAGGAGGTGAGAAAGGAAAGGTGGCCGCGGCAGCGGCCCTGGGGAGTCGGGAGGGAGGCCGGAGGTACCCGGACGGCTCAGACCCGACGGCGCTTGGCCCGGCGGCAACCGTTGTGGGGCAGGGGGGTGACGTCGCGGATCAGGGTGATCTCGAGGCCGGCCACCTGGAGGGCCCGGATGGCGGTTTCACGCCCGGAACCGGGACCACGCACCAGCACTTCGATCTGACGCATGCCCTGCTCGAGGGCCCGGCGGGCGGCCGCTTCGGCGGCGGTCTGGGCGGCGAAGGGGGTGCCCTTGCGGGCTCCCTTGAAGCCGCTGGCGCCTGCCGACGACCAGCTCACCACTTCACCGGCGGTGTCGGTGATGGAGACGATCGTGTTGTTGAAGGTGCTCTGGATGTGCGCGACCCCGTTGGGGACATTGCGTTTGGCCTTCTTGGGGCCGGTCTTCTTGGCTGGTTTGGCCATGGCGGTGACCCTGCGGGAGCAGGGAGGTGATCAAAGGACTGGGGGGGCGTCCCGGTGACGACCTCCACAAAGGGAGGGCGGCGGGACGGAGGGCCGGTGGCTGCCGCGAGGGGCCACGGCCAGGACCTGGTGCAGGAAGGGAAGGGGGAACGGGCCCGGAGGCCCAGGACTCACTTCTTCTTGCCGGCCACGGTCTTGCGGGCGCCGCGACGGGTGCGGGCGTTGGTGCGGGTGCGCTGACCGCGCACGGGCAGGCCCATGCGATGGCGGCGACCCCGCAGGCAACCGATGTCCTGGAGGCGCTTGAGGGCCATGCCCTCTTCGCGGCGCAGGTCGCCCTCGAGCACGAAGGAATCGGCGGCGCCGCGCAGCTTCTGCACGTCGCCATCGCTGAGGTCCTTCACCCTGATGTCGGGGCTGACCCCCGACTTGGCGAGAATCTTGCGGGCCCTGGTGAGCCCGATCCCGTACACGTAAGTGAGTGAGATCTCAACCCTCTTGTCACGAGGGATATCGACACCGGCGATCCGAGCCACGTCAGGAAACGATCAGAGGGCAATGGGGGTGGCGGCCGAAGGCGGCCGCCGTGGAGGCGTGGGGGGTCAACCCTGACGCTGCTTGTGCTTCGGGTTGGTGCAGATCACCATGACCCGGCCGTGGCGACGGATCACCCGGCATTTGTCGCACATCTTCTTGACTGAGGCACGCACCTTCATGGGCGTTGTGCTCTCCGAATTTGCAAACAGCTACCGTATCACATCAGTCAACAAGGCTGGCTACGATCCTCTCCCCGATCTCCGCCACCGTGCCGGAGGCCTCCACGCTGTGGAGCAGGCCCAGCTGGCGGTAGTGGTCGATCAGGGGGGCGGTCTGCTCCTGGTACACCACCAGGCGGTTGCGGATCACCGCTTCGTTGTCGTCGGCCCGGCCCCGGGAGAGCAGGCGCTGGATCAGCACCCCGTCCTCCAGCTCCAGCAGCAGCACCCGTTCGATGCGCTGGTCGAGCTCGGCCAGCAGCCCGTCGAGGGCCTCGGCCTGGGCCAGGTTGCGGGGGAAGCCATCGAGGAGCCAGCCCCCTTCGTGCCCCTCCAGGCGGCTGCGCACGATGGCCAGCACCAGACCATCGCTGACGAGTTCGCCTCGGGCCATCACCGCCTCCGCCTCCTGGCCCAGGGCGGTGCCGGCCTTGACCTCCGCCCGCAGCAGCTCACCGGTGGAGAGGTGCAGCAGCTGGTGCCGTTCGGCCAGGAGCTCGGCCTGGGTGCCCTTGCCGGCGCCGGGGGGGCCGAGGAAGAGGAGTCGCTGTTTCATGGGAGGGAAGACGGGGGAAAGGGGCCTACTGCCGGACCAGTCCTTCGTAGCGCTGGGAGATCACGTAGGTCTGCACCTGCTTGGCGGTGTCGATGGCCACGCCCACCAGGATGAGCAGGGAGGTGGCCCCGAGCCCCTGGAAGGTGCGCACCTGGGTGGCGCCCTCGACGGCCGAGGGGATGATCGCGATGGCACCCAGGAACAGGCCCCCCAGCAGGGTGAGCCGGTTCGACACCCCCGAGAGGTAGTCGGCGGTGGCCGAACCCGGCCGCACCCCGGGGATGGCCACACCGGAGCGCTTCAGGTTGGTGGCGATGTCCACCGGGTTGACGGTGAGGGAGGCGTAGAAGAAGGCGAAGCCGCAGATCAGGGCGAAGTACACCACCGCATAGACCCAGGGGGTGCTGCTGGTGGGGTTGAGGTAGCCCGCCACCCGAATCAGCCAGGGGCTCTTGGTGAGGTTGGCGATCGTGAGGGGCAGGAACACCACCGCCGAGGCGAAGATGATCGGCATCACGCCGCCGGCGTTGAGCTTCAGGGGCAGGTAGCTCTGGCGGGAGGCCAGGGTGCTGGCCCCGCCCACCTGGCGCTTGGCGCTCACGATCGGGATGCGGCGGCTGCCCTCCTGCAGGAAGATGATCCCCACGATCGTCACCAGGAAGACGAGGACCAGCACGACGATGCCGCCGACCGTGGCCCGGTCGCCGCTCTGGGCCAGCTGGATGGTGGAGCCGAGGGCTTTCGGCAGGGTGGCCACGATGTTGATGAAGATCACCAGGGAGGCCCCCTGGCCGATCCCCCGCTCAGTGATCACCTCGCTGACCCACATCACCACCATCGAACCGGTGACCAGGGCCAGGCTGGTCTGGACGACGAACAGCCATTCCGGCAGGCCCGGCAGGGCGTACTGCCGCAGGATCAGGGCGAAGACGATGCTCTGCAGGATGCCCCAGCCCAGGGCCACGTAGCGGGTGATCTGGGCCAGCTTGCGGCGGCCGGCCTCGCCCTCGTTCTTCTGCAGCTCCTCGAGCTGGGGCAGGGCCGCCGTCATCAGCTGGATGATGATCGAGGCATTGATGAAGGGCAGGATGCCCAGGGCGAACACGCCCAGGGTGGACAGGCCGCCACCGGTGAAGATGTCCAGGAAGCCGATCAGCTGGCCGCCCTGGCGGATGAAGTCCTGGAAGGCGACCCGGTCGATGCCGGGCACCGGGATGTAGATGCCGAGTCGCACCAGCAGCAGCAGGCCCAGGGTGGTGAGCACCCGATCCCGCAGGCCCTTCGACTGGACCAGCTGGACGAGGATTTCAGCGGCGCTCGGATTGCGCCCCCTGCTGAGGAGCATGGCGATGACGGGAGTGGGGGGTACGGGTCGATACGACCGGAGCCGCCTGCCGCAGCACAAGGCTACGGGCAGACGGCTCCGGGCTGGAGGCAGGGCAACGGCCCGGGCTCAGTCGATGAGCTCGCAGGTGCCGCCGGCGGCTTCGATCTTGGCGCGGGCCGAGGCGGTGAAGGCGGCGGCCTGGACCGTCAGTTTCACCGCGAGTTCGCCGTTGCCGAGCACCTTGAGCGGGTAGCGGGGGCTGGTGACCAGGCCCGCCTGCTCAAGGGAGTCGAGGCTCACGGTGCTGCCCGCCTTCAGCTCACCCAGCCGTGACACGTTGATCACGGTGTAGTGGGTGGGGTTGATGACCGGGAAGTGCTTGAGCTTCGGGATCCGGCGGTAGAGGGGCATCTGGCCACCCTCGAAGCCGGGGCGGGTGGGGCTGCCGGAGCGGGACTTCTGGCCGCGCATGCCGAAACCGCAGCTGGCGCCCTGGCCGGCGGCGATGCCGCGACCCTTGCGCAGCTTGCGCTTGCGGGACCCCTTCTGGGGCTGGAGGTTGTTGAGAGAGAAGGACGTCATGGCGGGCCTCAGGAGTAGATCTGCTCGAGGGAGATGCCCCGCTCCTTGGCGGTCTCCTTGTGGGTGCGCAGGCCTTCGAGGGCCTGCATGGCGGCGCGGGCGTTGTTGAGCGGGGTCTTGGAGCCCAGCCGCTTCGCCAGCACGTTCTTGATGCCGGCCAGTTCCAGCACGGTGCGGATCGAGCCGCCCGCGATCACCCCGGTACCGGGGGCGGCCGGCCGGATCAGCACGCTGGCGGCGCCATCGCGGCCGTTGCTGAGGGTGGGGATCGAGCTGGTGCGGGTGAGGGGCACCTTGACCAGATGCTTCTTGCCATCGGCCACGCCCTTGCGGACGGCGCCGATCACATCGCCGGCCTTGCCGACGCCCACGCCCACCTGGCCGCGTTCGTTGCCGACAACGACGATGGCCCGGAAGCTCATCTTCTTGCCGCCCTTGACGGTCTTGGAGACGCGGCGGATCTGCACCACCCGCTCCTGCCATTCGGAGTCGCGTTCCTGGCCGCGCCGGTTGTCACGGCCGCGGCCGCCGCCACCGCGGCGGTCGCCCTTGGCATCGCCCCGGCCGCCGCCACCGCCGCCCCGGCGCTGCTCCTGCTGGCCTTCGGCAGCGGCGGGGACGTCGGAGGCCGCAGGCACGGCGCCGGTCTGGATCTGGTCGTTGGTTTCGGTCATGGTGAGAGCAGGGATCAGAACTGAAGGCCCGCTTCCCGGGCGGCGTCAGCAAGGGCCTTGACCCTGCCGTGGTACAGGTTGCCGCCGCGATCGAAGACCACCTGCTGGATGCCCTTGGCGAGGGCGCGCTGGGCAACGAGCTGGCCCACCGCGACGGAGGCGTCACAGTTGGCGCCCGCCGTGACGCTGGTGCGCAGGTCCTTGTCGAGGGTGGACGCGGCGCAGAGGGTGCTCTGGGCGTCGTCGTCGATGACCTGGGCGTAGATGTGATTGTTGGAGCGGAACACGGCCAACCTGGGGCGGTCGGCGGTGCCGGAGAGCAGACGACGCAGGCGGCGGTGACGCTTCTGGGTCTGCTGTTTGCGGGAGAGGGAAGACATGGGGGATCAGACGGATGACGCTCGAGCAGACCTCATTTCTTGCCGGTCTTGCCGGCCTTGCGCAGAATCCGCTCACCTTCGTACTTGATGCCCTTGCCCTTGTAGGGCTCGGGGGGACGAATGCCGCGGATCTTGGCCGCCTCGTTGCCCACCAGCTCCTTGTCGGGGCCGGAGACGAAGACCGAGGTGTTGTTCTCGACCGAGAAGGTGACCCCTTCGGGGGGAACCATCTCCACCGGGTGGCTGTAGCCGGCGCTGACCACGAGCTTGCGCCCCTGGACCTGGGCGCGGTAGCCGACGCCGATGATCTCGAGCTTGCGGGTGAAGCCCTGGCTGACCCCTTCCACCATGTTGGCGACGAGGGTACGGCTGAGGCCGTGGCGCTCCCGGGAGCGGCGGTGGGTGCTGGTGGGGCTCACCACCACGGTGCCGCCGTCCTGGCTGACGCTGACGCCCTCCGGGAGAACGCGGCTGAGTTCCCCCTTGGGACCCTTCACGGTGATCGCCAGGCCATCGAGGCTGACGGTGACCTTGTCGGGGATGGGGATCGGGGCTTTACCGATACGAGACATGGAACAACTCCTGGGATCAGTAGACGTAGCAGAGCACTTCGCCGCCGACGCCCTGCTTGCGGGCATCACGGTCGCTCATCACACCCCGGGAGGTGGAGATGATCGCCACGCCGAGGCCGCCCAGGACCTTGGGCAGCTGGCGGGTGTTCTTGTAGATGCGCAGGCCGGGCTTGCTCACCCGCTGCACGGAGCGGATGGTGGGCTGGCGGTGCTTGCCGCTGTATTTCAGCTCAAGCACCAGCTGGCGCTGCACGCCTTCGCCTTCTTCGGCGATGGCGGCGATGAAGCCTTCCTGCTGCAGCACGTTGGCGATGCTGCGGGAAAGCCGCGAGGCGGGAATCCTGGTGCGCTCGTGGCGCTTTTCACTCGCGTTGCGAAGGCGAGTGAGCATGTCTGAGATCGGGTCGTGGTTGGCCATGGTCGTGTCCGGGAGGGGGCTCAGGTATTGCGGAACGGCATTCCCATTTCGCGGAGGAGGGCCCGGCCCTCTTCGTCGTTACGGGCGTTGGTCACGATCGTGACGTCCATCCCCCGGATGGCATCGATCTTGTCGAAGGAGATCTCGGGGAAGATGATCTGCTCCCGGATCCCCAGGGTGTAGTTGCCCCGTCCGTCGAAGCTCTTGGGGCTCACGCCGCGGAAGTCGCGGATGCGAGGCAGCGCCAGGTGGATGAGACGCTCGAGGAAGGCATACATCCGCTCGCCCCGCAGGGTGACGGCCACGCCGATCGGCATGCCCTGGCGGATCTTGAAGCCGGCGATGGCCTTCTTGGCGCGGGTCACCACCACCTTCTGACCGGTGATGGTCGCCAGTTCGGTGATCGAGGCCTCGAGGGCCTTGGCGTTCTGGGCGGCTTCACCGAGGCCCCGGTTGACGGTGACCTTGACCACCTTGGGAACCTCGTGGACGTTGGAGAGGTTGAGATCCTTCAGCAGCTTGGGCTGGATCGTCTCCCGGTAGCGCTGTTTGAGTGACATGACGGGGGGATGGGGGGGCGCTTCTGGACGTGGTCAGAAGGCGGACGGGGGTGGGGAGCAGGGAAGCGGTGCGGGGGTGGCGTCGCGCCGTGGGGCGTGGGGGGTGACGCGGTGGGGGGCGGTCAGTCGAGCACCTCCCCGGTCTTCTTGAGGCGGCGCTTCTTGCTGCCGTCCTCCTGGACGACGATCTCCACCCGGCTGGCCACCTTGTTGGCGGTGGAGTACAGCATCACGTTGGAGGCGTGCAGGGACGCTTCCTCGGTGACGATGCGGCCGGTCTCGCCCTCCTGGGTGGGCTTGACGTGGCGGGTGCGCAGGTTGATGCCCTGCACCACGACACGGTTCTCGTTGGGCAGGGTGCGGAGCACCTCGCCGGTCTTGCCGCGATCCTTGCCGGCGATCACCTGGACGGTGTCACCTTTGCGGATGCGCATCTTGACGCGCTCGACGGGCCGGGCCTTGGGGGTTGCGGTGGCCATCTCAGATCACCTCCGGAGCCAGGGACACGATCTTGGTGAAGTTGCGCTCGCGCAGCTCCCGGGCGACCGGACCGAAGACCCGGGTGCCCTTGGGGTTGTTGTCGTTGCCCAGGATCACCGCGGCGTTGTCGTCGAAGCGGATCGCGTTGCCGGTGTCACGGCGCAGCGTGGCCCGGGTGCGCACCACCACGGCCTTGACCACATCCGATTTCTTGACGCCCATGTTGGGCATGGCGTCCTTGACGGCGGCCACGATCACATCGCCCACGTGGGCGTAGCGACGGTTGGTGCCGAGCACCCGGATGCACTGGATGCGCTTGGCGCCGCTGTTGTCAGCGACGTTGAGGAAGGTTTCCTGCTGAATCATGGGGGGTTCCTCAGCCGGCGCTGGTGGTGGAGAGAACTTCAGCCACGGCCCACCGTTTGGTGCGGCTGAGGGGACGGGTCTCGGTGATGCGGACCCGGTCGCCCACGCGGCAGCTGTTGGCTTCGTCGTGGGCTTTGTAGCGGGTGGTGCGGCGGACGGTCTTCTGATAGATGGGGTGGGGGAAGCGGTTTTCCACCGCCACCACCACCGTTTTGTCCATCTTGTCGCTGACGACGGTGCCGACCCTTTCCTTGAGTGCCATGGGGATCGAGGGGGGAATCAGGAGGCGACGGTGGAGCGCTGACGCTCCTCCTGCACCGTCAGCAGGTGGGCCAGCTTGATGCGGGACTCCTTGAAGCGGTGCGGGTGCTCCAGACGGCGGGTGGCCTGCTGGAAGCGGAGGTCGAACAGTTCGCGGCGGACGCCGTCGATCTGTTCAACGATCTGGGCGTCGCTGAGCGAACGCACATCGGTGATGGTGGGACGGGCCATGGTCAGGACTCCACTGCGAGGGCGGGTTCGGGGGCGGCTGCCACCTGGTCGGCCAGGGCGAGGAACTTCGTCTTGAGCGGCAGTTTGAACTGGGCCAGACGCATGGCTTCCTTGGCGATTTCGGGCGTGATCTCGGGGCCACCCATCTCGAAGAGAATGCGGCCCGGCTTGATCACGGCCACCCAGAACTCCGGGTTGCCCTTACCGGAACCCATGCGGGTTTCGGCAGGCCGCATGGTGACGGGTTTGTCGGGGAAGATCCGGATCCAGATCTTGCCCCCCCGCTTGACGTAGCGGGTCATGGCACGGCGGCTGGCCTCGATCTGACGGGAGGTGATCCACCCGCACTCCTGGGCCTGCAGGGCGAAATCGCCGAAGGCGATCGTGTTGCCGCGCGTGGCGATGCCGCGCATGCGGCCTCGCTGCTGTTTTCGGAACTTGACGCGTTTTGGACTCAGCATGGTTCAGGCCTCCTGATCACTCCTCGTTGGAGCGGTCTTCGAACTGTTGCGGCCGGCGGTTGGCGCGGCGTTTCGGTGCTCCACCCACGGGCAGCTGGTCTTGCTGACCGGGAAGCACCTCCCCTTTGAACACCCAGACCTTGATGCCCAGGACCCCGTAGGTGGTGGTGGCCACCTTGGTGGCGTAGTCGATGTCGGCGCGGAGCGTGTGCAGGGGCACCCGACCCTCGCGGGTCCACTCCGTCCGGGCGATTTCGGCGCCGTTGAGGCGACCGCTCACCTGGAGCTTCAGACCCAGCACACCGGCCCGCTGGGCGCGTTGCACCGCCATGCGCATGACGCGCCGGAAGGCCACCCGCTTCTCCAGCTGCTGGGCGATGTACTCGGCCAGCAGGAAGGCGTCGGCGTCGACCCGCTCCACCTCGACCACGTTGATACGCACCTGACGGTGGGCATCGCCGAGGGTCTTCTGGATGCCGGTGCGCAGCTCCTCGATGCCGCTGCCCTGGCGGCCCACGAGAACGCCCGGACGGGCGGTCTTGAGTTCCACTTCGAGCTGGTCGGCCTTACGGGCGATCAGCACGTCGCTGATGCCGGCGGCGGCGTACTTCTTGTTGATGAACGACCGGATCCGGTCGTCCTCCTGGAGGAGGACGGGGTAGGTCTTGCTTGGGGCGTACCAGCGGGAGCGGTGATCCTGGGTGATCCCCAGGCGCAGGCCGGTTGGATGGATCTTGTGTCCCATCGGGCGGTGTCCTCGGGGGTCAGGCGGTGGGCGCTGCCACAGCAATGCTGATGTGGCAGGTTTGCTTTTTGATGGCGAAGGCGCGGCCCTGGGCCCGGGGCCGGAACCGCTTCAGGGAGGGTCCCATGTCGGCGCTGGCCTGGCTGATGACCAGGGTGGCCGGATCGAGGCCGAGGTTGTGCTCGGCATTGGCGACCGCAGAACGGAGCACCTTGGTGATCGGGCCGGTGGAGCGGTAGGGCATGAACTCGAGCATGATCAGGGCGTCGCGGTAGGTGCGACCCCGGATCTGATCGAGAACCCGGCGCACCTTCGACACGGAACCGCGGATGAAGCGGCCGTGTGCCAGGGCCTGGGTGTCGGGTGTGGTGGTTGCCATCGGATCAGCGGCCTCCCTTCTTGTCTTTGATGTGACCGCGGAATGTGCGGGTGGGGGCGAATTCGCCCAGCTTGTGGCCCACCATCTGCTCCGTCACGTAGACGGGCACGTGGGCCTTGCCGTTGTGAACGGCAATGGTGTGGCCGATCATCATCGGCAGGATGGTGGAGGCCCGTGACCAGGTCTTGATCACGGTCTTGTCGTCGGCAGCGTTCTGCTTCTCGACCTTGCGAAGCAGGTGGTCGGCGACGAACGGGCCTTTTTTGAGTGAGCGTCCCATGGCGGATCAGGCGAACAGCAGAGCGGTGTGGGTCATCAGGAGTCGCGTCCGCCACGGCTCCGTTTGGAGGTGCGGCGTCGTTTCCGCAGCACGAACCGGTTGCTCGGCTTGTTGCGTTTGCGGGTCTTGAGGCCCAGGGCGGGTTTGCCCCAGGGCGTGACAGGACCGGAGCGGCCGATCGGTGCCCGGCCTTCGCCGCCCCCGTGGGGGTGGTCGCAGGGGTTCATCACGCTGCCGCGCACTTCCGGCCGGCGGCCCAGCCAGCGCTTGCGGCCGGCTTTGCCCAGGCTGGTGTTGCGCTGTTCGGAGTTGCCCACCTCACCGAGGGTCGCGTAGCACTCCCGGCGCACCAGCCGCACCTCGGTGGAGGGCAGCTTGAGGGCGACGTAGTCACCTTCCTTGGCCACCACCTGGGCACTGGCCCCGGCGGTGCGGACCATCTGGCCGCCGCGACCGGCGTAGAGCTCGACGTTGTGGACGCTCGAGCCCAGGGGGATGGCCGAGAGGGGAAGGGCGTTGCCGTTCTCGATCGGGGCGTCCGGACCGGAGATGACGCTCTGGCCCACGGCCACGTTGGCGGGAGCGAGGATGTAGCGCTTCTCGCCGTCGGTGTAATAGAGCAGCGCCAGACGGGCGTTGCGGTGCGGGTCGTAGTGGATCGCGGCCACCTTGGCGCTCACCCCGTGCTTGTCGCGACGGAAGTCGACGATGCGGTAGAGGCGCTTGTGGCCACCGCCGCGGTGGCGGCAGGTGATCACGCCGCGGTTGTTGCGGCCCTTGTGGCGGTGCTTGGACACCACCAGGCCCCGTTCCCGGTTCTTGCCCGTGATGTCGCTGAAGTCGGTGACGACCAGCGTGCGGGTGCCGGGGGTGTTGGGCCTGTACTTACGGATTGCCATGGTGTTTCAGACCCCTCAGGACTCAGGGAACAGCTGGATGGCGTTGCCTTCGGCAAGGCGCACCACCGCTTTCTTCACCTGGGCACGTTTGCCGGCGAAGCGCCCCACCCGACGGGAGCGGCGGGGGGGATTCATGGTGCTGACGCCGACGACCTTGACGTCGAACAGATGCTCGACGGCCGCCTTGATGTCGGGCTTGGCGGCCCGATGGTCCACCTCGAAGGTGTACTGGTTGATCTCGATGGCCCGGGTGGCCTTCTCGGTGATCAGCGGGCGACGGATCACGTCCGCCAGCCGGCCTGCAAAACGCTCAGACATCGCCGTAGACCTCCTGAATCTTCGCCAGTGCCTCTTCGCTGAGCACCAGCTTGTTGGCATGGAGCAGATCGAACACGTTGAGCTGATCAGCGGCGATCAGCTTCACCTTCTCGAGATTGCGCACCGAGCGGGTCACCGCCTCGGGAGCGCCATCGAGGATCAGCAGCACCTTGTCACCGGCCTCGATGCCGAAGCGGGACAGGGCGGCGGTGATCTCCTTGGTTTTGGGGGTGTCGAGCCCGGCGCCGAAGCCCTTCACCACGGTGATGTCCGCGACGCGGCTCATCAGGGCGGTGCGCAGGGCCAGGCGACGCTCCTTGCGGTTCATCGCCACGGCATAGCTGCGGGGCTTGGGTCCGAAGATCACGCCACCGCCAGGCCGCAGGGGGGTGCGGATCGAGCCCTGGCGGGCCCGGCCGGTGCCTTTCTGCTTGTAGGGCTTGCGGCCGCCACCGGCCACTTCGGCGCGGGTGAGGGTGCTGGCGGTGCCCTGACGGGTATGGGCCAGCTGGCGAACGACGGCCCTGTGCAGCAGGCCTTTGGCGGATGTTTCCTTGGCGACCTTGAGGTCGAGGGGAGCCTTGCCGCTCTCCTTGCCTTGCCAGTCGCGGATCACACAGTCAGTCATGGGTGTTCTCCTCAGTTCGCTGCAGGGACGCCCACCCGCCGGGCCGGGCGGATGTCGAGCAGGGCGCCGGGCTTGCCGGGTACCGAGCCCTTGACGACGAGCAGATTGCGTTCCGCATCCACCTTGAGGATGGTGAGGCCGCGGGTGGTGATCTGCTTGCCGCCGTAGCGGCCGGCCATCCGTTTGCCGGGGTAGACCCGGCCGGGGGTGGTGCCGGCGCCGATGGAGCCTGGCTCGCGGTGGTTCTTGGAGCCGTGGCTCATGGGGCCGCGGCTGAAGCCGTGGCGCTTCTGGAGGCCCGAGAAACCACGACCGATCGTGTCGCCGCTGACGTCAACCTTCTGGCCGGGGCTGAAGTCACCGACGGTGACGGGGGCGCCCAGCTCGAGACCATCGATGGCTTCCAGCCGGTACTCCTTGAGGTGCCGCAGGGGCGCCTCGCCGGATTTGGCCAGGTGGCCCTTGGCGGGTTTGTTGACGAGCTTCTCGCGGGTTTCGCCGAAGCCGAGCTGCACCGCGGTGTAACCGTCGGTGGCTTCGCTCTTGAGTTGGGTGATGCGGCAGGGACCCGCTTCGATCAGGGTGACCGGAATGGATTTGCCTTCTTCGTCGAAGAACTGGGACATACCCAGCTTCTTCCCGAGAATGCCGATGGACATGGGAGGGAGAACAACACCAGCTGGACTGCCGCGGCGTGCCGCCATGGATTAAGGGCCAGGGCCCGAAATCCGTGGGGGACCCGCTGGGCGGCGGGGGGCTGAATTCGTGGAATCGCAGATTGACCCGAGGGTCAGGGGCTAGCGAGGCGAATCAGCGGGCTGGGACTTGCCGGAAGCGGTGAGGCCTCTGGCAGTATCCCGACGGTCTCGGCAACGGCGAAGCGCTGCAGGGGTCGTACGGGCCAGGAAGGGTTCGTCACCACTGACGGACCCCGTGCTGTTCTCTGGAGGCCCGGCTAGCGGACGGGCACAGATCATCAGCACAAGAGACAACACTACCCCATGGTGTGCACCACCACCCCCAGGCCCCTCGCCGGCTGCCAGACTCACGCGGCGATTCGCCTGCCGCTCCCGATGCCTCTGCTGATGACCGGCCGTGGTTTCCGCACCGAGCTGGAGCGCTGCGGTGCCCTCGCCCTGTTTGTTCCCCTGGAGGGTGGCGCCGAAACGCGGCTGCTGCGGCGGCTGCGGGCGGCCGGCTACCGGGCCCACCTCACCTCCGCCCGCGGGCTGGGGGATCCGGAGGCCTATCTCCTGCAACTGCACGGCATCCGTCCCCCCCACCTGGGCCACCACAGCGTCGGCCGGGCGGCCGCCGTGGGCGAGGTGCAGCGGGTGATGCCCCTGCTGGGCCCCCAGCTGGCCGGCGACGGCCCGGTGCTGCTGTGGCTGTTGGAGGGCCAGGTGCTCAGCAGCTCCGAGCTCAGCGCCCTCTGCGACCTGTGCCGCCGCGAACCGCGGCTGAAGCTGGTGGTGGAGATGGGCGGCGCCCGGGCGCTGCGCTGGCAGCCCCTGGAGCAGCTGGTTCCCGCCTGAGCCGGTTCCAGCCCATAGCCTGGGTCGGTCCCGCAGACTCCAAGGACGTTGAGTGAGCGGCTGGCACTGATCTGGGGCTCGGCCTTCTTCGCCGGCTCCCTCGCCCAGGCCACGGCCTGGGTCACCCGCCAGCCCGCGGTGGTGCTCCTGCTGGGGATGGGCCTGCTGGCGGGCCACGCGGGCTTCGACATCGTCCATCCCGAGAACCTCGGCGCCGGTCTGGAGCCCCTGGTGGGGCTGCTGGTGAGCCTGGTGCTCTTTGACGGCGGTCTGAACCTGCGCCTGGCCGGCCGCGACCTGCAGCGCTCGGTGCTGCAGCTGGTGCTGGTGCGCCTGGTGCTGGGTCTGCCCCTGGCGGCCCTGCTGGCCCATGCCCTGGCGGGCCTGCCCTGGTCCCTGGCGCTGGTCTACGGGGCCATCGCCCTGGCCACCGGCCCCACGGTGGTGACGCCGATGGTGCGCCAGCTGCGGCTGGCCCCCAAGCTGGGCCAGCTGCTGGAGGCGGAGGGCCTGATCCTCGAGCCGGTCAGTGCGGTGCTCGGTCTGGTGCTGCTCCAGGTCACCCTGGGCGACCTGGGTGGCTGGCAGGAGGTGGCCTCCCGGCTGCTGCTGCGCCTGGGGGGCGGGGTGGCCCTCGGGGCCCTGGCCGGCCTGCTGCTCTCAGAGGCCCTCAGGCGGCTGGGCTCCCTGGCGGCGGCCAGGGGCGGGGAGGGGCCGGCCGAGCCCAATGGTCTGGCGCTGCAGCTCACCCTGGGGGTGCTGTTTCTGATGTTCAGTGGCTGTGAGGCCCTGCTGCCGGAATCGGGTCTGCCGGCGGCCGTGAGCGCCGGGGTGGTGGTGGGGCTGCGCCTCGATGCGGCCGCCTCCCAGCTCGATGAACTGATCCGCCAGCTGGCCATGCTGGCGATCACCGTGCTGTTCCCCCTGCTGGCGGCCGATGTCTCCTGGGCGGAGCTGAGCCCCCTCGGCCTGGGTGGGCTGGGTTGCGTCGTCGCCCTGATGCTGGTGCGCTGGCCGCTGATCCAGCTGACGGGCCTGGGGCTGCCCAGCCTCGACTGGAAGGAGAAGGCCCTGCTCAGCTGGATCGCCCCGCGGGGCATCGTCACCGCGGCGGTGGTGAGCCTCTTCGCCCTGGAACTCGACCGGGCGGAGGTGGCCGGCGGCGGTGCCCTCAAGGGGCTGGTGTTCCTGACGATCCTGATGACCGTGGGCCTGCAGGGGTTCACCGCCCCCTGGCTGGCGAACCGCCTGGATCTGGCCCAGCCCGAGGTGGCGCCGGAACTGCCCCAGGCCGGCTGAGCCCGCCGCTGGTGCAGGATCGGCCCAACCCGTTGCACACCCCATGGCGGCCATGGTCCGGGACCCGGAGCAGGCCCTGGCCCACGGAGCCTGGGTGAAGCTGATCGGCGGGGCCAGCAACCAGGACCTGGCCGCCATCGAGGATCTGGCCGGCATCCATGCCCTGGCCGGGGTGCACTGCATCGATGTGGCCGCCGATCCGGCCGTGGTGGCGGCGGCCCGGCGCGGCCTGGCCTGGGCGCAGGCCCACGGCGCGGCCCGCCCCTGGCTGATGGTCAGCCTCAGCGATGGCCTCGACCCCCACTTCCGCAAGGCCTGGTTCGATCCGCAGCGTTGTCCGTCCTCCTGCCCGAGGCCCTGTGAACGGGTCTGCCCCGCCCTGGCCATCGACGGGCGGGGGGTGGTGGCGGAGCGCTGCTACGGCTGTGGCCGCTGCCTGCCCGCCTGCCCCCTGGGGCTGATCGAGGAGCGCAGCCAGGTGCTGGAGCCGGCCGCCGTGGGGGTCCTGCTGGCGGAGCTGGCCCCGGACGCGGTGGAGCTGCACACCCGGCCCGGGCGCCTGGAGGCCTTCGCCGAACGGGTGGCCCAGCTGGCCGCCAGCGGGGTGGCCCTGCGCCGGGTGGCGGTGAGCGCCGGCCTGGAGGGGGGCGCCACGGCCGAGGAACTGGCGGCGGAGCTCTGGCAACGGTTCCGCCTGCTGCGCCAGGCCGGTTACCGCCCCCTCTGGCAGCTGGATGGGCGGCCGATGAGCGGGGATGTGGGGGCCGGAACGGCCCATGCCGCCGTGTGGCTGCTCGAGCGGCTGGCGCCGCTGGCGCCGCCGGGCCCGCTGCAGCTGGCCGGGGGCACCAACCCCCACACCCTGGCCGTGCTGGCGCGCTCCGCCGCCGGGCCGCGGGCGGCCGGGGTGGCCTTCGGCGGGGTGGCCCGCCGGCAGCTGCAGCCCCTGCTGCAGGAGGCCCAGGCGGAGGGACGGCGGCTGCTGGACCTGCCCCGGCTGTGGCCCCGGGCCCTGGAGATCGCCGGCGCGCTGGTGGCCCCCTGGCTGGCCCGCGATGTCGCCGGCCCCTGAGGCCTGGCTAGAACGAACGGGCAGCTCCCCCCGGCACCCCCCTGGAGCCTTCGCCCCACCCTTCCCTCTCCCCCCAGCGGGTCACGGACGACCTGGACCGTCTGCTCGCCGTGCTGCCGCCGGTGGTGCAGCGGGCCCTGGCGGGGCCGGAGCAGCGGGAGGGGTTGCTGGAGGTGGTGCTCGACCTGGGCCGGGTGCCGGAGGCCCGCTACCCGGGCCGCGTGCTGCCCCTGGGAGGCGACGCGATCGAGCGCTCCGACCTGGCGGCGGTGCTGCAGCGCCTCGGCCCCTTCGGTGGCGACAACCGGGCCGGCATCGAGCGCACCCTGCACCGCATCAGCGCCATCCGCAACCGCACCGGCGACGTGGTGGGGCTCACCTGCCGGGTGGGTCGGGCGGTGTTCGGCACGGTGGCCATGGTGCGCGACCTGCTGGACACGGGCCAGTCGCTGCTGCTGATGGGCCGCCCCGGGGTGGGCAAGACCACGGCCCTGCGGGAGATCGCCCGGGTGCTCGCCGACGACCTGCAGCGTCGGGTGGTGGTGATCGACACCAGCAACGAGATTGCCGGCGACGGCGACATCCCCCACCCCGCCATCGGCCGGGCCCGCCGCATGCAGGTGGCCCGGCCGGAGCTGCAGCACCAGGTGATGATCGAGGCGGTGGAGAACCACATGCCCGAGGTCATCGTCATCGATGAGATCGGCACCGAGCTGGAGGCCCAGGCGGCCCGCACCATCGCCGAACGGGGCGTGATGCTCGTGGCCACGGCCCACGGCAACGAACTCGCCAACCTGATCCGCAACCCCACCCTCAGCGACCTGGTGGGAGGCATCCAGTCGGTGACCCTGGGGGACGAGGAGGCCCGCCGCCGCCGCACCCAGAAGACGGTGCTGGAACGGGCCGCCGAGCCCACCTTCCCGCTGGCGGTGGAGATGCACAGCCGCCACCGCTGGCTCGTGCACCGCGATGTGGCCGGCACCGTCGACCTGCTGCTGCGGGGCCAGCCCACCCACCCCCAGGCGCGGGAGCTGGGCAGCGACGGCCGCCTGGTGCTGCGCGACGACGGTCCCGTCCGCCCCGCCCCGCCACCCACCTGGGCCACCCCCCGGCCGCCCGCCTGGCCCACCGCCCCGGCCCCCCGGCGCCCCGGTCCCGCTCCTCTGGCGGTGGTGCCCCTGCCCGATCCGGCGGCACCCCGGCCGGCGGCGGCCAGCGCCGCTCCGGCGGTTCCGGCCCTGCGGGTCTTCGGCGTGGGTCTGGCGGCCGAGCAGCTGGAGGAGGCGGTGCGGCGTCGTCAGCTGCCGGTGCAGGTGGTGGTGGAGCCGGAGCAGGCCGATGCGGTGCTGAGCGTGCGGGGCCAGCTGGGCCTTGATCCGGAGCTGCGGCGCCAGGCCCGCGACCTGGGCCTGCCGATCCTGGTGATCAAGTCGGACACGCCCCACCAGCTGCAGCGGGCCATGGAACGCCTGCTGGAGCGGCGCCAGGGGGCGGGCGGCGCGGTGGATGGCGACGATCCGGTCGGTGTCGGGGCAGCCCGCCCGGATGACGCCCATGCGGCCCTGGAGGAATGCCGGCTGGCGGTGGAGCAGGTGGTGCTGCCCCAGGGCCGGCCGGTGGAGCTGCTGCCCCGCAATGAAGCGGTGCGGGCCTTGCAGGCCGAGCTGGTGCACCACTACCGGTTGCGCAGCGCGGTCTTTGGCCGCGGCCGTCAGCAGCGGCTGCGCGTCTTTCCCGCCTGAGGGGGCCTGCCGCCAGGGTGGACACGGGCGAGTTGACGAAGGACCAGCCGCTGTGGGTAACTAGCAAGGCGCCGGTTACGGACCGACGTCTTTCCCATCCCATGGGTTGATTGGGCCGTCGCCAAGCGGTAAGGCATCGGGTTTTGGTCCCGACATTCCTAGGTTCGAATCCTAGCGGCCCAGTTTTTTCTCCCTTTCCCGCCGGTGCCTGAACGCCCTCTGCTGGTGTTCGATTTCGATGGCGTGCTGGTGGACGGCATGGCCGAGTACTGGTGGTCGGCCCGCCGGGCGGCCCTGGCGCTTGTGGCTGAGGGGGGCACCGGAGGTTCCGCCACCGCCCAGTGGCACCTGCCGGAGCAGGCGCCCGCGGGCTTTGCCCGGCTGCGGCCCCTGATCCATAAGGGCTGGGAGATGGTGCTGATGGCCGCCGAGCTGGGGCGCCCCGACATGGATCTCGCCGCCGCCGTGGCCGACTACGACACCTTCCTGGCCCGGGCCCTGGAGCGCTGGGGCTGGAGCACCGAGCAGCTGCAGCGGGCGCTTGAGGACCTGCGCCAGGAGGCGATCGCCACCGACCTGGACGCCTGGCTGGCCCTGCACCGCTTCTACCCCGGCGTCGAGGCGCGCCTGGGCCGGCTGGCGGCGGAGGGGGCCGACTGGGCCGTGCTCACCACCAAGGGCGGGGCCTTCGCCGCCCGCCTGTTGGCCGCCGCCGGCCTCACGCCCGTGGCGCTCTACGGCCACGAACAGGGCAGCAAGCCGTCGGTGCTGGCGCAGCTGGTGGCCGAAAGGGATCCGGGCGAGCGCCCCCTGTGGTTTGTGGAGGACCGTCGTCCCACCCTGGAGCTGGTGCGGCGGACGTCGGGACTGGAGGCGGTGCGCTGCTACCTGGTGGCGTGGGGATACCTGGGCCCGCGGGACGGGGAGGGGCTGGCCCCCCTGGGGATCCGCTGGCTGGAGCCCGCCGCTTTCGAGGCCCCCCTGGCGCAATGGCCATGAGCCGCTAGAGTACGCCCGTACTACAGATTGATACGCCGGAGTCCCCGGGTGGCACTGGTTGTCCAGAGGCCACAGGATGGCGCCCGGTTCCGGCCCCCCATCTCCGCCTCCACCCACCGCTTCGACGGCTCCAGCCTGCTGCGGCCCGTTCCATCACCCACCCCCACCATGCCTGCCGATTCCAGGGCCACCTCCGCCTCCGCTGCCTCCTCCGGCTCTCCCTCTCCCTCCACCTCCTACGTGTCCGCCGCCGCCCCCAGCGGCGATCCCAAGGCCGCCGCTGAGCGCGACAAGGCCCTGGGCCTGGTGCTGACCCAGATCGAGCGCAACTTCGGCAAGGGGTCGATCATGCGGCTGGGGGATGCCTCCCGCATGCGGGTGGAAACGGTCCCCACCGGAGCCCTCACCCTCGATCTGGCCCTGGGGGGCGGCTATCCCAAGGGCCGGGTGGTGGAGGTCTACGGGCCGGAGAGCTCCGGCAAGACCACCCTCACCCTCCACGCCATCGCCGAGGTGCAGAAGCGCGGCGGCGTGGCGGCCTTCGTGGATGCGGAGCATGCCCTCGATCCGGTCTATGCCGCCGCCCTCGGGGTCGACATCGAAAACCTGCTGGTC
>CALRJP020000017.1:0-80134 GCA_943367585.1 Rhizobium sp. Q54
AGGCCGGTGACATCGGCGACCCGCAGGCAGAGCTGGGAGGCGCCGGCATGGAGGGCGTCGGAGCGGTCGTCCTCGGAGATGTCCCAGAAGACGTAGGCCCACTGGGGATCGCGGGGCAGAAAGACCACGCGGGTCTCGGCGGCGGGCCGCGGCGCCGGGGCCATGTCCGCCTCCAGGGCCGCGACCGACCGCTCAGCCTGTGCTGTCGTTTCCGGAGGAACCCCACCGGCTTCGCCCGAGCGATCGGCGATGGCCTCGGCCAGGCCATCCCTGTCCTGGGCGCTGTAGCGCTGGATGCCCAGGGTTCTGGCCAGCTCGCGCAACTGGCGCATGCTGAGGTTGGCCAGGTCGGCGAACGGGTTGGTCCTGGCCATCGTATTTCAAGAATCGTTACATCCCATGATCGCCGATGGGATCAGGTCGGGATCGCTTCTGTCAGCGGATGGCGACAACCTCAAAGCGGCCGGAATCACCGGGCCGCAGCGGCACCGGGCCCTGCGTCAGCTCGGCGCCGCGGCGCTCCGGCGGCCGGCTCGGGCGCTCCGGAACGCTGGCCAGCAGCGCCGACACCGTGAGCAGGGATCCCAGCATCAGCCAGAGGCCCCAGCGGCGGGGCAGGACCAGGGCATGGCCGCGCCCCTGCCCCCGGCGGCGTGTGCCGCTGGCGACCCGACGGGCCCTGCCGACCCCCAGCGGCTCGCCACAGCGGGCACAGACCATGCGACCCGCCAGGCTGCGGTCGGCGCGCACGGCCCAACTGCCGCACTTCGGACAGCCCATCCCTCTCCCGATCCACCACCACCCCATGGTGGCGGAACGGGCTAGAGCAGTGCCGGATCGGCGCCGGCCGGCCGCTCACCCGGCGGGAGATCGGCCATCAGACGGAAATCCTCGAAGGCAAACCCCGGCCCCACGCAGCAGTGCAGCAGGCTCCATCGCCCCCGGCTGCGGGCCGCCTGCCACCAGAGCGCCGGCACCACCTGCAGGGGGCCCGGCTCCGGAGCCTCGGTGGCCTCATCGGCGGCAGCGGCGAGCGGGCCCAGCAGCAGCCGCTCGGCCGTGCCGCCCTGCGGCGGCAGTCGCCAGAGGTCGAGGGGGTCGCCGCCGGCGTGGTGCCACACCTCATCGGCCCCCGCGACCCGGTGCCAGCGACTGCACTGCCCCTCCGTCAGCAGGAAGGCGATCACCGTGAGCCCGGCGCGCCGCTGCCCGTCCTCGCTGCGCTGCACCTGGCCCGGGGAGCGGTGCAGCTCCCGGTACCAGCCCCCCTCCGGATGGGGCTGCAGGGCAAAGCGGGCGATCAACGCCTCCGCGTGGGAATCCATGGCCTGACGGCAGGGGGTCGCCGCCGATGATCCCGCGGCAGGGGCCGCCCGGAGTAGAACATCCGTACTGCTGCAGGCCGATGCTCGTCCTCCCTCCCCAGGTGCCGCTGCCCCCACGGCAGGGGGCCGCGACGCTCCTCTGTCTCCTGGCCACGGAGGCCGTCAGCGCCGGCTTCCCCAGCCCCGCCGACGACTACGTGGAGGCCCGCATCGATCTCAACGTGGAACTGATCCCCCGTCCGCTGTCCACCTTCTTCATGCGCGTCAGCGGCGATGCCATGCGGGGGGACGGCATCGTCGACGGTGACCTGCTGGTGATCGACCGCAGCGTCGATCCCCGTCCCGGCATGGTGGTGGTGGCGGTGCATGCCGGCGCCTTCCTGCTGCGCCGCCTGGCCCGCCGCGGCACCGGCCTGTGGCTGGTGGCCAGCGACGGCACCAGCCCGCCCCTGGTGCTCGTCAGCGACGAAGGGAGCGGTGGCGATGGTGGTAGCGATAGCGATGGTGGTGGCGCCGACCTCTGGGGCGTCGTGATCCACGCCGTGCATCACCTGGCGGGCGCCCCCTCCAGGCGTCGCTGATCGGGCTCACGGATCGGCGTCAGGGGTCGGCGCGGTGGGGCAGGGCGCGCGCGTCGCTGGGAAGGGCGGGAGGGGTCATCAGCAGGCCGCGCCGGCGCAGCTCACGCCGGAATTCAGCGGCCAGTCCGTCCGCCATCCAGAGCTTGCGCAGGTGGCCGAAGATCACCATGCAGCGCAGGGCGATGGTGACGCAGACAAGCACCTGCAGGCAGAGTTTCAGCACGGTGGGAGCAGCTGCGGTGCTGTGCTGGGTCCAGCCTAGGGGCGCCGGCGGCGGGTGGCCGCCGCCGGCCGGCCGGGAAACGCCGTCCAGGCGTCATGCTGGGGGCGATGAGCGGCAACGCCGCCCCAGCCTGCTTCGATGATCGAGCCCCTGCCGGAGCTGAGCACCGCCGAACTGGAGACCCTGCTGGCCGCCCTCGATCCGTTGCTGGATGGCTTCGGCGAAGGGGGCTCCTGCCTGGATGATGCCAGCGCCTTCCTGGAACGGCTGGGCATCGGCCAGCAGGCCGACGACGGGGGGACCCCTTCCCCCCTGCTCCAGTGGCTGGAAAGCTGGCGGGCCGCCGGCGGCAACCGGACCACCCTGCGGCTGATGGTGCAGACCCTGCTGACGGGACGGCAGGAGGAACCGCCGGACTGATCGGCCGGCCTGGATCAGGCTCGCCAGAGGGCATCGGCCATGCGGGCCGTCTGCACGATCGGCCCGACATCGTGCACCCGCAGCACATCGGCACCGGCGGCGATGGCCTGGCCGCAGACCGCCGCGGTGCCCCAGAGGCGGGCCCGGGGGCGGGGCTCCGCCAGCACCTCGCCGATGAAGCGCTTGCGGGAGGGCCCCACCAGCAGGGGAAAACCCTCGGCCCGCAGCAGGGCCAGGCCGCGCAGCAGGGTGAGGTTGTGGGCGGTGGTCTTGGCGAAACCCAGTCCCGGGTCCCAGAGGATCCGCTCCGGACGCACCCCCGCCGCCAGGGCCCGGTCGGTGGCACGCAGCAGATCGTGGCGCACCTCGGCGACCACGTCGCCGTAGCGGGCCAGGGCGTCCATGGTGCGGCTGTCGCCACGGCTGTGCATCAGCACGCAGGGGCAGTCGGCGGCCGCCACCACCGTCAGCAGGGCGGGATCGCGCCGGCCGGCACTGACATCGTTGATCCAGTGGGCCCCGGCCGCCAGGGCCGCTTCGGCCACCGGGGCCAGGAAGGTATCGATCGAGAGCAGGGGGCCGCCGGCCGCCGGGGGCGGCAGGGCCGCCAGGATCCGCCGCAGGCCAGGCAGCACCCGGGCGATCTCGACCTCGGCGCCCACCTCGGGCGCCCCGGGCCGGGTGCTCTGGCCCCCCAGGTCGAGCAGGTCGGCCCCCTGGCGATGCAGCAGGCGGGCCCGCCGCTCGGCCGCGTCGGGGGCCTCGAAACGGCCGCCGTCACTGAAGGAATCGGGGGTGAGGTTGAGGACCCCCATCACGAGGGTGCGATCCCCCCAGCGGAAACCGGGTGGTGCGGCGACCGGCGGTGCGACGCCCACGGCCTTCAAGGCGGCGGCCGGCGGTTCAGACCGCCACCGGCACCTGGTAGTTGGCGATGCGGGCGAAGCTGACCGGATCGAGGGAGGCGCCCCCCACCAGCACGCCGTCGATGTCGCTCTGGGCCATGAGCATGTCGATGGTGGCGGGGTTGACCGAACCGCCGTACTGGACCACCACCTCGCGGTGACCCACCCAGCCGCGGATCAGGCCGCAGATGCGGTTGGCCTCCTCGGCGGCGCAGGTCTTGCCGGTGCCGATGGCCCAGATGGGCTCGTAGGCCACGATCAGGCGCAGGGGGTCGATGCCCTCCAGACCCTGCTCCACCTGGCGGTGGATCACCCGCTCGGTTTCACGGGCCTCGCGCTGGTCGTCGCTCTCGCCCACGCAAAGGATCGGGATCAGACCCGCCTTCTGGGCCGTGCGGGCCCGCAGGTTGATCTGCTCGTCGGTTTCGCTGAAGTACTTGCGCGGCTCGCTGTGGCCCACGATCGCGTGGGTGACGCCATGCTCCAGGAGCATCGGGGCGGAGATCATGCCGGTGTAGGCACCGCTCTCCTCCCAGTGGACGTTCTGGCCGGCGATGGCGACGCCGGCGCCGGCCAGGTGACGGCAGAGGGTGGGGATGGCCGTGAACGGCGGGGCCAGCACCACCTCCCTGTCATCGGGTAAGTCGGCGATCAGGGGGCGGAAGCTGGCCGCAAACGCCCGCGCCTCGGCGCAGGTCATGTGCATCTTCCAGTTGCCTGCGATGACGGCCTTGCGCACGTGGTCTCCTGGCGGCGACATTCGAGGCAGGTTAAGGCGTGATGCCGCCATCGCCCCCGGGGCCCAGGCGCCTGGAGAGCATCAGCACCTCGCGGCCGTCGATCGCCACCGCGTCCCCCGGGGCCAGCTGGCGACCGCGCCGGGTCTCGATGGCGCCGTTCACGGTCACATCGCCACGCTGGATGCGCTGCTTGGCCTCGCCACCGGTGCCGACGAGGCCCTGCCATTTGAGGAACTGATCCAGCTTCACCGTCAGGGGACGCCCGGAGAGCGCTGATAGGGTTCGTCGATGCTTGCACCCTCGCCGGCCGGCTTCCGCAGGCTCTGGCCGCTGCTGAAGCCCCATCGGCGAGCCCTCCTGCTCGGGGGGTTGTGCATGCTCGTGTTCGTGGGCTGCTGGCCCCTGCTGGCCTGGCTGGCGGGCCAGCTGATCCCCGCCATCGGCGCCGGGGATTTCGGCAAGGTGCTGCGCAGCGTGGCCGCGGCCCTGGCCGTGTTCCTGGTGCAGAAGATCGCCCAGTTCGGCCAGGACACCCTGCTGGCCGGCCCGGCCCTGCGGGTCAGCCAGGAGCTGCGGCGGCAGCTGTTCGCCCGGCTGCAGCGGCTCGACTTCGGCGCCCTGGAGAAACTCTCCGCCGGCGATCTCACCTACCGGCTCACCGAAGACGCCGACCGGGTGGGGGAGGTGATCTACAAGACGATCCAGGACACCACCCCCAGCGCCCTGCAGCTGGTGGTGGTGCTGGGCTACATGATCTGGCTCGACTGGCCCCTGGCCCTGGCCACCCTGCTGCTGGCACCGCTGGTGGCACTGATGGTGAGCGCCTTCGGGGCCCGGGTGATGAACGCCGCCGAGCGCAGCCAGAAGCAGGTGAGCGATCTGGCGGCCCTGCTGGGCGAGGCGATCGGCGGCCTGCCCCTGGTGCGGGCCTTCGCGGCCGAACCCTGGCTCCAGGAGCGGTTCGACACCGAGATCGACCTGCACCGCCGCGCCCGCTACCGCACCCTGGAGCTGCTGGCCCTGCAGCATCCGGTGGTGGGCTTCATCGAAGCGGCCGGGATCCTCTCGGTGCTGCTGATCGGGGCGGCGCGCATCAAGGCCGGCGGCCTCGACAGCCAGGGCTTCAGCAGCTACGTGGCCGCTCTGCTGATGCTGATCGATCCGATCTCCCACCTCACCACCAACTTCAACGAGTTCCAGCAGGGCCAGGCGTCGCTGAAGCGGCTGCGGGCGATCGAAAACGAGCCGGTGGAACCCCCCGACCACGCCGACGCCAGGCCCCTGGGGACCGTGTCCGGGGAGCTGGTGCTGGACGGGGTGAGCTTCAGCTACGGGGGCGGCAGCCCGGTGCTGCGCCAGCTCGATCTCCACATCCTTCCGGGCCAGGTGGTGGCCCTGGTGGGACCCTCCGGCGCCGGCAAGAGCACCCTGTTCTCCCTGCTGCTGCGCTTCAACACCGCCCAGAGCGGCCGGGTGCTGCTGGATGGACAGAACCTGGCCGACCTGCGGGCCCGGGACCTGCGCCGCGCCGTGGCCCTGGTGCCCCAGCAGAGCAGCGTCTTCTCCGGCACGGTGGCCGAGGCGATCGCCTTCGGCCGCCCCGCCAGCGCCGAGCAGATCCGCCAGGCCGCCCGGCTGGCCAATGCGGCCGACTTCATCGAGAGCCTTCCCGGTGGCTACGACAGCCGCCTCGAGGAGCGGGGCAGCAACTTCTCCGGCGGCCAGCTGCAGCGGCTGGCGATCGCCCGGGCGGTGCTGGGCAACCCGGCGGTGATGCTGCTCGACGAGGCCACCAGCGCCCTGGATGCGGAGGCCGAGGAGGCCGTGCAGCAGGGCCTGCAGCAGGCCATGGCCGGGCGCACCGTGCTGGTGATCGCCCACCGCCTCGCCACCGTGCAGGAGGCCGATCTGATCGTGGTGCTCGACGGCGGCCGCATCGTCCAGCAGGGCAGCCACGACGAACTCATGGCCAGCGGTGGCCGCTACCGGGAGCTGTGCGAACGCCAGTTCATCCGCCTGGAGGCCTGAGTCGGCCACCTAGGCTCACTCCGAATTGCTCCTCCACCCTTGGAAACTCCCAGCCAGCAACCTCCCGTGCTGACCTTCGAGGGCCTGCGTTACGACCTCAACGCCCTGCCCGACGACATCAAGGAGCTGGTGCGGGGGATGCAGGTGGCCGATGCCCAGCTGCGCATGCACGAAGACACCCTGAAGGTGCTGGCCGTCGGCCGGCAGGCGATGGCCAGCCAGCTCAACGACAAGCTAAAGACCATCGAACCCCTGCCCTGAGCGCGGGGAGCTCCGAAAGGAGGCCGGGCCTCAGCCCACCACCTCCTTGGCCTGCTTGAGCAGTTCCTCCGGCAGGGTCACACCGATGGCGGCCGCCGTGGCCCGGTTCAGGAGCATCTCGGTTTTGGTGAGGGGCTGGAAGGCGATCGCGGCGGGGGATTCCCCCCGGAGCACCCGCACCGCCAGCTTGCCGGCGTCGTAGCCGTCGTCGAAATAGGCCCAGCCGATGGTGGCCAGGCAGCCCGGCAGCTTGATGTCATCGGCATCCACCGAATACACCGGGATTTTCTTCTCGAGCCCCACCTTGGCGATCGAGCCGAATCCCTGGATGGTGGCGTAGTCCCCGATCTTCACGAAGGCGTCCACCTTCTTCTGGGCCAGCACCTGGGCGGCCTGCAGCACCTCACCGGAGTTGGCCACCGACTGTTCCACCATGGTGATGTTGCGCCTGGCCGCCTCCGCCCTGAGCACCTTGGCCTCGTACTCCGAGTTGGGCTCGCCGGGGTTGAAGATCAGGCCGACGGTGCCGAGCCTGGGGTCGATCTGGCGAGCCAGATCGAGCTCCTTGCCCACCGGGTTGGTGCCGATGGTGCCCACCACGTTGGGACGGTGCTGGCCGATGCCTCCGGGCGGCGTGCCCGCCCCGGCTCCCCAGGGGTTGGAGCAGTAGCAGAAGATCACCGGCGTGCTCTCGGGCGCCACCTTCATGGCGGCCTGCAGGGGCGGGGTTCCCACCGCCAGGATCATGTCCACCCCGTCGCCCACGAACTGCTTGATCACCAGGGTGGTGTTGGCCAGTTCGCCGGCGGCGTCCTTCTGAATCAGGTTGACCGTCTTGCCGGGGATGTAGCCGGCGGCGGCCAGGGCCGCTTCGAAGCCCTTGCGGGTGTTGTTCGGTGGCGGAGCGTCCACCATCTGCAGCAGGCCGATGGTGGGGCCCTTCACCCGGGTGCCGCCCCCCAGTTTTCCGCAGGCGGACAGCACCAGCGTGCCCAGCGCCCCCACCCCCACCAGGCTCAGGAATTCACGGCGCTGGAGACCCATCAGGGGTGGTGCAACGGGTCTCTTTCACTGTGGCCGCGCCATACATCGCCCGCAAGGACGGTGGATCGAGAGCTTCACGCTCTGCAGCGCTCCAGTCGCCGATGGCGCGGCCGTCGTGGAGCATCACCAGCCGGTCACCGTGGCCCAGGGCCTGCTCGAGGCTGTGGGTCACCATCAGGGCCGTGGTGCCGAGCTGGCGGATCAGCCGGTTGGTGAGCTCCATGACCATGGCCTCGGCGCGGGGGTCGAGGGCAGCGGTGTGCTCATCGAGCAGCAGCAGATCGGGCGACCCCAGGGTGGCCATCACCAGGCTGAGGGTCTGGCGCTGGCCGCCGGAAAGCTGGCCCACCGGTTCATCGAGGCGATCCGCCAGGGGCAGGCCCAGGTCGCCCAGCAGCTCGCGGTAGCGCCGCCGATCGGCCCCATCGGGATGGAGCCCCCCCAGGGCCCCCAGCAGCGCCCCGCCCCCGAGGAAGGCCGGGCGATGGCGGCGCTCCGCCAGACGCAGGTTCTCGGCCACCGTCAACCCCGGACAGGTGCCCTCCAGGGGGTTCTGCATCACCCGGCCGATCCAGCGGGCCCGCTGGTGATCCCGCAGGCGCTGCAGGGGGCGGCCCCCCAGCTGAATCCGGCCGCTGGCATCGGGCAGGGTGCCGGCCACCAGATTGAGCAGGGTCGACTTGCCCGAACCGTTGCTGCCGATCAGCACCAGAAACTGGCCCCGGGGACAGGTGAGCGAAAAGGAGCGGAACAGCTGCCGCCAGCCGGATCCGGGCAGCGGGTGGCCCCAGCTGAGGTCCTCGACGCTGAGTCCAGACGGGGAAGGGGGCGGGGCCGGGGAGCTCATCGCTGCAGCCTGCCGTGGTCGGAGAGGCCGGGGATGCGCAGGCGGCCGAAGGCCAGGGCCACGAGCAGCAGCAGGGCCGTGGCCAACTTGAGGTCCACCGGCTCGAGACCCAGCTGCAGGGCGATGGCGATCATGGTGCGGAACAGGATCGCCCCCAGCGCCACCGCCACCAGGGACCAGGGCACCGAGCGGGGCCGCAGCACCGACTCGCCGATGATCACCATGCCCAGGCCGAGGATCAGGGAGCCGATGCCCATGGTCACGTCGGCGAAGCCCTGGTAGAGCGCCACCAGGGCGCCGGCCAGCGCCACCAGACCGTTGGCGGCGGCGATGCCGACGGTGAGACCCCGGCGCTGGTTGATGCCGTTGGCGCGGGCCATGGCGGGGTTGTCGCCCAGGGCCCGCAGGGCAAGGCCGACATCGGTGGACAGCAGCAGGCTGATCAGCAGGATCAGGCCCAGCATCGCCAGGGTGAGCCCCACGGCCCAGCGGCCATCCAGACCCAGGCCCAGGTCGGGCAGGGCCTGGATCCCCGCCGGGGTCTCCGGCAGGGGGATGTTGGAGCGCCCCATCAGGCGCAGGGTGATCGAGTAGAGGCCGGTGGTGGTGAGGATGCCGGCGAACAGGTCGTTCACCCCCAGTCGGGTGTGAATCAGGCCGGTCACCAGCCCCGCCAGGCAACCGAACACGATCGCCAGGCCCAGGGCAAGGGGCACCGGTGCGCCCTGGCTGATCAGCATCGCCGCCGTGCCGCCCCCCAGGGCGAAGGAGCCATCCACCGTGAGGTCGGGGAAGTTGAGGACCCGAAGGGTCAGGTAGGTGCCCAGGGCCAGGCCGGCGTAGGCCAGACCCTGGTCGTAGGCACCAAGCCAGAGGGAGAGCATCGGCGCATTGTGGCCGTCACCCGCCCCTCCCCCTAGCCGAGGGGGGCGAGATCCTCGAAGCGGAACACCTGGCGGCCGGCCGGCGTATCGCCATGGGCCTCGGTCTCCACCACCCGCTCGCTCAGCACCCAGGGGCCCACGCCCGCAAGGGGCACGAAGGTGTCGGTGAAACGGCTGGTGCCGCCGCGGGCCTCACCGGTGGCGGGGTCGCTGTAGCGGCTGGTGTAGCGGTGGCTCAGGTAGCCGCTGCCGGTGTCGGTGGTGCTCTCGGTGAAGATCGTCACCACGGTGCCGTGGATGTGGCGGTGCACCATCGTCACCTCGTTGTCCTTGATGCGGTAGCGGTCGCCCTCGGCCTTGCCGCCCATGATCACCTCGGTGCCCACCGCATCGGTCTCACCGGCGGTGAAGGTGTTGGCGCCGTGGGTCTGCTCGAAGGGGCGCCGCACCCGGTGGATCGCCACCTCCCACAGCTGGGAAGCGACCGCCTTGTGCACCTCCTCGTCGGCGATGCCCTCCACGGTCGCCTTGAGGTCGGCGCCAACCTGGAACGTGCCCTCCAGGCAGCGGCCGTCCTGCTCCCAGACGCAGCGACCGCTGTAGCCGCCGAAGCCGGGCTCCCAGGTGTAGCGGTTGTCGTAGGCGGCGCGGAAGGCCTCGCGCAGGTCGGTGCCGGGGGCGACGGGCTGGGCGGCCAGGGTGCTGGTCACGGGGGAGGGAACGAGCGGGCGTTCACCCTACCCAGGGTGGATGGATGTCCTGCAGGGCGGCCACCTCCACCTCCTCTTGCTGCTGCAGGGCGGCGATGGCCTCCACCGCCGCCCGCGCCGCCGCCATCGTGGTGACCGTCGGCACGGCGTAGTCGAGGGCCGCCAGGCGCAGGTAACGGTCGTCGTGGGCGGCCTGGCGCCCCACCGGGGTGTTGACGATCAGCTGCACCAGGCCGGAGCGGATCGCATCCTCGATGTTGGGGCGGCCCTCATGCACCTTCAGCACCGGCTCCACCGCCAGGCCCGCTTCGGCCAGCATCGCCGCGGTGCCGGCGGTGGCGGTGAGGGCGAAGCCCGCCGCCAGAAGATTCCGGGCCACCGGCACCAGGGCGGGCTTGTCCCGGTCGTGGGTGGAGAGGAACACGGTGCCGGCGGTGGGCAGGGGTTCACCGGCGGCGAGCTCGGCCTTGGCATAGGCCAGGCCGAAGCTGGCGGCGATCCCCATCACCTCCCCGGTGGAGCGCATCTCCGGGCCCAGCAGGGTGTCGGCGCCGGGGAAGCGCTTGAAGGGCAGCACCGCCTCCTTCACGGTCTGGCGGGGGGGCTGGGGCTCGGCCAGCAGGCCCAGCTCCGCCAGGGTGCGGCCGGCCATCAGCTGGCTGGCGATCTTGGCCAGGGGCACGCCGGTGGCCTTGGCCACGAAGGGCACCGTGCGGGAGGCCCGTGGGTTGGCTTCGATGATGAACACGGTCTCGTTGCCGTCGCCATCGCTCTGCACGGCGAACTGCAGGTTGATCAGGCCCCGCACCTCCAGGGCCAGGGCCAGGTCCCGGCTCCAGCGGCGGATCGTGGCCAGGGCTCCGGAGCCCAGGGACACCGAAGGCAGGGCGCAGGCGGAGTCGCCCGAATGGATCCCGGCCGGCTCGATGTGCTCCATCAGCCCGCCGATCACCACCGTCCCCTCCCGATCGCAGAGAGCGTCGACGTCCACCTCGATGGCGTTCTCCAGGTACTGGTCGATCAGCACGGGGTGGTCGGGCTCCACCTGCACCGCCTCCACCATGTAGCGGTTGAGCTCCTCCTCATCGAAGACCACTTCCATGGCCCGGCCCCCCAGCACGTAGCTGGGACGCACCACAACGGGATACCCCACGGCCGCGGCCACCGCCCGGGCCTCGCCATCGGTGCGGGCCAGGCCGTTGCGGGGCTGGCGGATGTCCAGGCGGCGCAGGATCGCCTCGAACTGCTCCCGGTCCTCGGCCCGGTCGATCGATTCCGGTGAGGTGCCCCAGAGCCGGGTGCCGGTGGCGCGACCCTCCTCGCTCCCCAGCCAGCGCAGCAGGGGAATCGCCAGCTTCAGGGGTGTCTGGCCGCCGAACTGGACGATCACCCCCTCCGGCTTCTCCGCCTCGATGACGTTGAGCACGTCCTCCAGGGTGAGGGGCTCGAAGTAAAGGCGGTCGCTGGTGTCGTAATCGGTGGAGACGGTTTCCGGGTTGCTGTTGACCATCACCGTGGCGAAGCCGGCGTCGCGCAGGGCGAAGGAGGCGTGGCAGCAGCAGTAGTCGAATTCGATGCCCTGGCCGATGCGGTTGGGCCCGCCGCCCAGGATCATCACCTTGCGGCGGGTCTCGGGGGTCACCTCGTCCTCGGGGGCCAGCACGGTGAGGGAACCGTCGGCCTCGAGCCGCTCGAGGGGCCGCTCGTAGGTGGCGTAGTGGTAGGGCGTCGAGGAGGCGAACTCGGCGGCGCAGGTGTCGACGGTCTTGAAGACGGCCCGCACCCCCAGGGCCTGGCGCCGGCGGCGTACGGCCAGCTCGTCGCTGCCGGTGGCCCAGGCGATCTGCCGATCGGAGAAACCGGTCTGCTTGAGCTCCAGGAAGTCACCGGCGTCGATGGCCTCCAGTGACCGGCCCCGCAGCAGGGTGGTTTCGATCGTCAGGATGCGGCGCAGCTTGGCCAGGAACCAGGGGTCGATGGCGCTGAGCCGGTGGATCTCGTCGTCGCTGCGGCCGGCGACCATGGCGGCGCGCACCGCATGGATCCGGTCGGGGGAGGGGATGCGCAGCTGGCGCTCCAGGTCGGCCGGATCCAGGGGCCGGTCGGGGCGGTCGCAGCCCCAGCCCGCGTGGCCCGTTTCCAGCGACCGCAGCGCCTTCTGAAACGATTCCTCGAAGCAGCGGCCGATGGCCATCGCTTCACCCACCGACTTCATCGAGGTGGTCAGCACCGCCGGCGAGCCGCGGAACTTCTCGAAGGCGAAGCGGGGGATCTTGGTGACGACGTAGTCAATCGTCGGCTCGAAACAGGCCGGCGTGGCGCCGGTGATGTCGTTGACGATCTCGTCGAGGGTGTAGCCCACCGCCAGCCGGGCGGCGATCTTGGCGATCGGGAAGCCGGTGGCCTTGCTGGCCAGGGCCGAGCTGCGGCTGACGCGGGGGTTCATCTCGATCACCACCACATCCCCGTTGGCGGGGTTGATGGCGAACTGGATGTTGCTGCCGCCGGTGTCGACACCGATCTCACGGATGATCGCGATCGACTGGTCGCGCAGCCGCTGGTACTCCCGGTCGGTGAGCGTCTGGGCAGGGGCAACGGTGATCGAATCGCCGGTGTGGACCCCCATCGGATCGAGGTTCTCGATCGAGCAGACGATCACCACGTTGTCGGCGGTGTCACGCATCACCTCGAGCTCGAACTCCTTCCAGCCGAGCAGGGATTTCTCGATCAGGATCTGGGAGACGGGGCTCGCCTCCAGACCGCTCTTGCAGAAAGCCTGGAATTCCTCGGGGTTGTAGGCGATGCCGCCGCCGGATCCCCCCAGGGTGAAGGCCGGCCGGATGATGCGCGGGTAGGTGCCGATCGCATCGCCGACCCGGATGGCCTCCTCGAGGTCGTTGGCGATCCCGGACGGACAGACGGCCACGCCGATCCGGGCCATCGCCTCCTTGAACAGCAGCCGGTCCTCCGCCTTGCGGATCGCCGCCAGGTCGGCGCCGATCAGTTCCACGCCGTAGGCGTCCAGGGTGCCGTTCTCGGCCAGGGCGACGGCCAGGTTGAGGGCGGTCTGCCCCCCCATGGTGGGCAGCAGGGCATCGGGGCGTTCCACCGCGATCACCCGGGCCACCACCTCGGGGGTCAGGGGCTCGATGTAGGTGCGATCCGCCAGGTCCGGGTCGGTCATGATCGAGGCCGGGTTGGAGTTCACCAGCACCACCTCGTAGCCCTCGGCCCGCAGGGCCTTGCAGGCCTGGGTGCCGGAATAGTCGAACTCGCAGGCCTGGCCGATCACGATCGGTCCCGACCCCAGCAGCAGGATGCGCCTCAGATCCGTGCGGCGGGGCATAGGGCGTGGTCGGTCAAACCCGCCCAGCCTCTCACGGTCGCCGTCCCGACCGGCCTGTGCTGCCCTCTGGCACCGCAGGCAATCGCTAATCTGGCGGGATACCTACGCCCGAGACGCCGCCGATGAGCGAACTCCAGCGCCTGAAGGGGTTGCTGCCCCCTGAGATGCAGAGCTGGGTGTTCGTGGAAGCGGCCGCCTCGGTCGATCCTCCCCTGGTGACGATCGAGGAGATCGGCCGTGACGAAGTCGAGATCCAGGTGGATCTCGAGAAATGGGATGGGCTGGCCCTTGACCACCGCAATCTCCTCTTCTGGCACGAGGTGGGCCGCATCCAGAACGACGCCATCCCCCGGGACGGCTGGGAGATGGCGGCGCTGGCCATCGGCCTGGGCGGAGCCATCGGCGAACTCTGGGTGCAGGACGGACTGCTGCTGGTGATGGCCCTCGGCCTGTCGGGCTTCGCCGGCTACCGCCTCTATCTGAAGAACAACTCCGAGAAGCGTCTGCAGGACGCGATCCTGGCCGACGAGCGGGCCATCGATCTGGCCTGCCGCTTCGGCTACAGCCTGCCCAATGCCTACAAGAGCCTGGGGGGCGCCCTCAAGGAGCTCGTCGAGCAGACCCGCAAGAAGCGCCGCCGCACCTTCTACGAAGACCGCCTCGAGGCCCTGCGCAAGAGTGCCGGCAAGGCCCGTGCCGAAATGGCGCAGCAACAGGGCTCCCGCCAGTCGGTCACCAGTGAGAACGTCTATGGATAGTCGCGACCTCGCCCTGCTCGCCGCCGAGGCCTGCGATGACCGCAAGGCGGTCGACATCCGCCTGATCCGGGTGGACGAGATCTCCTCCCTGGCCGACTGGTTCGTCATCTGCAGTGGCCTCAGCGACGTGCAGGTGCGGGCCATCGCCCGCTCGGTGGAGGATCGTCTCGAAACCGACGCCTCCCGACTGCCGCTGCGGCGGGAGGGCCAGAGCGAAGGCCGCTGGGTGCTGCTCGACTACGGCGAACTCATCGTTCATGTGCTCACCCCCCAGGAACGCAGCTACTACGACCTTGAGTCCTTCTGGGGCCATGGGGAGCAGGAGCGCTTCGTCGCTGCCCCGATCGAGGTGAGCGGCGCCACCCAGCCCGCCGGCTGAGGGGAGGGCAGATGGCCGCCGGCATCCCCAGCCTGCCCAGCCAGGACACCCCCTGTCCGGTGCCGCCGGCCCAGCGGCCCCTGCAGGAGTACGACCAGCTCAACCGCTCCTGGTTCTTTCGCTGGCCCGCCGCCGGCGCCAGGGGCCTCTGGCGCCCCCTCACCATCACCTGGTTGTTGTCCTTCCCCCTGGCGCTGCTGGTGGCGGGCGGAAGCATCCCGCTCCGCCACGATCCGCCCCGGCTGGTGATCGCCGCCGGGGCCGCCGCCGTCCTGCTGCCCCTGTTCCTGCTGCTGCGCCAGTGGCTCGGCTGGACCTACGTGCAGAAGCGGCTGGTTTCCGAGCGGGTGGAGTACGAGGAGTCGGGCTGGTACGACGGACAGGTGTGGGAAAAGCCGATCACCTGGCGGCAGCAGGATCTGCTGGTGGCCCGCCACCAGGTGCAACCGGTGCTGGCCCGCCTGCGCCAGGCCATCGCCGTCGCCCTGGTCCTGATGCTGCTCGGGACGGGGCTCTGCCAGGCTCTCTGAGGTCGGCCTCCACGGACCTTCTCGCACCGCCATGACCCTGTCCTCCAGCTTCGCCGGCTCGGGCCGCCCCGGCATTCCCCCCCTGGAGGTCCGCCTGCTGCGCAACGGCATCGTCGAATCCCGGCACCGGGTGCATGCGGTGGTCTGCGACCAGCGGGGCCGGGTGCTGATGCGGGCCGGTGACCCCCAGCAGCTGAGCTTCGTGCGTTCGGCCCTCAAGCCCTTCCAGGCCACCGTGTTCGTGGGCAGCGGTGCCGCCGACCGGATGGGGGCCGGGGAGCGGGGGCTGGCGATCGCCTGCGCCTCCCACGCCGGCACCGCCCAGCAGGCCCGGGAGGCGTTCAAGCTGCTCTGGGGGGCCGAACTCGACACCGAGGACCTCCAGTGCCCCACCCCCGCCGGTGGCAGCAGCCCGCTGCAGCACAACTGCTCCGGGAAGCATGCGGCCTTCCTGGCCGCCTGCCGGCAGATGCACTGGCCCCTCGAGAGCTATCTGCAGGCCGACCATCCCCTGCAGCAGGCAGTGCTCAAGCGGGTCGGGGAACTGCTGGGGCTGCCCGGGGCCGAACTGATCAGCGCCCGGGACGACTGCGGCGCCCCAACCCTGCAGCTGCAGCTGGCCCAGATGGCCCTGCTGTTCGCCCATCTCGGTGGCGGCGAGCAGGCCGACCTGGAGCGGCTCAGCCGGGCCATGCTCGCCCACCCCGAGCTGATCGCCGGCGAAGGGGCGTTCGACACTGAACTGATGCGCCTGGCCCATGGCCAGGTGCTCAGCAAGGGTGGGGCGGAGGGCATCCAGTGCCTGAGCCGGGTGGGTGAAGGCATGGGGGTGGCCATCAAGGTGGATGACGGGGCGAGGCGGGCCAAGCAGGCCGTGGCCCTGCACCTGCTCGAACAGCTGGAATGGCTCACCCCCACCACCCTGGTGGAGCTGCGCCAGCGCTACCTGGCGCCCGCCGACCACCTGCGGCTGGAGGTGATCGGCGAGCTCCGCTTCGACGGCGCCCGCCCCTGAGGCGTCCTTCCCCCATCAGGCGATCCGGGGGTGGGCGCATCGGCTGATACGATCTGTTGGTGCGACGCGGGGTAGAGCAGTCTGGTAGCTCGTCGGGCTCATAACCCGAAGGTCAGGAGTTCAAATCTCCTCCCCGCCACCAACTCCGAAACCCTGCAAAGGGTCTTCATCCAGCAACCCTCCAGCCACCGGCTGGGGGGTTGTTGTTTGATGGAGATGGGCACCGTCGCCGCTCCGCCGTGCTGCCGTTCCTCCCGCTCCCGCCGGCGCCAGTGCCGGTGCAGGCGCAGGCGCAGGCCCCCCTGGCGCCGAAACCCCTTGGCGCCCTGCCCGCGGACCTCCAGCCCCTGGTGCGGGAGCTGCAGCGGTACGGGTTCCGGCTGCAGATCAGCGCGCCTCCGGTGCGGGGCGCCTATGGCTTGTTTGAGGCCGGGTCGCGACGGATCTGGATCGCCCCGATCAGCTTCGAGCTGGGCATCGCCCGGCAGACCTTCCTGCACGAAGCGGTCCATGCGGTGCAGAGCTGTCCGACCGGCCAGCTGACACCGATCGGATGGACCTTGCCGGTGCAACCGGTGGTGCGCCAGGAGATCGCCGGCCTGCTCACCACCCGCTACCACCACCATCGGGTGGCCGAGCAGGAGGCCTTCTACCTGCAGGGTCAGCCCGATGCCGTGCCCCGGCTGATGCAGGCCCTGCGCCGTCGTTGCGGCCTGCGGCGGCCTGCAGCCGCTCCACCATGATGCCGGCACCGGTTCACCTGCCGATGTCCACCGCCCCATCCCCCTCCTCCGGCAGCGCGATTCCCTGGGACGCGGTGGTGGTGGGGGCGGGGGCGAACGGATCGGTGGCCGCCATGGTGCTGGCAGAGGCCGGCCTGCGGGTGCTGGTGCTCGAGGCGGGGCCAGACCTTTCCGCCCGGCGGGCCTTGGGCAGCGAACCGCTCAACAGCCTGCGGCGCCTCGCCCACCTCAGCAGCGGCCGCCAGCGCCTGCAGCGGCACCACCCGGGTTTCTGGAAGCACAACCCGGAGCTGTTCGTCGACGAGCGCCAGAACCCTTACAGCACCCCGCCTGACGCCCCCTTCCTGTGGACCAGGGGACGCCAGGTGGGTGGCAAGAGCCTCACCTGGGGGGGCATCACGCTGCGGCTGTCGGAGGCCGAGTTCCAGGCGGCCCGGCGGGATGGCCACGGCCCGGCCTGGCCGATCGGAACCGCCGAGCTGGCGCCCTTCTACGACCGACTGGAACGCCTGCTGGGCGTCCATGGCCAGCGGGACGGCCTGCCCCAGCTCCCGGACGGCCAGTTCCTGCCGCCGCTGCCGTTCACGCCAGGGGAGCGGCATCTGCAGGCGGCGATCACCAGGGACCTGGGTCTGCCGCTGATCCACTCCCGCGGCTTCCGCCTGCACAGGCCCACCCCGGAGGCCCCCTGGCCCCCCTCCAGCGCCCAGGGCGTCAGCCTGGCCCGGGCCCTGGCCACGGGCCGGGTGCAGCTGCGCAGCGGGGCGGTGGTGAGCCATCTGGAGATGGCCCCGGCGGGGGGGCGCGCCGAGGCGGTGGTGCTGGTGGAGGCGACCAGCGGCCGGCGCGAGCGGATCGCGGCCCCCCTGGTCGTGCTCTGCGCCTCCACGATCGAAACCGTGCGGCTGCTGCTGCATTCCAGCGACGCCATTCGCCGCGGCGGCCTGCCTGACCCCTCCGGCAGCCTGGGTCGCTACCTGATGGACCACATCTCCACCAGCCGGTTCTTCTCGATCCCGGCCATCCCGGCGCCGGCCGAACCCGCCGAGCTCTCCGGGGCCGGCAGTTGCTTCATCCCCAACACCGTGAACCTCGACGATGGGAGTTCGGAAGCCTTTCTGCGGGGCTATGGGATCTGGGCGGCCCTGCAGCGCTTCGATCCCCCCGCCCTGCTCCGGCGCCGCCCCGGGGAGGCGGTGGGGTTCCTGATCGGCCATGGGGAGGTGCTGGCCCGGGAGGGCAACCGGGTGAGCCTGGACCCCGCACGCACCGATGCCTGGGACCTGCCCATCCCCCACATCGACTGCCGCTGGGGAACCAACGAGTCCGCGATGGTGGCCCACATGCAGGCGCGCATGGAGGCGGTGGTGGCCGCGGCCGGGGGCCGCATCCGTCCCATCGAGGAGCTGTTCGTGCTGCCCATGCTGGAGCCGCTGATCCGCAACAGCCTGGCGGTGCGGCCCGAGGCTCCTCCGCCCGGCTACTACATCCACGAACTGGGAGGGGCCCGCATGGCCGGCAGCCCGGAGGGGGGCGTCGTCGACGCCTGGAACCGCTGCTGGGGGGCCCCCAACGTGCTGGTGACCGATGGCGCCTGCTGGCCCAGCGCCGGCTGGCAGAGCCCCACCCTCACCGAGATGGCGATCACCTGGCGGGCCTGCGCCGCCGCGGCGGAGCGGATGGGTCAAGGCTGACCGCGCCGGTCAGGGAGCCGTCACAGGAAGGGGAAGGTGGTGTCAATCACCACAAACTTGCGGGCACCACATGCGCACAATGACGGGGCGACCTCCAAAGGGTCGGGCAAGGGAGAAAACCATCGGCGGGGGTTGGCACCCTCGCTTTTTTTTGTCTCACGGCTTCTGGAAGAGTCCGTCGAGGTAGTGCTGGGAAACGACCGGCTCCTGGCAACCGTTCTGGAACAGGAATCCGGCCAGGGCTGAGGTGATGACGCTGTACTGATCCCAGTGCGGATGGGTGTTGATGAAATCCCGCATGCCTTCGTAGAGCACCTCCGGCACCTCGGCTTCCAGACTGACGCTCGCTTCGTCGCCGACGCACCCAGGGGACTCTTGATCCATGGCCATGCTTGGGGGGGTCGGCTGGGGTCGCCCCAAGTACGCCACAGGGGAAGGCCAGCGTCAAAAACGCCTTCACGGGCGCCGCAATCCCCCACGGTGATGAGACTCGTTGCCCCGGCTGGGCCATGGCCGGGGTGTCCCCCAACACCTCGGCGGCCGATGGCCGCGGACGGAGCCTGTCAAGGCTGTTCCGAGCAATCGTTCACTTTCCCCAGCAGCCGCGCCCCAGGCCGGCCGGAACGACCCCAGTTGTGGAAAAAGCCCCTTGAAACGGGGGAAAACGGCCCGGCGGTGGGGGAAAGCCCCGAACCATCGGAAACATTGATCAGATAAGAGTCTCTCCAGACTCAGAGCTGGATGAGACCGGCGAGGCCAGCACTCCCTGACGCCAGCCCTCAGTCGGCAGGGCGGCGCAGGGTGAGGGGACCGAGGGGGTGGTCAGCGTGGGGATAGATCGGATGGTGGTGGTGGTGGTCGTTTTGACCGTGGTGCTGGTGCTGACCATGGTCGGAGCCACCCACCGGCAGGGGCACCCCATCGGGCTGGCAGGCCCCCGTGCACTCCCGCTCACAGAGGGTGCAGCTCTCCACCAGCCCCTCGACGTGGTGGTGGTGGCTGTGCTGGGGCGCCCCCACCTCCCGCTCGAAGCCCAGCACCTGGGCCCGGTACTTGCACAGGGAGCAGTTCATGTTGACGTCGCCTCCCAGCACCTCGGCGACCCGCTCCCGGAAGGTGTCCAGCACCAGCGGATGGTCGCCCAGGTAGCCGGCCTGGACCATCTCCAGCTCGGGATGGTCGGCGGCCACCCGCTCGCTGTGCTGGCGGATCCGGCTCACCAGCACCCCGGAGAACAGGAAGTAGGGGAAGACGACGATGCGCCGGTAGCCGAGCTTGACCGCCTGGCGCAGGCCCGGCTCCACCAGGGGGAAGGTGACCCCGGAATAGAGGGTCTCCCCCCAGCCGAAGCCGAAGCCCTCCACCAGCATCCGGGTCACCTTGGCCACGTTGGAGTTGGCATCCGGGTCGGAGGAGCCCCGCCCCACCACCGCCAGCAGGGTGTCGTGCAGCGGCACGGGGCTGCGGCCAGCGGCGACGGCGGCGGCATCGGCGGCCTCGAGGCTGGCGCGGATGCGGGCGGCGGCGGCCTGGATCATCTTGAGATCCACCCCCAGCTCGCGGCCGTAGTCGATGCGCAGCCCCGTCTCGGCGGCGTAGGTGTTGAGCACCGAGGGGATGTCGTTCTTGGCATGGCCGGCGGCGAACAGCATCGCCGGCACCGCCAGCACGTGCTGCACCCCGCGCTGGCGCAGGGCGTCCAGGCCGTCGCGCAGGATTGGCCGGGCGAACTCCAGGTAGCCGTGGTCGACGGGCACCGGGGCGAGGTGGTGCTGGAGCTGGTGGGCCAGGGAGGCGAACTCGGCCACCGCCAGACGGTTGCGACTGCCGTGGCCGCAGACCAGCACACCGATCGGGCCATGGGGACCCGCCAGGGCGCCGTCTCGGTCAGGGGCGGTGGTCATGGACGTCTGCACGTGGTCCGACCCTATTCCCGCGACTGGGGCCAGGCGGGATGCCGGCAGGATGGGGGCAGCCACCGGCACCCATGAGCCTGCACCTGCCCCCCTACCGGCCCCTGCCCCCACCGGGACCCAGGGCGGACCTGCTCACGGTCGCCATCGCCGACCTCCAGCCCACCCAGATGTGCGTCGGACTGGCGGAGGTGCGAAGTCGCCAGCAGGACTTTGCCCAGGAAACGGCCGAACAGCGGCTGCGCTACCTGCGGGGCAAACCCGTGCCCCTGGTGCGCGGCGGTGCCGGGGAGCTCTGGATGGTCGACCGCCACCACCGCCTGCGGGGGCTGATCGACATCGACCCGGCCGCCCTGGCCTATGGCTACCTGGTGCTGGATCTGCCGGGATCCCCCCCCGAGGCGGTGCTGGTCGAGCTGCAGCATCGGGGTTGGCTGTACCTCTATGACGGCCGCGGCCATGGCCCCCTGGCGCCGGCGGCCCTGCCCCGGCGGCTGCCCGATCTCCAGGACGATCCCTACCGCTCCCTGGTGTGGCGCCTCAAGAAGGAGGGCATGATCGATCCGGCCCCCCTGATCCCTTTCCACGAATTCCGCTGGGGAGCCTGGCTGCGCAGCCGCCCCCTGCCCCCCTTCAGCTCCAGCAACCTGGCCCCGGCCCTGGCCGCCGCCCGATCCCTGGTGCGCTCCAGGGCGGCCTCGCACCTGGCCGGCTGGAAAGGCTGAACCTGCAGGCCCGGCCCCCTCACTCAGGCCGGTTGCGCGGCGGTTCGCCATCCCCGGCCTGCAGCAGCCGTTCCCAGCGATCGAAGCGCTGGGCCAGGAGCACGGCGGCGGCCGCCAGCAACAGCGCCACCACCAGTACCTGGGGGGTCCGCCACCAGGCGACCGCCAGCAGGGCCAGCCAGGGAATGGCCTGCACCAGCGGCCGCCAGCGCCGCAGCCCATGCAGGGCACCGCGGCAGGCGGCGCAGTGCTCGCCGTGGCTGTGCCATCGGTCCATCAGCGCCGCCCGGTCGAGGCGGGCGGGCAGGGACTGGCCGGGGAAGGGGTCGCCGTCGTGGTCGTTGACCCAGTCGTGAAGGGCCTTCACATAGACATCGGCGCCGGTGGCCAGGAAGAACGCCCGCTCGGCCCCACCGCTGCGACCCCGCTGCTCCAGCACCCGCTCCTGCCAGTGCAGGAACACCTGGTCGTCCTCCAGCACGGTGTGGTTGGCGATGTGCTGCAGCCACCGGGGGCGCAGCCCCAACAGCAGGGGGGGAAGGCGGGACTGGAACAGAAAGGGGAAACGGGCGAACAGGCGGCATTCGCCCCGGCGGATCGGCGTGGCATAGACCACCGTGAGAATGCGGGCGAAGCCCGGCGCCGTGAGCTCGTGCCACATCAGGCCGGGGGCGGCGAAGGTGGTGGACTGGCTGCCGAGTGTCCCCTTGCGGGGCCCTTCCTCCCACAGGGCCGTGAACCCCTCCGGGCCTGAGCTCGTGATCGTCGCCACCACCGGGGCGGCATTCTCCCGCTTGCCCACCGTGCGGTGATGGGTGAAGGGCACGTGGCTCACATCGAGCACGTTCTCCAGCAGGGTGAGGGCATCCATGGGCAGGTCCCGGAAGGTGTCCTGCACGAACCAGCCCGGCTCCTCCAGCACCGGCACCAGCGGCAGGGGCACCGCCGCGGCCGCGGTGGCCTCCCCGGCGAACACGAACAGCAGGCCCTGGCCCTCGGCGGTGGCGTAGGCCCGGCAGCGGGACCGCACGGCACTGGGGGTGGCCCCCGCCTCGGCCTGGGGGATGGCGGTGCAGTGGCCGTCGCCGGCGAAACTCCAGCCGTGGTAAGGACACTCCAGCTCGCCGGCGCCGTTGAGGCGGCCCTGGCTGAGGGGCACCAGGCGGTGCGGACAGACATCGGCAAAGGCGCGCCAGGCCTGGCCGGTGCGGTCCCACCACAGCACCAGGTCCTCATCGAGGAGGGTGAAGGCGGTGGGCCCGGTGCGGTCCAGGTCCCGCAGATAGGCCACCGGAAACCAGTGCTGGCGCCAGGCGGAATCGGTCATGCAGCCGATTCTGCTGGCGGAGGTGGACGGCTGCGGGCCCGTTACGAGACGCCGCCGGGACCGTTGCCGGTGGCGGCGGTGCTCCTAGGACGGCCTGGAGGACACCCCTGCCATCCCTCCCGATTTCCGTGGGCACCTTCCTGGCCGGCAATCCCCTGGCGATCTTCGCCCTGCTGCTGGTGCTGAGCGTGGTGGTGCCGCCCCTGGTGCGGCCCCTGCGCCTGCCGGACCTGGTGGGACTGCTGGTGGCCGGGGTGGCGATCGGTCCCCACGGCCTGGCCTGGCTGGTGTCCAGCAATGAGACGGTGCGGTTGCTCTCGGACGTGGGGGTGATCTACCTGCTGTTCATCGCCGGGCTGGAGATTGACCTGGGGGAGTTCCAGCGGATCCGGGCCCGCTCCTTCCGCTTCGGCCTGCTCACCTTCACCCTGCCGATGCTGGCGGGCACGGTGCTCGGGTTCGCCTACGGCTACCCGGCGGTGAGCGCCGTGCTGATCGGCTCGATCCTGGCCTCCCACACCCCCCTGGGCTACCCGATCGTGCGCAGCTTCGGCGCCATGCGGGAGGAGTGCGTCACCGTGGCGATCGGCGGCACGATCTTCACCGACATCGCCGCCCTGGTGGTGCTGGCCCTCTGCGTCAGCCTGGGCCAGGGGCAGCTGAGCGGACCGGCGGTGGTGGGCCTGCTGCTGAAGGTGGCCCTCTACGCCGCCGCCGTGATGCTGCTGATCCGGCGGCTGGGTCAGGGTCTGATCCGCCGCAGCGTCGATGGTGACAGCCGCCTGTTCGTGGCGGTGCTGGTGGCCCTGTTCCTGGCGGCGGTGGGGGCCGAGCTGGCCGGTGTGGAGAAGATCGTCGGCGCCTTCCTGGCCGGACTGGCCGTCAATGGTGTGCTGCCGGAGGGCAGGGTCAAGGAACAGGTGGTGGTGGTGGGGGCGAGCCTGTTCATCCCGCTGTTCTTCATCGATCTGGGGCTGCTGCTGGATGTGCCGGTGTTCCTGAGCACGATGACGGGCTCGGTGTTCGCCGTCGCCCTGATCCTGACGCTGGTCACCAGCAAGGGGCTGGCTTCCTGGTGGTCGGGTCTGCTGTACCGGTACGACGGCCCCCAGATGCTCACCCTGTGGTCGCTGTCGCTGCCCCAGGTGGCCGCCACCCTGGCCGCCACCTATGTGGGCTTCCGCCAGGGTCTGCTGGATGAGCGCATGCTCAACAGCGTCCTGGCCCTGATGGTGGTGACCGCCACCTTGGGGCCGATCCTCACGTCGGTGGCCATGACCCGCATGGCCAGCCGCCGAGCCCGGGATCTGACTCTGCAGGAGAGCGGCCAGCTGGCCCTGGTGCGACGGGCCCTGCGGGTGCTGGTGCCGATCAGCGAGACCCGCAGCGAGGAACCCCTGCTGGCCCTGGCCGGACGGCTGATCGACGGGGAGGGGGGCCGCCAGGGCATGGTGCTGCCCCTGGCGGTGGTGTCCCCCCGCCAGGCCGAAGCGGGGCGCGGCGCCCAGCCGATCGTGCACCGGGCCCTGGCCGAGGGGCGCCAGCTGCTTGAGCGGGCCGATGCCTTCACCGTGGCAGCGGGGGTGCCCAGCCGTTCCCTGCTTCGGGTCGACAACGACATCCCCGGCGGCATCGCCCGCACGGCCCTTGAGCAGGGGGCCGATCTGGTGCTGGTGGGCGTGGCGGCGGCCCCCCGCCTGGGGCGCTGGCTGTTCGGCGACCTGGTGGCCGCCATCTGCCGCCAGGCCCACTGCCCGGTGGTGATGGCCCGGCTGCGGGACGACCCGGCCGGCTTCCGGCGGCTGCTGGTCCCGGTGAAGGACCTCTCCGCCGGCGCCCTGGAGCAGTTCCAGCTGGCGGAGCGGGTGCTGTGTGCCTGCCCTGCCGGTGAGGGCGCCGCCATCACCCTGCTGCACATCCACGAGCCCTGGTTGCCCCAGGCGGAGCGGGACCAACTGGCCCGTCAGCTCCAGGGCTGGATCCCCTCCCCCTCCAGGCCCGGGGGGGGCGTGCCCGTCACCGTGGAGCTCCTGGCCCACCAGAACGTGGCCGAGGCGATCGAGCGGGGCAGCGAAAGCCACGATCTGGTGATCCTGCGCTCCCTGCGGCGCCTGGTGGAGGGTCTGCCGATTCCCGCCAGCGACCAGGCCACCAGCCTGCTGCGGCGCCTGAACTGTTCGGCCCTGGTGATCAGTGATCCACTCCACTGACCCCTGCGCTGATCCAGGGCCTTGACTAGACAGAGGGGAGACCTGCCGCTCCCATGTCCTACAGCCATCTCCTGGTGCCCAGCGACGGTTCCGACCTCTCGATGGCGGCCGTGCGCCACGCCGTGGCCCTTGCCGCCGCCCTCGGGGCCCGGATCACCGTCTTCCACGCCCAGGCCAGCGTGCCGGTGCAGGTGGTGGGGCTCGGCGAGATGCTCGATGCCACCACCATGGAGGCCCTGATGAGCGCCAGCCGCAAGGACGGGGATCGGATCCTGGAGGAGTCCCTGGCGGTGGCGAAGGAAGCGGGTGTCAGCGCCACGGGCGAGCGTGTGGTGGGCGACCTGCCCCACCAGGCCATCCTCGAGGCCGCCGCCCGACTGGGCTGCGACCTGATCGTGATGGCCTCCCACGGACGCCGCGGCCTGGTGGGGATGCTGATCGGCAGCGAAACCCAGCGGGTGCTGGTCCAGTCCCCCTGTCCGGTCCTGGTGATCCGATGACGGTGAACCCCTCCGGCGGGGGCGGTGGCGGGGGCGGTGGCGGTGGCGCGGATCGGGCCTACGACATCCTGCGCTCCCAGCACCAGCCGCTGGCGGCCCTGTTCAGCCCCCGCAGCGTCGCGGTGATCGGGGCCTCCGACCGGCCGGGCAGCGTCGGGCGCGGCGTGCTCTGGAACCTGATCAGCCATCCCTTCGGCGGCACCGTTTACCCGATCAATCCCAAGCGCGCCAGTGTGCTGGGGATCCGGGCCTACGCCACCGTGGCGGCGGTGCCCGAACCGGTGGACCTGGCGGTGATCGCCACCCCGGCCGCCACGGTGCCGGCGCTGATCGAAGCCTGCGCGGCGGCCGGGGTGAAGGGGGTGATCGTGCTGTCGGCGGGCTTCCGGGAGATCGGCGCCGCCGGCATCGCCCTGGAGGCGCGGATCCGGGATGGCCTGCGGCGCACCGGCATGCGGCTGGTGGGCCCCAACTGCCTGGGGTTGATGAACCCCCGCACCGGCCTCAATGCCACCTTCGCCGGTGCCATCGCCCGCCCCGGCCACGTGGGCTTCCTGAGCCAGTCGGGGGCGATCTGCACCGCCGTCCTCGACTGGAGCCTGCAGGAGAACGTGGGCTTCAGCGCCTTCGTCTCGATGGGCTCGATGCTCGATGTCGACTGGGGGGATCTGATCACCTACCTGGGGGACGACCCACAGACCCACAGCATCGTCATCTACATGGAGTCGATCGGGGATCCCCGCTCGTTCCTCTCGGCGGCGCGGGAGGTGGCCCTCACCAAGCCGATCGTGGTGATCAAGGCCGGCCGCACCGCCGAGGCGGCCCAGGCGGCGGCCTCCCACACCGGGGCCCTCGCCGGCAGTGACGCCGTCCTGGATGCGGCCTTCCGCCGCTGCGGCGTGCTGCGGGTGGACAGCATCGCCGACCTGTTCGACCTGGCCGAGGTGCTGGCCAAACAACGGCGCCGGCCCCTGGGGCCGCGGTTGACGATCCTCACCAACGCCGGCGGGCCGGGGGTGATCGCCACCGATGCCCTGGTGCGCCATGGCGGTCAGCTGGCCACCCTCGCCCCGGCCACCCTGGCGGCCCTCGATGCCGGGCTGCCGGAGCACTGGAGTCGGGCCAACCCCATCGACATCCTCGGGGACGCGGATCCGGACCGCTACGAGCGGGCCATCCGCCTGGCCCTGGACAACCCCGACAGCGATGGCCTGCTGGTGGTGCTCACCCCCCAGGCCATGACCGACCCCACCAGCACCGCCGAACGGCTGGTGGCCCTGGCGGCGACCACCACCAAGCCGCTGCTGGCCAGCTGGATGGGGGGCCAGGAGGTGGAGGCGGGGGAGCGCCTGCTCAATGCCGCCGGCATCGCCACCTACCGGTACCCGGACGCGGCCGTGCAGCTGTTCGATGCCATGTGGCGCTACAGCGACAACCTGCGCGCCCTGTACGAAACGCCGGCCCTGGTGCCGGAGACCGATGCGACCGGACCCGGCGAAGCCCACGCCGATCGCCAGCGGGTGGAAACGCTGCTGGCCGAGGTGCTGGCCGAGGGACGCACCCTGCTCAACGAATGGGAAGCCAAGCAGGTGCTGGAGGCCTACGGCATCCCCACGGTTCCCACCCACATGGCCACCAGTGCCGAGGCGGCGGCGGCGGCGGCCGACGCCATGGGCTACCCGGTGGTGGTCAAGCTGCTCTCCGCCGAGCTCACCCACAAGAGCGACGTCGGAGGGGTGCAACTGAACCTGCGCAATGGCGCTGCGGTGGCCCAGGCCTTCCGAACCATGCAGGAGGCGATCGTGGCGCTGCACGGGGCGAGTGCCTTCGGCGGGGTGACCGTGCAGCCGATGCTGGAGCTGACCGGCGCCTATGAACTGATCGTCGGCAGCAGCATCGACCCCCAGTTCGGCCCGGTGATCCTGTTCGGCACCGGCGGCCTGCTGGTGGAGGTTTTCCGTGACAGTGCCGTGGCCCTGCCGCCGCTGAACACCACCCTGGCCCGGCGGCTGATGGAACGCACCCGCATCTATGCGGCGCTGCAGGGGGTGCGCGGCCGGCCGGCGGTGGATCTGGCGGCGCTGGAGCGGCTGCTGGTGCGCCTCAGCCGGCTGGTTCTGGAGCACCCGGCCATCCTCGAACTGGATATCAACCCCCTGCGGGTGGCGCCCGGGGACGGCAAGGGTTCCCTGGTGGCCCTCGATGCCCGGGTGCTGCTGCAGCCATCCTCCGGGGCCACCTGTTTCACCCCCAGACCCGCGATCCGGCCCTATCCGGGCGAGTACGTGCGCCCCTGGCACCTGCCCGATGGATCAGCGGTGACGCTCCGGCCGATCCGGCCGGAGGATGAACCCCTGCTGGTGGCCTTCCACCGCACCCTCTCGGAGCAGAGCGTCTACTTCCGCTACTTCCATCTGATGACCCTGGGCCACCGCATCGCCCACGAGCGGCTGACCCGGATCTGCTTCACCGACTACGACAGGGAGATGGCGCTGGTGGTGGAGCGGCCGGGGCAGAACGGCGCCCCGGCCGAGGTGCTCGGGGTGGGACGGCTCAGCCGGATCCATGACGACAACGCCGCCGAGTTCGCCATGCTGATCGCCGATCCCTGGCAGCGGCAGGGGCTTGGCACCGCCCTGCTGGGGCTGCTGATCACAATCGGCCGGGCCGAGGGCCTCGAGCGGATCTGCGCCGAGATCCTCCACGAGAACCGGGGAATGCAGCACGTGTGCCAGAAGCTGGGCTTCCGGCTCCGGCCCACGGCCGAGTGCGTGCATGCCGAAATCAGCCTGTCTGATGCTGCAGCTGCCAAGCCCGCTGCAGATCCACCCGGGTGACCCGGAACCCCAGCCGACGGGCGGCCAGGAGCAGTTCCGCCCTGGAACGGCAATGGCGCAGCCCCCGGCGGATCACCTCATCCGTCTCGGCCTCCTCAACGAGGCGCTCCAGTTCGCTCCAGCTCATCGGCTCCTCCGGCCCTCTTGTCCACGCTGGCAAGGGTCGGAGGATCTGACCAGGGGTCGAAAACAAGCGATGCAGAGGGGTGCGGGCCGCGAGTCGCATCTTGTCGGACATCCCTGGGGTCCCGTTCACGGATCGGTCACATGCCTTCGCTTGATTGATGTCATCCCCACCTCAGGGGTCGCTCCTCACAACGCGAAACACCATGAACACCATCCTTCGTCAGGGTTCCCGCCGCCTCGTGGGCCTGCTGGGCACCACCGGCGTTTTGGCCCTGGTCGCCGCTCCCCTGGAGGCCCTGGCCGGTCCCTGGGGCCAGCCCGTCGCTCCCCGTCAGGTCGACAGCCGCCGCGTTCCCTACCCCGTGCCCACCCTGCCCAGCCCCTCCTCCTATGGGGATGGCTACGGCGGCGGCTACCGGGCCGACTACGACGTCGACCGCTACCGGGCCAACCTGCCGGTGGCCCCCGACTTCGTCCAGGCCCAGACGGCCCAGCGCTGCAACGTCGGCCGGCTGGTGGGCGGCATCATCGGCGGGGGCCTGGGCTACGCCGCCTCCCGCCAGGACGGCCGCACCTGGGCCGTGCCGCTCGGGGCCCTGCTGGGCCAGCAGATGGGCTGCAGCATCGGCGCCCAGCGGGCGCCCCTGCCCTGGTGAACCCCCGGCTCAGGAAGCGGTCCCGAAGGCCACCTGACAGGCGGCATTGAGGAGTTCCGCTTCCTGGGCACTGCTCGGCTCCTGGCCATTCAGCAAGCCCGACTGACAGTCGGCCGAAAGCTGGAACACACTGCCGTCGGCACTGACGTCAAAGGCCACCGTGCTGGTTCCGGTCGGCTGAACCGTGCCGAACAGCAGCTGGTACTCGGTGTTGGGCACCACGATCACGGTCTGGTTGCTGGCCACAGCGGCGTCAACGGCACTGTTGATGATCGAAGCCGTCGCCAGCGTGGCCACACCCCAGGTGGCGGCCCGGGCCCCCCACCATCCCCAGGACGGGGTGGCCCAGCCGCCGTACCAGCCATGGTTCCAGGGTCGGGCGACGCCCCAGCCCGGACGGGCCCAGCCGGGCCGGACACCGAAGGCGTTGACGTTGGCGGCGCGGGTCCAGTTGCGGTTGACGTTGACGCTGCGGTTGAGGTTGCGGTTGACGTTGACGTTCCGGTTCAGGTTGGCATTGACGTTCCGGTTGAGGGTTCCGGCTCCGGCGGGCCTGTTGAGGCCAGGGGTGCCGACCACCCCCCCGGGCCGCGCCGCAGGACGATTCAACGAGGGGCCCCCCAGGCCACCACCGGCGACGCCGCTGCTCCAGCCCCCGGCGGGCCTGTTGACGCCCCGGTTGAGACCGCCAGCCCCGCCGGATCCCTGGAAGCCACTGCGGCCCAGCGATCCACCACCACCGGCGCGGCCGAGACCACCGCCTCCACCCCCAACTCTGGCGCCGCCACCACCGCCCATCCGGGCACCGCCGCCACCGCCCATCCGAGCCCCGCCACCGCCGCCGCGGGCGATCAGCTCCGGGGCGTGGGGGGAGGAGATCTCCAGGGCCAGGCCAGCCCCGACCGGCGAGGCGATCACGCCGGCCACCAACAGGGCGAGTCCGCTCAGGTTCTTCATTTCAGCAACAGGGCGCAGGCGTCGTCGTAACAGCTGGCGTCCACCCGGCCGTCGGAGCCGAAGTGGACCATCACCAGATCACGGCCCTGGAGACGGGTGTTGGTGCGATCCTCCCGGACGCTGTTGAGGTAATTGGGGTTGACCACGCAGAGGTCCTTGCCGTTGAAGCAGACCGTGTTGGTGGAGAAACGGGCCGAGGCTCCGCGCAGCGGGCTCCATTGCTTGGTGTCATTGGCCCAGATCGCCATCGTCACCGGTTCAGCGGTGATGCGGACCGTTTCGGTGGCCTTGCCGATGCGGTGGCGGTAGAGCGTGGCCCCGCCCATGTCCACCGCTTCCACCGTGCAAGGCACGGGTGCAGCCCCCTGGAGCGCGCACTGGGTGGTGAGGGTGTACAACACCTTCCCCGGGGGAGCAGCCTTCGCAGCCGCAGCGGGCTGGGGTGCCAGCAGGAACGTGGCCGTCAGGCCAGCCAGGACTCCGCCACCTACAAGGGCGGGACAGAAACGGGTCACGCCATCGTGGCGGCCGCAGGGCTGAAGGCTGATCCGGCGGTGGGGCATGGGGAAAGGGACGAAGGGGGCGGCTGCACGATGGCTAGCGATGATTCCAGAGTGGGCATCAAGGATCTGGGTGTCGCCGCTGGCGCGCAAATCGTTGTAATCAAGGGCGTTGGGGGCCTGGAGATCCGACAGCGCCGATGACCGAGAAGCTGTGAGGAACTGTCAGCTCAAGCCACCCCCTGCAGACCCTTCTGCCAGCGCAGGAAGGGAATCGAAAGCAGCACGGTGACCAGCAGGTAGGCCAGCACGGCCAGTTTCAGTCCGGGCATGTCGGCGCCGTAGGTGGTGGCGAACAGCAGCGCCAGGCCAGGGTTCCGCATCGAGGTGACCAGGGCCACGGTGATGCGCTCGCGAGGCTCCGGGCCAGCCATGAGGGAGCCGATGGCCAGGGCCGTGGCCACCATCACCGCCATGAAGCCCAGGGCCAGCCAGTTGGAGGCCACGAACGGCACCAGCAAAGGGCCGGCCTTGATCAGCACGAGCACGATCAGCAGCAGAAGCAGGCCGTTGGCGAGCTTGTCGAGCGGCCCCTCCAGCCGCGCCACCCATTCGGGCTTCCAGCGCCGCAGCAGCAGGCCGGCCAGCAGCGGCAGCACCTGGGCCTTGCCCACCTGCAGGGCCACGTCCCGGGGGGCGATGTCCCAGCCGTCGATGCCGAACGAAGCCCGGAACAGATCAGCGAGCAGGGGAATCGAAACGATCGCGGCAACGGCCGCGCAGGCCTGCAGCTGCGCCGCCAGCTGGCGGTCGCCCCCCGTCTTGCCGGCCTTGCGCAGGGTGAGCGGGGCGCTCGGGCAGGCTGCCATCAGGGCGATGCCGAAGCGGGCCGTTGGAGAGAGGGCGAAGCTCAGGGGCAGCTTCATCAGCACCAAAGCCACCAGGGGCACCAGCACACAGGAGCCGATCAGCACCCGGATCACCAGGGCGGGCCTGTGGCGCAACTGCGCGATCGCCTCCAGCTGCAACCCCAGGCCGAGGGCGAACATGATCGTGAACAGGGTGAGGCCGACGAGTGCGGCAGAGGCCTGGGCCATGGCGATCAGGGGAAGGGAAGGGAGGAGCTGCGAAGGCTCAGAGCGCCAGCACCCCATAGGACAGGATCGTCAAGCCGACGGCGCCGGTGGCGATCGAGCGTTGCCCTCGGTATACGAAGGTGTCGCTGTTGAAGCGGCGCGCCATCCTGGCTCCAGATGGCGGCGAAGACGTTGGCGAGGCAGAAACCGAAACTGAGCAGCGACAGGCAGGTGCGGATCCAGAGCATCAACGTGCGCTCTGCAGGCTCAGATCCATGGTTTCACCCATGCCCCCTCTCCCCTGCCTCGCTAGCGTTGAGCCAGCCACAGACAAACCATCGATGGCCGTTCTCAACCGCTGCGCCATCGCGGTGGCACCCCGGCAGCCGATGGTGGACTGGACCCGGCCCTTCTGGACCCGGGAGGACATGGAGGGCCTGGGGGACGACCACAGCCTCTACCTGATCCCCACCTACGACAGCGAGCTGGAAGCCCAGGACCGGCTGCTGGACAGCTACGGGCAGATCTTCAGCGCCGAGCTCGAGCTCTGGTGCCGCGACCGCAGCCGCTGGCCCCAGCCCCGCAGCCTGGAACTCTTCGAGGCCTGGTTCTCCGTCCGCTTCTTCCCCCTCGTCGAAGACCTCGACACCGAACCCCTGCACACTTACGTGATCGATGACGACCTGCAGGACGCCCTGCGCGAGGCCCTGGGCTGAGACATGTTCTTCCGCATCCACCACCGGCTCAGCTACAGCTACGACCGGCCCGTGTTCCTGGAGCCCATGACCCTGCGGCTGACCCCCCGTCAGGACGGCAGCCAGAGGATCCTGGAGCACCATCTACGGCTGGTGGATCCCGCCGCTGGCCTCACGCGTGTGCTCGAGCCGGATGGCACCGACGCCATGGTGGCCTGGTTCCAGCAGGAGCGGGACCAGCTGACGATCGAGGTGGACATGCTGCTGGAGACCCTGCGCAGCAATCCTTACGACTGGATCATCACCCACAGGGAGGCCCAACACCTGCCGGTGGACTACCCGGAGGCGGAGGCCTGCTCCCTGGCAGGGTGCCGGCATGGCGCGATCGATCCGGCCGTCCGTGCCTGGGCCCAGGCCATCGCCGATAGGGTCGAGGGATCAGCCACCGCGTTCCTCGGCGCCCTTGCCGATGAGATCCACCACGGCTTCCACCATGTGGGCCGGTTGGAGGGGGAACCCACCTCGGCGGCGGAGACCCTGGCGACGCTGACTGGAGCCTGCCGGGACACGGCCGTGCTGTACATCGCGGCCTGCCGCAGCCAGGGCCTGGCGGCGCGCTTCGTCAGCGGCTATTCCATGCACCATCCCCCCGAGGTGAGCGAGCACGAGCTGCACGCCTGGGCTGAGGTGTACCTGCCAGGGGGGGGCTGGAGGGGCTTCGATCCCAGCCTGGGACTCGCGGTGGCCGATGGCCACGTGGTGCTCGCCGCCGCGCCGGATCATCACCTGGCGGCACCGGTCAGCGGCCGCTACCGGGGGACCGGTGTGGGCTCCAGCCTGACCTACCTGATCCGGCTGCAGGCCGCCCCCAGCCTCGAGGAGCTGGAGGGAACGGCTCAGCCGATGGTTCCGAGCTGAAGCCAGCACCCCGCCGGTGCCAGCTTCTCCACGATCACCGGTGTCCGGTGGGTGAGGACCAGATTCCGGGCATAGCGTTCCGCCTCGTCACGGTGGTCGAAGAGGGGGCCGAGCACCTCGTTGGGAACGGTGGTCTCGTTCTGGTCGGCGGGTCGGACCCGGTAGCGGCCACGAGGGCTGGGTTCACTCATGGCCCCAATCTGCTCCCCAGTCTCCACAGGTGGCTCCAGCAGCAGAGTCTCTTCCAATCCGTGGCCGACTCCCCACAGGGATCGGGACCGCCGGAGCGCCATCGGCCAGAAAAAAACCGCCCCGGAAGAACCGGGACGGCCAGAAATGAACCAGGGGGCTGAGGCCCGGAAACTCAGTAGCGGCTGCGGCCACCGCCGCCACCGCCGTAGCCACCACCACCGCCGCCGTAGCCGCCGCCACCGGAGCGGCCGCCGCCGCCGCCACCGCCACCGGTGCGGGGCTCGGCCTTGTTGACGCGGATGCTGCGTCCCATCCACTCGACGTCCTGGAGATCGTCGATGGCCTTGGTCTCGTCGGCGTCGTTGGTCATCTCAACGAAGGCGAAGCCCCGCTTGCGGCCGGTGTCGCGATCAAGGGGAAGGGTGCACTGACGCAGTTCGCCGTACTGGGCAAACAGATTTTTGACATCTTCCACTTCGGCGTCGAAGGAAAGATTTCCGATGTAAATGGTCATGAACCTGAAAAAAACTATGAACCGATCCTTCGACAGCCCTTTTAGAAAGTGATGAGCTTGCTGGAGAGAAATCTTGGAATCTTCCCTACCCTACAGCCCCTGAGGCCCCAAAATCCCCAGGCCATGGGGGGCGGGATGACCGGCCGGTGATCCGCCGCAGCTGCGCTGCCGATCTGCAGCGGGCCCGCCCCTGGACCCGCCAGGCAGAACCCGGCCGAAGGCCGGGAGCCATGGGATCGGGTCCGGCGGATCCTGGCCGGGTGGCCAGGGCCGGTGGGCCACCCGGCGGCCAGAGGGATCCGCCCCCTGCAGGGAGGCAGGCGGACACCCCGTTGGCGCTCACATGCGGGACATGGCCGCAATCTTGTTGAGCTTGTCCCTATCCAGCCCGTCCAGTTCTTCAACCTGAAGCAACCCGTCCTTCACCAGACTGGCAAAGACAAACAGAAGTCCAGGCAGGCGGAAGTCGAAGCGGCCCTCGATTTCGTGACGTTGAATGCTGAGGAAATCATGAAGTTTCCAGCACTCCTCCACGGAGTCCATGCGGCTGGCGTGGGCCTGGGCCGCCCGGATGATGCCGAGGACGGCTCGGGAATGGGCCTTGTCAAAGGCGCTGCGCGCCACGTCCTGTTCCTGCTCCGTCCACTCCAGCACCGCTGTCACCATTGGACCCAACTTCTGTTTTTTGACCTTAACGCGCAAGCCCGAGCCGCCGCGAGCCGTTCCCCTGCCCGTGATCAAGAGAAACGCGCCGACGCAACTCCGGCAGCCGGAACCAGGGCACGGCCGGGTAGGCATGGTGCTCCCAGTGGTAGCCGAAGTGATAACAAGCCAGCAGGGAGAGGAGGTGGGAGTACCCCAGACTGCGCACCGCATGGGCGCCGGCCGCGGCCGATCCCTGGCTGCGGTGGGGGAGATAGGTGCCGAAGAGGAACAGCTGGAACGAGCTCAGCACCAACGGCAGCACCCAGAACAGGGCAACATTCAAGGCCCGCTGGGGGTCGTCCAACTCCAGCAGCAGCGTCGCTGCGGTGATCCAGGTGACCAGGAGCAGGCCAAGCTGCTTCCAGGAGAGATAGTTGCCCATGAATCGCGCATACCAGCGAAGGGCACCATCGCCACTGGCGAAACGGAAGTCCGGATCGCGGAGGCTGCCGGGGAAACGATGATGGCGCAGATGCTGGCGGCGGCAGCATCCAAAGGACAATCCGGCGTACAGCAGCAGGGCGAAGCGGCCCAGGCCATCGTTGAGGGCAGGGCGACCAGGCACCAGGGTGCGATGCATGGCGTCGTGACCAAGGATGAACAGGCCCGTCTGCAGAACGGTGCGCCCTGCCACGGCCAGCAGAAGCAACGGCCCGGACCAATGGCCCGGATCGACCAGCAGCAGGCCGATGAGGCTGGCCAACCAGCCCCAGAAGATCACCATGCCAAGCCAGAAACCCCTGCCCAGGGGGACAGGGGAAACGGAGAAGACGTGCCCGTCCTCCGTCATCGGGTCAGGCGGAATGGGGGAGCTGGTCAGCGGGCGAACTTGAGCAGTTCGGCCGGGGACGCCAGCAGGTCGATCGCCACAAAATAGATCCTGTTCTCGGGATCCAGCAGGAAACGCCAGGCCACGTTCATGCCGACGCCGGCGCCGAACCAGGGGGTCTGGACCTTCCCGGTGACCTTGATCTGGGTGAAGCCGCCGTCGGACGGCTCACTGACGCCACTTTCGGGAAGGAGCTTCAGATTCTGGCAGTCCTCGCGGAAGAAGCGCAGCACGGCATCGGTGCCGACGATCGGGCGCTGGAAGGGGGGCTGCAGTGCGCCATCGGGCAGGAACAGCTTGATCAGCTGGTCAAAATCGTTGGCGTTGAGCAGATCCATGTAGGACAGGATCGTGGGGTTGTCGATTCCTGCGATCGACACCTTGGTGCGCTGCTCCGGGGCCGTGGGCAGCACGATCGGCTCGGCGATGCGCTCGGCGCCGTCCACCTTGCTGGGATCGAAGCCCATGTCAACGACGAAGTTGCGCAGGACGGTGATCTGCTGACCCGCGTCGATTCCCTTGAGCGAGGAGAGAACCGAGGCGGCGTTGGCGGAGAGCTGATAACCCTCGGGAATCGGGGCGACGAGGCCCTCCTCCATCCACTCGCCGAGGCGATACCAGAAGCCCAGCTTGATGTTGACCGACCAGATGGCGTAGGTGCGGCAGATGTCGGTGTCGGCCCGGTTGGCCAGATCCACCATCACCTGGCTCTGGTCGGCGAAGGTCATGGCCTTGATGCGGTTGAGCACCGGCTCGGCGAACTGCATCCGGGCCGCCCCGGGGGCCGCGATGGTGATCGTCTTGCCCATCTCGAGGTAGGCGAACCAGATCAGGGCCAGCTGATCCTCCGCGCTCAGCAGCGCGAACCGGGCGGTGAGGGCGGGCACCACATCGGCGGAAAGGGTGTCCGGAAAGATCTTGGAGGCCTTGTCGAGCGTGAACATGGCAGGGAGCCTCCGGAGGTCAAGGAATCTTTACAAATCATAACGCATGGTCGCGGCGGCGGTGCCGCTGCAACCAACTCAAGCCAAGAAAAGCACGGTTTTGTGCCCCATATCACAGCGTGCAACAGGCGGATAACCCTTCCAGTGATTCGGGAAAGTCCCTGGGGACGGGCGCCCCCAGGGACCCTCGATCACTGCGCCGCGGTGCTGAGCATGGCGGCGGCGGTCCACAGCACCAGGCCCGTGATGGCGAAGCCTCCGGCCGTGACCAGGCCCTGCCAGATCTGTCGCGCCAGGGGGGAGGGCTGTTCGCCGAGCCAGGCGGGGCGCGGGGTGCCCGGCGACCAGGGGTTGGAGCCGCGGGGCGCCCGGCTGGCGCTGACATCGCGCCAGCGGCCGTCGTAGCGGGGAGCCTGCTGGTTGAAGGGGCGCTCGCCCTGCGCCCGACCCGGCAGCACCCGGGAGCGCTGGTAAGGCACCGTGTCGTAGCCGAAGGCCTCGAGGTACTCGGGCGAATCAAGCAGGGCATCCACCAGGGTGACGAGCCCATGCTGGGCAATCAGGATCGAATAGCGGATGCGTTCCTGTTCGCCATAGACGGGCCGACCCAGCACCCTGCCAACCAGTTGCTCCACCAGCCGATAGTTGCTGTTGCAGTCATAGAAACCTTCACGGAATCGCCTGGACAACAACAATCCACGGATGAAATCCCTCATGGTGATCTGTCCGCTGCGGAGCTGGGATTCCAGCACCACTTCGCGATCCACCTTGAAGGCATGGAAGAAGATCTGGCGGTAGGCCTGCTCAATCTGAACGTCGAGGCCGAGGCGATCACCGACACTCTTTCCTGTCTCCAGGGTGGCGACGGCCTGGCGGGGGGATTCCTCACTGGCGATCGCGAAACTCGGCACCCTGGCGTTGAGGCTCGAGGGTCGGGCGGCGAGCAGGGGAAGGGCCATGAAGGGAATCAGGGAGAACGACCCGGAAAGATACCGAAGATCAAATCTGGACTTGGGCCCTTGGCCGGATCCCTCACAGAGCTTTACTTACCTGCCCCACCACCGGCGGCTCCTGGGGTGCCTGCGGGGCCATGGGCAGCGGGGTCGCGGGCAGTGCGGTGGGTTCACAGTCCAGTCTGAGCACCCGCTCCAGGGTCTGGTTGCGGTAATTGCGCAGGCAGTACTTACATCCACCGGTGGTCTGCAGATGGCGTTCAGGGGTGATCACGACCTCCCGGACGGGATGCTCGACGCAACGAATCTTGATCGGAGTGCGATAACTCTTATAGATCATCTGGGAATAGTCGTATCTGGCTCCGAATCGGGAGATGGCTCTCTCCAGAAACGTGGCTTCATCAATCCGTAAACCCATTGTGCAGTCAGCAGGAAACCATTCATAAAGCCCAACTGGTCGTAAAGCCCAACTGGACGTTGGCTCGGTCACCGCATCCCGGAGATGGGGTGGCGATGGGCTCCGATCGACGGGTTCGACGGTCCCGGAACTGCCGGGATTCTGCCCCCTGCGTCGAAAGGGCATGGCGAGCGCATGAATTCTCCACATTTCCCGGCTCCCGCCGGCCCCCACGGCACGGAGGCGGGATCAGGGCGGGCCGGCGTCGGGGGCGCTGCCGGAGGGCCCCGCTTCCTCGGTGATGACCCGGAACGCGGTGAGCTGGTGGTCGCCGAAGGAACGCAGGAAGGGCACATCCGCCGCATCCCGGCCCCGGGCGATCAGCACCCGGCCGATGCGGGGCCGGTTGTGGCGGGGATCGAAGACATGCCAGCGATCCTCCAGAAACGCCTCGAACCAGGCGGAGTAGTCGATCGGATCGGGCTGGGGTGTGGTGCCCGTGTAGCCCAGGTAGCCGGTGCAGTAGCGGGCGGGGATGTTGAGGCAGCGGCAGAGGCTGATGGCCAGATGGGCGAAATCCCGGCAGACGCCGCGCCCCTCCCGCAGGGCGTCGTGGGCGGTCTTGTCACTGCGGGCGGCGCCGTAGTCGAAGCGGAGCTGCTCATGCACCCAGTCGCAGATGGCCTGCACCCGCGACCAGCCGGGCCGGACGCCGCCGAAGCGGCCCCAGGCCACCTGGGCCAGGCGGTCGGTGTCGCAGTAGCGGCTGGGGTTGAGGTAGGGGTAGGTGACGATCGGCAGCGCCCCCACCGGGCACTCGCCCACATCCGCCGCCACCGGATCGGGATGGCCGTCATCGGCGATCACCACCTCGAATCCAAGCGTTGTGCTGCCGGCGGAGGCCATGAAGCGGCAGGCCCGGTTGCCGTCGGCGTCGGTGAGCACCTCGGCGATGCGATCCGGGCTCAGCCACAACCGCTCCGGACCGCGCCGATCCTCCAGGCGGCTGCCATGGGGATGGACCAGCGCCAGCACCGGCGTCGGAGCCCAGCAGGAGAGGGTCAGTTCGCAACCAAGCCGGATCAGCATGGAGAAGGCAGGAGAAACGGCGCGACCCCGATGGCTGATTGTGGCCCCCCGACGGGGGATCCGTGGCGAACCGACCCAGGAGAAGCTAGTACGGTTGTACTGCATCCATGGCCATGTCCACCCCGCCGCCATCCACCCTCGCCCTCGCCGCCTGGCCCTACCTGGGGCGCGAGCAGTTGATGCCCAGCCGCAGCCGCCAGGTCTGCCTCACCTGCCACTGGTTCCGTCACCACGCCGAGGCCGACGGCCTGCCCCTGCTCAGCTGCCAGTGGCACCAGGCCCTGATCAGCCACGGTGACCACCTCACCCAGCGCTGTCCCTGCTGGATCGAGCCACTCCAGGTCGGCGGCGGCTGGTGCCCGGAGGCCGCCTGACGCCCTCCCTGGAACCACACCCTCGATAGGGTGGATTTCACCCCCAAGCCCGTCCGCATGGCCATCGTCCGCGCGCAGGGCCTCGGCAAGACCTACCGGGTGGCCGACAAGCAACCCGGACTGGCCGGCACCCTGCGTCACTTCGTGAATCGCCGCGAGCGCCTGATCGCGGCCGTGCAGGACGTCAGCTTCTCGATCGAGCCGGGGGAGTTCGTCGGCTTCCTGGGGGCCAACGGCGCCGGCAAGACCACCACCCTCAAGATGCTCACGGGGCTGATCCACCCCACCAGCGGCACGGTGGAGGTGGCCGGCTGCCAGCCCCAGCGGCGCGAGGCGGATTTCCTCGGCCAGATCACCCTGGTGATGGGCCAGAAGCAACAGCTGATCTGGGATCTGCCGCCGCTCGATTCCCTGCGGGTCAACGCCGCCGTCTATGGCATCCCCCCGGCGGAAAGCCGGCGCCGCATCGCCGAGCTGGCTGAGATGCTCGAACTGGGGGACGAACTGCGCCGCCCGGTGCGCAAGCTCTCCCTCGGCCAGCGGATGAAGGCGGAGCTGCTGGCGGCCCTGCTGCACCGCCCGGCGGTGCTGTTCCTCGATGAACCCACCCTGGGGCTGGATGTGAACGCCCAGGCCCGGGTGCGCAGCTTCCTCGCCGATTACAACCGCCGCTTCGGCGCCACCGTGCTGCTCACCAGCCACTACATGGCCGACATCACCGCCCTGTGCCCCCGGGTGCTGCTGATCCACGAGGGCCGCCTTTTCTACGACGGAGGCCTGGAGACGCTCACCCAGCGACTCGCCCCCTGCCGGGAGGTGCGCCTGGAGCTGCATGCGCCCCTGGGGGCCGAAGCCTTCGCCAGCTATGGCGAGGTGGAGGCCATCGAGGGCCGGGAAGTGCGGCTGCTGATCCCGCGGGAGCGGCTCACCGAACAGGTGGGGCGCCTGCTGGCCGACCTGGCCGTGGTCGATCTGTCGGTGTCCGACCCACCGATCGAGGACATCATCGGCCGGCTGTTCCACCAGGGGGCCCTGGCATGAGGGTGGCCCTGCGCCAGCGGCTGGGCCACGCCCGCCGCATCGCCGCCGTGCTGCTGTCCAGCCAGTACGCCTACATGCTCGAGTACCGGGCCGAGATCGTGCTCTGGGCCCTTTCGGGGGTGCTGCCCTTCATCATGCTGGGCCTCTGGAGCGCCGTCGATGCCGGTGGCGGGCTGGGGATGGACTCCCTGCAGCTGGCCCGCTACTTCCTGTCGGCCTTCGTGGTGCGTCAGTTCACGATCGTGTGGGTGATGTACACCTTCGAGGAGGACAACCTCAACGGTCGCCTGTCCCCCTATCTGCTCCAGCCCCTGCCCCTGGTGTGGCGCTATGTGGCCGCCCACCTCTCGGAACAGGCCACCCGGCTGCCCTTCGTGGCTCTGCTGGTGGGGCTGTTCTTCCTGCTCTATCCCGCCGCCTTCTGGTGGCCCTCGCCGACGTCGGCGCTGCTGGCGGTGCTGGCCACCCTGGCGGCCTTCGCCCTGCGCTTCCTGATGCAGTTCACCCTGACGATGGTGTGCTTCTGGAGCGAGAAGGCCAGCGCCCTGGAGCGCCTCCTCTATCTGCCCTACCTCTATCTCTCCGGCCTGGTGGCCCCCCTGGCCCTCTATCCCGAGGGCGTACGGACCTTCGCCTTCTGGACCCCCTTCCCGTACATGGTCGATGTGCCCGCCAGGATCCTGGCCGGTGAAACCGTGCCGGTGCTCCAGAGCTTCGCGGCCATGGCCGCCTGGGCCGCCCTGCTGCTGCCGATCAACCTGCTGCTGTGGCGGCGGGGCCTGCGCCACTACTCGGCGATGGGGGCGTGATGGGCCGCTATCTCACCACGTTGCGGGTGTTCTGGATCGCCTCGCTGACGGCCGAGCTGGAATACCAGGCCAATTTCCTGATCGAGCTGGTGGCCACGGCCGGCAATCTGGTCGGCAGCATCTTCGTGCTGTCGCTGTTCTACGGACGCGGTCAGTCCCTGGGGGGCTGGAGCTGGGAAGGGGCCCTGGTGGTGCTGGGGGTCTACACCCTGCTGGAGGGGATCACCAGCACCCTGCTGCAGCCCAACCTGAGCACGATCGTGGCCCACGTGCGCACCGGCAGCCTGGATTTCGTCCTGCTCAAGCCGATCGACAGCCAGTTCTGGCTCTCGGCCCGCACCTTCTCCCCCTGGGGCCTGCCGGGCGTCGCCCTGGGGGCCGGCCTGATCGGCTACGCCGCCTGGAAGGCCGGCGCCACCCCGGCGCCCCTCACCCTGCTGGGGGCGGCCCTGATGCTGGTGGCCAGCCTGATGATCCTGTACAGCCTCTGGTTCGTGCTGGCGGCCAGCAGCATCTGGTTCGTGAAGATCTGGAACGCCACCGAGGTGCTGCGCAGCGTGCTGGTGGCGGGCCGCTTTCCGGTGAGCGCCTTCCCGGCCGGCCTGCGGGCCTTCTTCACCTTCATCGTGCCGGTGGCGTTCCTCACCACCGTGCCGGCCGAGGCGATCCTGGGGCGGGCTTCCGGCCCCTGGCTGCTGGCCGGTGGCGCGGTGGCCATCGCCTCGGTGGTGGTGAGCCGCTGGTTCTGGCGGTTCGCCCTGCGCTTCTACACCTCCGCCTCCAGCTGAATGGAGCCCCTCGTCCCCCTGCCCCTGGCGGCGCTGCCGGACCTGCCGCCGCTGGCCCTGGCGGTGGTGGGCCATGTGGAGGTGGTGAGCTTCGTCGGCGTGGACCATCTGCCGGCGGCCGGCGAGATCCTCCATGCCGACGACTTCTGTGAGCTCCCCGCCGGCGGCGGCGCCGTGGTGGCCGTGCAGATGGCCCGTCTGACGGAAGAGCGGATTCCGTTCTTCACGGCCCTCGGCGACGACGCCCTCGGGCGCCGGGCCGCCGAGGAGCTCGAGGACCTGGGGCTGGAGCTGCACATCGCCTGGCGGTCGGCCCCGACCCGGCGGGGCCTCACCTTCATCGACGCAGGCGGCGAGCGCACGATCACGGTGATCGGCGAGCGGCTGATGCCCACCGCCACCGATGGGCTGCCGTGGCAGCGACTGGAGCAGGCCGACGGGGTGTTCGTCACCGCCACCGATGCCGGCGGCCTGCGGCTGGCGCGGCGGGCCCGGGTGCTGGCCGCCACGCCGCGGCTGCGGCTGCCGACCCTGCGGCAGGCGGGCGTGACCCTCGACGCCCTGATCGGCAGCGCCACTGACCCCGGCGAGGCCTACCGGCCCGAGGATCTCGATCCGCCGCCCCGGCTGCGCATCGGCACCGAGGCCGAACGGGGCGGGGTGCTGGTTCCCGGCGGCCGCTATGCCGCCGTCCACCGGACGGAGCCGGTGCGGGATGCCTACGGCGCCGGCGACAGCTTCGCCGCCGGCGTCACCACGGCCCTGGCCGCCGGCTGGGATCGGCGGCAGGCGATCAGCCTCGGCGCCCACTGCGGGTCGGCCTGCCTCGATGGCCGCGGGCCCTATGCCAGCCAGCTGCGGCTCAGCCGCCGCTGACCAGCAGCAGCAGGCGATTCCCCTCCGGATCGGCCAGCCAGGCCTCGGCCCCGAAGGGTTCCTGCCGCGGCGGCTCCACCGCCACCGCCCCCAGGGCCAGCACCACGGCGAGCCAGTCGTGGAGCGCCTGCAGGGGGGGCACATCGCCGGCCGGGCGCGAGAAACAAAGGGCCAGCCGGCCCTCGCCGCGGGGGCGGGGACGCCGCCGGGTGGGGGCATAGATCTCCAGCCGGCGGTCCCCCGGCCCCAGCAGGCGCCAGTGGCTGGGGCTGAATCCCTGCAGGGGGTCCGTCTCCAGCAGGGCGCCGTAGAAGGTGGCCAGCCGCTCGGGATCATCGGCGGCCAGCACCAGGAAGGACGACGGGACAGCGGAGGTCATGACGGAAGCAGCCGTGGCTCGCCACCATGGCGGCAGAACGGACTCCCGGAAACCATGGCGGTGTTGGTGCTGAACGAGGCGGAGCGGCGCAAGCTGGACAGCTCCGATGACACCCTCTTCTATGCCGAGCCCCGCTTCGTGCAGCACCTCGACGGGGCCTTCCGCCGCCGGCTGACGGCGCTGTACCGCGAGCGGATCCCCCCCTGCGCGGTGGTGCTGGATCTGATGGGCAGCTGGGTGAGTCACCTGCCGGAGGACATCACCTACGAGGAGGTGATCGGCCATGGCCTCAACGGGGCCGAACTGGCCGCCAATCCCCGCCTGGATCGGCACTGGGTGCAGAACCTCAACCAGGACCAGCGCCTGCCCCTGGCCGACGCCAGCGTGGACGCGGTGCTGATGGTGGCCGGCTGGCAGTACCTGCAGCGGCCCGAACCGGTGGCGGCCGAACTGCTGCGGGTGGTGCGCCCCGCCGGCCAGGTGATCGTGGCCTTCTCGAACCGGATGTTCTTCCAGAAGGCGCCCCAGGTCTGGACCGACGGCAGCGACCAGGATCACCTGGCCTACGTCAGCCGGGTTCTGCAGGCCCAGGGCTGGCCGGCGCCCCAGCTGATCGCCGAGCCGACCCGGGCCGAAGGTCCCCTGGGCTGGCTGGGGGGGCAGGGGGATCCCTTCTTCGCCGTGGTAGCCGAAAAACCTGCGCCCTAGGTCTTCGCCATGTCCGTTGCCATGCCCATGCCAACCCGGGACTACCCCCTGCCCCCCTGGCGCCTGCTGCTGCGCGGGGCGCTGGAGCGCCAGGGCCGCTCCCCCCAGGCCCGGTGGCTGCAGCTGGCCAGCCTGGCCGCGGATGGCACCCCGCGGGTGCGCACCCTGGTGTTCCGCTGCTGGTCCGGGGGAGCCGCCCTGGATCTGCTCACCGACCGTCGCAGCGCCAAGAGCGGTGAACTGACAGGGGAGGCCGCGCTGGAGCTTTGCTGGGTGCTGCCGAAGGCCCGCTGCCAGTTCCGCCTCCGGGGCCACCGACTCCCGCTCGCGGGCGAGGAGGAACGGCTGACCCTGGATCGCCACTGGCTGGCCCTGACCCCCAGGGGCCGGGCCCTCTGGGGCTGGCCGTCGCCGGGGGAGCCGCTGCAGAAGGAAGCGCCCTTCCCCAGGGAACTCGATGACAGCGCGCCCAGGCCGGAGCATTTCGAACTGCTGCGGGTGGAGCTGCAGCAGGTGGAACTGCTGGAGCTGCAGGGACACCCGCACCGGCGCCGCCGCTGGCAGGCCGCCAGCGACTGGCAGGAGGTTTGGCTGAATCCGTGAGGGCTTCCGCCCTGGTGACCAGCCACGTTTAACAGATCGTTACATTAGCCTGGGTCCAAAGCGAGAGACCCATGCTGGAAGCCCTGTTCCCCATCGTTTATATGGTCAGCTTCGCGGTGATCGCCGGCGGGGCCTTCGCCCTGATGACCCAGAACCTGCGCAGCGCCTCCACCATGCCCGCCAAGCGGCCATCCCATCCTGAGGCCCCTGCCCCGGGAGAGGAGGTTCTGTATGTGGACCTCAGCCGCGAACGGCTCGAGCAGCTCTACGAACAGGCCAGCTGAATCGGTTCAACTGGGAAACACGGTGATGCTGGACGTTTCCCGGTAGTTGTCATCCGCCATGCTGTCGACCCGGAAGGAGGTCCAGGTGGCGAAGGGCTCGGGGTCGCTGGCGCTCACCGGCCATTCGATCCGGCGGCGCTGGTAGGTCAGGCCAACACAGGTCAAGGCCTGGTCATCGGCCATCAATGACCAGAGCAGCCGCAGGTCGCTGCGCTGGTAGGGGATTCGCTCCTGCTGCACGCAGGGGTCGGCGGGATAACCGGGGGAGAGCTGGAGTTTGCGCTGGTTCTCCCAGCAGAGATAGTCGCCGTTCTCGGTGGGGTAGAACCAGCAGGTTTCGTTGTCGGCCTCCCGCAGGGAGAACTGGTCGAGGCAGCGAATGGTGGCGATGGCCAGGCGGTCGGCGGGATGGTCGGTGCGCCCCTGCTGCTCAGGACCGCTGAGCTCGTAGGCGCCGAGCCAGAGGGAGCGGGGCTCCAGATGGGGCACCAGGGCATCGCAGATCAGCCGGCGTACCGCCCCCGGCTCCCCAGGGGAGGTGCGCTCGTCCTGGCAGGGATCCGTGCGGAGGGGCTCGAATGGATCCGCCCCACTGACGTTGGCCTGACCCGAGGCGACCAGCTCATCAAGGCTGCACTCGGGTGGCGACGCCGTGCGGAACATGCGCAGGGCGATGCCGCTGCCCACGCCCAGGCGCTGGGCCGCCAGAAGGTCGGCCCAGGTGACGCCATCACCGGGCAGGGCACCCTCCGGGGCCAGAACGAAGACGAGAGCGTGCGCCATGGGGGATCGGGGTGAACGCTGCAGACATCAAAGCCCGGATGGCAGGGCCACCCGGGCTGAAGCAGGCGAACCTTCCGGTGAATCAGCCGAGGCCGATCTGGGCAAGGATGCCCTGGCCGGTGAGGATTTCGGTGCCGAGGCCGATCACGAAACCAAGCATGGCGAGACGGCCGTTCCAGGTTTCAGCGAAGGCAACGAAGCCGAAGCGGGTGGTGGAGTCGGTCATGGAAGGAGTTTGTTTGCGAAACTTGAAGGGAGTGTAAACGATCGTGAAGCGTTGTGACTGTCGTCAGCGATGCCGTTGGCGACCCAGGGGCTCGATCCATTCCTCCAGCACCCCGGGGCTGGGGGCCTGGGGGACCTGGGTGTCGGAGCACACCAGACGGCAGCCCAGCTGGATGTCGCCCTGGTCGAGCAGGCGGCCGAGCCTCAGGGCGGTGGCCTCCTCCAGGCGGGAAAAGCGGTCCTGACCGTGGGTGAGCCAGGAGAGTTCGGTGGGGGTGATGATCCCGGTGGCCAGGGATTCCAGGTAGAGCTCGCCGACCGTCATGGCTGGTGTAACGGAACGTAAAGATTGTGGCGCGCCGGGCCGGAGAGCGCGGGGAGGGCCGGATCGGACAAGGCTCGCGACCACGGGGCCAGTCCTTTACATTTCTTAAGACGTTCTTCGGGGACGGGTTCGCTGACCCGTCCTTTTTTTTGCCCGTGCACCCCTGGGCCCAGCGCCAGGATGGCCGTTCAGTCGTCGGGGAAGCGGATGGAGACGGAGATGGTGCTGCCCCTGGCCGGGGCGGCGGTGCTGATCGTGATGGTGGTGGTGGGCGTGGTGGTGGTGGTGCTGCGCCCCAGCGACCTGCCGAAGCGCTGAAGCAGGTTCCTAGCCTGCGGCCATGGCGCTTCAGGTGGTCTGGTTCAAGCGCGATCTGCGCCTCCACGACCACCGCCCCCTGGTGGAGGCGGCCCGACGCGGCCCGGTGCTGCCCCTCTACGTGGTCGAGCCGGAGCTATGGCGGCAACCGGACAGCTCGGCCCGCCAATGGCGCTTCTGCCGGGAAGCGCTGCAGGAGCTGCAGGAGGCGCTGGCCGGCCTGGGCCAGCCCCTGGTGGTGCGGGTCGGTGACGCGGTGGCCGTGCTGGAGGCCGCCCACCGTCGCCATGGCATCGCCGGGCTCTGGAGCCACCAGGAGACCGGCAACCTCTGGACCTACGACCGGGACCGGCGGGTGGCGGCCTGGGCCAGGGATCGGGGGATCCCCTGGCAGGAATCCGCCAGCTTCGGCGTGATCCGGGCCCTCAAGGATCGCCGTGGCTGGGCCCGGGCCTGGGAGCAACGCATGGCCGAACCCCTGCTGGAGGTTCCCTGCAGCCTGCCCCCCCTGGCGGGGATCGCCCCCCGGGACCTGCCCACCGCCGCCGATCTCGGCCTGGCGCCGGACCCCTGCCCGGCGCGGCAGCCGGGCGGCCGCCAGGCCGGCCTGGAGCTGCTGGACGGCTTCCTGCGCCAACGGGGACGGGGCTACCACCGCCGGCTCTCCAGTCCTCTGACGGCCTTTGACGCCTGCTCCAGACTGTCGCCCCACCTGGCCTGGGGCACCCTGTCGATGGGGGAGGTGACCCAGGCCACCCGGGCCCGGCAGGAGACCGTGGCGGCGCTGCCCGCCGGGGCCGCCGCGGGCTGGCCCCGGGCCCTGGACGCCTTTCTGTCGCGCCTGCACTGGCACTGCCATTTCATCCAGAAGCTGGAGCGCCAGCCCTCGATCGAAATCCAGGAGCTCCACCCCGCCACCCGCGGGCTGCGCCGCACCGATCCCGAACGGCTGGCGGCCTGGTGTGCGGGACGCACCGGGGTGCCGTTTGTGGATGCCTGCATGCGCGCCCTGCACCACAGCGGCTGGATCAACTTCCGCATGCGGGCGATGCTCCTGTCCTTCGCCAGCCATCACCTCTGGATCGACTGGCGCGACAGCGGCCTGCACCTGGCCCGCCAGTTCGTGGACTACGAACCCGGCATCCACTGGAGCCAGTGCCAGATGCAGAGCGGCACCACGGGCATCAACACGATCCGGATCTACAACCCGATCAAGCAGGGGCTCGACCACGATCCGGAGGGGGAGTTTCTGGGGCGCTGGCTGCCGGAACTGGCTCCGGTGCCGGCGATCTGGCGGCACGAGCCTTGGCGGATGGATCCGGCCACCCAGGCCGCCAGCGGCTGTCGCATCGGCCTCGACTACCCCGCCCCGATCGTGGATGTGGCCGCCGCCGCCCGGGAGGCCCGGGAACGGCTCTGGGGCCTGCGGCGCCAGCCGGGTTTCGCGGCCGCCGCCGACGCGATCCAGGAGCGGCACGGCTCCCGGCGATCGGGGCTGCCCCCCACCGGGAAGGCGGGCGGCCGCGGTGGCCGTCGCCGGCTGCCGCGGGTGGCCGAGGGTCAGCTCTGCCTGGACCTGGGCCTGGAGCCGGAGGGTGCTTCACGTTCCGTTACCTGAAGCGACAGAATCTTCATAATTCTCCCGCCGCCATGACCACCACTGTCCTGCTTGAAGTCTTCGCGGGCTTCTTCACCGCCTTCATCGCCCTGTGGATGCTGGCGCTCAACCGGCCGACGGTCGCCGCCGTCGTGCCCGTCAACCCGAACGACCGCGCCCCTGCTCCGGCGCCTGGCAGCGCCGTCGCCGCCAGCGCGCGCCAGGCCCTGGGGTCCTACTTCCTGCGGGAAGGGCGCCTGGCCAACACCGGTCTGCTGATTCTGCGCCTGGCGATCGGGGCGATGATGATCCACCACGGCCAGGACAAACTGGCCGATCCGCAGGCGTTTGCGACCAACTATGTGGTCCCCCTGCACCTTCCCTTCCCCCTGTTCTTCGCCCACATGGCGGGCTACTCGGAGATCCTGGGCAGCTGGCTGCTGATCCTGGGCCTGCTCTCGCCCCTGGGGGCGCTCGCCCTCACCGGCACCATGGGGGTGGCCGCCTACCACCACATCCTCACCAGCGGGCTGAACATCTACGTGCTCGAGCTGGTGGTGCTCTATCTGGGCGGCAGCCTGGCCCTGCTCCTGGTGGGCCCTGGCCGCTACTCCTTTGATGCGGGCATCGTCGATGGGCTGCTGAAGGACACCACGGAATCCCCAGCGGCCGACAGCATCCTGGAGGACGGGACCACCGCCTATGGCCTGGTGGGGGGAGGTGCCTGAAGGCCTTCCGGCTTCGTTCCAGCCCGGCCCCAGGGCAGAACCTGGGCAGGCTTCAGGGATGGGGGAGGGATGGGTCGGCGCCACTGGCCTTGGGTGCCAAGGACGGCGGGGCTCCCCCCCAGCGGAACTGCACCCCGCCACCCAGATCCCAGGAGGTACCCGCGCCATAGAACCCGGCACCACCCCGCACATACACCGTGGTGTTATCCCGCAGGGTGTAGGCCAGCCCCCCCTGCAAACCCAGTCCACTGGTCTGGGTCTGGCGGCCTGCAGGCAGCGCGGCCGCCAGGGCGATGCCGTCCGTGACCCCGTTGACCGGCGCCTGGCCGAGGAAGCCCGCCCCCAGCCAGCTCAGGCGCACAGAGGGTGTGAGCAGATTCCTGCCCTGTGGCAGGGGAGCTCTCCAGGTGACGCCGATGTCGGCGGTGCCGACGGTGCTGCTGGAGGCGGGCACGCTCCAGAAGCGGTTGGTGAACCCATCGAAGACCGTCGCACCACCCAGCGAGAGGCTGGTCAAGGTGAGCAGGGCGCTGGGTTCGAGGACCTGACGCTCGGACAGCCGGATCCGCCCACCGACATGGGTGGCCAGATTGAAAGCGCTGCCACCCACCGTGGGCGTGCTGGAGCGGGCGCCGATGGCGTTGGAGCTGCTGATGCCGAACGGTTGCTCGGTGGTCAGCCCATCGCCCCCCAGTGCCGCCCCGATGAACCAACCGGGCCTGGAAACCTGCACCAGCACACCGCCACCGCCCAGGGTGCCGTTGGCGGAGCGGCCACTGAAGGGGGCGGCGAAATCATTGACGGATCCGCCCTCCGTCTGGAGTGAGCCGAAGCGACCGAAGGCGCCGATCACCAGATCGCCGAAGGCGTAGTCGAGGCGCAGCCCCATCTGGGCCCCGCTCACCGAGGACGGGCCACCGGAAACACCGCTGAGCAGGGGGCCGCCGAAGCCATTGCCGAACACCTGCAGCCGCCAGCCGTCCCGGCCACTGAAGTAGCCCCCGGGCTGGGCACTGAAACGGAAGGGAGAGGTGGAGGTCCCCACCGGCTCCTCGGCGGCGAGGGGAGAGCCCTCACGCACCTTCTGGGGCAGGGGCTCCAGCAGATCACGGCTGAAGCTCCGCCAGCCCATCCCGGCGCCCAGGGGAAGCGATCGGGCATCGAGCCGGTAGACATCGACCTGCAACGGGCGGGTCGGCGCGGTGGAGGCGGGCGCCACGGCGGGTGACGGTGACGCAGACGGGGACAGCGGCGGTGTCAGCGGGTTGACAACGGGCGGCAGGCAGAATTCCGCCTCGGTGCCATCGGGGCAGATCGCCGCCCGGGCCGGGCCGATCGCGAGCAAGCCACCGAGAACGAAACAGGGGAGCAGGGCGAGGGGGACTGCTGTCGACCTCGAAGAAGCGGCGGGAGCGGGGGACAGCGAGACCGGGAGTTCAGGGTCAGGGAGAAACCGAAGCAAGTGTGTGATCGGATTTTTTGGTTTGGGCTTCCTAGCGTTTAACCCAGTTCTTCGTGGCCGGAGTCGCACTCTCTTGGGGTTCTATACAGGAGTTCTACGGCAGCTTTAATGTTTTTAACAGATGACTTCTAGGCGAGCACGGTGACATCGAGAGGGGCCGTCTCCAGTTCGCACGTTTGGCAAGAGAGGCCATTGGATAAGATCCAGGCGATTTGAACTGTTGGCCAGGTCCAGGCATGAAATCCTCCCGACTGGACCAGCTGGCAGGACTTCTGGGCCACAGCAGAGGCACGGCACCGTCCCAGAGTCAGTCGCCCTATCGCCAGGTCGTGCCTGAGCAAGATGTCAACCTAACCCTGTCGGCTGACGTTGAGCAGCTCTGGGCGGCCGCCCTGCTGAACGTCAACAGGATCCTCGAAGAGCTACCTCTTCAGGGTGACTATGCGGATCTGCTGAATGACACTTTCGCCACTGCCGGCACCGATGCCGAGTCGTTCCAATCCCGCCTGATCGCCCTCGCTCGGGTGTTGCGGGGGCCGGGCCTTCAGCTGGCGATCGAACGGCGCGGCGGAGGCGAACTGGCGGGAGCCAGCGCCGCCTACACACCCCAGGGTCCCGATGGGCGGCAAAGGATCTACATCAATGCCAACTGGCTGTCCCTGGCCCCTTCCGTGGAGGCCATCCAGCGCGTCCTGCTGGAGGAAGTGGGCCACGCCATCGACCAGTGGCTGAACGGCCCCCTCGATGCCCGGGGGGATGAGGGCGCCCTGTTCGCCGCCCGGGTCGCCGGTGCGCCCCTGGGAGAGGCGCAGCGGGCCGCAATCCTGGCGGAAAACGATCAACACCAGCTCCTCATCGATGGCCGCTGGCTCACGGCGGAATTCGCCAGCGCCCCGGTGCTGAGCGACAGCTTCGTGGGCACCCGCACCACCGCCGAGGACACCCCCCTGGCCATCACCGGCCTGAGCGTGGCCGACGGCGACAACGGGGTGGCACCGATCACGCTGCGGCTGCGGATCACCACCACGGGGGGCACGGCCAGCCTGGCCAGCGCCGCCCTGATCACAAGCGGCAGCAACGGCAGCGCCGACCTCACGCTGGAAGGCGGTCTGGCCGCCATCAATACGGCGATCGCCAGCCTCCTGTTCACGCCGGCGCCCGACGCCAACAGCGTGAACACGCCGGTGGCGCCGAGCCTCACCCTGACGGCCACCGACCTCAGCAACGGCGATGGCCCCATCAGCCTGACCACGGGACCGATCCAGGTCACCCCGGTCAACGATGTCCCCACCCTGATCACCAGTCCCCTGGTGGTGGCGGAAGGCGGCACGTCCCCCTTCACGGCCGCGAACTTCCAGCTCGCCGATGGGGACAACCTGCCCGAGCAGGTCATCTACCGGATCACCTCCCTGCCGAGCAAAGGAACCATCAGGCTCAACGGCAATCCCCTGGTGGTGGGCTCCAGCTTCTCCAGCAGCTTCATCGGCAGCTTCACCTACACCCACGACGGCTCCCAGGTGCTGCCCGGGGGTCTTCCAGGCAGTGGCGGTGATGCCTTCACGGTGTCCGTCGACGATGGGGCCGGGGGCAGGATTCCGTCGGCGACGGTGCCGATCAGCCTCACCCCCATCAACCAGGCGCCGGCCATCAGCGGCTCGATTCCGGTCTTCGAGGGTCAACGAGCGGTGCCAATCACCCTCAGCATCACCGATGCCGACCAGGCATCGGGGGTGGCCCACACGGTCGTGATCACCTCCCTGCCCCTGCGGGGCACCCTCCGCTACAACGGCACCCCGATCACGGCGCCGTTCACCCTCCCCTCGCTGGCTGGGCTCAGCTACGACCACGACGGCAACGACCTCAACGGTGGCTTCCCCCCCAACGAGAGCTTCGGCATCCGCGTCAGCGACGACGGCGGTGGCCAGGGGGCCGGCAGTGTCCTCAGCACCAACGCCGTCATCACCCTGGCGGTGCAGCGGGTCAACGACGACCCCACCCTCACCGCCAACAACCCGATCGTCACCCCCACCGGCAGCACGGCGATCACCGCCGCCGCCCTGAGGGTGAGCGATGCCGATTCCCTCACCGCCAACCTCACCTACACCCTCACGGCGGCACCGGATCCGGCCCGGGGGCAGCTGCAGGTGTTCCGAGGCGGCGCCTGGGTGGCCGTGCTCAACGGCGGCAGCTTCAGCCAGGACGACATCGACACCGGTCGGCTGCGGTTCAACTTCGTCAACGGCACCGCCTCGGGCACCACGGCAGGCTTCACGTTCACGGTGAAGGACGGCGCCATCGGCCTGTTGCCCGCCGGCTTCACCCAGACCCGCGACGGCGGCCTTCACACCAACAGCGCTCCCCAGCCCCTGCCGGGGGATCCGCTGACACCGATCAGCTTCAGCCTCACCTACCTCAACCCCCTGGGCACCCCCAGCAGCGGCGGCGGCAACGTCCCCTCCGCCCTGCCGCCCAACGCCGCCCCCACGTTGGGCACCAACAACCTGCTCCGCACCAGCGAAGGGGCCACGGTGACGATCCGGGCCACGGATCTGGCCATCAGCGACAGCGACAGCAGCCCCGCCGAGCGGGTGTTCCGCCTCACCGCCCTGCCGGCGGGAGGCAGCCTGCGGCTCAACGGTGTCGCCCTCAACACCCTGGACGGCTTCACCCAGGACGACATCAACAACGGGCGGCTCACCTTCGTGCACGGCGGGGGCGAGGTCTTCGACGCCGGCTTCCGCTTCACCATCAGCGATGGCCGCAGCGTGGTCGGCAACGGGGCCAGTGATTTCCGCTTTGCCCTGCGGGTCACCCCCGTCAACGATGCCCCCAGCGCCAGCCTCAGTGCCAGCCCGAGCCTGCTGGTGGAGGGGGGCACCTTCACCTTCAACAGTGCCAACCCCGGGCCCCTGCTGGGCGCGGCGGATCGCCGCGACATCACCATCGCCGACGTCGATGGTTCGGGGCAGCAGGTGTTCGCCGGCGCCGCCGGCAACCCCAATCCATTGGCCGATCCCCTCTGGGATCCCGGCAGCTTCTCCCTGCCGGACACGGCGGACCAGCGCCGGCTGCGGATCGACAGCCTGCCGAGCGATGGCGTGCTGGAGTTCGACGTCACCGGCGGCGGCGCCTGGACCGTGATCGGTGATGGCAGCGGCGGCAGCCTCAGCCGCGCCACGCTCCGCATCAGCCAGAGTCAGCTGGCGGCGGGCCGTCTGCGCTACCGCCACAACGGCAACGACGGGCCGGCGGACCTGGCCGACAGTTTCAGCTTCACCCCCTTCGACCGTTTCGACACCCCCGGCGCCCCGGTGACGGTGCCCCTGACGATCGCGCCCCTGAACGATCCGCCGGTCGCCAGCGAGAACGCGCCCCTCAGCCTGGTGGAAGGCTCCCGCGGCGTGATCAGGGGCAGCAACGGCACCGCCGGCAATGAGCCGCGGCTGGTGTATGGCGATTCCGACAACAGTCCGCTCCAGCGCCAGTACAGGATCACGTCCCTCACCAGCAACGGGCGCCTGTTCCTCAACGGCCGCGCCCTGGGAGTGAACAGCGTGTTCACCCAGGCCGACCTCGACGCCAACCTGATCACCTACCTGCACGACGGCACGGAGACCAGCAGCGACGCCTTCAGCTTCACGGTGAGCGACGGGGGTGGCGACAACCCGATCACCGGTGCCACCAACAACGTTCCGGGCACCTACGTCATCAGCATCACCCAGGCCAATGACCTGCCCAGCCTGAGCGCGCCGGTGGCCCTGGAGGTGTTCGGCAGCGGCGCCACCCCGGTGGCCGTGGCCACGGCCGGGTTACTGCAGGCCAGCGACAGCGATCTGGACACGATCGGGAGCGGAGAAACCGATGTGCTGCGAATCGAGGCCCAGCTGCTCGATGGCGCCAATGCGGTGGTGCCCTCCGGACTGCTCTCCTTCACCTCCCCCAATCCCACCTCGCCGCGGGCCTTCCTGAGCGGCAAGGGCGGCAACAGCCTGGTGGTGCAGGGCACCCGCAGCGAAATCCAGGCGGTGCTCGCCAGCCTCACGGTGGCCTTCGGCGCCGACCTCGACGCCAGCACCCTCAAGCTGCGCGTCAGCGTCGACGACCGCCTCTACAGCGCCGCGGGCGTGCTGGGGGTGGGGGCCAACGGAGGCCCAGTGAACCAGAACGATGGGGCCGGCAATCCGGTGCCCATCGGCGTCGCCAACAACCGGGTCAGCCGCGACATCGCCCTGACGGCCTCCAATCTCAACGATCTGCCCACGATCACCAACCCGACACTTTTCAGCGTCAACGAAGACGCCAGCGTGACCCTGGGCGGATTCGCACTGGCCGACGCCGACAGCTTCGGCCGCAACGTGAGCGTGCAGGTGCAGCTGTTCCGCGACGCCGCCCGCACGGTCCTGGCCGATGCCGCCACCGAAGGGCGCCTGCTGCTGGGGGCCATCGCTGGCCTGAGCACCGCCACCGGCGACGGCACCAACACGATCACCCTCACCGGCCCGCTGACGGCGGTGCAGACCGCCCTCAACCTGCTGCGTTTCCAGGGGGCCCCCGACTTCAACGGCGCCGCCAGTGGCCTGGGCAACCTGTTCCTGCGCACCAGCCTCACCGATTTCGGCCACGCCAACGTCCCCGCCGGCAACCGGGTGTCCGTCGACAACGGCGTGCGCATCACGCCGGTCAACGATGCGCCGGTGCTGGCGGTTCCCGCCAACACCGTGATCGCCAGCGGCACCTTCATCAACATCAGCAGCGGCTTCGCCGTCCAGGACACGAGAGACACCAGCCAGGGGTCCGTTGATGACATCCGGGTGACCCTGAGCGCCACCGACGGCGCCAACCCCTACGGCACCCTGCTGATCCAGAACGCCAACGGCGCCACCCTCACCACCAATGGCACCGCCAGCGTGCAGGTGCGGGGCACCCGCGCCCAGGTGCAGGCGGCCCTGAACAGCCTCCGCTACACCCCGGCCAACCCCAACGTGGATCGGGTGGTGACGATCACCGCCACCGCCTTCGATTTCGACAACGGGGCCGAAGCCGTGGGGGTGGCCGGCAACAACACCAGCGCCGCCACCTTCACCATCAATGTGTCGGCCACCAACGAGGCACCGGTGCTGACGGTGCCCGCGACCCGCAGCGTGGTCGAGGACAGCGGCGCCAACGGCTTCACCGGCGCCAACCTGATCAGCTTCACCGACGCCGACGACTTCGGCGCCCTCGAGCGGCTCACGCTCGCTGTCAACCGCGGCGCCATCAACCTGGTCAGCCGCACGGGGCTGACCGTGACGGGGGGCAACTACGGCACCACCAGCCTGACCGTGACCGGCACCAAGGCCAACCTCAACGCGGCCCTGGCCTCGCTCACCTACACCCCCACGGCCAACTTCCACGGCAGCGCCACTCTCACCGTGACCGTCAACGACCTGGGCAGCACCGGTAGCGGCGGCGCCCGGCAGGACGTGAGGACCGTGGCCCTGACGGTGACGCCACTCAACGACCAGCCCACCACCACCGCCAACGTTGTCCTCCCCGCCATCAGCGAGGACGTCGCCGCCACCGCCATCGCCGGCACCGCCCTCAGCACCCTGGCCTTCGGCTACTCCGACGCCACCGACAACCAGACCGCCGGCGGCGGCGGCAACACCGCCACCCCCTTCTCCTTCCTCGCGGTCGTCGGATCCACGAGCTACACCCCCGCCCAGGGCGTCTGGCAGATCTCCACCTCCGCCGCCCCCAACCCCGCCGTCCCCGGCAACTGGATCAACCTCCCCACCACCGGCCTCTCCACCGCGGCCGCCCTGGTCTTCAGCGCCACCAGCCGGGTCCGCTTCCTGCCTGCCGCCAACTTCCACGGCACCCCCGGCCGCCTCCTGGTGCGCCTCGCCGATGCCACCGTCCCGCTCACCACCAGCGGTTCGGCCTCCAGCACCTTCAACCTGGCCACCGCCGGCGGCACCACCACCACGGGCGCCTGGAGTGTCGTGGATCGCTCCATCGCCACCACCGTCACCAACGTCAACGACCGGCCCACCGCCACCGCCGCCAGCCTCGCCGCCACCACCGAGGACAACCCCAATCCACCGGGTGCCCGCATCTCCAGCCTCGGCTTCGGTTTCAGGGATCTGGCCGATGACCAGCGCGCCGTCACCGGCGGTGCCAATGCCGCCTCCGCCTTCGGTGGCATCGCCATCACCGGCAACGCCGCCACCACCGCCCAGGGCGTCTGGCAGTACAACCTCAACGCCGGCGGGGGCTGGGTCACCATCGCCTCCCCCTCCGACAGCGCCGCCCTGCTGCTACCCACCACGGCCTCGCTCCGCTTCCTCCCCAGCGGCCCGAACTTCAACGGCACCCCGGGCGGCCTCACCCTCCGCGTCGCCGACACACCCCTGAGCTTCAGCGCCGCCACCAACCTCACGGCCCTGCTCGGGCCCACCGGCCGCTACTCCGACCCGACGTCCCTGGCCACCAGCGTCACCCCCGTCAACGACGTGCCGGCCTTCACCAAGGGAGCCGATCAGACCTTGCTGGAGGACGCCGGCGCCCAGAGCGTGGCCGGCTGGGCCACGGGTCTGAGCCGCGGCGGCGGGGCCGATGAAGCCGGCCAGGCCCTCAGCTTCCTGGTCAGCAACAACAACAGCTCCCTGTTCAGCGTCCAGCCCACCATCGACGCCAGCGGGCGTCTCACTTACACCCCGGCGGCCAATGCCAGCGGCACCGCCACCGTTTCCGTGCGCCTTCGTGACAGCGGCGGCACCGCCAATGGCGGCGTCGACACCAGCGCCATTCAGACGTTCCTGATCACCGTCACCCCAGTCAACGACGATTTCAGCGACGCCAGCGAAACCCTCTCCATCGCCGAGGACAGCGGTACGAGCACGGGCAATCTCCTCGCCGGCACCGCCAGTCCCGATGGCCCGGTGTCGATCGTCTCGTTCTCCATCGCCGGCCAGAGCGGGCCCTTCCCCCTGGGCAGCCCCGTCACCATTCCCGGTGTCGGCAGCCTCACCCTCGCCGCCAACGGCTCCTATTCCTTCTCCCCGGCGGCCAACTACAACGGCCCGGTTCCCCTGATCTCCTACGTCGTCACCGACGGCTCCGGTGCCAACGACACCTCCACCCTTTCGATCACCGTCACACCCGTCAACGACGACTTCAGCGACGCCAACGAGAGCATCTCCATCACCGAGGACAGCGGCACGAGCACCGGAAATCTCCTGGCCGGCACCTCCAGTCCCGACGGCCCGGTGTCGATCGTCTCCTTCTCCATCGCCGGCCAGAGCGGTCCCTTCCCCCTGGGCAGCCCCACCACCATCGCCGGTATCGGAACGCTGCAGATCAACAGTGACGGTTCCTACTCCTTCTCCCCGGCGGCCAACTACAACGGCCCGGTTCCCCTGATCTCCTACGTCGTCACCGACGGCTCCGGTGCCAACGACGCCTCCACCCTTTCCATCACCGTCACACCGGCCAACGACGATTTCAGCGACGCCAGCGAGACCCTCTCCATCGCCGAGGACAGCGGTACGAGCACCGGCAATCTCCTCGCCGGCACCACCAGCCCCGATGGTCCGGTCTCGATCGCCTCGTTCTCCATCGCCGGCCAGAGCGGCCCCTTCCCCCTGGGCAGCCCCGTCACCATTCCCGCTGTCGGCAGCCTCACCCTCGCCGCCGATGGCTCCTATGCCTTCTCCCCAGCCGCCGACTACAACGGCACGGTTCCGCTGATCTCCTACGCCGTCACCGACGGCTTCGGTCCCAACGACGCCTCCACCCTTTCGATCACCGTCACGCCGGTCAACGACGACTTCACCGATGCCGATGAATCGGTCACGACCCCAGAAGATGCGGCCCTCAACGGCACTCTGCTGGGCGGCACCTCCAGTCCCGATGGCCCGGTGTCGATCGTCTCGTTCGCCATCGCCGGCCAGAGCGGGCCCTTCCCCCTCGGCAGCCCCGTCACCATTCCCGGTGTCGGCAGCCTCACCATCGCCGCCAACGGCTCCTACTCCTTCTCCCCGGCGGCCAACTACAACGGCCCGGTTCCCCTGATCTCCTACGTCGTCACCGACGGCTCCGGTGCCAACGACGCCTCCACCCTTTCGATCACCGTCACACCGGTCAACGACGATTTCACTGACGCCAGCGAAACCCTCTCCATCGCCGAGGACAGCGGTACGAGCACGGGCAATCTCCTCGCCGGCACCGCCAGTCCCGATGGCCCGGTCTCGATCGCTTCGTTCTCCATCGCCGGCCAGAGCGGGCCCTTCCCCCTTGGCAGCCCCGTCACCATTCCCGGTGTCGGCAGCCTCACCCTCGCCGCCGACGGCTCCTATGCCTTCTCCCCAGCCGCCAACTACAACGGCACGGTTCCACTGATCTCCTACGCCGTCACCGACGGTACCGGTGCCAACGACGCCTCCACCCTTTCCATCACCGTCACGCCGGTGAACGATCCGCCGGTGGCCGGGGACGACGTCTTCGGCGGACCCATCCGGCCCGCAGCCGGCACCACCGCGTCGGTCAAGGTCACCGACAACGACAGCGACCTCGATTCCCCCCTGGATCCCGCGTCGATCACGATCGTGGGCAGCGCAGGGCCCGGCCAGTCGTTGCTGGTGGCCGGGGAAGGCACCTGGAGCGTCAACAGCGCCACGCAGGAGATCCGCTTCACCCCCCTGAGCGGCTTCGTCGGCGATCCCACCCCAATCCAGTACACGATCAGGGACCTGCAGGGGGCCATCAGCAACCCGGCCACGGTGACCATCGATTACGACAACCTGGCCATCACGCCCAACCCCTCCGTGCCGGAACCACGGCACGTCGACTTCTACCTGCTCCTCGACAGCTCCACCTCGATGAAGGGGAGCGACCCCAGCGGCGTCTCCAGGATCGAGGCCCAGAACCGGTTGGCCTTCGAAACCCTCAAATCGGCCCTGGCCGCCGCCGGCTACGGCTACACCCTCAAGGGCAGCTCCACCTTCCAGCCCTTCCTCGATGACACCAATCTGACGAGCAGCCAGACCCTCGCCTCCGAAATCCTCAACTACGAACTGGTCGACGATCCCACCGACGGCAGCAGCACCAATGCCAGGTCGCTGACGATCCACACCATCGATTTCGGCTATCTCGTCACCCACAGCGAAACCACCTTCAGCGGCAGCAATCCCAACTTCGGTGAGCTGCTGGCACGGGATGTGCTCCTCACCCAGACCCCGGACATCACCTTCGGGGCCACCACCAGCCCCGACTGGATCGCCCGCGGTCTGCCGGCGCCCAACGCCCTCGATGCCTACACCGCCCCCGGCACCAGCGGCAACCGCTACAGCGGCACCGAGATGCTCGGGGCCCTGGTGGCCCTCGACCGGCTGCTCGTGAAGGAGCTGCCCAACGTCGCCCTCGACACGATCGTGTCGGTGGCGATGATCACCGATGGCCGCCCCGAACGGCGCCCCTGGTGGGACAACAGGCCCGACTTCGGCCAGGGCTGGACCGGCACCAACGTGGCCCTGCCCACCAGTTCCTGGCTTGACGGCGATCCGATCCTCAGCTCTGGACTGCGCTACACGAGCAGCGGCACGCCGATCCGGGTGCCGACGGCCGCCGGCGTCGACATCTGGGCCCAGGCCCAGACCTCCCTCAACAACACCCTCGACACCGTGGCCGCCAGGGCCGGCGCCAACAACGTGAACGTGCTGGCGATCGGCATGGGCGACGGGGGGATCTCCAACTGGAACGCCATCTACACCGACCTGTTCACCAACCAGACCTTCGATGCCAGCCGCAGCTGGAACTACCAGTTCTCCACCTCCGGCCAGCTGCCGCAGCTGTCGGGGTGAGCCGCCATTGCGCCGATCCCCCCGGTGACGGCAGGCTGGACGCAATGGATCCCGATGGCCATGACCCGCGAGCACGACCCGTTCCGCATCCCCCGCGCCGGCTGGGAGGCCGCCCCCCTGGCGGGGCTGGCCTCGGTGGATCTGAACCGGAATGGCGGCGCCTTCAGCGGCGGTGAATTCGTTTCGGAATCCACCGTCGGCGGCGTGCTGCTCTACGCCACATACCAGGCGTTGCTGAGCGCCCTGCGCACCGAGGCCCTGCGCAAGCGCGGCGAGATCGATCGCCTCACCCAGATCCGGCTGGTGCTGGCCACCAGCCTGGAATCGGCCCGGACCGGCGTGGCCGTGGGGGCCGTGCTCTCGGTGGTGCTGCTGGTGTTCCCCTGGCTGGCGGCGCCGATGGCGGTGATGGGCGTGCTGGGCAGCGCCAAGGCCTCCCTCGACCTGTTCCATGCCTTCTGGGATGGCCTCGACGTGGAGCAGAAACGGCAGGTCACCATCGCGGCCCACGAAGCCGGCGTGAACCTGCGCCGCTTCTTCAGCAACCCCTCCGATGGCGCCGGCAGCCTGGCGGGTTGAGCGACCTCACTGGCCGCCGAACAGCTGCTGCAGCAACCCACCCAGGGCCTGCCCCAGCCCTTCGGACTCGCTGCCCTGCACCACCTGGCCATAGGCATCCACCGGCTGCAGGGACTGGTTCAACTGGGCCGTGGTGGCCTGGGTGGAGCTTCTGAAGCCCAGGTTGAACACAGTCGCCCAGCCCAGCTGGATGTCGGTGCTGTACTGGTTGGCGTTGACCTTGGACTGAACGGCGGCCGAGGAACCGTTCGGCAGAAGGATGTTCCAGGGGTTGTTGCCCTGGGCCGTGAAACGAATGGTGCGCAGCTGGTTCGTGACCGGCAGCCTGTCAAAGGTGAAGGCCAGGGTCTTGGACCCATTGACATTGTTCTGGACGATCTCGTAGCGGCAGGTGCCGTTGTAGATCGAGATCCCCGCATTGGTCCAGGCGCAGGTGCCGCTCTGGCGGGTGCGGGTGAACGGGGGGCGGAAAGCACCGTTGGGTTGCTGACCGGGGTTGAGGCCGCTGCCCGGGCCCCAGGTGGATCCGGAACCACCGATCACCGTGCCCTGGCCGCCCTGGTTGGTGCCCCCGGCAATGGAGCCGAACAGCCAGGGATTCAGCCTCGGGTCGTAGGAGGTGCGTTGGCGATTCGTCCAGCAACCGCGCAGGTTGAAGTTGCAATAGCGGCCATTGGCAAAGGTGACATCGACAATCGGATTGTTGACCAGATTGCTTTCCAGATTGCGTCGCGCACGACGGCCGAACTCCTGCTCCGTTTCCGCCAGGGCAGCACCGTTGGCATTGAAACAGACACTCACGGAGCCGTCACAGATCACCCCCTGGACGGGGAACGTCAGGGATCTGCCGTTCGGCCGGCCATAGCCCGGAGCCGTGGATCCCCCGCCGCCACCCCAGGGGGAATTCTGGGGCTGGGCCGGCTGCGTGGGGGATCCCCACGGATTGCCCTGGGCGAACGCCCCAGGAGACGTCGCCAGAATGGGAAGGGCGACAAAAAGGACCGTTGACTGCCTGAATGCCCTGGCCAGGAGGCGAGAAGGAGTGTGCCTGAACATTGTGTGTCTGAACATTTCGTTGAAGAGACTCTTCATGAAGCTTCGATCATTGGAAACCACCCTATCAGGGCAGGCCTTTAGCTCCTCAGCTCCCTGGCAATCTGCAGCATCAAAGCAGAAGCAATGTCAACCGATTGGATCAGCAGCCAAGGTGGCTCTCCCCGGCCCGGGAGGGCCGTCTGCCGCCTCACTCCGCCACAAGGCTGCCGCGCACCATGTTCATGCCGCAGTGGAACGGGTAGGGCCCCGGTCGGCTGGGGAGCAGCTCGATGCTGGTGGTGGCCCCCAGGGGGAGGTCGAGGGTGCGCTGGAAGTCCGGAAAGATCACCTGGGCCACGCAGCCGCTCGGATCGGTGCGGTGGAAGTGGAGCACCACGGGCCGGCCCGCCTTCACCCGGATCTGGGACGGGGTGTAGCCGCCATCCACGGTGATGGTGATCTCCTGCAGCCCCTCCTCCCCTTCGCTGGCCACCACGCCACCGCCATGGCGGCCCAGAAACCACCACAGCTCCGCGACGATCAGGGCCAGCCCCACCGCCGCCACCAGCACCCGCACGGCCAGGGGCTGGGGAAGTGTGCGCCACAGGGGCGCCGCGAGCAGGAGAGGGGTGACCACGAAGAGGGACGTCATGCCGCAGCCCCCACGGAGCGATGGGCAGGGCGGAAGCGGCGCAGCCGCAGGGCATTGCTCACCACCGACAGCGAGCTGAAGGCCATGGCGGCCCCCGCCAGCATCGGGTTGAGCAGCCAACCGGTGAGCGGGAACAGCAGGCCCGCGGCGATCGGGATCCCCGCCACGTTGTAGGCGAAGGCGAAGAAGAGGTTCTGGCGGATGGTGGCCATGGTGCGGCGGCTGAGTTCGATCGCCGCCGGCACGCCACCGAGGTGGCCCGAGAGCACGGTGATGTCACTGGCGGCGATCGCCACATCGGTGCCCGTGCCCATGGCGATGCCCACCTCGGCCCGGGCCAGGGCCGGAGCGTCGTTGAGGCCGTCGCCCACCATCGCCACCGGTCCCTGGCCCTGCTCCTGCAGCCGCTGCACCACCGCCGCCTTGTCGCCGGGAAGCACCTCGGCGATCACCCGCACGATGCCCACATCGGCGGCCACCACCTCACTGGTGCGGCGGGCATCGCCGCTGAGCAGCACCACCTCCAGACCCAGACGACGCAGGGCGGCGACGGCGGCATGGGCTTCCGGCTTGATCGGATCGGCGATGCCGAAGCAGGCCTCGATCCTTCCGGCCACCGCCACGGCGGCCACGCTGCGGGCGGCCCGCTCCAGCCGCGCTACCACAGGATCGAGGGGGGCGGTGTCCAGGCCCGACGCTTCCAGCCAGCGGGGGCTGCCCACCCGCACCTCCTGGCCGGCCACGGTGGCGAGAACGCCAAGGCCCGTCATGGCCTCGAACGCCTCCAGCTCCGGAAGCACCGCGTCGCCATGACGGCTCGAGGCGTAGGCCACGATCGCTTCGGCCAGGGGATGCTCCGAGCGCGATTCCACCGCCGTCACCAGGGCCAGGAGGCTCTGGGCCGGCAGCCTGCCGGAGCGCAGACGCTCGAAATCGGTCACCTCCGGTTGGCCGGCGGTGAGGGTGCCGGTCTTGTCGAGCACGATGGTGCGCAGCCCACCGGCTGTCTCCAGCGCCTCGGCGCTGCGGAAGATCAGGCCGTTCTCGGCCCCCTTGCCGGAGGCCACCATGATCGCCGTGGGGGTGGCCAGGCCCAGGGCGCAGGGGCAGGCGATCACCAGCACGCTCACCAGGAACAGGGTCGCCAGCACCACGTTGCCGCTGACCAGAAACCACAGCACGAAGGTGGCGATGGCGATGGCGATGACCACCGGCACGAACCAGCCCACCACCTGGTCCGCCAGGCGCTGCACCTGGGTGTGGGAGCTCTGGGCCTGACGCACCAGCTCCACGATGCGGGCCAGCATGGTGTCGGAACCCACCCGGGTGACCCGGAAACTGAAGCTGCCGCTGCGGTTCATCGAGGCGCCGATCACCCCATCCCCGGGGCCCTTGGCCACCGGCGTCGGCTCGCCGGTGAGCATCGATTCCTCCACCCAGGAGCTGCCCTCCACCACCACCCCGTCGAGGGGCAGCTTCTCCCCGGGGCGCACCTGCACCAGGTCACCCACCAGCACCTTGGCCACGGGGATCTCCGTGGCGATCCCCTCCCGCAGCACCCGGGCCGTGGGGGGCTGGAGCTGGAGCAGTCGCCGGATCGCCTCGGAGGTCTGGCCGCGGGCCCGGGCTTCGAGCAACCGGCCCAGCAGCACCAGGGTGAGGATCACGGCGGCGGTTTCGTAGTAGACGTCAGCCGGAAGGCCCTCGGCGGTGAGCACCTCCGGAAAGGCGGTGGCCACCAGGGAGGCCAGCCAGGCGATGCCGGTGCCGGCGGCCACCAGGGTGTTCATGTCGGCGCTGTGGCGGCGCAGGGCTGACCAGGCGCCGGTGAAGAACTCCCGGCCGCACCAGAACAGCACCGGGGCGCTCAGCACCAGCTGGGTCCAGGGGCTGGTGAACCAGCCCGGCAGCCAGCCGCCGTGGATACCGAGCATGTGGGGCAGGGTGGCCACCACAACCAGCAGGGTGAGCACGGCCGCCACCGACAGCTTGCGGCGCAGCACGGTCAGCTCATGGGCCAGCTCCCGCTCCATGGCCGTCGCGGTGGTGAGCTCCGGCTCGGCGTGGCAACAGGGGGAGCCCGTGGGGGAGTGGCTCATCGGGGGCGGACCGGGGCCGGGGGCAAGAGGTTCACCCTATGGGCTCCCCCTGGCTGGAGAGTCAAGCCATCGGGTCCACCAGCGTCGCCGCCGGGGTCAGCCCTGGGGCAGCAAGGCCCCGAGACCCATCTGCCCCAGGATCCCCAAGCCGGTGAGGACCTCGATGGTCAGGCCAATGACGAAACCGAGCATGGCCAGGCGGCCATTCAGCCGCTCGGCGCGGCCGTGAAAACCCCAGCCGCTCTCGCTTCCGGGGCTGGCCACATCCATGCGTGGCCATGGTGATGTCTCGTGGTGGAATTGTTGAGGCCTGGGAAGCAGAAACGCCTGGAAAACTCCACCACGACATCCGGTCCGGTGGAGAACGAGGCAGGTTGACAGCGCTTTCGACTCTGCACCTGATCCGTGATGGTCAGGTGCCTTCTTCCTTTCCACAACCTAAGGAGGAAAACTTGTGGTTAATCAGCTGCAGCTGATTGATCCTGGTTCCGGGCGGATCACCCAACCTTCCGATCAGCCGTACGCATCTGATGGTGTGTCGCGATCCACACAGGGCGGCGGAAAGGTCGCCATCAAGCGCCGCACCTAGGCTGATTTTGTGCCCACACGCCACGACTGGAGCCACCTGGAGGAGCAGGCCACGACCCTGCTGGAGGGGCTCCGCCTGGAGGAGAAACTCGACCTGCTGGACGGAGACACCCCGTTCTGGGGGGGCCTGGCGGACATCGCCCTGCACGACGCCTCCCATCGCCGCCCCTGGCCCGCCGGGGTGCAGAGCCGCCTGGGCATCGGCGGACTGCACTTCGTCGATGGCCCCCGCGGTGTCGTGCTGGAAGGCGACGCCACCACGTTCCCAGCGCCGATCGGGCGCGGGGCCAGCTGGGATGTGGACCTGGAGGAACGCATCGGTGCGGCGATGGCTCGGGAGGCCCGCTCCTTCGGCGCCAACCTGTTCGGCGGCATCTGCGTGAACCTGCTGCGCCACCCCGGCTGGGGCCGGGCCCAGGAGACCTTCGGCGAGGACCCGGTGCATGTGGGGGCCATGGGGGCCGCCTCCTGCCGGGGCGTGCAGCGCCATGCCATCGCCTGCGTCAAGCATTTCGCCCTCAACTCGATCGACAGCGCCCGCTTCCGGGTCGACGTGGTCGCCAGCGAGCGGGTGCTGCAGGAGCTTTACCTGCCCCAGTTCCGCGACTGCATCGAAGCCGGGGCCCTGGCGGTGATGAGCGCCTACAACAGCGTCAACGGGACCTGGTGCGGCCAGCATCCCCATCTGCTGGGGGAGATCCTCAAGCAGCGCTGGGGCTTTCGCGGCTTCGTACTCTCCGATTTCATCTTCGGAATCCGCGATGGCGAAGCCGCCATGGCGGCCGGCCAGGACCTGGAGATGCCGTTCCGCATGATCTTCCAGGCCACGCTTCCGGCGGCGGTGGCCGCTGGGCGGGTGCCGATGGCGCGGATCGATGACGCCGTGCGGCGGCTGCTGCTGGCCCAGGCAACGGTGCCTGGAGGCACCTACCCGGCCTCGCTGCGGGGCTGCCGCGGGCACCGGGAGCTGGCACGGGAGGCGGCCACCAAGTCGATCGTGCTGCTCAGGAACGTCGGCGCCGTGCTGCCCCTGCGCGGGATCGGTTCTCTGGCGGTGATCGGTCCGCTGGCCGACAGCGCCAACCTGGGGGATCGGGGCTCCTCCGACACCCGGCCCCCGCCGGGGACCGTGGTGACCCCTCTGGCCGGACTGCGGGCGGCGGCGCCCGAGCTCCAGCTGTTTCCCTGCGATGGCCACGATCTGGCCAAGGCCTGTGCCCTGGCGGCCCGCAGCGACGCGGCGCTGGTTGTGGTGGGTCTGGACTGGCGCCACGAGGGCGAGCACATCCACCCCGGGGATCTGGCCCCGATCCTGGGCCAGGCTCCCCCTCCCGATGGGCTGGTGCGCCTGGTCGGCCGCCGCCGCCTGCTGCCGCTGTGGTCCCATCTGGCGGAGGCGGTCGCCCAGGTGACGCGCCTGGGTTCGGCCCGGGCCGTCGGCGCCTTCGCTTCGGGCGACCGCACCAGGCTCGAGCTGCCGGCCGGGCAGGAGGCCCTGATTCTGGCCGTCGCCGCCGCCAACCCGCGCACAGTGGTGGTGCTGATGGGGGGCGGGGCGATCCTCTGCGAGGCCTGGCGCCAGCGGGTGCCGGGACTGCTGCTGCTCTGGTACCCCGGCCAGCGGGGCGGGGAGGCCCTCGCCGACGTGCTCCTGGGGCGGGTGTCACCCTCGGGGCGGATGCCCTTCGCGGTGCCCAGCGATCCCGGCCACCTGCCGCCCTTTGATCCCCGGGCCCGGCGGATCACCTACGACCTCTGGCATGGCTACCGGCGGCTGGCGCGCCTCGGCCAGCCGGCGGCCTTTCCCTTCGGCTTCGGGCTCTCCTACGCCAGTTTCCGGGCCAGCGACGTGGCGATCGAACCGCAGGCGGGCGAGGGGTTCCCCGAGGGACTGCGGCTCGGTGTCACGGTGCACAACACCGGGACCATGGCGGCCGAGGACGTGGTGCAGGTTTACCTCGAACCACCCGGCCTGGCGGTGGAGCGCCCCCGCCGCACCCTGGTGGGCTTCACCCGGGTGCGACTGGAACCTGGGGAGAGCAAGCGCCTGTGGCTGGAGATCGCGCTGGGCCGGCTGGCCTGGTTCGATGCAGCCAGTGGGGCCTTCCGTCTCGAGGCGGGCCGGCACCGGCTGGTGGTGGCCCGCCATGCCGAAGACGGGGGCATCGGCGTGGCGCTGGAGCTCCAGGACCGGCTGGTGGGCCGCTGAAGGGTCAGGGATGGTCGCCCAGTCGGGCCTGCATGGCCAGAAGCAGGGGCTGGAGCCGCAGGCGGTTGTAGCGCTGCAGCCAGAGGCAGGGCAGGTTGAACAGGGTCGCGAACGCCAGGTTGATCAACACACCGGCCGGCGGCAGCCAGAGCGCCGTCACCATCCAGAAGGGCCAGATGGCCAGGTGCACGAGCTCCGCACGCCGCGTTTCCACCACCAGACGCTGCAGGGTCGCCGGATCCCGACTCACCAGGCTGTTCTTGCGCACACCTCCAGGCAGGGCATCGCCGGCATCCGGCAGCAGGCCCTTCCAGCGCCCGATCCCCAGCCGTCGCTCGTAGGCCTGCTTGGTCTCCGGCCAGGGGCGCTGGCCCGTCAGCCAGGTATCGGCCTCCAGGGCCGTCCGGGGCAGGCGCTGGCCCAGGGCCCCGATCAGCAACGACCACACCAGCCAACCCAGGGCGCAGGCCAGGGCGCCTAACGCGTCGGAAACTGCCTGCCTTTCCATTCGATCGTGCCCCGCTTCAGATTCAGGATTGCCAGGACGAACACCCCCAGAAAGAACAGAACGGGGATCGGAAACACCAGGCAGATCCAGGCGAAGTTCCCCACCCGCCTCGTCAGGGCGATCAACTGAACCGCAAAGGCCAGATAGAGGAGCAGGTTGGGCAGGACCGCCGGCTGCCCCATCAAGGGCCAGCCCAGCAGGGCCGCCGGCAGGCACCACGCCGCCCAGAACAGGCCGGAGATCCACAGGAGCACGGCCAGCATCCACAGCCAGCGCACCTCACCGGCGGCGGTGGCGAAATTCTTGGCGAAGCCCATGACCATGTCATGGAAGCCGCCGGGGTACATGCGGTACTCGATCAGACCGTCGCCGATGTAGGCACTCACCGGCAGCCCGGCCTTCTCGTACAGATGGCCCATGAACCAGTCCTCCACCACCTTGCCGGCGACGGCCTCATGGCCGCCGACCCGTTCGTAGTCGGCCCGGCTGGTGGCCATGGCCGGTCCGAAGGCCACCCCGCACCCCGGCCCCATCGGCACGGCCATCAGCCCCACCAGGCTGAACAGCACCGAGAGCTGCTCGTAGGCCTTCTCGGTGCGATGGAACGGCTGCACCGACACCAGACCGCCCAGCTCCTGCTGGGCCGCCACCAGACGCTCCAGGAACCCGGGAGAGGGCTCGGTGTCGGCGTCGAGGAAGACCAGAATCTCGCCGTTGCTGGCCCGCACGCCATGGTGCAGGGCCCAGGTCTTGCCGCACCACCCCTCCACCAGGGGCGGCGGCTGCATCACCCGGGCCCCGGCCGCCGTGGCAATCGCCGCAGTGCGATCACTGGAGTGGTCGTCGATCACGATCACCTCGAAGGGGGTGAAGCTCTGGGCCTGGAGCGCCGGCAGCAGGTTGGGGAGGGTCCGCTCCTCGTCACGGGCCGGGATCAGCACCGAAACCCTTGGGTGTCCCTTGACCCTGCCCAGGGGGAGCCGGAAGAGCCGCAGGCAGAGGGCCCAACCCAGCAGCCAGCGCACCAGCACGGAGATGGCGACAGGATCCATGGGTCGTCGCCGAAGGGGATGGACTCAGAAAGCTAAACGCAGTCCATCAGCAGGATCCGGTCCGACGGCTCACGCTTCCGGCCGGAGCAGCTCGATCACCAGGGGTTGCAGCGCCCCCGGGAGGGTCAGGAGCTGATGGTGGTAGCGCACCGGCAGGTTCCTTCCCGGACCGACCGGCAGGACGGCACGCCAGGCCGGCACCACCATCAGATCCGGCTCGCAGTAGAAGCTGCAGCAATCGACCTCCCGCAGGGTGGTGAGGTCGGCGTTGAGCCGCTGCAGCAGGGGGCTGCCCGTTTTCAGATCGGCAATGCCGGCCAGGGGCCAGCGGGGCCAGGGTCCGGCCGTGAGGGTGCCCTGCTGGGGGCTGCCGACACTGATCAGGCGGCGGGTGCGCCGGTGGCCGCCGAGCAGCTGGATCCAGGTGCGGGCGATCACCCCTCCCATCGAGAACCCCAGCAGATCGATGGGTTGCTCCAGGCCGAAGCTGGCCTCGATGTGGGAACCGAGCAGGGCGGCCTGCTCCGCGATCGGCGTCAGCCCGAAGCGATGGGGCAGGTGGGGGATCAACAGGGGACCGCGACGGCCCGCCAGCTGCAGTCGCAGGGGGTCGAACACGGTGGGGGTGTCCCACATGCCGTGGATCAGCACCAGTGGCGGCGATGGGGCCGGCCGGCCATGCCGCGGGATGTCGCCTACCAGACCAGCTCCGGCAATTCCCGGAACACCTGCCGCACCCCCGCGCTCCACTCCCGGCTGAGGTTCTGGAAGTAGGTGTCACCCTCGCTGAATCGGCGCCGCTGGGTGATCGCGAGGCGGTCCCGCTCGTAGAGGAGCAGGTCGATCGGCATCCCCACCGACAGGTTGCTGCGCATGGTGGAGTCGAACGACACCAGCACGCACTTGGCCGCTTCCGCCAGCGTGGTGTCGGAATGGATCACACGGTCGATGATCGGCTTTCCATACTTGGCCTCGCCCGTCTGCAGGAAGGGCGTGTCCTCCCCGGCTTCGATGAAGTTGCCCTCGGCATACATCCGGAACAGCCGGGGCTCCTCCCCCTTGATCTGCCCGCCCACCAGGAAGGACGCATTGAAACTGGAGCCGGAGGCCTTCAGGTAGGGGCCGTCCCGCTGCTCGATCGCCCGGACCGCATCCGACACCAGGCCCATCACCTCGAACATCGTCTGGGCCGTCCAGACGGACGGGCTGCCGTCGCCGGCCTCGGCCCGTTGCCGCAGCAGGCCGATCACCGCCTGGGTGCCGGCCAGGCTGCCGGAGCTGAGCAGCACCAGCACCCGATCGCCCTGGCGCTCGAAGACGGTCATCTTGCAGAAACTGGCGAAATCGTCCAGGCCCGCGTTGGTGCGTGAATCGGAGGCGAACACCATCCCCCCTTCCAGCAACACGGCGACGCAATAGGTCATGCCGTCCACACCTCAAACGATTCCAGCTCCGACGGGCCGAAGGTGGTGGTGAGCGCCACATCCGCCGCATCCCTGCCGCGGGCGATCAGGATCCGCCCGATCCGGGGGGTGTTGTTGCGCGGGTCGAACACGTGCCAGCCATCACCGAGGTAGGCCTCGAACCAGGCGTGAAAGTCCATGGCCGTGTGGGGCGGTGGCACCTCGATGTCACTCAGGTAACCGGTGCAGTATCGCGCCGGGATGTTCATGCAGCGGCACAGGGCGATCGCCAGATGGGCGAAGTCGCGGCAGACCCCCTCCCGGCTTTCGTAGGTCTGCAGCGCGGTCTTTGTCGCACTCGAGCGGCCGTAATCGAACCGCACGTGGTCGTGCACGAAATCGCAGATCGCCTGCACCCGCCTCCAGCCGCCAGGGCCCCCCTCGAACCTCGACCAGGCCATGGGCGAGAGCAGGTCGGACTCACAGAAGCGGCTGGCCAGCAGAAACAGCAGCGCCTCCTCCGGCAACGCCTCCACCGGCTGCTGCTCCAGAGCGGGCAGCACCGGATCGGGCCGACCCGAATCGGCCACCAGCCCGCTGCCCCGCAGGCGCAGCACGCCGGCCGGTGCCACCAGCCGGTGGCAATGGTTGCCGTAGGAATCCACATACAGGCGCAGGGGCACCTGGGGCTCCACCTGGAGCGGGTCGGCCTCCAGCAGATCGGCGACGCGGCTGGCGTGCACCCCCAGGGTGACGATCATGGGGGTCGGCGCGGGGAAGCGCAGCGCCACATCGAATCCCACCCGGATCTGCAGCGGTTGGGTCGGTGGCGGCGAGGCCTGTTCAAAACTTTCCATGCATCACCCTAAGGAGCGTGGGCGAGCCGGAAGCGGCGGGAATCCCTCCGCCAGGGCTCCCTCCAGCACACCGGCGAGGCGCTGCGCCCACTCCTCCCGGGCGGCTTCGGTGGCCAGCAGGTCCTGGCGGATCTCGAGCTCCACGTGGGGAATCCGGCGCCGCTCGCCGTGCTCCACCAGGGTGTAGTCGCTGGCGTCACTGACGGCGTAGGGCTCGTTGGCCCCCACGAGCAAGCCGTCCTCGGCCTCCAGCCCCCGGAGGATCCGCCGGGCCAGACGGTCGTCGCGGCCGTACAGGACCCCCGCGTGCCAGGGGCGCACATCGGTGCCGAGCACCGGCGTGAAACTGTGCAGGGTCACCAGCACGCTGGGCTGGCCGCGCCGCCGCCGGGCCTCCAGCTCGGCGGCGATGCGGCGGTGGTAGGGGTGGAAGAGGGCATCCAGCCGCTGCTGCCGCTCCGCCGGGGAAAGGTTGGCGTTGGCGGCGATGGCGGCGGCCTCGCCGTGGCTGACGATCGAATCGGGCGCGTCGGGCGGCCGGTTGGCATCGACCACGAGCCGCGAATAGTTGTGCAGGATCAGGAAGGCATCCAGCCGCGCCGACAGGAGCAGGGCCAGCTCGGCCACGCCCAGGTCCCAGGCCAAATGGGTGTCCAGCACCCGATCGCCCAGGCCCAGGCCGGCCAGGCGACGGGGAATGGCGCGGCCGGCATGGTCGGCCGTGAGCAGTACGGCCGAGCGCCCGGCGGGACAGACGATCCGGTAGACGGCCGGATCAGCGGCCCCCAGGAGGGGTTCTAGGGCCACGGTGCCTCCTGGATCCGAGGTGGGCCAGGCAGGCAAGCACGGAAACGCCACCGTCACGGGTCAAGCTGCGTCCTGAAACCCTGGAGCTCGGTGATCCAGACACCCACCTCCATCGACAGCAGGGACGCTCCGCCGAAGGTGCCGGCGATGGGGGGCACCGACTCGGGCCGGCGGGCCACCGCGACGGGAATGTGGGTGTCGCCGACGATGGCGCCATGGGTGGGATCGAAGCCCTTCCAGCCAGCCCCGGGCAGAAAGACCTCCGCCCAGGCGTGCGTGCTGCCGGCTTGCTCCGGGGGCAGTGCCGTGAAGCTGTAGCCACTGACGAAACGGGCTGCAAATCCGAAACACCGGGCCGCCTCCATGAACAGAACGGCGATGTCACGGCAGGACCCCCAGCCGCCTTCGAGCGTCGCGGCGGAGGTCTGGACCCCAGGCTCATCGCGCTGGCGGTAGGAGATCCGCTGGTGGGCCGCCAGATTCAGCCGCTTCAACAACGTGTAGCTCTGGATGCTCTCGCCCGGCTGCCACACCGTGGCCATCCAATGCAGCAAGAGCAGGCACGGTTGTGGGTCCGTTTCCGTCAGATAGGCCGTCAGCAGAGGCAGATCCCTGGGAGCATAGTGAAAGGGATAGGCAACAGCCTCCTCATCCACCAGGAAGTCCAACGGCACGCGGTCGTACTGCTGGATGATGAGTTGGCTTTCGATCAGCAATCTGTCGGCGGCATCCTGGAACGAAGCCATGGCAAGGCAGTTGCCCTCCACATCACGGTGCCAGCGCAGCTTCGCCGCCGGACGGATGGAGAGTGTGGAGGATTCGATGCGCAGATCGTGGCCCTCCCGGGGGCGGAGGCGCAGCGTATGGGTGCCGAGACGAACCGGGGCGCTGTAGGTATAGCTGGTGCGGTGATGGATGTTGAAGCGTCGCATCGGCTCGCCATGAAGAGGAAAGGAAACTCACTGGGAGTAGATCAATACGCTGTACGGTCCCACACCCAAAGAGCCGTGATAGGGGAACCCATCCCACCCCCCTGAAACAGCCGCAACGTCTGCGCTTGGGTAGCCGTCAAAGCACTCACTGTAGCCATGCCAATCACTGTTGAAGCGAAGCTTCCAGGCGTCCGCCGCCGGCAGGCCCACGACGTAATCCTCCTGGGGCTGGTGAGACAGATTGGCGATCACCACCACATCATCTCCGGGTCCTCCCCGATCCCAACGATGGAAGGCCAGCACGCCTCGATCGCCATCGACGTGAAACACCTGGGTGAACTGACCGCAGAGCCCCCGGGAGAGGCCCTCCCGATTCAGCCGAAGGTGAATCAGATCCCGGTAGAGCCGCACGATGCCGCGAAACTCCTGGCGCTGATCCCAATCCACCGGAACCGTGTCACGGAACCAGCCGCCCTCGAGAAACTCCTGCCCCTGGAACAGCATCGGAATGCCGGGCGCCGTGAACACCATGGCGGCCGCCAGGGTGGAACGCTTCTGGGCATACCAGCCCGTGGGATCCGACGGGTTGACATCCTGGGGAATCCGGGACTGGCCATTGGCCACGTCGTCATGGGATTCGCTGTAGACCACCCGCTCGAAGGCGTCGTCGTTGTAGCGATAGAGGATCGCGTCCCGGATGGCCCCCAGGTCCCGGTCTTCATCCCTGTTGGCGATCACGGCCCGCCGGATCGGTTGGACGAAGTGGGGATCCCACTGGGATCCAAACCCTGCACCACCGGCTCCGACGTCCTTGGTCAACCAGTCATTGCTGCGCAGGTCTTCAGCGATGGTGATGCGCCCCGGATACTGCAGGGCCACGGTTTCGTTGATGGCCTGCAGGATACTCCAGCCATCGGGAATCTCCTCGGTTCCAGCCTCTCCAATGTTGCGAATGTATCCAGTGCTGTCGAATCGAAGGCCATCGAGGTGATACTCCTCGAGCCACATCCTGACGTTATCAAGGATGTACTGGCGCACCTCACCGCGGCCATAGTCGGGCCGCGTCTCCCCCCAGGGCGTCTGGGCACGATCATCGTTGTAGAAGTAGATGCCTCCCTTGTCGTTCTCCGACCAGCCGTCAAAGCGCCAGAGGTCAAGATCACTGGGTCCGAAGTGATTGAAAACAACATCCAGAATCACGCCAACACCCACCTGATGGGCGCGCTTGATGAACCGCTTGAAGCCCAGGGAACCGCCGTAGTCGGTATCGACGGCAAAGATATGGGATGGGTTGTAGCCCCAGGAGCGCTGGCCGGCAAACTGGCCGACGGGCATGATCTGAATGACGTTGATGCCCAGCCGTTTCAGGTGCTCCAGCCGCGCCGTGATGGAGTTGAACCGCCCTGGCTGGTTGAGATCGTCGTCATTGAAGGTGCCGACATGCAACTCATAGATCACGAGCTCATTCCAGCCCTCGATGGAGAAGTCATCATGATCCCAGTCGAAGTCAGGATCATGGATGATGGCGTTGCCAACCGAGTTTGTGACTTCACGGGCATAGGGATCAATCCGCTTGATCACCCCCCACGGTGTCGCGAGCTGATACTTGTAGTGGTCGCCAATGCGGGCACCTTCCACATGGACGGACCAGAAGCCGCGCGGTTCGGGATCCATCGGATGGGTGGCCCCATCCCAATGGTTGAACGAGCCGATGACGGAGACCTGCTCGGCGTGGGGAGCCCAGACCCGGAACGCGGCCCCGTCAGGAGAGGGCACCGATCCCATGCCGGCAGTGATCAGGAGCTTCGCCATGGTTCCTCCCTGCTGAAACCAGTCTTTCACAGGGGTTTGCGTTCAGCTCGACCATTCAGAATCGTTGCAGAGGTTGTCCGGACAGAGGCAGATCTGCGGCCGCTTTGATGCAGGTTGGAGCAGACGATGACATCGGGGCCATCCCCATCCAGGCCTCACCTGGCCCGGCCGGTCTGACCTTGGATTCCACAAATGGATTCACACGCAGGTCGTTCTGCCATCCCTAGGTTGGAACTGCAGCCGCCGATGGACGGCAACCTTCTGGCTGCTGATTCCCCTCGCCCCCAGAACCATGTCCAACAAAGCTGACGCCGCCGCCAAGGATGCGGAAGGCAAACTTGAATCGGCCCTGGGAGAACTGACCGGCGACACCGGTCACCAACTCAAGGGCAAAGCCAAACAGGTTCAGGCCTCCGCCATGAACGCGGCGGAGGATCTCAAGGATGGCGCCAAGGCCGTGGCCCAGAAGGTCAGTGATGCGGCCGCGAAGCTGGCGGACGGGCGGGACTGAGCGGGCCGGGCCGACCACAGACTCGCCGCAGATTCCAGCCAGCGGACATCCACTGGCTGGGGTTCAGCAATGGAGACACTGGGCGACACAAGCAAATCCTTTGAGCAGGCAAGTACGGACCTGCAGGAGGCCATCGTGGCCCGGGACTTCGGGGTCCTGGCGCTCCATGACCTCGGCCAGACCCTGCGCAGTAAGGGCATCGAATTCACCGAGGATTGTTGGATCTACGACGTCTGCAACCCAGGACAGGCTGCCAGGGTGCTGAAGCGCCACATGACCTTGGCCATGGCGCTTCCGTGCTGGATTTCCGTGTTCACGGAAGGCCAGCATCGATGCCGCGGCCTTCTGATCCGGCGGTGACCCGCGGGCGCGATCCCGCAAGCCGGGCGCCGCCGGTAGGGTCGCCACAGGAGTGGAGAGTCGCATCCATGGGCGCCGTCGGCAGCCACACCGGCATGAAGATCGGGGAACTGGCCGGGCGCAGCGGACTGCCCGTCAAGACGCTCCGTTACTACGAGGATCTGGGTCTGCTGCCGGCCATCGGTCGCAGCGAAGGTGGCTACAGGTTGTTTGCGGAAGACAGCCTGCGGCGCCTCGCGTTCATCCGTCGGCTCAAGACCCTCGGGCTCAGCCTGGAGGAGATCCAGGGCTGCCTGGCGGTGCATGACGCCGGGGATCTGCCCTGCGGCGACATCCAGGCCCAGCTGGAGCGCCAGATCGAGCGGATCGATGCCCAGATCGAGGAGCTGGGGCAACTAAGGCAGGAACTGCAGGGCCTGCTGGCCGGCTGGCAGAACGATCCGGCCAAGGAAGGGGATGTGATCTGCCCCAATCTCCGGGTCTGAGATCGCGCGAGGGGCCGCTGTGCCACGGGACCTGGACATGAAGCCCTGTGCCGGACGCTCTTCGGCGTCCTGCTGCCTTCCCATGCTGAAGACAGCCATACGCCAGGGAGCAGAACTGATGGACGATTCCCGATCCACCGGCGTCCAGACACGGGCGGCGGCGCGCAGGTTGGCTGCTCTCGCAGGGCTGGGGGTTCTGTGTCTGGGGCTGGGGACGCCAACGCTGGCCGAGCCCCCCACCGTGGCTCCTCCCATGGGGAGCGGGATGGGTGTGGGCCGGATGGGCGCCCAGTCGATGGATCAGCACTTCATCGTGATGATGATTCCCCACCACGACGGAGCCATCGCCATGGCGGATCTGGCCCTGAACCGGGCCAAGCGGCCGGAGATCAAGGCCCTGGCCCGCAGCATCAAGGACAGCCAGACGCAGGAGAACGCCCAGATGCGCACCTGGTACCGCCAGTGGTTCGGAGGCGCTGTGCCGGCCTGGGGTGGAGCCATGGGCCACGGCGGCGGCATGGGAATGATGGGGATGGGTGGCATGGGGGGGACGGGCACCGACATCGCCTGGCTGAAGAGCGCCTCGGATTTCGATCGCGCCTTCATCCAACAGATGATTCCCCACCACCGCATGGGCGTGATGATGGCCACCATGGCCCAGACCAACAGCCAGCATCCCCCGTTGCAGGCGATGCAACAGGCCATGGTGAAGGCCCAGAGCCAGGAAATTGAGCAGATGGCGCAGTGGTATCGCCGCTGGTACGGGACCCCTTGACTCTCCAGCTGAGTGGAGACCATACGGTGATTCCAGTTCTCCTCTCGCCATGCGCCCGCACCGTTTCGCCGCCTTGCTTGGCGTACTTGGCGCCCTGACCCTGGCGACGCCCGCCCCGGCCCAGGATCACGGCGGCATGCACCACCAACATCACGATCACTCCGCCCCGAGCCAGCCCAGCCCCGCCGGAGGTCCGGCCCACGCGGGCCATGCCCACGACGTGGGTCCCGCCGGTGCCACCTACGACCTGCGCTTCATCGACGGGATGGTGCAGCACCACACCGGTGCCCTGCGGATGAGCGAGTTCGTCTTCGGCATCGGGTCGCCCGGAGTGGGGGCCCTGGCCAAGACGATCTGGCGTGATCAGGCCAACGAGATCCGGGCCATGGGGCTGTGGCGCAAGGCCTGGTACCCCCAGGCGCCCGTGTATCCGGTGGCCCTGGCCAAAGGCGGTGCTCCCAACAGCCTCGCCGGCCTCACCCGCATGAGCCAGGCCCAGATCGACGGCATGCGGATGATGGGCGACCCACCCACCCCGGACAAGCGCGTCGTCTGGTTCCTGGAGGGGATGCTCCATCACCACGGCGGGGCGCTGATCATGGCCCACGACGCCCTGGCCAAGAGCACCAATCCCACCATCCGGCGCTTCGCGCGCAACGTGATCGTGGCCCAGCGCGCCGAGATCATCGAACTGCGGCGGATGCTGGCGGTCGATGGCCTGCGCAAGCCGGAGTACGGCCGCTACGACGCCCTGTTCGCGCTCTGAGGCTCAGAGCTGCCGCAGCCAGCCCAGCAACCAGCGGCGCTGCTCCGGGGCCAGGGCCGTGAAGCGCTCCCGGGCGGTGGCGGCCTCCCCCCCGTGCCAGAGGATCGCCTCCTCGAGGCTGCGGGCCCGGCCGTCGTGGAGGAACCCGACCGAGCCATTCACCCGATGGGCCAGCCCCAGACCCCAGAGGGGAGCCGTGCGCCATTCCCGCCCCGGCGCCCCCTTCTCGACCACGCCGTCGTCGAGGCCGGCGCCCATGTCGTGCAGGAGCAGATCGGTGTAGGGCCAGATCGTCTGGCCATTGATCACCCCGGCCACCGCTGCCGCTGACCGGCCGGTGGCCAGCTGCGGCACGTGGCAGCGGGCGCACTGCAAGCTGTCGAACAGCTCCCGGCCCCGCCGCACCACCGGGCTTGTGGCCGGCAGGGCGGTGCGCGGCGCCCCCAGGGTCTGGCTGTAGTAGGTGACCAGCTCCAGCTCGCGCCGGCCGATGTCCCCCGGGCTGGTCAGCCCCATGTCGTTCAGGAGTGCCGCCGCGGTCTGCTCCTGAAGCGACGGGGAGATTGCCTTCCAGCCGAAGCGCCCCAGCCGTTGCGTCCCCCCTGGTCCCTCCAGCCAGTGGGGCCGGCCCGAGATCCCGTCGCCGTCGCGGTCGTCGGGGTCGGCGTGCTCCAGGATCTCCGCCTCCGGCACCGCCTCCAGCAGGCCCAGGCCGATCAGGGGCGGCGCCACCCGCAGGGAGCGGGCCACCAGCCGTACGGAAAGGTCGAGGGAAGGGTCCGCCTGCAGCTGGACCACCGGCCGGCGCAGGTCATCCCGTTCCTGCCAGGCCACCGTGACGGCCGCATCCGGCGAGGCCCCCAGCACGGCGCGGTCCCGCACCTGGCGGCCGAGACCCGGCACCGGCCGGCCGTCCCGCAGGGCCACCCGCACGAGGGATTCCCCCATCAGCGGCCGGCCTCGGCCGTTGCGCACATGGCAGGCGACGCAGGAGGCGGCATTGAAGCGGGGCCCCAGACCCGCCCCGGGGGCGCCCTCCAGGGGCACATGGGTGCGATCGAACAGACCATCGGCCACCTGGTGGCGCTCCAGCTCCGCCGGGGTGAGACCGGCGGCCGGCTGCTCGAAGGAGGCCGAGGTGCGGTTGGCCACCGTCATCGCTCCGGCCGCCTGCTGGGGATCGCCCCCCCCCAGCACTTGCCGCAGGCCGAACCCGAGCACCACGGCCAGGGCGAGGGACGCCAGCAGGAGGCGCCGCACAGTTCTGGCGGGACGGGCCATCAGGAGACCAGGGGCACCGAGCGCTCCACCAGCGCCGCGGTGCTGTGCAGCTGGCTGATCAGGTCCTCCATCGCCTGGCGGGAGGCCGGATTGTCGAGGTGGTCGTTGATCGGGTCCGGCAGGCCCTTGGCCAGATCCACCGCCCGGGCCGTCTGGGTGGCGATCCGCTGCCCCAGGTCGGCGTCGCGGCGGCGGATCAGCTCCAGCAGGCCGGTGCTCACGAGCACGCGGCGGGCCCCTTCGACATTGGCCAGCAGATCCGCCCGGGTATTGCCGCTGTCGGCACTTTCCAGAGTGTGGGGATCCCGCGTTTTCAGCGGCTGGCCGAGCTTTTCATCGCCCTCTTCCTGGAGCAGCCCGATCACCCCCTGCAGCATCTCCTGCACGGCCGTACCCGCCTCGGCGGGGGAACTGATGCGGGCGCCGTAGCCCTGGGGCCCCGACCAGCTGGCGAGCAGCCCCTCGGCCTGGCGGTGCAGATCCCCAGCCGCCAGCCGCAGGTAGGCGAGATCGTTGGCGGTGAGCTGATCCGCGGTGGGTGATGTGCCGGTGCGACCACCCCACAGCATCCATTCGATGCCATGGAACCCTTTAGCAGTGTCACTGAGGGCGGCGAAGCTGGCGGCCGTGAACGGGTCCTCGGCCAGGGCGGTGGCCAGGTCACGGCGATTCACCGGCCAGTCGTCCATGGCCCCGTCGAAGCCTTGCGTTTGCGCCGGACCAAAGGCCCAGCTCTCACTGGTTTCCCAGGTCCGGCGCGCCGAGCGCCAGGCCTGGCGGGCCGCCTCGAGGTGCTGCTCCGAAGGCTGCTCCGAAAGGCGCGCGATCGCCTCCTGGAGGGCCGCCGTCTGCGCCACCAACGCCTTGGCGTTGGGCTGCACCACCGCCGCGACGAAGGTCTTGACCACCGCCTGCGGGGTCGGCGCCTGCGTTTGGCTATGGGTGGCGCATCCGCTGACGGCCAGGCCGAGCCACAGGGGCAGGCCCAGGGCCAGGGTTCGACGGCAGCGGGTCAGACGGGTCGATGGAATCACTTGGCTCGCTCGGGTCACGATCAGGCCACAGGCGTGTTGCGGCACTGTCCACCGGCCGCCAGCGGCGCCACTGGCGACGGGGCACCCAACGGCGTGACCGATGGCACGGGCGGCTGTCCCTTTCGAGGCTGCCCGCCTTGGCGGGGCCCTGCACACTCGGCTGCATCCGGTCCCGACCGTCCATGGCACGCCCCCGCTCCAGCCTCGCCGTGTTCCTTCTGGCCGCCACCGGACCGGTCACGGGGATGGCAGCGGGGCAGCCGGCCGGCGAGGACTGAGGGGGCGCTGACCCGGTCAGCGGCACAACCGGCCCAAGCCGATCAATGCCGTGCTGATAACTATTATCATTCTCAGGATTCATTCTGGCGCTGGCTCTTTTCGCGCGTCCTTGTCGTTCGTTCTTCCCCGCAATCTCATCCATGGCCTCCCCAGTGCGTCGTCTGTTTCCCGTCGCCACCGCCGGCCTGCTGGCCCCCCTCGCCCCGCTCGGGGCCACCGCCGGCGAGCTGAACCTCGACGCCGTCAACCGCTACGCCCGCTCTGCGGCGGGCCAGAGCCAGGAGCAGGTCACCAGCATCAACCAGTTTTCCGACGTCAAGCCCACCGACTGGGCCTTCCAGGCCCTCTCGAACCTGATCGAGCGCTACGGCTGCGTCGCCGGCTACCCGAACGGCACCTACAAGGGTGGCCAGGCCATGACCCGCTATGAAGCGGCGGCCCTGCTGAACGCCTGCCTCGACCGGATCACCGA
>CALRJP020000018.1:0-74050 GCA_943367585.1 Rhizobium sp. Q54
TCGGGGTGGGGGATCTCCCAGGGCCAGCCGGCCTTGAGCCACTTGTCGGTGATCTCCACCTGCCAGCCGTCGCGGATGAGCTGGTCGAAGATGCCGAACTCGTAGCGGATGCCGTAGCCGGTGGCGGGGATCTCGAGGGAGGCGAGGGACTCGAGGAAGCAGGCGGCGAGGCGACCAAGGCCGCCGTTGCCCAGGCCCGGTTCCGCTTCCACGTTGAGGATGTCTTCGATGTCGTTGATGCCGAACGGCTTGAGGGCCTCGGCGGCCTCCTGCTGGATACCCAGCATCAGGAGGTTGTTGCCGAGCTGGGGGCCGATCAGAAATTCGGCCGAGAGGTAGGCCACCATGCGGCTGGGACTGGTGCCGATCGCATCGAGCCCCGCCAGGTAGCGGGTCATCAGCCGGTCGCGCACGGCATAGCCGAGCGCCATGTAGAGAGCGTGGCGATCGGCCCCCGGCACCCGCCTGCCGATCGAATAGAACAGATGCTCGACCACCGCGTCGTAGAGATCCTTCGCCCTCAGGCCGTTGCGCTGGGGATCGCCATAGGTGCCGGGTTCGGGGAGTCCCATCGATGGCGCGCCATTGCTGCAAGTCTGCAGCGTCATTGCGGCGTTTTGCCTTCTTGGGAGCTGGGCCGGGCGCTCAGAGATCGCCGAGACATGCCGGAGGATGTCGCTGTTCCGCCCTTCAGCCCAGTCGATCTGGACGTTCCTCGCCAGGAGGCCGAAGACCGGGGCGCCCGCGTCGCCTTTGCTGAACATCACCTCCCCTGCCGCGACTTTCCTGGAGTCCCTGTCCTGGGCCAGAAGCCGCATGGCGTCAGGGCGCCTGGGGGGGACTCATGGGTGACTCCTGGATCAGACACCAGGCAGGCGGGCGGGTAAGGATCAGGGGGAAACGGGGCTTCACGGTCGTCTTGGGATGATGAGGGAGCCCGCCAGCGTTCCATTCCCGACCCCGCAGCCCAGCCAGGGGTGGCCCCCACTCCGCTCCCCTCTCCCGGGCCGTCCTGCCTGAGGGAGGGCCCGCGGCCATGAGGGACCCCAAGGCCGCGCCCGCCCCGGACGGCGGCTGGCTGCTCGACACCCTGCGCGCCCTGAGGTCCACCCTGGAGCGTGTGGACGTGGAGGAGGCCACCTGCCTGGCGGCCATCCATCCCAACCACCGGGCCGGTGCCCGCAACCTGCTGCAGGTCATCGCCTTTCACCGCCACGCCCATCCCGACCTGCCCAAGGCGTTGCGCCTGCGGGGGCTCTGTCCCCTCGCCGATGGCGACACCCACCTGGTCTCCACCCTCGAGGCGGTGATCACCGCCCTCGAAGCGCTCGAGGGCCTGGCCCCGCCGGCGGCGGCCCTCGCCCCGCCGGGCGGCCCCGACCTGCTGCAGCGGCAGGGGGAGTGGTTGTTCGGGCCCGCGGCCGCCGCGGGGGGCGCCGGAATCATCGTCAGCCTGCCGGCGGAGGCGGCCGAGCGGCCCGCCCTGATCGCCGACCTGCTGCAGGCGGGGATGACCATCGCTTCCATCAGCTGTGCCCAGGGCGGTCCCGCGGTCTGGGGCCGGATGGTGGAGGGGATCACCCAGGCCCGCGCGGCCACCGGCCGCCCCTGCGCGATCGCCATGGAGCTGGCGGGGCCGACGCTGCGCACCGGCCAGCTGGCCCCCCAGCCCGCCGTGATCCGTGCCCGTCCCCCCCGCGATCGGATGGGCCGCCCCACCCGGCCGGTGCGGATCCTGGTGGTGCCGCCGGGGGCCACGCCCGTGCCGCAGGATCCCGCGGTGGTGCTGCTGCCGGCGCGGCTGTCGAAGGCGAAGCGGTTGCGGCGGGGTGATCGCCTGCGGGGAATCGATTCCTCCGGCCGCCGGCGCACCCTCACCGTCGTGCGTCGCGGCCCCGGGGGGGGGCTGCTGCTGCAGGTCGAGAAGACCTGCCACTTCACGTCCGGCCTGGTGTTCCGCCAGCGGCGCGGCAAGGCCCGGCTGGTCGTGGGCCCGCTGGCCCCGGTGAGCGGCGAACGGCGGCTGCGACCGGGCGACGCCATCCGTCTGACGCCGGAGCCGGACCGGGGTGCGGGCACACTCCCCTGCACCCTGCCGGAGCTGTTCTTCGACCTCCGCCTCGGGGAGCGGGTGCTCTTCGATCAGGGCCGCCTAGCCGGTGTGGTCCGGGGCGTGGCAGCCCAGGAGGTGGTGCTCGAGGTCACCACGGCCCGGGCCCGGGGCAGCCGGCTGCGTTCCGACAGAAGGATCCACCTCCCCGACAGTGACCTGCGCATGCCGGCGCTGACCGCCAGGGACAGCGAAGACCTGGCATTCGTGGCGCGGCATGCCGACGTGGTCGGATGCGCCTTCCTGTCCAGGGAGTCCGACCTCCAGAGCCTGCGCCAGTGCCTGGAGGATCGGGGCCGGGGGGATCTGGCGGTGCTGCTGACGATCGCCACCCGCCAGGCCTTCCTCAACCTGCCCCGGTTGCTGCTCGCGGCCATGGTCCATGGAGCTCCGGTGGGCGTGATGATCGCCCGCGGCGATCTGGCGATCGAGTGCGGCTGGGAGGCCATCGCTCCGATTCAGGAGGAGATCCTGCGGATCTGCGCCGCGGCCCACGTGCCCTGCCTCTGGACCACCGCGGAGGCACTGGCGGGAACCGTGGCCCCCATCACCGGCCTGGCCTACCGGAGCAACGGTGAGCCGGACAACCCGCTGCCGTGATCTGCGTCACAATCTCCCCCACCGGGAGATCGGTGCCCCGCTCAGCCCTTGGTGGCGTCGAACAGGGAATCGCGGGTGAATTTGAGGCCTTTCCAGATCTTCTTGATTTTCGCGTAGGCCTCGTCCTGGCTCATCTTGCCGTTGGCCTGCAGGCCAACGATCAACCCCACCTGGTCGGCGAAGGACTCCAGGTTCTGATGGAACATCAGCCGCTCCGGGCTCCAGTCGCTGCCGCGGTAGCTGCCATGGGCCTCCATCGGAGACTTGACATCACTCTCCTGACGGCCGAGTTCGGGATGGATCGGTCCCGTGGAGGGCTGGTTGGTCAACGATTCATCTGGATCAGCCCGTCAGGCTAGCCAGCCTGGCTTAAGACTCCGTAAAGGGATCAGGCCACCCCCTCCAGGGCCTCCAGCGCCGGCCATACCCACCGACTGGCAGCTGCGGTTGAATCGTCGCAACAACCGGACCCCCCGTGGTGCGACTCACCCCAGGGGCGCTGAACTCCCAGCGCCTGGAGCAGCGTCCGGCCGGTCTGCCCACCCATCTCTATGTCCATGGCGGGCTCGGGCCCACCCGGGCCGATGTGGTGCTGTTCCTGGATGCCGGACCGGTGCGCACCCCCACCCCCGCCATCGAGCAGTTGGCCAGCCTGCGCCAGGCGGGCACGCCGCTCTGGCTGCGTCTGCAGGGTCTTGGGGATCGCCCGTACATCCAGCAGCTCTTCGATCGCCTGGAGGTGCCGGCGGTGCTGCTGGCCCCGCTGCTGGAGGTGCCCCAGCGGCCCCAGGTGAACGGTCTGGAGGATGTGCTGCTGGTGGTGCTGCACCGGCTCAGCTTCGCCAAGGACCCGGCCCATCTGGTCAGTGAGCAGGTGGGGCTGGTGCTGCTGCCCGGCTTGCTGATCACCCTGGAGGAGGGCTGCGGCGGGGATCCTTTCCCGGATCTCACCGAGTGGTTGCTGTCCAAGTCGGGGTCCCTGGCCGACCGGGACCTGGACGACATCCTGCACTTCGTCATCGATGACCTGCTGGATGATCTGTTTCCGATGCTGGAGGCGATGTCCCAGCGGCTGGATGCGCTGGAGGAATCCTCCCTGCGCAACCCCCGCCCCCTGATCCTGCGCCGTTCTTATGAGTTCCGCAGCAACCTGCGCATCATCCGCACCCTGATCTGGCCCCTGCGCCACCAGATCCGGTTGCTGCTGCGGCAACGGCAGCGGCTGCTGGGCACCGAGGCCCTGGAGGGCTTCCGGGACATGGCCGAGCTCGTTGACCAACTGTTCGAGGCCTGCGGCTCGCTGCGAGGTCAGTGCGATGCCATCACCCAGTCCTATGCGGCCAGCGTCGGCAACAGGATGAACCAGGTGATGAAGACCCTCACCATCCTCACCAGCATCTTCGCGCCGCTCACGTTCATCGTCGGCGTCTACGGCATGAACTTCGAGTTCATGCCCGAGCTGAAATGGCGCCATGGTTATGCCTTCGTCATGCTGCTGATGCTCCTGATCGCCACCCTGCAGGGCTGGTGGCTGTGGCGGCGGGGCTGGTTCCAGGACTGGACCGGGCAGGGCTGAGGCCGTCCCCTGCGGACCGGCGGGATTCCGATGGCAGCCACAATCTGTCCTTAACCCAACCCCTCGGCTTGCTGGTGCAGGATCGGCGCAGCGCCCCTCCTTCGCTGGTCTGGAACCATGGTCCTGAAGCTGCCGGCGACGGTTCTGTCGAGGGGAGTGATGGCCTGCAGCGGCCTCGGTGTCCTGCTCGGCGCCTGGCTGGCACCCCCCCTGGCACCGGTGCCGGCCCAGGCTCAGACGGGGACGGCACCGGTGGTGCGGATCGAGGGGTCCAGCACGGTGTTCCCGATCATCGAAGCGGCGGCCAGGGCCTTCCAGGACCGCCAGGGTGGCCCGCCGGTGTCCATCGCCCTGAAGGAAACGGGCAGCAGCGGTGGCCTGCGCAGCTTCTGCCGGGGCGAGATTCCGATCAGCAACTCCTCCCGTCCGATCAACTCCCGGGAGCTCAAGGCCTGCGCCGCCAAGGGGGTTCGATTCATCGAACTGCCCCTGGCCTTCGATGCCATCTCGGTGGTGGTCCATCCCCGCAACACCTGGGCCAGCCGCATCAGCACGGCGGAGCTCTCCACCCTGTGGAACCGCAAGGCGCAGGGACGGATCAAGCGATGGAGGCAGGTCAATGCCGCCTGGCCGGATCGGCCGATCAATCTGTGTGGCCCGGGGGCCGATTCCGGAACCTTCGACTACTTCAACAAGGCCATCAACGGTGATTCGGGCAACTCCCGCACCGATTACACCTCCAGTGAAGACGATAACGTTCTCGTACGTTGTGTCGAGAAAAACCCCCAGGCCCTGGGCTATTTCGGTTTTTCCTATTTCCGCAGCCAGGCGGGCAAGCTGAAGGCGCTTGAGGTGGCCGGGCCCCGTGGGGCCTGGCTGCCATCGGTCAACAATGTGCAGCGCGAGCGCTACCAGCCCCTGTCCCGACCGCTGTTCGTCTACGTGAACGACCGGGACCTGCGGGAGCGGCCCGAAGTGCGCCGCTTCGTCACCTTCACGGTGCAGCGAGGGTTGCGATTTACGGAGCAGGCCGGCGCCATTCCCTTGCCTGCGGATACGTACCGTATCGTTGAATCCAAGCTCTATCGGCACCTGCTCGGTACCTCCTTCGGCGGTGATCTGCCCGTCGGACTCACGATCAGTCAGGCGATCCGACGCAGCTTTGAGGAGATCCGCTCGAAATCACCCCGCTGAGGCCTCCGGCCCCTCCCATGGCCAGCCCGCACGATGTTCACGCCTTCAGCAACGGGGCGTTCGCCGTTGATCTGATCGCCCGCTTCACCGACAAGCTGGTGTCCCTGCAGGGGCCGGTGCTGGCGGACACCGACCCCGAACCCCTGCATCAGATGCGGGTGGCGCTGCGTCGCCTGCGCACCTGTCTGCACCAGTTCGCCCCTGCCCTGGAACTGCCCAGGGCCGTCGCTGATCCCCGGCTGGCCAAGACGGTGCGGCGCCTCGGCATGGCGCGGGACCTGGATGTGCTGCGGGAACGGCTCGAGCAGGACCTGATGGGGGAGCTGCCGGACCCGGAGCGGAAGGCCCTCAAGCCCGTGCTCAAACAGCTGCGGCGCGAGCGGGCCCTGGCCTACGAGCAGGTGGTGAGCACCCTGCAGAGCGGCGGCTACCTGAAGCTGCTCTCCCAGCTGCAGGGCTGGCTGCGGCAACCCCACCTCACAGCGTTGGGGGAACTGCCGCTGCTGGCCTGGTCCCTGGAGTGGCAGGCCCCGATGATCGCCGGGCTGTTCCAGCACCCCGGCTGGTTCATCCTCGAGCAGGAGGGGGATATGGAACGGGTCCACGACCTGCGCAAGCGACTCAAGACGGCCCGTTACGGCCTGGAGAATCTCGGCGCCGTCACCGGCTCCCGCTGCCGCCAGTGGGTGGCGGAACTGAAGGAGCTGCAGGAGCTGCTCGGAGAGCTCAACGATCTCCATGTCCTGGCGAGGGCCATCGATGACCAGTTGCCGGCCGGGCTGGCCCGGAGTCTGCCGGCCCTGGAGGCCCTGCTGCGCCGCAGGGCCCAGGGCTGCTGGCAGCAGTGGCGGCAGCGGGCGAGCGGGCTGATCCTGCCCGAACGGCGTCGCAGCCTCTCGATGGCGCTCTGGCTGGAGCGGCGCTCCGACAGCCAGGCCGAGGCGCCCCTGCTGGCCCTGGCCTTACCGAGCCCTTAACCAAAGCACTACCAGCCCTTTGCTCGTTCGCCGGGTGTTGCTGCATACAGTTCGATGCATCCGACGCGCTTTTCCCGATGGTATTCACGCCCTCCCGTGAATCCGGTAGCAAGGATGGATTCCGCGATCTTCTCGAAGCCAATTACCAGAAACGCAGTCTGGTTCATGTCAGTGCCGGCAGCAATGTGCCGCTGCTGAAGAACAACGTCTGGCTGGTGGTTCGCGGCATGGTGAAACTCAGTGCCATCACGATTCACGGCGACGACATGCTGCTCGGGCTGGCCGGCCCCAACGAACCCTTCGGCGATCCCCTCAACGGTGTCGAGGCCTATGCCGCCACCACCCTGGTCGACACCGACCTGCTTTGCCTGAGCTGCAGCGAGATCCGCCAGGACGGGACCCTGGCCGTGGCCATGCTGGAGGCCCTCGGCCAGCGCATCCAGCAAAGCCAGGCCCTGCTGGCCCTGATGGGCCTCAAGCGCGTCGATGAACGGGTGCGCGGCTTTCTCGAGCTCCTGGCCAGCGAGTACGGCCAGCCCTGCGAGTCGGGCCTGCGCCTCAACCTGCGCCTGACCCATCAGGAGGTGGCCAGCGCCCTGGCCACCACCCGCGTCACCGTCACCCGCGTGATCGGCGCCCTGCGCGATGAGGGCTGGTTGCAGCTGGACGGCCAGCGTCGCCTGGTGGTCAGCTATCTCCCACGCCGTTGAGACAGTTCTGGGGCCTTCCCCCCGTTGACGCCGATAATGCCGGCATGCATCCCCCCCTCCTGGTCGTCGAGGATGACGACACGATCCGCGAGACGATCCGCGACGTCCTTGTGCTCGAGGGGTTTGCGGTCACGGCCTGCGGAAACGGTCGTGAAGCCCTGCGCACCCTGCAGGAGTGCCCGCCCGGTGAGGAGTTTTCCCTCGTGGTCCTGGATCTGATGCTCCCCGGTCTGGGGGGGCTCGATCTCTGCCGCCAGCTGCGCTCCGCCGGCAACCAGACCCCCATCCTCGTGGTCAGCGCCCGCGACAGCGAGACCGACCGGGTGCTGGGGTTGGAGGTGGGCGCCGACGACTACCTCATCAAGCCCTTTGGCCTGCGGGAGCTGGTGGCCCGCTGCCGCGCCCTGATGCGCCGCAGCCGCTCCGTGGAGGCGACCGCCAAGGTGTTCCACCACGCCAACCTCAGCCTCTTCCCCGAGGAATGCCGGGTCACCCGCGATGGCCTTGAGGTCAATCTTTCCCCCAAGGAATACCGGCTGCTGGAGCTGTTCATGCAGAACCCCCGCCGCGTCTGGAGCCGCGACAAGTTGCTGGAGCGGGTCTGGGGTTACGACTACTTCGGCGACAGCAAGACCGTCGATGTGCACATCCGCTGGCTGCGCGAAAAGCTGGAGGCCAATCCCTCGGCCCCCGAGCATCTGATCACCGTCCGGGGCTTCGGCTACCGCTTCGGCTGAATGGGCCTGCTGCTGGCCGGACTGCTCGGTCTGGCCCTCGGCTGGCTGCTGGCACGGCGCCGCCGCCGCCCCGGCCAGGGCCTGTCGGGACTTTCACTCCGCCAGCTGCTGCGCTGGATCGGCGAGGCCCCCGATGGCTGGTTGATCCTCGATGGCGCCGATCGCATCCAGCTGATCAACCTGCGGGCCGAACGGCTGCTCGACGTCCCCGGGGCCGGCCTGCGCCGTCAGGAACCGCTCGAACGCCTGTGTCAGTCCACCGAGCTGCTGGAGGGGATCCGCAACGCCCGTCGACGGGAGCGACCCCAGCGGCTGGACTGGGAACCGGGCGACCAGCAACTGGCGGTGGTCGTCCTGCCCGGCGACGGCGGCTGGGTGGCGGTGATGCTCCAGAGCCGTCGCTCGCTTGAGGCCCAGCTGGAGCAGCAGGAGCGCTGGGTGAGCGATGTGGCCCACGAGCTCAAGACGCCCCTGACGGCCCTGCTGCTGGTGGGGGACAGCCTGGCGGCCCATGTCAACGACGCCAATGCGGTGCTGGTGGAACGGCTGCAGCGGGAATTGCTGCGGCTGCAGCGGCTCGTCGGCGATCTGATGGAACTCTCCCGCCTGGAGAACACCTTGCCGGAGGGGGTGCGCCTGCGCAGTCGGGTTGATCTGCCCCAGCTGGTGCAGCAGGTGTGGCTGGGTCTGCGCCCCCTGGCCGAACGCCGTTCCATCCACCTGGCGCTGACGGCCGAGTCTCCCCTGATGGTGATGGGCGATGGCTCGCGCCTGCACCGGGCCGTGCTCAACCTGCTGGACAATGCCCTCCGCTACAGCCCGGAGGGCGGCACGGTGCGGGTGGAAATCGAAGCGACGGCGGGGTGGTGTCTGCTGGCCATCCGCGACGAGGGCCCCGGCCTGAGCGAGGACGACCTGGAGCACATGTTCGAGCGGTTCTACCGCGGCGACCCCTCCAGGGTGCGCAGCGACCGGGGCGGCAGCGGTCTGGGCCTGGCGATCGTCCAGCAGATCGCCGTCACCCATGGCGGCCGCATCCAGGCGGCCAACCACCCCGATGGTGGTGCCGTGATGGAGCTCCTGCTGCCGGCGGTGAGCTGAGATGGGGCACGCTTTCCCCCGGGCGGCGGAGCGCATGGCCGCGGTGGCCGATCCCGTGATTGCCCAGGTGGGCGCGCTGATGCGCCGGTGCCCCCAGGCCCTCTCCCTGGCCCAGGGCATGGTGGCCTGGGCGCCCCCGCCGGGGGTGGGCCGGGCCGTGGCCGTGGCCCTGGACCGGACGGATCGGCGGCTCGATCGCTACGGACCGGTGCAGGGGGAGCCGGAGTTGCTGGACGCGGTGCGGCGGGAGCTCACCGATGGGCGCGGCCTGGATCTGGAGGGCAGCGAGCTGCTGGTGACGGCGGGCAGCAACATGGCCTTCAACGCCATCGCCCAGGTGCTCTGCGACCCCGGCGACGAGGTGTTGCTGCCGCTGCCCTTCTATTTCAACCACGCCATGGCGATCCGCCTGGCCGGTGGCGTGCCCGTGCCGGTGGCGGCGGGGCTGGTGCCCGATCCCGTCCGGCTGGCGGCGGCGATCACCCCCCGCAGCCGCGCCATCGTGACCATCTCCCCCAACAACCCCAGCGGCCTGGTGACGCCACCGGAGGTGCTGGCGGCCATCAATGGCCTCTGCCACCGCCATGGTCTGGTGCATGTGAGCGACGAGGCCTATGCCGATTTCGTCCATGGGTCGGTGCCCCACCGAAGTCCCGGCCGCTTGCCGGGCAGCGGCGCCCACACGGTGTCCCTGTTCTCCCTGTCCAAGGCCTACGGCATGGCGGGCTGGCGGGTGGGCTACGCGGCGGTTCCCCGCCAGCTGATGGGGGCCCTGGCCAAGGTCCAGGACACGGTGCTGATCTGCCCGCCCCAGGTGAGCCAGCGGGCGGCCCTGGCGGCCCTGGAGGCCGGACCCGCCTGGAGCCGGCCCCATGTCGCGGCCCTTGGCCAGCGGCGACGGCAATTGATGGAGGCGGTGGCAGCGGCCCGGGCCGCCGGCCTGGCGGTGGAGCTGCTGGGTCCCCCGGACGGGGCCTTCTATGGCCTGCTGCGCTTCCCCTGTGCCCTCGATGGGGAGGCGCTGATGCGGCACCTGGTGCTGGGGCACGGCGTGGCGGCCCTGCCCGGCGACAGCTTCGGCCTGCCGCCGGCCAACGGCTTCGGCCTGCTGCGGCTCAGCTACGGCATGCTCGATGCCCCGGACCTGGAGGAGGCCCTGGGGCGCCTGTTCCAGGCCCTGGCCGCCCTGGAGTGTCCGGTGGGCTGAGGCCAGCCGTTCAGGGGGTGGCGCTGACGGCGTTGCTCTCGCCCGCGGCGGCCAGCATCCACAACGTTGTTCCCTCGGGCCACAGCACCAGCACCTTGCCGCCGACGACCACGGCGAGGGGATCGCCCAAGGGCAGCCCGGCGGCGCGCGCCTTGGCCAGGGGCATCTTCCGCCATTCCACGCCGTCCGCCGCCACGGCCATTGCGCCGGGAACCTCCCGCGTGGCCACCGCCTGCTCCCAAAGGCCCGCCACGCCGGTGGCCTCGGTCGCCTCGACGACCCGGGCCTGCAGGGCCAGGGTGAGCAAGCGGGCGACGGCCGGGGGGTCCGCGCCGGCCCTGGTGGCGGGGCGGTCCTGGGCGGCCCCCCGCTCCGCTGCCGCCGCGGAGGCCGGCCGGTCCTGGGACCGGTTGCTGCGGGCGTCGTGGCCACCCCGGCGCCCGGCGGCCCCGGCGCGGGGCCCGGCCGGCAGATCCGACGGCGGAGGCGGCGGCAGGGAGCTCAGGGAGGGCAGGGCCAGCAGGGGCAGGGCCGGCTCCCGGGCCTGCTGGCGGCTGAAGCGCAGCAGCTCGGGGGTGTCGTCCGCCGCCGCCGACCGGTGGGGTTCCGCCCGCTGGGGGGGCCGCAGCGCTGGCAGCAGCAGCACCAACAGCCCGTTCAGGGCCAGGGCCACCAGCAGGGGGAGCTGGAGACGGCGCCAACACGGCAGGGACCAGCGGCCAAGATGCAACGGACGTCGGCGGGAGAGGCTGGCTTTCATGGCAGCTGCAATTCCAGGGGCAGGTCTGTGCGGCCCAGCCGCCCCATCAGCTGCTGCACGGCCCCCCAGGGCACGTCGCGGTCGGGCACCAACCGCAGGGTGGGGCGTCCTTGGCCGGCTTCGAGCCGTTGCAGAACGGGGACCAGCTGCCCCCTGGGGATCGGCTGGTTCCACAGCCGTAGCTGCCCATCGGCCGCCAGGCGCAGGCTGACGATCCCCTGGCTCGCCGGCCGCTGGGCCAGTCGCTGGGGAACCAGCATCAGCGCCAGGGTCAGCAGCGCCAGGCCCGTCGCCATCGCCCCGAGGGCCAGGGCGTCCAGCGATGGCCCCCAGGGGGGGGTGGGATCGGCGTCGGCGTTCATGGTTCCTTCTCGGGCAAGGCCAGCACCACCGGCCGGGGACTGATGGCGCGCAGCCGGGCCAGGGAGCGGCTCACCTGGCCCAGGGGCAGCGTGGCCGCCGGCAGGAAACGGATCTCGATGGTCTCTGGCTGGGAGGCCAGCAGGCCCGGCAGCCGGCCGCGGGACACCGGCTCCCCGTTGACGAACCAGCGATCCTCCGGCGCCTGCACGATCCACAGGGCCCCCGTGAGGGCTGCTCCGCCCTGGGGGCGCAGCCGTGGCTGGCGCTCCCGCGCCAGGTCCGCCAGGGCCGCGACCGATCCGCACAGCAGCAGGGTCAGCCCCACGAGCGCGGCAAGGGCGTAGGTCATGCCGGGGGGAGCCAGGCACGGCCGAGGCGCTGCAGCCGCAGGCACTGGCTGCGCCGCAGCCACTGGTTCGCGACCAGGCCGGTGCTGGCGATCAGGCTGAGGATCAACCCCAGGGCTGTGCTCAGCAGCACCTGCCCGAACCCGGCCAGGTTGGAGCCCGCCGGCAGCAGCAGCTGGGGGCCGAGGCTGGCGAGCACCTGCATCAGGCCGAGCACGGTGCCCACCAGCCCCAGCAGGGGGGCCAGCACGACGGCGGCCTGGAGCAGCGGTTCACCGAAGCGCATCTCCAGCTCCCAGTCCTCCAACTTCCGCCCCGCGGCAGGCGCCCCCTGCTCCGCCAGCAGCCGCTCCCACTGCTGCCGGCGGGAGGCCCGGGTGCGCCACCACTGCCACCAGTAGCGGCCCCGGTCGAGCACCACGGTCACCACGGCGATGGAGAGCAGGAGCAGCAGCAGGGCGATGGGCCCATTGATCCCGGGGATCGGTGTCTTCACCCCTGGCGACGTTCCATGGCTGAAGCCGATCGTATGGGCCGGCGTCGCCGGCGCGACGTGCCGCAGCTGCTTGACAGTCTTCTGCGCTCGAACGCTGTCTAAGGTGCCCATGGACCGGATCCACAGGGAGCACCATGAGCCCCATCCATGCCGATAACAGCCTCAGCATCGGGCAGACCCCGCTGGTGGAGCTGCATCGCGTCACGGAGGGATGCGGGGCTCGGGTGCTCGCCAAGATCGAGGGCCGCAACCCGGCCTATTCGGTCAAGTGCCGCATCGGCGCGGCGATGATCTGGCAGGCGGAGAAGGATGGCCTGCTGGGGCCCGGCAAGGAACTGATCGAGCCCACCAGCGGCAACACCGGAATCGCCCTGGCGTTCGTGGCCGCCTCCCGCGGCATCCCCCTCACGCTCACGATGCCGGAGACGATGAGCCTGGAGCGGCGCAAGCTGCTCACGGCCTACGGCGCCAAGCTGGTTCTCACCGAAGGGCGGCTCGGCATGGGCGGGGCCATCGGCGCGGCCCGGGAGCTGGCCGAATCCGAGCCGGACCGCTGGGTGATGCTGCAGCAGTTCGTGAACCCGGCCAATCCCCGCATCCACCACGACACCACAGGGCCTGAGATCTGGCAGGACACCGATGGTGTTGTGGACGCGCTGGTGGCGGGCGTCGGCACCGGCGGCACCATCACCGGCGTCAGCCGCTACATCAAGACCACCCTCGGCAAGCCCCTGGTGTCCGTGGCGGTGGAGCCGCTCAACAGCCCCGTGATCCGCCAGACGATCGCCGGCGAAGACCTGAAGCCCGGCCCCCACAAGATCCAGGGCATCGGTGCCGGGTTCGTGCCCGCCAACCTCGACCTCAGCCTGGTGGATCGGGTGGAGGCCGTCAGTGACGAGGAGGCGGTGACCATGGCCCGCCGCCTGATGAAGGAGGAGGGGATCCTGGCGGGCATCTCCTGCGGTGCGGCCACGGTCGCCGCCCTGCGGCTGGCCAGGGAGGAGGCCTTCGCGGGCCGCACGATCGTGGTGGTGCTGCCCGATTCCGGCGAGCGCTACCTGAGTTCGGTGCTGTTCGAAGGCATGTTCAACGAACGGGGCCTGGCCGCCGTTTGACCCCACCGCCCGCCCGTGCGCTTCGAGGCCACCGCCGATGAGTTATCTGCGCCAGATCATGCAGCGGCTCCACGACCGCTCCACCGCGACGCCCCAGGGCGAGAGGGGTGAGGCGCCGGCCCGGCTCGAGGAGCACCTGGAGCTCTACGGCGCCAGGCTGCAGGCCTGCAGCGACGCCATGCTCCAGTACGAAGCGGCCTGGCTGGAGCAGCACATCGAGACCCTCGAACTCTGCGGGCGGCAGCCCACCATGCTGGCCAGTGCCGGTGGTGCCGAACGGGTCGAAGCCCTGCTGCAGGAGAGCCTGTGTTTTCGCCAGCGGCTGGAGCTGCAGCGGCGGGAGCGGGGACTGCCGGAGGAGGGGATCCGGGCCGCGGTCGTGGCCAGCGAACATGCCTGGGAACTGTCCGACCCCGCCCTGCGGCGGGCCTGGGGCTTCCCCACCGATCCGCCGGGCGGCCCCGGAGCCTGAGGGCGGCGTGTGCCCGCTCCCGCACGCTGTACGCCTCGATACACCTCCCGGACCCTGGCTCCCCAAGGATTCCCCACGAGTCCTGCCGCAGCGCCATGGCGAGCTTCACGATCAGCCTGGAAGGAGGCAAGTCCTTCTCCTGCCCAGACGACACCTACATCCTCGATGCGGCCGAGGAGCAGGGCATCGATCTGCCCTACTCCTGCCGGGCCGGGGCCTGCAGCACCTGTGCCGGCAAGATCCTCTCCGGCAGCGTCGACCAGTCCGACCAGAGCTTCCTGGACGATGAGCAGATCGGCGAAGGTTTCGCCCTGCTCTGCGTCAGCTACCCCCTCTCCGACTGCACCATCCAGCCGGGCGTCGAAGAGGATCTCTGAGCCGCGCGGCTGATCAGCCGGGCATGGTGACGAACTCCTCGGCCACCGAGGGGTGCAGGGCCATGGTGCGGTCGAAGTCGGCCTTGGTGGCGCCCATGCCGATGGCGATCGCCGCCATCTGAATGATCTCGGCGCTGTGCTCGCCCACCATGTGGCAGCCCACCACCTTGTCGGTGGCGGTCTCCACGATCAGCTTCAGCAGCACCCGGGGGCCCCGGGCCGGTAGGGCCTGGGCCATGGGCCGGAAGCGCGCCCGGTGCACGCGGATGCCGTCCGTGCCGTAGCGCTCGATCGCCGCTTCCTCGCTCAGCCCCACCCCGGCCAGTTCCGGCTGGCTGAACACGGCACTGGCCACCAGGTCGTGGTTCACCCGGCGGGGTTTGTTCCCGTACACGGTGTCGGCGAAGGCGCGGCCTTCGTCCACGGCCACCGGCGTCAGGTTGATCCGGTCGGTCACGTCCCCGACCGCATGGATGTGGGGCACGTTGGTGGTCTGGTCGGCATCCACCGGGATGCGGTGGCCTTCCACCGCCACGCCGGCGCACTCCAGCTGCAGCCCGTCGAGGAAGGGCCGGCGGCCGGTGGCCAGCAGCACGCCGCCGCAGGGCAGCAGCTCGCCGCTCTGGGTGACGAGCTCCAGGGCTCCGGGCACGCCGGTGATGGCGGCGGGGCTGTGGGCGAAGCGGATCTCGATGCCTTCGGCCTCCATGGCCTCCTGCACCGCCGTGGAGGCCTCCCGGTCGAAGCCCCGCAGCAGATGGTCGCCCCGCACCAGCAGGGTCACCGCCACGCCCAGGCCATGCAGGATGCAGGCGAACTCGCAGGCGATGAAGCCGGCGCCCACCACCACCACCTGGTCGGGGAAACGCTCCTGCAGGAACATGTCGTCGCTCACCCAGCCCAGCTCGGCTCCGGGGAACACGGGGCGGTGGGGGCGGCCGCCGGCGGCGATCAGGATCCGGTCCCCCTTGAGCCGTCGGCTGGTGGAGGATCCATGGACCACCTCGATGTGGTGGGGATCGGCGAACCGGCCCCAGCCCCGCACCAGCTCGACACCCGCCTTCTCCAGCAGGCTGATGTGGAGTTCATTGAGCCGGTCCACCTCGCGGCGCACGTTGGCGAGCAGCACCGCCGCGTCGGGCCGGAAGCCGTCCAGCTGCCAGCCGTAGCTGGACGCATCGGCCAGCAGGTGCCGGTAGGCGGAGCCGTAGACCAGCAGCTTCTTGGGCACGCAGCCGCGGATCACGCAGGTGCCCCCCACCCGGTCGCCCTCCACGATCGCCACCGAGGCCCCGTAGGAGGCCGCCCGCTTGGCGGCCGCCAGGCCACCGGAGCCCGCCCCCAGCACGATCAGATCGAAGCAGTCGGTCATGGCAGCAGGGCGTCGTGGAGCAGGGTTCCATCCAGCATGGCGTCCCGGAGATCGGTGTCCCGCAGGTCGCAACCGCTCAGGTCGGCTTCGCGGAGGTCGGCACCTTCCATGTTGGCGCCGTAGAGGCAGGCGCCGCGAAGGTCACTGCCCTGCAGCAGGGCCCCCTGCAGCAGGGCGAAGCTGAGATCGGCCCCCTGGAAATCGGCGCCGCCCAGGTCGGTGCGCTGGTCGAGGCCCCCCCGGAAGTCGGCCTCCACCAGCCGGGCGGCCCGCCAGCGGCTGTGGGCCCCCAGCACCCCCCGCAGGCAGCAGCGGTGCATCAGGGCGCCGCCGAAATCGGCCCCCTGCAGCCGGGCTGCCGACAGGTCGGCGTCGTGCCAGAAGGAGCCGCTGGCCGCCACGCCCGAGAGGTCGGCCCCCCAGAGCAGGGCCTGCTGGAAGCAGGCGCCCTCCACGTTGGCCCCCGCCAGGCGGGCATGGCCGAACCGACCTTCCTTGAAGCAGCCACCGCTCAGGTTGCAGTCGCCGAGATCCAGGGAGACCCCATCGAGATCCCCCAGCCGCAGGCCGGCGAAGTCGCGGCGGCCCCCGGCCAGGGCGCGTTTCAGGGCGTCAAGGTCGGCGGGGAGGTCAGAGGATGGCCGCAAGGGCATCGAGTTGCTGGCGGCGGGAGGCAAGCATCAGCTTTCTGGCCTGAACCAGGAGCTGGAAGACCCCCTTGTCGATCACTTCATAGAACACCAGGCTGCCTTCGGGGCGGCGGCGGACCACGCCGGCGATCGTCAGCAGCTTGAGATGCTTGGACACCAATGCCTGGCTCAGGCCGGTCTTCTCAACGACGGCGGTGACGTTCAGCGGGCCCGGACGCAGGGTCTCGAGCACGGTGAGGCGGTTGGGTTCGGAGAACACCTTGAAATAGTCGGCCAGGGATTCCATCGACCGCTCGGGGCCTGGGGTTGGCCAGATGGTACCACGCTGTCGTCTCAGATCAGTCATGCAGAATCGTGAAAACAACCTTCTGCATCACCCCCAACACGTAGTATCACGTTGTCGTTATGACGTGAACCACGTCGCCTCCCTGATGGCAGCCACCCTCTCCTCCGGTGCCGCGGCCCCGTCCGTGGCCGCGCCGGCCGCCCCGCACCTGCGCGAAGACCTGCTGACGCCGCGCTTTTACACGACCCAGATCGCCAAGGCGGCCCGCACGGATCTGGAGCAGCAGCGGCCGGCCTTCGACGCGATGCTTGCCGAGATGGAGGCGGACTACAACCGCGACCACTTCGATCGCAAGGCGCCGCTGGACCGGCTCCGGGACCTGAGCCCCGAGGAGAAGGAGGCCTACGAGAGCTACCTGGTGCGCTCCTGCGTGTCGGAGTTCTCCGGCTTCCTGCTGTTCAAGGAGCTCTCCCGCCGGCTGTTCCAGGCCCAGCGTCCCGAGATGGGGCGGCTGTTCCAGCTGATGGCCCGCGATGAGGCCCGCCATGCCGGCTTCCTCAACCGGGCGCTGGTGGCCGAAGGCATCGAGATCGACCTGCCCAGCCTGAGCACCAAGCGACCGATCACCTGGTTTCCCCTGAGCTGGGTGCTCTACAGCGTCTTCCTGTCGGAAAAGATCGGCTACTGGCGCTACATCCTCATCGACCGCCATCTCAAGGCCCACCCCGACAGCAACTTCGCGCCCCTGTTCGATTTCTTCGAACCCTGGTGCCAGGACGAGAACCGCCATGGCGACATCTTCAACATGCTGATCCGCTGCTGGCCCGCCCTGCGCCAGGGGTTTCGCGGCAAGTTGCTGAGTCGCTTCTTCCTGTGGTCAGTGTTTCTCACCCACAGCCTCACGGTGTGTGAACGCGGCGACTTCTACCGGATCCTGGGCATGGATCCGGAACGGTTCGATGCGGAGGTGATGCGCCAGACCAACCGCACGGCTCGCCGTGCCTTCCCCTGGGTCTTCGACCTGGAGAACGGCCAGTTCATCGCCCTGCGCGATCGCCTCGTCGCCTGCTTCCAGGAGATGGGCGTCGCCCGCCGCCAGGGGGCCTCACCCCTGCGCCAGCTCGGCCTGAAGCTGCGCTTCGGGGGGTTGCTGTGGCGCCAGTTCTTCCAGCCGATGGTGCGGGTGGAGGCGGGCTGAGCCCGGCCCTCGAGCGGTGTGCCCAACGGGTCATTCCAGCGAATTGTTCAGCCTCTGTTCCCTTTCGTCCTCCCCCATGCCCCAGCCCCATCTGAGCGCCGCCTATTGCGACGCCTACAGCCGCATCAACGCCCTGGTGATCGTGGGAGAGGGGTTGGCGGACAGCCACTTCCGCCTGCTCGCCTCCCTGCTGCCGGAGGACAGGGACGACCTGCTTCGGCTGGCGGCCATGGAGGGCCGCCACGCCCGTGACTTCGCCGGCTGCGGCAGGGAGCTGGGGATTCGCCCGGACCTGCCGCTGGCGCAGCGGTTGTTCGCGCCCCTGCATCGCCTGTTCCGCGAGGCGGTGCGCACGGGGGATCGGGTCAGCGCCCTGGTGATCCAGTGTCTGATCGTGGAGAGCTTCGCCGTGGCGGCCTACCGGTGCTACCAGCCGGTGGCCGATGCCTACGCCGCCCCAATCCTTCAGACGGTGCTGGACGATGAGGCTGAACACCTCGGTTACGGCGAGCGCTGGCTGGCCGTCTGTTTCCCCGAGGTGGCGGTTCCGATCGCGGCCTGCTGTGAGCGCGCCGTCCCGATCGTGCTGGCGATGCTCAACGCCGTGCGTGCCGATCTCACCGCCATCGGCATCGACCCGGCCGAGCTGGTGGGCGAGTTCGTGGGCTGCTTCCAGGCGGCGATCGAGACGGTGGGCTTCCCCCCGTCCCAGGCCCGGGGGCTGGTGGCGCGACTGGCTGGCCGGGCGGTGGAGGTGGCGGCCTAGCTCAGAACCCCGCCTCGTCGAGCATCCCCCGCAGCACCTCGGCGCTGTGGCGCAGCTGCCCCATCTCCTTCTCGGTCAGGGCCATCTGCACCAGGGCGGCGGCGCCGCTGTTGTTGACGATCGTGGGCAGGCTGAGGCAGACATCGGGCAGGCCGTAGTGGCCGTGGCTGCGGCTGCTCACCGTGAGCATCTGGTCCTTGCTGCGCAGCACCGCCTCGACGATCTCGGCGGTGGCCAGCCCGATCGCCCAGGAGGTGCTGCCCTTGAGCCGGATGATCTCGTAGGCCGCCTGGCGCACCTCGGCGTGGAACAGCTCCTGAAGCTCAGGGTCCGCCAGGGTGCGGCTGCCTTCCCAGCCGCCATCCACCAGCCCAGAGCCTGCCACCGTCACCCGGCTCCAGAGCGGCACCTCAGAGTCGCCGTGTTCGCCGATCACGCAGGCCTGGACGTCGTGGGGATCGATGCCCAGCCGGCGACTGATGGCCATGCGGAAGCGGGCCGAATCGAGCACGGTGCCCGAACCGATCACCCGGTGGGCGGGGAAGCCGCTCAGCTGGCCGGCGATGTGGGTCAGCACATCCACCGGGTTGCTCACCACCAGCAGCACCGCCCGAGGGCAGTGGAGCGCGATCGGTGGCACGAGCCTGCGGAACAGGTCCGCATTGCGCTCGATCAGCTCCCGCCGTGACTGGCCAGGCTTCTGGGCCACGCCGGCGGTGATCACCACCAGGTCGGCATCGTGTCCCTCCGCCTCCACGCTCCCGGCCCGCAGGTCGGTGCGGGGCAGGAACGGCAGGCCGTGGCAGAGGTCCATCACCTCCCCCTCCAGTCGGTCATGGGCCACATCCACCAGCACCAGCTCCTCCTGGCAGCCCCGATGCAGGATCGCCACGGCGCAGGCCATGCCCACGGCGCCGCAGCCCACAATCACCACCTTGCGGCCGGGGAGGGTGCGCCCCCTCGCCTGGGCGCCGGTGGGAAGGAGCAGGTTGGGGAAAGGGGCGGCGGAGGTGCCACCGACGGCCGGGGTGAGATCAGGCACCGGCGGCCGGGTCCTGGGGGTGGCTCGATTGGGTCGTTGCGATCGGGATCACGGCGCCTCCGCCCGGGGATCCGGGCCGTCAGACCAACGGAAACACCGCGGAGGGCCGCTGTCACGGCTCCGGGACCACCGCTGGGGGTGTTCCCCGAGGCCAACGACCGGTAGCCACCGGTGACCGTGTTCGCCCCTAGGTCCTGTCGGTGAGGGCGGTGTTGGTGCTGGTGTCGGCGATCGGCGCCCGGGGCGGCAGTGCGCCCGCCCGCTCCTGCAGCCAGCCTGCCGGCAGAGCCAGGGTGCCGGCGCAGCCGCCGAAGCGCAGTTGCAGCCAGGTGATCACCGCCGGGTCGCCGGCCACGATCGCCTCGATGGACTCCGCGTGGGGGCCGACGGGGCTGGCCCCTGGCGGCCGGCTGAAGGCCTGGCTCAGCCGCAGGTCCTCCACCAGATCCGGCCCCAGATACCAGAGCTCCACATCCGCCCCTTTGCGGTCGCGGCGTTCTTCGATCAGTTCCCGCAGCTGGCCGTCCTCGCTGAGCTGGCCCAGGGGAGCCACCAGAAAGGAGAGGGAGCGCAGGGGCGCGGCGGTCGGGGCCTGGGTGGTGGCGGACATGGGGGCGCGGGGGGTGGAGGGGACGGAGGTGGAAAGCGGATGGGCTGGTTGCAACGAAATTGTTTCCACAGAAGCATGGAACAACAGTACCGTTATAGCGTATGAATCAGCGCCCCCTCCGGGCCCGTTCTCCTTCGGTTCCGTTCCCCATGACCACCGCCATCCCTGCCGCCATCTCCGACCATGCCCGGCCCGCCGATGTGCTCGCCCGCAAGGGGTTCGGCCCCCGGGTGCGGCGGCTCCATGGCCGCATCGGCGCCGCCCACCACCAGGCCGAGGGCATGTCCTTCTCCCGGTCCCTGCTGGCGGGCCAGGCCCACCCCCGCCAGCTGGCGGCCCTGATCCGTGCCCTCGCCCCCGCCTACGACCTGATCGAGGCCCGGGGCCCCCTGCTCGCCGCCGCCCTGGGGGCCGAGGGTTTCCCCTGGGCCGACCTGGCCCGCAGCCAGGCCCTGCGCCAGGACATCGCTGGGCTGGCCGTTGTCCCGGCCACCCCCGCCTCCGCCGCCGCCGAGATCTGGCTGGAGCATCTGCGGCGCCTGGCCCAGACGGCCCCGCATCAGTTCATGGCCCACGTCTACGTGCGCTACGGCGGCGATCTCTCCGGTGGCCAGCAACTGGCCGAGCAGGCCAACGCCATCCTCGCGGGCCAGGGCCTGCCGCCCCTGCAGTTCTGGCAGTTCCAGCGCCCCATCCCCGAGCTGAAGCAGGAGCTGCATGACGCCATCGAACGGATGGACCTCAGCGAGGACGAGGAACTGGAACTGCTGGAGGAATCGGTGGTCGCCTTCCACGACACCCAGCGGTTGCTGGCGGAGCTGGGGGACCTCGCCGCCTAGCCGCCCCGCCCAACCCGCCTCCGCCTCCACTCCGCCACCCACTCCCCCGACACCATGACCCCAGCGGCCACCGTTTCAGCGCCAGGCGCCACCACGATCGATCTGCTGCTCAAGCACGACCGGCCCGTGCCCCGCTACACGAGCTATCCCACGGCCGCGGCCTTTCACGGGGGCGTCACGGCGACCGACCTCGAGACCCAGCTGGCCCGCCCCACCGACGCGCCACTGTCGCTCTACGTGCATGTGCCCTTCTGCCGCAACGCCTGCTGGTTCTGCGGCTGCAACCGCGTCACCACCGGGGCCGGTTCCAAGGTGGTCGAACCTTTCCTGGAGGCCCTGGCTGGGGAACTGGAGCTGGTCACGCGCCACTCCGCCCAGCGGCGGCGCCTTGCCCAGCTCCACTGGGGCGGAGGCACCCCCAACTACCTGACGATCGCCGAGCGCGAGAGCCTCTGGCTGTTGATCGAGCGTCACTTCGATCTGGAGGACGACCTGGAGGCCTCCATCGAGGTGAACCCGGAGGCGCTCAGCCGGGAGGATGTGCTCGCGCTGCGCCGCCTGGGCTTCTCCCGGATCAGCTTCGGCATCCAGGATGCCGATCCCCTGGTGCAGCGGGCGGTGAACCGGGTGGTGCCGGTGGACCAGCTGCGCCGCGCCATGGCCTGGATGCGGGAGGCGGGCTTCGCCAGCGTCAACGTGGATCTGATCTGCGGTCTGCCGCTCCAGACCCCGGAGCGTTTCGACGCCACCCTGGCCCTGGTGCAGGACCTGCGCCCCGACCGGGTGTCCCTGTTTTCCTTCGCCTACCTGCCCGAGCAGCTCCCTCTGCAGCGGAAAATCGCAGCCGAGGATCTGCCCTCCCAGCGGCAGCGGCTGCAGATGCTGGAAAGTGCCGCCTCCCGGCTGGGCGGGTGCGGGTACGACGCCATCGGCATGGATCACTACGCCCTCTCCGGCGACAGCCTGGCCGCGGCGGCGCGGGAGGGGCGCCTGCACCGCAACTTCCAGGGCTACACCACCGGCGGTGAGCTGGAGCTGCTGGGGGTGGGGCCCACGGCCATCAGCCAGTTCCCCGGTCTGTTCAGCCAGAACCAGCGGGATCTGAAGGCCTACGGGGCCAGCATCGCCGCCGGCCAGCTGCCGGTGGAGCGGGGTCTCCTGGTCACCGACCAGGAGGTGTTGGAACGGCGGGAGCTGATCCGGGAGGTGATGTGCCATTTCCGGGTGGCGATCGACCCGGAGCGCTACGCCGCCGAGTGGGCCGCCCTCGAGGACCTGGCCGACGACGGGCTGGTGCGGCTCAGCCGGGCCGATGGCCGGGGCCTGGTGGAGGTGACCACCTCGGGCCGCTGGCTGATCCGCACCGTGGCGGCGGTGTTCGATCCCTCCCAGCGGCAGGCGGCCTCCGGCTCGCGGCTGATCTGAGCGGCTTCAGCAGGGTTCCAGCACGCAGTTGATCTTCAGCTCGAAGGGCACGGCGCTGGCGGGCAGTCGCAGCAACTGGGCGGTGAGGGCGGCCAGGTCCTCGGGCTGGGTCATGGCATCGGCCGGCAGGGCCGTCACCTGGGAGGCCATGGCGGTGTTGACCCAGCCCGGGCAGATCGCCGTCACCCGGATGCCGGCGTCCCAGCCCTCGTTGCGCATCGACTGGCAGAGAGCCATCAGGGCGAACTTGCTGCAGGGGTAGGCCGCCAGGGAACCCTTCACCCGCTGGCCGCTCATCGACACCAGGGTGATCACCCGTCCGTCGCCGCTGGCCACCAGCGCTGGCCAGGCGGCCCGGGTGAGCCACCAGGGACCCATCAGATTGACGCGCCACAGGGCTTCGATCTCCGCCTCCTGGCCGGCTTCGAACAGCAGCCCCACCCGGGAGAACACCCCTGCGCAGTGGATCACGCCATCGATCCCGCCGAACCTGGCCAGGGTCGCCGCCACCCAGGTGCTGGCCTGGCTGGGGTCGCTGGCGTCGTAGGGATGGAGCAGCACCCGCTCGGGGCACCGGTGGGTGGCCTCGAGCAGCGGGCCCGGCGGCAGTCCGGCGGGATCCCGCACCCCCAGACTGAGACGATGGCCTTCGGCCAGGGCCCGTTCGGCGATGGCACGGCCGATGCCCCGGCTAGGGCCGCTGATCAGCAGGGTGCGGGGCTGGGCCATGGTCGGCAGTGGGGGGATGGGAGGCGCAAAAAAAGGAGCCGACCATGGCGGTCGGCTCCCGGTGATGGTCTCCTGGACGGCGGGGATCCCAGGTCAGAGGGTGGCTTCGCCGGACTCTCCGGTGCGGATCCGGATCACCGTTTCCACGGGGGTGACGAAGAGCTTGCCGTCGCCGATTTCACCGGTGTGGGCCGCCTCGGTGATGGCCGCGATGGCGGCGTCCAACTTGGAGGAGGGAACCACGATTTCAATCCTGGCTTTCGGCAGGAACTCGACGGTGAACTCGGTGCCTCGGTAGCGCTCGACCTGGCCTTTCTGGCGACCGAATCCACGGGAATCGGTGACCGTCATGCCGATGATGTCAAGGGCAACGAGGGCTGTCTTGATGGCATCCACCTTGGAGGGGCGGACCATGGCCGTGATCATTTTCATGGAAGGTTTGGTCGTCAGTTGGTCATTGGATCGTACGCCTCTTCTCCGTGAGCCACGAAGTCGAGACCGCGCTCTTCCTGTTCGGTGCTGACGCGGAGGGGCATCAAGGCACCGAGAATCCAGAGAATAACAGCCGTGCCCAGAGCGACAAATCCGTAGGTGAGGATAACCGCTTTGAGCTGGGCGATGAAGAGGCCGAAGTTACCTGATTCCTCAAGGATCTTGGCCGAGAGGGGGAAATAATCCCCGGGCACCAGTGCCTTGGACGCGAGGATCCCCGTGAGCAGGGCACCCACCGTGCCGCCCACGCCATGGAGCATGAACGTGTCCAGTGAATCGTCGAACTGGATGGTGGCCTTCACCCGCACGGCGACGAAGCAGGCCGCCGCCGTCAGAATGCCGATCACGATGGATTGCTCCATGTAGACAAAGCCTGCTGCCGGGGTGATGCCCACCAGGCCTGCGACGGCTCCGGTGGAGGCGCCCACCGCAGTTGGTTTGCCGTCCTTGAACCACTCAATCAGGCACCAGGTCAGCATGGCGGCTGAAGCGGAGGTGGTGGTGGTGAGGAAGGGATAGCCCGCCGTCTTGGAGGCGAACATGCTGGCGCCGTTGAAGCCGAACCAGCCGAACCACAGCAGGCCGGCCCCCAGCAGAATGAAGGGGACATTGTGGGGTGGTCGCTTGCTGTTCGGCCAGGTGGTGCGGGGGCCGATGATGGCGGCGGCCACCAGGGCGGCCACCCCTGAGGCGATGTGGACCACGGTGCCACCGGCGAAATCGATCGCCCCGATCGCACCGAAGGGTCCGATGAAGCCACCCCCCCAGACCATTTTCGCCATGGGGGAGTAGATCAGCAGGCTCCAGACCAGGCAGAACCAGAACCAGGCCTTGAAGCTGACGCGCTCCACCAGGGCCCCGGAGATCAGGGCCGGGGTGATGATCGCGAACATCCCCTGGAACAGGGCGAAGGACGTGGCGCTGATCGGGAAACCTGCGGCCAGGGGCTGGTCGCCCAGTTCACCGCCGACACCATGCAGGAACATTGAGCCGAGTCCACCGATGAAGGGGCTGCCGAAGCCGGTGTCGAAGGCCAGGCTGTAGCCGATCACCACCCAGAGAACTCCGATGAGCCCCATCAGGAAGAAGCTCATCATCATGCAGTTCAGCACGTTCTTGGAACGGGTGAAGCCGCCGTAGAAGAAGGCCAGGCCTGGGGTCATCAGCAGAACCATCGCCGAGCCGACCAGCATCAGCAGGGTGTCGGCGCCATCGGTGGGGGCCATGGCCAGGGCGGCGTTGGCGGCCCCAGCCATCAGCGGCAGAAGGCCGGCACCAAGGGCGAGCAGGAAAAAGGCGAGACGACGGAGTTGTGGATCCTGGAGACGTTCCAGAAACGTATGGCGGAAGCGATCAAAGGTCGTTGCTACGGACCAGGCTTCACCGGAAGGTGAACTGTGCATTGGAAAAGAGGGAACCCTTGCTCAGTGGCCAAGATTCACCTTCTGTGTCCACGAGACAACCATGTGTAGCAACAACAACAAACCTCCGCCCCAACCAGCAAACGGTCACAAAAAAGCCGGGAGAGAGTCCCGGCCAATGAAGAAATTGGTGCCCGTGGGCCGACCCGACTCAGGCCACCGCGGCGGCGGCACGGTCGAAGTAGGTGCCCACTTCGGACATCAGGGCGGCGCAGTCCCCCTGGGTGATGCCGTTGCGATCGTTGGCGATGGCGATGGCGGCGTCCTTCATCTTGCGGATGCCTTCGGCCACGGAAGCGCCGGGGACGCCGAGGGCCAGGTAGGTCTCGCGCAGGCCATTGAGGCAACGGTCCTCGAGGACGGAGGCGTCACCGGTGAAGATCGCGTAGGTGATGTAACGCAGAACGATCTCCATGTCGCGCAGGCAGGCGGCCATGCGGCGGTGGGTGTAGGCGTTGCCGCCCGGGGCGATCAGGGCGGGCTGCTGGTCGAACAGATCGCGGGCCGCGTTGGTGACGATCTTCGAGGCGTTGGAGGTGATGCGGTTGACGGTGTCCATCCGCTTGTTGCTCTCGGCCACCATGGCTCCCAGGGCATCGATCTGGCCGGGGCTGAGGAATTCGCCGCGGGCATCGGCCTGGGCGACGAGCTTGGTGAAGGCGTCGAACATGGGGTGGTGCTGGGGAGCGTGGTTTCCCCGACTTTAGGTTCGCTGTCCGGGGAGGTGCGAGGGCCGCCGGGGTTTGGGCTCGCGTTGGACTGACTAGGCTGGGCGGCCCTTTGGCCCTGCCATGGCCAGCTCCCCCTCTGTGCCGTTCGAGCCGCTGGACTGGGCGGAACTGGCCGTGGCGGCGGCGCCGGTCCTGGCGACGCCCGCCTTCAGGGATCCGGCGACGGGACCCACCAGCCCCCAGGCCCTGTGCCGTCCGTTCGGTCACCCCGAGGAGGACATCCGGGTGACGCTCTACCGGGACCACCACGCCTGGTGCCCCTACTGCCAGAAGGTCTGGCTGTGGCTGGAGGAGCGGCAGGTTCCGTACCGAACCCGCAAGGTGACGATGTTCTGCTATGGGCAGAAGGAGCCCTGGTACACCGATCTGGTGCGGGGCGGCATGCTGCCGGCCCTCGAGCTGGACGGCCGGCTGATCACCGAGAGCGACCGCATCCTGGAGGCCCTGGAGTCGAGCTTCGGCCCGCTGGGGCAGGGGATGAACGCCCGGGAGGTCCTCCCCCTGCGCCAGCTGGAGCGCCAGCTGTTCCGGGCCTGGTGCCAGTGGCTCTGCGTTCCCAGTCGCGGCGCCGCCGAGGAGGCCAGGGGCGAGCAGGGCTTCGACCGTTTCGCGGAACGCTTCGCGGGCGCCCTCACCGCCGGCCCGGGCCCCTTTCTGCTGGGGGAGCTGGGCACGGCGGATCTGATCTTCGTGCCCTACCTCGAGCGCATGAACGCCAGCCTGGCCTATTACAAGGGCTACCTGCTGCGGGAGCGGCATCCCGCCATCGACCGCTGGTTCAACGCCCTTGAGCAGCGCTCCACCTACCTGGGCACCCAGAGCGACTTCCACACCCACGCCCACGACCTGCCCCCCCAGATGGGGGGGTGCCACGCCAGTGGGACAGCCGAGCAGCGCGCCCTGGCGCAGCGGATCGATGCCGGCCCCTGGCCGGTGGTGCCCCCTCCCGGGCCCGACCCCGAAACCAGCCAGAGCGTGCCGGCCGATGCGGCCGCCGTGGCCCTGGCCCGGGTGCTGCGTCACCGGGACACCCTGATGGCACGTAACCCCCTTGGCCGGGACGGGCTGGATCGCCCCTTGCGCTGTGCCCTCACCCTGCTGATCGAGGGCCGGGCGTGCCCGCCGCCGGCTGGAACGGCCAGGGGACTCCGTTATCTGCGCGATCGCATCAGCGTGCCGCGGGACATGCCGCTGCACGCCGCCCGTCTGCTGCGCCGCTCCCTGGAGACGACCGCCTGCCTGGATCCCGCCGACCCGAACGCACAGGGGGACGCGATTCCGGTGCAGCATCGCCGGGACCAGGATCCGTCCCCGTTCCTGGCCGGTGCGAACCCCTCCCGCCGGCCGTCCCCTTAGCGTTGCAACTGACTCCGGAGGTGGCCATGGTCCGTCCTTCCTGGCCCGGGCCCCCGTGGCGAACCGCCGCCATCCCGCCGCTGGCGGCCCTCCTGCTGGTCCTGGCAAGTGGCGTGCCCACCGCCGCCCGTGCCGTGGAGTTGGGAGGCCGCACGGAGTTCGTGCGGGCGCCCTGGAAGGTGGTCCTGACCAGCTACACCACCAACGTGGGCCAGTCCCCGGCGGAGTATTTCTTCACCCTCAGCCTCGATGGCCAGGCGGGCGCCTCCCTCGGCGCCATGACCATCCAGCAGACCAGGGGTGCTGACTGGCAGTTCCCCTTCGCCGTCGAGCGGACCCGCGCCTTCCTGGGACTGCCCCGCCGCGAGGGTCGCCGGATCCCGGTGGTGGCCAGCTTCGAGCCGGCCGCCCGGCGCTTCACCCTCACCTTCCCCGAGCCCGTTCCCCCCGGCGAGACGGTCACCGTGTCCCTGCGACCCTGGTTCAACCCCATGCAGGCCGACACCTACCTGTTCCAGGTGACAGCCAGCCCGGCCGGCCCTGGCCCCGTGGCCAGCCCGGTGGGGGTGGGAACGCTGCGGATCTACCAGCCCAACGACTGGTAAGCCGATCGGAGGGGGGCAGAATGGCGCCACTTCGAGGGCGTCAGTGATGCAGGCCAGCTGGAACGGAACGGTGATCGCCAGCAGCGACGACATCGTGACGGTGGAAGGCAACGCCTATTTCCCGGCGGAGTCGCTGGATGCGGGCTGCATCCGCCCTTCCAGCCACCGCACGATCTGCGGCTGGAAGGGGGAAGCCCACTACTACGACCTCGTGGTGGAGGGCAAGGAGAATCCCAATGCTGTCTGGTACTACCCGGAGCCGAAGGAGGCCGCCAGCAACATCCGGGGCCGGGTGGCGTTCTGGAAAGGGGTGACGGTGCGCTGAGAGCTTCAGGTGCCCGGATAGCGCAGGGTGCGCCATTCACCGCTCAGGGTGCTCACTTCCACGCCGATACCCACCGGCCCCTGCACGGGGCCAAACTCCTCCTGCCACCAGTGGAGAGCCTCGCTCCAGGCCGCATCCAGGGACTCGTAGAGGTCGTCGAGGATGGGATGGGGCTCACCCTGCTGATCCACCAGCCGGTAGGTGCGGCAGGACTGGGCACTGCCACGCTGGCGGGTCTGAGGTAAGGAGATTGCCACGTCTTGCCTCGTAAACAGGAAAGACATTCTGCCCCCTGTGCCAGATCGGAACTGTCACCTTCACAACATCTTTCGGTGTTGCTCCGCGACAGGAGGCCCGGCGGGATCCCGGGTCGGCGGGCGCTTCCGCCCCGTGCGGTGGCTCACCTGGCGGCTGCGCTCCTGGTAGCGGTGGACCACCGGCAGCCTCCCCTCCTGGTAGCGCTGCAGGGCCTGCTCGGGGGTGGCGGCCAGGCCAGGGGCGAGACAGGCGGCCAGGGCCACCGCATCCTCCAGTCCCGCCGTCATCCCCCTGGCCTGGGAGGAGCTCATGGCGTGGGCCGCATCGCCGATCAGGGCCACCCGCCCCGCCACGAACGCCGGCAGGGGATCGATGTCGAACGACCAGTTCGCCACCACCCCTTGAGGGTCCGTGGCACGGATGATGGCGGCGGCATCGGCGGGCAGCTTGGCCAGGGCGGCAGTCGGCACCCCCTCCTCCAGCAGTCTCTGCCGGGTGCCGCGATCGTCGGGGAGCTCCTCCTCCTGGAAGAAGCCCCAGTGGGTGCGCCCTTGTCCCTCCCCGTCGGGGCCCAGATCGAAGAAGTTGGCGTAGATGCCCCGGCCACGGGCATAGACGAAGAAATCCCCGTTGGTGCAGAAGCTGTCGTCGGGCACCACCCCTCGCCAGACCCGATCCCCCAGGTACTGCAGGCGCCGGTCGGGGCGCAGCAGGGCGGCCACCTTGGAAAAGATCCCATCGGCCCCGATCAGCAGATCCCCCGTCCATGGGGGACCCTCGGCGAACCGCGCCTCGACGCCCGCGTTGTTCTGGCTCCAGCTGACCAGGGAGCGACCGCCCTGGAAGCTGGAGGGATCGAGATGGCGCCAGAGGGCGTCCAGGATGGCGCGCCGGTGAATCAGCAGCGACGGCAGCTCGCCCGCCTCCCGTTCGGCCGGGCTGGCTTCGATCAGATCGCCCCTCAGGTTGCGGAACACGAACCGCTGCACCGGATGGCCGCCGGCCAGCAGGTCGTCGAGCAGGCCCGGGATGGGGGCCGCTGCCACGGCCTCGACGCCGCTCCTGACCAGCAGGATGCCGCAGCCTTCCGTGCGCAGCTTGGGAGAGCGTTCGAACAGGCTGACCCGGTGGCCCTGGCGCTGCAGGATCAGGGCGAGCAGCAGGCCGGAACTGCCGGCCCCCACCACGGCGATGCGGAGGCCGGCGGGGGCGGAACTCATGCGCTCACGGCAGGCTCCAGGATGCTGGCATGGAGGACGTCCATCACCTCCAGAACCTTGGTGGTTTCCTCCGGGTCCAGGCGCAGGGTGGCGGCGAGGTCGGCCAGGATTGTCGTCTCCTGCTCCTGCAGCGGTCCGTCGGAGCGCATGATCTCCGCCGCCACGGCGTAGGCCGTGTGGCGCTGGCGGTCATCGAGCACCGAGGCCGCTTCCTCCATCAGCCCGATCGCCCCCTTGGCCCGCAGGCCCTGAAGCAGGGTGTCCATCAGGGTGATCATCTCCTTGTCACTGCGGCCCTTGAAGGGGGCGCGGTAATCCAGGGCGTGGCGCAGGGCCCGTGTGCCCGCCATGGTGAGAGCGCCATCCCAGGAGACGGCGGCGAGTGCGACCGCGGCGAAGGCCGTAGGTGCGTCCATGGATCGCGTCAAAAGCAAGGAACACCCGTCATCGTTCGCTCCAGGGGTGCCTGTCAGTGGCCGATGTGACCGAATCCACGAAAGGGTCCCCAGCGCCGCCCCTCGGATGTCAGCGCCTGGACCCGGCGGCCGCGCCACCCCCGCCCTCCCGGCACAGCTTCATGTAGAGGGCGTCGGGTTCCTGGTAGCGGGCCGGGCGGCAGTCGTGCAGGCGGGCCAGTTGCTGCCAGCACACGGTCCGCTGGACGTTCTTGAGGCTTTTCCCCTCCCGCACCAGCATCCGCATGGCCCGGCAGTAGGAGCCGTAGCGGTCCTCCAGATCCCGGAGTTCGGGGGATCCGTCGGCGGCGGGGATCGGGTCGGCTGGGGGGCGCATCCATCGACTCCAGCACCTCCCCTCACGGCGCGACTGTGCCGAAGGGAACCAAGCGTGCAGAACGTGAGGTCCCTCCTGCCGGGAGGCCCAAAAAAAAGGGCCCCGAAGGGCCCTCCGCGCGGCACCGGTAGGGGGCTCAGCGGATGAACAGCATCTCCTGGTAGGAGGGCAGGGGCCAGAGGTTGTCGTCCACCAGGGCCTCGAGGCCATCGACCGCTTCCCGCAGCTGGTGCATCAGCGGCATCAGGGTGTCGGCGGAGTAGCGCATGTGGGCGATGGTGCCGTGGGGGGCCTGGCTGATGGCGCTTTCGAGGGCCGAGCTGAGTTCCATCAGCTTGGCGCTGAGGGACGCGACCTTGTGCTGGGTTTCCGGGGACACCTGGAGGCCCATGGAGGTCTGCAGCTGCAGGGAGCTGGCCAGCTCACCCAGGTAGCGCATGGCGGCCGGGTAGATCTGGGTCTGGGCGATCTGCACCGCCAGCTTGGCCTCCACGTCGATGGCCAGCACGTACTGCTCGGCGTAGACCTCGAAGCGGCTCTCGAGCTCCAGGGGGGTGAGCACACCCTGCTGGGCGAACAGGTCGCGGACCTCAGGCCGCTGCAGCACCGGCAGGGAATCGGCGGTGGTGGGCAGGTTCTCCAGACCCCGCTCCTCCACGGCGATGCGGTGCCACTCGCTGGAGTAGCCGTCGCCGCCGAAGACCACGTTGCCGTGGTCGGTCATGATCTGCTTGAGCACGGAGAAGGCGGCTCCCGGCAGGCTCTCACCGGCGGCCATCTTCTGCTCCAGCTGGTCGCTCACGTAGGCGAGCGAGTCGGCCAGGATCGTGTTCATGGCCACCAGGGGACCTGCCACCGACTGGTTGGAGCCGACGGCCCGGAACTCGAAGCGGTTGCCGGTGAAGGCGAAGGGGGAGGTGCGGTTGCGGTCGCCGGGATCCTTGGGGAACTCGGGGAGGGTGTCGACGCCCAGCTGCATGACGCCGGCATGGGTGGAACCCTTCACGTCTCCCTCCTTGATCTGGCGGAAGACGTCTTCGAGCTGGCTGCCCAGGTAGACGGAGATGATCGCCGGGGGCGCTTCGTTGGCGCCGAGGCGGTGGTCGTTGCCGGCGGTGGCCACCACGGCCCGCATCAGGGGGCCGAACTTGTGCACCCCGCGGATGACGGCGCCGCAGAACAGCAGGAACTGCATGTTCTCGTGGGGGGTGTTGCCCGGATCCAGCAGGTTGCCCTGGGTGGGGTTGCCCACCGACCAGTTGACGTGTTTGCCGGAGCCATTGATGCCTTCGAAGGGCTTCTCATGGAGCAGGCAGTTCATGCCGTGGCGGCGTGCCGTGCTCTTGAGAATGGTCATGATCAGCTGCTGGTGATCCGTGGCCACGTTGGCCGCCTCGAAGAACGGGGCGATCTCGAACTGGCCAGGGGCCACCTCGTTGTGGCGGGTCTTGGCGGGGATGCCCAGCTTGTAGAGCTGGCGCTCCACGTCCTGCATGTACACCTGAACCCGCTGGGGGATGGCGCCGAAGTAGTGGTCGTCGAACTGCTGCCCCTTGGCGGAGGGCTTGCCGAACAGGGTGCGGCCGGCCAGCAGCAGGTCGGGACGCAGGGGCACGTAGGCGCTGTCGACCAGGAAGTACTCCTGCTCGGCACCGCAGCTGGAGTTGACCGGGGCCACCTCGGTTTCCCCGAGCAGCCGCAGCAGGCGCTGGGCCTGCTTGTTCATGGCGGCGTTGGAGCGCAGCAGGGGGGTCTTCTTGTCGAGGGCCTCGCCGGTCCAGGAGATGAAGACGGTGGGGATGCAGAGGGTGAGACCGTTGGGGGTCTCCATCAGGAAGGCCGGGCTGGTGATGTCCCAGGCGGTGTAACCGCGTGCCTCGAAGGTGGTGCGGATGCCGCCGCTGGGGAACGAGGAGCCGTCGGGTTCGCCCTGCACCAGCACCTTGCCGGTGAACTCGGTGATCACCGAGCCGTCACCCTGCACCGAGATGAAGCCGTCGTGCTTCTCGGCGGTGGCGTTGGTGAGCGGGTAGAAGACGTGGGCGTAGTAGAGGGCGCCGCGGCCGGTGGCCCACTCCTTCATCGCCTGGGCCACCACGTTGGCGACGGAGACGTCGAGCTTGCCGTTCTCCTTGATGGTGCGCTGGACCGACTTGAAGATGTCCTTGGGCAGGGCCGCCTTCATCTTGGCCAGGCTGAACACGTCGCTGGCCCAGAGCTCGTCCAGCGACTCGATGGGGGGGGTCACCACCGGCGGGCGCTGGTGAATCTCCTGAATGGCGGCGAAGCGTTGGGGGCTGGGCATGGAAACAGCTTGGGTCGGCTGGAGGGTATCCAATCCTTGTGTCCTGCCCCATGGGTGGTGCCGTTGATACAGAACGGCAGGTTGGCGGGGGGCCGGTGCGACCCTTCAGCTCAGGTAGGAGCGGATCGCCGGCCGGCACCAGAACACAAGCGCCGCCAGGGTCAGGCCCCAGGCCAGGGGGGCGACCACGGCCAGCAGCAGGCGCTCCTCGCCCACCAGCGCCAGGCGCACGATGCCGTAGGCCATCTCGATCGCCAGATCGAGCGACAGCGCCACGATCGCCAGCACCTGGCCCCACAGCCGCCACTTCAGCAACGCGATGCAGGCCACCACCCCCAGGGCCACCGCCGGCAGCACGGCACTGGTGTACACGACCACATTGGCCGTCCTCCAGACGCTGGTGAGCAGGATCACCGCCAGGCCCAGCGGCAGCACCAACAGGTTGGCCACGAGTCCGAGCCAGGCGAGGACGCGATAGCCGCGCGGCGGCTGGAGTTCCGCGAGGGCGGCCGGGGTGGTCAGGAGGGTCTGCATCGCGGCCATTCTCTCAGTTGCGGTCGGGCAGGGCGCCGTCCCGGTCGGATCGAAACACCAGGTCAAGGTCCGGCATGACCTGGGCCGCGACCGCCACCAGCCTCTCGAACAGCTCCTTGGTGTGGGGCGCCCCGGCCCCCATGGCCTCCCGGCTCATCAGCACCAGCTCCAGCATCGGCCCATCCGCCTTGGCCTGCACGTCGGCGATCAGCTGCAGCCGCAGCGTCTCGTGCTCCCCCCGGACCGTGGCGCTGAGGTGGGCGGGGGAGCGATGCTCCACGTCGGCATGGAACCGCTGGATCAGGGGATCGAGCTGCCCGATCAATTCGCTGGGGGGCAGGGGCAGGCGGGGCCGGAAGAGGAGCAGAAAACGGGCCATGGTGTCCGGCTGTTCACCCCATCCTGGAACCGGGGCGTGGTTGTGCACCACCGCCGCCGGCCGGCTCCGCTCAGCGCAGTTCGAACAGCAGCAGATCAGCCCCTTCGGCGCCCGCCTCGAAGCTCCCGGCCGGGACCGCCGGGAAGCCCAGCCCATCGCCCCGCTGCAGCGGCCGTCCGAAGGCCGTGCCCTGGCCATCGATCAGCTGCAGCCAGCCGCTGGCATCGGAGGCGATGGCCAGCTCCAGTGGCTCCCCCGCCGCTGGCCGTGCCCGCCAGAGGCGCACCGGCCGGTGGATGGCCAGGGCACCCTGGCGCCCGTCCGGATCCAGCAGCGGCGTCCAGCCGGGGCGGACCTGGAAGGGCTCCTGGCGATAGGCCGGGGCATGGCCCTCGCGGCTCGGTTCGATCCAGATCTGCAGCAGGCGGCAGGGTTGCTCACCCTGGTTCATCTCGCTGTGCACCACGCCGGTGCCGGCGCTCATCGCCTGCACCTCACCGGCCCGCAGCACCTCGCTGTGGCCCATGGAGTCGCGATGGTTGAGCTGGCCCTCCACCATCACCGTGACGATCTCCATGTCCCGGTGCGGATGCATGCCGAAGCCCCGGCCGGCGGCGATGGTGTCGTCGTTGATCACCCGCAGCGGCCCGTAGCCCATCCAGGCCGGATCGTGGTGGTGGGAGAAGGAGAAGCTGTGCCAGCTGTCCAGCCAGTCGAGCCGGCTGTGGAAGCGCTCGCCGGCGGGTCGGAAGACGAGGGTCATGGGGTGGGGGTCGTCAGGGTTGGATCGGTTCCATGCGCTGGAGGCGATGCACGATGTCGTCGATGCTGCTGTCCTTGGCGGGATTGCTGCGGCTGCTGGAGAGCTGGCGACCCACCACGTGGGCCCCGAGGTGGGCCAGCTGGATGCGCAGCACGGCCAGCACCTCCACACCCGGACCGCCGGAATGGGTGGCGATCGCGATTGGCCGGCCGTTGAACAGGGTGCGGAATCCATCCCCCTGGACCGAGAGCCAGGCGATGGTGCTGGTCAGCACCGGGGGCAGCGAGCCGTTGTATTCGGGGGCGCAGATCACCCAGCGGGGGGCGGCCCCGAGGGTCTCGCTGAGCGAGCCCACCTCCGCGGGGAGGCCGGCTTCGGCGTGGGTGCGGGGGTTGTAAAGCGGCAGGGACAGGGTGGTGAGGTCGAGCACCTCGGCCCCCATCCCGCGGGCTTGTGCCGCGGCGGCAAAGCGTTCGGAGAGCTTCAGGTTCTCACCGTTGCTGGCGCTCAGTACCAGAAGATCGGGGGCCATGTCAGACGGGTTCGAGGAAGGGGTAGTCGGTGTAGCCGGCCGGGCCGGGGGAGTAGTAGGTGGCTGGGTCGGGAGACTGCAGGGGCGCGCCGCGCCGCAGGCGCTCGGGCAGGTCGGGGTTGGCCAGGAACGCCGTGCCGAAGGCCACCGCGTCGAGCTGGCCGGCGGCGATGGCGGCGTTGGCCTCCTCGGCCGTGTAGCCCATGTTCCCCACCAGCACCCCGCTGAAGCCGGTACGGATCGGGGTGAGCACATCGCCGTGCTGCTGGCCGAGGAAGTCTCCCCGCATCACGTGCAGGTAATCCAGGCCGGCGCTCTCCAGCCGCTGGGCCAGCCAGGCGGACAGCCCGATGGGGTCGCTGTCGACCATGGCGTTGTATCCGTTCAGCGGCGAGATCCGCAGGCCCACCAGGGGCGATTCGGCCCGGGCGGCCTCCAGCACCTCCAGCAGCAGCCGGGCCCGGTTGGCGATCGGTCCGCCGTAGGGACCGCTGCGCCGGTTGCTGCCGTCCCGCAGAAACGCATCGAGCAGATAGCCGTTGGCACCATGCACTTCCACCCCGTCGAAGCCGGCGTCGATGGCGTTGCGGGTGGCCTGCCGGAATCCCGCCACGATCGCGGGCAGTTCCTCATCGGCCAGCTCCCTGGGCACGACGTAGGGCTGCTTCCCCTCGGGGGTGTGCACCTCATCGCCGGTGATGGCGATCGGGCTCGGCGCCACCGGTTGACGGCCGTCGTTGAGCAGCGGGTGGCAGGCCCGACCGCCGTGCCAGATCTGCAGCACGATCCGGCCACCGGCGGCATGGACCGCGTCGGTGGTGAGCCGCCAGCCCGCCACCTGATCCGCCGAATGGATCCCCGGTTCGTGCCAGAAGGCCGAGTTGCCCTCCATCACCATCGTGGCCTCGGCGATCACCAGGCCGGCGCTGGCCCGCTGCTGGTAGTAGGTGGCCATCAGGGGGCCCGGGACGTGGCCAGGTTCGGCGCGGCTGCGGGTGAGGGGAGCCATCAGCACCCGGTTGGGCAGCTCCAGGGGGCCCATCGCCAGGGGGGTGAACAGGTCGCTCATCGTGCGGAGACCGGCAGGGGGGTGAGGGAATTCCCTGGACCGGAAGGGATCGTTAGGGTCATGGCCAGACTCTGGCGGACGCGCAGCGTGCCTGACAAGAACGCACCGATTGGTGCCTGGGCCACCGGCTGGTAACCCCACGGACCCGTGAAAACGTTTCTCGATGATCTCGGCGGCACCGAGGATGGCCAGGTCTGTCCGGCGGAACTCGCCCTGCGGGTGATGCGCGGACGCTGGAAACTGCTGATCGTGCGTGAGCTCAGCAGCGGCGTGCACCGCTTCTCGTCCCTGCAGCGGTCGCTGGTGGGGGTGAGCCACAAGGTGCTCACAGCCCAGCTGCGGGAGCTGGAGGCCGATGCCGTGGTCTGGCGCCGCGTCTTCGGCGAGGTGCCCCCCAGGGTGGAGTACGGCCTCACCGAACGTGGTCGGGCACTCCTGCCCGTGCTGGAAGGTCTGCATGCCTGGGGAGCGGCAGCCTCTCCAGCGGTGGAAGCTGGGGAATGAGGCTGCGGCGGAACCAGCCCTCCGGCCCGATCCGCTGCAGGATCCGCAGCAGCACCAGGGGCAGGGTGCGGAGTTCGAAGGGGGCCCGCAGGGTGGGCCACAGGCCCTCCCGTCGGTAGAGCATGGCCTCGAGCCGGTCCCGCTGCAGGGGGGTGAGCGGTCCCCAGGTGCCGCCGATCTCGGCGGCGCGCTGGGCCACCGGTTCGAAGGGCAGGGCCTGATCCGGCAGCAGACCCTCCAGGGTGAGGGGGCCGGTCGCCTCCAGAGCCCCTCCCCCCTCCAGGCTGAGTTCGGCGCCCGTGGCGCTGATGGCCCGCAGCCTGCCCGGCACCCTCCCTCCCTGGTGGTGCAGTCGGACCGGCAGGGACAGGGCGAACCAGGGCACCCCGTCACGGCGGGGCCGATCCCAGCAGCTCCGGATGGCCAGCAGCAGCAGCAGGCCGTTGAGCACGCTCCAGCCCAGCACCACCCCGAGGGTGGCGGCCGACACCGGCAGCGCCGCCCCCTGGCCTGCCAGCAGGGGCAGCCGACCCGGCGCCAGGTTCGCCAGGGCCAGCAGTTGCAGGGCGAGCAGCACCAGCAGCGGCAGGAGCAGGCCCGGATCGGGGCCGGTGGGTCCATGGCCGGTCACCGCTTTCGGGGTGACCCGGAACCGGCGGGGCCGGCCCAGGGCGGTGGACAGGACGGCGGCGCAGATCGGCAGCAGGAAGATCCAGCGGTAGAGCTCCGGCAGGATGGCGGCGCGGGCGTGGCCGCTCAGCCAGCGGGTGAGCAGCAGCTGGCTGAGGAAGAACGGCAGGGCCACGGTGACCAGGGCCTCCCCGCCGATCAGGATCGGAGCGATCCCCAGCAGGCCCAGGCTGAGCGGCGTGCACAACAGCACCAGCTGGGCCGGGAAGCTGAACCAGTGCAGGATGCCCTCGCTGTAGGCCAGCCGTTGCAGGGGACGGAGCCCCGGAATCCGCAACGGGTTGGCGCCCGTGCGCAGGGTCTGCAGCGAACCGCTGCCCCAGCGGCAGCGTTGCCGGGCCATGGCCGCCGCCGTGAACGGGGCCAGGCCGGCGCTGAGCTTGTCCGGGAGGTAGTGGTTGCGGTAGCCGGCGGCGGTGATCCGGATGCCGGTGGCGAGATCCTCCGACGGCGTGGCCGTCTCGAAGCCCCCCACCCGCACCAGGGCCTCGCGCCGCATCACGAAGGAGGTGCCGGCGCAGACCACGGCGTTGAGGTTCTGGCGGGTGGGCTGGATCCAGCGGTAGAAGCTTTCCTCATCGGGCAGCAGCCAGCGTTCCAGGCGCAGATTGCGCATCACCGGATCGGCGTTCATGTAGCTCTGGGGGCTCTGCACGAAGCCCACCGAGGGATCCCGGAACAGGCCGACCGTCCGGCGCAGGAAGGGTCGCAGCGGCACGACATCGGCATCGAACACCGCCACCAGGTCTCCCTGGCAGTGGCCCAGACCGTGGTTGAGGTTGCCGGCCTTGGCATGGGCATGGTCGTCCCGGGCGAGGTAGCGGCAGCCGAGGCGGTCGCAGAGGTCCCCCAGCTCCGGCCGCCCGGCGTCGTCCAGCAGCCAGACCGTCAGCGCCGGATAGTCCATCGCCAGGCAGCCGCGCAGGCAGCGTTCCACCAGATCGACCGGTTCGCCGCAGCTGGGCACCAGCACATCGACCGCCGGGGCCGGCTGGGGGACCGGGACCTCCCCAGGGACGGGCCGCTCGGGCAGCAGGGTGAACCACAGTTGCAGGAAGAAGCCGGCCAGCAGCACCAGTTCGGCCGCCAGGGTCAGCAGGCTCAGGCTGGCGGCGAGGGGGGTGGCCAGGTTGAGGCTCGCGCTCAGGCGCCAGTGCAGGTACCTGGCCCCCAGCAGCGTCAGCAGCAACACGGCCCAGGGCAAGCGCGTCATGGACCCTGACCAATTGTTAAGCAAACCTAGGCGGTTTCCCCGGACTGCCGCTGCGGGCCGCAACGCCGCGGATTCCCATCCAGGCCAGCGGCGCCCATGAAAAAGCCCGGCTTCCAGGAGAGCCGGGCTTGGGGTGGAACGGGAACCGTTCCTGTGATGTGTTGATGGGTCTGATCTCGATACGAATCGTCTGGAGGGTGTGTGGACGATCAGAGGGGCTGACGATCAAGTCCTTGGGGACCGTGGATGGGTGATGACAAAGGGGGACGAGGATGCCCGTTTCGTCATGAACGCGCCATCGAAAAGAGGTCAGCTGGGCTGGGGATCCGTGGGGTCCCCGGGGGGGGGTGGTTTTCGGAGTCGGAGCAGCCGAGGGTGGCACCTGGGGCCGAGGCATCCAGGAACCGGTTTCCATTAACCCGTGGGCACCTGAACGATGCGTCGGGTGAACTGCAAGAGAACGGGAAACCGTTGTAGGGACAAGACTGTTGGAGCAGGGGCCTGCCGTCAACGAACTCCTGACATCTGACCGGGTGGTGTCTCTTCCATCGCTGGAGCCTCCTGGTTGATGCCTTCACTCTCTCCCTTCTGGAGTGTCCTGGCTATAGGCAGTTCTGCTGATCTTCCCCTGGCCCGGTGATGACGGACCCCTGGCCAGCTCAGCCATCGCTTCGCTGGGCCACCAGGGCTTCGTAGGCCGTGCAGAACGCCTCCCCCAGGGAGTCCCGCAGCGGCGCGTCGTGCCGGAAGGCCTCGAGGGCATCGGCGTGGCAGGTGGGCAGGGAGGCCGCCCCCGCCGGTGCCTCCACGTAGGTGTTCAGATCGCTGCGGGGGCCGGGTTCGAGCCGCCGTTCGATGCCGTCGAGCCCCGCCGCCAGCACGGCGGCCTGGAGCAGGTAGGGGTTGGCGGCGCCGTCGCCGAGCCGCAGTTCGATCCGCTGGTCGTCCGGGATGCGCACCATGTGGGTGCGGTTGTTGCCGCCGTAGCTGATCCAGGAGGGCGACCAGGTGGCGCCGGAGCTGGTGACGGACCGGGCCAGGCGGCGATAGCTGCCGGCCACCGGATTGGTGAGGGCGCACAGGGCCGGGGCGTGGGCCAGCAGGCCGGCGAGAAACCGGTAGGCGAGGTCGGAGAGGCCCTTTTCCCCCTCCGGGTCGTGGAACACGTTGTGGCCCGCTTCGTCCCAGAGGGAGGCATGCAGATGCGCACCGTTGCCGGTGAGGGCCGCGATCGGCTTGGGCTGGAAGCTCACCCGCACCCCATGGCGTTCGGCCAGGGCGGCGGCCATGACGCGAAAGAAGGCGTGGCGGTCGGCGGTCAGCAGCGACTCGGCATAGGTCCAGTTGAGCTCGAACTGGCCGTTGGCGTCCTCGTGGTCGGCCTGGTACGGCCCCCAGCCGAGGCTCTCCATCCCCTCGAGCAGCTCACTGATCAGGGGGTAGTGGCGCATCAGGGCCAGCTGGTCGTAGCAGGGCTTCGACTGCCGGTCGAGGCCATCGGCGATGGCGTCCCGTTCCGGGTCCATCAGGAAGAACTCCGCCTCCACGCCACTGCGGAACTGCAGGCCCAGGGCCGCCGCCCGGGCGATCTGCCGCTGCAGCACCCGCCGGGGGGACTGCTCCAGCGCCACCCCTTCCACCTGCAGATCGGTGGCCACCCAGGCCACCTCCTTCTGCCAGGGGAGCACCATCAGGCTGGTGGGATCGGGGATCGCCAGCACGTCCGGGTCGGCCGGGGTCATGTCGAGCCAGGCGGCGAAACCGGCGAAGCCGGCCCCGGAGCGGGCCAGTTCGGCCGCCGCGGCCGCCGGCACCAGCTTGGCCCGCTGCACCCCGAACAGGTCGCAGAAGGAGAAGAGGAAGTGGCGGATGCCATGGGTGGCGGCGAAGCGGGCCAGATCGGTCATCGGGGGTGGTGAGAGGAAAGGGTGCTGGGGGGCGTTGGCCGGCAGTCGGCGCAGAGCCGTCAGTCGGTGCAGAGCCGGTCGATGGCGGCCCGCAGCTGGCGCTGCTCGGCCGGTGAATCGCGGGGATTGCCGGCCCGGTGGCCCAGGTCGGACTCCAGGACCTCGAAGTGGGCATCGCCGATCAGGGCGGCCTCGGCGCCGCAGTCGTCGGGGGTGAAGTACAGGTCGTGGCGGCCGGCGATCACCGTGGTGCGGGCCCGGATCCGGCCCAGGGCCGCGGCCAGATCGGCATCGGCGTCCCCTGAAGTGAACCCCGCGGCGGTGGCCACGTCGTTCGCCAGCCAGACGTCGAGCATGGCCAGCAGGTCGTGGGGGTCGTGGCGGCGGTAGGCCGGCAGCCAGGCCTGCTCCACGTAGGCCTCGACGCTGGCGTAACCCAGCTGGCGATGGGCGCCCCGGCGGTAGAAGGGCTGGCTGGCGGCCCAGCTGGCGTAGATCAGGGCAAAGGTGCGCAACCCCTGCTCCGGCAGTCCCCGGAAGCGGACCCCATCCCAGGCGGGATCGGCGGTGAGAGCCTGGCGCAGGCTGAGCAGGAACACCCTGTTGTGGGGCGTGGTGCGTGCCGTGCCGCAGACGCAGCAGATCCGCCGGGTCCGCTGGGGCTCCAGCACCGCCCAGTGGTAGGCCTGCTGGGCCCCCATCGACCAGCCGTAGATCAGGGCGGGTGTGGTGACCGCGAACACCTCCTCCAGCAGCCGGCGCTGGGCGGCGACGTTGTCGCGGTGGTCGACGGGCCAGCGGCCGCCGGCCAGCCCTGGTTCACCGCGGCTCGGGCTGCTCGATCGACCGTTGCCGAACTGGCTCACCAGCACGACGCACCAGCGCTCCGGATCGAGGATCGGACCCACCACCCAGTCGATGTCCTCGGGCCAGGCGCCGTAGGAGCTGGGGTAGAGCACCAGGTTGGCGCGGTCCGCGGCCAGGGTTCCGTAGACCCGGTAGTCGAGCCAGGCGGCGGGGATCACCCCCCCGCCGGCGAGGGGAAAGTCCCCGAGCTCGAAGCGACGTGGTGGAGCGGGGTCGGCTGGCAAGGGAGCGGGATTCAGGGGAGGGCGAGCCGGGCGGGGTCCTGCAGGAAGCTGCGGTGCACCGCCAGGTAGCCCTGGCCCGTGTGCACCAGTTGGGGGGCCAGATGGCCATGGGCCTCGGCCAGGGCGTGAAAGGGGAGGGAGGGGTAGAGGTGGTGTTCCACGTGGAACGGCATCTCCCACATCAGCCAGCGCAGGGGCGGCAGGGTGAGGGTGGTGCGGGTGTTGCTGAGGCCGTCGGTGTCGGTGCTGCAGCCACCGTGCTCGGCCATCAGGACGAACCGCAGGAGGGGCTGACCGACGGCGAGGGGCAGCAGCCAGAACCAGAACAGGGCGGCGTTGGCCTGCCACAGGGACGCCACCAGCAGCACGGCGTAGACGGCGAACTGGAGCCGGATCGAGCGGGTGACCGCCTCGGTGGCCTCGGCGGGGATGTAGGGCCTGCCGCCGAAGTCACCCCGCAGGCCGGCGGCATGGCCCCGGAGCTTGCCGATCCACCAGGGCAGGCCGCTGAGCTCCAGCAGGTAGCCGGCCAGGGTGCTCGGGGGGGCTTGCTCCAGTTCGGGATCGAGACCCGGCTGGTGGGTGAAGCGATGGTGCCACTGGTGATAGCGGCGGTAGTAATCGGCGTTGTAGAAACTCAGCACGCCGGCCCACCAGGCCACGGCGTCGTTGGCCCCCTTGCTGGCGAAGGCGGTGCGGTGCCCGCACTCGTGCATGGCGCAGAAGCCGAAGGCCAGGGCCCACCCCAGCAGCAGCAGGCCAGTCAGCCTCAGGGCCCAGAGGGCGGCGCTGGGGAGCACGGGCAGGGGAGGACAGCCCCAGAGCAGGGCGCCCACGGCCAGCAGGCTGAGGTGAATGGCCAGCTGCCGCCACCCGGGACCATCGCGGCGCTCGTTGAGACGTTGCAGCAGGGGGCCTGACAGCAGGGGCGGGGTGGCTCCCGGGCCGGTCGCCGCTGGCGCGGAGGAGGGTGAAGCGGTCACGACGGGGGTAGCTGGCCTGCGAGCAGGGAAGGCGATGTGCCACTGTCCCGTCCGCGGTGGACCAAACACCGTTCGTTCTGAACAATTGTTCCGGGTGCGGAGTCCGGTGCAGCTGGTTACCTGAGCCCAGCCGGTGGCAGGGAAGAGTGGGACGCGCTTGAAGCGGGTCCGGTGACGTCCCTTCTGTTCTTTTCCCTGTGGGGCTTCCACGGCTCCCTGGCCCAGGCCCTGGAGACGGCCGGGCGTGGGGGCTTCGACGGCCTGGAGCTGAACATCCGCCATCCCTGCCTGCTGGCCGACGCGGACGGCCCCTCCCGCCTCCGGGACGGCGCCCGGCCGCTGGTGCTGGAGGTGGTCACCGGCGGCGGTTATGTGCCGGAGCTGGCCTGCACGCCGGAGCAGCACCTGGCGGAGCTGGGGGAGCTGCTGCACCAGTGCGCCGGGTTGCGGCCCCACCGGGTGACCGTGCTCACCGGCAGCGACGCCTGGCCGCTTGAGCAGCAACGGTCCTTCCTGGCCGAGGCGCAGGCGCTGGCGGAGGCCTCCGGCCTGCCGGTGAGCTTTGAAACCCACCGGTCCCGCTGCCTGGGGATGCCCTGGACCATCGCGCCGCTGCTGGAAGCTCTCCCCGGGCTGCGGCTGACGGCGGATCTGAGCCATTGGTGCGTCGTGGCCGAGCGGCTGATGACCCCGGAGCTGGAGCCGGTGCGGGTGATGGCGGATCGGGTGGACCACATCCACGCCCGGGTCGGCCACGCCCAGGGTCCCCAGGTGTCCCACCCCTTCGCACCCGAGCATGCCGAGGCCCTTGCCGCCCACCTTGCCTGCTGGCAGCTGTTCGCCGAGCGGGCGCTCCAGCGGGGGGCTCCGCCACCGAGTTTCACCCCCGAATTCGGCCCGGACGGCTACCTGCCCACCCTGCCCTTCACCGACCAGCCGGTGGCCGACCTGCTGACAATCAACACGGCGATGGCGCAGTGGTTACGCAGGCAGCCATTAGCTGGAAACAGCGATAAGCTGTGTTCATCTTGAACAGAGTTACGTCGTGATGAACGTGATCGACGCCCCGACCGCCTCACCGTCGACCAACCCTTCCAGCGAAGGGTCCGATCTTCGTCAGGCCACCCTGGTCGCTTCCCTGCGTGCCCGCTACGCCATTGCGGAGCAGCGTCAGGACGCGGACGCCAAGCGGGCCCTGTTCAAGGAGGCCGCCTACCTGGGCATCCGCCCCGACGCGTACCAGGGCTCCAGCAGCGCCGCGTAGATCGCCTGCTGGTGCAGGATCCGGGCCTCCAGCCGATGGGGAGGCCCGGTGCGGAACCCATCCCCGTAACCCCTCTGGGCGGATTCCACCAGGGCGCGGTCCTCGGCGAGGAACTCCACCATCTCGGCCATCAGGGACTCCCCTTCGCCCTGACGCTCCTGGGGGCCCAGCAGCCACACCTGCATCGTGCAGGTGTCCAGGTCAGCGGGAAGAAACTGGATCAGGGCCAGCCGCCCGTCGGGCCAGAGCAGCAGGTGGTTCCAGGGCGGCAGCCCGAAGGTGAGGAATTCGGCCGGCCCGTCCTGCCACGGGGTGGCCAGCACGTTGGCCCAGGTGCCGAAGCGGTGGCTGTAGTGACGCACCGGGCCCTGCATCCGATGCAGGGTGGTGGGATGGGCGATGGCGACGTGGTAGTCGTCCAGGGTGTTGTCGTGGGCGATCTTCCAGTTGCAGGCCAGGGCTTGCCTGTGGAAGGCCAGGGGCACCAGGGTTCGGGCGAGGGCGTCGGGGGCTTCCTGGAGCGGCAGATCGAGCTGGTCGTCGAGGGGGATCGGATCGGCCCCCAGGGCCACCCAGATCAGGGAGGCCCGCACCTGGCAGTTGAGCGCCTCGAGCGGCCAGGAGCCGCGATCGAACGGATCGACGAACTCCGCTTCCCGGGCGGCCGCCAGCAGGCCACCCTCCAGGTCATAGGTCCAGCCGTGGTAGGGACACACCAGCCTGCGGCAGGCCACCGAGCCTTCGGCCGGCTCACGGAATGCCACGGCCCGGTGGGGGCAACGGTTGCGGAAGGCCCGGATGACCCCATCGCTGCCGTGGCAGAGCAGCACCGGCAGGCCCAGCAGCTCCACCGCCCTGACATGGCCCGGGGGGAGTTCGGCGGCGGCGGCGACGGGATGCCAGAACCGCGACGCATAGTGCTCCTGCTCGAGGGCGGCGACGGCCTCGGAGCGGTAGAGCTCCGCAGGCAGGAAAGCGGCCGTGGCGGTGGGGGGCCTCACAGGGGGTTCAGAGCAGGGAGCCATCCAGACTGCGAAGGCGTCCCGCCAGCTCCTCGCGCAGTTCCAGGAAGGGTTGGGACACCCGCAGGTGGCGCAGATCGGAGCGGTCCAGCTGCACGGCGACGGTGTGGACGATCCTGCCGGGCCGCGGCGCCATGATGTGGACCGTGCCGGCGAGGAGCAGAGCTTCCTCGATGTCGTGGGTGATCAGCAGGGCCGTGAGTCCCGTGGTCTTCCAGAGGTCGTGGAGGAATTCCTGCATCGACTCCCTGATCTGCAGATCCAGGGCCCCGAACGGTTCGTCCAGCAGCAGGACCTTCGGCTCGGTGGCCAGGGCCCGGGCGATCGCCACCCGCTGCTGCATGCCCCCGGACAGTTCCCGCGGCAGCAGGCGGGCGGCATCCGCCAGGCCGACCACGTCGAGGAAGTAAGCCGTCCGCTCCCGGATCTCCGCCTTGCTCCGGCCCTGGAGCGAGAGGCCGAAGGCCACGTTCTGGGCCGCCGTGAGCCAGGGGTAGAGGCTGTACTTCTGGAAGACCATGCCCCGGTCGGAACCGGGGCGCCGGACCTGCTCGCCATCCAGGTGGATGGTGCCTGCACTGGGGCGCTCCAGACCGGCGATCAGGCGCATGACCGTGGATTTGCCCGACCCCGAGCTCCCCACCAGGGCCATGAACTGGCCGGACACCAGCTCAAAGCTGATGTCTTCAAGGACGAGCTTGCGATCGCGACCCTCACCGAAGCTCTTGGAGACGTTGGAAACCTGGAGGTGCATGGGGTTCAGTTGGCCCAGGAACAGGCCCGTCGCATCAGAAACCGGAAGCCGAGATCGATGATCAGGCCGATGAGGCCGATCACGATCAGGCCGACGAAGATCTCATCGGTCCGCAGGAATCTCTGGGCCAGGCTGATGCGTTTACCCAGGCCCTCATTGGCCGCCACCAGTTCGGCAACGATGACGAGATTCCAGGCCGACGCCATGTTGATCCGATAGGTGTCGAGCACCTGGGGGGCGATGAAGGGGGCCACCACCCTCGTGAGGATCGGCAGGCCCCGGCCCCCCAGGGTGAGGGCCGTTTCCACCAGTTCGGATGGAACGAACTTCACCGCATCCATGATCATCAGCGTGTTGAAGAAAAAGGTGCCGATGAAGATGAGCATCACTTTGGGGAGCTCTTCCAGGCCGAAGTAGATGATCAGCAGGGGAATGAAGGCCGGTGCCGGCATGTAGCGGATCAACCCCATCAGCGGCTCGAGGAGATAGCAGATCGTCCGGTTCGTGCCCATGGCGATGCCGATCGGCAGGGCCAGCCCGGCGGAGATCACGAATCCCAGGAAAACCCTCTGGATGCTGGCCATGGCGTCCTTGACCAGAATCCCCGCCTGAAACTGGTCGCTCCCCGCCAGCCACACCGCCCCGGGTCCGGGCAGGAAGAGCTTGTCGACCATGCCGCTGGAGGTGACCAGAAACCACACCACGAAGACCGCCAGGATGCCCAGAACCCCCAGGACCCAGGGGTGATGCAACAGGCGGCGAAGGGCGGACGATGGAACCATGGTGGTCAGGGGACGTTGTCGACGAACTGGGAGTTCAACAGGTTGGTCAGGTCAGGCTTGGTCTTGGCCAGGCCCGTTTCCACCAGGAAGGCGCTGATCTGCTCGGCGGCGTAGGGCAGAGACAGCATCGTGGTGCCCTGTTTGAAGTTGCTGCGGTTCTCCGCCAGGGTCTGGATCGTGGTGCCGGCGTTGTACTCCTTGAACTCCGCTTCGCTGACACCGGAGCGTTCCACGAGGATCGGCAGGGTGCCGGCGGGATCGTCCTCGATGGTCTTGAGTGTGGCGAACCAGGCGTTCACGATCTTCTGGACCTTCTCGGGATTCTTGGTGACGAACTCCGTGCGGCAGACGAGCAGATCGCTGATCGCCCCGGGGTGATCCTTGGAGGTGGCCAGGGCCCGGCTGCCGGGACGCTTCAGGGCCTGGGTGGTGAAGGGGGCATAGACGCCCGCCGCATCCACTTTGCCGGCGGCGAAGGCTGCGGCGGCGGCACCGGTTTCCAGTGGAACGAAGGTGATGTCCTTGGCGGAGAGGCCCGCCTCCTTGAGCACCTTCAGCAGCAGGAAGTGGTCGACCGTGCCTTCCTCGGCAGCCACTTTCTTGCCCTTCAGGCCCGGGATCGAGGTGATCTCCGCCGCGGCGATGATCTGGTCGTTGCCGGTGGAGAAATCGTTCTGCAGTACCACCTGCAGATCGGCACCGCCAGCCACGGAACTGATGGTGTCGTTCAACGTCTGGCTGTTGCAGTCAAGCTGGCCGGCGTTGAGGGCGTTGATCGAGTCGAGGTAGCCGTCGAACCACTGCATCGAGGCCGCCACGCCCTGGGCCTTGAACAGCTCCTTGACTTCGGTGACCTTCCAGGGGAACCAACCCGGCCAGGCGCTGTAGCCGATTTTCACGGGCGCTTCCTGGCTCACCGGTTGCTGGCAACCGGTGAGCAATCCTCCCCCGAGGGTGGCCACCAGAACGAGGGACAGGGCTCGGCGTTGACGACGGAAAATGGAGAGTTTCAACATCAGGGGAATCGGGGAAAGGGGGGCATCTGGAGATCGTTGATCGGGGCTGACGTCGACCGTCCGGGGATGGACTTGGAAGGCCGTTGGTCGTCGGAGCGCCTACGGAGAGGTCGTCAGAAGAACTCCAGATAACGTTGCTGCTCCCATTCGGAAACCGCAGAGTGGTAAGACTCCCACTCTTCCCGTTTGTAGGTGATAAACGCCTTGAACATGGCATCACCGAATACGCTTTTCGCAAGTGGATCCTGGGCGAAAGCATCGACGGCCTCACCGAGGGTTCGCGGCAGCATGGTCAGGCCCCGTTCGGCCCGTTCCGCGGCGCTGAGTGTGTAGGCATTGACCAGATTGGGGGCGCCGGGGTCCAGTTCTTCCCGGATCCCTTCCAGCCCGGCCGCCAGCATCAGGGCGCCGCCAAGATAGGGGTTACAGGAGATGTCGGCTGCCCGGCATTCCACCCGTCCCCCCGGTGAAGGGATGCGCAGCATGTTGGTGCGATTGTTGTTGCCGTAGCAAACGAAAACCGGAGCCCAGGTGAAGCCCGACATGCTTCCCTGGGCCACCAACCGCTTGTAGCTGTTGACCGTCGGAGCAATCACCGCGCAGATGGCGGGGGCATGGCGGAGCACGCCGGCAATGAAATGCTCGGCGAGGCGGGTGACCTTCCCTGGGGTGGCCTCTGGGGTGGCGAACAGGTTGGCACCCGTCTGCAGATCCGCCAGGGACATGTTGAAGTGGGCGCCGCTGCCGGTGCGATCGCCGAAGGGCTTCGGCATGAAGGTGGCCAGCAGGCCATGGCGATGGGCGATCTCCTTCGCCATCAGCTTGAAGAAGGTGAGCCGGTCGGCCATGGTGAGGACCTCGGCGTAGTCGAAGTCGGTCTCGAACTGGCCCGGGCCATCCTCGTGATCGAAGGAATAGACCCCCCAGCCCAGGTCGTTCATCGCCTGCACCAGCTCGTCCAGCCAGGGGAGGTTGTCGAGCAGGCCGCGCACGTCGTAGGCGGGTTTGTCGAGGGTGTCGCGGTCGCTGTAGGGCACCCAGCCGCCCGTCGCCCCCTTCTTCAGCACGAAGAACTCGGTCTCGATGCCGAGGTTGAAGCGGAAACCCATGGCGGCGGCTTCCTGGCGAACCCGGCCGAGGATGTGGCGGCTGCAGGCGTCGAAGGGCCGGCCATGCAGATGCAGGTCGCTGGCGAACCAGGCCACCTCGGGCTGCCAGGGGAGCACCGTGACGCTGGCGGGATCGGGAACCGCGGCCACCTCGTCGTCGCTCACCTCCTGGGGAACGCCGTCGAGGGCCGCCCCGGTGAACAGCTCGGAGCCGGCCATCATCTGGGCCAGGTGCGCGAGGGGCACGGCCTTGGCCTTGCTCACCCCGTGCAGGTCCACGAAGCTGGCCAGGGCATAGCGGACCCCCTTGGCGCGCAGGTCGGCCTGCAGGGCCGCGGTGGCATCGGAAGCGGGAGGCTGGTGACTCATCAGGCGTGCAGCAGGGCGGGGGAGGACTGGACGGCCTGGCGCTGGGCGTCGAGCCAGTCGTGCCAGGCCTCGAAACCCTCTCCGGTGGTGGCGGAGAGGCGGAACACGGCGGTGCGGGGGTTGACCTGGCGGATGTGGGCCTCGATCCGCTCCACATCCACCGGCAGGTGGGGCAGCAGGTCCACCTTGGTGATCAGCACGCAGTCGGCCTCCCGGAACATGACCGGGTACTTGAGCGGCTTGTCGTCCCCCTCGGTGACGCTCAGGAGGGCCACCTTGCGGTGCTCACCGATGGCGAACTCGGCGGGGCAGACCAGGTTGCCCACGTTCTCCACCCAGAGGATGTCCAGGGCGGTGGGGTCGAGCCGCTGGCGGAGCAGCTTCAGGCCGCCGCTGACCATGGCGGCATCGAGGTGGCAGGCACGGCCGGTGGTGATCGGCACCACCGGAATCCCCACGGCCTCCAGCCGCTCGGCATCGAGCAGGGTGGTCATGTCGCCCTCCAGCACGGCCATGGCCCAGCGGCCTGAGAGGGCGGCGAGGCTGCGCTCCAGCAGGGAGGTCTTGCCGGCCCCGGGACTGCTCATCACGTTGAGGCAGAGCAGGTTCCAGGCGTCGAAGTGCTCGCGGTTGTGCTCGGCCCGGTGCTGGTTGGCGGCCAGCAGGTTGAGGCCGAGGCTGTCTTCGAGGGGCATGTGCATGGCGGATCAGCGGGCGGCGGTGGGGCAGGGAGTGGTGGGCGGTGCGGTGGCGGTGGACGGGGCGGTTTCGAAGCCGTAGGCGACCGAACGGATCCGCAGTTCGCGGCCGCTGACGATCTCCTCCATCGGGTGCTGACAGCAGGGGGAGCGGAAGCCGTCGGCGGGATCGGGGCTGTAGGTGGCCTGGCAGCGGACGCAGCGCCCCACCAGGGGCACCGACTCGATCACCAGCTCGGCGCCATCGAGCCAGCTGCCCTTGACGGCATCGGCCCAGGTGACCACCAGCTGGTCGGGCTCGACGCAGGTGAAGGTGCCCACCTCGAGATGGACCCGATCCACCGCCGGCACCCGGGGGGCGTGCTGCTGCTTCCACTCGTTCATGGACAGCAGCAGGCAGCGCGTCATGTCGACTTCATGCATGCCCTATCTCCAGGCGCGGTCGACCTGCATGTTGCAGTCCTTGGAGAGCCAGGCCGGCACCGACTTGCGGGGCAGCTGGCCGCTCACCACGAGGTGGGCCATGGTGTCGCAGATGACCCGGGTGGCCATCAGGGAGGTCATGTCGCTGACGTCGTAGGGAGGCGAGACCTCCACCACCTCGAGGCCGCAGACGGGCACGTTGCGCACGATCAGCTCCAGCAGCTTGAGGGCTTCGCGCGGCAGCAGGCCGCCGGGCTCGGGCCAGCCGGTGCCCGGCACGAAACCGGCATCGATGCAGTCAATGTCGAAGGAGATGTAAACGCAGTCGGTGCCGTCGGTGGCCCGTTCGATGGCGAACTTGGCCGCCGCCTCCAGGCCCATGTCGCAGATGTCGGTGACCGTGAGCACGTTGGTGCCCCGCTCGCGGCAGACCTTCACCCCTTCCCGCGGCACCTGCCAGCCGCCGATGCCCAGCTGCACCAGGTTCTCGGCCGGGGCGTTGGCCATGTTGGTCGCATGGAACCACGGGGTGGTGTGCATGCGCTCGTCGAGGTCGGTCTCCTGGGTGTCGACGTGGCGGTCGAAGTGGATGATGCCCACCTTCTTGTCGCCGAGGTGGCGGCAGACGCCCCGGACGGTGGGGAAGCCGATCGAATGGTCGCCGCCCAGGATGATCGGGAAGGCCCCGCTGGCGAACACGTGGGCGATGCCCTTGGAGATCTGGTCGAAGCTCTTCTCGTTGTTGGCGGGGATGGTGAAGATGTCCCCCACGTCGCAGAGGGTGATCTGCTCCCGCAGGTCGACCCCCATCTCGTAGTTGTAGGGGGTGTAGAGGGCTGAGATGCGCCGGATGCCCTGGGGGCCGAAGCGGGTGCCGGGCCGGTAGGTGGTGCCGCTGTCGTGGGGCACCCCCACCACCGCCACGTCGTACTCCCCCACCCGGTTCACATCCTCCAGGTAGGGGGCCTTCATGAAGGTGTTGATGCCGGCGTAGTGGGGCAGCTCCCCGCGGGAGAAGGTGGAGATGCGCCGATCGACGATGCTCTCGGCCGCCTCCAGGCCATGGCGAAGGCCCTGGTCCACCTCCTGCTGCCACCCCGTCAGGGGAAGGGCGGCTTCCTTCTCGAGGGCACGGGCCCCTTCACTGCCGGCGGGGTGGCGACCCCGGTCGAAGGCCTCGGCCGCATCGGCCTGGCTGCCGCTGGACGGTTCGTTCATTCAGACCTCTGGACACGGTGGGAATGGGGCGGTCTCCCGGGCTTTTATCCCTCCGTGCCACTCACCGCCAGAGATGGGGATCCCTGGAACAGTGAATGTGCTTCTCTCGGACCAGACGTCCAATCCATTGCCGGCGAAGCCTGCAATGGGGGACCGGAACCCTAGAAGCAACATCCGCCCAGGCATGGTGAAGGCCCGTGGGATTGACCGTTGTGACGGTTGCTACCGGATCAACCCGGTCGGCTCAGGTGGGGCAGGGGAGCCCCGCCGCCTTGCGGTTGGTCTCCCGGCGCAACAGCAGAAAGAGATAGTCGGGGTCCTTGTACTGGCTCGGCAGGCACTGGTGCAGCTGCTCGAGGCGGTGCCAGCAGACCGTGCGCTGGATCTTCTTGAGGGTTCGTCCTTCCCGGACGAGCAGGCGCAGGGCCTTGCAGTACATCGAATAGTTGGCCTCCAGCTCACCGATGGTGACTTTCGGGATCGTGGCCTTCGGCAGGGACGCTGGAAGCGATCGGGCGCTCATCGGCCATCCTTCGGGGCAGGCCCCGCAGAGATCTCTCCACTGTCGTTCATGGCCGGCCGTCGGGCGCCCCCCAAACGGGGACATTCGGGCCTGGCCTCCGCCATGGGGGTTCGCTGACCCGAACGCCGCGGGTGTGCTGCGCTCCTTCCGATTCAGTTAAGGTTTTGGCAACAGACCGACACCAGGTATGAACCCGGACCATCCCGTTCTGAATGCGCTCCTGGAGCAGCTCCGCGCCCTCAACGAGCAGTACAGCGACCTCCCCAACGAGCTCAACCGCTACCGCGTCGTCCGGCAGGAGCATCTGATCGCCCAGTGGGCCCCCGGCTTCAGCCTCGCCGCCTGAGCCCGGCGCCCCCAACCCCTGGGATCGTCACCTTTCATCACACCGTTGTTGCCTCACGGTCGAGGTCATGGACAAGAACCATCCCGTGTATCACTCCCTGGTGTCCCGGCTGGAGAGCCTCAAGGACCAGTACCGGCACCATCCCTGCGAGCGGAACCGCTATCGGCTGGTGCGACAGGAGCAGTTGATCGCCCAGTGGGTCCGGGCGTCCGACGTGCCCACCTGATTCGGCGGGCGTCACGGCTGCCGGCCTCTGTTTGGCGCCGGGTGACGATTGTTGCCGTCGCCATGCCGTGGATCGGCTAAGCCAGCAACAGTTCATTTTCGGCAGGGGCATGGGTAAGAAGGACAAGAACGGTTCCAAGATCAAGGCTGACAAGATCAAGGCCTCGGGCGGCAAGGACACCGCGGGGAAGAAATCCGCGAAAGGCCACCGATCCGGCGGCGTCAGCGAGTCGGATCTCTACCACCCTTCTCCTTTCTTCGACGACCTCGCCACCCATCTGGAAGGACGACCCCCCAAGCTGGATCGCAAGTTCTACGAGAAGGAACTGGCCCGGCTCCAGGTGGAGCTGGTGAAGATGCAGTACTGGGTCAAGCATGTGGGCTACCGCATGATCCTGCTGTTTGAGGGCCGCGATGCCGCCGGTAAGGGCGGCACCATCAAGCGCATCACCGAGCCCCTGAACCCCCGCGGCTGCAACGTCGTGGCCCTGGGCACCCCTTCCGACCAGCAGAAGACCCAGTGGTACTTCCAGCGCTACGTCGAGAATTTCCCTTCCGCCGGAGAGATCGTTCTGTTCGACCGCAGTTGGTACAACCGGGCCGGTGTGGAGAAGGTGATGGGGTTCTGCGCACCGGAGCAGGTGGATGAGTTCATGTTGTCCTGTCCGGAGTTCGAGCGCATGCTCGTGCGCAGCGGCATCACCCTGATCAAGTACTGGTTCTCCGTCAGCGACGACGAGCAGGAGATCCGTTTCCGCTCCCGCCTCGAGGATCCCGCCCGGCGCTGGAAGCTCAGCCCGATGGATCTGGAATCCCGCGATCGCTGGGTGGAGTTCTCCCGGGCCAAGGATGAAATGTTCGCCCACACCAACATCCCCGAGGCCCCCTGGTTCACCGTCGAGGCCAACGACAAACGCCGGGCCAGGTTGAACTGCATCCGACACCTGCTGAGCAAGGTCCCCTACGAGGACATGACTCCGGCGGCCATCGAACTGCCCCCCCGCAAGAGCGGCGGCGACTACCAGCGGCCCCCGATGAACGAGCAGTTCTTCGTCCCCAACGCCTATCCCTGAACCGGCAGTCCAAGCCGCGACCGGCCCCCCAGCAGCTCCAGCCAGACCAGCACCACCAGCCAGTGGATCAGCACCGGCGCCCAGATGGAGCCCGTCGCCTGGTAGGCGACCACGCAGACCACCCCCAGCAGACTGGCCAGGAGCAGGAAGCGGCCGTCATCGAACAGGCGCCGCCCCTGGGGATACCAGAGCCGGCCGGCCAGGGGATGCCAGGCCACGAACAGCCCCACACTGAGGGCGCCCCAGGCGAGGCTGTCCCAGGCACCCAGACCTTCGAGCGGGTGGGGCATCAGGGCGGTGCGGAACAGGGTTTCTTCGATCAGGGCCGGCGTCAGCAGCAGGGCAACCGCCTGGCGCACCAGGATCACGGGCCGCACCGTTGACCGTTGCGCCGGCAGGAATCCCGTGCCACGCCCCAGGGCCAGGGCCACGGCGGCGTAGCCCCCCAGCAGCAGGGCGGCCAGGGCCAGCCCACGGCCGGTGAGGGGGGCGAAGTAGGCGTCCATCAGGCGGGGCAGGACCACCCCCACCACAGGCAGTTGGCCCAGCAACTGGGTTGGAGCCAGGGGGGCCAGGCCCGCGTCGACCCCGGGAAGTTGGTTGGTGCGCAGCACATGGAGGGGGTCGCCATGGCGCAGGAACACCCCGGCCATCTCGTCGTGGGCCCGGCGGGGCAGCATGGAGCGCCAGCTGAGCACCCCGTCCCAGAGGCTGCGGCTTGCCTTGAAGCGGTCCGGGCCATCGCCCGGGGTGTCCATGAGTGAGGCGTTGTGGCGCCAGTCCTCGCGCACCATGCCGAAGGGGGTGAGCAGGGCATCAAGGGCCCGGGCCAGCGACGCCAGCCGGGGCAGTTCACGGCCGTCCAGCTCCCGGCGACGGCGACGCAGTTGGTCGATGGCGATCCAGAGGGCCTGGCTGGAATCCTGCACGCAGGAGATGGCCGGACTGACCAGGGACACCCCGCTGCCGTCGCCGCTGCGGTAGCGGGCCATCAGCACCTCCGCCTGGATCGCCAGTTCCTCCAGCAGCAGGGGCTCGGTGCGCACCAGAACGTCCGAGATCGGCCGCGTGCCCAGCCAGCCCCGCTGCAGGTTGCCGGTGTAGGCGCTCCAGTCCTGGCTGCCGGAGACGATGCCGTTGGGGTTGTTGGCGTAGATCTGGTGGTAGCGCAGGTCGAAACGGGGCTGGCCCGTGAAGGGATCGATCACCACCCGGGCGGCGCCGAAGGCGAAATGCCCCGTGACCGTGAAGCCGCTGATCGGCTCGCCCTCCGGGCCACCGATGCCGCCGAAGTTGTGGATCAGCAGGGAGCGGTCGCCGGGTTGCCACGGGGTGTGGGGACCATCGGGGACCAGGTCCACCCGGCTGAAGCGGCCCCGCCGGGTCTGGTCCCGGCTCCAGTTGACCCGGTTGATGTGGTGCAGTCCCGCGGTGGTGCCCCGCAGGAGTCGGTCGCTTGCCACAGCGGTGAGCAGGCGGGGCTCCAGGGCCTGGGCGGTGAAGGTGCCGGCGCTGTCCGGGGCGCCGTAGAGGTACCAGCCTGCGGCGCCCGCTGGCATCTCCAGCAGTCCTTCCGGGTCGAAGAAGCGCCGGCCGTGGCGATCGGGGGGCTGGCGGGGCAGTCGCACGGTCTCGGTCGGGCCGCTGAAGTCCCCCTGGAGCCGGTCGTAGTGCTGCACCCGGAACCGCTCCGGGTCGACGGGGTCGCGGGCGACCAGCCGCACCAGAGCCACCCAGCGGCCGGTGCTCTGCAGGGGCGGACGGCCGATGCGCAGCACCGGTTCTCCGCCCCGCTGCTCGAGCTGCACCGCTTCGAGGGCCACGGTGATGTCGTCGTGGGGGTGGGCCCCGGCCAGGGACTGCAGCGGCCCCACGGCCTCGCGACCATCGAGGCGGGTGGGGACGACATTGCCCTGCTGGGCGGCCACGCGGGCCTCGGAGCCGAGACGCACCGGCGTCTGCGTTTTCCCCACCAGGGCGCGGAGCCTCGGGTCGTCCTGCCAGCCGAGACGCAGGCGTCGGCCGATCAAGCCGGCGTGGCTGGCCGGGGCCTGCTCCACCTCCAGCCACACCCAGTCGCCGTCCCCCTGGGCCATCGCGGCGGCCGGGGGAAGGATCAGCCGTCCGAACCACTCACCATGGGGGCGGTAGAGGGCCGGATCCGGTCGCCGCTCCAGGGGATAGTGCGCCGGACGGTTGAAGGGGGCCTGCCAGGCCAGGTCATAGCTGGTGGGGGGTGGCCCCGGCTGGGCCAGGACCGCCCAGGCCAGGGGCAGCAGCAGCAGCGCCATGGCGCCGACGGCCACCAGGAGGGGCGGCCAGCGGGGGCGATGGCGGAGAGACCACAGCGGCCCAGGCCGGGGCAGGAGCACCAAGTCGCTAGCGCCCCCCTTCGCGGTGGATCGCCAGGGCGGCCAGCACACCCCCGGCAAAACCGGAGGCGTGGCCGATCCAGCTCACCCCCGGCGGACTCAGGAAGGGCAGCAGGCTGGGCAGCGCCCCCCCGTAGGCGAACAGGGCCGTGAGGGACAGCAGAATCGACAGCGGGCGGCGCTCCAGCCAGCCGATCAGCAGCAGATAGCCCAGCAGTCCGTAGATCACCCCCGAGAGGCCGTGGCTGGCCTGGTGCCAGAACAGCCAGACCGGAATGGCCGTGGCGTAGACCCCCAGCCATACGGCCAGGTAGTCGCCCCGGCTCTTGGCCAGCACCAGCCAGGACAGGGGCAGGAACCAGAGGCTGTTGCTGATCAGGTGGCCGAAGCCACCGTGGCTGAAGGGGGCGGTGAGCACCCCGAGGAAGGGCCCCCCCGGCACCATCGGCAGGTTCCAGCGGCCCCCGAAGACCAGCTGGTCGATGATTTCCTGAACCCAGGGCACCGCCAGGATCAGCAGGGGCAGGACGGCCACGCCCTTGAGCTGGGCCAGGCTGCGGTCGAGTCGCTGGGCGAGAGATCCGGCCATGGCCGCCGAGGGGTGGGCTGAGCGTTCCGGGCCTGTCCTAGCTCCCCAGTGGCCCGCCCAGCAGCCACCACCACAGCGGAACCGTGACCAGGGCCAGGGCCGTGCTCCACATCACCAGAGCTGCCACCGCTTCGGCCGCCCCCTGCTGCCGGGTTGCGGCTGCCTCCGGCTGGCCCACCCCGGCCGCTTCGGTCAGCAGCAGCACCGAGACGGCGGTGGGCGCAGCCGCCTGCAGCACGACCGCATCCCTCACCAGGGTTGGCAACCCCAACAGGCTGGCCAGCAGCAGCATGGCCAGGGGCAACGCCACCAGCTTGCCCACCAGGGCCACCCCCATCCCTGGTGCCTGGACAGGGCCTGGATGGCGACGCCGGAGCACCAGACCCAGCCGCATCCCCACCATCGCCAGGGCCACCAGGATCACCAGGCGCGCCGGCCACCACAGCCACTGGGCCAGCGTGGCGCTCCAGGGGGTCTGGTGCACCAGCAGGGCGAGTACCAGCCCGCGGATGGCCGGGCTGGTGGCCAGGACCCGCAGCTGCTGGCGGAGGTTGCCGGCACGCCGGTCCAGCAGCAGTGGACCGAGGCTCCAGGTGATCAGGGTGGCCATCAGATCGAAGGCGATCGTGTAGCCGATGGCGTCGGCGGGGAGCAGGGCCAGCCCCACCGGCAGCCCCCAGTAGCCGGTGTTGCCGACGATGCAGCCCAGCTGCAGGCTGCCCTCGGGAATCCGACGGCGCAGGGGAGGCAGGCGCAGCAGCAGCAGGCCCAGGCCCGAGGCGGCGCCCGCCATCAGCGCCGCCGTGAGCAGGTTGGCCTGGAAGCCCGCACGCAGCAGCAGGGCCACCAGACCGACCGGAATGCCCCAGGAGATCAGCGGTGGGGCCAGCCTCCCCGGCAGTCCCGGGAAGCGCACCCCCAGCAGCAACCCGATCCCCAGGGCCGGCACCAGTTCAAGCAGGAACCGCAGCACCAGCCCTCCCCCTTCGCCGGTCGTCCCACGATGGCGGCCCCGGGCCAGCAACGCTGCCTAGGGTCGTGGCGCCCCCATGGTTCCCAGGCTCCCGATGCAATCCCCCATGCGCTCCGGTGCCGACAACGGCTTCGGCGGCCTCTGGCAGCTGATCTTTGCCGCCGTGCTGGGGGGCCTGGTGTTGCTCACCCAGACGGTGTTCATCGTGCCGGCCGGCAGTGTCGCCGTGGTCACCACCCTGGGCAAGGTGACCGGCGCGCCGCGCCAGCCGGGGGCGAACTTCAAGGTGCCCCTGGCCCAGAACACCTCCCTGTTCGATGTGCGTACCCAGGTGCGGCCTGAGCAGTTCTCCACCCTCACCAAGGACCTGCAGGTGATCCAGGCCACGGCCACGGTGAAGTACGCGATGAAGCCCGCCGAGGCGGGGCGCATCTACGAAACGATCGCCACCGACGACCAGCAGATCTATCCGCGGGTGATCCAGCCGTCCCTGCTCAAGGCCCTCAAGTCGGTGTTCTCCCAGTACGAACTGGTGACGATCGCCACCGAGTGGAACTCCATCTCCGAACTGGTGCAGGAGAAGGTGGCCGAAGAGCTGCGCAAGTTCGACTACGTGACCGTCCAGGGCCTGGATCTCACCGGTCTGCAGATCGCCGAGGAGTACCGGGCCGCCATCGAGCAGAAACAGATTGCCGAGCAGCAGCTGCTGCGGGCCCAGACGGAGGTGCTGATCGCCGAGCAGGAGGCCAAGCGCTACCAGACCCTCAACTCCAGCCTCGATGACCAGGTGCTCTACAAGCTGTTCCTGGATAAGTGGGATGGGCAGACCTCGGTGGTGCCGGCCCTGCCGGGGGCGGCCGGCGGTGGCGGCAGCCCGGTGATCGTCAACGGACGCCGCTGAGCGGGACGCCCGATGAACGAGGGGATTCTCGATGTGGATCTGCTGGCCTTCGAGCGGGGGGATGCGAGGGCCCGCGACGCCGTGGTCGATGGGGTGAGGCGCAGCCTGGCCAGTGGCTTCGTCTACACCAGCAGCGATCTGCCCGTCGACCTGCTGGACACCGCCTACGGCCTCCTGCAGCGGTTCTTCGCCCTGGAGGCCGACACCAAGCGGCGCTTCCGGGCCCCGGGCGCCAGCGGCCAGACCGGCTACACCGACCTGCTGGTGGAGACCGCCGCCAGCAGTGATCACCCCGACTGGAAGGAGATGCTGAACTGGTCGGTGCCGTTGCCGCAGGACCATCCCCTGCGGCGCCGGTTCCCGGAGTTCTATCCCGAGCAGCTCCTGCCGGAGCAGGCCGTGCCCGGCATCACCGCCGTGCTGGGGGAGTTCCACCGGGCGATCGCCGACCTGCAGCGGCGCTTTCTGCGGGTGGTCGCCCTGGCCATGGGCTGCGCCGAAGGCTTCTTCGAGGAGATGGTGGCTGAGGCCCCCACCCTCACCCGGGCCCTGCGGTATCCCCCCATGGCCCAGGCTCCGGCCCAGGGCCACCTCTGGGCGGCGGCCCATGGGGACATCAACCTGATCACCGCCCTGCCGCGGGCCACCGGGCCGGGCCTGCAGGTGCGCGTGGCCGGGGAGTGGCAGGAGGCCGCCCCGCCGGAGGGGCGGGTGATCATCAACACCGGCTTGATGCTGGAGCGTCTCTCCAACGGCCGCATCCCCACCGGCTGGCATCGGGTGGTGGCCCCGGCCGGGGCCAGCGGTGAGCGCCACAGCGTGGTCCAGTTCTGCCATGCCAGGCCCTGGACGGTCCTGGCACCGGTGCCGTCGTGCTGTGGCCCAGACCACCCCCAGCGCTACAGCGCCATCCGAGCCGCCGATGCCCTCGAGGAGGTGCTTTACCGCATCCAGCTGCTGGAGAACGGGGGGCCTACCGCTGGGGAGAACGGCTGAACCCGAGCCCCCCGTCGCCCATCAGTTCAACGATCCAGGGGGCCGGAATCCGCTCGATGTCGCCGGTATCGATGTTGAGTACCCGGGCGTAGTCCGTGGCGGCTGGGCCGCTGAGATCGCAGATCCGGCCGATGAACCAGGGCCGGCCGGCCATGGCCACCACGGCCAGGTGGCCCGGGCGGGCCTCACGGAAGCGCTGGGGGTTGGCCCGGCGGAGGGGGGCCACCGCGGGATCGATCTGACCGGGTGCCATGGCTGAGCTCTGGTACACCTGTACTGTAGGCCGAAAACAGCGCAGCGCCAGCGGTGCCCGGATGGCGCATAGGCTGAACCGAATCCGGGGCTGAAACGATGGCTGAAGGCAGCAGCGAAGGCGGCGTGGGATCCAGCAGCGAAGGCGGCGAACAGGACTTTCTCTATGAGCCCCTGGAGCGCTTCGGGGAGGGGCTCACCACCTCCCGCCCCTGGAACCTGAGCGCCCTTGCTGGGGTGGAGCGGCTCAACGGACGGGCGGCGATGCTGGGCTTCGCGGCGGCCCTGATCGGCGAGGAGCTCACCGGCCGGGGCGTCATCGGTCAGCTGGGCCTGATGCTGCGCTGGCTGCTGGGCTGAGGGCTCCATGGCCGGGTGATCGACCGCCGGCCCCTGGCCTGGCGATCGGATCCCGCTGACAACGGACCACCACAAATGGCGCCGGAGTTGCCCTGGCGAAGCTCCATGCGGTGTTCGGTGGTCACACTGGAAGGGGGGAGGAAGGCAACGTGAGACGTGACGATGGAAGACAAGAACCAGTCTGTGTACATCTTGATGATCAGCATTCATGGCCTGATTCGAGGTGATCACCTTGAACTGGGACGGGATGCGGATACCGGTGGCCAGACGAAATACGTGGTGGAGTTGACCAGGGCCCTGGCCCGACAAGCCTCTGTCGAGCGCGTGGATCTTGTCACCCGATGTGTACGGGATGCCGGCGTTTCGGAGGACTACGCTCTGCCCACGGAGGTGCTGGATCACAAGGCGCGCATCATTCGCATCACCGCCGGGCCCGATGCCTACGTGCCCAAGGAGGAACTCTGGGGCCATCTCGACACGTTCACCGATGAGTTGTTTGCCTGGCTCCATCGCCAGCCACGCCTGCCGGATGTGCTGCACAGCCACTATGCCGATGCCGGCTACGTGGGCGTCCGCCTGTCGCATCTCACGGGCTTGCCACTCATCCACACCGGCCACTCGCTGGGACGGGACAAGGTGCGCCGGTTGCTGGCCCTGGGGTTATCCGTCGAAGAGATCCAGCAGCGCTACAGGATGTCCGAGCGGATCAGGGCGGAAGAGGAGGTGCTGAACAGTGCCACTCTGGTGATCACGAGCACGCACAATGAGATCGAGGATCAGTACGAGCTTTACGACTGCTACACACCCGACAAGATGTCGGTCATCCCACCGGGAACCGATCTGAACCAGTTCCATCCCCCCACGTCACGGGATGGACCAGTCGCGTTCGCCAGCACCCTTTACAAGCATCTCAGGGAACCGGAAAAGCCGATGATCCTGGCCCTGTCAAGGCCGGACCAGCGCAAGAACATCGTCTCTCTCCTGGAAGCCTACGGCCAGTCAACGCGCCTGCAGAGGATGGCCAATCTTGTGATTGTGGCGGGCAATCGGAATGATATCCGTGAACTCAACGAGGGTGCCCAGGCTGTCCTGACGGAGCTGTTGCTTGTGATTGACTGTCACGAGTTGAATGGTCTTGTGGCGTTGCCCAAGCACCACTCCTCCAGTGACGTGGCCGACATTTACCGGTTGGCAGCCTTCTCAAAGGGCGTGTTCGTCAATCCTGCCCTCACCGAGCCCTTCGGCCTCACCCTGCTGGAGGCGGCGGCCAGCGGACTGCCGCTTGTGGCGACGGAGGTCGGCGGACCGGTGGACATCATTGGAAACTGCAGAAATGGCCTGCTGATTGATCCCCTGGACGAGGCTTCGATCGCCGGCGCCTTGCTCCAGATCCTGGAGGACCCGGAGCTGTGGTCGATGTTGTCAGCCAATGGGCTGAAGAATGTTGCCAGATTCTATTCCTGGGAAGCCCATGCCAAGCGGTATCTTGAGAGCCTGCAGAGTGTGGTGTTTCAGAATCGGGTGGTTGCCAGGCCTGCACCTCTGTCGAGGGTCCCGGCCGTTCAGACCCGAACCTGCGCCCTGTTCACGGCCATCGATAACACCCTGCTGGGCGACCCCGAGGCCTTGGCCCAGTTCGTGACGGTGATGCGCCAGCAGCATCGCCGGGTCCTGTTTGGGATTGCCACGGGTCGACGTCTGAACGCGGTTCTCAAGATTCTGAAGGTCCATTCCATCCCGATGCCCGATGTGCTGATCACCAGCCTGGGGACGGAAATCTATATCCCACCCCAGCTGACGACAGACATCTCCTGGACGTATCACATTGATCACCTGTGGACCCCGCAGGTGATCAAGCGCTACATGGATCCCCTGCCCGGCCTGACCCTGCAGCCGAAGGAGCACCAGAGCCGATTCAAATTGTCCTATTTCTACGACGACCAGCAGGCTCCTTCGATCGAGGAGATTCTCACCCTGTTGCGTCAGCATGAGCTATCCGCCCACACCAGTCTTTCCTTCGGACACTTCCTGGATTTTGTTCCCGCCCGTGCCTCCAAAGGGCAGGCCCTTCGTTATGTCGCCAACAAGTGGAAGATCCCCCTGGAGCGCGTGCTGGTGAACGGCGGATCCAGGGGGGATGAGGACATGCTGCGAGGTCAGACCCTGGGCGTGGTGGTGGACAGCCAGTACCGCGAGGAGCTGGCCCAGCTCAGCGATTCCGACCGGGTCTACTTCTCCTCCGGATCCCACGCCTCCGGCATCCTGGAGGCGATTGAGCACTATGACTTCTTCCACTGACCCCCGGGAGGCGCTGCCGCAGCGGCTGCTCCTCTGCACGGATCTGGACCGCACCCTCCTTCCCAACGGGGAGGCGAGGGAATCGCCAGGGGCCCGGGCCCTGTTCGCCCGGGTGGTCGCCCAGCCGCAGATCGTCCTGGCCTATGTCAGCGGCCGGCATCTGGCTTTGGTGGAAGAGTCGATCCAGGCGTTTCAGTTGCCTGAGCCGGACTGGATTCTTGCCGATGTCGGCAGCTCCGTCTATCAACGCGATGGCCATCGCTGGTGCCTGCTGGCCCCATGGTCGCGGCACATCGCCGCCGATTGGCAGGGGCTTGTGGCAGCGGATCTGGCCGTTGTTCTCTCCGGTGTGCCGGGCCTGCGCTTGCAGCCGGAGCAGCGGCAGAACACCCACAAACTGAGTTACTTCGTCTCCCTGGATGGGGATCTGCCGGCCCTGGTGCGGGCCATCGAACGGCGGCTGGAAGAACGGGCTCTGGCGGCCAACCTGATCCACAGCGTGGATGAGCAGGCGGCCGTCGGACTGCTGGACATCCTGCCGCGGCGGGCCAGCAAGCTGCAGGCGATCGAATTCCTCATGCGCGAGCAGGGATTCAACGCGGATCAGACATTGTTCGCCGGTGACAGTGGCAATGACCTGTCGGTTCTCACCAGTTCGCTGCCCGCGGTGCTCGTGGCGAATGCCCATCCCGCCGTGGTTGAGCTGGCTTTGGCGGAGGTCAGACGCAAAGGTACGGCGAATCGGCTGTATCTCGCCAGAGGTGGCTTTCTGGGCATGAACGGCAACTACAGTGCGGGAATCCTGGAAGGGATGGGCCACTTCCACGCCGATGCCCTCCGGGAACTGGGTTGATCTGATGCTGTCGCGTGATTCGGTCACCCTGTTCGGAGAAGTTCTGTTCGATTGCTTCCCGGATGGCTCGGAGGTCCTCGGGGGTGCCCCGTTCAATGTGGCCTGGCACCTGCAAGGCTTCGGACTGTCCCCGCGCTTCATCAGCCGGGTTGGGGAGGATCGTCGCGGCGATGCGATTCGAGCCGCCATGGCGGCCTGGGGACTGGAAACGTCGTTTCTGCAGACCGATCCCTCCCATCCCACCGGCCGGGTGGGCGTGACCCTCGAGGCGGGCGAGCCCCGCTACGACATCGTGGCGGAGAGTGCCTATGACGTCATTGCGGCCGTGGACGACCAGCGGCTTCCGAGCACCGGTCTCCTGTATCACGGCACCCTGGCGCTGCGCCATCCCGCTTCGGCCACGGCGCTGGCGGCCCTCAAGGCCCGGCACCGGGGCAAGATCTTCCTCGACGTGAACCTGCGCAGCCCCTGGTGGTCGAAGGAATCGGCTCTGCCCCTGGTGGACGACGCCGATCACGTCAAGCTCAACGCGGCGGAATTGGCCCTGCTGGCGCCGGACGATCTTGTGGAAGCGGATGGCGCCGCCCTGGCGGCGTCGATGGATCGCTTCGCCCGGCGCCACCGGCTCGAGACCCTGCTCCTCACCCGTGGTGCCCTGGGAGCCCTGGTCTGGAGCGACGGTGAGATCGCTTCCGTTGGACCGGCCGCCCGCACCCCTGTGGTGGACACGGTGGGGGCCGGGGACGGGTTCGCCGCCGCCTTCCTGCTTGGGCTCTGCCGCCAGTGGCCCCTGGTGGACCGTCTCGCCCATGCCCGGGACTTCGCGGCGGAGCTGGTGTCCCGCAGGGGGGCCACGATCGATGACCGGAGTGTTTACGAGCGGTTTCTGACGGCATGGAGTGCGGGCTGACGCGATGTATGAACAGATTTCCCATTCTCTGCTGAACTCGATTCTTGATGATCTTCGCCCGGAGATTCGTCGTCAGGATCTGCGCCATTTCTACACCCGGCTGGGCGCCAACTTCTACGCCATCCATTCCCTGTTCGTCACCCTCTACGGCCACCGTGACGACTTCAAGTTTCAGCTTCTGCGCCTGGTTGAGACCATGGCACGGGGCTATATCGATCGCTCACCGGAGCTTGAGTCCCTCGATATTCTAAGGGAGGATGACTACAATTGGTTTCTCTCCCAGAAGTGGGTGGGGATGGCCGTTTATTCGAACGGCTTTGCCGAAAACCTTCCGGATCTGGAGAGCAAGATTGGCTATTTCCAGGAGCTTGGCATCAATATGGTGCATATCCTGCCTATTCTGAGATGCCCCACTGGGAAAAGTGATGGCGGCTATGCGATCAGCGACTTTCGTCAGATTGATGCGAGGGTCGGTACCATCGAGGACCTTCGCCACATCGCGGAGGAGTTCAGAAAACGGGATATCCTGCTGGTGCTGGATATTGTTCTGAATCATACGTCTGATGAGCACGAGTGGGCCAGGCGTGCAATCGCTGGAGAGCAGCACTATCGCGATTACTACTATATTTATGACAGCAGAGATATCCCTGACGTCTTCGAGCAGAGCATGCCCGAAGTGTTTCCAGAGTCCGACCCTGGCAACTTCACCTGGAACGGTGACATGGGGCAATGGGTGATGACGGTGTTTCATGACTATCAGTGGGACCTGAACTATTCCAACCCAGCCGTTTTCATTGAAATGCTGGATGTGCTGCTGTTCTGGGCCAACCAGGGAGTGGATGTTCTGCGTCTCGATGCCGTTGCGTTTCTCTGGAAGAAGCTTGGCACCTCCTGTCAGAACGAGCGCAAGGCCCATCTCATCCTGCAGCTGATGAAGGACTGCTGCCAGGTCACGGCCCCCGGGGTGTTGTTCATTGCCGAGGCCATCGTGGCGCCCACCGAAATCACCAAATACTTTGGTGAGGACGCCATTGTGGCCAAGGAATGTGAGATTGCCTACAACGCCACCCTGATGGCCCTGCTGTGGGACAGCGTGGCCACCCGCAACACCAAGCTGCTGTCGCAGGGTCTCAAGAGTCTGCCCAACAAGCTGGAGCGGGCCACCTGGCTGAACTATGTCCGGTGCCACGATGATATCGGCTTCGGTTTCGATGATCAGGACATCGAGCAGGTGGGCTACGAACCCCGGGCCCACCGTCGTTTTCTGATCGATTACTTCAAGGGGGATTTTGATGGGATTCCCCGGGGCCTGACCTTCATGCCCAATGACACCACCGGGGATGCGCGAATCTGCGGGTCGCTCGCTTCCCTGGTCGGCCTGGAGTCGGCGCTGGAGTCGAAGGATCAGAAGCTGATCGCCACCGCCATCAGCCGCATCCTGCTGATGCATGGCATCATCCTGTCCTTCGGTGGCATTCCACTCATTTACAACGGCGACGCCCTGGGTGTCTTGAATGATTACAGCTTCTACGATGATCCAAGCAAGTGCAATGACAGCCGCTGGGTGCACCGCCCGAAGATCAACTGGAGCAAGGCAGAGCTCAGACGAAAGCAGGGAACAGTGGAGCATTCCATCTTCACGGCCATGAAGACAATGATCGCCATCCGTAAGGAAATCTCAGCGTTCGCCGATTTCAATAACCGTGAGATCCTGCATCTCGACAATCAACATCTTCTGGCCTTCGTGCGCTTCAACCACCTGCGGCCATCGGAGCTGGTCCTGGTGGTGGCCAACTTCAACAACCAGCCCCAGTTCTTCGATCTCGACAGCCTGGTGCCTGCGGTGTTCAGCAGCCACGACCGCCTCATCGATCTCCATTCGGGCCGCCGTCCGTCCCAGTCCTCCAGCCGCATCGTGCTGCAGGCTTATCAGTTCTATTGGCTGACCAAAACCTGAGGCCCTTCCGTCCCTGCCCCCCACGCTCGATGGCTGACCTGACCATGCGCGTTGCCACCCCGGTTCTGCTGGCCCTCCTGCTGGCCTCCGCCGCCGCGGCGGTGACGACGGTGGCGGGGGACCCGGTCACCGTTGCCGGCGGCCCTGGGGCCCCGTCCCAGCTGTTGCCCCCAGCGACGGCACCATCGGTGGTGCCCCGGGCCTACCCCCGCCTGCCCCAGGATCCTGCCGCCATTGCGGCCCAGCTGGCGGCCCTGGAGCCGGCCCTGCGGGCGGCGACGACCCCGGCCGACCAGCTGCCCGACCTGGGCCATCGCCAGCAGGTGATCTACCGCCGGCTCGCCACCGATCCGGCCCTGGCGGCCCGGGTGCGTGGGTTTCTGCCTGGGCGCTGGCAGGGTGTCCTGGACCGGCACCTGGCGGCCCGCCGGGAGTTCCTGGCCATGCACCGGGGCAGGCCACGTTCGGCGGTTGTTCCCGCCTGGCGGATCCGGCCACCGGAGCCCGCCGCCAACCTGCTGCGCTACTACCGCGAGGCGGCGGCCGCCACCGGCATCCCCTGGGAGGTGCTGGCCGCGGTGAACCTGGTGGAATCGGGCATGGGCCGCATCGATGGGGTTTCCGTCGCCGACGCCAGGGGACCCATGCAGTTCCTGCCCAGCACCTGGTCCCAGCGGGGCATCGGCCAGGGGGACATCCGCGACCCGGAGGATGCGATCCATGCCGCCGCCCGTTACCTGGTGCGTCGGGGGGGCCTCAAGGACATCCGCCGGGGGCTCTGGGGGTACAACAACAGCCACCGCTATGTGCGGGGGGTGCTGCACTACGCCGAGCTGCTCCGCCAGGACCCGGAGGCGTTCACCGGCCTGTACCACTGGGAAATCCACTTCCTCTCCACGGCCGGCGACCTCTGGCTGCCGGTGGGGTACAACCAGCCCAGGCCCCTGGCGGTCCGCACCTACCTGGAGCGCTTCCCGGCATCGGCCCCTCCCGGTCGCTGATCCGGTTTGCCAGCATGGATGGCCCCTTTCGGCCCTGGATGACCCAGCTGCAAGCGATCAACATCGCCAAGGTGACCACCATGGTGGCGCTGCTGGTGCCCGCCCTGGTGCTGGGGTTGGAGTCCCCCCGGGTGGTGATCTACCTCTCCCTGCACCTCAGCTACTGCCTGTGGTGGCTCCTGGAGGAGGTGCTCTTCCCCTGGCGCACCCGCCAGCTGTTCACCGAGGTTGTCCAGCCGGTTCAGGCCGCCGCGGTGGTGCTCTACGTCGGGGTGTTCTATGCCCTGCCGGGCTGGCTGGCGATGGCCAATGACCAGCCCCTGGGCCCGCTGACGATCGCCCTGGGGCTCACGTTCTACATCTTCGGGTCGCTCCTGAACACGGCGGCCGATGTGCAGAAGGGCACCGCCAAGGAGCTGGGTGCCACCCTGGTGGCCGATGGGGCCTGGCGCCGTGTCCGCCATGTCAATTACCTGGGCGACCTGCTGCGCTACAGCAGCTTTGCGGTGATCGCCGGGTCGCCCTGGGCCTGGCTGCTGCCCGCATCGGTGCTGGCGCTGTACCTGCCCCGCATGATCCAAAAGGAGGCTGCGATGGCGGAGCGTTACCCCGGTTTCGAGGCCTACCGCCAGAGCAGCTGGTGGCTGCTGCCCGGTCTGGTCTAGGGCGTCAGCCCAGCCCCCGGCCGAGCAGCACATCCCTGGCCCCATTGACGGCCTGCATGGTGTCGTGCCGGCCGCCCCGGTCGGGGTGATGTTCGGCGGCGGCCCGCTTCCAGGCCTGGGTCACGTCCGATTCCCGCAAGCGTCCCGCCAGGGCCAGGCCCAACCGGGATCGGGCCTCGATGGCCTCAAGGCCCGGGCTGCGGCCGAGGGGGCCATGGTCGGCGGCGGACAGGCCCGTGCCTTTCTTGCGCCGCCCCTTGGTGCCGGAGGGTTTGGCTTTGCCGCCGGAGCGGGGCATGGCAAAGCCCCTGCTTGGGGCTTCACGAGGTTCTTCAGCGGCGGCGCTGCCGGCGATTGCCGGGCGAAGGGACACCAGCGAAAGACGGGGGTCGAGCAGGGAGCGAGCCATGGGTTCGGATGCCTGCCCGGCCGGGGTGTTGGTGGGTGGTCGGACTCAGACCGGGGCGTTGGGGGAGGCGACGTCGAGGGCGGCGGCGTCGACGGTGGGGGCCAGATCGATGCTCAACTCGGCCAGCAGATCGGCCGTCAGCTGGTCGACACTCACGCCATCACTGCCCAGCAGATCGGCCGATTCGGTGCTGATCACCGCCACTTCAGGGGCCAACACCGCCCCAGGTGCCTGGTCAGGCCCGCCGGCCATGGCCGGGGCGAAGAACGCGAGGACCAGACCCACCATCAGGGCGAAGAAGAAGGAGAGGGCTCGCATCGGCCAGGGGGAGCAAATCGAATCTGTCCTAACACCGCTGTGGTCGATCGTGCTGTCGCCAGGGGAAGATGGCGGGATGGTCAGCTGCGTTCCCTCCCCATCCCCGGCCGTGATTTACGCCGGATTCGGGATTCGCACGGCAGCCACGGTGATCGACTCGGTGTTGATGGTGCTGATCACGGCACCCTTTCCGCTGCTGCTCGTTGTCGTTCCCAGCGAAACGGCCGTTCTTGCTCTCAGCACCGTGTTCTCGGCCCTGCTCGTGATTCTCTTCTGGCGCTGGAAGCAGGGCACCCCTGGCAAGTTGCTGCTGGGTCTGCGGATCGTGGATGCCGACTCCGGCGGTGAGCCGAGCCTGCGCCAGTGGTGCCTGCGTTATGTCGGCTATGTCCTGTCCACCCTGCTCCTGTTGCTCGGATTCTTCTGGGTGCTGTGGGATCCCCGGCGCCAGGCTTGGCACGACAAGCTCGCCGGCACGGTGGTGGTCCATCCCCCACGACGGAATCCATCGCCCACCACGTCCCGGACGTAGGTCGGGAATGCTGGTGCTGGATCCCCTGCCCCCGTCATCTGGCCATGACCGCTCCCTCCCGTGATCCCCTGGATGAGGCCATCGCCGCCCGCCGGGGCCAGGACCCCCTGGTGGGGGCCAAGATCGGGGCCGAAGAGGTCAGCCGCCGGCTGCTGAAGGCCATGGCCACGGACCGGGGCGTGCACGTCGAATCGCTCCTGGCCGTGTGTGGGGCCCTGGCGGGCTACGCCTGGCAGGCCAGCCTGCGGGCCCGCGCCCGGGCGGCGGGCCTGCAGGAGCCGGAGGGACTGCACGTGGTCGGCACCCGGGACGGGGGCTCCTTTCTCGTGGGTGAGGCCCTGGCCCAGGGACTGTTCCAGGACCGCCACTCCACCTGGGGCCTGGCCGCCGCCGCCGCCCAGCAGGCGGGCTGCACGGCGTTGCCGGATCCGATGGCGCTGTGGCGTCACGGCATGGACAGCCTGGGCCAGGAGAGCTTCGGTGTGCCGCAGGTGCCCAGCCGCCACCTGCCGTCACCGGACTCCCTGCAGTCGCTCCCCAGCCTCTGGCCGGCCCTGTTGCCGTTGCTGCTGCGGTTCTGCCCGGATCCGGCGGAATGGCCGATCCTCTATGGGCTGCTGGCCCAGAAGGCCATCACGATGGGCCGGGAGGTGATCGATCCCTGTCTGGCCCTGCGGATCGTGATGGACACTGCGATCGCCAGTGCGACGGTGATCCTGCCGGAGAGCCCGCAGGCGCCGCCCGGGTCCTGAGCCGTCTACCGCGGGGCCATGGCGCCTTGGCAGCAACGCCGGGGAGCGTTACCAAGGCCTGCACGGCTCCCTGCAGCAGACCGATGGCCTCCCGGTTTCGACGCGTTCTGACCGCACTGGCGTTGCCCTGGCTGGTGCCGTTGTCGCTGCTGCCGCTGCCGGTGCTGGCGACCGGTGACCTGCCGCCCCGGCCGTCGGAGGTTCCCCTGGAGGTGCCGGTGGGGGATCTCGGACAGAACGATCGCTTGCCCGAGTCCCTGCGCGCCCGCTACCGGCCGGCGGAGGCCGGCGCTGTCCCGGCCCTGCAGGCCGGGGCCCTGGGCTACCCCCTGGGGCGGCAGCCCACGGAGCAGGCCGCCTTCGGGTGGCGGCTGGCCGACTCCCGCAACGCCTGGCGGATGCACACCGGCCTCGACATGATCGTGCCGGAGGGCACGCCGGTGTTCTCCGTGCTGCCGGGCACCGTGCGCCTGGTGGATGAGGTGGGTGGCTACGGGCTGCTCGTGGTGGTCGATCATGGCCTGGGTTGGCAGAGCCTCTACGCCCACCTGCTGGATGTGGCGGTGCTGCCGGGGGAAACCCTCGCCGCGGGACAGAGCCTCGGTCGGGTGGGGAGCAGCGGATCGGCCACCACGGCCCATCTGCATTTCGAGTGGCGCCAGAGGCGCCAGGGGCGACTGGTGGCGGTGGACCCCTCTCCCCTGCTCCAGCCGATCGGGACGGGGGCCACCGTGGCGGGAAGGGCCCCCGAGCCACCCCTCCCGTGAGCCCCCACCGACCCCCGTGGCGTTCTGTCCGTCAGGGGCCGTCGGGATCCAGGGGCAGGCCCTTCCATGCGAGGGCCAGGCGGCGCGCCCAGAGCAGCAGGGGATAGAGCCGTTCGCTGCGCGAGGGCCCGTCGAACAGGGGCACCAGCAACCGCAGCAGGGGATCGCTGGGGCGCATCAGCCCGCACAGGTGCCGCACCGCTTCGGCCCCATGCCAGGCCCGCTCTCCCTGGAGCAGAACCGCCCCTTGCGCCAGGGGCAGCCCCCGCGCCCGCAACTCCCGGCGCAGGTCCGTGTCGGCTCGCCCATCGACGATGCGCAGGTCGGCAATCCCACTGCGCAGTTCACTGCTCAGGGCGAAATGGCGGCAGAACGGGCAGCCGCCGTCGTAGACGAGCAGCAGCGGCGGCCGCTCCGGATCCGTCGGACGGGCGGCGGTGCCGCCCAGGGCGGAGGGGATGGGCATGGGACCAGGGCCTGGGGCCCGGCGGTGTGGATGCACCGGTCGATTCTGGTGCCGGCGGCGCCTCCACGGCGCAGGCGTGCCCCGCGGCCGACTTTCGGCAAGTCCTGACAGGTGAGCGAATTCTGTGGCCATCAGCACCATCCGATTCACCAGAACCGCTAGATCTTCCGCCACTGGATGATCCAACAATGCTTACACCCAGCACCCGTCTGCGGCTGCAGGACATCATCGGCAGGATTGCCGATTCCCAACCAATCAGTTTAAGCGAACGTATCTATGTTCAGAAGTTCGCCGACCGCGACGCCAGCGTCTGGAGCTGGTTGCGACGGGCCCAGCGGACGCAGCGGCGCGGGGAACCGGAAACGGATCTCGAGCGCTTCATGGTGCAGATGGATCTGGGGGAACCCACCGACAGCAGGGCCTTCGACCCCAGTCGGGAGGATCTGGGCGACTGGTTCTCCGGTTCGCCGAACTGGCTGCGCCGCAGCTGAGCCGTTCCCGAAGCTGAGCTGTTGCCTAGGCAGTACAAACACTCATTGCCCAGCCTTCGTCACATCGGTGACTGACAACCCACACGGTCCGTGTGTGGATGTCACCGACGGGTTAGAGGGTGCCATGGACGCTTTATTTTGTAGCTACCGCAACTGTTCCGAACGGATGCGGATCATCCGCTGCTGTGGGCCGGGTGACTTCTTCCTGGAACGGGTGGTGTTTCCGTTTGAGGTGCTCACGTTTCACTGTCCCCCCGCCAGTGATGTGGAGGTCTGGGCGAGGGATTCCCTGGGCGTCGTGCTCACCGAGCAACTCTCCGCCGATGCCATGGCCATGCAGGAGGATGGGGCGTCGCCCCGTCCTGAATGGCTGCCCCAGGTCCCGAGCCGAGCGGTGGGGGTCAAGGGGAATGCCAGCTCGGTGTGCCTGCTGCCCCGCTGAAACCAGCCCCGCTGAGGACTGCCCCATCGACGCCGGGCACCGGCACCGGCCTTCTCTGCAGCGCCGCCTACCGGGAGCACGCCACAGGGGCCTGGCATCCGGAATCACCCGCCCGGGTGGACGCCGTGATCCAGGGGCTGGAGCGCGCCGGTCTGCTGGGCCGGTGCCAGCTGATCGCCCCGCGCCCGGCCACGGATCGGGAGCTGCTGCGCTGCCACACCCCCCAGTATCTGCAGCGGGTTCAGGAGGACATCCTGGCCGGCCGGGACCAGCTCTCCACCGGTGACACGGCCATCAGCCCCCACTCCGAGCGGACCGCCCGGCTGGCCGCCGGCGGGGTGCTGGCGGCGGTGGAGGCGGTCATGGAGGGGCGGGTGCGCCAGGCCTTTGCCGTCGTCAGGCCTCCGGGGCACCACGCCAGCGCCACCCGGGGGATGGGCTTCTGCATCTACAACAACGTGGCGATTGCCGCCCGCCATCTGCAGGCGCTGCATGGGCTGGAGCGGATCCTGATCGTCGACTGGGATGTGCACCACGGCAATGGCACCCAGGACATCTTCTGGCGCGATCCCTCGGTGCTGTTCTTCAGCAGCCACCAGGACCCGTTCTACCCGGGGTCCGGCACCCGGATGGAGCGGGGTGAGGGGCCCGGGGCCGGCTTCACCCGCAACTGTCCCCTGCCGGCCGGCACGACGGGCCCGCAGTTGCTGGCGGCCTGGCGCGAGGAGCTGGTGCCCCTGGCCGAGGCCTTCGCCCCGGAGTTTGTCCTGATCTCGGCGGGATTCGACTCCAGGGGCGGTGATCCCCTGGGGGATTTCCAGCTGGAGGATCGGGACTTCGCCGCCCTGACCCAGCTGCTGCTCGACATCGCCGCGGAGTCGGCCCGAGGGCGGCTGGTGTCCGTCCTGGAGGGCGGCTACGACCTGCAGGGCCTGGCGTCGGCCAGTGCCGCCCACGTGGCCACGCTGCTGGGGCCGGAAGCTACCGCCCCAGACGCCACCAGAGCCAGCCCTCACGGTTGATCAGCAGGCCGATCACCACCATGGCCAGCATCAGCACGATCTGGTCGATCCGGGCGTCGGGCACCAGGATGTCGGCCGCCAGATGGGGGATGTTGGTCAGGGTGTAAACGATGCTGAGCCAGAAGTGCCAGAGCCGCCAGCGGCGCCAGCGGCCGGGGTGGGACGGATCGCTGGCGGCGTAGGCGATCAGCACTAACGCCGCCAGAGGCAGCAGGAAGTAGCCCAGCATCGCCCCGAACAGCATCGGCAGCTGGGCCACCGGCACGTGGCTGTCGATCTCCGGCGAGATCCCGTGGAACAGGGGCATCAGCCCCAGATTGACGTGGAACAGCATGGCCAGCAGCCAGGCGATCCAGAGGCTGCGCAGGCGCAGGCCATGGTCGATGGCACCGGCCATGGGGCTGCTCCAGGGTGCTTCAAGTCTGGGCCGCGGCTCGGCTCACGGGACCGGATCGGGTCGGTTCGTTGCCGAGCTCCTTACATTGAGCGGACGGTGAATGGGTCGTTTCCCCCAGGCCGATCGTCATGACCTTCTCCCCCTCCTCCCTGGCCCAGAACGCCGTCGCCACCGGCCCGGCCGGCAGGGCCATGGCCCAGCCCATGGAGGCCGGGCTGCTGGAGGGGCTGCAGGAGCATCTGGGCCTCGAGCGCAAGGCCAGCGCCGCCTACTGGGCCATGGCCCTCTGGTTCGCCGAGCGGGAACTGCGCGGATTCGCCGCCTACCTCCTGCAGGAATCCCGGGGCGAACAGCACCATGCCGCCCTGGTGGCCGACTACCTGATCGCCCGCGGCCAGAGTGTGGATCTCGGCGCCCTGCCGGCCCCTGGCCAGCAGTGGAGCGATGCCGAGGTGCTCCTGGCCGACGCCTTCCGGATGGAGGCCGACGTCACCACCTCCCTGCAGCTCCTCTATGCGATGGCTGAGCGCGCCGGGGACGTGCGCAGCACCGTCTTCCTCGATCCGCTGATCCAGGGGCAGATCGCTGCCGAGAATGAAGCGGCCCACCTGCTGGGTCGGGTCCGCTTTGGTCGCCTGGAGGCGGCGTCCATGCTGCTGATCGATGGGGAATTGGCGGCGGCCCACCAGCCGGCGGCCGCCCAGGCCTGATTCGGTCCTTCCCCCGCCTGACCCGTCCGTCAGCAGGGCAGGGGCCGGCTGGCCACCTCCAGCAGGAAGGTCGCGCCGAGGGGATCGCGCAGGGGCAGCCGCGCCATGGTGCGGGCCAGTCCCTGGATGGCCAGGCGGCGCCGCTGCAGAACCAGCGCTTCGCGGCGGAGACGCAGCCGCAGCTGGGGGTCGCCGCAGGCGGCCAGGTGCCCGTTCAGCAACTGCCAGCCCTGGCGCAGGGCGACCATCTCGCGGCAGAGGCTGCCGATCAGGCTGTCGGAGGTCCGGGTGGGGGAGGTCATCACGGCTCAGGCGGCCAGGGGAGCGCCGTCGACGAGGGCGGGCGCGAGCCGCAGGCCGGATTCACCGCTGGGGGCCTGGAGCAGCTCGGCGGCCCGGATGCGGGAGATCAGGCGAGTGGTGGTGACCCGGGTGGTGCCGATCAGTTCACCGATGCGCTCGTGGGTGAGGCGGAAGGGCAGATCGCACCAGGGTCCGCAACGGCGCCCCAGACGCCGCACCAGCAGCGAGAGCAGGGCATGGAGGCGCTGCTCGGCACTGCCGAG
>CALRJP020000019.1:0-68639 GCA_943367585.1 Rhizobium sp. Q54
CCGCCGGCATGCGCACGGCGGAGACGGGGTCGTCGGGAAGGAAGCGGTAACGCATCGGGGGAAGGGGCCCTTATTGCGAACTGCTCGCAACCTAGACGCCCCACCGCCCCTTTTGCAAGCGATTCTCAATAGCAGCTGGAGATTGCGAAGCGGCGGGCCCCGAGGTGGCGGCCCGTCCCTACGGTTGCCCCTTGTCCCCCGAGGCGTTCTGCCGTGATCCCCGAGGCCCAGTGGTTACTGGAGCGTGAGCGACGCAGCCGCCGGGAGGGTAGCGGTCTGAGCCAGGCGGCGCTGATCGGCTCCTGGCGACTGGAGCGGATCTGGAGCAAGGGGAGCCTGCGGCCCGCCGCGGTCGGTGCGGCCCTGCTCCGGGGTCTGGCGGCTCGCCTCCAGCTGGCGCCGGGCGATGGGGAGGCAGGCGGCGAGACGGTGCGGATGGTCAACAGTGTTCGCTTCGGTGCCCTGGAGCTCCGTTTTGACGGGGTCGGCCGGCTCCAGGGCCGCCGTCCCCTCCTGGTCTTCAGCTTCGATCGCCTGCGGCTGTTGCTGGGTGGACGGGTGCTGCTCGAGCGCGCCCTGCCGGCGCCAGACCCCCTGCGCCGGCCCTTCTTCGCCCTGATCGCCGCCGAGGGCCCCGGGTCGGAGGGAACCCCCAGGTGGCTGGCGGCCCGGGGGCGGGGCGGTGGTCTGGCCCTGTGGCTGCTGGAGGCGGACGAGGCGTCAAAATGAAGCTAGGCTTAAAACAAGTTGAGTAAAAGGTTGACGTCATGGCGGCACCGGCAACGCCCCTGCAGGAATGGTTGCTCCGCCACGCGACCGATGGCACTCCGGCGAGCCTGCCGGGCAACCTGGCCCGCGCCTTCGAGGCGGACGACCCCACCCTGCTGCCGGTGTTCGTGGCCCATGGCTGGCAGGAACACCTTCAGGCCGAGGCCTGCCGCGGGCTGAGGGAAGCCACCGCTGCGGAGCAGCAGCGGCTCGAAGCCGCGTTCCATGCCCAGATCGGCCTCGGTGAGGACCACGATGGCGACCTGGCGCTGCAGCTGGGGCGGGCGGTGGACCGGCGGCTCGCCGCCTGCCACCACTTCGTGCACCTCACGGCCCAGCCGATGCCGGATGGTCTGCGCTGGTTCCGGCTCCAGATCACGGCGGGCCCTGCCGTTCCCGGCGGCCAGCTGGAGACCGTGCAGGTGTGCCGGGTTGAATCCGACGCCCAGGCCCGGGCGATCTGCGAGGCCATCGACGGGGTGCTCTCGTCCCGTTGCACCAGCGTGGACCAGGGGCTGTTCCACCTCGAGGGCCCCCAGCTGGGGGCCCTGGTGGCGATCCTGAGGCGCCTGTCCCTGCCGCAACCCGAAGCAGCGATGGCCCTGGCGGCTTAGCGGCAACCCTGAACCGAGAAGCGGTGGCAGAAGCCGAGGGATCCAGGCTCGTTGCCGGCGCCCACCTTGACGTTCATCTGGCCGGCGCCCCGGGGGGGGCCACCCGGTCGAGGTTGGAGCCGAGGTCGGATTCGAGGAACTCCCTGACGACGTTGCCCATGCCGCTGAGCCCCTGCAGGGCCGACTGCAGCGCCGGCAGGTTGATCGCCACTTCCTCGTTGGGATAGGCCCGCAGGAATCCCACCGCCGACAGGCTGCCCGCGCCGGTCTCGATCCCCAGGAGCGTCGCCGAACGCAGGGCCACCATCCCCTGCCGGGGGGCCTTGAGGGGATAGAGGATGGCGGCCAGCTTCTCCAGGGCGATCTCCCCGAACCCGGTGCTCAGCAGCCGCGTGGTGGGCACGAGCGGCAGTGTCACCCGGTGGTTCAGCAGCTTGCCGACCTCGGCAGGGTCCTTGCCGCCCAGGCGCAGGGCATCGCCCAGCAGGCCCACGGCCTCCCCCGTCCGGGCCAGCCGCTCCAGGTCGGCGACGGGGATCGAGCGGCGGAAGGCTCCGCTGACGAACACCACCTGCTCTGCGGCCCGGGCCGACGGGGCGGCCAGGGTGAGCAGGACGGCCAGGCCGGCACTGCCCCAGGCGCGGGCCGATGACGGCAGGGGGGGCCGAGGCGACATCAGGGAGGGGCTGGAACAATGGGGGTCAAGTGTGGTTCAGATGGGGGATCCTGTCGGCTCAGGGGTTCCAACTCGGCAGCCGGCCGCTCACATCGGTGAGGGACACGACCCCATCTCCCCAGCCATCCGGGGGCAACAGGGCCGGGGCCCCCACCCCGGGGGCGACGCCGGGCCCCGCCGCGAAGGCTCCGTTCACCCAGCCCAGCAGCAGTGCCCGCAGCGGACCTCCGCCCTGGTCGTAGGGGGAGCCCAGGTTGAAGTGGTCGCCTCCCCCCGCCAGCACGAGGCGATGACCCGCCTTCCCCTGGCGGGCGATGCGGACCATCGGTGCGATGGCCTCAGGGCCGGGTGGCACCACCCAGTCGCGGCTGCCGCTCACCAGCAGCACCCGACCCTGGAACACCGGAGGGGTCTCGGCATCGAACAGGAGCGCCATCGGCGGACTCACCGCCACCACCGCCTTCACCCGTGGGTCGGCCAGGGCCGCCTGGTCGATCGCGTCGAGGAAGCTGCACTGCAACACCCAGCTGAGGTTGCGCTGGGGGTCCTGCAGATCGTTGCAGCGCTTCTTCAGTTGCTGGGAACTGGGCCGGGCGCCCGCCAGCTGGAGCGCGGTGGTGGCCCCCCAGGACTGGCCCAGCACCACCACCGAACCGGTGTTGACACCGGGCGGCAGCCCCAGCTGCCCCGCCGCCGCCGCATCGATCAGGGCGGAGATGTCGAGGGGCCGCAGGCGCAGCTCCGCCGGGCCGGGCGGAGGCACCTGGCCGGACAGCATGGCCTGCTGCTGGGTCCGGTCGCTGCCGGGATGGCGGGGCAGGAGCACGGTGTAGCCGTGGCTGGCCAGATGCCGCCCCCAGCCCTCGAAGCTCTCCGGCCCGTCCCAGAGCCCGTGGGAGATGGCCACCAGCCGGCCGGAGGCCTGCTGGGATGGCCGGATCACCACCACCTCCAGGGGCAGGGGCCGGTAGGTCACCGTCAGGTGGAGGGTGTCCCGCCGCACGGCCAGGGGACCCGGTCCGGCGAGGACGGGATCCACCGCCGCCGGGGTCTGCCCCTCCTGCAGCCGGGCGGCGGCCCGCAGCTGACCGTTCATCCGCTGGAGCAGGAACAGGCCTTTGCCGACATCCACCGTGGCCGTTCGGCCAGGGATGGCCTGGAGCACCCCCAGCATCGTCAGGGCCCCCTGTCCAGAAGCCCGGTCGAGCACCTGAAGCACGGTGTCACTGGACACATCGGCCGGCAGCCCGTCGACGCCGCCGAGGGAGGAGAGCAGCAGCAGCGCCTGCTGGGCCAGGGGCGAGGGGACCACCTGGCGGGCGACGTCCAGGGACTGCAGGGGCAGGGGGCTGTTGAACAGTTCCACCATCCGTTGTCCAATGGCGCCCTGGGTGGCCTGGTCCAGCTCGGCCAGGTCGCTGTCGCCGGCCAGCAGGCTGCGGGGATCGCGCAGCTCGGCCAGCCGGATGGTGAAGGTGGTGTCCAGCAGCGGCAGCTTCAGCTCGATCTGCTCCAGGGCCAGCGCTGGAGGGGGAGCGGCGAGGGCGGCGGCCAGGGCGAGGGCCACGGGGACTCGCGACGGAGATGTCCGCATCAAGAGAGCAGCCCCGCTGTGGGGGGCGCATCCTGGCAGAAACGAACGGCCCCGGCCCGCCCCCGTGGGCCTCATTCCACGTCGTCGTGGGCGAAGCGGTTGTAGAGGAAGTCGAGGGCGGTGTTGCGCAGCTCGTAGTACTTGGGGTCCTCCATGATGTCCTCCCGGTTGCGGGGCCGGGGGAAGTCGATCGGCATCACCTCGCCGATGGAGGCCGCCGGACCGTTGGTCATCATCACCAGCCGATCGGCCAGGAACAGGGCCTCATCGATGTCGTGGGTGATCATCAGCACGGTGCATTTCTGGGTGTTCCAGATCTGCAGCAGCTCCTCCTGCAGCTCCTCCTTGGTGATCGCATCGAGGGCCCCGAAGGGTTCATCGAGGATCAGCACCTCCGGGCGGATGGCCAGGGCGCGGGCGATGGCCACCCGCTGCTTCATGCCACCGGAGAGCTGGGGAATGCGTTTGTCCATGGCCTTCTCCAGGCCCACCATCGCCAGATGCTCCACGGCAATCTCGCGCTTCTCGCGGCTGGAGAGCTCGGGCTTCACCTCATCGATGGCCAGATAGACGTTCTCGTAGGCCGTCATCCAGGGCAGCAGGGCATAGCCCTGGAAGACCACCATCCGATCGGGCCCGGGCTTCTCGATCGGCCTGCCGTTGAGCAGCACCTGTCCGGCGGTGGGCCTGGCGAAACCGGACACCATGTTCAGCAGGGTGGACTTGCCGCAGCCGGAATGGCCGATGACGCAGATGAATTCCCCCTGCTCGACCTGCAGATTGATGTTGTCCAGCACCGGGTAGGGGCCGGTGGGGGTGGGGTAGACCTTGCCCAGCCCTTCGAAGCGCAGCAGGGGCTGGGTGGCAGTGGTGATCATGGGAGGAAGGGGCGGAGGGACGGCGGATCAGAGGCTGATGGCTCGGGGCTGGCCGATGGGGATCTCGGCGACGCTGAAATCGCGGTGCAGGGACACGTCGTTGAGGTAGCCGATCGGGTCCTCGGGGTTGAAGGGGCGGCCGTCGAACAACTCGATGCCCCGGCGCTGATAGCTCACGTCGTCCAGGCCCAGCTCACGGGCGGCGGTGCTGAACACGCCCACGCTGCAGACCCGCTCGAGTATCTCCACGTAGTTGCGGGGGAAGGGGATCTCGGCCCAGCGGGCCAGCTGGGTGAGGATCCAAAGGTGCTCACTGCGGCTGGGCCGGTTGAGCCCCGCTCCGAAGAACAGGTGGTGCGGCTCGCCGTGGGGAGCGAAGGCCCCGGCGTCGCCGGGCTGGCCGCTGAAGCGGATCAGATCGGCCTTGATCCCCAGATAGCGGCGGTCACTGAGCAGTTCGCTCATTTCCGCCCAGTGGGCGAGATCGGCGCAGTAGCGGCAGGCCTCCAGCAGCGCCTTGGTCAGGGCGATGTAGGTGTTGGGGTAGGCCTGGGCCCAGTCCTCGCGGGCCCCGAGCACCTTGCCGGGATGGCCCGACCAGATCTCCAGATCCCCCACGATCGGCACACCATGACCGCTGCTGGCGGCCCGGAAGTTCCAGGGTTCGCCGATGCAGTAACCGTCGATGGAGCCGTCCTTGAGGTCGGCGAGCATCTGGGCCGGCGGCAGGGTCTGCAGGTGCACGTCCTTGTCGGGATCGATGCCGTTGGCCGCCAGCCAGTAGCGCAGCAGCAGGTTGTGCATGGAGGCGGGATGGACGATGCCGATCCGGTGGGGCTCCCGTTCGTGGCTGCCCAACCAGGCGCGGTAGTCCTCCACCGTGCTGACGCCCTGTTCCGCCAGTCGTTTGGCCAGGGTCACCTCATTGCCATTGCGGCTGATGGTGAGGGAGGACACGATCGGCAGCGGGTCGCTGCCGTGGCCGCCGGCCGTCATCCAGGTGGGCATGCCCGAGGGCATCATCGCCGCGTCGAGGGTCTTGTCGACCAGACCGTCGACCACACCCCGCCAGCTGGTTTCCCGCACCAGCTGCACGTCGTCGAGGCCGTGCTTGGTGAAGAACCCCTTGGCCTCCGCCACCGCCAGGGGGGCGCAGGCGGCCAGGGGGATGAAGCCCAGATCCAGGTTCACCTTCTCCAGGCCGTGGCGGGCCAGCACCTTGTGGAGGCGCGCCTGCCACTGCTTCACCCGCTTCTGGCGGTTGAGGAAGTAGATGATCTCCGAGCGCAGGCTGTAGTAGCTGGGGTGGTGCACCACCGTGAGCCGTTCTCTGGGCCGGGGGATGTCCACCTCGAGGATGCCGCCGATCTTCGAGCCAGGACCGTTGGTGAGCATGACGATCCGGTCGGAAAGCAGCACCGCCTCGTCCACGTCGTGGGTGACCATCACCGCGGTGAGCTCGTGCTCGTTGCAGATCTGCATCAGCTTTTCCTGCAGATTCCCCCGCGTCAGCGCATCGAGGGCGCCGAAGGGTTCATCCAGCAGCAGCAGCTTGGGCTTGATGGCCAGGGCCCGGGCGATCGACACCCGCTGGCGCATGCCGCCCGAGAGCTGGCCGGGAAGCTTGGTGGCCGCCGGGGTCAGGCCCACCATCTCCATGTGCTCTTGGATCAGCGCGTCCTGCTCCGCCTTGCCGAGGTCGGGCATCACCTCCTCGATCGCCAGGGCGATGTTCTGGCGAACGGTGAGCCAGGGGAGCAGGGAATAGTTCTGGAACACGACCATCTTGTCGGGCCCAGGTCGCTTCACCGTTTCGCCTTCGAGGAGCACGGTGCCGCCGGTGGGCAGATCCAGGCCGGCGATCATGTTGAGCAGGGTGGACTTGCCGCAGCCGGAGTGGCCGATCAGGGAGATGAACTCGCCCTTGCGGATCTCCAGATCGATCCCCTTCAGGGCCAGGTAGTTGCCACCGCCTGTGAGGGGAAAGTTCTTTTCGAGATTCTGAACATCAACGAGTGCAGTCATGGCGGATCACGGTTGGGGACGGTGCAGGACACAGAAGGCCAGGACCATGGCGGTCATGAGCAGGAGGCGGGCCAGAAGAAAGCGGATCACGTTCTTCCGTTCGCTCATCCAGGCATCGAGCCAGCCGAAGGGCTTGAGGGCGGAGGGCAGATTCATGGCTGGGTTTGCCTCACTGGCCGGGGGAGATGCGGGACTGGAGCCAGGCCATCAGGCGGTCCAGGAGCAGGCCAATGCCGCCGATCCAGATCACGGCCAGCACGATGTCGCTGACGTAGTTCTGCTGGTAGGCATCCCAGATGAAGAAGCCGATGCCGACGATGCCGCTCATCACGATCTCGGCGGCGATGATCGCCAGCCAGGCCAGGCCGATGGAAATGCGCAGGCCCGTGAAGATGTAGGGCAGCGCGGAAGGAATCAGCACCTTGGTGAAGAAGGTCTTCTTCGACATCTGCAACACCAGGGCCACGTTGTGGTAGTCCTGGGGGATCTGGCGCACCCCTTCGGCGGTGTTGATCAGGATTGGCCACACCGCGGTGATGAAGATCACGAAGATGGCCGCCGGCTGGTTCTTCTGGAAGATCACCAGGGCGATCGGCACCCAGGCCAGGGGCGCCACCATGCGCAGGAACTGGAAGAGCGGATCGAAGGCCCGGTTGAGGGTCTTGTTGAGGCCCACGGCGATGCCGGCGCTGATCCCCACCACGGCGGCGAGGACGTAACCCTGGGCGACCCGGCCCAGGCTGGCCATCGTCTGCCAGAAGAGGCCCTTGTCGAGGCCGCCCCGGTCGTAGAAGGGATAGAGCAGCAGTTCACGGGTGCGCTGCTCGGTGAACAGGCTCAGGGGACCGGGCAGCCGGGTGAGGCCGAGGCTGGCGCTGAGTTGCCAGGCCAGCAGAAATCCGGCGACGCCGAACAGGGGCGGCAGGATCAGCTTGCGGTTGCGCTTCCACCAGAGCAGGGGGCCCGCAGCGTTGCTGGTGGGGTTGGGGGATGTGGTCGTCATGGAAGGGGTTCGTCCTGGAAAAAAGGGATGGAATCCGTCGGAAGGGAGGACCCGTGACACCAGGTCACGGGTCCGGGCGGGAGCTGGCCGAAGGGGGATCGGCCTCTGGGCGATCGAATCAGCGCTTGATCTTGAGGCTGTCGAGATAGGCCTGGGGGTTTTCGGGGTCGAAGACGATTCCGTCGAAGAAGGTCTCCTTGCCGCGGGAGGAACCGGTAGGGATGTCCTTGGCGGGCAGCCCCAGTTCGGTGGCGGCCTGGCGCCAGATGTCCTCGCGGTTCACCTTGTCGACCAAGGCCTTGGCCTGCTCGATCGACGTGAGCTTGCCGGGGTGCATGTTCCAGCGCAGGGATTCCACCAGGAACCACAGACTCAGGCTCCTGTAGGGGTAGGAGATCACCCCCCGATCACTCATCCAGTAGATCGGGCCCAGCTTCGGATCGTTCACGGGTTTCCGATCGGCACCCAGCAGGTACTGGCCCTTGAGGGCAGGCTCCAGCACCTCCACCGGGGTGTTGAAGTAGGCGCGGGAGCTGATCAGCTTGGCCACTTCGCTGCGGTTCTCGGGCTTGTCGGCCCACTGCTGGGCCTCAATCAGGCCCTTAACCAGCGCCACCGCCGCCTTGGGATTCTTGTCGACCCAGTCGCTGCGAACCGCCAGGAATTCCTCGGGGTGCACCGGCCACATCTGGGCGGTGAGAGCGGCCAGGTACCCGATGTCGTCCTTGACGATCCGGAAGGGCCAGGGATCGCCGGTGCTGAACGCATCCATGGTGCCGTTGCGCATGCCCTGGAGGGTTTCGGTGGAGGGCACGGTCAGCAGTTCGATGTCCTTGTCGGGATCGACACCCCCGGCCGCCAGCCAGTAGCGGATCCAGAGGTCCTGGTTGGCATTGGGGAAGGTGTAGGCGGCGCGGAACTTGCGGCCTTCCTTCTGGGGAAAGCGCTTGAAGACATCCACGGCCGGGGCCAGATCCAGCCCCAGGTTCTCGGCCTTGAGGCTGTTGGAGACCGCGATGCCATTTCCCTGGCTGTTCAGCTGGGCCAGCACCACCATGGGCACCTTCTTGCCGTCGGTGATGATCCCTTCGGTGATCAGGTGGGGCATCGGCAGCTGCCACTGGCCCCCATCGATCCCACCGCCGGCGGAGCCGAGCACCACGTTGTCGCGGGCGGCGGGCCAGCTGGCCTGCTTGGCCAGTTCCACCTTGATCCCGTGCTTGGCGAAGAAGCCCTTCTCCACCCCCACCACCAGGGGAGCGGCTTCCAGGATGGGGATGTAGCCCAGCTTGATCGTGCCCAGCTCCTGGCCGGCCGCAGGGCTGGCGGTCTGGGCGGTGGTGGCCTCGGCGGTGCCGGGTGGATTGCCCAGGCAGCCGGCGAGCAGCAGGGCGGATCCCAGGGCTGCCCCGAACCGGGTGAGGAAGCGACGGCGACTTGTCATGGCATTCAGCTGAGACGTGGGGAGTGGGAAAGGGTTGGCAGGAAAAGAAGAGGGGCTGTTCAAAGAACAGTCCCATGGGGCTAATCCGTGGTGGTGAGTTTCTCTTCAGCGTCTCTTGGGTGTGGAGACGCTTGCGAAGGGAAGGGGATTGAAGCGGTGCAGTTGAGACTGGCTTGGCGACCCCGGATTTGGGGTCTGGCAACATTAGTGGCTGATATCTAATCCTGGGTGCTGATTTGAAGCAGATCTGCCAATCTCCTGAATAAAACCGGCTTATGCATCCAGGAATACAAGACTTTGGATGCAGGTATTCAGAACAACATCCGCTTCAAAAGTACCCGGAGATCCGGCTACTCCTGGTGCTGCCGCATCCGAGCTGACACCTGGGCTTCCGGGTCGACGCCGGCGAAGGTTGGTGGCAGCCACACCCGCACCACCATCAGCAGGGCCATGGTCATCAGAAACAGGCAGACGGCCAGGATCTGTTGCCAGTCCGTCTCCAGGACGCCCCGGACGATCACTTCCCGCAGCACCGAGACGATGGCGATCTCCACCGCCACCCCGATCGACACCCGTTGTTCCTGCAGATAGATGATCAGCAGGCGGAACAGCTCCACCAGGATCAGGATGAACAGGATGTCAGCCGTGACCTCGTGAAACTCCGACGTGGAGAAGAGGGTCGAAAAGGTTCGCTTCAGCTGGAGCACCATCACGCCGAACAGGCCCAGGCAGAGGGAGATGGCGATCAGGTCCTGGACGGCCTCGAGGAACTGGACGATCTGGCTGCGGCGGAACTGCTGATGCCAGGGAATGGCGTCATGGGGTGTCGAAACCGGCGTTCCGGTGGGCGGGTGGTTCATGGCGAAGGGTTTTCGGGAACGGGAAAGGCGCCACGGGAAGGGGGTCTGGGGTTTGGCTTGGGGTCGGCAGGCTGGTGTCGCGAGGGACGAGCAGATCGGCCTCGCTGACCTTGATGACCTGGCCCTTGCTGCGGAACCGGGTCAGGGACTTGGTCACCGTGACCCTGGTCATGCCGCCGATCTCGGCGAGCTGGCGGTGGGTGAGGTTCATGTCCTCCAGCGACAGGGTCGTGCCGCTGCTGCTGACCCGGCCGAAGCGGGCGCCGATCCAGTGCAGCAGACGCAGCAGCCGGGAATCGGCAGGTCGGACGCGGTGGATCTGCAGCAACTGGGTGGTCTGGGTGAACAGATCACGCATGAATTCCAGGGTCTCGCTTTCGCTGGGTTCGCACTCGACCACCACCACCTTGGTGAGGGAGATGAGCTCGTAGGGGGTCACCCCGCAACCGGTGGGGGTGATCAGTTCGCCGGGGCCCCAGATGCCGAGGGTGATGGATTCTCCCTCCTCATTCCAGGTATTGGCCCGGATGTAGCCATCATCGATGCGCCAGCTCAGGTCGGCCGGCAGATGATCGTCGGCCCGAAGGGTCAGGCGCAGCGGTCGGGCGGGCATGGCGAGGGTCATGTCACGGCGGATGGCATGGCTGGAGACTCCTGCGGGCGGGGGTGGATGCTGCTGAAAACTGGCCTGGAACTGGTTGTTGTGAAGGGTGCCCGAACCTCCCGTGGAGAGGCCCTTGTCGGAGTCCGGGAACATTAATGACTGGATTCGGCTGTTGGGTGCTAGCTCAACGCAGGATTGCCAATCCAGCCGATAAGTCCCGGTGATCGGATTGCCCGCCTTCGCCTGTCGCACTCCGGCGGCATTTGCCGGGCGCCCGGTCAGCCCGGCTCCTTCAGCGGTGAACGGCCCCGTCCCGCCGACGCCCTCGGGACCTGCCGGCGCAAGGCGGAGGCCGGCATGGACGACACGGGTCTGGATCTCGGGCTGGCCAGCGAAGCCAGCTTCGGGGCCCCCGCGGCCCTCCCCTGGTTGACGGTGGGCACCGAGTGGCTCACCTGCGTGGACTGCCGGCGGGTGTCGCTCCGCGACGACATCCAGGACTGGTTGCGTGGGGTGGGCTTTCCCTCCCATGGTCTGATCGCCCGCCCCTGCGGCCACCCCTGAAGAACGGGCACCTAGAGGGATGCGGATGGGACGTTGGTGCGCCGAGCCGCAGCGTCGATCGGTGCGCTGCTCTGCCCCCGGTTTGTCGCGCCTGGTTGCAGCGGCTACCGGTAAAGGTGCCCCTCTGTCTACATCCAAACCGGAAGAATCCTAGGTTTGGGTTTCTCCTGGAATCCGGTTCCGGTGGAGGCCAGGACATGGCCCCCACCGGAATTTTCTTCTGGAAAGATTGGCTGACGGAACGATGGAAGCCTCAAAGACCTGAAGCCTTGATGCCGGGACGATCTGATGCAGCCGTCACGCCCCATTCAGGTCTCGAGCGCCACCGCCTGTGGCTCACTGGCCGCGCCCGTCCCGCAGCGGTCACGGCAGAGCACCTCCAGGGACGGCCGGCCGGTGATGGCCAGACGCCAATGGGCCCAGAGTCCGTAGAGGGCGTCCACCAGCGGCCGCAGCAGGGGCCAGCGGGTGGGGGCGTAGAGCCAGCCCAGACCCACCAGCCCATAGGCCTGGCGGAACACCTCCACATCCCTGATCACCGCACCGTCGCTGCGCAGGGCGTGCATGCGGCCCATGGCCTCGGCATAGGTGATGCCGCCATAGCGGGCCGGGTCGTAGGCGGGGTCATTCACGTCCACGAAGGCCAGCCGGCCCACCCCCCGGTCGCGGCGCTGCAGGGTGTTCACCTCCCGCAGGCACAGGGGGCAGCCGCCATCGAACAGCAGGGTGAGCTCGGCCATGGGGCTCCAGACGCCCGGTGAGCCTAGAAAGAGCTGCCGCCGCTGCGGTGGCACCCGTCCGGTGGCCAGACTCCAGCGCACTTCCCTCTCCCCCATGTCCGTCTGCCGCCAGGCCGCGCTGCACCGCTGGCAACGCCGGGACCCGGCGCTGATCCGTCAGCTGATGCCGTTCTGGGGCTGGTTGTACGACCATTACTTCCGCGTCGTCTCCGATGGCTGGGAGCACATCCCCGACGTCGATCCGGTGCTGTTCGTGGGCAGCCACAACGGCGGGCTGGCGGCGCCCGACATGCACATGGTCATGTACGACTGGTTCCGCCGCTTCGGCCTGGAGCGCCCGGTGCTGGGGCTGGCGCACCCGAAGGTCTGGCTGGGCTACCCGCCGCTGGCGGATCTGGCCTCCCGCACCGGCGCCATCCCCTATCACCCCCGCCTGGCCCTGGCGGCCCTGGAGGAGGGGAACAGCCTGCTGGTGTATCCCGGCGGTGGGCAGGACACCTTCCGCCCCCACCGGGACCGGGGCCGCATCCACTTCGCCGGCCGCACCGGCTTCCTGCGCCTGGCGATCTGGCATGACCTGCCGATCGTCCCGGTGATCTCCTGGGGGGCCCACGACACCCTGGTGGTGCTGGAGGACTTCTACCCCCAGTTCCGGGCGCTGCACGAGCGGGGGATGCCCTGGCTGTTCGGCATCGATCCCGAGGTGATGCCCCTGTACCTGGGCCTCCCCTGGGGTCTGGCCCTGGGTCCCCTGATCAACCTGCCCCTGCCGGTGCGGATCCAGACGCGGGTGTGCCCGCCGATCCGCCTGGAGCGCAGCGGCCACGCCGCCAGCCGCGACCGGGCCTATGTCCAGGACTGCTACCAGCGGGTGACGGCCACCATGCAGCAGGCCCTGGATCGGCTGGCGGCCGAGGCTCAGCGGTAACGGGAGGGGGACCAGGACTGGGAGGGAATCGACTGGGGTGACGGTCCACTGCCCAGGCGCTGCGGCAGGCCATCCCGTTGGCGTTGCAGTTCCGCGAGGGAACGGGTTTCCCCCATGGCCAGGCCTGTCAGCACCGCCAGTTCCTGCTTCAGCTGGTTGGCGGGTTTCGGATTCACGAAGCGGAAGTTGAGCGTCGTCTTGTCGCCGGCGCTGTCGTAGCCCACCACCGAAAAGTAGAGATCGGCGGTCTTGCCGGCCTTGGATCCGGCCAGGGCGCCGCCCACCATGCCCCCCACCAGGCCGATCGGGCCCAGCAGCAGGCCACCGGCGATGGCCCCGGCGGTGCCGCCACCAACGGCCCCCACGGTGCCGTTGGTGCTGTCGTAGGTCTCCTGTCCGCCCGCATACCAGCGGGCGATCCGGCCGATGGGGATGAAGCTGTTCCTGTGGCCGATGCCGTTGGCGTCGAGGCTGATGCTGCAGGGGTTGTTGCCGCAGAGGGCCTGATAGGTGGTGGCCGCCGCCGGGGCGGGAAGCAGCAGGGCCAGGAGCAGCGGGGAGGCCTGGCCGGCGCGCCGTCGCAGCCGGGCTCGAGTGACGGTCATGGGTCGAGCGTTGAGGGCCCCGCCAGTCAATCGGCGCTCGCCACCGGCGCAATGGGGCCGGGGCCACGGGGTGATGACCGGATGTGTCCGGCGTGGCGCCGCGCCCAGCGCTCCGATGATGGTCATCGCTTTCCCGGTGTCCCCGGGGCCCCCATGTCCCTGATCAATACGGCCGTCGGCCTGCTGGCGATCAGCTCGCCCATCGGCCTGCTGCCGGTGGTGGTGCAGGCGGGGCGGGGCAATCCCGTCCGCATTCGCCGGATCAGCCGTCTGGCGGTGCTCACCTTTCTTTCGGCCCTGATTGCCGCCTGCTGGTGGGGTCAGGCCCTGCTCGACCTGTTCGGCATCACCCTGGAGGCCTTCCGGGTGGCCGGCGGGTTGATCCTGCTGCCCATCGGCCTGCGCCTGATCGATGGCCGGGAAGTGAGCCATGGATCCCTCGACGGCACCGAAGACAGCGCCGGCGTGGTGCCGATCGGCCTGCCCCTGCTGGCGGGCCCCGGCGCCATTTCCCTGGTGGTGGCCGATGCCCCTTCGGCCTGGCAGGGCAAGGCGGCCCTCAGCGGCGTGATCGGCCTGCTGGCCATCGTCATCTATCTGTTGTTGATCGCCTCGATGCCCCTGCGCCAGGCCCTCGGGGAGCTGCAGGAGAAGGTGATCAGCCGGCTGATGGGCCTGCTGCTGAGTGCCATCGCCGTCCAGATGCTGGTCAGCGGCCTGCGGGGATGCTTTCCGGTGCTGGCCTGAACGGCCGGGGGCCGATCTGCGGGGCCGATCAGAGGCAGCCGAGCCGGGGGGTTGTCGGCGGCCCCTCGAACGGGTCGATGGCCAGCTCCCGATCCAGCAGGGTGAAGATGTCCTGGATCACGGCCGCCCGGGTGGCCACCCAGAGAAAGCCCTCCAGGGGCGCCGCCGGAACCGGGTCCCACAGACAGAACTGGGGATGCTGCCGGTACATGCGGGTGGCGAGGGGCAGCAGGAACCGGGTTTTCGGGAACTGATCGTCGCCGTGGTCAAAGGTGATGACGATGGCGAATTCGAGTTCGCCCCTGGGGGTATACCGGTCGATCCGTGTTTCCCCTTCGGAGCCGGGGAAGGGGGAGAGCCGGTACTCCACGTAGCGGCGGTGGAAGGGGTTCCTCTGCTCCTTCCAGGTTTTCGCCTCCACCCCCAGCTCCGTCGCCAGCTCGGTCAGCAGGAGATAGGAATGGGTGCGGAGGGTTTCCTGGAGCTCGTCGGTCCTGCTGCTCTGGAGTCGCCAGCGTTCCGCCAGGGCGTCGTAGCGGTTCATCGGGGCGGGGTCATCAGCGGCGATTCATCCAAGCTCTCCTCGCTTTCTCAGCTTATCTAGGGTCTGGAGCACGGCCAGGGGGCGCCCAGTGGCGGGCGTGGAGGCGGGTGGCGGGGAACGTCAAGCCCCCAAAGCCCTGTCAGCGTTTGAATCCTGACCGTCAAGCCCGACCGCGGCGTGGCTGCAGCAGCACCGCATCGATGGACTTGGCCATGAGCGATAACTTGGTGTACTCTTAAGGAGCAGTGAAACGACGGCCATGGATCCTGTAAGCCCGGTTGCCCAGCTGGCGGTGGCCGCCATCAGCGGTACAGCCTTTCTGGTTTCGATGCTGGTGATTCCCTTCCCCGAATCCAAAGCGGACTCCTCCGCAGGCATCGCCCTTCCCTCCCTGACCACCACCACCACGGTCCAGCCCCTCGACGGCATCGCCCCTCAGCCGAAGTAAGTCCTTCAAGCCGCACGGTCGATATTTGCCTCCTGATCACGTCAGCCTGCAGCCCTTGAGGGCGGCCCCCTGACACCCCTTCCCAGGCCGCGTCCCCACGCCAGTCCTGGACCACACAGTTTTTTGACACCCAGCCCCACGGGGGCCACCGACTCCAACGCAGGATGGGAGATGCGCCTCCGTCCCCTGCCATGGCCACAGGCCGGGTACCAACCCCTGGGCCTCCCCTGGTTCTCGTCCACGGACTCTTCGACACGCCCCGGGTGTTCGAGCGCCTCCAGCACCATCTGGCCGGCAGGAGAGTCCCGCTGCTCCTGCCGGCCCTGCCCCTGCGCTTCGGCATCGCGCCGATCCAGACCTCGGCCCAGCGGCTTGCCGGACACATCGAGGCCGCCTTCGGCTCGAGCGAACCGATCGACATCCTGGGTTTTTCCATGGGCGGCGTCATCGCCCGCACCTGGATTCAGCAGCTGGGCGGCCATCTCCGCACCCGCCGCTTCCTCAGCCTCGGCAGCCCCCAGCGGGGCACCCTGGTGGCCCAGCCCTGGCCCCGCCTGCCCCTGGCCGGCATCGCCGATCTCAAACTGGGCAGTGCCCTGCTGCGCCAACTCAATGCGGACCTCACCCCCCTGCGGGGGATCGACTGCTGCAGCTACGGCACCGCCGTCGATCTGATGGTGGTGCCGGGTTGGCATGGGGTGCTGCCGATCGGGCCGCGGCGGATGCTGCCGGTCTGGAGCCACCAGCAACTGCTGCGCCATCCGGCGGCCCTCGATGCCCTGGTGGAGGAATTGCTGCGCCCGTGAGGGCAATCCCGGCCCAGCATGGAGGTGGACGCTGATCTGGGAGGACACCATGCCGAACGCCCTGGCCACACGGCTCAGCGCCTGGGGTTTCTCCTGGGCCGGTCTGCGCGACAACCGCCGCGGCGAATGGTGGCTGCTCGCCCAGATGGCCCTGATCCTGGCCCATCTGTTGCCGGCCACCCCTTCCCCCGCCGCCCTGGGTCTGCACTGGCCACTTGCCCTGCGCCTCGCCGGTCTGGCGCTCTTCGCCCTGGGGCTGGTGCTGGCCGGCCAGGGCGCCCTGAACCTGGGCGCCAGCCTCAGCCCCCTGCCTGAGCCGATGCCCGAGGCCGCCCTGGTGACCACCGGCGCCTACGGCCGCTGCCGCCACCCGCTGTACCAGTCCCTGATCCTGTGCTCCCTGGGCGTCACCGTGGCCTTGGGCAGCCTGTTGCATCTGACCCTGCTGCTGGGGCTGGTCGTGGTGCTGGGGTTCAAGGCCCGGCGCGAGGAGACCGGCCTCTGCAGCCTCCATCCCCAGTACGACGCCTACCGCGCCACGACGCCGGCGATCCTGCCGGGCCTGCCCTGGCTGGACTGGCGTTCGGCCGTCTCCGGCAGGGCGGGTTAGAACCGATGCCGACGTTCCCCGCCCGGCCCATGGTTGTGTTGCCGTTGTTGCGTGTCCTGAGGGGTTGGTGCCTCGCCGCCCTGGTGGCGCTGGCGGTGGGCGCCGCCGGCGCCCGCCCGGCCCTGGCGGCCTATGTCCTGCCGCCGTTGCCCTATCCGGTTGATGCCTTGGCGCCATCGATCGATGCCACCACGATGACGATCCACCACGACCGCCACCACGGTGCCTACGTGGCCAACCTCAACGCCCGGATCGCGGACCATCCCGAGCTGGCACGGCTGCCGCTGGAGGACCTGCAGGCCCGGATCTCCCGGTACCCGGCGGCCGTTCGCAACAACGGCGGCGGCCATTACAACCACTCCCTCTTCTGGCGGGTGATGGCACCGCCCGGCGAGGGGGGAACCCCGTCGCCCCAGCTGGAGGCGGCGATCACCGCGGCCTTCGGCTCGCCCGAAGCCCTGCAGCAGCGCTTTGCCCAGGCGGCGGCCGACCGCTTCGGTTCGGGCTGGGCCTGGCTGATCCGCCGCCCCGATGGGGCCCTGGCGGTCACCAGCACAGCCAACCAGGACAACCCGCTGATGGACCTGCCGGGGATCGAGCCGGGGGTCCCCCTGCTGGGTCTGGATGTGTGGGAGCACGCCTACTACCTTAACTACCAGAATCGCCGACCGGACTACATCGCCGCCTGGTGGTCACTGGTGAACTGGAACGAGGTGAACCGGCGCTTCGCCGACGGCTTACCTGAAGACAGCGCCAGTAAATCCTGACAGCACCACTTGTCGGTAGCCGATACGACGATCACCCGGGAAAACGGTCGCGAAAGTTCATGCAATCGCGACAACTGTCTTGGCCCTCTCCCGTACCGTCGAACTCCTGCCCATGGAGCGCTCGCTGCATGGGGAGGCGGTCTTCTCCGCCCCCCGCGCCAGCGATGAAACCCTGATCGCCGAGATCGCCAGCGGCGACGCCTTCGAGCTGTTCTGCCACCGCTTCCAGACCGACCAGCTGCTGGTGCTGCGGGGATCGATCGATCTGGTGGTGCTGCAGAACCGCCAGCTGCGCCGCATCTCCCTGCGGGAGGACGAGGGTCTCTGGGTCCGCATTCCCCCCGGGGTGCCCCACGGCGCCATCAACCGGGGCCGGATCCCAGCCCTTCTGGTCAATGCCGTGCTGCGCCATGGCCCCAGTGACCCCCGCGACTACCGGCCCCTGCCGGTGCCGCACCAGCTGCGCAGCCAGTGGCGGCGGCTGGCGGTGGCCTAGCGGCCCCCGCTCAGTTGTATTCCCCCGGGATGTCCTGCTTGGTCACCGTGACCCGGCCGACCTTCTTGCCGGAGAGCCGCAGCAGCTCATCCCCTGAGAAATCGAAGCCCCGGCCGGCGGCGATCTGGGCCACGTCGTCGGCCGTGGCGGCGGCCAGCACCTGGCTGCGCAGGGCCGCGTCGTCCTGCATGCGGGCCAGGAAGGAGCGCGCCTGATCGAGGCTCATGCGCCGGTGGAGCGGTGGGATGGGAGTCCAGCATGGCGCAGGCCCCGGGCCAGCTCCTTCTCCAGCTCCAGGTAGGCCACGAAGGCCAGGCTCACCCCGGCGCAGACCGCCAGATCCACCGTCGACAGGGCGGTGACCCCGAGAAGGCGGGCCATCGGCGCCACATAGAGAAGCGTCAGCTGCAGGGCGCCGGTGGCCAGCACCGCGCCCAGCAGCCAGGGGTTGGCCAGCGGCGGGGTGCGTCCCAGGGGGCGGTCGCTGCCGGCCGAGAGGGCATGGCCCAGCTGGGCCAGGCAGAGGGTGGTGAAGGCCATCGTCTGCCAGGGATGGCCGAGGCGGGACGCCACCACTATCAGCGCCACCACCAGGGCCCCGAACACCAGACCGGTGCGCAGGATGGCGCGACCCAGCCCGCGGGCGAAGAGGGATTCCCCGGGTTCGATCGGCGGCTCCCGCATCAGACCCTCCCCGGTTGGACCGAGGGCGAGGGCCAGGGCCGGCAGCCCGTCGGTCACCAGGTTGATCCAGAGGATCTGCAGGGGCGTCAGGGCCAGGCCCAGCAGCGGCGCCGAGCCGATGGTGATCAGTTCGCCCAGGTTGCAGCCCAGGATGAAGCGCACGAAGCGGCGGATGTTGGCGTAGACCTGTCGCCCCTCCTCCACCGCATCGACGATCGAGGCGAAGTTGTCGTCGAGCAGCACCACGTCGGCCGCCTCCCGGCTCACGTCCGAGCCGCTGATGCCCATGGCCACGCCGATGTGGGCCTGGCGCAGGGCCGGGGCGTCGTTGACCCCGTCACCGGTCATCGCCACCACCGCACCCGTGGCCTGGAGCGCCCGCACGATGCGGAGCTTCTGCTCCGGCAGCACCCGGGCGAACAGGCTGGTGCGTCGCACCACCGCCTCGAGGCCCGCCGCGTCGAGGCCCTCCAGCTCCGGACCCAGCACGATCGGGCTGCCCGGTGCCGCCAGGCCGATGGCGGTGCTGATGGCCCGCGCCGTGAGGGGATGGTCGCCGGTGACCATCACCGGCCGGATGCCGGCCCCATGGCAACGGGCCACGGCAGCGGGCACCTCCGGCCGGGGCGGATCGCGCTGCGCCATCAGGCCGAGCAGCACCAGACCCCCGCTGCCGGCGTCCGGCCCCGGATGGTGCGGGCCGCAGGCGATGGCCAGCACCCGCAGGCCTACGGCGGCCAGCCCCTGCGCCCCCTCCAACCACCAGGCCCGCTGGGGCGGTGTGAGGATCCCCACCCCCGCCCCAGCCAGCCAGCGGTCGCAGTCCTGCAGGATCACCTCCGGGGCCCCCTTGACGATCAGCAGCTGGGATCCCGCTGCCGCCGGGCCGCCGGTGGGGGCTGGACCCAGGGGCGCCGTCAGGCTGCCGTCGGGGTCCTCCACCCACACCGCCATCCTCTGGCGCTCGGCGCGGAAGGGAATCTCCGCCGTGCGCCGGTGCTTCGCCCGCAGCGGGGAGACCGCCAGGCCGGCCCGGGCCGCGGCCTCCACCAGGGCCAGCTCGGTGGGATCCCCCACCCCTCCCTGGTGCCCCGGTTCGGCGTCGTTGCAGAGCACGCCGGCCTCCAGGAGCAGATCCTGCTGGCCAGGGGCGAGCCCGGCCTGGGCCCCCGGTGGCGGCACCAGCTCCCGGGCCCTGAAGCCGCCGTCGGTGAGGTCCAGGGCCTGGGTGCCGCAGCGGATCTCCACCACCACCTGGCGGTTCTGGGTGAGGGTGCCGGTCTTGTCGGTGCAGATGACGGTGATCGCGCCGAGGGCCTCCACGGCCGGCAGATGGCGGATCAGGGCGGACCGCCGCACCATCCGCCGGGTGCCGATCGCCAGGCTCACCGTGATCACGGCGGGCAGCCCCTCCGGCACGATCGCCACGGCGGTGGACAGGGCCAGCTCCAGCAGGCCCAGGGGGGAGCCGCCCAGCAGCCAGCCCCCCAGCACCACCGCCGCCACCACGGCCAGGGCCCAGGCCACCAGCCGGCCTGAGAGGTCCGCCAACCTCTTCTGCAGGGGCGTCGGCTCTGGGCGGACGGTCTGGATCAGGCTGGCGATGCCGCCCAGCACGGTGGCCATGCCCGTGGCGGTCACCACCGCCAGCCCCCGCCCCCGCCCCACCTCGCTGCCCAGGAACAGGCAGTTGCGGCGCTCCAGCACGGGCGTTTCGGCGGCCAGCGGCGGTTCGGGGCACTTGCTCACCAGTTCGGCTTCGCCGGTGAGGGCCGCCTCCTGGAGCCCCAGGTCGCTGCCCTCCAGCAGCCGGGCGTCGGCCGGCACCCGGTCGCCGCTCTCCAGGCGGATCAGGTCCCCCGGCACCAGCTGGTCACTGGGGAGGCGTTGCCAGTGACCGCCGCGGCGGACGCGGGCCAGGGGCTGGGCCAGGGTCAGCAGGCTGCGCAGGGCCAGCAGCGCCTGGCTTTCCTGCAGGTAGCCCAGCAGGGCGGTGAGGGCCACGATCAGCAGGATGGCGATCGCGTCCTTGGGGACGGTGTGGTCGAGCAGCGCCAGTCCGGCGGACACGGCCGCCACCGCCAGCAGCAGGAGCAGCATCACATTGCTGAACTGATCCAGCAGGATCCGCCAGCGGCCCGGGCCCGGTGCCAGATCGAGCCGGTTGGGTCCGGCGCGGGCCAGGCGGTCGGCCGCGTCGGCCTCGGCCAGGCCCCCGTCGTCCACCCCGAGCCGACGCAGGCATTCAGCTCCGGTCAGGGCCTGCCAGGCCGTGGCCTCGGGAGGGAACATGGCGGCCACCCGGTGGCTTCTGAACCCTAGGTGGCGGCGGCGATCCCGAGGACAGGCTCAGCGCAGGCTTTCGCAGGCCTCCCCGTCGCCATCGGAGTCCAGGTAGCTGTGGCCCTGGCGCAGCAGCTCCTGGGCCCTGGCGTGGGAGCCGATCTGGCTGCAGAAGTGGCGGCGGCCGTCGGGGGTGGTGCCATCGGGGATCTGGGCGGAGCGTCGGCCGCGCCGGAAGTCCCAGGGCCGGGTGATCCCGCCCGGCACCCGCCAGACCCCGAGCCCCGCGCGGCGGGCCCGGTCCTCGGCCTCCAGGTAGGCCGCCCCGTCGCAGCCGGCGAGGTAACGCCGGTAGGCGAAGGCCAGGCCGTCCTCCACCAGGGCCAGGTTGATGTTGGTGTCCCGGATCACTTCGGCCACCGTGCGCCCGAACCGGTCGGTGCTGTGGGGTTGGATCGTCACCGGCCGCCCGACGGGCAGGCGCAACTGGAGGGCCTGGCGCGCCTGCTGGCCCCAGGGGCTCTGGGCCGTTTCGGGGGCGTCGATGCAGGCCAGCCGGATCGTGATGCGCTGCTCGCCGCTGCGCACCCGCAGGGTGTCGCCATCGCCGACCGAGAGCACGGTGGCCCGGAAGGCGGGCGCCGCCGAGGCTGGCCCTGTCTGCAGCAGGGCGAGCAGGATCAGCAGCGGCGCCGGCAGCCGGTGGCGGGCCATGGACGGGGGGCGTTCCAGGGGAGGTGGCTCAGCCTTGCATCGCCCGCGAGCGCACCTCCTCGAAGCTGCAGCGATGCCGCAGCGTTCCGTTCTCGAACACGGTCTGCAGGCAGCTGGCCGGATGGGGCTCCGGTCGCTCCAGCACCACCGTCCGGTACCCCCGTTCGTCCCGGATCAGGTCGAGCACGCCGGCCTTGCTGGTCTTGGCGGGATCGGTGACCGGGCACTTGTGCACCGGATGGATCCGGCCGGCCCGCTCCACCCAGGACACCTTGTAAGCGAAGCCCTGGCTGTCCCTGTTCACCTGCTGCAGCAGGCCGCCACCCATGCCGAAGGCCACGTTCTCGACGCTGAAGCCCGCCGCCAGAATCGCCTCGATGACCAGCGGCAGGCTGGTGGCGGTGATGCCATCCCCCTGGATCACCCGCACGTGCTCCAGCACCCGGTAGCCCTTGCCGTTGAGCCGGCTGCCGAAGCGGGCCTCCAGATGCCGCAGCAGTTCCGGCACGATCGCCACCGGGTCGCCCGAGTCGGGCCGGATCACCACGGTGGCGCCCGAGGCGATCACCTGCCCCCGCAGCTGCTCGCCCCAGAGATGGTCCACGGCGTTCCAGAGGTCGTAGGAATCGGAGACCACCGCCAGGACGGCGCCGGGCCTGGCGAAGCGGTCCAGCATGGTCCGGTAGGCCTCCAGCTCGTGCTCCTGCCCCCAGGCCAGGATCGTGGAGTGCTCGGCGGCGGGAATCGAGAAGCCGGCCATCGGGCAGTCGTAGTGGCGCCGGCCCGCCACCAGGGCCGCGACGGTGTCGGTGCCGCGGAAGGCCACCAGGTGGGCCAGGCCGCCGATGGCGGCGCTGGCGTGGCTGGAGACGCCACGGGAACCGAAGTCATGGAGGCGGAAGGGGAGTTCGGCGATTGGGTCGTCGGCGGAGCGCTCCAGGGCCACCCGCAGGAGCTCCCGGAAGTGCCAGCTGCGGGTGGCCACCGTGATCGGGTACCAGAGGCGCAGCAGCAGGGTCTCCACCCAGGTGACCAGCCAGGCCAGGGCCGGATCGGTGGACTCCACCGTCATCAGCACGTTGCCGGTGGGCACGCGGCTGCCCTCGGGCACAGCCCGGATGCGCAGCGGCAGCCGGCCGCCATGGACGCTGACCAGGTGCTGCCAGCCCTGGTGGTTGAAGGGCAGGCCGTGGGCGTTCCAGAGCTCGGCGGCCTCCTCGATGTCGCCCAGGGCGACGGGCCGCTCCAGGGTCTGCTGCAGCAGCATCTGCAGTCCGAAGAACAGGGTGTCGGGGTTCTCGCCGCCGCGGCTTTCCAGGTAGGCCCCCATGGCGGTCAGATCCGGGGGGTACTGGAGCCAGTGGCTGCCCTTGTAGCTGTCGGTGTCGAGCAGAAGATTGAAGGCCATGGCGACGCGAGACGGCATGCGAGCATCCGCACCGACGCCAATGATGCAGCCAGCCATGACCCCGGGTGAGGCCACTGGCGCGTTGGCCGCGATTGCCGCAGCGTTCGAACTTCCTGGCCCGATCCTGGATCTGCAGCCCCTGGGCAACGGCAATGTCAACGACAGCTACCTGGTCGTCTGCGACGGGTCTCCGTTACGGCGGTTCGTGCTCCAGCGCCTGAACCGGACGGTGTTTGTGCAGCCCGAACTGGTGATGGCCAACATGATCACCATTGCGGAGCATGTGGAAGCGCGCTTGACCCAGGGGTGTGATCTGCTGGGAGAACGGCGCTGGGACCACCCCCGGGTGTTGCTGAGCCGCGCCGAAGGGCGCCCCTGGGTGGAGCGGGACGGCGGTTTCTGGCGGCTGATCACCTTCATCGAATCCTCCCGGAGTTTCGATGTGGTGGTCAGTGCCGGCCAGGCCAGGGAGGTGGGCTTCGGGCTCGGCGTGTTCCACCACCTGATCAGCGATCTGCCCACGGCCGGCCTGGCCGACACCCTGGAGGGTTTTCACGTCACGCCCCGGTATCTGGAGCAGTACGACGCGGTGCTGGCCAGGGCGCCGGTCGCCGGGGGGAGCGGGGTGGCGCACTGCCGGGCCTTTGTGGAGGAGCGGCGGGAGGCTGCTTCGGTGCTGGAGGCGGCCAGGGAGAGCGGCGAACTGCAGCTTCGCCCCATCCACGGGGATCCCAAGGTCAACAACGTGATGATGGAGGTCGGCAGCGGCCAGGCCTGCGCCCTGGTGGATCTCGATACGGTGAAGCCCGGACTGATCCACTACGACATCGGCGATTGTCTGCGCTCCTGCTGCAATCCCCTGGGGGAGGAAACGGCGGATGTGGAGGCCGTCGTCTTTGATCTCGACCTCTGCCGTGGGGTGCTCAGCGGCTACCTGGCCGCCGCCGCCGGGTTTCTCACCCCGGCCGACTATGACCACCTCTATGCGGCGATGCGCCTGATCAGCTTCGAGCTCGGTCTGCGTTTCTTCACCGATCATCTGGCGGGCGACGTCTATTTCCGGACGGATCGCCCGGGTCACAACCTTCAGCGCGCCCTGGTGCAGTTCCGGCTCACCGAGAGCATCGAGGCCCAGGAGGCTCGCATCCACGACCTGATCGGTGAGCTCAGGGCCGACCGCGCCGCCGCTGGCTGATGGTCATGCCCGTTCGCCAACCCTTCGCCCTGGCCCCCTTCGATGGCGGCAGCGCGTCGCCGGCCCTTCAGCTGGGGGGGGAGATCGGCCGGGAGGGCCGGTGCCTCCAGCTCCGCCTGCGGCTGGGTGGGGCCATCGGGGCGGTGCATCTGCCGGCGCCGGTCGCCGCACCCACGCGCCAGGACGGCCTCTGGGCCACGACCTGTTTCGAGTGCTTCTGGGCCGTCGAGGGGGAGCGGGCCTACTGGGAGCTCAACCTGTCCCCGGCCGGCCATTGGAACCTCTACCGGCTGGAGGACTACCGCGATGGACTGCGGCCGGAGCCCGGCTACGACCTGCCACCCCATCGCGTCGTCCGCGACGCCGGCGAGCTGATGCTGCACCTCGATCTGCCATTGCCGGTGGGGCTCGACGCGGCGGTGCCCCTGCAGGTGGGGATCACCAGCGTGATCGAGGAATGCGGCGGGCGGCTCAGCTACTGGGCCCTGGCCCATCCAGGCAGCGAGCCCGATTTCCACCGCCGGGAGGGCTTCCTGCTGCGGCTCTGAGAGCGTCGGCCAGGGCTTTGGTGTCCTACGCGGCGGCGTGGTAGCTGCTGCGCACCAGGGGGCCGCTGCGCACCTGGTCGAAGCCCATGGCCCGGGCGATGGTGCCCAGCTCCTCGAACTCCTCCGGCCGCCAGTACCGGGCCACGGGGATGTGGGCGAGGGAGGGGCGCAGGTACTGCCCCAGGGTGAGACGCTGGCAGCCGACGGCCCGCAGCTGCTCCAGGGTGGCCACCACCTCCGCCGCCGTTTCACCGAGCCCCAGCATCAACCCCGACTTGGTGGGGATCTCCGGCGCCAGTTCCCGGGCCGCCGCCAGCAGCTCCAGGGACCGGCCGAAGGTGGCACCACGGCGCACCTCCCCCTGGAGGCGCTCCACCGTCTCCAGGTTGTGGTTGAAGCACACCGGCGCGGCGGCCAGCACCGCCGCCAACCGCTGCCGCTGGGCCCGACGGCCCTGGATGGGGTCGGCATGGCCGCCCCAGAAATCGGGGGTCAGCACCTCGATCTTCACCTGCGGGTCGCGGCGGCGGATCGCCGCAATGGCTGCGGTGAACAGGCCAGCGCCGTGGTCGGGAAGGTCGTCGCGGGCCACGGCGGTGAGCACCACGTAGCGCAGGTTGAGCACCTGCACCGCCTCCGCCACCCGCTCCGCTTCGTCTGCGTCGAGGGGCACCGGCGCCCTGCCCTTGTCCACCTGGCAGAAGGCGCAGCTGCGGGTGCAGATGGGCCCGCCCAGCAGGAAGGTGGCGGTGCCGGCCGCATAGCACTCGCCCCGGTTGGGACAGCGCCCCTCTTCGCAGATGGTGTGCAGCCGCTTCTCCCGGACCACCCCCTGCACGCGTTCGGTGGCCGAGGCCTCCCCGAGGGGGCGACGGATCCACTCCGGCAGCCGTTCGGCGGGGGGGATGGCGCTGTAGCGGCTGGTGGGTCGCATCACTGGCAGGGCACGCCAGCACGGAAGACCCAGACAATAGGGGCAGGACCGCGGCGACCGATCCGGCCGGATGGGCCGCTGCTTCAGGTCAGCAACAGCCGGTCGATGAAGGCTCCCCAGCTGAGGCTTCGGCCGTCGGGCCCGAACAGGTGGCGCCGCTCCTGGTCATGGAGCCGGGGCTGTCCGACGCTGCGCAGCAGCCGGTCGAGTTCGGCGGGTTCCAGCTGGTCGTTGCCGTCGGCATCCACCGGTTGCAGGTAGGTGAGCAGCCGCTCGCGGCCCTCCTGCAGGCGGCGCAGCCGCAGCATGAGTTCGGCGAACTCCGCCGGATCCACCTGGCCATCGCCATCGAGATCCATGCCCTTCAACACCTCCTCGAGCAGCAGCGCCGGGGGCAGGGAAGCCGGGTTCCGGCCCTGGGTTCCTGTTTGTCGCTGGGCCAGGCCGTCGGCCAGCTCCGCCACGCTGAGATGGCCGCTGCCGTCCCGGTCCAGGTCCGCGAACAGGGCCCGGAGCCGCTGGCGCTGGGGGGCGTCCGCGAGCGGGAGCAGCGCCACCTGGCGCTCCCCGGCGAGGGCCCGGTCCAGCTGGTGGCGGAACTCCGACAGCAGGGCGGTGGCGACAACGAACCGCCGGCGATGCTCCTCAGGGGTGAGCACCGAATGCAGGGCCACCGGCAGGAGCGATGGCAGGGCCCGGCGCACCAGCACGATGGTGGCCAGGGTGGCCGCGATGAACGGCAGCGTCAGCAGGGGCAGCCCTGCGCTGGCGAAGGCCGGCGCCAGGGCAGGGGTCACCAGGCTGGTGGCCGCGGCGGCGACCAGGGCGATCCCGACGCTGCCGCGGGTGGTGGCGTAGAAGGTGCCGCCGACGGCGATGGCGGTGAGGACGCCGTTGTAGCTGCCCAGCCCCAGGGCGATGGCCCCAGGTGCCATGCCGAGGGCCAGGGCGCTCAGGCTGGAGGCCAGCCCGCCGGCCAGGCCGACCAGGGCGGCCAGGGGGCTGCCGGCGGCCACGGCCCCCAGCACCAGCAGGCCGCTGGCCAGGGACGGGCAGAGGAACACCTGCCCGAAACCGCGCACCACCCCCAGCGGCAGGACGGCGATGCCGGGGCCCTGGAGGGCTGGAATGGTGCCCGCCACCAGATCCATGGCGGGATGGTCGAGGGCCATCACCAGAGCCAGCATCAGCCAGGTGACCAGGCAGAACGGCAGGGTCAGGGGGGGCACCCCGAGCCGCTGGACCAGCCAGCGGCCCAGGTGCTGGAGCAGCAGGGTGGTGAGGGCGGCGCCGATGGCTACCACCAGCAGCCAGGCCCCCAGGGGCCCCGGCGTCCGGAAGGCGGCGGCGGCGCTGCCCACCAGGGCACCGTTGAAGCCATAGATGCCGTTGCGGCGGGCGTTCCGGTCGCAGCCGATCGCCTTGGCGGTCAGGTTCGCCGTGGCCACACCCAGGGCCGAGAACAGTCCCATCTCAGGCGACTGGGCCAGCAGGGCCAGCAACAGCAGCAGGCCACTGATCGGGTTGTTGATGAAGATGACCTGGCCCAGGCTGCGCAGGGCGGTGGGCAGGACGGTGCCGAAGCTGCGCCGCTCCCATCGCCGCGTGAGCTGGGGCAGGGTGCCTGCGGTCGGCCACCAGGCCAGGCGTGCCGGGGCGTCCGAGGCGTCGACGAAGGTGGCCAGCAGATCGAAGGCCCGGCTTGGATGGTCCGGCTGCGGCTGAGTCATTCCATGCGGCGGCGTCCTTCGAACGCCCGGGCCAGGGTCACCTCATCGGCATACTCCAGCTCCCCCCCCACCGGCAGTCCGTAGGCGATGCGGGTGACGCTGGTGAAGGGCTTGAGCAGCCGGGCCAGGTAGAGGCTGGTGGTGTCCCCCTCGACGCTGGGGGTGAGGGCCAGGATCACCTCGATCACCCCCTCCCGGTCGACCCGCTCCACCAACGGCTGGATCTGCAGCAGCTCCGGACCGATGCCATCCATCGGCGAGATCAGTCCGCCCAGCACGTGGTAGTGGCCGTGGAATTCACGGCTGCGTTCCATCGCCAGCAGGTCGCGGGAGTCGGCGACCACACAGATCTGGCCGTTGCGCCGCTCCTCGTTGCGGCAGATCTCGCAGAACTCCTCGGCCGAGAGATGGAAACAGCGCCGGCACTGGCCCACCTGGCTGCGGGCCGCCAGCAGGGCATCGGCGAAGCTGCGGATCTGCTCTTCCGGCTGGCGCAGCAGGTGCAGGGCCAGCCGCTGGGCCGTGCGGGGCCCGATGCCCGGCAGGCGTTCGAACTGGTCGATCAGCCGGGCCAGGGGTCGGGTGAAACCGCTCAGCGAACCGGCCGCAGGTGAGGTGAATCTAGGCGGCCCGCTCGCGGCGGGCAGGGCGCCGGGTGAGGATGGCAGCGGCTCTCGCCAGCTCCCCTGCCCCGCCCCGTGCCATGGGTTTCCCTGCCACCCACCAGCCCGCTCCCCCCGCCGCCACCGGGCGCCCCCGCTGGGGCGGCTCCTTGGTGGCGGCCCTGCTGGTGGGCCTGCTGCTGGTGGGCTGCAGCGCGGCGGCGGCGGGCCTGAACTCCTTCCAGAGCCCGGATGGCCGCTATGCCTTCCTTTACCCCACCGGCTGGACCCGGGTGCAGGTCAGCAATGGCCCCCAGGTGGTCTTCCACGACCTGATCAACAGTGACGAGACCCTCAGCCTGGTGGTGTCCGAGGTCACCCCCGACCGGGACCTCAGCCAGCTGGGCAGTGCCGTCGAGGTGGGCGAGACCCTGCGCCGCAGCGTCATTTCCCCGCAGGGCAGCGGCCGCGACGCCGAATTGGTGGAGGCCCACGAGCGGGAGCAGGGCGGCCGCACCTACTACGACCTGGAGTACACGGTCCACCTGGCCGACCGGGATCGCCACGAGCTCGCCACGGTGGTGGTGGATCGCGGCCGGCTTTACACCTTCGCCGCCAGCACCAACGAAGCCCGCTGGAACAAGGTGAAGGACCTGTTTGCCGTGGTGATCGGCTCCTTCACGCTGCAGATCTGAGCGTGGCCGCCCCCGGCCGGCTGACCGTCATCGGGGGCGGCTTGGCCGGCAGCCTGCTGGCCCTGGAGCTGGCGGAGCGGGGCCTGGCGGTGACCCTGGTCGACGCGGCAGAGGCCATGGCCACGGCCATCAGCTACGGCGGAGTGGCCTGGTGGGCCGGGGCCCCGGGGCCCCTGGGCCGGCTGCTGCGCCAGGCCCCCGCCCGCTGGCGACGGCTCCAGGTGCGCCATGGGCCGCTCGGCTGGCGGGGCTGCGGTCTGCGCCTCCATGGCGGCGGCTGGACCACCCCCCTGCTGCGTCCCCCCTTCGCCCAGGTGGACACCGCCGTGCTGATGGCGGCCCTGCCCGGGGTGCTGGCGGCGGCTGGGGTCGAGCGGCGCCGGGCCAGGGTGGTGGCCCCGCCCAGGCCCCTGGCCGGTGGCTGGCACCTGGAGCTGGAGCCCGGCGGCACCCTCGTGGCGGGTCAGGTGGTGCTGGCGGCCGGGGCCGGTTGCCGCGCCCTGGCCCCCGCCCTGCCGGAGCGCCATCGCGCCAGCTGGGCCGGGGTGCTGGCCCTGCCGGCGCGCCCGACCCTTTCGCCACCCAGCACCAGCCCCTGGTGGCGGCACGCCGTGGGGCGCCGCATCGTCCAGCCGCGCCATTGGCAGCGTCCAGGCCTGGAGCGGGCGGCGGCGGGGCTGGCGGAGGAGCGCTGGATCGTGGATGCCGGTTGTGCCCCCCGGGGGGAGGGGCTGCTGCTGGGCCAGATCACCCTGGTGCGGCCGGGGCTGGACACCGGCGAGCCGCCGGAACCGGTGGCCATGGAGACGCGTCTGCGCCAGGGGCTGGCCGCCCTCGACCCGCCGCTGGCCGCCCTGCCGGGCCCCTACCGCCAGGTGCCGGTGGCGTTCTGCACCGGTGGGCTGCCCCTGGTGGGCCCGCTGCCGGGGGCGCCGGGCCTGTGGGTGTTCAGTGGATTCGGCGGGGCCTTCGCCCAGGTGCCGGTGCTGGCCCCCCTGCTGGCCGATGTCATCGCGGGGGTGGCCGATGGTTCGGCCCTGGCCGGATTGGGCGTCCTGCCGGGCTGACAGAAGGGCTTCGATCCAGCATGCTGGCGCCGATGGCCACCTCCGCTCCCCCGACCGGTGCAGCGCCGACCCGCCGGCCGGGCTTCGGGCTGCGCCGCCGTTGGAGTGGGCTGAGCGACCGGGGGCAGGTGGGGGCCTGCCTGGTGGCGATGGGCGGCGCCCTGGGGATGTGGGTGCTCTTCTGGCCCGTGCCCACGGAGGTGATGGGGCAGGGGGTGCTGCTCTACCCCGAATCGGCCGGCCTGCTGGATGCCCGGGCCGGCGGTCAGGTGCGGCGCCTGCGGGTGGCGGTGGGGCAGGAGGTGCGCAAGGGACAGGTGCTGATGGATCTGTATCTGCCGGTGCTCGACCGCCAGCTGCAGCAGCAACGGGGCAACCTGGCCCAGCTGGAGCGCGACAACCGGGAGCTCGACCGCCGGGATTCCCTGCGGCTGGCCAGCGAGAGGCTTAGCGTCGACACCTCCCTGGCCAAGCTGGCCCAGGACCGGCGCCGCTATCAGGAGCTGGCGGCCACCTATGCCGAAAAGGTGCGCAACCTGCGCTGGCTGAGCCAGCGGGAGGTGGTGGCTCCCCTGGCCTCCGAGGTGGTGGCGGCCGAGCAGGGTCTGACCAGCACGAGCGTCAGCCTCGACGCGGTCAGGATCCAGGAGAAGGAGCTGCTGACCCGCTACGAGCAGGTCAAGCTCGACATCCAGACCCAGGCCCTGCGGCGCCGCTACCAGATCGACGACATGCGCCGGCAGATCAGGGTCACGGAGGCCCGCCTGGCCTACGACGGCCAGGTGCTGGCCGACCGGGACGGCACGGTGCTGGACCTGCAGGTGATCCAGGGCCAGACGGTCGCCACCGGCCAGCGACTGGGCACCCTTGGTCGGGCCGCGGGCCCCACCGGCGAGCGGGCACCGCTGCTGCGGGCCGTGGCCTACTTCGCCCCTGCCGATGCCCGGCGTCTGCCGGCGGGCCTGCCCGTGGAGGTGGTGCCCCTCTGGGACCAGCGGGGCCGGTTCGGCGGCATCGTGGGCAAGGTGACCCAGGTGCTGGCCCTGCCGGCCACGGAGGAGGACATCTCCACCACCATCGGCAACCCCCAGCTGGCCCGTGATCTGCTCAAGCGTGGCCCGGTGATGCGCACGGAGATCGAGCTGGAACGGGACCCCGGCAGCCGGGACGGCTACCGCTGGACCCTCTCGGGGGGCAGCGGCGTGTTTCCCGTGCGGGAAGGTCTCACCATCGCGGCCCATGCCTATGTGGAGTGGCGCACCCCGATCACCTATGTCCTCCCCGGCCTTCGCTCCCTGACGGGTGGCTATCGCACGCTGAGCATCGATCGCCTCTGGGACCGGCCCTCCCTGCGCCAGAGCGGGCCACTGCCATGAGTGATTCTTGCCATGAGTGACCAGCGCCGGTGGCAGATTCGCAATCCCCTGCTGCGTCAGGAACTTCCCTGGTTGATCAGTGAGGTGGTGCTGCTGGTGGTGCTCTGCAACGCCAATGCCCCGGAACTGTGGTTTTGGCTGGTGGTGCTGGTGGTGATCCTTGGCTACCGGATTGAGCGCTGGATCTCATCCCGGCCGGAATGATGGCCTGATGCCACGATCAGCCGGCGGTCTCCTGGAACCGGTGGGCGAAGCCCGTCCAGGCGGCATCGGTGGCAGCCGATGGAGCGGCCCGGCCATCGACGCTGACCTGATCCTCACAACGGAGCAACTTGATCTCATGCATCAGAGCGGTGCCATCGGCAAGAAGCTCGGCAATGGTTTCATGCCGCTCGGGTTGATAGGCGGTGATTCCGTAACTGAAATCAATGCCGAAGTCCTTGCCGGAGAGTCGGTTGTCGTGCAGCAGGGAGGCCTTGATGCGATGGATGACGGCCTCTGACTGGTCCCGGGTGGAGTTGATCAGCAAGATCACAAATTCGTCGCCACCCAGCCTGGCAACGACATCGGAATCACGGCAGATGTGCTTGATCCGATCGGCAAAGGTGATCAGGACCCCATCGCCTTCCCCATGGCCATACAGACGATTGATGGTCTTGAAGTTGTCGAGATCGAGATAAAGCAGAGAAACAGGAAGTCCCTGACGGGTGCAGAGCTGCAGGCTCTGCTGGGCAAGGGCCAGAAAGCCGCGTCTGTTCTCCAGGCCGGTGAGCCCATCCCGGGTGGCCAGGGTGGTCACCGCCAGCTCCTGCTCCACCAGGCAGGCCATGTCCTTCAGGGTGTCGAGCTGCTCCTGGTCGAGGCAACGGGGCGCGTGGTCGGCGACGCAAAGGGTGCCGATCTTTCTTCCATCAAGGATAAGGGGATAACCAGCATAGAAGCGGATGTGGGGTTCCCCCGTCACCATGGGATTATCGAAAAAGCGCTCATCCTTGAGGGTGTCTTCGACAATCAATGCATCGGTGCCGGCAATCGTATGGCCGCAGAAGGAAACACTTCTGTCAATCTCAGAGATTGTCAATCCGACGCAGGATTTGAACCACTGCCGATCCGCATCCACCAAGCTGATCACACACATCGGCATCTGGAGGATGCGCGCGGTCAGCCGGGTCAGTCGGTCGAAACGGATATCCTCTCCCGTGTCAAGGAGCTGGAGCGAGTGGAGCTTGGCGAGGCGATGCTTTTCGTCCTCAGGGGTCTTGGGTGATTTCAACGCATCCCTCTTGGATTCATGGCTGGACGATGGGAGCAATCTGGAAGGGACGAAACCAGCTTGGAAAGGCCAGCTTGGGCGACGAGCCTGGGATGGTCCGGCTTGCGTTGCCAGCATTGAATTGCCAGCTTCGAAGCCCTCGACAACCACCAAGCACATTAGCGTCTTTTGGCCATGTTCTCGATGCCTTTTGTCCTCTAGCTGAGACTTCAGCTATTCATTCGCTTAGGGAATGGTGAAGTCTGAGGACTCCGTCTGCGTTCATCCTCTGCCGCGACCGCTCCATGGGCTTCGAGCCAGCGTTCCAGTTGCACGTCGTTCCATGTGTTCTCGCTGACCCAGCGGCCGACCGGCGCCGCCAGGGCGGCCACGAGCAGCAGCAGGGGCACCAGGGCGGCATTGCCGGCGATCTGGCCCACGAACAGGGCGCAGAACAGGGGGGTGCGGCAGGCGCCGCTGAACAGGGCCGTCGCTCCGGTCCACACCAGCAGCTGCCGTTCCAGGGGCGGCAGATCACCGATCAGGGGGCCTGCCAGCAGGGCCCCCAGGGACATGGCGTCATGCATCACCCCCCCGGGGGCACCGATGGCGATACTCAGCACTGAGGCGAGCAGGCGCCAGGGCAGGACCGCGAGGCCCGGTCGATCCTCGCCGTAGGCCATGCGCAGGATCAGCAGCTGGCCGTCGTTGAGACTCCAGCCATCACTGGCGACGGCCGCCAGGCTGATCACCAGGGCCGCCCCCAGGGCCCAGACCAGGGGCCTGGGAATGGGGGACCCGCCCGGTCGGGCCGCCCTGGCAAGCCATTGGCTCCAGAGACGGGCCATCCAGGCGGTGGCGGCGCTGAACACGCCCCCCAGCCATCCCGCCCCGAGGGTGAGCAGCAGGCCGGGGGCGATCAGGTGGGGGCCTCCACCCACCAGCAGGCTGAGGCCGGCGTGGTGGGCGGGGGCCGCTTCGGCGCTGCCATCCCACAGGCCCGTGGCCGCCCCGACCACCACCCCAAGGGCGGTGGTCAGCAGGGTGCCGTTGATGAGCGCCGCCGAGCGTCGCCGGCACAGCTCCTCGACCGCATAGGTGACCCCCAGCAGGACGGAGTTGAAGGCGATGCCCAGGCCGGCTCCGGCACCGGTCGCCAGCAGCACCGGCAGGGGCAGGCGCCTCAGGGGGGCCACCTTCTCCCGCAGCGCCAGCAGCACGCTCGCCCCAAGGGAGGCGGAGGGGGATTCCAGGCCCACGGTGAGGCTGGCGGCGTGGGTGAGCAGCAGCAACGGCAGTCGGGTCAGCTGGCGCTTCAGCTCCAGGGAGGCGAGGGCCGCGGAGCGGGCCGGACCCTGCTCCACCCGCTCCAGCTGCAGGGCCAGCACCCCCGTGAGACCGCCACCCCGACCCCCCTTCAGGGGGCCGTTCGCCAGCAGGGTCAGCAGCGCCGTGCCGGCGAACACCAGCAGCAGGCTGCCGCCCGGGATGCCCCCGCTTCCCCCCAGGGGCCAGGCCCGCTGCAGGCGGAAACCCAGGGCCGACATCCATTGGTAGGGCTGCAGCAGCAGCAGCAGCGGCAGCGCGGCCAGCAGCAGGGCGATGACCTGGCCCCGACCCAGACTCCCGTCACGACGGGCGTCGGCGGCATCGATCGCTTCGGGGGATGGCGTCATGGCGTCCACTGCAGGCGGGCCGGAACCGGAGCGTCCGGATCGGTGGGCATGGGCAGCAGTTCGCGCAGCAGCTGGGCATAGGTGACGTTCACGTTCACGGTGGCCTCCAGCCGCTGAACCAGGCTGCTGATCAGCCGCTCCTGGGTGTTGGAGAGATCCAGCTCGCTGCTGAGCCCGGCCTGATAGCGAAGGCGGGCATCACGGAAGGCCTCCAGGCTCGCCCTTACCCCCCGCCTGGCGGCCACCAGCCGCGCCAGGCTGGCTTCATGGCCGAAGAAGGCCTGCTCGATCCGCAGCCGGATGTCGTTGCGCTGGGCGGCGTACTGCTGGGCCACGGCCGCCCCCCGGCTGGCCAGGGCCCGGGCCTGGCCCCGGGTGGTGCCGGCGTCGAAGATCAGCCAGCTCACCGCCAGCCCCACCGACCAGTCGGTGCCGTAGGTGTTCAGGGAGGTGGCCACCGTGCTGCCGCAGCAACCGCCGTCGGCGACGCGCACGTTCCAGTTGTTGGCGTTGCTGGCCCCGCCGCCGGCGCTGGCGAACAGCGACAGCTTCGGCAGCAGTTCGGCTGCGACCGCATCCTTCTGCCGCAGCAGCGCCTCGCGGGTGGCCAGCAGAGCGTCCAGTTCCGGGTTGTCCCGGTAGGAGGCCAGCAGGCTGGCCTCCAGGTCGAGGGGCCAGCGAGGCTGCAGGCGGATCGGGTCGCCGGCGGTGGGGGTCAGCTGGGGCGGCAGGTTGAGCAGGGCCGCCAGCCGGCGGCGGGCGACGGCCTGGTCGGCCAGGGCGGCGATCAGCTGTTCCTGTCCGTCCGATTCAATCGCCTGGCGACGCAGCACATCCAGCCGGGGCACAAGGCCCGCCTGCTTGAGATCGAGGCTGTCCTGCAGGATCAGCAGGTCGTTGCGCACGACGGCATCGCGGATGCGCACCAGCTGGTCGGCCCGCTGCAGCTGGTAATAGCTCTCGGTCAGGGACAGCTGCAGCCGCCGCAGGGCATCGGCGTAGGCCAGACGGCTGCCCCGCAGCCGCGCCAGGGCGGCCCGCGCCTTCGGTGTGCGGGCGAAATCCAGCAGCTCGTACCGCAGCTCCAGGCCGGCGGCGACCCCGTTGGCGTTGGTGTTGAAGGAGCCCCTGCCGCCGGGGGGGATGAAGAAGGGGCTGGTGGGGGCGAAGAGGGTTCCGGTGCCGGTGGGGGAGAAGAAGCTGGTGCTCGTCTGGTCGGTGCCGCCGGCGGCGTAGGCGGAGATCCGGGGCCAGTAGGTGCCCATCTGGCTCTGGAGCTCGGCCAGGGCGGCGGCCACCTCCTCGCGACGGGCCTGCAGGGTGGGGCTGTTGGTGAAGCCGATCGCCAGGCTCTGCTCCAGGCTGAGGGCCTGGGACTGGCCTTCGCGCAGGCTGCCGGGTGCCGGCAGCGCCAGCGGTGGCAGGGGCGTCGTGTCCTGTGGTGGCCGTGACGGGCTGGCCGGTGCGCCGCCGTTGGCTGGGGCCGCCTCCGCAGGCAGCAGCTCTTCGAGGGCCCGGATCTGGCGATCCAGCTCGTTCCAGCGGCGCTCGAGGCGGCCCCCATCCCCGGCGCCGGCCTTGGGCAGGGCCTGAGCGATTCCCGGCCCTGACACCGGGCCGAGGCTCAACGCCAGCCCCAGGAGGATCCACCTGGCCAGGGGCCGCCCCGTTCCGCTGCCCCCCATGGCCCGCCGTCCCCCCCATCCGGCGCCCAGTTTGCTCGACATCCGTCTCACCGGCCCCTCAAAAGCTGAAACCCAGCTGCAGACCAGCGGCGAACACCCCCGGGACCCGGCCCGCCCCACCCGGATGGAGGATCCACTGCAGGCTGGGCTGCAGGTTGAAGGACTGGTTGATCTGCACCTGATAACCAAGCTCCACCACGCCTTCGTGGCTGAGGCCGGGATTGGTGATCGGGCTGAAGCCCGTGCGGGCCACGCCCAGGATCAGCAGGTCGAAGGGGCGGCCGGGCAGGACCCCCTGGCTTACCAGCCCGCCGCCGACGTAGCTGGGCGTCGGATTGGCCGCCGGGTCGAACCCCACGGCAGCTGCGCCCCAGAGCCGGTGGTCGAGGCCCCAGGGCAGCGCCACCGGCACGGTGGCACTGCCGTACAGCCCCCGGTTCGGCCCGGTGCCGGCATAGGCCGCCACCTGCAGCAGGCCCCCCGGCAGCTGGCGCTCCACCCGGACCGGCTGGGAGCAGGCCGGATGCCGACGTCGAAGCCGGAGCCCGCTTCCTTCACGGCAGGCGGCGATGGGGGCGGCCAGGGAACGGTTCAGCCAGGGGGCGGCGTAGCTCCACTGCAGCTGATGGGTCCAGCCCCGTCCGGGGGGGAGGCCGCTGGCGGTCCCCAGGAGCCCGGCCACCGAGTCGGTGGCGGCCAGATCGAAGCTGGCCAGCCGCAGGGTGCTGGCCGGGGTCGGCTGCAGCACCAGCAGGGCGCCCGGGGCAGCGACCGGAAAGACGGGAAAGTTGGGGATGGAGAACAGCACGGGCGCCCCGTTGAGGGCGTCGTGCACGTAGTAGTCCTCGATCGGTGTGCTGAACAGATCGGGGCTCATGCTCACCAACCCCCCCTCCAGGCTCCAGCGGTCGTCGGCGGAACGGCGCTGGAGGCTGGCGCGGGTGAGCCAGAGTCCCACCGGATTGGCCACCTCCTGCAGGGGCAGCACCGCCCCCACCCGCTGGGCATAGAGGGGGTCGCCGTTGAAGGCGGCCAGGGCCATCCGCATCGACCACCGCTCCCATTCCCGCCCCTTGGGATGGGCCGGGTCGGTGGGGACCCGCAGGGTCAGCCCCAGGGTCGTCTGCTGGATCCAGCTCGCCTCCCGCACCAGACCACCGGCGGGGTTGCCCATCGGTTCGGCCAGGACCTGCAGATCCAGATCGACCCAGGTCGGCAGGTCCAGGGTCTGGTGGAGGCTGCCCCAGCCAGGTTCGAGCCTGATCAGGGGTTCCGCCGCCGGCGGCGGGTCCTGCTGGGGTTCAAGCGGCTCGGCCGCCGCGGGCACGGCGCTGGCGAGCAGCAGCGGCAGCGCCAGGGGCAGCCGGAGCCGGGAGACCTTCTGCAGCGGGCGGCGCCATCCGGCCATGGTTCAGCGGGGGGCCTCCCCCAGGGCCCGCCAGCGGTGTTCCGCCTGCTCGATGCTGCGCAGGGCCTGGCCGCAGAGCATCAGCCGGCTGGCGTTGCGCTGCAGACGGATCAGTTCAAAGCCATCCAGATCCGGATCATGCAGCCACCGTTCCAGGCTTCCCCACCGGGGTGGCGTCGCCAGGGGTGACGCCGGCGGCGCGGGACGGTGCCGGTGGGGCACCTCCAGGCAGTGGTCCCATTGCTGCAGGCGGCCGGCCACCGCCCGCAGCAGATCCGCCTGGGCGCCATGGAGTCCCTCCAGGGGGCCGCGATCCGCCGGCGTGTGCTCCAGGAGCCTGAGCCCGTCGACGACACCGACCAGCTGGGACCCGGCCCGATGCAGCAGCTGGAACAGGCGGTAGGTGGCGTTGCTGGTGGGGTTGTTGCCGAGCTCATCGGCCACCGCCGGCATGGCCTGGCGCAGTGCCACCAGCTGGCGCCGCAGCCCCTGGGCCGTCTCCAGCTCGAGCCGCCGGGCGGCGACCAAGGCCCCCGGCGGCGGCGGGACGGCCGGCGCCTCGAGGCGATCGGCCTGGCTGATGAGGGCGGCGCCGAGGTCGGCCAGGAAGCGCCGCAGCCGCAGCCGGTTGCCTTCCACCGCCAGGTCGGGCCAGAAGAGCCGCAGGGACAGCAGGGCCACGAGGATGCCGGTCGCGGTCCAGAACAGCCGCACCGGGACCCAGATCCCCAGCTCACCGTCGTGGACCAGCCAGCCCATCACGATGATGTTGCTGCCCACCTTGTACCCCACCTCCAGCCCGAGGCTCCCCCCCAGCAGCCGCATGGCCACCAGGGCCAGGCTCAGTCCCAGGGGCAGGGGCAGGTGGCTGAGGCCGGTGAACGACACCACCAGCACCAGGGCTCCCGCCACCGACCCCAGCAGCCGCTGGCGACCCAGGCCGATGGAGCCCCCGTAGGTGCCGGTGCAGACCACCAGCACGGCCAGCGGGGCGTAGAAGCCGTAGGCCAGCGGCGCCAGGGCACCGAAGCCGTTCATCAACCCGGCGGTCAGGGCCAGACGCAGTTCGCAGCGTCGGATCAGCATCGGGTCACCAGGCTCAGGGTGCGCAGGCTCGCCATCAGCGGGTGCAGCTCCTGGGCCAGGGCCAGCAGCGGCAGCAGGGGCAGCGAACGGATCTGGGCCAGGGTCTGCCAGGGCCTCGGGTCCAGGGCCGGGGGCGGCAGGGATCCCCCCTGGAGCAGGGCCCCCATGCACGCCAAGGCCGCCGCCAGCGGATCGCTGCTACCCCCACCGTCACCGTCCTCCCCGCCGGGGGAGGGCTCCGGCCGGAGGCGGTCGGGCAGGCCAGCCAGCAGCCGTTCCCACTGCACCCAGTGGTGCTGGACCGCCCCCCACAACTGCAGCCGCTGGGGCCAGCGCTGGCCCTGCAGGCGCCGGCCATGGGGACCGCGGCGCTCCTCGGCCACCAGTTGTTCCATGGCCACCAGGTCGTGGCTGAGCCGGGCCGGTGGCAGGGGCAGGGGCCGTTCCCCCCGGCCCTCGAGCCAGTCCCGTTGCCGCTCCAGCTGGGCCAGGTAACCGTTGCGCAGGCCCAGCTCCAGTCGCATCAGCCGGTCGACGCCCCGCCGGGGCCAGAACAGCAGGCCCACCAGAATGGCGATCACACAGCCGACCGCCGTATCGAGGGTGCGGTTGAACACGTAGTCCCAGTTCAGGGCGACGTGGCTGGGAATCATCAGGAACATCAGGCTGACCAGCGTCGCGGTGCCGGCCGCCGACTGCCAGCCCAGCCAGCGCAGCAGCGGCAGCATCAGCAGCAGCGACACCAGCACCCCCTGCCAGCCGGACAGCACCGTGTGCACCAGAAAGGTCACCAGCCCACCGGTGATGGTGCCGAACACCCGCACCCTGGCGGCCTGGAGGCTGAGGTCATCCCCGTCCTCCATGACGGTGACCACCGCCAGCATCGGGTACCACACGTAGGCGATCCGCTCGAACCAGAGCGACAGGGCGGCGGTGAGGAAGGCGGCCACCCCGAGCCTCAGGCTGTTGCGAAGCAGGGCGGACCGCACGGATCACCAGGGGGCTGGACTGGCAGGAGCCTATGGAGGTCCATGGTCCCGGGCCGTCCGCCGATGCGCCAGGGCTGCCCGTTGATGCGCGAAGGTGAGACGGCCCTTGCGGTGGAACGGCCGGCCATGGTCCTCTCGCTGAGCCCGGATCTGGAGGCCCTGCTGCGGCTTGGCATGGCGGTGCTCTGCGGACTGGCCGTGGGCCTCAACCGGGCCCACCACGGCAGCCGGGCCCACCCCAACCGACTGCGGGTGCACGTGCTGGTGGGAATGAGTGCCTGTCTGATGGTGCTGGCGGCCGGTCCCGATCCCCAGGCCCGCAGCCGGGTGATCCAGGGGGTGGCGACGGGCGTCGGCTTCCTGGGAGCCGGCGAAATCCTGGTGCCTCCGGTTCGCCAGAAACACGGCATCCCCGAGGTGCGCGGCCTGAGCAGCGCCGCCTCGATCTGGTTCACCGCCGCCCTCGGCGTCACGGTGGCGGTCTCCAGTCCGGTGCCGGTGCTGATGGCCCTCGGCCTGGCCCTGATCACGCTGTCCGACCGCAACGGCCATGCCGTCGACGGTGGCCAGCCCGCACCGCCCAATCCCGAGGAGGTCAGAAAAGGAAGCGGTGGCGGCCGTTCGTAGCGTTCGCCTGGCCATCGCCCTCGGCTTCGAGCGGATCCCCCTCCGGGGTCGGCCAGACGGCGTCCCAGTAGCTGATGCCGTCCTTGTAGAAGGGCCGGCCGTCCAGCCTCTGGGTGTCCAGCTGGGTGCTCCCCATCGCCGTGATCAGACCCCCCAGCTCCATCGGCCCGAGGTCCGTCTTGAGGTCCTTGCGGGCGGCCATCATCAGGGCCGGCAGCCGCACCAGGTACTCGGGGCGGGTGAGCTTGCGAAACAGGGATTTCAGGGCCAGCTGCTGGCGGTCCATGCGGCCGAGGTCGCCGGTTTCGTCGTGGCGGAAGCGCAGGAAGCCCTCCAGATCCTTGCCCCTCAGGGTCTGCATCCCCGGCTGCAGATCAATGGACAGCCCCTGGCTGCGGTCTTCGTAGAGCATGCGTTTGGGCACATCCACCTCAATCCCCCCGAGCACATCGGCCATCTGGCGGATGGAGGAGAGATTGACGACCAGATGGTGCTGGATGGGACGGCCGAGCCGCTGGGAAATCTCCCGCTTCACCGCTTCGATGCCACCCAGGTTGTAGAGGGCGTTGATTTTGACCGGGCCGAAACTCTCGGCCTCGATGTACGTATCGCGTGGGATCTGGGTGATGCTGGTGCGGTTGCCATCGATGCGCAGGGTGGCGATCACATCGGTGTTGCCGCCGCCCACGTCTGTGCCGAGGATCAGTACGTCCTGGCGGCCCATGCCGCCGCTCCAGGCGGCGAAGGGATTGGTGAGTGACGCGCCACCCCCGGCGTTGGCCCGTGCGGTGATGAACTGGGCCAGGGGTCCGGCCAGCAAGAGGCCCGCCCCGAGGCCGCAGACCACGGCCAGGACCACTGGGGTGCGCCGGCGCGACGCCTTTGGCTTGGCTCCCTTCCTGGCCGGGGCCTGGTTGCTGGGTTGGGAAATCTTCATTGAATCCACGCTAAGCCAACCGGGATCAGCGCAGGGCCTCCTCCGGCCTCAGCCCCGTCTGCACCCGCCAGAGCGCCGCGTAGGCGCCATTCCTGGCCAGCAGCTCGTCGTGCTCGCCGCTCTCGACGATGCGCCCCTGTTCCATGACCACAATGCGGTCGGCGTGGCGGACCGTGCTTAACCGGTGGGCGATCACCAGGGTGGTGCGGGAGGCGGTGATCCGATCAAGGGAGCGCTGGATCGCCGCCTCGGTTTCGTTGTCAACGGCGGCGGTGGCCTCATCCAGCACCAGCACCGGTGGATCCTTGAGGATCGCCCGGGCCAGGGCGATGCGCTGGCGCTGGCCGCCGGACAGGCGCAGGCCCCGCTCCCCCACCACGGTGTCGTAACCCTGGGGCAGCGCGTCGATGAAGGCGGCCGCTTCGGCCAGGCCGGCGGACCTTTCGATGGCCGCACGGCTGGCCTCGAAGCTGCCGTAGGCGATGTTCTCGGCGACGGTGCCGTGGAAGAGGAACACCTCCTGGCTCACCAGACCGATGGCCCGGCGCAGGTCCTGCAGGGACAGGTCCTCGATCGCCACGCCATCCAGCAGGATGCGGCCCCCCTGGATGGGGTACAGGCGCAGCAGCAGCTTGACGATGGTGCTCTTGCCGGAGCCGGTCGCCCCCACGATCCCCAGGGTGGTGCCGGTGGGCACCTCCAGATCAAAGCCGCTCAGAAGCCGATCGCGGCCGGAATAGGCGAAGTCGACGGCCTCGAAGCGGATGTGACCGCGGACCGTGTCGAAGGGCAGCCGGCGATGGCCGCTGGGAATGGCGATGGGAGTGTCCAGCAGGTCCATCACCCGGTGGGTGGAGGCCATGGCGCGCTGGTAGTCGTCGAGGGTGCGGCCCAGGGTGGTGAGGGGCCAGAGCAGCCGCTGGGTGATGAAGACGAGGAAGGAATAGGTGCCGATGGCGATGGCACCGCTCCAGGCCTGCAGCCCCCCGATCACGAGGATGGCGATGAAGGCGAACAGGATCGCGAAGCGGATCAGGGGGATGAAGGCGGCCGACAGGCGGATGGCCCGGCCGTTGCTGGCCCGGTAGGCCTGGCTCTGGGCGACCAGCCGCTGCTTCTCCCAGTCCTCCGCGGCGTAGCTCTTGATCGTGAGCATGCCGCCGAGGTTGTTGCTCAGAAGGCTGGCCAGATCACCGGCCCGCTCGCGCACCTCCCGGTAGCGGGGCGCCAGGCGTCGCTGAAAGCGCAGGGACCCCCACAGGATCACCGGGATCGGCAGGAAGGAGACCCCCGCCACGGTGGGGGACAGCACCACCATGGCGCCGCCCACCGCCAGCACGGTGGTGACCAGCTGCAGGATCTCGTTGGCCCCCTGGTCGAGGAAGCGCTCCAGCTGGTTGATGTCGTCGTTGAGGACCGCGAGCAGACGCCCGCTGCTGCCGGCTTCAAAGAAGCCCATCTCCAGATGCTGGAGGTGGTCGTAGGCCTCGACGCGCAGCTCGTGCTGCACGGTCTGGGCCAGGCGACGCCACAGCAGGGCGTAGAGGTACTCGAAGAGGGATTCGGCGCTCCAGATCAGGAACGACAGCACCGCCAGCACCCCCAGCTGGCCGGGAACGGTGCTGAAGCCAAGCCCGGCCAGCCAGGATGTGCGCTGCTGGACCACCACATCCACCGCCAGGCCGATGAGGACGGGAGGGGCGAGGTCGAAGAGTTTGTTCAGGACCGAGCAGGTGGCCGCCAGCCGGACCAGCCTGCGGTGGGGCTGCAGGCTGGCCAGGAGGCGCCGCAGCCCCGGTGCTGGTGTGGTCGGCGCCCTGGCGGCATCAACGGCCATGGCGGCCGCAGGCGTCACCAGCGATTGCCGCCGCCGCCGCCACCGCCGCCGTAGCCGCCACCACCACCACCGCCGCCGTAGCCGCCTCCGCCGGAGCGGCCACCGCCGCCGCCGGGACGCCCGCCGCCGCCGCCGTAGCCGCCACCACCGGAGCGTCCGCCGCCGCCACCGCCCCCTTCACGGGGTGTGGCCTTGTTGACCCGGATCATGCGGCCCATCCACTCGACGTCCTGGAGGTCGTCGATGGCCTTCTGCTCGGAGGCATCGTCGGCCAGTTCGATGAAAGCGAAGCCGCGCTTGCGACCCGTTTCCCGGTCAAGGGGAAGGCTGCACTGGCGGACCTCGCCGTACTGGCCGAAGAGATCGAGAAGGTCCTCGCGTTCAGCCTGGAACGAGAGGTTGCCGACGTAGATGGTCATTCAATGAAAAAGCTGGAACGGATTCCTCCGGTGTCGGGAATCCCAGGGAAAGCAGGCGGTCGGCATGGAGCGCAGAGCGGACCCTGGGGAGGGGCCGGTTCTGTTGGGCCTGAGCCGTCGGTGCGTGCCGAAGGGAGCCAGAGCGGCATGGAACTGGTGGAAGCCTACAACCGAGGCCCGTGGCTTCATGGAGAAGTTTGAAGCGGAAGCGAAGCAATTCCAAAGGTTTGTCCGGCCATGGACAGTACGCTCCATTGTCAGCAAACCCTGATCAAGCTGATCCCATGAAAACCCCCCCCGTCCCCTGGTGCCTCACCTGGCGTGAGGATGGCGAACTGGGAGCCCAGGATCTCTTCGACCTGCTCCAGGTGCTTGTGGCCAACGAAAGTCACGAGGTCCAGATGTCCCTGATCGCCGCCGTGGAACAGCTCACGGTCAGCGACCTGCAGGTGATGGCCTCCGAGGAGGTCACCCGCCTCTGTGCCTGAGGCCCCTGGCTTGGGGTCCGGGGGCAGCCGCCGGACCCTGATCAGATCGGGTAACGCTTGGAGGTGGCATCCCTGCAGCTGCTGCGGGCCGAGGCGATGCTGCTGCCGCTGGTGATGCGATCGGCCACACAGCTGCAGGCGTAGTTGGCCATCCCGTCGGGGGCCTTCTTGCCGGCCTGGGCCAGTTCCGTCTCGAAGGCGGAGAGGCAGATCGAGCGCACCACCTCAAGGATGGGGCCGGAGGCCGCCTGCGCCGGCCCCCCCGTCGGCCCGAGGGCCGCCAGGACCACCAGGCTGACGCTGAGCCAGCCAGGAACTGGGAGGACACGGGAGCTACGCATACGGGGCCGCTGCTGGGATGGCATGGAAGGTCGTCGTGGTGAGCGCCGGCGAGGGAATCAGGAGCCCAGTCGGGAGATCTGAAGTTCCTTGTTCATCACCCGCAGACGACGGAGGTCCGCGAAGACGTCGTCGGGCATGCCCTTGGGCAGGTCGACGGTGCTGTGGGCATCGAAGATGCGGATCTTTCCGATCGACCGGCCGGCGAGGCCGGATTCATTGGCGATGGCGCCCACAATGTTCCCGGGCTTGACCCGGTCGCGCCAGCCCACCTCAATCCGGAACCGTTCCATGTTGTCCTCGGGGCCGTCCTCGCCGCGTTCCTGGCTGCGGTCGTTGAAGGGACGGCGATCGCCCCCCCGCTCCCTGTCGCCACGGTCGCGGTCGCGCTCCCTGGAGGGGGCGCCGGGACGGGACTGACCCCAGCGCTCCTCACCCTGGAGCAGCAGGGGCTTGCCGCCCAGGCCCAGCTCCAGGGCGGCGAGGGCCAGCTGGTCGGGGGTGCAGGACTGCTCCTGGGCCACCCGCTGCAGAATTTCGGCCAGCAGGGCCCTCTCCTCCGGGTTGCAGGCCGGCTGCTGCAGGGCCGTGGTGAGTTTCTGGCGCAGGCGGTCGAGGCGGTGCTGGTTGATGCTGGCGTTGCCGGGCACCTCCATCGCTTCGATCGGCTGGTTCACGGCGCGCTCCAGTCCCCCCAGGAAGCGCCGCTCCCGCGGCGTCAGGAACAGGATCGCCTCGCCGTTGCGCCCCGCCCGACCGGTGCGGCCGATGCGGTGCACGTAGGCCTCGCCGTCAAAGGGGATGTCGTAGTTGATGACCAGACCGATGCGGTCGACGTCGAGGCCCCTGGCCGCCACGTCAGTGGCGACCAGCACGTTGACGCGGCCATCCCGCAGGCGCTCGATCGTGCGCTCCCGCTGGGTCTGGGGCACGTCGCCGTTGAGCACTGCCACGTCGTAGCCGTGCTGCTCCAGGGACTCGGCCACCGTCAGGGTGATGGCCTTGGTGCGGGCGAAGATGATCACCCCTTCGCTGCCCTCGGCCTCCAGCACCCGCTCGAGGGCCTCAAGCTTCTGGGGGCCGTTGACCACAAGGTGGCGCTGGCGGATGCGGCGGCCGTCGGCGGCCTTCTGGCGAATGGTGACCTCGGCCGGGTCCTTGAGATAGTTCTGGGAGATGCGGCGGATCTCCGAGGGCATGGTGGCGGAGAACAGCACCACCTGACGCTCGGCAGGCAGCTGCTCCAGCACCCACTTGACGTCGTCGATGAAGCCCATGCGGAGCATCTCATCGGCCTCGTCCAGCACCAGGCTGCGCAGACCGGAGAGGTCGAGGGTGCCCTGGCGCATGTGATCCATCACCCTGCCCGGGGTGCCCACGACAATCTGCACGCCGCGGCGCAGATGCTGGATCTGGTCGCGGAAATCGGCGCCGCCGTAGATCGGCAGCACCTTGACGCCCTTCATGCGGGCCGCATAGCTGTTGAAGGCCTCTGCCACCTGCATCGCCAGTTCGCGGGTGGGGGTGAGCACGAGCACCTGGGGGGTGCGCTGGCCGGGATCGAGGCGCTCCAGCAGGGGCAGGCCGAAGGCCGCCGTCTTGCCGGTGCCAGTCTGGGCCTGGCCCACCAGGTCACGGCCGAGCATCAGCTCGGGGATGGCGGCCTTCTGGATCGGGGAGGGTTCTTCGAAGCCGATGGCCGCCAGACCTTCCAGCAGCTCCCGGCGAAGGCCGAAGGCGGCGAAGGCGCTGACGGGCAGGGCGCCATCAGGCTCGGCAACGGCATCCTCGGCGTCCGCTTCCGGCGCTGCGGCCGCGATGGTCTGGGGCAGGGCGTCGCTGAGGTCGTCCTGGGACGCCACGGCGGAGTCGAGGACGAGGTCCTCGCAAGGCTGCTCGATGGCCGCCTGGGAATCAGCGGCACCGGTGAGGGTGCTGCCGTCAATGATCTGGGTCACGGAATGCTGGAGCCTGGTGAATCCTTCAACGCAGGCCGGCAGCGGACCGTGGGAAATGGGTGCCGTGCACCCGGGCTGCCTTGCCCTTGCTCAAAGGTTGAAATGAGACTTTACCACCCGGCCGTAATCATCGCTGAAACGCTCGATGTCGTCCTCCCGCAGCTCCGGGCCCAGCTGCACCTCGATGATCTCCAGGTCGGAGGCTTCCGCCGCCGCCGCCCGATGGACACCCCCGCAGGGGACGTGCAGGGTGGCGCCGGGGACGGCGGCGACGCCATCGCCATCGCACTCCATCACCCCCGAGCCGGACACCACCACCCAGTGCTCGCTGCGGTGCCGGTGACGCTGAAGGCTGATCCGCTGATCCGCCGTGATCAGCAGCCGTTTGACCAGGTAGCCGGGGCCCGTCGCCAGGGTCTCGAACCATCCCCAGGGGCGGTGGACGCGTTCAGGTCTGGACGCTGTCAACGGCCGCCGTTGGGTGGGGATGTCGGGTGGAGAGAAGACTGACCGGAACCACCTGGGGCCAGGGAATCCATGGGGCTTGTCCCTGTCGACCTCGGGGCACCTGAGGGGCCGGGTCCGGTGGGGCCGGGTCGGTCCTTCTTGACGATGCAGGAGGGCATTCCTCGAAGGGGTCTGGAGGAATGGAGGGGCTCCCTGAAGGGGAGAAATCCCAGCGGTGGAGACTATTGGAGCAGGGGCTCCGGAGAGTTCGACCCGGGGAACCGCGTCGATGGACCAACTATGGATCCGTGGCCGGGGGCCGCCTCAGGCGGTTCACGTTTCGTAGACACCCGGGGCGGCATCGGTGAGCAGCAGGGCCCCCTCCCTGGCCCGGGTCAGGGCGGTGTAGAGCAGGCGGCCATCCTGGGAGCCCCCGCTGGGCAGCAGCACGATCACCTCCTCGGCTTCGCTGCCCTGGGCCTTGTGCACCGTCAGGGCCAGGGCGGGCTCGGCCGCTCCGGCCAGCTGGCCGGGATGGATCCAGACCGCTTCCCCGCCCGCGTCCCCGAACAGCAGCCGCGCCGACGCCCCCGGCCCGCCCACCACCAGCCCCACATCCCCGTTGGCCAGGTCGAGTTCCGGCAGGTTGCGGCCGCAGAGCACCGGGGTGCCCGCCGGCAGGTCCTGGAGATCGCCGTCCAGCCGTCCCCCCAGCAGGGTCCGGTGGATCGCCTCCAGCCCCCAGGGTCCCTGGCGCTGGGGGGCCATCACCAGCAGCCGGTCCCGCTCGGCGAGCAGGGCGCGGCAGCCCTGATCAGATCCCGGCCGGCACCGTCCCGCCAGCCGCGCCAGGGAGTCCTGGTGCCGGCGCAGCCGTTCCAGCAGCTCTGCCGGCAGGCGGCGCGGGGAGCAGGGACGCCAACGCAGGTTGTCGCGGTCCCCCAGCGCCTGCAGCAGGGGCAGGATGGCGTTGAGCGGGTCGGTGGCGATGGCTCCCGGGGCCAGGACCTGGCGCAGGGCGCCGGCCACCGCGGCGATGGCCCCGGCGTTGCGGTAGGTGGTGGTCAGGGTGATGGCGGCGGCCCCGAGCTGGCGGCGGCGGTCGGGCCGTTGCAGCTCCTGCAGCACGGCCCCCGGCGCGATCGGCGGCAGCTGGGCCGGGTCGCCCACCAGCACCAGCCGGCAGCTGCCGGGCAGGGCCTCCAGCAGGGCGCCCGTCAGACCCAGGTCGAGCATCGACACCTCATCCACCACCAGCAGGTCGAGGTCGAGGGGGCGGCCGCGGTGGCGGCCGAAACGGTCGCCGCGGCTTTCCAGCAGGCGGTGCAGGGTCGTGCAGGGGAGGGTGCCCCCGGTGGCGGCGCGCAGCCGGCCCGCCGCCTTGCCGGTGGGGGCGGCCAGGTGGAAGCGGCCGCCAGGTTCCCGGACCCGGAGGGCCGCGATCATGCCGGCCACCGTGCTCGTCTTGCCGGTGCCGGGGCCCCCCTCCAGCAGCACCAGGCCGTGGTGCAGCACCGCGGCCACCGCCTGTCGCTGGCGCCCATCGAGGCCCGCCAGTGCGGGGAGGTCCCGCTCCTCGGCCACCGCTGCGGTCCCCGGTGGTTCCAGGGGGCCGGCACGGGCGATCAGGGCCCCGATCACCTCCTGTCGCTGGCGCTGCCAGCGGCGCCACTGCAGGCGCCCCTCCTCCAGGGCCATCGGGCCGTCCGGATCGCTGCCGAGCGGACTCTCTGCCAGGGCCCGGAGGTGTCCCGCGGGCCAGGAGGCCTCGCTGACGCCGGCCGGTGCCGGCCCGTTCAGATCCAGCTCCAGTTCCCCCCGCCCCAGGGCCACCGTGAGGGCGTGGATCAGCTCGCTGACCAGGGGATCGCGGACGGTGCCGTAGAGGCGCGGCAGGGCTTCGGCCAGGCTGGGGCCAAGGGCCACCACCCAGGGCGGGGGGCTGGGGTCCCTCATGGCGCCCCCTCCCCGGGGACGGCGGCGTGACCGCCCAGGGCGCCATCGAGGGCGAGCACCCTGGCCAGGGGCGGCCGTTCCACGAACAGGCCCGGCACCGACCCCGGCAGGGCCTGGGTCCCCGCCTCCCCGGGGGCGCCGCGCAGGAACAGGTAGACGTACCCCCCCAGATGGCGTTCCGGCGCGTAGCCCGGCAGGCGCCAGCCCAGGTAGCGGTGCAGGGCCACCAGATACAGGTGGGCCTGGAGCGGGTAGTGGCTGTGGGCCATCAGGGCGGCCATCGCCTCCTGGCCGTAGTGGCGGGGGCCGCAGGCCAGGGGCCGGCCCTCGCCGTCCCGCCGGCCCAGCCAGTTGCTCTTCCAGTCGGCCACCCACCAGCGCTCCTCTCCGTCGTCCCCGGGAGCGGTGAAGATCAGGTCGATCGAACCGGTGAGGAAGCCCCGGCTGGCCACCGGCAGGGCCGCGAGGCTGGCGGCGTAGGCGGCCCCGAAGGCGCCGCCGGGGTGGTCGGTGAAGGCCGCCGCCAGGCCTGCGGCCCTGGCGAAGCCGAGGCTGAGATCGAAGGTCATCTCGTTGAGCCGGCGCTCCGGCCCCAGGTCGGCCACCCGCAGGGACCCCAGCTCGGCGCCGAAGGGGGTGAGGCGCACCTGCTCCAGCCCCTGGAGCAGCGGCTCCAGCTGTTCCGCCTCCAGGCCGGACCGGCGCAGCTCCCGCTCCACCAGCTCCCGGTTGGCCGGCGCATCGGTGGGCAGGCGGTAGTCGAGCTGCTCCAGCATCCGGTGCAGGCAGTCGCCGGCGGCCGCACCGCGGGCGAAGCCGGCGAGGGGGCCCTGCTCGGGCCACAGGTCGGCCCCAGCCTCCGGGGCCTCCTCGACGGCGCTGGGGTCGCTGGTGTCCCGGCCTTCGTCGAGGGCCGCCACCGACACCGGGGTGCCATGGGCGGCGCGGGTCCAGCCGGTGTAGCTGCTGCGACCCCAGGCCGTGTCGAGGCGGCGCTGGGGCACGGGGCCGCAGCGCAGGGCGGCGAGCGCCTCCGGCGGCTGTGGCGAGGGGCGCCGGGGGGGGCGGTGCGGGGGCGGCTGGTGCAGATCCAGGTCCAGCGATCGCCGGTCGATCTCCGTCCGCAGCCGCCCCTGCCAGTCCCCGTCCCCCAGGGCGGCCCCGGACTCCCCATCATCGGGATCCGGCAGCGGATCGCCGGGAAACAGCCAGGGGTAGAGGGGGTTGGCCTGCTGCCCCTTCGCCGGCGCCCAGGCGAGCACCAGCAGGTGCTGGGCGCGGGTGACGGCCACGTAGGCCAGGCGCTCCCGTTCGGCCTGTTCGGCCTGCCGCTGCTGGCGGAGTGCCTGCCATCCCTGGCCCCAGGCGGGACGCAGATGGAGGTCGAGGTGGGACGCGGCACTGCCGGGCGGTTGCCAGCGGATCCCCAGCCGCTGCCGGCCGGCCGAGCCGGTGCCGGCCGCCTCCCAGAGGTAGGGGCAGACGACCACCGGAAACTCCAGACCCTTGCTGCGGTGCACCGTGATCACCGTGACCGCCTCGTCCACCTTGTCGCTGTGGGCCTGGTGGGAGTCCGGGATGGTGCCGCCGGCCCGGCTCTCGTCCAGCCGCAGCCGCCGCAGCCAGTCGGCGGCAGCCACCAGGCCGAGGTGCTCGCCATGCAGCCGTTCCTGCAGCAGTTCGGCCACCTGCTGCAGATCCGCCAGCAGACGGCCGCCGGCACTCAGGCGGGCCAGGCCGTCGCCGTCCACCAGCTGGGAGAGCACCCCGAGCGGTCCCTGATCGGGCAGATCCCGGGCCAGGGCCTGGAGCCGTCCGGCCAGCTCGCTCCAGGCGCCCGCGTCGGCGGCGGCGATCCGCCGGGCCGACCAGGCGAGCAGGGGGGAGGCGGCCAGCAGCCGCAGGCGGTTGGGATCGGCCGGATCGGCCAGGGCATCCAGCAGCCGCTGCAGGGCGGTGGCCGCCGGGCTGGCGAAGACGTCGGCCTTGCTCACCAACCGGCTGGCGATGCCCTGGCGCTCCAGGGCGCTGCGCTGTTCCTCCGCCTGGTGGTGGTTGTGGACCAGGAGGGCGACGTCGCCGGCCCGGAGGGGGCGGGGGGGCTGGCCGTCGCCCGCCACCAGGGCGGGGGCCTGCTCCAGCAGCTCCGCGACGCCCCCGGCCACCAGGTCGGGCAGCCGGCTCTCCAACGCGCCCTTGCTCGGCAGGGGGGCCCCGGCCGTCCGCTCGCCCCCGAGCCAGAGCAGGCGCACCGGTGCCGGTCCGTCGGGGCCGCGGCGCCGGGATCGGGCCTCCACCGCCGGCACCGGCAGGAACGAGCGGGGCAGGCCCGCCGGGGCCATCAGCCCGTTGAGGGCGCCGATCAGCGCCGGGCTGGAGCGCCGGTTCTCCCGCAGGTCGAGCACCCGCGCCGCGCTGCGGCGGGCCCGCCGGTAGGTGTCCAGGTCGCCGCCGCGGAAGCGATAGATCGCCTGCTTCGGATCGCCCACCATCACCAGCAGGTGGGCGTCATCGGCGAAGGCCAGCCGCAGGATGCGCCACTGGACGGGGTCGGTGTCCTGGAATTCATCGATCAGGGCGGCCCGGTACCGCTCCCCCACCGCCTGCAGGAGGGGCGTGGGTGCCGTGGCCTCGGGGCCGGGGTCGAGCCCCTCGAGCAGCTGGGCGAAGCCGATGCTGCCGCTGCGCGCCCGACGCCGGGCCAGCTCGGCCCGTCCCCAGTGGCAGCCGTGAAGCAGCACCGCTTCGGCGGGACCCTCCCGCAGGGCGGCCACCGCCTCCAGCAGATCCGCGCAGGGCAGCCGGATCTCCCGCTCGGGGCCCTCCACCGATCGGGCCACCCGGCAGAACGTCTGGGGGTGGAAGTACCCCCCCAGCTCCTTCTCGGCGCGGACGGCGGCGTAACTGCCGCTGTCGTCCTGGCCGGCGAGCCAGGTCTCGACCCGCCCGCAATGGTCGGTTCTGGGCTTGGTGGCATAGGGCGTGGTGCGGCCGGCGCCGGCGGCGCGCCAGGCGGCGGCGGCGTCCCGGAAGGCCTGATCCAGGGCCTGGCCCTGGGCCGCCCAGGCCTGCCGGAAGCGTCTCCAGGGCTGGTGCCACAGCGTTTCCAGCTGCTCCACCAGCGGCCGTTCCAGGTCCAGGCCTTCCGGCAGGGGGTCGAGCACCAGGCCGGGATCGCCGTCGAGCATCCGCAGCAGCTGCTCCAGGTCGTCCAGGCCGGCGGCCGTCGCCAGCCCCTCCACCAGATGCAGGGGGAGGGCCAGCACCTGCTGCCGCCAGTAATCGTGGGCGACCTGACGCACCAGTTCGCCGGCATCGGTCTCCACCGTCAGGTCCGGCGGCCGGGCGGCCTCCATGGCCTGGCGCCGCAGCGTGCGCTGGCAGAAGCCATGGATGGTGGTGATGTCGGCGGCGTCGAGCTCCTCAAGGGCCAGCAGCAGCAGGCCCTGCACCGTGCCGCGGGCGCCGGCCTCGGCCGGCTGGCTCTCCAGCCACTGCTCCAGCATCGGGTCGGGCGCCCGCCAGTCGGGGGGGGGCTGGAGGCCGGTGAGGGCCTCCTGGATCCGACGGCCGATGCGATCCCGCAGTTCCGCCGCCGCGGCGTTGGTGTAGGTGACCACCAGCAGCTGCCGCAGCCCAAGCCGCCGCTCCGCCAGAAGCCGCAGCACCAGGTGGGCCAGGGCGAAGGTCTTGCCGGTGCCGGCGCTGGCCTCCAGCAGCAGCACGCCATCCTCGAGGGGCACGGCGTTGGCATCGAAGCGTTCGCTGGGCGTGCCCGCGGCGGTGGCGGTCATGGTCCCCCCTCCGCCGCCGCCAGCAGGGGGGAGAACAGGGCGTCGGCCAGCTCGAGCACCTGGGGCGTGAGCAGGGCCTCCGCCGGCAGGCGGGCGCCGAAGCAGGCCTCCATCTCGGCCCGGTCCCGCTCACCGCTCTGGAAGTCGGACCCTTCCCAGGTGCCGGCGGCCTTCGACCGCCCCTGGCCCGGTCCCTTCCGCTCGGCCACCGCGTAGCTCCAGCCCGTTTCCGGGGGGACCGGCCAGCCGCGCGTGCGCCAGTCGCGCTGCAGGCCGGCCAGCCGTTCGAGTTCGTCGCGGGCCGCCTGGGGCGCCGGTGCCCTGAGTTCCAGGGACGGGGCGAAGATCTCGTCCTCGCGGGCGATCAACACGCCGCGGGCCGGAGCCTCGGCGGCCGTGGCGTCCCCGGCCGTTGTGTCCCCGGCGGAGGCGGCCGCGAGCAGCAGCTGTAGCCACAGCTCCAGCCGGTGGCCGACACGGGCCCGGGCCGGGTGCACCAGCACCACCGTCTCGCCGCGCCAGGGCACCGGGGCCTGCCAGGGTCCCCACTGGTGGGGGACCTGGCGCGGGGGACCGAGGCGTTCCAGGGCTGCCGCCAGGCTCGACCAGCGCCGTTGCAGCAGGTCCGCTTCCAGGCCGCCCGCAGCCCTGGGGGGCAGCACACCTTCCCCGCGGTGCCAGTGCTGCCAGTCCGCCGCCGTGCCCCCGTCCCCGCCGCCGGGGTCGCCGTCGTTGCGCTGCAGCCGCCCGCGCAGCAGGGCGGAACGCTCCCGCTCCCCCAGGGACAGGGCCTCGAGGTCGTCGAGACGCCGGTCCCATTCGCCGGGTCGCAGACCCAGGGATCGCAGCCAGTGCGTCTGGGGGGCCGCCAGCCAGCTGCGCAGGTCGCTGAAGGCATCGGCCTCGGTGTCGATGGTGGCCTCCAGGGGGCTCTCCCCCCCCAGCAACGGCCCCGGCGGCAGCGGGGGATCAGAGCCCAGGCGGCGCACCGCCTCCAGCAGACGCCGGTCGCAGCTGGGGGGCTCCCGTCCGGCGGCGGGCAGGAAGTTGCGCCGGTCGAGCGGGTTGGCCGGGTGTTCCACCAGCAGGCCCTCCATGGCCTGGGAGCCCAGCTGCCCGGCCAGCCATTGCAGCCATTGGCCTACCGGGCCGGAGGGGGGCAGGGCGGCACCGGTCCGGTCGTCGCGGCAGCTCCAGCTGAGCAGCAGGTGGTCCCGGGCGGAGAGCAGGGCCTCCATCAGCACGTAGCGGTCCTGGTCGGCGGGATGGGGGTCGCCGAGCTGGCGCTGGCCTTCCATCAGGTGGAAGGCGGGGCGGTCGCCCGGCCGGGGGAACAGGCCCGCCTCCAGCCCCATCAGCACGATCACCCGGTAGGGGATGGCCCGCATCGGTTCGAGGGCGCTGATGGTCAGGGCCCCGCTGCGGTGGCCGAAGCGGCCGCTTTCGGCTCCGAGCTGCTCCCGCAGCACGGCCGCCACCACCGGGGCTTCCAGCTCCAGCGAACAGCTGGCGGCGGCGGTCTGCCAGGCATCGATCGCCCCCATCAGCTCCGGCCGTTCGCCGGCGGCCTCTCCCCCATCGCCGAAGAGGTCGTCGATCAGCCGCCGCAGCCGATCCCCCCAGGCGTCCACCACCCCGCCCCGGCGCAGTTCCCCCAGCCAGTGGCGCAGCCGGCCGAGCAGGTGCAGCCAGCGGCCGGCCAGCTCCAGGGGCACGCCCCCGTCCCAGGGGGCCGTCTCCCCCGGCGCCAGGCCGGCCCCGGCGGGGAGCACCAGGCCGAGCAGCAGACGGTCGATTGCCCAGGCCAGGCTGTGGCAGGCGTCGTCCTTCTCCTGGCCGTCCAGACCCCAGCGGAAGCCCGCCTCCTGCAGGGCCTCCACCAGGCGGGCCGCCTCCCTGGACTCGAGGCCGAAGCGGTCCAGCAGGGGGCCGCACCCCAGCAGGGTCTCCAGGCCTGTGGCGGTGAGGCGGGTGCCCGCCAGCTCCAGGAGCAGCAGCAACGTGCTGCCGAGGCCGGCCCCCGCGTCCTGGCTGCGGTCGGTCAGGCGCCAGGGGAGCTCCACCCCCGTGGCATGGCCATCGCCGAACACCGAGGCCACCAGGGGGGCGAAGCCGTTGATGTCCGGCGTCATCACCAGGATGTCGCGGGGTTCGAGGCTGGGGTCGGCCGCCAGCAGCTGCAGCACCCGGTCGCGCACGACCTGCACCTGGCGCAGCCGCCCGGGGCAGGCATGGAACTCCAGGGAGCGATCCTGCGGATCCACCCGCAGGACCGGAATCCGGCTGGCGTCGGCCAGCTGGTCCTGCAACTGGGCCAGCAAGGGGGCGGGTCCACCGCCGCCGGTGGCGGCGAAGAAAAGGTCCTTCTCCTGCTCCTCCCCCAGCTGGGCCTCGCCGGTGCCCTCCAGCAGCTGCTGGAACTCCCCTCCCAGGCGACCGAAGCGGGCCTCCAGGCCCGGGGCCTCCAGCAGCCAGGCGGCGTCGAGCGGTTGCCGCAGGGCCAGGGCATCACTGAGCTGGCGGCGGCGTTCGCCGCAGCGTCGCCAGAGATCGCCACAGGGGGTCAGCAGGTAGAGATCCACCGGTCGATGCAGGCTCAGGGCCTGGAGCAGCTGCACCTGGACCGGGGCCATGCTGCTGAGGCCGAACAGGCGCAGGGGGGAGCCGCCCGCCTCCTTGGCGAGTTCGCCGCGGCGCAGCCGTTCCACCAGCGCCTGCACCCGGCGGCCGAACGGTTCCTGGCCCAGCTCCTGGAGCAGGGAGCGGTAGAGCAGGGGTTGCCAGCACTGGTTGGCCGGCAGGGGCCGGCCGCTGGCATCGATCGCCTGTCCCGCCCCCCAGGCGCCCAGCAGCTCCGGACGGTAGAGGGCGTAATCATCGAAGGCATCGGCGATGGCGCGCCCCAGTTGCCAGCGGCCCAGTTCCAGCTGGTCGCCGCCGCCCCGTACGGCCAGCCAGTGGCGCAGGGGTCCCCCCTCCGGCGCGGCGGCCACCGCCGGCAACCGGTCGAGCAGGGGCCAGACCAGCTGGTCGGCGCGCCAGGGATCGGCCGCATGCCCTCCGGCCACGGGCACCGCAGGGGCCTGCAGCTGGTCCACCAGCCGGCGCAGGTGGCTGCCCGGGAAGGGAAAGCGCAGGTTGGCGGCGATGCCGCCCAGGTGCCCGGCCAGTTGCTCCCCGAGCCAGCGGCTGGTGGGCCAGGTGTTGACCACCACCTGCACCTGCTCGAAGGGATCGGGGGGCTGCAGTCGCAGCTGGGCGGCCAGCACCTGGGCCAGCAGTTCCGCCCTGTTGCTGCGAAAGACCGTCAGCAAGGGGCCGGGCTCAGAGGACGCAATGCAAGGCTGAACCGGGTGCCAGGGCGGAAAGGGGTCTGCCGGCCGCCGGCAGGCCGCTGATGCGTCGGGTCTGGCGCGTTTCGGGGCAGTAGGCGGTGAGGTCACCGCCGTAGCAGGCGGCGGTGTCGAGCAGCACGATCGACCCAAGCCGCCGCAGATCAGGCCCAGGGGTGTGGCCGACGATCACTTCACCGAAGCGGCCGTCGTAGGCCTGCCAGAAGGCCAGACGAATGTTGAGGTCGGGCTGCCAGGTGCGCGGGTTGAAGCCGGCATGGGTGGCCACCCAACCCAGTCCCCAGTAGGCCAGGGGCAGCTGGTCGAGCCGGTCGCGCCAGAGGCGGCACCGGGCCGCCCCCAGCTGGCGGTAGGTGTCGTTGCCGTTCAGTTCCGGATGGCTGGTGGGGTCCAGGCCCAGGTCGAGGCGGGTGACCAGATCCCGTTCGTGGTTGCCCTTCAGCCAGACGGCCCGGCCGCGGCAGACCAGGTCCCAGACCAGCTCCATGGCGGCCTCGATGCGGGAGCCGCGGTTGATCACGTCGCCGCAGAACACCAGCCGGTCGGTGGTGGGGAGCTGGGCCACCAGCCAGTGCAGGGCGTCCGCGCAGCCATGGACATCCCCGATCACCCAATGGTGGGGAGGACGTTGGTCCGGGAACGTCATCAAGAAGGTGGCTTCCTCCCAAGTGTTGCCCTTCAAGTGGGGTTCTGTCACCCCCGCCGGTGCAGGTCGGGCTCCAGCGCTGATACGGTGCGCCCGCGGTGCAGCCCAGGAGGCAACGGGCGATGGACCTGAAGGATCTGCCGGTCACGCAGCGTGTCAACGCCCTGGTGAAGGCCCTGGACGGGGCCAAGCGCACCAATGAGGCCCTGGCCCGCTGCAGTGATGGCGAGGCCATGCTGGACGTGCTGCTGGATGCCTCCTCCCGGCTGGGCCTGGGCCTGACCCGCTGGGAGCTGGAGAACACGCCGCCGATCCGGGACTGGATCTGGTGGAAGAACAAGGAAGCGCCCCTGACCATCGGCGACAGCAAACCTCGCTATCAGCAGGACGGCGGCCAGGGCAAGCCCCGACCGGCGGCTTCATCGCAGGACGAACCGCCCAGGCGGCGCTTCCTGGGTCTGTTCTGAGGGTCGTCCGATCAGGCCAGGGTGGCCAGGGGGTCGGGGATGGTGCTGCTCGGAGCCTCGAAGCTCCCCAGGGCCACGAACTCCAGGCGCAGCTTCATGAAGGTGATGAACTTCTCGTCGGTGGACACCACCGCCGCTGCGGGGCGGGGAACGGAGGCCACAGCGGCGGTCAGCTCGGGGGCCTCCAGGAAGGCGGGCCTCTCCAGCAGCCAGAAGTCGATGGCCTTGTCCTTCTCGGCGTAGTTGCGCACCCGTTCGCGCAGGACTTCCTCCAGGGGTTCCTCCTCGAGCAGGAAGGCGCGGCTGGCGGCGACGAAGTGGTAGCGGGTCATGGCGGGAGGGGCCTCAGGGCTGGCGCTCGCCGAACAGCGGGTCGCGGCGGGGATTCTGCACCAGCGCCCGCATCTGACGTACCGCCTCCTGGAGGCCCACGGCCAGGGCACGGGCCACGATCGTGTGGCCGATGTTGAGCTCCTCCATCCCCTCGATCGCAGCGATCGGCTCGACGTTGTGATACGTGAGGCCGTGGCCGGCATTCACCCGCAGGCCGAGGCCCCGGGCGATGGCGGTGGCTTCGGTGATGCGGGCCAGCTGGAACGGCTGCTGCTCCCAGGCCGCCTCCGCATAGGCCCCGGTGTGGAGTTCCACCCAGCGGGCCCCGCATCTGCGGCTGGCCTCCAGCTGGGCGTCGTCCGGGTCCACGAACAGGCTGACGCCGATCCCCGCCTCCATCAGACGCTCCGTCAGGGGAGCGAGGCTCTCCACCTGTCCGGCCACATCCAGGCCGCCCTCGGTGGTCACCTCCTCACGGCGTTCCGGCACCAGGGTCACCATGTCGGGACGGATCCGCAGGGCGATGGCCCCCATCTCCTCGGTGGCTGCCATTTCCAGGTTCAGGCGGGTGCGCACGGTGGCCCGCAGCAGCTCCACGTCTCGGTCCTGGATGTGGCGCCGGTCCTCCCGCAGGTGCACGGTGATGCCGTCGGCGCCGCCCAGCTCGGCCAGCAGGGCGCAGCGCACCGGATCGGGCTCCACGGTGCGGCGGGCCTGCCGCACGTTGGCGATGTGGTCGATGTTGACCCCGAGGCTGGCCATGGGCGGCAGGTGGTTGCAGCGATCCTGCCCGAACCGTATCGGCCGCCGCGGCCGCGGCCGCAGGCCCAACTGCCCGCCCCGGACCTGCAGCCGGGGGACTGAGCCCCTAGCTTCGTTTTTGATCTTCTGCCGGATCGAGAGTGTTGGCGGCGCAGACGCCCCCCGGATCAGGCCCCTCGACGGCGATCAGCCCGCGGGAGAGCTCCCTGTGCAATGGCATCAGTCCCTGGCTGTCGCCCCTGGCGATGGTGGTCACCATCGACCTGGTGCTGAAGGGCTACTTCGGTGAGCTGAAGGTGCTGCATCGGGAGCATCTGCCCACCGAGGGCGCCGTGCTGCTGGCCCCCACCCACCGGGCCCGCTGGGACGCCCTGATGCTGCCCTGGGCCGCCGGCCGTCGCATCACTGGTCGGGACTGCCGCTTCATGGTGACGGCTGATGAAATGAAGGGGCTGCAGGGGTGGTTCCTGCACCGCCTGGGCTGCTTCCCGGTCAACCAGGGCCGCCCCACCCTGGCCAGCCTGCGCTTCTCGGTGGAGCTGCTGGCCGCAGGCCAGCAGCTGGTGGTGTTTCCCGAGGGCCGCATCCGGCGCGAGGACGGCCCGATCCGCCTGCACCAGGGGCTGGCCCGCCTGGCCCTTCTGGCCGCCAGCCAGGGGGTGGAGGTGCCGGTGGTGCCGGTGGGTATCGCCTACGGCCACGCCGATCCCCGCCCCGGCGATCCGGCCGCCCTCTGCTTCGGCCGCCCCCTGCGGGCGGAGGGCCAGGGTCGCCAGGCGGCCCTGGACTTCAGCACCGAGGTCGCCGCCGCGATGGAGTCGGCCGAGCAAGCGGCCCGCGCCGTGGTGGGTCGCCCGATCGGCTCCCCGTAAAGTTCGCCCGTTACCCGTCAGGCGTCGACGTGATCAGGCCTTCCGCCATCCCTTCCCTCCGATCCGTCCGGCCATCGGGCTTCGCCGGGGTCTGCGGAGGCGCCCTGGCCCTGCTTGCCCTGGCCCAGCCGCTGCTGGCAGCGCCGGCTCTGGCCCAGGCCACGCCCCAGACGGTGCAGCCCGCCGGCACCGACCTCAATCTTTCCTCGGTGAAAACCCTGCTCTCCAGGGGTGATGCGGCGGTGGCCAGCGGCAACCTCGCCGAGGGGCGGCGCCTCTACGACCTGGCCCGCGACGCCAGCCGCCGCCTGCTCGGTTTCTACCGCGACCTGAGCGGCTCCTTCCGCGGTCTTGATGCCCGCATTCCCAGGGAAATGGACGACAAGGGCCGGGAGGCCCTGACCCTGCTGGCCGAGAGCAACCTGCGGCTGGCGGCCCTGTTCCGCCGCCAGAACCAGCCGGAGGTGGCCATTCCCCTGCTGGTGGAGGTGGTGAAGATCATGACCCCCACCAACGAGGGGGGGCGCAAGGCCTACCAGCAACTGGTGGAACTGGGCTTCGTGATCACCCCATACACCGCCCCGGGACCGTCCACCGGCAGCTGATCGTCCTTAGATTCCAGCTTCCCGTCATCCCACCGATCCCCGCCGCCATGGTCCAACCGGAGCAGGTCAAGGACGCCATCCGCCGCGCGCTTCCCGATGCTGCCGTGGAGGTGGAGGATCTCACCGGTGGTGGTGACCACCTCCAGGTCAAGGTGGTCTCCGGCGCCTTCGCCGGGCTCAACCGGGTGCGGCAGCACCAGCTCGTTTATGGCGCCCTGCGCAGCGAGCTGGCCAGTGAGGCCATCCATGCCCTGGCGGTGCAGACCTCCCTTCCTTCCTGATTCCTTCCCCGATTTCGTCACCATGGACGCCAGCACCCGTCAACGCATCGACGCCCTGATCACGGCCAGCCCCGTGGTGGTCTTCATGAAGGGCAACAAACTGATGCCTCAGTGTGGATTCTCGAACAATGTGGTCCAGATCCTGCAGTCGCTGGGTGTGCCTTTCGAGACCTTCGACGTCCTCTCCGACATGGAGATCCGCCAGGGGATCAAGGAGTTCTCCGACTGGCCCACCATCCCCCAGGTGTATGTCAAAGGGGAGTTTCTCGGCGGCTCCGACATCCTGATCGAGATGTACAACAGCGGCGAACTGCGCGAAAAACTGGAAGTGGCCCTGGCCTCCTGAGGCCCTTGGGAGGATCCGATTCCTGAGCTGAGCCGCTCAGTAGCGGCTCGTCTCCATCATCAGGCGAGGTTGGCCGTCGGGACCCAGGAAGCTGGATGGGTCCTGGATCCAGCGGTCGATCAACTCCTCCAGCCGCCGCTGGGAATGGTGGTCGAGCACGGCCGTGCGGCGCAGGGCGTGGAGATAGCCATCCGCATACAACCGCAACTCGGAGGGTCCGTGGTGGCGATCGGACAGGGCCTGGCAGGCATCGCACAGGGACTGGAAGTGGCGGATCGCGTCGGGATGTTGGAGTGAGGTCATGGCTGGGGTCGGGCCCCTGGCGTCGATGGGGCGGCGGTCGCCGGCAGATGCCCCCATCCTGCCGTGCCGGCACCGCCTTCCGGGAGCAGACAGTTGACAAGGCATCGCCCGCCACCGGCGTCCACGCACATTTCCAGTTAGCGTTGACACACTCAATCGGCTGTCGGCACTTCCGCTTCTGATTTCATCGTGATGCCGAGGAGATGCCCGTGGCCCAGGACAAACTGACCGATCCCGGAGGCACCCCGCGCCGGGTTCTCGTGGTCGACCCCCACGCAACCCTCCGCACGGTCCTGGCCCAGCGCCTTCGCCAGGACGGCCACCTGGCCGCCGCCGTCGCCACCGCACGGGAAGCCCTGGAGATCTGCCAGGAGCAGTCCCCCGATCTGCTGGTCAGCGCCGAGCTGCTCGAGGAGACCTCGGCCCTGCGCCTGGCGGCACAGTTGCACTGTCCGGTGATGGTGCTGACGGCCCGTTCCGGTTCCGAGCCCGTGGTGGCCCTGCTGGATGCCGGCGCCGATGACGTGCTGCGCAAGCCCTTCGGTCTCGAGGAGCTGGCCGCCCGCTGCCGCACCCTGCTGCGCCGCAGCGGCAGCGGCCTGCAGGAACGGGTCTGCGTGGGTCCCCTGGAGGTGCACCTGCTGCTGCGCCAGGTCACCCTGCGCGACCAGCCCGTGGAGCTCAGCCCGAGGGAGTTCGCCCTCCTCTGCGCCCTGTTGATGCCGCCGGGGGTGGTGCGCAGCCGCCAGGAACTGCTGCGCATGGCCTGGCCCCCCTTCAGCGGCGGTCCCCGCTCGGTCGACACCCAGGTGCTTACCCTGCGCCGCAAGCTCGAGCAGGCGGGCCTGGGCGAAGGGGGCGCGATCGAAACCATGCGTCAGCAGGGGTACCGCTTCAGCCTCGACACCCTTCCCGAATTCAGCGAGGAGGCCGCTGGTGGCGCCGGCTCGGGACTGTTGCTCACCTCGCCCAGCAGCTCCAGCCGCCTCAACTAGGTCCTTCGCCACCGGAAAAGTCCTCAGTAGCCAGGGCAGGGGTTCAGCCCGGCCGCAGCACCAGGGCCAGGGTTTCCCCGACCAGAAGCAGTGCCGACAGCAGGGCCAGCAGCTGGTACGTCCAGGGGGGGCTGATCCGGCCGATGCCCTTGGTGGAGAGGCCCGTGTGGCGGTTGAAGCGGAGGAGAAAGTCGTCGAAGTGGGCCACCCGCTGGGGCAGCAACCAGGCGTCTCCGCCGGAGCCATCCGCCTTGGAGGTGGCCGTGCCGGCACTGCGCACGTAGTAGACCCGGCCCCCCTGGCTGGTGGTGACCGGGGTGAGGGCCGTGATGCGGCTCCAGGGCAGCTGCCAGCCGCGGCGGAGCAGCCAGGAACACCAGGGGGGATGGCCCACCCGCAGCTCCCGTTCGTCGAGCTCCACCCGTTCACTGGTGATGGCGACCACCAGCACCAGGCCGGCGATGGCGGCCAGGAGCAGGGGAAGGCGGAGTGGCTGCGGTGCCAGCAGGGGCAGCGGCAGGACCAGAGCCAGGTAAAGGCCGAGCAAGGTGAAGCGGATCAGCGGTGCCATGGGGTAGCGATGGCACGCGGGCTCGGCGCTCATCGGTCCTCGGGGGATCCGGGCAGGGGCTCAATGACCTGGGAGGGCTGGTAGCGGCCTCCGAACACCTCCGCCTCCCGCCCCTTCCAGAACTCGCCCAGCCGCATCAGGTCGGCGTGGGCCTCACCGAGCCGCTCGACGTACTCGTTGGGCTCCATGGTGTCCTTGGCCTCCTTGAGCTTGCTGAGCCGCAGCAGGTGCCACACCCAGGGCTTGCCCATCTCGCCGCGGGCCTCCAGGTAGCGCGCCAGGTCGGAGGAGCTGGGAGTCGGAGCCGCCATGGACGCGCAACAAATGTTTACACAGTTTACCGCCGCCCTTCCTCCGGCGTGGGCGGTCGCCTGGATCGCGGCCTGGTGGATGGGAGCGTTCAGTACAGCTCGGGCCGCAGGTCCTCGTGGTAACGGGTGGCGGCGGGGTGGGTGGGGCCGTACTCGCCGGGCCGGCAGTCGGCGATCAGCAGCGTGGGCTCGGGCCGGGAGGCCGCCAACACATCGCCATGGGGCCCGCAGATGACACTGTTGCCCAGGTAGGCCGCCATCACCCGCCCGTTCACCGTCTCCTCGCCGCAGCGGTTGGCGTAGGCCACGAAGCAGCCGTTCTGGAAGGCATGGGCCGGGATCAGGGTGCGGGAGACGTCCGGGTAGGGCCGGTCGGTGCGCTCGCCGGTGCTCAGCTCGGCCCAGGCATCGGCGGCCGTGGGGATCAGCACCAGCCGGGCCCCCTCCAGTGCGAGCCGGCGGGTGAGCTCGGGGAACTCGGCCTCGTAGCAGTTGAGCAGGCCCACCCCCACCCCGTTCACCGGCTGCACCGTGAACGCCGCCCCCTCCTCGGGATGGCGATAGCCGGCGCTCCAGCAGCGCTTCTCGTCCGGCCCCCAGAGGTGGGTCTTGCGGTAGTTGCGCAGCAAGCTGCCGTCCCGGTCGAACAGGGCGATGGCGTCGTAGAAGCGCTCCTCACCGGCCACGGTCGCCCGCTCGGCGTAGGGACAGGCCACCGCCAGCCCATGGCGGCCTGCCGCGGCGGCCACCCGCCCCAGGCTGGGGCCGTCCACCGGCTCCGCCAGCACCTGCGCGATGGCGGGCGTGACGATGTAACCGGTGAGATAGAGCTCCGGAAAGGCCAGCAGCTGCACCCCGTGGCCTGCCGCCAGCTCGCAGACCCGCTCCAGCCGCTCCAGGTTCTCTTCGAGGGCCTCAGGGGTGCCGGCGCTGCCGCTGCCCTGCCAGATCCCCAGCCGCAGGCCCTCGCCGGCGGCCGGCGGCTGCGGCCGCACGACGCAGTGCAGGCGATGCTCGGGAACCATGGGGTGCTTCACGCCGGCAGGTTCCAGGGATTGAGGCCCAGGTCGGCGCCGATGCGGTGGGCGCAGGCGAAGCCGCTGAAGGCCACCGCATTGAGGCCCTGGCCGGGGAAGCAGGAATCCCCCACGCAATAGAGATCGGGGATGGCGGTGCGGTTGAAGGGCATCGGCAGCAGGCCGGGCAGCCGCAGGGCCGGCACCGGCCCGTAGCTGCCGCCGTGGCGGCCCAGGAAGCGGCGGTGGCTGCGGGGCGTGCCGATCTCCCGGTGGGTGATCGCCCCCTCCAGCCCCGGCAGGATCGCCTCCAGGCGGCGGATCAGCCGGGTGGCGGCGGCCTCCTTGGCGGCCCGGTAGGCCCCCGGGGCCAGCCCCTGCCAGGCGCCCATCTCCGAGGGGGTGAAGGTGTGGACGATGTGGTGGCCGGCCGGGGCCAGGGAGGGATCCAGCAGGGTGGGGATCGAGACGAAGATCACGCCCTGCTCGGCCTCCATGTCCTCCCAGCGCTCCAGCAGCAGGTGGTGGACATGGCTGCCGGGGGGGATCGCCTCCGCCCGCACCCCCAGGTGCAGGGAGAGGAAGGAGGAGGAGGGCCTGTAGCGCCGCCGCCAGGTGTGCTCGGCCGCCGGGGTGTGGGCCTCGTCCACCAGGGAGCCGAAGGTGTCCCAGCGGGTGGCGTTGCTCACCACCCGCCGGGCGCGGATCTCCTCGCCACTGGCCAGCCGCACCCCCACGGCCCGGGCCTGCGTGCCCTCGCCCTCCAGCAGCACCTTCACGACCCGCGAGCGGTAGCGGATCTCGCCGCCGTGGCTTCGCAGGCCAGCCGCCAGCTTCTCGGCGATCACCCCGACGCCGCCTTTTGGGTAGTTGATGCCACCGGCGTGGCGATCGGAGAACACCATGCCGGCGTTGATCATCGGCGTGCGATCGGCGGGCATCACCGACCAGCAGAAGCACTCCATGTCGATGAACTTGAGCAGGGCCGGATCGCTGATATGGGTGCGGGCCACCGCGCCCACGTTCACCGGCAGCCAGCGGGCCAGCCCCAGGCAGGCCAGGGGCGCGCGGAAGAACACCTTGGCCAGGTAGGCGGGGTCCTCCAGCGACAGCAGCGGCATCGCATCGAGGCAGCGGAACACCTGCCAGCAGGTGTCGTAGAAGGCGCGGATCCCCTTGGCCTCATGGGGAAACAGGGCGGTGAGATCAGCGATGAAGCGCTCGTAGTCGCGGTCGACCGCCACCGACAGGCCGCCGGGCAGGTGGTAGGCCAGCTGGGCGGGGTCGGGGATCGTCTCGCAGTGCTCGCCCACATCGGCCAGGGCGCGGGTGAGCAGGTTGGTGTGGCCCTGGGTGCCGAAGCCGAAGATCATCGAGGCGCCGACGTCGAAGGTGTAGCCCTCGCGCTCGAAGCTGCCGCCGCTGCCGCCGGGGATCAGATAGCGCTCCAGCACCAGCACCGAGGCCCCCTTGGCCGCCAGCTGGCTGGCGGTGACCAGCCCGCCGATCCCTGAGCCGATCACGACGACGTCCCAGGGGCGGCCATCGGCCGTGGTGAGGGGGGCGGCGGCGGAGGAAGGGACGGTGACGGTCACCGGAACCAGGCGAACGGGAGCGGCCCGACCCTAGGAAGCGATCAGCCCGCCACGGCCGCCGGCAAGGCGACGCTGGCCCCCGCCCGGCGTTGCGCCTCCCAGGCGGCCAGATCCGCCAGGGCCCGGTCGCGGTAGGCGCCATAGCGGCGGCGTTTGTCGCGGATGCGCTCCGGCAGTTCCGGCATCAGGCCGAAGCTGGGGGGCATGGGCTGGAAGCCCCCCTTGCGGGCACCGTGGCTGCGTTCGGCCTCGCTGATGAAGGCGAGCAGGGCTCCGGCCATGGTGGTGGGCGGCAGGCTCAGGGGCGGCAGGCCCCGCACCAGTCGGACGGCGTTGGTGCCGGCCAGCCAGCCGCCCGCCACCGCGGCGGCGTAGCCCTCGGTGCCGGTGATCTGGCCAGCGGCCAGCAGCTTCGGCCGCTGGCGGAACTGCAGGGTGGGATGCAGCAGCTCGGGGGACTCCAGGAAGGTGTTGCGGTGCATCACCCCGAAACGCACGAAGCTGGCGTTCTCCAGGCCGGGGATCATGCGCAGCACCCGCTGCTGTTCGCCCCATTTGAGGTTGGTCTGGAAGCCGACCAGGTTCCAGAGCTGGCCGTCCTTGTCCTCCTGGCGCAGCTGCACCACCGCGTGGGCCCGTTTGGCGCGGCGCACGTCGCGGTCGTGCAGGTCGCCCCAGCGCGGATCCCAGAGGCCGATCGGCTTGAGCGGGCCGTAGCGCATGGTGTCTTCGCCGCGGCGGGCCAGCTCCTCGATCGGCAGGCAGCCCTCGAAGAAGTTGGCGCTCTCCTGCTCGAAATCCTTCAGCTCCGCCTTCTCCGCCTCCAGCAGGGCGGTGCGGAAGGCGAGGTACTGCTCCCGGTCCATGGGGCAGTTGATGTAATCGGCGTCGCCCTTGTCGTAGCGGCTGGCCCGGAAGGCCACCGACAGATCGATACCATCCCCCTCCACGATCGGGCTGGCGGCATCGAAGAAGTGGCAGGACTCCCGCCCGGTGAAGCGCAGAAGGTCGTCGGCCAGCTCGGCGCCGGTGAGGGGGCCCGTGGCCAATACGGCGATCTCCTCCAGGTCGGGCAACGCCAGCTGCTCGCGGCGCTCCACCGTCACCAGGGGATGGGCCTCAACGGCGGCCGTGAGGGCGGCGCTGTAGCGGCCCCGATCGACGGCCAGGGCGCCGCCGGCGGGCACCGCATGGACATCGGCAGTGCGGATCACCAGCGATCCCAGGCGCCGCAACTCCTCCTGCAGCAGGCCGGCGGCCCGGTCGGGGGAGAGGGAGCCGAAGCTGTTGCTGCAGACCAGTTCGGCGAAATCGCCGCTGTGGTGGGCCGGGGAGGGGCGCACGGGCCGCATCTCCACCAGCCGCACCGGAATCCCGGCCTCGGCGATCTGCCAGGCGGCTTCGGTGCCGGCCAGGCCGGCACCGATGACGACGACCATCAGGCGCGGGCGCGCTTGAGCATCAGTTGCAGCTGACCCACGGCGGCGCGGCCGATGTTGAAGGCGGCCCAACCCACGGCCAGGAGGATCGGAGCAGCGACGAGCAGCAGCCGGAGGTCCATGGCGGGGGAGGGGAAAACGTTGGCGGGATCCTAACGGAGTCCAGCGTGAACCTCCGCCAGCTGGCGATAACGATGCGCATGCTGTCGCTGGGCCTCGATCGCAGCGGCATCGAGCTGGCGTTTCACCACCGCCGGAGCTCCCATCACCAGGGCTCCGGCGGGCACATCCCGGGTGACCACCGAGCCGGCCGCCACCAGGGCCCCGGCCCCCACCGTGACGCCGTTGAGCACGATGGCGCCGATGCCGATCAGGCAGCCGTCCTCCAGCGTGGCGCCATGGACCACGGCCCGGTGGCCGATGGTCACATCGGCGCCGATGGTCACCGGCTGGCCCGGATCCCCATGCAGGACGGCGCCGTCCTGCACGTTGCTCCCCTCCCCCACAACGATTGCGCAGACATCCCCCCGGGCCACCACGGTGGGCCAGAGGCTGGCCCCCGCCGCCAGCCGCACATCACCGATCACCACAGCCGTTGGGGCCACCCAGGCGGCGGCGTCGATGCGGGGGGCGTCCCAGCGGCTGGGCCAGGGGTCAGGGCTGGGCATGGGTGGCGCGGGCGGTGGGCTTGGAGAGGGTCGCCGTCGGGTGATAGCTTCCCCAGCGACGGGTCGCTAGCTCAGCGGTAGAGCATTCGGCTTTTAACCGACTGGTCCTGAGTTCGAATCTCAGGCGACCCATCCCTTTCCCTGAACGGCTTCACTGAAGGCCCGATCCGTCGGCCTTGATGGTGCGGTTTCAGCCCAGCTGGACCATCCCGCAGCGGACTCCCTTCAGCACGGCCTGCAGGCGGTTGTTGACGCCCAGGGTCTGGAGCAGGCGCTTGGTGTAGGTGCGGGCCGTGGCGTCGCTCACCACCAGCTTGGTGGCGATCTCCCGGTCGCTGAGGCCGCTGGCGAGCAGGTCGAGCACCTCGTACTCTCGCGGCGTCAGCCGCGGACAGCTGAGGTAGGGGAGCTTGCCTGAGCGCAGGGAGGGGCTGCGGTAGGAGTGGTGGCCCATCACGGCGATCACGGCGGCCTGCAGGGGCCGCTGGTCATCGACGATGTCGGCTTCGGCCACCACGGCCTCCAGCCAGGGGGCGTGCTCGTACTCCGCCGGAATCACATCCCCCAGGGCCAGCATCACCACCTTGAGGTCGGGGTGGAGCTCCTTGGCCCGGCGGGTGAGGTCGAAGCCGTTGCCGCTCTCCAGGTGATCGGTGCAGAGCAGCAGGTCGTAGGGCTCCCGCTGCAGATAGTCGAGGCAGCCCTGCTCGTGGGTGATGGCGCAGCCGATCAGGCGGCGGTCGCTGATGCTCTCGCACAGGGCCCGCAGCAGGAAGCGGCCCTTCATGGCGATCGCCACCTTTCCGCCGGAGGCCACCGAGAGCAGCACCGCATCGAAGGTGTTGCCCTCCAGGCTGCCCAGGAACGGCGTGAGATCCATGGTGGCCAGGCCATCCAGGTCTCTCTCATCATCCGTTCCCGCGGGCCGGGATCAGAAGCGGAAGGTGGTCTTCACCAGGCCGCCCAGCTGCCGGAACGTGGTGCCGGGGGTGGTGTCCTGCCCCAGGGGCCGGCTCAGGTAGAAGAGCGCCGGCGTCACGCTGATGTTGTCGGTGACCTGCCACTTGTACCACCACTCCCAGGCAAAATTGCCGTCCTGGGGCGTCTGACCATCGGCCAGAGCCGTGGCGAAGATGGGCTGGCCCACCGCCATGCCGAGGGCGTTGCCTTTGACGAAGGCGTCGTCCCACTGCAGGCCCACCATCCACGACTGGCTGGTCCGCAGGGCACCGGGAGCCTGGGCGGTGTCGTAGCTGGTGCCGTTGATGCCCCAGCCCAGGCTGATGGAGGGAATCCAGCCGGAGTTGGCCGGCTGCCAGTAGCCGCTGACGCCGAAGGCATCGGTGCGGCTGTTGGGGTTGGCCTCGAAGGTGAGCCCCGTGAAGGGGGTGGTGCCCGGTACCCCCACGCCCGACTGGATGCGGGAGTAGATCGCCGCCAGGCCCCACTGGTCCTTCGCGTAGCCGATCTGCACCGTGCCGGTGCCGGCCGAGGCCACGGTGCCGATGCCGCCGATGTTGGGATCACCCACGTCGCCATTGGCGGCCACGTAGTTGGCGCTGATGCTCAAGCCGCCCTGCTGCCACCACAGACCGGCCCCCGGTCCGAGGTTCTTGTTGTAGGCCGCCGGGGCGCCGTTGAGGGTGAACAGGTTGAGGATGGTGTCGGAGGGGTAGGCGCTCGGCCAGAGGGCGAGCATGTCCTCCTGGCCCACCCTTCCGCCGACGGTGGCGGTGAACTGGCTGCCGATCGGGAACTGGTAGAAGAGCTTGTCGATCGCCACCACGTCGCCGCAGTCGGCGGGGCCACCGCAGTCCTCCTGGAAGGCGGCCTCCAGGGTGGAGAGCCCACCGGTGGGACCGGCGCCACCGAAGGCGGAATCGGCGAAGTTGCCGGCCCGCAGGTTTGTGCGCAGCAGGTCCTTGCCGGTGAAGCTGGTGTCGAAGGTCAGCTGGATGTCGTAGCTGAAGGTGGTGGCCCCCACGGCGGCCCGGGCGGCCTCGACGTTGGCGGTGTCGCTGCCTGAAAACCCATTGGCACCGATCACGAAGGTGGCCTGGCCGGTCAGCTTCGTGGTGGTGGAGAACTGGGTGGCCTCGAGCTCACCCACCTTGGCCTCCAGGCCATCCACACGGCCGCGCAGCACGGCGAGTTCCTTCTCGAACTCGGCCATCAGGCGCTTCAGCTCGTCGGTCACCTCGGTGATCCGGTCGAGGCAGGC
>CALRJP020000020.1:0-61047 GCA_943367585.1 Rhizobium sp. Q54
CGACCTGCTGCCGGCCGATCTGGTGGATGGCGAGTGCCTCAAGGGCGACCTGCGGGCGCTGCTGGAGCAGCTGCCGGACCTGCAGGGCCGCGTGCTGAAGATGCGTTACGGCATCGACGGCGAGGAGCCGATGAGCCTCACCGGCATCGGCCGCATCCTGGGCATCAGCCGCGACCGGGTGCGCAACCTGGAGCGCGACGGCCTCGCCGGCCTGCGCCGCCTCAGCGACGCCGTCGAGGCCTACGTGGCCGTCTGACGCCCTTCGGCGCGCACTGTTTGCGAGGCTTGGAACCGCACGCACCCTCCGCTTCCATGGCCGGCACGCCATCCGCAGCCCCGGAAGAGCCCGCGATGGAGGTGGTCAGTCTCTTTCCCCGCTACCTGCTGCAGGGCCAGCTGCCCCCGGCCCAGCTGGCCGACCTGCAGGCCATGGCCCGCGCCGTGCTCGCCCAGCCCGAACGCAGTCCGGACGCTTCGGTGAAGCTGGCGGGGCAGCTGACCCAGCAGCGGGAGCTCGGCCCCGACCATCCCGCCGCCGCCGAACTCTGCCGATCGGTGATCCTGCCGGCCTGTGAGCGCTGGATCCGCCACGTGATCGACCAGCAGCCGCCCCAGGGCCGGGGCCCCTGGACGCCGGGCCGTTACGGCCTGCAGATGATCGACCTCTGGCTCAACGCCCAGCGGGCCGGCGACTACAACCCCACCCACACCCACGGCGGCAGTTTCTCCGGCGTGCTGTTCCTGCAGGTGCCGCCCCAGATCCGGGCCGACAGCTTCGACGGCCAGCTCTGTTTCCACGGCCCGGAGGAATGGCACATCCAGAGCTTCCGCACCGGCATGGCCCACTACGTGCTGCCGGTGCCCGGCGATTTCTACGTCTTCCCGGCCTGGCAGCCCCACTCGGTGCCCCCCTTCCGCGGTGAGGGGGAGCGCTGGTCGATCGCCTTCAACGTGGTGGCCGTGCCCCAGCCGCCGCCCCGGCCGGCGCCGGCGCCCGTGGCTGTCCAGGGCAACGTGTCCCTCTCCAGCACCCGGCCCCGGCCGGGGGGATTCGTCTAGGGCGCGGCGTGCTGGATCCGGGCCCGCCCGAGCCGCTGCGGGACGCCCTGCTCACCTGGTGGGCAGCCGACGGTCGCCACCACATCCCCTGGAAGCTCCGCCCCGACGGATCACGCCCGGAGCCAGGGGAGCCGCTGGATCCCTTCGGGGTGTGGGTGGCCGAGGTGATGCTGCAGCAGACCCAGCTGGCGGTGGTGCTGCCCTACTGGCACCGCTGGATGGCGGCGTTCCCCGACCTCCGGGCCCTCGCCGCCGCCAGCGAGCATGACGTGCTGATGCTGTGGCAGGGCCTGGGCTACTACGCCCGGGCCCGGCGCCTGCACGGCGGGGCGCAGCAGCTCGTCGCCGCCGGCGGTGACCCCTGGCCGCGCACGCTGGAAGGCTGGATGGCCCTGCCCGGCATCGGCCGCAGCACCGCCGGCAGCATCCTCTCGTCCGCCTTCGATCTGGCCCAGCCGATCCTCGATGGCAACGTTCAGCGGGTGCTGGCCCGGCTGGTGGCCCACCCGGGGCCACCGAAGCGGGACATGGCCCACTTCTGGCGGCTGAGTGAAACCGTGCTCGATCCCCACCGGCCCCGCGCCTTCAACCAGGCCCTGATGGACCTGGGCGCCGGAGTCTGCACCCCGCGCCAGCCCGCCTGCGGCGCCTGCCCCTGGCGTGACAGCTGCGCTGCCTACGCTGCCGGCGACCCCGGCCGCTTCCCCGTGAAGGACACCCCCCCGCCCATCCCGTTCCAGGTGATCGGGGTGGGGGTGGTGCGGGACGGCGAGGGGAGGGTTCTGATCGACCAGCGGCTCCAGGAAGGTCTGCTGGGCGGCCTGTGGGAGTTTCCGGGGGGCAAGCAGGAGCCGGGGGAAGCGATCGAGGCGACCATTCAGCGGGAGCTGCGGGAGGAGCTGGCCATCGAGGTGACGGTGGGGGAGGAGCTGATCACCCTCGAGCACGCCTACAGCCACAAGCGGCTGCGCTTCGTGGTGCATCTGTGCCGCTGGCGGGCCGGAGAGCCCCAGCCCCTGGCCTCCCAGCAGGTGCGCTGGGTGGCGCCCCAGGACCTCTCCAGCTACCCCTTTCCGGCCGCCAACGCCCGCATCATTGCGGCGCTCCAGGCAAGGATCGCGGCGGGTTGAAGCCTGGCGGGGTGATCCGGGCCAGCCGGCCCTCGCCATCGTCGTTGTGGCTCAAGTCCACCTCCCAGGCCCCCTCCGGCCGGAAGCTGAGCCGCTCTGGCCACTCCACCGCCATCACGGCGCCGATGCGGCGGGCCTCCTCCTCCTCCTGGGCGAACAGTTCATCGGCCGCGGCGCCCTGCTCCAGCCGGTAGAGATCCAGATGCACCAGGGCCGCGGCCCCCGCGTCGGGGCCGGCATCGGTGTCGTAGTGCTGGGCCAGGGCGAAGGTGGGGCTGCTGATCGGTTCGGCGATGCCCAGGGCGGCGGCCAGCCCCTGCACCAGGGACGTCTTGCCCGTGCCGAGCTCCCCCCGCAGCAGCAGCAGGGCGCCGCCACCGGACCCCGTGGCGATCAGCTGCGCCGCCAGCCGCCGCCCCAGGGCGTCGGTGGCGGTGGGGTCCGCCAGATGGCACACCTCAATCGCGTCATTCGGATCCACCCTTGTAGATTGCCTCCCAGCGAGCCCGAAGCCTCGGAGTCTCTGCAGATATTTCCACTTCTTCGTCCTCCCTTCAGGGAGCTTTGCCTTCATGGTGGCAACACCTTCCAGCCCTGAGGCTGCCTTCGCTGGCCTTCAGGCGACCGCTTCCTATGTGATCGCCGATCTCGGCCTGGCCGACTGGGGCCGCAAGGAACTGGCGATCGCCGAAACCGAGATGCCCGGCCTGATGGCCCTGCGCGAGAAGTTCGGCGCCGAGCAGCCCCTGAAGGGGGCCCGGATCGCCGGCAGCCTGCACATGACGATCCAGACCGCCGTTCTGATCGAGACCCTGGTGGCCCTCGGCGCCGAGGTGCGCTGGGCCTCCTGCAACATCTTCTCCACCCAGGACCACGCCGCCGCCGCCATCGCCGCCGCCGGCATCCCGGTGTTCGCCTACAAGGGTGAAACCCTTGATGAGTACTGGGCCTTCACCCACCGCATCCTCGAGTGGGGCGATGGCGGTACCCCCAACATGATCCTCGACGACGGTGGCGATGCCACCGGTCTGGTGGTGCTCGGCAGCAAGGCTGAGAAGGATCTCTCGGTGCTCGACAACCCCTCCAGCGAGGAGGAGGTGGCGCTGTTCAACTCCATCCGCCAGCGGCTGGCGGTGCAGCCGGGCTTCTACTCCCGCATCTACGCCAACATCCAGGGCGTCACCGAGGAGACCACCACCGGCGTGGCCCGTCTGTACCAGATGCAGAAGAGCGGTGAGCTGCCGTTCCCTGCCATCAACGTCAACGATTCGGTCACCAAGAGCAAGTTCGACAACCTCTACGGCTGCCGCGAGTCGCTGGTCGACAGCATCAAGCGCGCCACCGATGTGATGGTGGCCGGCAAGGTGGCCCTGGTGCTGGGCTACGGCGATGTGGGCAAGGGTTCGGCCCAGTCCCTGCGCGGGCTCGGCGCCACGGTGATGATCGCCGAGATCGATCCGATCTGCGCCCTGCAGGCCGCCATGGAGGGCTACCGCGTCGTGCGTCTCGAGGACGTGGTGGCGGATGTGGACATCTTCGTGACCGCCACGGGGAACTACCAGGTGATCCGCCACGAGCACCTGCTCGCCATGAAGAACCAGGCGATCGTGTGCAACATCGGCCACTTCGACAACGAGATCGATGTGGCGTCCCTCAAGCAGTACGCCTGGGAGAACATCAAGCCCCAGGTGGATCACGTGATCCTGCCCAGCGGCAACCGGATCATCCTGCTGGCCGAGGGCCGGCTGGTGAACCTGGGCTGCGGCACCGGCCACCCCAGCTTCGTGATGAGCAACTCCTTCACCAACCAGGTGCTGGCCCAGATCGAGCTCTTCACCAAGGGCGACGAGTACGGCAAGGAGGTCTACGTGCTGCCCAAGCACCTCGATGAGATGGTGGCCCGCCTGCACCTCGACCGGATCGGCGCCCGGCTCACCGAGCTCACCGCCGAGCAGGCGGCCTACATCGCCGTCCCCGTGGAAGGCCCCTACAAGCTCGACCACTACCGCTACTGAGCGGCGACGGCCCGGCGCTGCTGGCAGCGTCCGGGCCGTCGTGGAAGACTGGCGCCTCTGATTCGGCTGGCCCGATGGCGATCGAACTGGTCCAGAAGCTGCCCGAGATGATCGGGGCGGCGGTGGAGGCCAACCCGGCGGCAGGGTATGGCGCGATCTTCGCGGCCATGTTCCTGGAGAACCTGTTCCCCCCGATTCCCTCCGAGCTGATCATGCCGCTCGGGGGGTTTTTCGTGCATCAGGGCAAGCTCTCCCTGGTGCCGGTGGTGCTGGCCGGCCTGCTGGGCACCGTGCTCGGCGCCCTTCCCTGGTACGGCATCGGCCGGCTGGTGAATGAGCAGCGCATCGAGCACTGGCTGGAGCGCCACGGCCGTTGGATCGGCATCAGCCCCGAGGAGCTGCGGCGCAGCCGCCGCTGGTTCAGCCGCCATGGCACGGCCCTGGTGTTCTGGGGCCGCCTGGTGCCCGGCATCCGCACCCTGATCTCCGTCCCCGCCGGCATCGAGATGATGCCGATGGCGCCGTTCCTGCTCTGGACCACCGCCGGCAGCTTGATCTGGACCCTGCTGCTGACCCTGGCGGGTCTGGCCCTGGGGGAGGGCTACACCAAGGTCGAACTCTGGATCGAGCCTGCCGCCAGGGTGGTGAAGGTGCTGCTCGTGCTGGCGGTGCTGGCCGGGGCCGTGTGGCTGGGGCTGCGGATCTGGAAGCAGAGCCGGCGCCGTCCCTGAATCGGGGCCGGCAGGGACTCCGGGGAACGGCCCCGGACAGTAAAAAAGGCGCCCCGGGGGGCGCCTTCTCTGGCTTCGGACGCTTGATAACCCGGCTGGGCCACTGGCACAAGCCCCCGCAGCGCAAGCTGGGTCGAAATGCTTAGAAGGGCACTTCTTCCTCACTGGGTTCGCCACCGCCGAAACCGCCGCCGAAGCTGCCGCCGCCGCCGCCTTCTGCGTCCCGCTTGCTGCCGAGCAGCTCCAGCCGATCGACGCGGATCACCGGCTTGCTGCGCTCCTCACCGCTGGCCCGATCCGTCCAGCGGTCGAGCTTGAAGGAGCCGATGATGCCGATCAGGGCACCCTTGCGGACGTAGTCGGCCGCCACCTGGGCCTGCTTGCCCCAGATCTCCAGGTTGAACCAGTCGGGCTCGTCGTCGCGGCTGCGGCGGTTCACCGCCAGGGTGAGGTTGGCAACCATGCTGCCGGATTCGAAGTAGCGGACCTCCGGGTCGCGGCCGGCCCTGCCGACGAGGGTGATGGAATTGACGCCCATGGCGTGCTCCTGGAACGAATGGATCAATGATGGGGCACCCCGATCGGGGGCCTCTCCCTTTCCGTTCCACCCTTCGTCCCGGTTGTCACACCCACGGTGGCTGGGCCGGTCGGCCGGGATCGCCCCACCTATGATTCACCGCTGCCAGAGGCCTTGCCCGTGTTTTTCCGCCGTTTCCAGTTCTCCCGCGACATCGGCATCGACCTGGGGACGGCCAACACACTGATGTACGTCTCGGGCAAGGGGATCGTGCTGCAGGAGCCGTCCGTGGTGGCGATCGACCTGGAGCGCGGCACGCCCCTGGCGGTGGGTGAGGAGGCCAAGCTGATGCTGGGCCGCACCCCCGGCAACATCCGGGCGATCCGACCCCTGCGCGACGGGGTCATCGCCGACTTCGATGCGGCCGAGCAGATGATCAAGAGCTTCATCCAGAAGGGCAACGAGGGCCGCGGAGTGATCGCCCCCCGCCTGGTGATCGGCATCCCCAGCGGGGTCACCGGCGTCGAGCGCCGGGCCGTGCACCAGGCCGGCCTGGCCGGGGCCCGGCAGGTGCACCTGATCGATGAGCCGGTGGCGGCTGCCATCGGTGCCGGTCTGCCGGTGACCGATCCGGTGGGCACGATGATCGTTGACATCGGCGGGGGCACCACCGAGGTGGCGGTGCTCAGCCTGGGCGGCACCGTGCTGAGCGAGTCGGTGCGGGTGGCGGGCGATGAGCTCAGCGACGCCATCAGCGTCTACCTCAAGAAGGTGCACAACCTGGTGGTGGGCGAGCGCACCGCCGAGGACATCAAGATCCGCATCGGCTCCGCCTTCCCCGACGACGGCCACGACGAAACCTCCATGGACGTGCGGGGTCTGCACCTGCTCTCGGGCCTGCCGCGCACCATCAACATCCGCGCCGGCGACATCCGCGAGGCCATGGCCGAGCCCCTCAACGTGATCGTGGAGGCGGTCAAGCGCACCCTGGAGCGCACCCCCCCCGAGCTGGCGGCCGACATCGTCGACCGGGGGATCATGCTGGCCGGCGGCGGCGCCCTGGTGCGGGGCATCTGCGACCTGATCAGCCACGAGACCGGCATCCTCACGCACGTGGCCGAAGATCCCCTGCTCTGCGTGGTCAACGGCTGCGGCATGGTTCTGGAGGATTACAGCCGGCTCGAGCGGGTGCTCGACACGCCTGAATTCGCCCGCCAGACCGCCTGATCCCCATGCCGGCATGGCGCTGGCTCCGTTTCGTCCAAGGCTCGTCCCTGCGACGGATCGCCCCCTGGCTGCTGGTGCTGCTGGCCCTCGTGGCCGTGCGGCTCAGCAAGGGGGCGCTGCTCGCCGATACCTATGCCTTTCTGAGTCGACCCTTCTGGCCCGGGACCGCCCAGGCCGAATGGCTGAAGTCCGCCCGACGGGTGGAGGACGGGGCCCGACTGGCCCAGCTGGAGCAGGACAACCAGCGCCTGCGCACCCTGCTGGAGCTGCAGAAGCAGAATCCCAACCGGGTGACGGCCCCGGTGATCTCCCGGGATGGCTCCGGCTGGTGGCGGCAGCTGCTGCTCGGCCAGGGGGCCCTCAGCGGCATCCGGGCCGGCCAGGCGGTGCTCGGCCCGGGCGGCCTGGTGGGCCTGGTGGGCAGCGTCACCCCCAGCACCGCCAGCGTCACCCTGCTCACCGACCCCCGCAGCCGGGTCGGGGTGTGGGTGGGACGCACCCAGCACCACGGCCTGCTCACCGGCATCGGCACCGGACGGCCCCTGCTGCGCTTCCTGGAGAAGGATCCCCAGGCCCGTCCGGGTGACGTGGTGGTGACATCGCCCGCCAGCACCCTGGTGCCGCCGAACCTGCCGGTGGGGGTGATCCAGACCATCGACGCCAATGCCGACCCGGCCCCGGAGGCGGTGGTGCAGCTGATCGCACCGGTGTCGGCCCTCGACTGGGTGCAGGTGCAGGTGCGCTGATGGATCTGCTCACCCGGCAGCCCCTGCTCGTCGCCTCGGCCCTGCTGGTGCCGCTCCTTGTCCTGGCCTCGCCGGGCTGGCTCAGCCTCGACGGCGTCGGCCCCTGCTGGGCGGTGCTGTGGCTGCTGCCCTGGGCCCTGAGTGACGGCCCCTTTTCGGGGGCCTGTGCCGGCCTCGCCCTGGGGCTGCTGCTCGATGCCGTCTATCCCGGTGGCGTCACCCAGGTGCCGGCCCTGCTGCTGCTGGGCTGGTGGTGGGGGCGGATGGGACGGCGGGCCCCGCCGATCCAGCAGAGCTTCAGCCTGGGTCTGTTGGCCCTGCTGGGCACGGCCCTGCTCGGCCTCACCCTGATGCTGCAATGGGGCGTGCAGGACTGGCTGAGCACCCGGGAGGCGATCCAGCTGGCGGGACCGGAGGTGAGCCGCCGCCTGGAGGGTCAGGGGGTGAACCCCGCCCTGCTGGCCCTGCCGGGGTGGCGCTGGGATGATCTGGCGGGACCCGGTCTGCGGGTCCTGCTGTCCCAGACGCTGATCACGGCCCTGCTCGCCCCGATGCTCTGTTCCCTGCAGCTGTTGCTCTGGCGCCAGGTGGGCTCCGGCTGGCGGCGCTGAGTGATGGCCCGATCCCTGCCACGACGCCAGGCCCTGCGGCTGCTGGCCGCCCCCGTCGCCCTCGCCCTGGGCGCCGGGGCCTGCGCGCGGAAGCCCCAGCCCGGGGCGGGCAAGGTGCTCAACGTCTGGACCCTCGATCTGGCGCCCCGGTTCAACACCTACATGCGGCGGGTGATCGCCGCCTGGGAGCAGGACCACCCCGGGGTGACGGTGCGCTGGACCGACGTGCCCTGGGGCTCGGTGGAGCGCAAGCTGCTGGCGGCGGTGTTCGCCCGCACCGCCCCGGATCTGGTCAATCTCAACCCCAACTTCGCCGCCAACCTGGCCAGCAAGGGGGGCCTGCGGGACCTCACCCCCCTGCTTCCCCCCGGTGCCGCCGACCGCTACCTGGCCGGCATCTGGACCTCGGGCCAGCAGCAGGGTGAGCAGTTCGGCATTCCCTGGTACCTGACGGCCCGGGTGACGATCGCCAACCGCCGGCTGCTGCAGCGGGCCGGCCTCACGGCCCCGCCCCGCCGCTGGGAGGAGGTGCCGGCCTACGCCGAGGCCGTCCGGCGCCGCACCGGCCGCTACGCCCTGTTCGTCACCGTCGTCCCCGAGGACTCCGGAGAACTGATGGAGGCGCTGGTGCAGATGGGGGTGCGGCTGCTGGACGATCGCCAGCGGGCGGCCTTCAACAGTCCCGCCGGTCGCCGTGCCTTCGCCTTCTGGAGCGACCTCTACCGCCGCGGGCTGCTGCCGCGGGAGGTGGTGAGCCAGGGGTACCGGCGGGCCATCGAGCTGTACCAGGCCGGCGACCTAGCCCAGGTGGCCAGCGGCCCCGACTTCCTGCGCAACCTCCAGACCAACGCCCCCGGCATCGCCGCCACCTCCGCCCCCTTCCCGCCCCTGACCGGGGCCAGCGGCGAGGCCAACGTGGCGGTGATGAACCTGGTGGTGCCGCGCCAGAGCGCCATGGCCCCGGAGGCGGTGAGCTTCGCCCTGTTCCTGAGCGATGCGGCCAACCAGCTGGCCTTCGCCGAGGAGGCCCGGGTGCTGCCCTCCTCCCGGGGAGCCCTGGCGAGCCTGGAGAGCCGGCTGCGGGGGGCTGTGCCCGTCGACGGGCAGGAGCGGCTGGTGCACAACGCCCGGCTGCTCTCGATCGAGACCCTGGCCCAGGCCCGGGTGCTGGTGCCGGCCACTCCGGGGGTGAAGCGGCTGCAGGCGATCCTCTACACCCAGCTGCAGCGGGCGATGCTGGGGCAGCTCGACAGCGACGCGGCCCTGGCCGAAGCCGCGCTGCAGTGGAACCGCTACGCCGAGGCCCGCTGGCCCTGAGGGGCGCGGCGGCCGGTGCGGGGTTTCCGAAGAAATGTTGCCTTGGCCCCAGAACCCCACTGCTGGAGCCGATTCCGTGCTCACAGCCCCAAACGGCTTCGCGTTATGGTTGCGATTCTTCATCCGAGTGGACCGGAGCGATGCCCATGCCCACGGTTGCCTCCTCCTCCTTCACCGATGGTGCTGATCTGGAGGCTTCCGCGGGGGGTGATTCCCCGTCACAGCCCATCGCCACCCTGCTGGTGGTCGATGACGAGGCGGCGGTGCGCCGGGTGCTGCTGATGCGTCTGCAGCTGGCGGGCTACCGGGTGCTCTGTGCCGAGGACGGCGAGGAGGCCCTGGCCCTGTTCCACCAGGAGCAGCCCGACCTCGTCGTGCTCGACGTGATGCTGCCCAAGCTGGACGGCTTCGCCGTCTGCCGGCGGCTCCGGGCGGAATCCTGCGTGCCGATCATCTTTCTCTCGGCCCTCGATGCCATCGCCGAGCGGGTGGCGGGCCTGGATCTGGGGGCCGACGACTACCTGCCCAAGCCGTTCAGCCCCAAGGAACTGGAGGCCCGCATCTCCACGATCCTGCGGCGCATGGGCCGGGGGGCGGCCACCAGCGAGCCGCGGGAGCTGCCCACCGGCTCCGGGGTGCTGCGGGTGGGGGATCTGGTGGTCGACACCAACCGCCGCCAGGTGACCCGCGAGGGCCAGCGCATCGCCCTCACCTACACCGAGTTCAGCCTGCTGGAGCTGCTGTTCCGGGAGCCGGGCCGGGTGGTGCCCCGGGCCGAGATCCTCGAGCAGCTCTGGGGCTATCCCCCTCGCCGGGCCGCCGACCTGCGCGTGGTCGATGTCTACGTGGCCCGCTTGCGCGGCAAGCTCGAGCCCGATCCCCGCAACCCCGAGCTGATCCTCACGGTGCGGGGCACGGGCTACGCCTCCCAGCGGATGGGCGAGGCGAGCCTGGCCGCCGCCGGCTGAACCGCGCGCGGAAGCCGAAGCCGGCCGGTCCTGCAGGATGGGCAGCGACCCTTCTCCATCGCCCTGCCTGCCTTGTCGGATCTGCGTGAGACCCGTCTGGAGAAAGCCCGCACCCTGGAGTCCCTCGGTCGGGCCCCCTACGCCCTCGGCTTCGCCCCCAGCCACCGCACAGCCGAGCTGCAGCAGGCCCACGCCGACCTGCCCAACGGCGAGGAGCGGGCGGTGGAGGTGGCGGTGGCCGGTCGGGTGATGACCCGGCGGGTGATGGGCAAGCTGGCCTTCTTCACCATCGCCGACGAATCCGGCCCGATCCAGCTGTTCATCGAGAAGGCCAGCCTGCTGGCGGCCCACCCGGAGGAGCCCGAAGGCTTCGCCCAGATCACCTCCCTGGTGGATGGCGGTGACTGGATCGGCGTGCACGGCAGCCTGCGCCGCACCGACCGGGGGGAGCTTTCGGTCAAGGTGACCGACTGGGTGATGCTCTCCAAGGCGCTCCAGCCCCTGCCCGACAAGTGGCATGGCCTGGCGGACGTGGAGAAGCGCTATCGCCAGCGCTACCTCGACCTGATCGTCTCCCCCCAGACCCGGGAGACCTTCCGGCGCCGGGCCCGGCTGGTGAGCGCCATGCGCCGCTGGCTCGACGAGCGCGGCTTCCTCGAGATCGAGACGCCCGTCCTGCAGACCGAGGCCGGCGGGGCCGACGCCCGCCCCTTCGCCACCCACCACAACGCCCTCGACCTGCCCCTCACCCTGCGCATCGCCACCGAGCTGCACCTCAAGCGGCTGGTGGTCGGGGGCTTCGAGCGGGTCTACGAGCTCGGCCGCATCTTCCGCAACGAGGGGATCAGCACCCGGCACAACCCCGAGTTCACCTCGGTGGAGATCTACCAGGCCTTCGCCGATTACCACACGATGATGGACCTCACTGAGCAGCTGCTGGCCGCGGCCTGCCTGGAGGTCTGTGGGGACACGCGCCTCACCTACCAGGGGGAGGCGATCGACCTCACCCCGCCCTGGCGGCGGGTCACCATGCATGAGCTGGTGGAGCAGGCCACCGGCCTGGATTTCAACGGCTTCAGCAATCGTGCCGAGGCCGTGGCGGCGATGGAGGCCGCCGGCCTGGCCGCCCCTGAGGCGGCCGACAGCGTGGGCCGGCTGCTGGTGGAGGCCTTCGAGCAGGCGGTGGAGACCACCCTGGTGCAGCCCACCTTCGTGATGGATTACCCGGTGGAGAATTCCCCCCTGGCCCGGGCCCACCGCAGCAAGCCGGGGCTGGTGGAACGCTTCGAGCTGTTCATCGTCGGGCGGGAGACGGCCAATGCCTTCAGCGAGCTGATCGACCCGCTGGATCAGCGCGCCAGGCTGGAGCTGCAGCAGCTGCGCCGCCAGGCGGGGGACCCGGAAGCCCAGACGGTGGATGAGGACTTCCTGCACGCCCTGGAGGTGGGCATGCCCCCCACCGGCGGCCTCGGCATCGGCATCGACCGCCTGGCCATGCTGCTCACCGACAGCCCCTCGATCCGCGATGTGATCGCCTTCCCCCTGCTGCGCCCGGAGGCCCGCGACAAGGCCGGAACCGACGCAGTGGGATAATGGTCCCCAGTAGGCCTTCTCCCCCTCGGGGCTCTGGTATGAGTGGTGAGCGCGTCGGTTTCCGCTTTCAACACGCCGATGCTGTGGTGAAGCGCAATCCCCAGGGGCGATCTCGCCGTGGCTGGGTCATGGAACCGGTGGAACAGACCACCAGCCGGGGAACCAAGATGCCCGCCTATCGCATCCGCTGGCGGGACAGTGAACGTCCGGAGATCGTGCTGCAGCACATGCTGATCGCCGATCCCGATCCCACACCGCCGCCCGAAGGGGTGAGCCTGGTGCCCCCGGTCCCCAAGAAGTAGAGCTCCAGTGGGCCGCGGCGGCGGCGGCTCAGATCCAGCCCCGCCAGCGGTAGGCCAGCAGGCCCAGATGCTCCCGCATGGCGGTGGTGGTCAGCACCAGGGCTTCGGCGCTGGGCAGCAGCCCCATCACGGTGCCGGCCAGGGTGGGTGTGCCGAAGGAGCGCCGGTCGGGCAGCTGGAAGTCGCAGGCCACCGGGATGAACCGGACCTCCGGCGCCGCCCGGCGCAGGGTGGCCAGGGAGCGGGGCAGGTGGGTGGCGCTGGTGACCAGCAGCAGGGAGCTCCAGCCCCGCTGCCGGGCCAGCCGCACCAGGGCGGCGGCCTCCTCAGCCGTGTTGCGCCCCTCTTCGCTGGTCACGATCCGATCGGCCGCCACCCCCAGGCTGGTGGCCAGGGCCTTGGCCAGCCGGGCCTCGCCCGCCGCCGGGTCGTTGGCCATGAAGGTGACCCGGCCGCCGGTCACCAGCAGCCAGGGGGCCTTGCCCTCCCGCATCAGGGCCACGGCGCGCAGCAGCCGGTCGCCGGCCTCGTTCACCTCCACCCCCTGGCGCGGCGGCAGGGCGGGCCGCAACCCTCCCCCCAGTACCAGCACCGCATCGGCCCGGGGGATCGGGGAGGGCGTCAGCCGGGCGGCCCGTTCCTCCAGCCCCCACACCAGCTGGCGACTCAGCAGGGGCGTGGCCGCCAGCCAGAGCAGCCCGATCCCCACGCCGGAGAGCACCGGGCCGAGGCGGCGCTGGCGGTTGAGCAGGCCCGCGATCTGCAGCAGCAGGGCCAGGCCGAGGGGGTAGAGGCCAAGCGGCAGCAGTTTGGAGAGCAGAAAACCCATGGCGTGGGGCGGCTCAGCGCTGGCTGCGCCGCTTCAGCTCCTGCAGCTCCTGCTGGGCCTCGAACCGGGCCCAGTCGGCCTCCAGATCGGGGGTGGCGGCGGGGCCGTTGCTGCGCTGGCTGGTGAGTTCGGCCAGCTCCTGCTCGACGCCGGCGAAGCGCTGGCCCAGGTCGGTGAGGGCCTGCCAGCGCTGGCGGCCCTGATCCATCAGGCCCGCCACGTGAACCTCGGCGCGGCCCGCCAGCTCCTCGGCCCCGGCGCTCCGGGCCCGGACGGTCCGCCCCTGCCACTGGCGGATCTCCTCGGCCAGCTTCAGCAGTTGCCGCCGCTGCTCCTCGGCCTGCTGCCGCAGGCGCACCCGTTCCGCCAGCAGCTGCCGCTGTCGGTCGCGGGCGGCCTGGCCCCGCAGCAGCTCCTCCTGCTGGGGGTTGGTGCGCAGGAAGCCCTCCAGCTGCTGATCCAGCCGCGCCTCCAGCTCCTCCAGCCAGCTGCTCATGGCAGGGGTTCGCCGGGGGCGCGGGTGATCAGGGGCGCTTCGATCTCCTCCTGCAGGGGGGTGATGGCCGCTTCGCGGGAGCGCAGCAGCAGCTGGGTGAGCCGGGCGATGGCCCCTTCCCCCAGGTCCTGTTCGCCGATGCGGTCGAAGGCCCGGCGGTACAGATCCTCGAGTTCCTCGATCAGCCCTTCACGCACCCCGCGCATGGACTGACGCTGATCCTCCCTGCTCATCGATCGCTCCGCTGCTGTTCCGAGTCTGCCTGCACCAGCAGATGCAGGGCGAAATCGCCGGCCGGGTCGCTCCAGAGGCCCGCCCCCCGCCAGCCGGCTCCGGCGGCCAGGGCGAGGAAGGCCTCGGGGGCGTACTTGTGGCTGTATTCGGTGATCAGCGACTCACCGGCGGCGAACGGCCAGCGGCGGCCCGCCAGCCGCACCTCCAGGTCCCGCCGGCTCACCAGGGCCATGGCGATGCGGCCTTGATCGGCGTCCCACCAGGCCCGGTAGTGGAAGTCGTCGGGGTGGAAGTCGCCGTCCAGATCGCGGTTGAGGCGGGTGAGCAGGTTGCGGGCGAAGGCCTCTGACCAGCCGGCCGCGTCGTTGTAGGCCGCCTCCAGCCGCTCCACCACCTTGGGCTGGTCGACGCCGATCAGCAGGCGGCTGCCCGGCCCCAGCAGCCGGCGGAACTGGCCCAGCAGCGCCCGGGCGCCGGCGGGGTCGAAGTTGCCGATCGAACTGCCCGGGTAGAAGCCCAGCAATCCGTGGCCCTCCAGGGCGGGGTGGTCCGGCAGCTGCTCCAGCTGGCTGTAGTCGCAGCAGATGCCCAGCACCGGCAGGTCGGGGTGGCGCTGCTGCAGGGCCCGGCAGGCGGGGGCCAGGTGGTCGGCGCTGATGTCGAGGGCCACGTAGGCGGCCGGCCCCAGGGCGCCCAGCAGGGGGCTCACCTTGCGGGCGCTGCCGGCCCCGAACTCCACCACCACCCCAGGCCCGAGGGCGGCGGCCAGTTCGGCCGCCCGCGCCTCCAGCAGGGCCGTCTCGGTGCGGGTGAGGCCGTATTCGGGTTGCTCGCAGATCGCTTCGAACAGCCGCGACCCTTCGGCGTCGTACAGGAGCCAGGCCGGCAGCTGCTTCGGGAGGCGGCCCATGCCCTCGATCACCAGCCGGGCCATGTCGGCCGGCTCGGGATGGAGGTCGATCAGCATGGCTCGCTGACACCGTCCCGGGCCAGGCGCAGGCCGGCGGCCATCCAGCGGCAGTGGGGCGCGAAGAAGTTGCGGTAGGTGGGGCGGGCGTGGCCCGCCGGGGTGAGGAAGCTGCTGCCCCGGAGCACGAACTGGGAGGTCATGAACTTGCCGTTGTATTCCCCCACCGCGCCGGCGGCGGGTTGGAAGCCGGGGTAGGGACGGTAGGGGGTGGCGGTCCACTGCCAGAGGGCCCCGAAGGCCTGGGACAGGGGGCGGCCGCCCGGTTGGGCGGCTTCGGTCGCCACCAGCTCCCATTCGGCTTCGCTGGGCAGCCGGCCGCCGCTCCAGCGGGCGAAGGCATCGGCCTCGAACCAGCTCAGGTGCCGCACGGGCGCCTGGGGGTGGCGCGGGCGGCGGCCCGCCAGGCTGAACTCCCAGTCGCCGCGCCAGTAGCGCGGGGCGCACCAGCCGCGCTCCTGCACCAGCGCCCAGCCCTCGCTCATCCACAGCTCCGCCCGCCGGTAGCCGTCATCGGCGATGAAGGTGGCGTAATCCCCGTTGCTGACCAGCGTTTCGGCCAGTTGGAACGGCTCCAGCCACTGGCGGTGGCGGGGGGCCTCGTTGTCGAAGTGGAAGCCGCCGCCGGCGTGGCCGATCGCCACCAGCCCGCCGGGGTGGGAGCGCCAGCCAGCATCGATTGCCGGCGCCCCGGCCCCGGGGGGCTCCTGGCCGTAGGCGGGCTCCAGGGGGTTGCGGCTGAAGCCGTCGAGCAGGTCCATCAGCAGCAGTTCCTGGTGCTGCTGCTCGTGCTGCAGGCCCAGTTCCACCAGCTCCAGCAGGGGGCCTGCAGTTTCGGCGGGGCTGCGATCCAGCTGCAGCAGCAGCGTCTCCAGGCCGGCGTCGACGCGCCGGCGCCAGGCCAGCACCTCGCCGATGGCCGGGCGGGTGAGCAGACCCCGCTGGGGGCGGGGGTGGCGGCTGCCGATCGCCTCGTAATAGGAGTTGAACCGATGGCCCCAGCGGCGATCGGGCGTTTCATGGCCCGGTAGGTGGGGTTCCAGCAGGAAGGTCTCGAAGAACCAGGTGGTGTGGCCCAGGTGCCACTTGGCCGGACTGGCATCGGCCATGCCCTGCAGGCAGAGGTCCTCCGGTTCCAGACCCTCGATCAGGCGCTCGCTGTGCTGCCGCACCGCCTGGAGCCGTTGCAGGAGCCTGGTGCTGTCCGCCGGGGAGTGTGCCCTGGAGCCCATGGACCTGCCCTTCTCTGGGGCCGACCTTAGGGATGTTCCCTACGATCCGGCCACGCAGCCATGGAGAAGGCCAGCCGCATGGGAGCCCACAGCGATGGCATGACGACGGGAATCACCGAGGGCTTCAGCGGCGCGGTGGGCCGGACGCCCCTGATCCGGCTCCATGCCCTCAGCGCCCTCACCGGATGCGAGATCCTCGGTAAGGCGGAGTTCATGAACCCCGGGGGGTCGGTCAAGGACCGGGCCGCCCTGGGCATCCTCCAGGAGGCGGAGGCCAGCGGCCAGCTGCAGCCGGGGGGCACGGTGGTGGAGGGGACCGCCGGCAACACCGGCATCGGCCTGACCCACCTCTGCAATGCCCGTGGTTACCGCTGCCTGATCGTCATCCCCGAAACCCAGTCGGCGGAGAAGATCGGCCTGCTGCGCAGCCTCGGCGCCGAGGTGCGCACGGTGCCGGCGGTGCCCTACAGCGACCCGGCCAACTACGTGCGCCTCTCGGGCCGCATCGCCGAGGAGACACCCGGGGCCCTGTGGGCCAACCAGTTCGACAATCTCGCCAATCGGCGGGCCCACTACGGCAGCACCGGCCCGGAGATCTGGCAGCAGACCGGCGGGCGCCTCGATGCCTGGGTGGCCGCCACCGGCACCGGCGGCACCTATGCGGGGGTGGCCCTGTATCTCAAGGAGCAGGATCCCAGGGTCCGCTGCGTCCTGGCCGATCCCTGCGGCAGTGCCCTCTACAGCTGGGCCACCGACGGCACCCTGAAGAGCGAGGGCAACTCGATCACCGAAGGCATCGGCAACAGCCGCGTCACCGCCAACCTGGAGGGGGCGCCGATCGACGATGCCGTCAGGATCGACGACCCCATGGCCCTGCGCACGATCTACGGCCTCCTGTGGCAGGAGGGCCTGTTCATGGGGGGCTCGGTGGGGATCAACGTGGCGGCGGCGGTGGAGACGGCCCGGCGGCTGGGGCCCGGCCATCGCATCGTCACCGTGCTGTGCGACAGCGGCGACCGCTACCGCTCCCGCCTCTACGACCAGGACTGGCTGGCGGGCCGCGGCCTCGAGCAGCCCCAGCGCACCGGCACGGCCCTGATCCCATGAGCGCAGCCCAGGGCCAGGTGATCGGCGGCCGCTACCGGCTCGAACGCCGTCTCGGAGCGGAGACGGGCGGGCCCCAGGGGGAGCTCTGGCTGGCGAGCGACCAGCTGGCCGCGGATGCGCCGGTGGCCCTGCGCCGCATCGGGCCCGACCAGGACCAGGCCCGGGCCCGGGACCTCTGGTCGCGGCTCCAGGGGGTGCTCCATCCCCAGGTGCCCCGCATCGGCGCCGTGATCGAGGCCGACGACCAGCTGTGGCTGGTGCGGGAGTGGCAGGCGGGCCGCACCTACCAGCAGTTGCTGGAGCTGCGGGCGGAACGCCAGCTGGTGTTCGGCGCGGGGGAGGTGCTGCTGCTGCTGCGCCAACTGCTGCCGGTGCTCGCCGCCCTGCACAGCCAGGACCTGTTGCACGGGGATCTGAGCCCCGCCAACCTGCTGCGCCGCGACAGCGATGGCCTGCCGGTGCCCCTCGATTTCGGCCTGGTGCGCGGCAGCGCCGGCGGCGGCGGTGGGGAGCGGCTGCTGGGCGCTACCCCGGGCTACGCGCCGCCGGAGCTGGCCAGGGGCGAGCCCGCCCAGCCCTGGATGGACCTGCACGCCCTTGGGGTGGTGTCCCTGGTGCTGCTGAGCGGCGATGCCCCGGGGGGCCTGCTCGATCCGACCACGATGCAGTGGCGCTGGCCGGCAGCCCTGGAGGCCGAGCCGGAGCTGCGGCACCAGTTGCAGCGCCTGCTGAGCCGCCACCCCGACGAGCGATTCGCCTCGGCCGGCCAGGCCCTGGTGGCGTTCCAGTCCCTGGCGATGCCCGACAGCACGGGTCCCGTGCCCCGGGCCGATCGCACCGTGATCCTGGTGCCCGCGGCGGCGCCGGCGCCGCCCCCGCCGCCGCCGCCGCCGGAGCGGGATCCGGCGGCGGCCATCGCCGCGGACGGGGTGGCGGCCGAGGCCCCCCGCCCCGCCGAAACGCCCCGGGTGGAGCCCCAGCTGCCGCTCCGCATGACGGCCCCGCCGCCGCCGCCCGCCGCCGTGGCCACCCCCGACAGCCTGCGGCGTCGCTACGAGGAACGGGAGGAGGCGGCCGAGGGGGGCTTCTGGCCGGTGCTGATCGCCCTGGTGCTGTCGGCCGTGGTCGGCACGGCGGTGGGCTGGTGGTGGCTGAGCCGCGGCAAGGTGGCCACACCGCCCCCCGGCGGCGTGCCCGAGCTCCCCAGCAGCCTGCCCCCCTCGGAGGTGGATCAGCGTCAGCAGCTGCTCAACCGCCTGCGGGCCATGCAGGTCGACCGGGCCTGGTTCCTCAGCCTGGTGGACGCGGCCCTGCTGGCCCAGTACCCCGAGCGCAACGGCCGGCTCCCCTCCGACACGCTTGAGGACGCCCCCCTGCGGCGGGTCTGGAATGAACTGGCGGAGGAATGGCTGGCCCGGGTGGAGCAGCTGCCCCTGCCCCTGCGGCGGCGGCTGGGCAACTTCAGCGCCACCGACTGGGAGGCGCGCCAGGCCGGTTTCGTGCGCCAGGGGCTGAGTCCGGCGGTGCTGCGGGAGCTGGTGTCGGCGAGTGTGCAGAACCTGCTGCCGAGCCGCGCCTCCCAGGCGATGCCGCCTGAGCCCTTCCGCCAGATCTGGTACGCCGCTGCCGAACTGACCCTGGAGAACCTCAGGATCGAGCCGATCGAGGCCCCCTCCGGTGCCACCCAGGTGCTCACCGCCGAGGTGCCCGCCAGCGGGGCCCGGCTGTTCCCGATCCGGCTCCCCGCCGGCCATGGCCTGGCCCTCGGGGTCAACGGCTCCCCCCTGCTGCAGATGAGCGTCTTCTCCGCCGAGGGCACCCCGCTGGAGGCCCGGGGGCCGCTGCGGGTGGTCACCCTGGGCGCCCAGAAGGGCTCGCCGGTGCAGCTGCTGCTCACCAACGACGGCGTCGCCCCGGCCCTGATCCGGCTGTCGCTGCGGGCCGATCCGCCGGCCCCCACGCCCCCACCGGCCCCCGACGCCCCACCGGCCCCCGAGGAGACCCCGGAAACGCCGGCCACGCCCGCGCCCGCCAGCCCCGGGGCCACCCCCGCGCCCGCCGCTCCGTCGGCGCCGGCGCCGGCCCCTCCCGCACCGCCGCCACCCACCAACCCCTGAGGGCGCCCCTCAGAGCCGGGCGACGGCGGCCCGGGTCTCCTTGGCGATCTGCTTGTTCTTCTCGTCCGCGCGCTTGTCGTGCAGCTTGCGGCCCTTGCCCAGGCCGATGGTGATCTTGATCCAGGAACCCTTCAGGTGCAGGTTGAGCGGGATCAGGGTGAGGCCCTTCTGGTCGAGGGAGACGCGCAACTTGTCGATCTCGCGCCGATGGGCCAGCAGCTTCCGCACCCGCAGTGGCTCGTGGTTGAAGAACTTGCCGGCGTGGCTGTGGGGGGAGATGTGGACGTTGTGCAGCTGCATCTCGCCGTTGCGGATCAGGCAGAAGCCGTCGCGCAGGTTCACCTGACCGGCCCGGATCGACTTCACCTCGGTGCCGAGCAGTTCGATGCCGGTCTCGAGGGTTTCGAGGATCTCGTACTGGTGTCTGGCCAGACGGTTGTCGGCCAGCAGCCGGTTGGCCGGATCGGCGCTTTTGGCGCCACCGCCCTTCCTGCCGGGCCCCTTCGCCATCGTTTCGTCCCGGATCACCTGGGTGCTCCCCGACCCTAGGCAGCAGCCGGTACCCTCCAGCCATGGCGATCATCTCTTCGGGGGGAGCGGCCGGGCGTGTCCCGGGAGAGGGCGGGCGTGCCCCGGGAGCCGGCGGGGCCAGGGCCGGCGTCGAGCCCTCGGAGCGCCTCGTCGATCCCACCGCCCGGCCCGAGGAGGAGCCGGTGGTCCGGGAGGACGGGCTGCGGCCCCGGCGGCTGGATGACTACATCGGCCAGAGCGAGCTCAAGCAGGTGCTGCGCATCGCCGTGGAGGCCACCCGCCGCCGCGAGGAGGCCCTCGACCACGTGCTGCTCTACGGCCCCCCCGGCCTCGGCAAGACCACCATGGCCCTGGTGCTGGCCGAGGAGCTGGGGGTGCGCTGCCGCATCACCAGCGCCCCGGCCCTGGAGCGCCCCCGCGACATCGTCGGCCTGCTGGTGAACCTGCAGCCCCGGGAGGTGCTGTTCATCGATGAGATCCACCGGCTGAACCGGGTGGCCGAGGAGATCCTCTACCCCGCCATGGAGGACTTCCGCCTCGATCTCACCGTCGGCAAGGGCACCACCGCCCGCACCCGCAGCCTGGAGGTGGCCCCCTTCACCCTGGTGGGGGCCACCACCCGCGCCGGGTCGCTGAGCTCACCGCTGCGGGACCGCTTCGGCCTGATCCAGCGGCTGGAGTTCTATGGCCTCGATGACCTCGAGGCGATCGTGGTGCGGGCCGCCGGTCTGCTGCAGCTCCCCCTGCGGCCCTGTGCCGCCCAGGAGGTGGCCCGCCGCTGCCGGGGCACGCCCCGCATCGCCAACCGGCTGCTGCGGCGGGTGCGGGACGTGGCGGCGGTGGGGGGGCACGGCCAGATCGATGCGGCCCTGGTGGATGCGGCCCTCTCCCTGCACCGGGTGGATGGCCGCGGCCTCGATGCCAGCGACCGGCGCCTGCTGCGCCTGATGCTGGAGGCCTACGGCGGGGGGCCGGTGGGACTGGAAACCCTGGCGGCGGGGCTGGGGGAGGATCCCGCCACCCTGGAAGCGGTGGTGGAGCCCTACCTGCTGCAGCTGGGTTTCCTGCAGCGCACCCCCCGGGGACGGATCGTCACCGAGGCCGGCCGTGCCCACCTCGATGGCCCCGCGGCGGTGGCGGCGTGAGGTCCCGAATGGCGGCGGTTCTGCCTGTGCTGACCCTTCTGCTGGTGGTGGTCCTGGCCTGGGCGCCGGCGGCGTGGGCCGAGGCGGGGGACGGGACAACTTCGCTGCCGGTGCTGTTCGATCGGGCCCTGGCCGCCAGCCGCGAGGGGCGCTTCGGTGAGGCCCTGCCCCTGTGGGACCGGGTGGTGGCGCTGGCGCCGCAGGATGCCTCGGCCTGGAGCAACCGCGGCAACGTGCAGCTGGCCCTGGGGGATCCGATGGCGGCGATCGCCGACCAGGACCAGGCCATCAGCCTCGAGCCCGCCAGCGCCGACCCCCACCTCAACCGCGGCACCGCCGAGGAGGCCCTGGGTCTGTGGCCGGCGGCCGCCGCCGATTACCGCTGGATCCTGGAGCGGGATCCGGAGGATGCCTCCGCCCTTTACAACCTGGGCAACGTGGAGGGCTCCGAGGACGACTGGCCGGCGGCCCGCCAATGCTTCGAGGCCGCCGCCGCCGCCCGGCCGGGCTTCGCCATGGCCCGCTCCAGCGCCGCCCTGGCCGCCTTCCAGCTGGGGGACACCACGGCGGCGGAAAAGCAGTTGCGTGACCTGATCCGCCGCTATCCCCTGTTCGCCGATGCCCGGGCCGGCCTCACGGCCCTGCTCTGGCAGCGGGGCGCCCGGGGGGAGGCGGAGAGCCACTGGGCCGCGGCCTCCGGCCTCGATCCCCGCTACCGGCAGGAAGAATGGCTGCTGCAGATACGGCGCTGGCCGCCCGTTCCCGTGCAGGCTCTGGCCCAGTTCCTGGCCCTGGCCCCCTGAACCGGCTGCGCCCCTTCGGCTCCACCTCCCCCCATGACCCCGTTGTCCTTTTCCCCCATCCCCGCCAGCGGCGGCGCCATTGAGGGGGGGGATGGGGCGTGGGAAGCGCTCGGCCTGGAGGCCACCCTGGCGGCGGCGTTGCCGGAGCTGATCCAGCTGCGGCGCCACATCCACCGCCATCCCGAGCTGAGTGGCCACGAGCAGCAGACCGCCGCCCTGGTGGCGGGGGAGCTGCGGCGCCTGGGCTGGGAGGTGCGTGAAGGGGTGGGTCGCACCGGGGTGGTGGCGGAACTGGGTCCGCCGGGGGCCCCGCTGGTGGCCCTGCGGGCCGACATGGATGCCCTGCCGATCGAGGAGCGCACCGACCTGCCCTATGCCTCCAGCCGCCAGGGCCTGATGCACGCCTGCGGCCACGACATCCACACCACCGTGGGTCTGGGGGTGGCGCGGCTGCTGGCCAGCGTGGCCGACCAGCTCACGGCCCGGGTGCGGCTGCTGTTCCAGCCGGCGGAGGAAACGGCGGAGGGGGCGGCCTGGATGCGGGCCGACGGGGCGATGGATGGGGTGAAGGCTTTGTTTGGCGTGCATGTCTTCCCGAGCCTGGAGGTGGGCACGGTGGGGGTGCGCAGCGGCAGCCTCACGGCCGCGGCGGGGGAACTGGAGGTGGAGGTGCTGGGGGAGGGGGGCCACGGCGCCCGGCCGCACCAGAGCACCGATGCGATCTGGATCGCCGCCCGGGTGGTGAGCGGCCTGCAGGAGGCGATCAGCCGCCGCCTCGACCCGCTGCATCCGGTGGTGGTGAGCTTCGGGCTGATCGAAGGGGGCAAGGCGTTCAATGTGATCGCCGACCACGTGCGGCTGCTGGGCACGGTGCGCTGCCTGGATCTGGAGGTGCACGCCCAGCTGCCGGGCTGGATCGAGGACACAGTGCACGCCCTCTGCCAGGGCCATGGCGGCGAGGCCCGGGTGCATTACCGCTGCATCTCGCCCCCGGTGCACAACGATCCGGAGCTCACCCAGCTGGTGGCCGATTCGGCCGTGGCCTTGCTGGGCCGCCCCCGGGTGCAGTGGCTGGAGCAGCCGTCGCTGGGGGCGGAGGACTTCGCCCAGCTGCTGGAGGGCACCCGGGGCACCATGTTCCGCCTGGGGGTGGCCGGACCCGGCGGCTGCTCGCCCCTGCACAGCAACAGCTTCGATCCGGACGAGGGCTGCCTGGAGGTGGGCATCAAGGTGCTGGCCCTCAGCCTGCTGCGCTGGATGGAGCACCCGGTTTGAGCGGCCGTCGGCCCTCCCGCTTCCGGGCGGCGCTGCTGGCGCTCTCCTCGCCGCTGCTGATCCTGCTGGCGCTGCTGGTGTTGCTCACCCGCCAGGGGGCCGACCGGCTGCCGGCCCTGCCCGCCCTGGTGATCGGCTGCGGCCTGCTCACCACCAGCGCCCTGCGCCGCCGCCGCCGCCGGGCCGAATTGCTGCGCGCGCTGCGCCAAGGTGAAGCCTCCCCGCCCTGATCCCCGTGAGTGAATCCACCCCCGATCTGGAAGCGGCGCGGCAGGCGATCGCTTCGGGCGAGCCGAGCCGGGCCATGCCGGCCCTGGCGGGACTGCGGGGGGTGGAGCCGGAGGCGGCCATCCCGCTGCTGCTGCTGGGGCTGGAGCAGACCACCTTCGTGATCCGCTCGCTGGCCTGCGCCGGGCTGGGGGTGAAGCGCAGCGAGGCGGGCTGGGAGGCGCTGGCGGTGGCCCTGCGGCAGGACGAGGACGCCAACGTGCGCGCCGAGGCCGCCAACGCCCTGGCCAGCTACGGGGTGGAGCGGGCCTGGCCCCTGCTGCGGGATGCCTTCGTGGCCGACGACCAGTGGCTGGTGCGCTGCAGCATCCTCTCGGCCCTGGCGGAGCAGGAGGCGATGCCGGCGGCCTGGCTGCTGGAGCTGGCGCGGGAGGCGGTGGCCGATGGCGACGGCACGGTGCGGGCCGGCGGGGCCGAGATCCTGGGGCGCCTGGTGCGCGATGGCCGTGGTCCGGAGGCGGCCCAGGCCCGCGAGGCCCTGGCGGGGCTGCAGGGCGACGGCGACCACCGGGTCACGGCCATCGCCCTGGACGGCCTGCAAGCCTGAAGGCCTGACGCCTACCTGCACCTTCACCTGCGCCGATCCGGCGGTTCGTGGGCCCGGGGAGGGGGTGGCGCGCCGTTTCCCGGACCTGTACAGCCTGTACAGAACCGGGAAACATGGTTGCAGAGCCCTGTCCCCGTTCCGTCTTGGCCCCGCCCCCTTTCAGCCCTGGCCCCACCCCCGTCCAGCCTTGCTAGGTTTCGAAAGTCACTAGGGGTGCCCGGCGCAGGATCCACCGATCGCTTCGCCCAGGGCTGAGATCACACCCTCCGAACCTGATCCGGGTCATGCCGGCGCAGGGAAGTGCGGAAGCTCTCAGGCTGCGCCCAACAGTCCTTCGTCATTCCTGTCATGCGCAGCGCCTGGATCCAGAAGCGTCGTGGTCAAGCCAACGTCACCCAGCTGCATTACGCCCGCCAGGGGGTGATCACCGAGGAGATGGCCTACGTGGCCCAGCGGGAGAACCTGCCCGAGTCGCTGGTGATGGAGGAGGTGGCCCGGGGCCGCATGATCATCCCCGCCAACATCGAGCACCCTGGCCTGGAGCCGATGGCGATCGGCATCGCCAGCAAGTGCAAGGTGAACGCCAACATCGGCGCCTCCCCCAATGCCTCCGATCTCAACGAGGAGGTGGAGAAACTGAAGCTGGCCGTGAAGTACGGCGCCGACACGGTGATGGACCTGTCCACCGGCGGCGTGAACCTCGATGAGGTGCGCACGGCGATCATCAACGCCTCCACCGTGCCGATCGGCACGGTGCCCGTGTACCAGGCGCTGGAGAGCGTGCACGGCTCGATCGAGAAGCTGGGCGAAGACGACTTCCTGCACATCATCGAGAAGCACTGCCAGCAGGGGGTCGACTACCAGACGATCCATGCGGGCCTGCTGATCGAGCACCTGCCGCTGGTCAAGGGCCGCCTCACCGGGATCGTCAGCCGCGGTGGGGGCATCCTGGCCCAGTGGATGCTGTACCACCACCGCCAGAACCCGCTGTTCACCCGCTTCGATGACATCTGCGAGATCTTCAAGCGCTACGACTGCAGCTTCTCCCTGGGGGATTCCCTGCGGCCCGGCTGCCAGCACGACGCCTCCGATGCCGCCCAGCTGGCCGAACTGAAGACGTTGGGTGAACTCACCCGCCGCGCCTGGAAGCACGACGTGCAGGTGATGGTGGAGGGTCCGGGCCATGTGCCGATGGACCAGATCGAGTTCAACGTCAAGAAGCAGATGGAGGAGTGCAGCGAGGCGCCCTTCTACGTGCTCGGTCCGCTGGTCACCGACATCGCCCCCGGCTACGACCACATCACCAGCGCCATCGGCGCCGCCCTGGCCGGCTGGCACGGCACGGCGATGCTTTGCTACGTGACGCCGAAGGAACACCTGGGCCTGCCCAATGCTGAGGATGTGCGCGAGGGCCTGATCGCCTACAAGATCGCCGCCCACGCCGCCGATATCGCCCGCCACCGCCCCGGCGCCCGCGACCGCGACGACGAGCTGAGCCGCGCCCGCTATGCCTTCGACTGGAACAAGCAGTTCGACCTGAGCCTGGATCCGGAGCGGGCCCGGGAGTACCACGACGAAACCCTGCCGGCCGACATCTACAAGCAGGCCGAGTTCTGCTCGATGTGCGGCCCCAAGCACTGCCCGATGCAGACCAAGATCACCGACGAGGACATCGAGGGTCTCGAGCAGGTGCTGGCCGAGCAGAAGAAGGCCCAGGGGGAACCGCTGGGGGTCTGAGTTGGGGGGGGCGGGCCACCGCCCCTGCAGCTTGTTTCCCCGGATCTGGCCTGTCTGGCGTGACGAGATATTCGGCGGTTTCAGGAAACGCCCTCATCGCAGCGTTGAAAGACATTTGCTTTGACGAGTTCAGGGTGAAAGGCAGTCACCATTTCCTGAGGCACCTAGACGGAAGGGCGACAGTTGTCCCCGTTCTTGCCGATAATCGCAAGCGTTAGCCAGTGGTGAGGTTAGCCCCCATTGAAAAGCATTAACAGGCTGGGCACGTTCGAGGATGTTCTTGCGTCTGCGACGCAGGATGTGCGCTTGATCTGCCAGGCTCTGAGAGCGCTCATCCAGGAACTCCATCCGGATTGCATCGAGGTGCCCCGCCCGGGTGAGCCATCGGTTGCCTATGGCTTTGGAGAGAAGAAGATGTCCGAAGCCTATTCGTACATCATGCCCCAGAAGAGCTATGCAAACCTGGGCTTCTATCACGGCGCGAGCATTGCCGATTCGCATCCAGTCCTCGAGGGTACCGGCGCCAGGCTCAGGCACATCAAGATCCGTACGATCGAGGCCGTGCGATCACCGGCAACGGTGAAGGCTTTGCAGGATTCCATCGCTGAACGACGGACATCTCTAGGGCTCGACAGGGCCTAGAACGTCGCCGCTTGGCCCCCGCCGATCCAGTGATCCCTGCAATCGACTACGGCCAACGTCACCGAGATCGCCCCGCAGGCCGAGCCGGTCAGCACGTTCGTCGGCAAGGGCGTCAGTGAGGACGACTTCGCCCCCCACCTGCCCCACGGCTGGGATGCGGGCCTGTTGTTCGAGGAAACGCAGAACACCCTGTTCTGCTCGGATCTGCTGCATCAGTTCTGAGCGGTGCTGCCCATCACCTCCGAGGGCCTGACCGGCCCGGCCCTGGCCACCATGCACGAATCGTCCTATGCGGGCGATGGCGGCCTGATCAGGCCTCCACGGGGGGCTGCCCCGAGAAGTTGCCCGCGGCCACCGATGTGTTTATGGTCCAAGCGTCGTTGTTGGCCGCATCGATTGGGCTTCCCATTTCCCAATGGCGTCACGTCCTATCTGGTCGGGGGGCTGTTCCTCGGACTGGGACTGATGGTCATGTACCTCACCCTCGGCGTCAAAGCCGGGGCGAGTTCCGTCCTGAGCTCCACGCTCACGTACTTCACCCCGCTCACAGCTGAGCGCAGCTCGCGCCAGTGGCGGCTGCTGTTCGCCCTGGCCATGGTGCTGGGCGCCTGGCTGTACGCCGCCACCCACCAGGCGTTCTTCGTCACGGCCGTGGGCTGGTGGCGGCTGGCACTGGGGGGGCTGCTGGTGGGCTTCGGCACCCGGCTCTCCTCGGGCTGCACCTCCGGCCACGGCATCTGCGGCGTCGCCTCCTTCTCGCGGGCCTCGCTGCTGGCGGTGGCGGTGTTCATGGCGGTGGCGATCGTCACCGCTCGGGTCGTGATGCTGCTGGGGGTGACCCCATGAAGCGCCTGTTCTCGATCCTGCTGGGTGGTGGTCTGTTCGGCTACGGGCTGGCCTTGAGCGGCATGGCCCGGCCGGAGGTGGTGCTGAGCTTCCTGCAGCTGCGCGACCTCGGCCTGCTGCTGGTGATGGCGGCGGCCCTGGCGGTCACCACCATCGGCTTCCGGCTGGCCCCGCGGCTGCGCCAGACCACGCTGCTGGGGCTGCCCTTCTCCCATGAGGTGAAGCCGATGCTGGCCGGCACGGTGCCGGGGGCGGTGATCTTCGGTGTGGGCTGGGGCCTGTGCGGCCTGTGCCCCGGGGCGGCGGTGGCCAGCATCGGCATCGGCAACGGGCCGGTGCTGATCGGCCTGGCCGGGATGTTCGTGGGCGCCTACCTGCAGGGCGTGCTGGCGGAAGGCCGCCCCAAGCTGAAGGGCTGACGCCCCAGACGCGATGGCTTCCAACGCTCCCTTCGCCCTGGCGGCCGCCGCCGGCGGTGCGCCGCTGCTGCTGCGGCAGCTGTTCGACGCCGAGACCAGCACCTTCACCTACCTGCTGGCGGATGTGGCCTCCCGGCAGGGGGTGCTGATCGATTCGGTGTACGAGCAGCACCCCCGCGATTTTTCCCTGATCCGGGAGCTTGGCATCCAGTTGGTCGCCAGCCTCGACACCCACGTTCACGCCGACCACGTGACCGGCAGCTGGCGGCTGCACCGGGCCACCGGCTGCGCCATCGCCCTGGCCGCCGTCGCCGGGGCCGAGAACGTGACCCTGCCCCTGCGCCATGGGGATCGGGTGAGCTTCGGCGGCCGCCATCTGGAGGTGCGTGCCACCCCCGGCCACACCGACGGTTGCCTCAGCGTCGTGCTCGACGACCACAGCGTGGCCTTCACCGGTGATGCCCTGCTGGTACGGGGCTGCGGCCGCTGCGACTTTCAGCAGGGGGATGCCTCCACGCTGTACCACTCGATCACCGAGCAGCTCCTCTCCCTGCCCGACCACTGCCTGCTCTACCCGGCCCACGATTACAGCGGCCGGGCGGTGAGCTCGGTGGCCGAGGAGAAGGCCTACAACGCCCGGCTCGGGGGCGAGGCCGACGAGCGCGACTTCGTGGGCTACATGGAGAACCTGCACCTCCCCCACCCCAACCGGATCTCCGTGGCCGTGCCGGCCAACCTGCGCTCCGGCAGGCCCGCCGACGGCGGCCTGGAGGAGGTGGACGACTGGGCCCCGATCGAGCGCAGTTATGCCGGCCTGCCGGAACTGACCGCCGACTGGGTGGCCGACCACCGCGAGGCCCTGACGCTGGTGGACGTGCGTTCCGAAGCGGAAGTGCAGGGCCCGGACGGCCGCATCCCCGGCAGCCTGCTGATTCCCCTGCCAGAGTTGCCGACGCGAGCCGGCGAGATCCCCACGGATCGGCCCACGGTGGTGCTTTGCCACTCCGGCAGCCGCTCCGCCCTGGCCACCCAACAGTTGCAGAAGAAGGGGCTCACACAGGTGGCCAACCTGCGCGGCGGCCTGCGGGCCTGGAAGGCGCAGGGGCTGCCGTTGGAGCATCCCGCGTGAATCACATCATTGCGCGATGGGTGTGACCAGCGAATTCGTGCTGTGAACAGCAGTCTTTCCGCTCTGCTGTAGTCGATTACACAAGTAGTTCAAGGACCCGTTAACCTCGGCAGGCGTTGGCGCTCTGGTTTAGAGTGTCTCCTGGGGCAAGGAATTAAGGCACTGCTTGCTGTGAAATCAGTTGGCTTATCAGGAATGGGCTTGCGGGCTGGAGGTGGGTTCGCGGAACCATCAAAGAACAAGCTTGGAGGGCAAACAGGAGAATTCAAAAGCTCGCGACAAGCTCATGCAGTGATCCTTTGCAACACAGGACCGGCTCCCTGGGCGGCATTGGCTGATTAGGAGTAGAATCTTGGCCTAAGATTTCTACTTTACACAATGACAAGTAGATCCGACAAAGAAGCGCTTTCCTCAAAGCTCCGCAAAGCTGCATCTACCAATAGCAATAGTGTTCACATTGTGCCTAGCAAGGACGGATGGTCTGTCAAAAGGGAAGGAGCCGTTCGCTCCACACCAGTTAGAGCAAAAAGATGAGGCCCTCAAAGCCGCAAGGGAGTTGAAGTCTGCTGAAAGGATCATTGTTCATAACCAAGATGGCACCATCGCGCAGAATGTCAAAAGGAAGAAATGAATGCGGAGAACGTATTTATAAACTGCCCGTTTGACAATCAATATTTTCCTCTTCTTAAAGCTCAGCTATTTGCATTGATCAATATTGGGAAGAAGCCACGAATATCAGAGACTACTGATTCCGGGGAGGTCCGACTTCACAAGATTAAAGAACTAATGTTAGAATCTAAATGTTCCATCCATGATTTATCGCGTATCGGCCTCTCAAGGATGGAGACCTCTGCCTAGGTTTAACATGCCATTCGAATGCGGCATTGACTTCGGAATAAAACTCTCTAATCCTGCTCAGAGTGCCAAGAGGTTCTTGATCCTTGAAAAAGAACAGTATCGATATCACAAAGTGATCTCTGACTCTCTGGCAATGATATCAAGGCTCATGGAAACAAGCCTGAGCTCGTTATCAAGGCAGTACGCAATTGGTTTAAGCCCCTTGCCAAGGATATGCCAGGCCACAAAAGCATCTGGCTGGCTTATTGTGAATTTGAGTCTGATTTCGAAGAGATTCTAAAGGCTGACGGCTACAACTCCAAAGACATCGACGAATTAGCCTTTAGTGATATAATTGAACATATGACGACCTGGATAGAAGCCTTCCAGGCAAAATCATAGCAATAGTATTGGTTTGAAGAGTCGCGACAGAGTGTTCATTGAGCCTTTGCCATGAGGACGCATCATCCATGAGCTATGCCATCCTGGCAAGCCCCTCAAGTAGGCAGGCCATCGTCCACACCCTTCTGCGTTCTATGCGCCTTGCGAGCCACGTAGAGGCCGCATTCAAAGGATCTCAGTCTCTCATCACTGCCATGCATACCGTTTGCACGTATCCCTCGCCTCCTGCTGTACGCCTGGCTCTGGAAACGCCAGGCTACTGTGGCTCTTGATTAAATTACACGCCGCGATAAGGAGTTGGAGGTTCCATAGTCGAAAAGTGCCGTCTTCACCTGTGCTGGCGATAAAGCGGTCATTGGGGCCGAACATCACTGAGCGGACCCTACGAGTATGGCCTTCGAGAGGCTTGCCGATCGCCTCGCCACTTTTCGTGTCCCATAGCCGAATAGCTCCGTCTGCAAAGCCGCTGGCGATACGGCTACCATCACCGTTGAAGGTCACTGCAGTGACTAAACCTTGATAACCCTTAACGGGCTTCCCGATCGGCTTGCCGCTGTTCGCATCCCACAAGCGCACAGTCCCGTTCTCGTCACCGGTGACCATTTGGAGGCCATCATGGCTAAATGCAGCTTGCATTCTCCAATCGAAGATGTTTCTCTTGGTAAATGGGCCCCAAAGCGTCTTGCCGCTATTAGCGTCCCACATCTGTACAGTTCCATCATCAGCTGCGCCTATGATGCGACTGCTATCGCGATTGAGAGCCACCATGGTAACCATGGGGTCATCTTTACTTCTCTCGTAGGCTTTGAAGGGTTTACCGATCGCCTGCCTACTCTTTAAATCCCATAACCGTACTAGGCCGTCGTAACCGCCGCTGACAAGATGGCGGCCGTCACCGCTGAATGCTACTGAGCTAACACCATATGCATGGCCCTTTAATGGTTTGCCAAACGGCTCTCCATTCCCTGCCTCCCACAACCGCACGGTACCATCGCTACCGCCGGTGGCGATTAGGTGGCCATCCCCGCTCAACGCAAACGCATCTTGGCCAAGGGGTTTGGCCATCGGCTTGGCAGCATTTAGATCCCACAGCAGCACCTTTCGGTCAAGGGCGTAGCTGGCGAGGCGTCGGCCACTATCGGTGAATGCCACTGACAGGACCCACCCCGTATGGCCCTTGAGAGGTTTGCCAACCTGCTCTCCAGTTGTCGCATCCCACAGCCGAACAGTTCCGTCGCTGCCGCCGGTGGCAATACGCCGACCATCCCCGCTCAACGCAAACGCATCAGATAAGCCCTTACCCGCAGGGTCTACGAGGGTTTTGGTTAACGGATCGTCGCCCGTCGCATCCCACAGCCGCACAGTCCCGTCATGACTAGCGCTGATTATGCTGTGACCATCTCCGCTGAATACCACTGAGAAGATATCATCCGTATGGCCAATGAGGGGCTTGCCGATCGGCTCTCCGTTTGTCGCATCCCACAGCCGTACCGTTGACACACCATCACCCGTACTGGTGATCCTGCGGCCATCCGGGCTGAACGCCACCGACCGAACCCAATCATCATCACCCTTTAAGGGCTTGCCGATCACTTCGCCATTTGTTGCATCCCACAGCCGCACAGTCCCGTCATGTCCGCCGCTGGCGACTTTTCGGCTGTCAGGACTGAATCTCAATGCTGAGTGCCAATAGTTACCGTCAGCAACTGTGAGCGGTTTCCCGATGGGCTCGCCGCTCGTAGCATCCCACAACCGCAGGTTGCTGTCGCCATCGCAGCTAGCTATTCGTTGGCCATCAGGGCTAAACGCAACTGGGAAGGGTTGGTCGACAGGTCCTGTAATAGGCTTTCCGATCTGTTCCCCGCTAGTTACGTCCCACACCAGAACGGTTCTATAGCTTTTGCTTGATTCACTTACGCTTGCAATACGGTGGCCATCACCGCTAAAAGAGATCCAGGAAATCGGATGATTGTGCTTCTTGAAGGGCTTGCCAATCGGCTCCCCGCTAGATGTGTCCCACAGCTGCACTGACCCGTCTTCACTGCCACTGGCAAGACGGCTGCCATCAATGCTGAACGCCACTGTGGTCACCGAACCCATTTGGCGCTTAAGGGGCGTCCCAGTAGATTCTGTTTTTGTCGCGTCCCATAACAGCACCATTCCATCGTTTCCAATGCTGGCAATGGTGCGGCCATCACGACTCCACTCCACTGTGGTCACAGCGCTCTGATGCCCCATGTGGGGCTTGCCGATGGCCTTTCCGTTTGTCACATCCCATAGACGCACTTTTCCGTCTTCACTTCCGGTGACCACACGGCGGCCATCCGGTCCGACCGCCACCGAGAAGCCACGACCTGTATGGACTTGAAGTCGATTCTTCTCTCGGTTCTGGCGCAAAGCATCAATCAGGCTGCCGGTAATGGAATTGGAGATTGGTGCGGCACCAGGGAGAAACATGCCAAAGCGGCTCGCTCCGACGGCCGCGATTGCTTCAACCAGGGCATCGGCAGGCCGACTGGCCGCCGTGAGCTTGGCAGTGGCGGCTAGCGATTCGCCACGCTGGCGTTGGGTCTGCACCAGCTGTCCCCAAGCAAACAGCAGGGCCACCGACACCACGGCTAAACCGCTGCTTAGCCCACCCAGCACAATTTTGCGTTGACGTGCAGACCGCCCTTGGCTTGATTTAATGAATGCGAGCAGCTCAGGGCTTAGCTGCTCGCCCCGCTCAGCCATCCAGGCTCGGCCTTTGGCCAGCTTGAGGCCGGTCAGCAGCGCCCGGGGTTTGTCGGAAGGAGATGCCTCCTGCCACTGGGCGAGATCCTGCTCCAGCTGCTGGCTGCCGATCAGGAAATCTCGGGAGTCGTCGATCCAGCCGCGCAGCAGTGGCCATACCCGTAGCAAGGCTTCGTGGGCCACTTCCACCGTGCTCGGCTGCCCCTCCTTTTGGCGCCGCACCAGCAGGCGGGCGGCCACCAGCGCCTCCAACAACGGCCGGGCCGCCTCAGGCAAGGACTCCCATATGGCGGCGCGGCGGGCGTAGTTGCCCTGCTCGCTCACCCGCACCATTGGCGGCACAAACGCCTCCGATAGCGCCTTCAGGCTCGATTGATCTGGCCGCAGGGCCTGCAGCACCCCGTCTGCCGCCTGCTTCACAGCGTTTTCCAGAGGCGAGAGCCCGGCGGCGGGATCCCCCAGTGCCTGGTAGTCGCTCAGGGAGAGCACCCCAGCTGAGCCGTAGCGGTCGTGGAGCTGGCGCAGGGCAAAAGCCAGAAGGGGTAAAGCGTCTTCCGTGGTGGTGTCGAGGATGGCCTTCTCCACGAATGCCCTATCCGCCTTCAGGCCAGCCACCCGCGCCGGCCCCTCGATGATCTCCCGGTAGCGCTCCAGCGAGAGAGGCCCCAGCGGCAGGGTTTCGAGGCTGTTCACCAGTTCCGGAATGGCTTGCAGACAATCCATGGCGTCAGCGCGGATCGTCATCAAGGCCTGCAACTGCAGTGGCGGCTGCAGCACCGCTGCCAGCACTTCAACAAACCGCTGCCGCTCGGTTGCCTCTGCCACAGTAAACAACTCCTCCGCCTGATCGATCGGCAGCAGGAGCTGAGCTTCCGTGGAGTTGGCGGCCAAGCGCAAGTCCGCTGTCCAGCCGGCAAAGAGGCTGGCCAGGGCCTGGGATTCCGTTGTGGTTAGCAGCTGCTGATGCAACTCCCGCCAGGCCTCAGGCCGCTGCAGGGCCACCGCCAGCGTCTGGGCCATGCTTTCCAGGGGCCGCGCCCGGGGCCGCAACACAGGCAGCACGAGCCACTGGCGCCCTGCCCTCCGTAGCCGCGGCAGGACCCCCGCCCGCAGCAGCGACGACTTGCCCGAACCCGACGCCCCCTGAAGCACCAGCAAACACGGACCTCTCTGCACCCGTCGTGTGTTGAGCCGCTCATTCACCGCCCGCCAGTCTTTGTCGCGTCCAAAGAACACGGGCGTGTCTTCCGCCTCGAACACCATCAGGCCCGGGAAAGGGGGCCGACCAGGATCTCCAGGTGGCGGCCAGGGGAAGCCGCCCTGATCCTGCAAGGCGATGCGCTCAAGCTCGCGCCTCAGTTGCTCCAGGCCCGCTGGCCTGTCGTGGCGAAGGTCGAGCCGTTGAAGATCCGTCGCTATCGGTTTCTCGGCGGCCCCCTCGTCGCTCTCCACTACCTGGAAGATCGGTTTGCCGAGCGCCCGCGCCTGGACGAATTCCGCAAAGCACCAGCGAGAGGCGCTCCAGTTCGGCGTCTGTAGGATCAGTAGGGCTTGGCTGCCCTGGATCTGCTCATAGAGCGTTCGCTCCCAGTCGGCACCGGCCGGGATGCCGCTGTGTTGGTCGAAATCGAGAAAGGCCGGAGCGAATCCTTGCCCATCCAGCCAGGCCTTCATCATTGCCGCAGAGGCGTTGTCGCGGCTGGAGTGGGAAAGGAAGACGCGGGCCATGGAATCCGACCACCGACGCGGCATCAAAAGCAATCTCAAGGCTAGACGAGGATCGAGGAGAGGAATAAACTCCTTGTGTGAAGATGACAAGGGACCTGAGGCTTTTTGCGCATTAAAGTGGGTGAAGAATGCGCCCTTCAAGCATGAAGCAGTCATTTGTTGACTGCCTTAAGCAGAATTGTCATTGGTTGATTGATTTAATCGGAGATCCAGTGAATTGTGAAGACCGAAGTGTAGGCAATGTATGATGAGTCGCTGTGAGCCGAGAAACACATCGCTCAGGAGAGGTCTGTCGTGTCAATCCCAAGGTGAAAGCGCTCTGTCATGGAATATGATGGCATCTGACATCCAAGAGCAAGCTGGTGCCGGTTTATTGCCAGTGGCTTGAACTGACTCATGTTTGCGCCCTTGCGATGTCGAGACAAGCCAGTTGGCAGATCACTGAAGCTGCTATGCTTCCAGCGCGATTGCAGGATTGAGCACCGGATAGCACTATCAATCTCAGAGGATTTAGAATGGCGCTCTAGCCATCAGGGCCCTAGGCGATCGAGCATGTGAATAGTATTCCTGAGGATGCCTTGCGAGCGGCTGATCTTCGAACAAGCTCCCCGAGTGGACAGGCCACCACGAGTTGTATGCTCACAACAAGCACCGTTTGCCTATCGGTCAGGAGCAGCGTTTAAGGATTACATATGAATTCCATGCAAGCGGAAGGTGCCATGAATAGAGTGCAGAGAACGAATTGAACTCCAGCCCGCGAATCAGATGCAACCGACAGAATCCAAGATCGCACTGCTAATTGACGCTGATAACGCGCCAGCCGCCAAGATTGCAGCGATTGTCTCGGAAATCGCCAAGTATGGTATTGCCAATATTCGCAGGGCCTATGGCAACTGGAAGAGCCCAGCGCTGAGATCTTGGGAAGAGTGCCTGCAGGAGTATGCAATTTGCCCAGTCCAGCAATTTGACCTTACCAAGGGGAAAAATGCCACTGATGCGGCCATGATCATCGATGCCATGGACTTGCTGTATACCCAGAAGCTGGATGCCTTTGCGATTGTGTCGAGTGACAGCGACTTCACTCCCCTGGTGATGAGGATTCTGACTAGTGGGTTGAAGGTGTATGGCTTTGGCGAGAAGAAGACCCCTCTGCCATTTGTTTACGCTTGCTCGACTTTCTTGTTTCTCGAGTCAATAGACCAGATGATGGACTCAGCCGAGCCTTCCGTTGTATCTGCAGACATCAAGAAGACGGGTAAGGAGTTGAAGCAAGATGCAAAGCTGATGAATATCCTTAGGGGCGCGGTGTCCATCTTTGCGGATGATGACGGGTGGTCGAATCTTGCTCCGGTTGGAGGGCACATAGCCAATCAAACGTCGTTTGACCCTCGCAACTATGGCTACGCAAAGCTAAGTGGTCTATTTGAGGCGATTGACTTGTTCGAGACGCAGCGAAGAAACAAGGCCGTCTATGTACGAAGCAAGCAGAAAAACGGCCATCCTCAAAAGTGAAGGGTCGGAAAGCCTCCAATGATGAGGCTCACTTCTTGTGATATCTCACCTTCTGCCCCTCCCGCTCACTCTGAAACCGCTGCAGCCGGTGCGTCAGCACCCGTAGCCGTTTCATGTGGTGGGAGTTCACCGGATCGAACAGATCCCCACGCGCGGTTTCGATGAACACCAGCACGTCCTTGGGGGTGCAGGGACCGCTTTTCCAGCCATGGAATTCCCGGTGCAGATCGGGCGTCAGCACCAGGATGTTCTCCGGCAGGTCGGCCAGATCCGGGCGGCTGCGGCGGTCAAACAGATGGTGCCCGTCCAGATCGATCTTCTTGTACACCTCCGCCTTCTTGCCGGTGATCTCGCAGCGGTGGCCGGCCGCCGCTTTGGCGCGCTTCATGGCCCGGTCCACGCCTTGGGTGAGGTAACGGATCTCGGAGTTGAAGCAGGCTTCCACCACATCGCCCACGGCTTCGATCCAGGCCTGACGCGTTTTGGTGATGCGGCTGTTGACCCGCATGTCGCGGGCCACACGGGCGATGCCCCGCTGGCTGATCAGCACCTGCCGCTCCTCGTTCTCCAGGAAATCCTTATTGAGCTCAAGGGCTTCTTCCCCCTCCTCCGTACCAGCGGTGCGCAGCCGCTCCCATGAGTTGGACAAGCCCTTGTAGTTGGTCTGCAGGATCCCCACCGTGGTTTTCCGGCTCACGAAGGCCAGATCGCCCCGGATCTCCAGGGTGCCGCCGGCCTCGATGAACTCCTGGGTGATCCGCCGTGACACGAGCAGTTGCTTGCGCTTCTGCTTCACGTTGAACAGCCGCTCGCGGATCTTGCCAAGCAAGCCCGTTTTCTCGGTGGCTTCGATGTAACGGGCTAGCGCCTCCACACCTTCCTCGGTGAAGCGTCGGGGCCGCTGCCCATTCGCACCGGCCACCGCTGGGCCGCTGTATTCAAAGTGCTCGCTCTCCACCAGCTCCCATTCGTCGTCGCCCTTGGCATCGAACGCCTCCACGATCTTGTAGAGGCGTGTGATGCGTTTTCCGAGTATTCCGGCCGTTTCCTTGTCCGTCAGCAGGTCGCGCATCGTTTCAGGGCATCAGGGCAAGGATCGAGTCCTTCATCGCCTGCAGGCGTTCCGCCACGCGGGGATCGCCGCCGTGGTCGGGGTGGTGCACCTGGATCAGGCGCCGGAACGCCTCGCGCACCTCATCCGCCGTGGCGGTCTTCGGGTCGAGGCCGAACACCACCCAGGGCCGGAAGTGCTGCAGCACGTCGATGCCGTTGATCACGGTGGGTCCGTCCTCCAGGTTCCGCTCGTTGGCTGGAATGCCGATGAAGCGCCGGTAGAGCACCAGCCAGTCGTCCTTGGTCTTCAGTGCCACCTCTTCCCCCGTCATCGAGAGCTGGAAGTTCTTGTCCTTGCGCAGCTGGGTGACGGTCTTGCATCTGAAATGGGCCAGCACCTTGCTCTTGAGCTCGGTGAGCGTGGGCGGCTTGGGCTTTGGTGGCGGCGGATCCTTGAGCGCTGCCCCGTTGATCGTCTGCGCGAAGGCCAGCAGATCGGCCTCGCTTAGTTCCGGCTTTGCCAGGAGCGCCTGGATCAACCCCCTGACCTCCGTCAGCGTCAGCTTCTTGCTTCGGGCGGCCACAGGCCAGTGGTGGAAAGGGGTTTCATGCTGCCCAGTGGCCTGTGGCGTTGCCTTGGGGCTTAGGAAACTGTCGTGTTTCGCCTGTCTGCCTGACCCTGCGGCAGCCACCAAAGCCCCCGGTCTGTCTGGGTTCGGTGGTACGGAGTGCCTTTGCTAGGTTGCCGCCGCCTGCCTGGCCCGTTGCTGCCTGATGAAAGCCGTCATCCTGGCCGGTGGACTGGGTACCCGACTCGCCGAGGAGACCCACCTACGGCCCAAGCCGATGGTGGAGATCGGCGGCAAGCCGATCCTGTGGCACATCCTCAAGATCTACAGCCACCACGGCATCAACGACTTCATCATCTGTTGCGGCTACAAGGGCTATGTGATCAAGGAATACTTCGCCAACTATTTCTTGCACACCAGTGATGTCACCTTCCATATGGATCTCAACCATATGGAAGTGCACCGCCAGAAGGCCGAACCCTGGAAGGTCACCCTGGTCGACACCGGCGATGCCACCCTCACCGGCGGCCGTCTGGCCCGGGTGCGCAGCTACCTCCCCGACGACGAGTCCTTCTGTTTCACCTACGGCGACGGCGTCGCCGATGTGGACATCACCGCCCTGATCGCCCACCACCGCCGCGAGGGCCTGCAGGCCACCCTCACCGCCGTCCAGCCCCCCGGCCGCTACGGCGCCCTGCACCTCGACGGCGATGTAGTCACCGATTTCGAGGAGAAGCCCGACGGCGACAATGCCTGGATCAACGGCGGCTTCTTCGTGCTCGAGCCCCCCGTGATCGACCTGGTCGACGGCGACCAGTGCATCTGGGAGCAGGCCCCCCTCAAGGCCCTGGCCACCCAGGGCCAGCTGAACTCCTTCAAGCACCGCGGCTTCTGGCAGCCCATGGACACCCTGCGCGACCGCCAGCGGCTCGAAGACCTCTGGCAGCAGGGCCGCGCCCCCTGGAAGATCTGGAGCTGACCATGGCCGGCACCTCCCCCCGGCGGGCCTGGCAGCAGCCCGATCCCGCCTTCTGGCAGGGCAAGCGGGTGCTGCTCACAGGCCACACCGGCTTCAAGGGCAGTTGGCTCGCCCTCTGGCTCTGCGAGCTGGGGGCCCGCGTCACCGGCTTTGCCCTGGCGCCGGACACCGACCCCTCCCTGTTCGACCAGCTGGGTCTGGCCGGCCGCCTCGATCACCACGTGGGGGATCTGCGCGATCCGGCCGCCCTCAGCGAGCTGGTGGCGTCCGTCCAGCCGGAGGTGGTGCTGCACCTGGCGGCCCAGCCCCTGGTTCGCCGCAGCTACGCCGAGCCGGTGCTCACCTGGGAAACCAACGTGCTGGGCACCATCCACCTGATCGAGGCCCTGCGGCCCCTGGCCCACCCCTGCGCCGCGGTGCTGATCACCACCGACAAGGTGTACCGCAACAACGAGTGGCTCTACGGCTACCGGGAGAACGATCCCCTCGGCGGCCATGACCCCTACAGCAGCAGCAAGGCCGCCGCCGAGCTGGCCATCAGCTCCTGGCGCGCCAGCTACTGCGGCACCCTGCCCCACCAGTCGCCCCACCTGCGCCTGGCCAGCGCCCGGGCCGGCAACGTCATCGGCGGTGGCGACTGGGCCGCCGACCGCATCATTCCCGACACCGTCCGCTCCCTGCGCGCCGGGGCGCCCATCACCCTGCGCAACCCCGCCGCCACCCGCCCCTGGCAGCACGTGCTCGAACCCCTCGGCGGCTACCTGGCCCTGGCCGAGGCCCTCGCCGAGCCGTCCAGCGGCGCGGCCCTGGCCGAAGCCTTCAACTTCGGGCCCCAGCTGGAGGCCAACCGGCCCGTTCAGGAGCTGGTGGAGCAGGCCCTGTCCCACTGGCCCGGCACCTGGATCGATGCCTCCGACCCCACGGCCCCCCACGAGGCGGGTCTTCTGAATCTTGTTGTCGACAAGGCCCACCACCGCCTCGGCTGGTCGCCCCGCTGGGATTTCGCCACCACCACCGCCCGCACGCTTCAGTGGTATCGCCGCGTGATCGAAGCGGGCGACGACCCGCTGGCCTGCTGCCTCGACGACCTCACCGCCTATCTCGCCTGCTGCCCGCCGGGCCGATCCACCCCATGACCGCCGACCTCGACCAGCTCAAGCAGGAGATCCTGCGGCTCACCCGCGACTACGCCCGCCGCGCCCACGCCGCCTACCGCCCCGGCGACGACCCCGACCGCACCCCCCACGCCGACGGCCAGACCATCCCCTACGCCGGCCGTGTCTTCACCGAAGACGAGGTGGAAGCGGCCGTGGGCACCACCCTCGACTTCTGGCTCACCCTCGGCAGCGAAGGGGCGGCGATGGAGAGCGAGCTGGCCGCCTTCCTGGGGGTGCGCCACAGCCTGCTGGTGAACTCCGGCTCCTCAGCGAATCTGGTGGCCATCTCGGCCCTCACCTCCCACCGCCTTCCCGCCGAACGGCGCCTGCGCCCCGGCGATGAGGTGATCACCGTGGCCGCCGGCTTCCCCACCACCGTGGCGCCGATCCTGCAGGTGGGCGCCGTGCCGGTGTTCATCGACGCCGATCCGATCACCGGCAACGCCCGCTGCGACCAGCTGGAAGCCGCCTTCACCCCCGGCGTCACCAAGGCCGTGATGATGGCCCACGCCCTGGGCAACCCCTTCGACCTGGCGGCCGTGCTGCGCTTCTGCCGCGCCCACGACCTCTATCTCGTCGAAGACAACTGCGACGCCCTCGGCTGCTCCTATTCCATGCCCCGGGAGCTGGCCGAATCCCTCGGCTTCAGCGACAACAGCCCCGGCCTCGATGAGGGGCCCGACCGCGTCATCCGCTGGACCGGCACCTGGGGCGACATCAGCACCCAGAGCTTCTACCCGCCCCACCACCTCACCATGGGCGAGGGCGGCGCCGTCAACATCGTCCGCGACCAGAAGCTCAAGGTGGTGGCCGAGAGCTTCCGCGACTGGGGCCGCGACTGCTGGTGCCCCTCCGGCAAGGACGACACCTGCGGCAAGCGCTTTGACTGGCAGCTGGGCGAACTGCCCGCCGGCTACGACCACAAGTACATCTACAGCCACCTCGGCTTCAACCTCAAACCCCTCGATCCCCAGGCCGCCATCGGCCGGGTGCAGCTGCGCCGCTTGCCCGAGTTCATCGAGGCCCGCAAGCGCAACTGGCAGACCCTGCGCGAGGGGCTGGTGGCCACCGAGCACGTGCTGGAGTTCTCCCTGCCCACCCACGCCACCGGCTGGGATCCGCAGGCCGGCTTCTCCTGGGACGCCAGCGGCTGCCGCACCGACTGCTCCTGGTTCGGCTTCAAGATCGCCGTCAAGCCCGACGCCCCCTTCCGCCGCACCGACCTGGCCCGGGAGCTCGATGCCCACCGCATCGGCAACCGCATGCTCTTCGGCGGCAACCTGGTGCGCCAGCCGGCCTTCGTGCAGCTGCGCGCCGATCGCCCCGACGCCCTGCGGGTGGTGGGAGATCTGGCCGGCGCCGACGCGATCATGGTCGACACCCTGTTCCTGGGCACCTACCCGGGCCTCACGGCGCCGATGCTGGCCAAGGAGATCGCCGTGATCCGGGCCTTCTGCCAGGCCTGATGCGGCTGTTCCTCACCGGCGGCACCGGCTTCATCGGCTCCCACGTGCTGGCGGCGGCCCTGGCGGCGGGGCACGAGGTGCTGGCCCTGCGCCGCAGCCCCGCCTCCGCCCCGGTGATTCCCCTGCCGTGCCAGCCCCAGTGGTGCGAAGGCGACCTCGCCAGCCTGGAGGCCGCCCAGCTGGAGGGGGTCGACGCCGTGCTGCACCTGGCCTCCGCCGGGGTGAGCCCCAAGCCCGCCAGCTGGGACGAGCTGGTGCAGGCCAATGTGGCCGGCAGCCTGCGGCTGCTGGAGCGGGCGGCGACGGCGGGGGTGCGCCGCTGCGTCGTCGCCGGCAGCAGCCACGAGTACGGCAACGCCGCCCGCCGCTACGAGGCCATCCCCCCCGACGCCCCCCTGGAGCCCCTCAGCCCCTACGGCGCCAGCAAGGCGGCGGCCTTCCAGCTGCTGCGCGCGTTCGCCATCGCCCAGGGCCTGGAGCTCTTCTACGGCCGCATCTTCTCGGCCTACGGCGAGGGCCAGTTCGAAGGCAACTTCTGGCCCTCCCTGCGCCGTGCGGCCCGCTCCGGCGACGACTTCCCCATGACCTCCGGCCGCCAGGTCAGCGATTTCATCCCCGTGGCCGAGGTGGCCACCCACCTGCTGGCGGCCTGCGCGCGGCCCGATGTGGCCGCCGGCGTTCCCCTGGTGGTCAACATCGGTTCGGGGGCGGCCACCAGCCTGCTGGCCTTCGCCGAGGCGGAGTGGGGCCGCCTGGGGGCGACCGGTAGATTGCTGCCCGCCAGCCTTCCCGACCGCCCCGATCAGATCGAACGGTATGTGCCCGACCTGCGCGGGCTGAGGATTCCGGCCTGCCCCCCCTCCTGAATCCGATGAAGGTCCTGATCACCGGCGGTTGCGGCTTTCTGGGCTCCAACCTGGCCGCCTCCTACCTGCAGGAAGGTGCCGAGGTGATCGTGGTCGATGCCCTGTTCCGCCGTGGTTCGGCGGCCAACCTGGCCTGGCTGGAGTCCCAGGCCGCCCCGGGGCGCTTCCACTTCCTCCAGGCCGACCTGGCCGAGGCCGAGGCCGTGATGGCCGTGTTCCGCCGCCACGCCCCCTTCGATTACATCTGCCACGTGGGCGGCCAGGTGGCGATGACCACCTCCCTGACCGATCCCGCCCGCGACCTGCAGACCAACGTGCTCGGCACCTTCGCCGTGCTCGAGGCCGCCCGGGCCCTCTCCCCCGAGGCGCTGATCGCCTACAGCAGCACCAACAAGGTGTACGGCGACCTGGAGGGGCTCCGCTACGAGGAGACCCCCACCCGCTACCGCCTCCCCGATCACCCCGAAGGCCTCGACGAATCCCTCGGCCTCGATTTCTCCACCCCCTATGGCTGCTCCAAGGGGGCGGCGGATCAGTACGTGCGCGACTGGGCCCGGGTGTACGGACTCAAAACGGTGGTGTTCCGCCACTCTTCGATCTTCGGCGGCCGCCAGTTCGCCTCCTTCGACCAGGGCTGGGTGGGCTGGTTCTGCCAGAAGGCGATTGAGCAGAAGCGGGCCCATCTGGCGGGCGTGCTCCCCGAGCCCTTCACCATCGCCGGCACCGGCAAGCAGGTGCGCGACGTGCTCCACGCCGACGACCTGATCCGCCTCTACCGGGCCGCCTACGACCACCGCCAGCAGATGAATGGCGAGATCTTCAACATCGGCGGCGGCGCCGCCAACTCCCTCAGCCTGCTGGAGCTGTTCGCCCTGCTCGCCGAGCTGCTGGCCATTCCGCCGCTGGTGTACACCCCCACCCCCCGCAGGGCCAGCGACCAGGACTGCTTCATCGCCGACATCGCCAAGGCCGAGCGGCTGCTCGGCTGGTCGCCGGCCATCTCCTGCCGCGACGGCGTCAGCCGCATGCTCGCCTGGACCGAAACCAACCTCATGCCGGCCTGAGCGGAGCCGTTGCGCGCACCCATGGCCACCTTCCTGCAGCAGATCCGGCAGTTCCGCCAGTCAGCCGAGCAGCGCCTGCCCCCCCGGCTCCACGGCCTTCTCGTCTCCGCCGCCCTGATCGGGCTCTGCGCCCTCGGCTACCACCTGCGGCGCCCCTCCATTTCCCTGGCGCCCACCCTCTATGCGGAGGACGGCTCGGTCTTTCTGCAGCAGGCCATCGACCAGGGCACCGGATCGCTGCTGCAGCTCTATGCGGGCTACAGCCATCTGCTCCAGCGGATCAGCGCCCTGACGGCGGTGAACCTGCTCTCGCCGCTGGCCTATCCCGGCTTCTTCCTGCTGGTGGCCTGGGGGTCCTGGCTGCTGCCCCTGGTCAGCGTGGAGGCCCTGATCGCCTCCAACGTGTTCAGCCGGCTGATGCGGGTGGCCTACATCCCCTACGTCTTCTACCCCTACGCCGGCGAAACCTATCTCAACCTGCCCAATGCCTACATCTTCTTCCCGCTCGGGTTCATCCTGATCGCCTACGGCGCGGTGGCCCAGCAGGGGAGCGGTCGAGCGGAGGCCTTCCGATCTCCCCTCCTCAAGGGACTGCTGCTGCTCTATGGGCTGGTGGCGGCCTTCACCGGCCCGTTCATGGCCATCTACACGATTCCGCTGCTGATCTTCGCCGGCCTGCGCCATCGCCGGCTGCCCCTGGGACCCCTGTGGCTCAGCGTGCCGGTGCTGCTCTCCTCCCTGCAGCTCTACTTCTCCCAGCTGCAGACCACCTACCCCCTCTCGACAGCCCAGGCGCTGGCCAAGCTGCTGATGCAGCCCGCCGTGCTGCTCGACTGGTTCACGGTGCACCTGATCGCCCCGCTGCTGGGGGGCTACAAGCCCTGGTGGTACCTGCGGGGTCTGCCCGATCCCCTGCAGCTGCTGGCCGTGCTCGGGGTGCTGGCCCTGGTGGTGCTGGCCGTGCGGGTGGTGACGGGGCGCATGGGCCAGCCGGCCCTGCTCTACCTGGCCATCTTCTCCACCCTGGTGCTCTCCTGCTCCAGCCTGCTGGTGGCCACCCGTCGCGGGGTGGACCTGAAGATGTTGAGCGTCGAAGATGCGGGCGGGCGTTTCTTCTACTGGAACACCGTCCTGTTCCTGTCGGTGCTGCTGATTGCGTTCGTGCTGCTGGCGCGGGAGCGCCACACCCGCCAGAGCACCGCCTGCCGCGCCCTGGCGATCTGGCTGGTGCTGACGCTGGTCTTTTATCACAACAACGTCGTCCCCAGGCCCATCGTGTTGATGACGCCCACCGGAGAGATGCGGACGCTGGATTATGCCGACCAGCTCCGTGATGTGTGCAGGACCCCCCACCCGATGGGGATCGAGATCTATGGCGGACCGACCTGGCGTTTCCAGCTGGGTGAACGCCAGAGGGCCAGGCTCTGCGGCGCGCGTTCCTAACGCCCGAACATGCCCACGGCGACGATCGCGTAGCCCAGGGTGATCGCGACCACACTGGCCGGCTGCAGGGCCGCCGCATCCTTCAGTGAGAACAGGACATACAGCAGCGGATACTGCAGGCTGAGCATCAGCACCGCCAGTTTGCGGTCGGCGGCGGGCAGCACCAGGGCGGTGATTCCGAAGGAGGCGCCATAGCAAACAAGCGAAGCCGCCAGATAGAGCGCACCGGTGCGGACGCCTTCGGCCGGTGGGCGGATCCGCAAGATGAATTGGCCCAGGCATGCCGCAAGAACGGCAGCCAAAAGATACACTGCCTGCAGCATGCTTTTTGACAACATTGACTCATCATATTGCGATTTGCATACCATGCTACAACGAGTCGTCCAACATCGAAGCGCTCTATGTGAGGCTCGCCAAGGTTCTTGAGCAGTTCCCGGACGATGTCTTCTCGATCGTGTTTGCCGATAACTGCTCCACCGACCACACCGTCGCCCTGATCGAGGGATTGGCGGCACGGGATTCACGGGTTGGTTTGATTCGCAATGTCTCCAACTTCGGTTTTGTGCGCTCCTCCGCCAATGCCCTGCTGGTGCCCGATGCCGATGCCAATGTCTTTCTGATGTCGGATCTGCAGGATCCCCCCGAGCTGGTGGCCGATCTGATCACGGCCTGGAAAAAGGGCGACAACCAGGTGATCTTCGCGGTGCGGCGCTCCAGCCATGAAAGCCCGATCCTGTTTCTCTGCAAGAAGATCTACTACGCCACCCTCTCCTGGCTCTCCGACTATCCGATGGTGCGCGACACCACCGGGTTCGGCATCTACGACCGCTCGGTGATCCTTGCCCTGCGGGAGTCGATCGATTCCTACCCCTTCATCAAGGGTCTGGTCTGCGCCATCGGCTTCAAGTGGTCGACGATTCCCTACGTGAGTGCCGATCGCAAGGGGGGCAGCAGTTCGGCCTCCCTGTCGTTCCTGGTGGATTTCGGCGTGCTCGGCATCGTCACCTCCTCCCGCAAGCCGATGCGGCTGATCACCACCGCCGGCCTGTCCCTCGGGGCCCTCTCGATCCTGCTGTCGTTCGTGGTGATGGTCAGCAAGCTGCTCTTCTGGCAGAGCTTCCAGTTCGGTGTGGCCATGCTGTCGGTCTCGGCGCTGTTCTTCGCCGGCGCCATGATGTTCGCCCTCGGCATCCTGGGCGAATACATCGGCTTCATCAACCAGCGCACCCTGCGCCTGCCCCTGGTGGTGGAGCGCAGCCGCCACAACGTGCCATCCCGCCAGGGCTGAGCGGCCCTGCGCCCCCGGCCCCATGAAAAAGCCGGGCCCTGACGGGGCCCGGCTTCGGTGGTGATCCCCCCAGCGCCCGGCTGGGTGACGATCCGATCAGCCCAGGGCCTTCGCCGTGGCCACCACGTTGTCGACGGTGAAGCCGAACTTCTCGAGGCAGACGTTGCCGGGGGCGGAGGCACCGAAGCTGTCGATCGAGACGCTGGCGCCGTCGAAGCCGGTGTACTTGTGCCAGCCGAAGGAGCTGGAGGCCTCCACCACCACCCGCTTGCGCACGGCGGCGGGCAGCACCGACTCGCGGTAGGCGGCGTCCTGCTCCTCGAACAGCTCGACGCAGGGCATCGACACCACCCGCACGGCCTTGCCTTCAGCGGTGAGCTGGGCGGCGGCCTTGACGCAGAGGTCGAGCTCGGTGCCGGTGCCGATCAGGATCAGATCCGGGGTGCCGTCGCAGTCGTTGAGGATGTAGCCGCCCTTGGCCACCTTGTCGGCGGCGGAGTTGGCCTGGTTGACCATGGCCTGGCGGCTGAGGGCCAGCACCGTGGGGCGCTTGCGGTTGGTGACCGCGACCTTGTAGGCGCCCACCGTCTCGTTGCCGTCGCCGGGGCGGATCACCAGCAGGTTGGGGATGGCGCGCAGGTTGGCGAGGGTTTCCACGGGCTGGTGGGTGGGGCCGTCTTCACCCAGGCCGATCGAATCGTGGGTGAGCACGTAGATCACGCCCAGCTCCGAGAGGGCCGACAGCCGCATGGCGCCGATCATGTAGCCGGCGAACACCAGGAAGGTGCCGCCGTAGGGGATCAGGCCGCTGTTGTGGTACGCGATGCCGTTGAGGATCGCCGCCATGGCGTGCTCCCGCACGCCGAAGTGCAGGTAGCGGTTGGCTTCGTGGCCCTTCTGGAAGCTGGCCTCGCCCTTGATGTCCGTGAGGTTGGAGTGGGTGAGGTCGGCGGAGCCGCCGATCAGCTCGGGCAGGCTGGGGCCGAAGGCGTTGAGGGCGTTGTAGGAGTGCTGGCGGGTGGCCAGGCCCTTGTCCTCGGGGGTGAACACCGGCAGGGAGGCATCCCAGCCCTCGGGCAGCTCACCGCGCAGCAGGCGCTCGAACTCGGCGGCCTCGGCGGGGTAGCTGCTGCGGTAGGCGGCCAGGCTCTCGTCCCAGGAGGCTTCGGCGGCGGCACCGCGCTGGATCGCCTGGCGCCAGTGCTCGTAGGCGGGCTCGGGCACCTCGAAGGCCCCGTAGTTCCACTCCAGCTGCTGGCGGGTGAGCTCGGCCTCCTCGGCCCCCAGGGCGGCGCCGTGCACGCCGGCGGTGTTGGCCTTGTTGGGGGAGCCGTAGCCGATCGTGGTGGTGACCTTGATCAGGCTGGGGCGGTCGGTGACCGCCTTGGCCGCCTCGATCGCCCGGGTGATGGCGGCCACGTCGGTGTTGCCGTCCTGGACGTGCTGCACATGCCAGCCGTAGGCCTCATAGCGCTTCATCACGTCCTCGGTGAAGGACACGCCGGTGTTGCCGTCGATGGTGATGTGGTTGTCGTCGTAGAGGGCGATCAGCTTGCCCAGGCCCAGGTGGCCGGCCAGGGAGGCCGCCTCGCCCGAGACGCCCTCCTGGTTGCAGCCGTCACCCATCAGCACATAGGTGTAGTGGTCGACGATCGTGGCGTCGGGCTTGTTGAACTTCGCCGCCAGGTGGGCTTCGGCGATCGCCAGGCCGACGGCGTTGGAGATGCCCTGGCCCAGGGGGCCGGTGGTGACCTCAACCCCGGGGGTCTCGAAGGTTTCCGGGTGGCCGGGGGTGCGGGAGCCCCACTGGCGGAACTGCTTGAGGTCCTCCAGGGTCACGCTGTCGTAGCCGGTGAGGTGCAGCAGCGCGTACAGCAGCATGCAGCCGTGGCCGGCCGAGAGCACGAAGCGGTCGCGGTTGAACCACTGCGGATTCTTCGGGTTGTGCCGCAGCACCTTGTCCCAGAGGGAGAAGGCCATCGGAGCGCAGCCCATCGGCAGGCCGGGGTGGCCCGAATTGGATTTGTTGATCGCATCGACCGCCAGGAAGCGGATGCTGTTGATGCAGAGCGTCTCTACGTGGCTATCGACCTGGGTGGTGGGGGCGGCGACCATGGCTTGACGGGGGAGTGCAGGGAGAAGGGAGGTGTTCCAGGGATGGGGAGGACCCGGTGCGCTGGCGCGTCGGGGGGTCAGGTCATCCGGCGGAAGGCGAGGCAGACGTTGTGGCCGCCGAATCCGAAGGAGTTGGAAAGCACGACATTGACGTTGTGTTCCCGGGCCTGGTTGGGCACCACATCCAGATCGCAGGCGGGATCGGGCGTGCTGTAGTTGATCGTAGGCGGTACCAGGTTGTGGGCCACCGCCAGCACCGCGGCGATCGCCTCGATGCCGCCGCTGCCTCCCAGCAGGTGGCCGGTCATCGACTTGGTGGAACTGACCGGGATGGTCATGGCGTGGGCCCCGAGCGCCGACTTGATGGCGGCGGTCTCGTTGCTGTCGTTGGCCTGGGTGCTGGTGCCGTGGGCGTTGACGTAATCCACCGCCTCCGGCTCCAGCCGGGCATCGGCCAGGGCCAGCCGGATGGCCTCCGCCGCGCCGATGCCGCCGGGGGAAGGAAGGGTGTAGTGATAGGCATCACACGTCATGCCGTAGCCGACGATCTCGCCCAGCACCCGGGCGCCCCGGGCCGTGGCGTGCTCGAGGCTCTCCAGCACCAGCACCCCCGCCCCCTCGCCGATCACGAAGCCGTTGCGCTCGGCGTCGAAGGGTCGGCTGGCCGTGGCGGGGTCATCGTTGCGGAACGACAGGGCCCGGGCGCTGGCGAAGCCGGCCACCCCCAGGGGGGTGATCGCCGATTCGGCCCCACCGCAGACCATGGCGTCGGCCAGGCCCATCTGGATGAGCCGGAAGGCGTCGCCGATGGCGTTGGAGCCGGCGGCGCAGGCGGTGGCCACGGCGCTGCTGGGTCCCCTGGCGCCGATGGCGATGGCCGCCAGACCGGTGGCCATGTTGGGGATCATCATCGGCACGCAGAACGGGCTGACCCGGTCGGGACCCCGGTCGGCCAGCACGTGGGCCTGGGTTTCCATCATCAGCAGCCCGCCCACGCCGGAGCCGATCGCCACCCCGACCCGCTGGGCGTTGCCGTCGTCGATGCTCAAGCCGGCATCGGCCACCGCCTGCTTGGCCGCGACCACGCCGAACTGGCAGAAGCGATCCCAGCGCTTCGCTTCCTTCGGCTCCAGCCAGCCGGCCGTGTCGAAGTCCTTGACCTCCGCAGCGAAGCGGCAGGCATGGCGGGAGGCATCAAAGAGGGTGATCGGCGCCACCCCATTGCGGCCGCTGATCAGCCCCTCCCAGTAATCCGCGACGTTGTTGCCGATCGGTGTGACCGCGCCCAGGCCGGTGACGACGACGCGGCGGAGACCCTCCACCATGGACGCCTCAGGCCTGCTTCTCTTGGATGTATTTGACGGCGTCGCCCACCGTGGTGATCCCTTCGGCCGACTCGTCGGGGATCTCGATGTCGAAGGCTTCCTCCAGGGCCATCACCAGCTCGACGGTGTCGAGGGAATCGGCACCCAGGTCGTTCTGGAAATTGGATTCCGGCTTGACCTCGTCAGCCTCCACGCTGAGCTGTTCGGCAACGATCGACCGGACTTTCTCGAAGATCGCTTCCTGGGACATGGCTGCTGTGAGGGAGGCAGCATCCTACGGGTCGCCCCGGTCGGGCCCTTTCGCCGTATGAACAAGGGTGACGGCCAAGGCCGGGTCCGGCCCTGCGCCGGAACGGTGTGGGTACTTTGGGCACCTCGCCGTTCGTTCCCGGCCCTGGCATGTCCCACGCCGTCAAGATCTACGACACCTGCATCGGCTGCACCCAGTGCGTCCGTGCCTGCCCCCTCGACGTTCTCGAGATGGTCCCCTGGGATGGCTGCAAGGCCGCCCAGATCGCTTCCTCGCCCCGCACCGAAGACTGCGTCGGCTGCAAGCGCTGCGAAACCGCCTGCCCCACCGACTTCCTGAGCATCCGCGTCTACCTCGGCGACGAGACCAGCCGCTCCATGGGCCTGGCCTACTGACACCGGCGGCGCCGCTGCCCTCCCATAAGCTCTTGCCCGGCGCCAGCGCCGGGCTTTTTTTTGGCCCCCCACCCCCGTTTCCCGCCGGATTGCTTCTCCTATGTGCGGCATCGTTGCCCTGATCGGCTCACGGGAGGCGGCCCCCCAGCTGCTGGAGGGTCTGCGCCAGCTGGAGTACCGCGGCTACGACTCCGCCGGCATCGCCACCGTTGACGGGGCCGGCCTGCACTGCCTCAAGGCCGAGGGCAAGCTGGTCAACCTCACGGCCCGCTACGAGGAACGGGGGGCCCCCGGCCAGTGCGGCATCGGCCACACCCGCTGGGCCACCCACGGCAAGCCGGAGGAGCGCAACGCCCACCCGCACCTCGACGGCAGCGGCCAGCTGGCCGTGGTGCAGAACGGCATCATCGAGAACCACCGCAGCCTCAGGGAGGAGCTGCAGGCCGAAGGGGTGACGTTCCGCTCCGACACCGACACCGAGGTGATCCCCCACCTGCTCTCCCGGCGGCTGCGGCAGCGGCAGGCCGAGGGGGCGGCGGCCTCGCCGGCCCTGCTGCTGGAGGCCCTGCAGCAGGTGCTGCCCCTGCTGCACGGGGCCTATGCCCTGGCGGTGGTGTGGGCGGCGGTGCCCGGGGCCGTGGTGGTGGCCCGGCGGCAGGCGCCTCTGCTGATCGGCCTGGGGGAGGGGGAGTTCCTCTGCGCCAGTGACACCCCGGCCCTGGCGGGCTTCACCCGCACGATCCTGCCCCTGGAGGACGGGGAGGTGGCCCTGCTGACCCCCCTGGGCATCGAGCTCTACGACGGCTCCGGCGCGCGGGTGCAGCGCAACCCCACCCTGCTGGTGGGCACCGAGCACGTGGCGGACAAGCGCAGCTTCCGCCACTTCATGCACAAGGAGATCCACGAGCAACCCGAAACGATGGCCCTGTGGGTGGCCCGCCACCTGCCGGAGGGGGCCCTGGTGGCGCTCCCCCTCGACGAGTCCGTCTACGAGGGGGTGGAGCGGATCCAGATCCTGGCCTGCGGCACCAGCCGCCATGCGGCCCAGGTGGGCGCCCACCTGCTGGAGCAGCTGGCGGGGCTGCCCACGTCGGTGTTCTATGCCAGCGAGTTCCGCTACGCCCCGCCGCCGCTGGAGCCCCATACGCTCACCATCGGCGTCACCCAGTCAGGCGAGACGGCCGACACCCTCGCCGCCCTGGCGATGGAGCAGGAGCGGCGCTTCCTGGTGGCCGATCCGGCCTACGCGCCGCGCCTGCTGGGCATCACCAACCGCCCCGAGAGCTCCCTCGGCCGCCTGGTGCCCCATCTGCTCGACATCGGCGCCGGCATCGAGGTGGGGGTGGCCGCCACCAAGACCTTCCTCGGCCAGCTGCTGGCCTTCTACGGCCTGGCGCTGGCCTTCGCCGAACGCCGCGGTGGCACGGCCCACCCCCTCGGCGGCGGCCGCACCCCCGCCCAGCTGCGGGCCCTGGCCGAGCAGCTGCGGGCGCTCCCCGCCGTGCTGCAGCGGCTGGTCGACGACCATGACCGCTGCTGCGCCGAGCTGGCCCACCTGTTCGCCGACACCCAGGACGTCATCTTCCTGGGCCGCGGCATCAACTACCCGATCGCCATGGAGGGGGCCCTCAAGCTCAAGGAGATCAGCTACATCCACGCCGAGGGCTACCCGGCGGGGGAGATGAAGCACGGCCCGATCGCCCTGCTCGATGCCCGCGTGCCGGTGGTGTCGATTGCGGTGCCCGGCAGCGTCTTCGAGAAGGTGCTCTCCAATGCCCAGGAGGCCAAGGCCCGCGATGCCCAGCTGATCGGAGTGGCCCCCGCCTGCCCGGACACCGATCTGTTCGATGTGCTGCTGCCCCTGCCGGAGGTGGACGAGCTGCTCAGCCCCCTGCTCACGGTGATCCCGATGCAGCTGCTCAGCTATCACATCGCCGCCCACCGCGGCCTCGACGTCGATCAACCCAGAAACCTGGCCAAAAGCGTCACTGTCGAGTGAGGGTGTCGGGCCTCTGACCCCCTGCGGTGGGCGAGCCCGCGGAGCGGGCAACGCCTACCTTCGCGGGTCACAGGCCCGACACCCTCACCGTGGGGGAGGGGGCTCGAGAGCCATCCATCGCCGCACCCCCCAGCCCGGCCCCTGAGCGCCCCTGACCGCCTTGATGGCGCCGACCGAAGGCGGCGATGCCCGCGCAGCGGGCTCGCCCGCCGCAGGCCGGCGCCATCAAGGCTGGCTCAGGGGCTCGGTCAGGGCCGGGGCATCGCTGCGGCCATAACGGTCGTCGAAGCGGACGATGTCGTCTTCGCCCAGGTAGGGGCCGCTCTGGACCTCGATCAGCTCCATGGGGATCTTGCCGGGGTTGGTGAGGCGGTGCCGGGCGCCGAGGGGGATGTAGGTGCTCTGGTTCTCGCCCACCAGCTCCTCCACCCCGTCCTTCTCCACCACGGCGGTGCCCCGCACCACCACCCAGTGCTCGGCCCGGTGGTGGTGCATCTGCAGGGAGAGGCTGGCGCCGGGCTTCACCGAGATCTTCTTGACCTGCCAGCGCTCCCCTTCCACCACCCCGTCGTAGTGGCCCCAGGGCCGGTAGATGCGGCGGTGGGCGCGGCTTTCGGGGGCGCCATCCCGCTCCAGCCGGCCGACGATGCCCTTCACCTCCTGGGCCCGGTCGCGGTGGGCCACGAGCACCACGTCGTCGGTCTCGACCACCACCAGGTCCTCCACGCCCAGCCCCACCACCAGGCGGTGTTCGCTGCGCAGGTAGCAGTTGCGGCTGCCCTCGCTGATCACCCGGCCCCGCAGCACGTTGCCTTCCGGGTCCTGCTGGGAGGTTTCCCAGAGGGCCGCCCAGCTGCCCACGTCGCTCCAGTCTGCATCGAGGGGCAGCACCACGCCCCGGTCGGTCTTCTCCATCACCGCCACGTCGATGGCGATGCTGGGGCCGTTGGCGAAGGCCTCCCGCTCCAGCCGCAGGAACTCCAGGTCGGCGCTGTCCTGCTCCAGGGCCGTGCGGCAGGCGGCCACCACCTCGGGGGCGAAGCGTTCGAGCTCCGCCAGGATCGTGCTGGCCCGGAACAGGAACATGCCGCTGTTCCAGGTGAAGCGGCCGGTGGCCAGGAAGGCCTCGGCGGTGGCCTTGTCGGGCTTTTCCACGAAGCGGGCGATCGGCACGGGGGTGGCGGCGGCCATGGCTCCGGCGGCCTCGATGTAGCCGTAGCCGGTTTCGGCGCTGGTGGGCACGATGCCGAAGCTGACCAGCCGGCCCTCGGCCGCCGCCGCCATGCCGGCGGTCACGGTGGCGCGGAAGTCGGCGGCCCGGCGGATGACATGGTCGGCGGCCAGGATCAGCAACAGGGGGTCGTCACCGCGGGCGGTGGCCTGCAGGGCCGCCACCGCCACCGCCGGGGCGGTGTTGCGCCCCACCGGCTCCAGCAGGATCGCCGCCGGCTCCACGCCGATCTGCCGCATCTGTTCGGCCACGATGAAGCGATGGTCCTCGTTGCAGATCAGCAACGGCGGACCCAGGTCCGGCAGGCCCTGCAGCCGCTGGTGGGTCTGCTGCAGGAGGGTTTCCTCGGTGGTGCCGGCCAGGGGCCAGTACTGCTTGGGGTAGCTGGCCCGGGACAGGGGCCAGAGGCGGGTGCCGGTGCCACCGCAGAGGATCACCGGAACCAGGGAGGGGGAAGCCATGGATGCTGCAGCTGTCCCGCAGGACCATCAGTCGGGCCCATTCAACCGGAGGTGGCCGCGCCCGTCAGCGTTCCACTGCACCGAGGGCGGACTCAGAGGTCGAGCAGGCCGGGGGGCGGCGTCAGGCCGAGCCAGCCTTCCGCCAGGTTCACCTCCGGCACGATCGCCTCCACGAAGGGGATCAGCAACCGCCGTCCACCTTCCGTCAGTTCCACCTCCAGCAGATCGTTGCCGGCATGGATCAGGTCGGTCACGGTGCCGATGGACGCCTGCGGCTCCTCCAGCAACCGCACCTGGAGCCCCACCAGATCGAGCAGGTGGAACTCCCCCGGCTCCAGGTTCGGGCGGTCGGCGGCGGACACCAGCAGGTGCTGGCCCACCAGGGCCTCGGCGGCGGTGCGATCGCTGACCCCTTCCAGGCGCAGCACGAACAGGTTCTTGCCCGGCAGGGGCCGGCCGGCGAGCAGCCGCACCGGCCGTGGTTCGCCCTTGGGGGCCTGCAGCCAGCGCGCCCCGGGCCTGGTGAAGCGCTCGGGGAAGTCGCTGAGGGGCAGCAGGCGCGCCTCACCGCCCATGCCCTGGGCCGCCACGAACCGCCCCACGGCCATCAGCTCCCCCGGATCGGCCCCGGGTGTCTCGTTGCTGGTGTCGGCCACGGCCAGATCGCTCCCGTCGCGGCGCATCATCGCGCCACGGGCAGGGGCGGTGCCCGCCGCCACCGCAACCGGCCTGGCGGGCACCGATAATGGCCCCACTTGATGGCTCCTTCCGGGGGCTCCCCCATGGCCAGCAGCCCGATCCTGCCCGGCACCACCGTGGTGGTGCGCGATCCCCGCTCCATCTACAACGGCTACCAGGGCTTTGTGCAGCGCATCAGCGGGGCGATGGCCGCGGTGCTGTTCGAGGGTGGCAACTGGGACAAGCTGGTGACCGTGCCCCTCAGCACCCTGGAGCCGGCCTGAGCTTCAGGGCGGCCAGGGCCGCCCGGGCCGCCTGTTGCTCCGCCTCCCGCCGGGAGCCGCCCCGGCCCTCACCAGAGAGGTCGGCCACCTCGACGCGGCATTCGAAGCGCTCCGGATCCCCGTGCACCCGGCTGCGCTCCTGGCAGCGGTAGGCGGGGAGGCCCAGGCCCTGGCCCTGGCTCCATTCCTGCAGCACCGACTTCCAGTTGTGGCGCAGGGGGTCGGCCAGCAGTTCGGCGGCGCTGGCCCGCCAGTGGGGGGCCAGCCAGCGCTGGACCGCCGTCAGGCCGCCCTGGGGGCCGCCTCCGACGGTGTAGATGGCCCCCACCAGGGCTTCGCAGCATTCGGCCAGCACGGTGGCGCGGCCGGCCCGGTCGCCGGCGGCCATCGGCCCCAGCAGCAGCACCGGCTCCAGGGCGATGGTGCGGGCCAGCTCGCTCAGCCAGCGGTCGGACACCAGCTGGGCCCGCAGGGCGGAGGTCTCCCCCACGCTCAGGGCGGGGTGGGCCGACCGCAGGAACTCGGCCGCCGCCAGGCGCAGCACCGCATCACCGAGGAACTCCAGGCGGTCGTGGTGGCGGGGCTGGCCCGTGGAGCTGTGGGTGAGCGCCTCATCCAGCGTGGCCAGGGCGGCGCCGGCGGCGGCCGGATCCGGGGGCAGCAAACCCGAAGCGGCGCCGAGGCCGAGACTCTCCAGAAAGGCCAGAAGTTGCTGGCGGCGCTGGGGAGTCATCGCGGGGCAAAAGGGGAAAGCAGGACGTAAGCCGGGTTCTGTTCTCCCCTGCCAACGGCACGCCGCCGGCAGGGGGGGTGATCATCTGTCTGGGACCGCCGTCACCGGCGGCCTCGAGCGGCGCATGGGAATCGGGACGGGGAAGATGGCCAACCGCTGTCCCTGGGCCTTGCTCCCAGCCGGGGTTTACCAAGCCGGCACCTCTCGATGCCGCTGGTGCGCTCTTACCGCACCTTTGCACCCTTGCCTGTGCGCCGGGCAAGCCCGGGCCATCGGCGGTGTGTTTCTGTGGCACTGTCCTCACGGTCACCCGCACTGGGCGTTACCCAGCAGGCCTGGCCATTGGGGAGCCCGGACTTTCCTCAACCGGCCGCGGCGGTGACCCGAAGGCCGCACCGCACCGATCGCGATCACCTCGCCTGCTTTCCAGTCTCGAGAGTAGGAGCCTGGGGGGGACCGGGCCCAGCCCTAAAGTGGGTAAAGCGTGTGGAACGGTTACCCCGACCCACGCTCCAGCAGGGGCTGTAGCTCAGCCGGATAGAGCGACGGTTTCCTAAACCGTAGGTCGTGGGTTCGAGTCCCGCCAGCCCCGTGATCGTCAGGCCCTGTGGTCGGCTCCTAATCCCTATAGCGATAGACCCCGAGGCGCCGGAAAAACCCGAAAAGGGGACCGGATTGATCTGCGATACCGGTGAAGGCGATGGCCATCAGGAAAGCCTGAACGGAATTTCGTGTGGCATCAGCCAGAAACTTTTCAAGGCGTTGGGATCTCATCTCTCCCGCCTGGTAGTTGGCGGCGTTGAGCCGGCTGTTGAAATTGGTGAGGAGCCTTTGCTTGATCTCAGGGAACGGAGCCTCGAAGCGAGCGGGCACCGGGGGCGGTGATGGCAGGCTGGCGAGGAAGCTACGAAGCTCGGCTTCATTGTTGGAGGCGGTGACACCCTGGATGATTTTCTTGATCAACTGGATGCTCTGATTCTCCGTCGCCTGAACGGCTCCACTCGCCCGGTGTCCGGCGTAGAACTGAACGGGAATGACCAGCAGCAACAGCACGGCAAACCAGCCGGACACCGTCCTCAGGAAGTCAGATCGCTGCTGAAACTGCGGGTTGCGAGGTTGTAACAAGCAAGCTCCGCACACGAGCAAGGTGCCGAGCAACAGAGAGGTGGTGCCGGCGAGGATGGAACTGATCAACCGCAACTGCCAGTCTGGGTTCACCAACCTGACCGGCAGGGTGGAGAACACCAGACTGCTCAGAGTCGTTCCGATCAAGATCCAGCCAATGAGGGCAAACCAGCGGGCTGCCGTGACAGCTGGCTTGGTGGAGGCTTCGCCTCTGGTGCCTGACGATTCCATCGGTGTCATTCCTTACGCAGACGAGGGGCCATCAGAGCTTGGTTTCGGGACGTCCCGGAAGCGGGTCCAACCCTAACTCTCGGCGAGCCCATTGTCTCCCCTCGCGGTGGCAGGACCATCTCCCCCTGGAATCGTTGCCCCTGCTGCTCGTTTCGGTGGAAATCTGGTCAAAAAAAAGCCTCTCCCGCAAGGGAGAGGCTGGGGAAAGGAAAAGGTTTTCCTTGATCCGTTGTTCAGGCGACCTGCTTGATGCGACGGCGCATCTTGCGGGAGAGGCCGAACGCAGCACCGGCACCCAGAATGGGCAGCGGGCCGGGGACTTCAGTGGAAGGACGACGCTGGGTCAGGGTGACGCCAAGGGAGTTGACCAGGGCGGCGTTAGGGCCACCAGCCACGGTGAAGGACTGGGTGAAGAGGGCCGATGTCACGCCAGGGCCGAAGAAGCTGTCGACACTGGGGTTGGTCAGGGGGCTGCTACCGGAGGTCGCCGGGACGATGGCGGGGTTGGTGGTAACGGTGGTCTCGAAGGAGCCGTTGGTGAAGGTGCTGCCCGTGACGTTGGACTGGGCCTTCCAGAACGTATTCCCTTGGGCGAGGCCCACAGGGGTGATGGCCACGTTGTAGCTGAAGCTACCCGACGAGTTGGAACGCTGGACGGGGGAGAAGTTGTACTGGAACTGATATTCGAAATCAGTGACCTGGGTGAAGATCATCCGATCGAACTGATCAACGATCATCCCGCTGAAGTCAAAACCGCTCAGGGTCTTGTCGCCGACGGTGATGTCGCCGCCATTGCAGGTGCCAGCGATGATCTCGGAGACAGCGCAGTCGATGAAGTCGCCGGGGGCCGGCTCGGCCTCGAGTGCCCTCGAATCACCGGCGTGGACGGCCAGAGCAGCCGTGACTGCCAGGAGGCCGGCCTTGGCCGCCATTCCTGGTCTGAAGAGGAATCGGGTGGTCGTCATGGTTTGGATGGGTGGTTGGGTGCGTTGGGAGGGGAAGTGGCCCAAGCACCTATGAGGCGAACTTGGCCAACGTGGCAACCCTACCACAAATCTGAGGAATCCTTAAGGCGCGCTGTCACCGGATCTTCATCTTTGTCAGGGCACCGTCACCGCGGGGCCTGGTCAGGGGTGCTGGCGGTGAGAAAAGTCAGGGCTGATCAGGAAAATTCGCTGTCTTGCCCGAAGGGCGATGACCCCTGGCCTTCCGCTCCCGCCTTTCCAATCCTCACCCTTGGCAGGGATTGCCGTCCGCTGTCACCCCAGCGGGTGACTCCAGGCTTTCCCCTTAACGGCCACCCTAAAGTTCACCAGCTCTGTTCCCCAGCCCATGGCTTCCGGTCCCCGGCTTTCCCCCTGGCTGGCCGTCCCCGTCGCGTTCCTTGCCGGTGCGGGGGTGGCCTCGGGGGTGGCCCTCGCCCAGCAGCCCAACATGCAGAACGCCCTGAATGCGCTGTTCAGCGCCAGGTCGTCCCTGCAGATGGCCGCCCCCAACAAGGGTGGGCACCGCGACAGGGCGATCGTCCTGGTCAACCAGGCGATCGCCGAGGTGGAGGCCGGCATCGCCTACGCCGGCAACTGAACCCCTGGCCGGGCCCGAAACGCCAGGCCCGTAACCTGCGCTACCGATGGTGGCCTTCCCCAGAACGGGCACTCCCGCTAGCGTGCGGTCAGTCGTCAGCGGTGGATGACCCAGCTTCACGACCTGCGCCTGCGCCTGCTGGTGCAGCAGGAGAGCGAGAACATCGCCCACGCCCATCCCGATGAGCTCGATCTTTCGGTGGTGCAGGCCCGCTGCCTCTGCTGGCTGGCGCTTCTCGCCGATGCCCATGAGGAGCAGGCCAGCGATGCGGAACGGCGCGGCGACGTGGAACAGGCCATGGGCTGGTTCGCCGATTCCATGCGCCTGCGCGATGTGATCCAGGTGGTGAGTTCGATCGAAATTCCCCTGCCCCTGCTCAGTGAGGCGGGGGATCGGCCGGATCAGGGCCCCCTGGCGGCCTGACGGTGCCATGATGGTCGTTGAATGAAAGAAGGGACGCGGTGCCAGAAGAGCCCTGCCAATGTCCTGATTGCCAGCGGTTCTATCGGGAACACGACCGGCTGATCCGAGAAAATCCCAGCCTCCGTCAGCAACAGGAGCTCAACTGGGCCGCCCTGCAGTCGTTCCGCACCCTGGCTGGCCGGGTGCTGGAGGAGCTCCAGAAACAGCATGGCGACGGCGACTCAGCTCCCACCCCGGCGGCCCCCGAGGCCGATCTCCAGGAGGCCGGCGGTGATGGCCCCCCCGAGGGCGACGCCATCCAGCAGGCCATGGCCGACCTGGAGAACATCAACGCCCACCTCTTCTCCATCGAAGCCCTGATGGAGCGCATCTTCGACGTGAGGGTCCCGGAGCCGGTGGAGCAGACCTTCCGGGAGGTGGCCGGCGAGCTGGCCCCCGACCCCCTCAACGCCGACCGCCTGCGCCTCAACCGCCTGCTGCACCAGACGCCCGACCTGCCGGACCATCGGGGCGGCTGAGCCGCCCTAGCCCTTCACTGGATTACTGGGCCGCCGGCAGCTTGCGGCCTTTGGCCGGGGCCTCGTCGATCTCGCAGGTGATGGTCACCGGGAATTCCTCGGTCTGCCAGATCCGTTCGCTGTACTCCCGGATCGAGCGATCCGAGGAGAACATCCCACTGCGGGCGGTGTTCAGCAGGGACATCCGGTTCCAGCGGGGGCGATCGGCCCAGACGTCGCTGACAGCCTGCTGGGCCTGCAGGTAGGCCGCGAAGTCGGCCAGCACGAAGAACGGGTCGCGGCCGGTGAGATTCTCCAGCAGGGGCCGGAACAGCTCCTTGTCGCCGTTGCTGAAGTGGCCGCTCTCGATCAGGTGCAGGACCTCCGGCAGCTCCGGGGTGGTGCCGATCAGCTCCCAGGGCCGGTAGCCCTGCTCCCGGAGGGCGGCGATGCCCTCGGTGGTGCGGCCGAAGAGGAAGAAGTTGTCGTCGCCCACCTGCTCGCGGATCTCGACGTTGGCGCCGTCGAGGGTGCCGATGGTGAGGGCGCCGTTCATCATGAATTTCATGTTGCCGGTGCCGGAGGCTTCCAGGCCGGCGGTGGAGATCTGCTCGGAGAGGTCGGCGGCTGGGTAGACGCGCTCCCCGAGTTTGACGTTGTAATCGGCCAGGAAGATGACGCGCAGCCGGCCGTCCATGTCGGGGTCGGCGTTCACCACGTCGGCGATGCCGTTGATGAAGCGGATGATCAGCTTGGCCATGGCATAGCCGGGAGCCGCCTTGCCGCCGAAGATCACGGTGCGGGGGGCAAGGCCATCGGCGAGGCCGTTCTTGATGCGAAGGTACTGGGCGATCACCTGGAGGGCGTTGAGGTGCTGGCGCTTGTACTCGTGGATGCGCTTCACCTGCACGTCGAACATCGAGGCCGGATCCACCAGCACGCCCGTGTGGCGATGGATGTAGTTGGTGAGGTGGCGCTTCACCGACAGCTTCGTGGCCCCCCAGTTCTCCAGGAAGCCGCCGTCGTCGGCGTAGCGCTCCAGCTGGCGCAGCTCATCGAGGTTTCGCACCCAGCCGGTGCCGATCGAGGCGTCGAGCAGGGCCGAAAGCTGGGGGTTGGCCAGGGCCACCCAGCGCCTGGGGGTGACGCCGTTGGTGACGTTGGTGAACTTCTCGGGCCAGAGAGCGGCGAATTCGGGGAACAGGTCCTGCTTGACCAGGGCGCTGTGCAGGGCGGCGACGCCGTTGACGTGGTGGGAGCCGACGGTGGCGAGGTGGGCCATGCGGACGGCCTTGTCGCCGCCTTCATCGATGATCGAGAGGCGGCGCAGCACGGCGTCGTTGCCGGGGTACTTGAGGCGCACCTGCTGGAGGAAACGGCGGTTGATCTCGAAGATCAGCTCCAGGTGGCGGGGCAGCAGGGACCCGAAGAGATCGAGGCCCCACTTCTCGAGGGCTTCCGGCAGGAGGGTGTGGTTGGTGTAGGAGAGGCAGGCGGTGGTGATGGCCCAGGCGGCGTCCCACTCGAGGTGCTTGTCGTCGAGCAGGAGCCGCATCAGCTCGGCGACGGCGATGGAGGGGTGGGTGTCGTTGAGCTGGACGGCCCAGTGCTGGGGGAAGTCCTGGATGGGAATGCCGCGGGCGTCGAGGCTGCGGATCATGTCCTGCAGCGAGCAGCTGACGAAGAAGTGCTGCTGCTTGAGGCGCAGCTGGCGGCCCTTGGCGGTGCCGTCGTTGGGATAGAGCACCTTGCAGAGGGTCTCGGAGCCCACCTTCTCCTCCACGGCGCCGTAGTAGTCGCCGCTGTTGAAGGCGTAGAAGTCGAAGGATTCGGTGGCATCGGCCCGCCAGAGGCGCAGCCGGTCGCAGGTGTTCACCCGATAGCCCAGCACCGGCACGTCGTGGGGGACACCGATGGCGTGCTCGGCGGGGATCCAGCGCACCCGGTAGGCGCCGTTCTGGTCGCGGTAGCTCTCGGTGTGGCCGCCGAAGCCGACGAAACAGGCCTGGTCGGGGTGGGGGATCTCCCAGGGCCAGCCGGCCTTGAGCCACTTGTCGGT
>CALRJP020000021.1:0-60506 GCA_943367585.1 Rhizobium sp. Q54
GATAGTTGGGGGGTAGCCCCCTGCGAAAATAGCTCGATGCCAGGTAAAACTTCCGCTCCATCGGCACCCTGTGTGGTGCCATGGATGCCACCGGGTCCCCCGTGGACCTGAAGGAGAAGCCACCCGAGGAGGGTGGCTTTTCTGTTGGCCTGCTGGTTGCGGCTCCTTGGCGGCGCGTTGGCGGCTGCTGGGGTGTAGGCGAGATACCGCGGGAGGCCGGGGTGCTGCCGGGGTGGGCAGAATGAGTGGCTGTCATCGCCTGACGCTTTTGATGTTGGTTCTGCCGTGAGTTGGCGTCGCCGTTTCCGCCCCATCTGGAAGGCCTATGCCCTGTGGCTGCGCGCGGATTGCGTCGATCTCAGTGCGGCCTTCGCTTACCACACCCTTCAGTCTTTTTTCCCGGCCCTGCTCATCGCCCTCTCGGTGGCCTCGAGACTTCTCGGCCGTGATGTCGAGCGCTTTGATCGACTGCTCGTCTACGTGGCCCAGGTGCTGCCCGCCTCCGCCCTGCCGGGCTTTGAGGCCACCCTGCGCCGCTTCACCAACCAGGGATTCGGGGCTGGCCTGCTTGGTTTGGTGCTTCTGGCCCTCAGCGCCAGCAACATCTATCTGACACTCCAGCGCGGGGCCGACCGCCTCTGGTGGAATCGCCCCTTCGGCCTCGACAACCTCTGCTGGCAGCAGCACGTGGCCCGATTCCTGGCCCTGCGCCTGAAGGCCCTCTCGCTGATCCTGCTGGTGGGAATTCTGATCGTCATCGACCAGCTGTTCAGCACTGTGCGCTTGTTCGGTTCGAGCGGCTTCCAGGACCAGCTGCAGCTCTATCTGCCCCGGCCCCTGCTGTGGCTGAGTTCCCTCTCCTTTGGCCTGGATCTGCTCGTTTCCCTGCTGATCAGCTTCGTGGCCACCCTGGTGTTTCTCTGGTTGCTGCCTTCGCGCCGGATTCCCTTCCGCCCCTTGATTCCAGGCGCCCTGCTGGTGAGCAGCAGTCTCACCCTCTCGAACCTTCTGCTGGGCAGGAGTCTGCTCGCCCTCGGACTCCGGTTCCAGGCCTATGGGGTGGTGGGCGGTGTGTTGCTGCTCACCCTCTGGGTCTGGTTGGTGGGGGCGCTTCTGTATTTCGGCCAGTGTTTCAGTGTGGTGCTTTCCGGCGGTGCCGCGGGGGGGCCATCGACACCCCTGCCGCGCTGAAGACAGCCCCGATTCACGCCAGGATGGTGATCGCTGTGATGGATGGTCCCTTGCCCAAGCCTGCCCTCCGGATCCCCCCCCTGCCGGCCAGCCTTGCCCTTGTCTGCATGGCCGTGGGTGCGGTCGTGGTGATCGGCCTCACCACCCTGGCCTTGGTGCCCCTCCTGCTTGGTCTTGGTCTGCTGGCGGCCTGGCTGGTGGCGGCCCTGCTGCTGGGTTGGGCAGGCCTGGAAGGTCTGGCGGCGCTCGAGCGGTGGATCGAGAACGATCCACGCTTCCAGCGCTGATGGAGCACCGCATCCCCTGGCTCTGGATCGGTGTGGCGGCCGCCCTGCTCCTGGTGCCCACGTCGGCAGGGCGGATCCTGCTGGATGTCATCGGGGGTCTCACCCTCACCCTGCTGTTCCTGCCGCTGTTGCTCGCGGGGGTGGGCGTGATCGGCTGGCAGGTGCTGCGCCGACGCCTGCGCACGTGCCCGGCCTGTGGCTTCACCAGCCTGGGCAGCGAGACCTGCCCGGCCTGTGGCAGCGCGTTTGATGCCGTTGATCCCCCTGGATCGGGGCCCAGCGCCACGCCCGGCGCCTTCTTCTGGGGAGCACAGCCTGAGCGGGAGATCGACGCCCGGGACGTCACCATCAACGTGGATGCCGTCGATCTGGAGGCCTCCGGCTCCGCCGAGGGTTCCCCCCGGGACCGCCAGGCACCCTGAGCCACCGTCACCGTCCCCACCTTCGATCACTCACCCCCCGCTGACGGCACCCTCCTGACCGAGGCGGGAGAGTTCCACCAGCCGTCGTTCGCGCAGATGCAGGAACAGGGGCGCGCCGAAGGCAAAGGCGATCGTGACGCAGCTGAGCAGCACCCAGACCAGGCCCCGCATGCCGAGCCGGCGGCTTTCGCGCACCATCCAGATCGTGACCGCCGTGGCCCCGATCGCCAGATCGCTGGATAAGGAACGGGCCGCCGGATTGGCATTCGCCTGGCGAATGAACAGACCCAGATCAAAGGCCGCCCCTTCGGCCCGGATGAAGTCCAGGTTGGCCAGCCAGGGGAGGATGCCGCCAGCCACGGCCAGGGCGAGATAGAGCCAGGCGATCCAGTTGAGGCCGCCGGGACCCTGCGGTTCGACGCGTTCGGCTGTGCTCATGGGGCGTAGGGGGTGGGCGCCAGGTCCGGCTGGGAGGCATCCCATTGCATCACCTGCTGCTCCACCTGCTGCAGCACCGACTCGCAGCGCTCGGCGTAGGCCAGGGCCCTGCGGTAGAGATCGGCCATCGCCTCCACATCCAGCTCCTCGTCCTGGAGCTGGGCCAGACAGAGTTCAAGGGCCGTCTGAGCTTCGCGGAAGCTCAGATCCCTGGCCACGGCCGCTGCCGTCGCCGCGCTGGATGGTTCCGAGGATTCCTCTGCAGGGGGGCTGGATCTGGGGGTGGGCCGGGCCATGGGTGGAGGGATAGGGGAAAAAAAACGGGCAAGGTCTCAGCCTGCTGGTTCGGTGTCCTGCACCCGCAGGGCCACCCGGCCATCCGCCAGCTCGGCGATGACCTCGGCACCTGGCCGCATCTCGACCACGGAACGCAGCAGGCGACCGTCGCCATCCCGCAGCAGGCTGAAGCCCCGGGCGAGCAGGTGGGCGGGAGACAGGGCCCGCAGCAGTTGCCGTTGCTGCTCGAGCCACTGGCGCCGTTGTTCCAGCAGCCGGGTCGGGTGCAGCCTCTGCAGCTGCTCCTGTCGGGTGGTCAGCCGTTGCCGGGCTGAGGCGATCCGTAACGCGAGCGTGCGCTGCAGGTGGTGGCGCTCCTGGACCAGGGAGCGGAGCACCTGGCTGCGTTCCGGCAGCACGGCCACCAGGGCGGCCGTGGGGGTGGCGGCCCGGTAGTCGGCCACCAGATCGGCGATGGTCACGTCGTCCTCATGGCCGAGGCCACAGACAACGGGGCAGGGTGACGCCGCCAGGCAGCGGGCCAGATGCTCGCCATCGAAGACGGCCAGATCCTCCCGGCTGCCACCTCCGCGGGCCAGCACGAGGACGTCGATGCCGAGGCTGGCGCCCCGGCGGTGGAGGCACTCGATGGCTTGAACGATCTGGGACTCCACGTTGCCCTGGACAGGGATCGGCACCACCAGCAGGTCCGTGGCGGGCCAGCGCTCCCGGGCCGTGCGCAGCATGTCGGCCAGGGCGGCGCTGGGCACGCTGGTGAGCAGGGCGACGCGGCGGGGCCACGGCGGCAGCGCTCGCTTGCGTTCGGGATCGAACAGTCCCTCCGGCTCCAGCCGGCTGCGCACCTGTTCGAACTGGCGCAGAACCGTGGTCAGGCTGGGGCGCACATCCAGCACCTGCACCGTGAGACTGGCTCGGGCGGCCCAGAAGTTGAGCTTGCCCACCACCGTCACCCCATCACCTTCCTGGGGAACGAAGCTGAGTTTCTGCAGCTGCGACGACCAGATCACCCCCTGGATGCTGGCCTGGCCATCCAGGAGGGTCAGCCAGAGATGGCCCTTCTTCTGCTGCGGACGGCCAACGGTGGCCTCCAGCAGGAAGCGGGGCGCGAATCCCCGCTCGAGCAGGGTGCCGATGGCCTGGTTGAGCTCGGTGACCGTGAAACGGGGCAGGCCGTCCGGCTGGCGGGATGGGGCGGTGCTGCCAGGGGCCGTGAGCATGGAGTCAGTGCTGCAGCTTGCGATAGCAGAGCCACCAATAGAGGCTCAGCAGGCCCGCCACCAGGGCAACGGCCCGCCCGATGGGGTGGTCGAAGCGGATCAGGCCGGCCCCGGTGATCACCAGGGCGCTGCTCAGCAACCTGGAACCGTCGCGGCGGTTGCCGACATAGAAGCGGGAAACGGCGGCGGTCGGTGCCATCGGGGCGCAACCCTGGGTGGAACCCAACCTAGGACCGCAGCCGGGGCCATGAAAAAGCCGCCGGGGGACCGGCGGCCATCGGCACGGATGCGATGGGGGCTGTCGCCCACTGGCTGGGCCGCCGGGCTTCAGCCGAGGCCGACCTGGGCCAGAATGCCTTGGCCAGTGAGAATCTCGGTCGCCAGACCGATCACGAAACCCATCATGGCCAGGCGGCCGTTCCAGGTTTCGGCGAAGTTGACGAAACCGAAGCGGGGCTGGGAGGCGTCAGACATGGAAGGAACCCTCGGTGGAAGCCTCACTGTAACGAAAGATGGAGGGATCTTGACAGTCAAACGGACTACAACTTCGGGTGTGGGTTGCACGGTTGACATCCGTGCCAAGGGGTGGGAATGAAGGCGTTTCCGGCCGCCGGCTCCGGACGCCGTTCCCTGTGGGGGCCCGGTACGGAGGCGCAGCGCCGGGCGCCACGGGCCCACTTCCAGCGGCACCTCACGGCGCCCCTGCCCGGGGCGACCGATCTGGTGCTGGTCACCGATCTCGATGGAACCCTGCTGGAGGGGAGCGTCCCGGCCCGCCGCCGCCTCTATGGCTGGTTGCACTCCCAGCGCCACAGGGTCCTGCAGGTCTTCAGCACGGGACGGGACCTGCGTTCCGTCGCCCGGCTGCTGGCCGCCGAGGCCGCCCATGGGCTCCATCCCCCCCACCTGGTGATCGGTGATGTGGGCTGCACCGTGGCCTGCGGCGCTTCCCTCACCCCCTCGCCCCTGGCCCTGGAGCCGATCGAGGCCCTCTGGCGCGGACGGGCGGCGCAGGTGCTGCCCCTGCTGGCGCGCCTCCCGGGTCTCTCCGCCGAGCCACTCAGCAGCGATCGGCGCCTGGCCTACGGCATCGACCCCCGCCGGCTCGACCACAGCCGATTGCCGGCCATCGAGGCCCACGGGGTGGATTGCCTGGTCTCCGGCGACAAGTACCTGGACGTGCTGCCGGCTGGTGTCAACAAGGGCAGCACCCTGCTGGGGCTGCTGGAGTGGCTGGAGCTGGATCACGCCCTGGTGGTCACGGCGGGGGATTCCCTCAACGACCTGGCCATGTTCGAAACGGGTCTTCAGAGCGTGATGGTGGGCAATGCCGAGCCCGGCCTGGTGCGCGCCCTGCCGCGCCTGGAGCGCACCTACCGCGCCCGGGGCCACGGCTGCACGGGCATCCTCGAAGGGCTGCGCCATTTCGGCTTCGGTCACCTGCTGGACGGCCTGGACTGAGGGGGTTGCGCCGGGGGCCTGGTCGGTCGGGTCTCGCCTGGTCCGACCGGCGGGATCAGCGTTCCGGGGCCTGGCCGCGACCTTCCCGGGCCAGGGCGGCCTTGGTGCGGGCACTGGCGATGCCCTGGCGGGGATCCTCGGGCCAGGGGTGGCGGGGGTAGCGGCCGCGCAGCTCCCGGCGCACCTCGGCGTAGCCCTGCCGCCAGAAGCCGGCCAGATCGCTGGTGACCGCCGCCGGGCGTCCCGCCGGCGACAGCAGCTCCACCCTCACCGCCAGCCGGCCGTCCAGCACCGTCGGCCCTTCAAGGCAGCCGAACATCTCCTGCAGCTTCACCGCCAGCACAGGGGTGCCGCTGCCGTAGTCCAGCGGCACCCGGCGGCCGGACGGGACCGGCTGGCTGGCGGGCAACAGCCGCTCCAGCTCCCGGCGCAGGGACCAGTCCAGATCGCCCCAGAGCACCTCCGCCAAGTCCAGCCGCTGCAGGTCCTGAAGACTGCTCAGGCCGCCCAGGTGGGGCCCCAGCCACGACCCCGGATCCTGCCGCAACCGCTCCGGGGACCGGTCGGGCCAGGGCGTCCCCAGGTGCTGGTGGGCCAGCATCAGGCGTTGCTGGAGCTGGCGACTGCTGCGGCACCAGGGCAGCACCTCCAGCCCCAGACTTTCCAGCCCATCCAGCAGCGCCCGTTCCACCAGCTCCCCGGCGGCATCGGGCCAGGGGCGCCGCTCCAGCACCAGGGCGCCGGCGCGCCGCAGCCGTTCGCAACGCACCCGCTGGTCGTGGCCATCCCAGCGGGCTTCGGTGCACTCCTCCACCCCGTCCGCCAGCAACTCCTCCAGGCCCTGGCGGGACAGGGCCACCGCCAGGCGCACCCGGGCCTCCTGGCCCTGGCCGTCGACGCTGGCGATCGCCAGGGCTTCGGCGCCGGCCAGGGGGTCCCCGGGCGCCAGAACGGCGCCACGACCGCTGCGCATCAGGAAGCGCCCATCGCCCCGGCCCCGGCCCAGGGCCAGCCGTTCCGGGTAGGCCCAGCCCAGCAATTGGGCCGCCCGGGCGTCCTCACCGCCAGGGGCGCCATCGCCGCCCGATCGGCTGGGCACCGGCGGGAGCGGGGCCCGGCCGTCCGTGAGCTGGCGCCGCAGCTGGGACTGGAGGTCTCGCCACGGTCCCCGGCCACCCTTGCGGCCCGTGCCGCCGGGGCCTGCGGCCGACCGCTGCAGCCAGTCGAGACGCCGCATCAGATCGCTGCCGGCCTCGCGGCGATCGAGGGGATCCCGTTCGCCCAGCAGCACGGCCACGGCCGTGGCCAGCTCCTCCCAGCCCCGTTCCCTGGCCCGCAGCAGCATGTGGGCCAGGCGGGGATGGACGCCCAGCCGGGCCATGGCCCGCCCGTGGGCGGTGAGGCGTCCGTCGCCATCGAGGGCCCCCAGCTGCCCCAGCAGGCTGCGGGCCTCCGCCAGGGAACGGCGAGGGGGGGGCGTGAGCCAGGGCAGCGTGTCGTCGCCAGCGCCACCCCATTCCGCCAGCTGGAGGGCGATCGGCAGGGGATCCACCTCCAGCAGCTCCGGGGGATCGAAGGCGGGGCGCCGCTGCTGCTCGGCCGGGGACCAGAGCCGCAGGCAGCGGCCGGGGCCGAGGCGGCCGGCCCGGCCACGGCGCTGCTCGGCGCTGGCCTGGCTGGCGGGCTGGGTGACCAGCCCGTCCATGCCCGTGGCCGGATCGAAACGACTCAGGCGGCTCAGGCCGCTGTCGATCACCAGGGTCACGCCGGCGATCGTGAGCGAACTCTCCGCCACCGCCGTGGCCAGCACCACCTTGCCGGTGGCTAGGCGGGGGGCGGCGATGGCCCGACCCTGGTCCGCCAGCGCCAGCTGGCCATGCAGCAGCACGCAGTCGACCTCGGCCCCCCAGGGGGTGGCTTCGATGGCCCGCCGCGTTGCCTCCAGCTCCCCGAGGCCCGGCAGGAACACCAGCACGGTGCCCCGGGGCTGGGGCTGATCCAGCCAGTGGCCTTCGAGGGCGCGCACCACCTGGCGCTCGAGTCGCTCCTCCTGCCGTGGCGGCTGGTAGGCGACCGTGACCGGGTGGCTGCGGCCCCTGCAGCTGATCACGCGGGCCCCATCCAGCTCGGCGGCCAGGGGCTCCAGATCGAGGGTGGCCGACATCACCAGCAGCCGCAGCTCGGGGCGCAGCAGGCTGCGGGCCTGACGCACCAGGGCCAGGGCCAGATCCGCTTCGGCCTGGCGTTCATGGAATTCGTCGAAGATCACGCCGGCCACCCCTTCGAGGGCCGGATCGGCCTGCAGCCGTCGCAGGAACAGGCCGGCGGTGACCACCTCCAGACGGGTTGCCGCTGAGGTGCGCGACTCCAGCCGCACGCTGTACCCCACCCGGCCCCCGAGGGGCTCCCCCAGGTTGGCCGCCAGGCGTTCGGCGGCGGAGCGGGCCGCCAGCCGGCGCGGCTCCAGCATCAGCAGCCGGCCCTCCTGGCCGAGGTGCTCCAGCAGGGCCAGGGGGACGCGGGTGGTTTTGCCGGCGCCGGGTTCGGCCTGCAGCAGCAGGGTGGCCCCGGGCCCGAGGGCGGCGGTGATGGCCGCAAGCTGGCCATCGATCGGCAGGGGCGAATTCAGCGCACGTGGCGGAGGCCGTCCACCGGGTGGTAGGCCTCACCGGTGGTTTCCTCGTAGACGATCGCCGGCAGACCCGTTTCGAACATGGTCTGGAGCGCCTCCTTGAGGTAGGGGTTCCAGCCGCCGGTGGTCACCTTGCCGTGGCGCACCGTCCAGTCCCAGGTGCCCTGAAGATCACGGGGAATCCTGCCTTCCCGGTCCCGGCGGGCCACCAGGTCCTGGGATTCGACGATGCCGACCAGGATCGGATCCTTTCCGTAGGACGGGGTGATGCTCAGCTCGAGCCGGATGGGGTCGTCCTTCACCATCTTGAGGCGAAAACGGGGTGGCAGTCTCAGTGCCCCGAGCACGGCCGCCACGATTCGCGTTCTCTGATCCACCATCGATCTCCGCCTTTGAGCGCGTTCACCACAGGGAGCCTATTCAGCGGCCGACCTGGCCTGGTCAGTTCGGATCGGCAGGAAAGGCCGGCTGCTCGTTGTCGCCGCTGAATCGAACCGTCAGCAGGTCCTCCTGGGTGAGCTGGCCATCGGCATCGAGGAGCTCAGGATGGATGGTGAGCCGGCCGGTGCGATCACCCACCGGGTCGCCGGGCTGGTTCGCTGCAGCCCCCGCATCGCCGGGCCTCGGGATGGCGCGGAAGCCCTGGCCCATGACCCGGAACGCCTGCCAGAGCAGCAGAACGAAGCAGGCCCCGTAAAGGATCGGGAAGATCTGCGAAAGGAGGGAGGTCATGGCGCGATGGGAACCCCGCATGCCGCGGACTCTTTCCCATCATCACCCGTCCGACGGTGCGGTGGAGGTGGCCAGCATCCAGGCCCAGAGCGAGGTGCAGGCAGCTCCGAAGGCGAGAAAGGCCAGAAGCAGGCGACTTGTGTCCATGACCCGATAAGAAAGTTTACAAATCCTAGCCGATCAGGCCGGTTTGCCTCCCCTTCCTCCTTTTCGGGCAGGTGCCTACGGTTTTGTCACTGCTGATCCTTTTCACGATGCGTTCCTCCCGCGTTCTTGCCGTGGCCGCCGCCGGGCTTGCCACGGTCACGGCGGCGGCTACGGCCACGGTCACGGCGACCACGGCCCTGATCAGCCCGACCCTCACCACCCCTGGCCTCGCCCAGCCAGCGGGGGCCGTCCTCGGGCGCCAGTCCTTCGTGGCGGCCGCGATCCGCCGGGCGGGTCCGGCCGTGGTCACCATCGACACGGAGCGCACGGTGCAATCCGCCGCCGGCGGTGGCCTGCCCAGGGGGTTGCTGAATGACCCCCTGTTCCGCCAGTTCTTCGGTATCCCCCAGCAGGGGGCGCCCTCCCGCCGCACCGAGCGGGGCCAGGGCAGTGGGGTGATCCTCCAGGCGGATGGCCTGGTGCTCACCAACGCCCACGTGGTGGATCAGATCGACCGGGTGACCGTGGGCCTGGAGAACGGCCAGCGCTATGAGGGCCGGGTTGTGGGCCTCGACAAGCTCACCGACCTCGCCGTGGTGCGACTGGTGGGGGCAGGCCCCTGGCCCGTGGCGCCCCTGGGCAACTCCGATGCCCTCCAGGTGGGCGACTGGGCGATCGCGGTGGGGAACCCCTTCGGCCTCGACAACACCGTCACCCTGGGGATCATCAGCAGCCTGAACCGGAACGCCAGCAAGCTGGGCATCACGGACAAGCGGCTGGATCTGATCCAGACCGATGCGGCCATCAACCCCGGTAACTCCGGGGGACCACTGCTCAACGCCGATGGTGAGGTGGTGGGAATCAACACCCTGGTGCGCTCGGGGCCGGGGGCCGGTCTGGGCTTCGCCATCCCGATCAACCGCGCCCGCAGCATCGTCAATCAATTGGTGGCGACCGGTCGTGCCACCCATCCGATGATCGGGGTGGGCCTCGATGAGGTCAGGGCGCCTGGCGGTCAGGGTTCCGGTCGGGGGGCGGTCGTGGTGTCGGTGCAACCCAACGGACCGGCTGACCGGGGCGGCCTCAGGACCGGTGACGTGATCGTTGCGGCCCAGGGGGCTGCGGTGAAGGATCCCTCCCAGGTGATCACGGCCGTGGAGCGGGCCGGGGTGGGAGGAACGCTCAATCTGACGGTGAACCGGCAGGGGGCGACGCTGAACCTGCGTCTCGTTCCAGGGGATATGGCCGTGTTGCGCCAGGGATGAGCCGGTGGCCCGGCCCCGCCACCTCGGGGCCGGGCCACGGCATGGACCTCTGGAGAGGTGTCAGAGGATGTCCATGCCTCCCTTGCTGCCGTCCGGACGCAGGGCATCCAGCAGGCCGGTATCCACGGCCAGTTCGGCGCCGAAGCGGGCCGGGGCGCCCAGTTGCTGCCGCATGACCCACTGGGTGGCCGCCTTCTGGCTCTGCCAGGCCTGCAGCAACTGCTTGGCCAGACCGCGCAGGACCTGCGGATCACCCGTGGCGTCGATGGCCCGGGTCATGCGCTCAAGCTCGAATTTCTGACCGAGGCTGAGGGCGAGGGGTTCGGACATGGTGGGAGGCGCGATGGGGCGTTTCTGACCGGCCCAAAGCTACAAACTGTTTCAAGATGTCACGTAGCGGCTGTTACAGGGCCTATGCCCTGGTCAGGAAATCCGCTCAACCCCTGCCTCTGGCCCGTTCCCCCTTGCCGCCGGCCCCGGGCCGCGGTAGGGGAGCCCCGCTCGGCATTGGATGTGCTCTGCTCAGCGGTGGGGAAGGGCCTGTCCCGTCCCGTCCAGGCCCCCTCCCCGACGGCCTCAGTGGCGCTCGCGCAGCTCTTCCACGCAGCGGGTGACGCACTCCCCGTCCTCGAGGGAGCAGGTGGTGATGCACTCGAAATACACCTCCATCGCATCGCTGGTGCCGGCCGTTTCCTCCTGCTCGACGTTCCAACCGTCGGTGACGACGTTCTGGATGGTCATCGCTGCTCCTGGATGGGTGACCCTGTCAGCCTATGCACACAGAATCCACGGCACCAGGGAAATGAGTCTTCCTGCCTAGGAAAGGATGAAGTTGTATTTTCAACGGCCCCGTCAGCTGCCGCTGCCGGCTTTGTCACCCGCCTTGCCGCCGGCCTTGCCGGCCGCCTTGGCCCGCTGCTTCTGCCGCTGTTCCTCCCGTTTGGCGGCCAGTTTGCGCTCCTGCTCCAGGCGCTCGCGCTCCTCGGCCTCCTCCCGTTTCTTCTCCTGGTAGTAGGCGTAGTCGCCGCGATAGAGCACCAGCTCTCCGTCGCGCACCTCCACGATCCGGTTGGCCACCCGGCCGATGAAGAAGCGGTCATGGGAGACCAGCAGGGCCGCCCCCTCGTAGGCCATCAGGGCCTCCTCCAGCATCTGCTTGGCCGGGATGTCGAGGTGGTTGGTGGGCTCGTCGAGCACCAGCAGGTTGCAGGGGGTGAGCAGCATCAGGGCCAGGGCCAACCGGGCCTTCTCGCCGCCGCTCAGCTTGGCCACCGGTTTGAACACCGTGTCGTTGCTGAAGCCGAAGCTGCCCAGCAGGGAGCGCACCTGGGTCTGGGTCCAGTCGGGAACGGCTTCGAACAGCGTGTCGATCACCGTCTTGGCCAGATCCAGGGCTTCGGCCTGGTTCTGCTCGAAGTAACCGGCCACCACGTGGTGTTCCCCCAGGCCGGCCTGGCCCTCGAGGGGGATCTCGTAGCCCATCACCAGCCGCAGCAGGGTGGATTTGCCGGCACCGTTCGGGCCGACGAAGGCGATCCGATCGCCCCGTTCCACCTCCAGATTCGCCCCCAGGAACAGGATCTGGTCGTCGTAGCCGTGGGTGAGGTTCTCGATCGCCGCCACCACCCGACCCGAGCGCGGGGCGGGGGGGAAGGCGAAGCGCGGCCCACTCACCGATTCCAGCGGCGCCTCGATCCGCTCCACCTTCTCCAGCAGCTTCTCGCGGCTCTTGGCCTGGGTGCTGCGGGTCGCACTGGCCCGGAAGCGGTCGATGTAGGCCTGCTGGCTGCTCAGTTCCTTCTGCTGGCGCTCGAAGGCCGCCTGGCCGGCCTCCCGTTCCAGGGCCTTCTGTTCGAGGTGCTGGCTGTAGTTGCCCAGGTAGGTCCGCGAGACACCGCGCTCCGTCTCGACGATCTGGTTGCAGACCCGATCGAGGAAGGCCCGGTCGTGGCTGATCACCACCAGGGGAACCGTCTGGTCCACCAGGTACCCCTCCAGCCACTGGATCGTTTCGACGTCCAGGTGGTTGGTGGGTTCGTCGAGGAGCAGCAGATCCGGCTCCTGCAGCAGGATCTTGCCCAGGGCGATGCGCATCTGCCAGCCGCCGGAGTAGTCCCCCACGACCCGCTCGGCCGTCTCCGGTGTGAAGCCGATGCTGGGCAGCAGCTTGTCGATGCGGGCATCGAGCTCGTAGCCGTGCAGGGCCTCGAAACGGCTCTGCAGCTGGCCGAGTTCGTCGATCAGCCGGTCGAGCAGGGCCGGATCGGCGGCGGCCTCCTCGCTGGCCATCGCGTCCTCCACCTGCCGCTGGCGGTTGAGCACCTGGGCGGCCTCACCGAAGGCCTGGAACAGTTCCTGTCGCACGCTGCGGGCGAGGTCGACATCGAACTCCTGCTGCAGGTAGGCGATGCGGGGATCCCCCTGGCGCACCACCTGGCCGCTGGTGGGTTCCTCCAGCCCGGCGATGATGCGCATCTGGGTGGATTTACCGGCGCCGTTGACCCCCACCAGGCCGATCCGATCCCCCGCCTTGACTTCCCAGGTGATGTCCTTGAGCACCTCACCGGTGGGGTAGATCTTGCCGATGCGTTCGAGGCGCAGCACGGAGCGGATAGCGGTCGCGATGAGCGCATCATCCCCTGCCGGGGCGTCCTGCAGACTGGCAGACCGGTTCGGTCGCGTCGCCAGAATGATCAAGCGCCTCGAGCAGATCGCCGCCCTGGTGGTGGCGGCGGGCCTGGCGCTGACGAGCTACTGGCTGTTCTTCAGCTGGGCCCAGGGGGGGGGCTCCCAGCGTCGTGAACCGCCGCGTCGGTCCCAGCAGGAGGGGCGCCGTTTTCCGGCTTCAGAGTCCGCCCCGGGCCTTGATCAGCCATTGCTTGGTGGCGCCGTCATCAAGGCCGGCCAGGTGGGCCTTGACCTCCTCCGGGCTGACCGGCAGGCCCACCTGATCGCCGAGGGCGACGATCCTGCTGAGGGCGCCGCTCGGATCCTGCAGGGCCTGGCGGAACAGTGACTGGGTGAGCTCGGCATCGGTGCTGATGCGTCCGTAGAGCTCAGCGGCGTTGCCGGCGGCGTTTTCAGTGGCGTTGCTGGTGGTCATCCTGGCCGGGATTCTTCCCTGACCTTATGGCTGCGGGGGCATCGGCGCAGCCCCCGGGGCGTGGATCTTCAGGCGCGATACGGGATCAGGCGGCCCGCGGACTGGTGTCCTCCTCGGCGCCGCTGGCGGAGGCGTCCTCCATGCTGCGGGCATCGAGACAGAGCACCTTGCGCAGCTGGGCGTAGTTGGCGGCCAGGGACTGGCGCCCCTCCTGCTGGGCGCCGAACTCAGCCCGCTGCAGCACGTGGTGCAGGTGGGTGAGCAGGTAGGTGCTGATCACGGCCGACACCAGCACATCGCTGCGTTCCGCCGTGCTGCGCCGCCGGCTCTGGCGGCTCTTGGGCTGCAGGGGTGTCTCGGAACCGGTGGGGCGGGACTGGGTGGAGCGGGCCATGGCGGAAGCGGCCGGTGGGCCGTCGGAGGGGACGGGGCGTGGAACGGGAGGGCTTGTGGGACCTGGGGCTGTGCCTGGGGGAGGGGATCCCCCTTGGAAGAAGGAGGGGACTGGAAGGGTCCACAACCCTACTTTTGGATACTACCCATGACAGCCACTGTACACTTTTTCCTATCTCGCCGTACCCCAGCGGCAGCCGCTTGCCGGCCCCCACCCCGAGGCACCGTGCCGACCCGCCAGACCTCCTCCAGCGGCAAGCCCAAGTCGCCGCGGATCCAGGTCGTCCTGCCGGAGGAGCTCTGCGCCCGTCTCGCCGCCCTGGCGGAGAGCGAATCGCGCACGGTCAGCAACATGGCCAAGGTGCTGATCCAGCAGGGGGTGGAACGGCTCGAGCAGCAGCAGCGCCCCGCGGAGCCCCCCCCTGCGACCTACCCAAGCGGGCCGGAGGAAGCCGCCGATCGCTTCCGCCGGGAGCTCGAGCAGCGGGAGCAGGGCGGCACCAGGCGGCTGCGCGGGGCACCGCGCCGGCTGCGCCTGCGGCAGCCGCCCCTATCCCCCTGACGGGGGGGGCACGGCCAGCACGCCGAGCACCGCGGCCCGGCGGGCCCCGGTGACCGAGGGCAGCGACCCTGGGTGGCCCCGCCACCGCCACCAGGCGAGCAGGGCAAAGGCCAGGGCTTCCCGCTGGTCATCGGCGATGCCAAGGGTGGAGAGGCTGCGCACCGCCATGCCGCGGCAGCGGCGCTGCAGCTGTTCCATCAGGACGCCATTGCGGGTGCCGCCGCCGGCCACCAGCAGTTCCAGGGGCCGGGGACCCCGGGCCAGGTCCTGGCCCACCACCGCCGCACTGAAGGCCGTCAGGGTGGCCAGGGCGTCGGCCGGCTCCACGTCGGCGCCGAGCTCGGCCAGGCGCCGATCCAGATCGGCGGCCCCGAACAGCTCACGGCCGGTGGACTTGGGTGGCGGCTCCTGAAAATAGGGCTCCCGCAACCACTGCTGCAGCCGCCCCTCGTCGATGCGGCCCTGCCGCGCCCAGGCCCCGTCGGCATCGAAGCTCAGCCGACCGCCGCTGAAGCGGGCCACCGCCAGATCCAGCAAGGTGTTGGCCGGTCCGCAGTCCCAGCCCAGCACCGGCGCCTTGCGGTCGGGACCGGCGGGGGGAGGCAGCAGGGTGAGGTTGGCGATGCCGCCCAGGTTGAGCAGGGCCCGCCAGCCGCCGATCCTGCCCAGCAGGGCGGCGTCGGTGGCCGGCACCAGGGGGGCGCCATGGCCGCCGAGGGCCAGGTCGATGCTGCGGAAGTCGAACACCACCGGCCGCCCCAGCAGCTCCGCCAGCAACGGCCCCTGCAGCAGCTGCCAGCTGGCTCCGCGGCGCTCCCCCTCCGGCGGGCGGTGCCAGAGGGTCTGGCCGTGGCAGCCCACCAGCTCGGCCCGGCCCTCCGGATCGCAGGCCCGGGCGGCCAGGGCCTGGTGCTCGGTGAGGTCCTCGGCCAGGTGCAGCAGGGCCTCGGCGTCGAGGGCTGCCCCCTGGCCAACGGCCACCAGGCGGTGGCGCAGGTCCGGCGGGTAGGGGGTGTGGGCGCCCGCAAGGATCCGCCAGCGGGGCCGGGCGCAACGGCCCTCCAGGTGCACCAGCACCGCGTCCACCCCGTCGGCGCTGGTGCCGCTCATCAGGCCCAGCACCCGCATAGCCGTTAGTGGGAGGGCAGGGCCTCGAGGGCTTCGCTGCTGCCCATCACCACCAGCAGCTCGGAGGCATTGAGCACGTGGGAGGCGGGCGGATTGACCGTGAGCTGGTTGGCGGGGCCCGCGGCCAGCACGCTGACGTTGTAGTTCTTGCGCAGGTTCAGATCCCGCAGCGACTGGCCGACGAAGGAACCCGGAACCTTGATCTCCTCGATGCTGTTGCGGTCGTCGAGGCGGAGGCGCTCCAGCAGGTTCGGCCGGATCAGCTCCATGCCCAGCCGCGTCCCCTGCATCTTCGAAGGGAAGACCACCTTGTCGGCGCCGACCCGCCGCAACATCTTCTCGTGCAGGTCGCTGGTGGCCCTGGCGATCACCTGGTTGACCCGGCTGCCTTCGCCGTCCTTGACGATCAGGGTGGCGGTGATGCTCGCGCCGATCGGTTCGCTGATGGCCACCACCACCGTGCCGACATCCATGGCGCCGGCCGCCCGCAGGGCCTCCTCATCGGTGCAGTCCACCACCCGGGCTTCGATGGCCGGGTCCATCTGGCGCAGCTCATCGATGGCCCGCTGGTTGTTGTCGATCGCCAGCACCTCGGCCCCGTGGCGCAGGAGCTCCTTGCAGACGGCACTGCCGAAGCGCCCCACCCCGATCACGGCATAGCTGTTGGAGGTGTCGGCCTCGCTGCCTTGCCACTGCCACCACTGGTTCATGAGGAGGACGTCGCAGGGGGCATGGGAGAAGCTGGGGCGGGGGGAATCGTCGGGCCGGGGCGGGGTTGGACACCCGCGCGTCAGATGTAGAGCTCTTCGCGGGGGAAGCCCACCCGATTCTGGGGCCGGCTGCCGTAGACAGCCGAGAGCAGAAGGAGAATACCGATCCGGCCCACGAACATGCCGATCATCAGCACCAGCTGCCCCCAGCGGTTGAGCTGGCTGGTGACACCCACGTCGAGGCCCACGGTGCCGAAGGCGGACACGCAGGTGAACAGTTTTTCGAGAAACGTGAACGCCTGACTCCCCGGTGTTCCGGCGGTGGTGTTGCCCAGGCCCAGCAGCAGGGCCATCAGCAGAATGAACAGGCCCGAGCCGAGGGTGACCCCGACGGCCTTGAGGATCACCTTGGCGGGTATCTCCCGGTTCCTCACCACCACTTCGTCATGGCCGCGCAGGGTGGAGCGGGTGGCGGCGATCAGGGCCGCGAAGGTGGTGGTCTTGATGCCGCCGCCGGTGCCACCGGGGCTGGCGCCGATGAACATCAGGATGATCATCAGCAGGAGGCCCGAGTCGGAGATGGTCTCCAGGCTGAGGGGAATGGTGTTGAAGCCGGCGGTGCGGGTGGTGATCGACTGAAACAGGGTGACCTGGAGTTTGTCCCAGAACCCCATCCGACCCACGAGCTCCTCGGTGGCGAAGTGTTCGGTGAACATCAGACCCACGGCCCCCACCACGATCAGCAGGATGGTGGTGCGGATCACCAACCGGGTGTGCAGGCTGAGGCGGCGGATGCGGGCCAGCCGGAAGCGGTTCACCCAGATGTCGTTGGTGACCCGCCAGCCGATGCCGCCCATGACGATCAGCAGGCCGATCACGCCATTGACGACGGGCTGGCTCTGATAGCCCACCAGGTTGTCGCGCCACAGTCCGAAGCCGGCGTTGTTGTAGGCGCTGATGCAGTGGAACAGGGACGCCCAGAGCCGCTGGCCCCTGTCGGGGATATCGGTGAAGCCGAAGTTGTAGAGGATCAGGGTGCCGATGCCGATCACCACCGCGGCGATCAGCAGGATCTGGTTCAGGGTGGGGCCGATGCCGCCCACGCCGAAGTCATCGAGGGCACGGCCCTTGTCGAGCCGCTGGCGCAGCCCCGAGCGGCCCTGGACAAACCCCTGCAGAAAGGTGGTGATGGCCATCAGCCCCAGGCCACCGGTGAGGATCAGCCCGGCCAGGGCGACCTGGCCGGCAAACGTGAGTTCGGCACCGACGTCGACAATCGACAGACCCGTGACGGTGATGGCGGAGGTGACGGTGAAGAGGGCCTCCCAGAGGCCCACCTCATCGCTGGAGCAGAGCGGGCTCGCCAGCAGCACCGTGCCGAAGGCGATCACCAGCCCACCGGTGACAACCGTGAACTGCGGCACCGTCAGCCGGTGCCGCCAACTCTGCAGCCGCTTCATTTGTTGGGCTGGGGAGTCATCCGGAGATAGGGACGGATCTCAGTGACACCCTTGGGGAACTTCGCCCGGGCTTCGTCGGTGGGGATTGAGGGAACCACCACGCAGTCGTCGCCTTCCTTCCAGTTCACCGGAGTGGCCACCTGGTGGTGGTCGGTGAGCTGGAGGGAATCGATCACCCGCAGGATCTCATCGAAGTTGCGGCCGGTGCTGGCGGGGTAGGTGATCTGCAGACGCAGCTTCTTGTTGGGGTCGATGATGAACACCGAGCGCACGGTGAGGTTGCTCAGGGCATTGGGGTGAATCATGCCATAGAGACTGCTCACGTACTTGTCGCTGTCCGCCAGGATCGGATAGTCGACGGTGGTGTTCTGGGTCTCGTTGATGTCGCCGATCCAGCCCTTGTGGCTCTCGGCGGAATCGACGCTCAGGGCGATGGTCTTGACATTGCGTTTCTCCCATTCGGCCCGCAGCCGTGAGACCTCGCCCAGCTCCGTCGTGCAGACCGGGGTGTAGTCGGCGGGATGGGAGAACAGCACCACCCAGCTGTCGCCGGCGAAGTCGTAGAGGTTGATCGGGCCGAGCTGGGACTCCTGCGTGAAATCAGGAACGGTGTCGCCCAGTTGGAGGGTCATGGGAGAGAAATTGGCGCCAGGCGATGCTGGCACAGCAGCGGGGACGCCCGTGGTCGTGGTGACAGGCCAGGACTGCAGCTCCTGACGCAGATGCTGCAGGCCCAGGTCGGCCGTGGCTGAGACGAACAGCATGGTCGGATCCACCGCCCTGGCGCGCTCCAGTTCGCCGCTGGGGCAGCGGTCGATCTGGTTGCCGATCACGCGCCTGGGCATGGTGGCCTGCAGGGAATCGAGGATCGCCTGCACGGTGGTGAGCTGCTCGGGCCAGGCCGGATCGGCCAGATCGACCACGATCAGCAGACCATCGGCATCGAGGGCCTCCTCGAAGGTGGAACGGAACGCCTCCATCAGCTGGGGGGGCAGATCGCGGATGAACCCCACCGTGTCGGTGACCAGCAGGGGCGGGCTGTCCGTGGCGCCGCCCGCCGTCCGCTCGATGCGGCGGGTGGTGGGATCCAGGGTGGCGAAGAGCTTGTTCTCGGCCAGCACCGCCTGGCTGCCGCTGGCCCCGGTGAGGGCATTGAGCAGGGAGCTCTTGCCGGCGTTGGTGTACCCCACCAGCGCCACCCGCGGCAGGTCGCGGCGCCCCTCCCGCAGGCGGGCCCGGTGGGCCCCCAGCCGCTGCACCTCCCGCTGCAGCCGTTCGATGCGACGGGCGATGGCGCGCCGGTCCTTCTCCAGCTGGGTTTCGCCCGGGCCCCGGGTGCCGATGCCGCCCCCCTGGCGCGACAGGCTCAGGCCCCGGCCGGTGAGCCGTGGCAGGCGGTAGCGCAGCTGGGCCAGCTCCACCTGCAGCCGTCCGGCGCCGCTGGCGGCCCGCTGGGCAAAGATGTCGAGAATCAGTTCGCTGCGGTCGCTCACCGGCAGGTCGAGCAACCCCTCCAGGTCTCGGGCCTGGGCCGGGGTGAGCTCCCGGTCGGCCACCACCAGGCTGGCGCCGACGCGGCGTGCCTCCAGGGCCGCCTCCCGCAGCTTGCCCTCCCCCCAGGGGCTGCGGGAGACGGGGCCATGGCGACGCTGCTCCATGCGGCCCACCGGCACGGCACCGGCACTGCGCACCAGGCCTTCCAGCTCGGCGATGCGCCGGTCGCTCAGGGCCCGGTCGCCACTGGTCTGCACCAGCAGGAGCACCCGTTCGGGGCCCTCCAGGGCGGGAGGGGAGACAGCCTCCGGCGGCTCCTCCGCGGCGAGGCCAGCGGGGTCGAGGCCGCAGAGGTCGGCCAGATCCCCCTCCAGGGAGCAGGTCCAGGCGCGATCGCCGCTGGTGGCCGGGGTGTGGACCGCCGCGGGCCAGCGTCCACCGGCCTCGGGTTGCGGGCCGAAGCGCAGCCAGAGGTCCGGCGCCACGTCCATTCCCACCACCGCCTCCTGGGCGGAGGGCTGCAGATGGGCCTGGCGTCCCGCCCCGGCGCAGGTGAGCAGGCGCAGGTTGTGGCCCTGCCGCCTGGAGGGGCCGGGGAGTTTCTCCAACAGGCGGGCCGAATGGTCCAGCTCCCCCACCCACAGCAGGCGGCAGAGGCCGCGTCCGTCGACCACCAGGGTGAGGGGCAACTCCAGGTCACGGGCCTCGGCCGCCAGGCGCTGCAGGGTGAGCAGATCCGCCACCGCATCGCTCCGGTGGCGCCGGTGGCAGATCTGCTCCAGCCGGCGCCGCTCCGCGGGCCGCAGACCCACCGTTCTGCCCGCCAGCACCCCCTGCCTCAAGGACGCCGCACCAGCAGGCAGCGCACGCCGGCGGCCCGGGCGCCGGCCCCATCCTCGGGGCTGTCACCCACGTGCCAGACCTGGGACGGCGGCAGGCCGATCGACTCCAGGGCGACCTGGAAGGGCAGCGGCGACGGCTTGGCGGCCCCGGCACTGCTGGACACCACCACCGCCGTGAACAGGTCCGCCAGGCCCAGGCCCTCCAGCAGCGGTTGCAGCCGGCGATCGAAGTTGCTGACCACGGCCAGGCGCAACCCCGCGCCGTGCCAGCGGCGCAGAACGGCGGGCACATCCGCATAGACATGCCACAGCGAGGGATCGGCGAAACGATCGAACAGGGCGTCATGGAGGGCCGCCGGGGCCGCGGCTGCACCGGCGGCCCCCAGGACGGCGTCGATGCGCTCCCCCCACCAGTGGCGCTCCGCCCGGAGCAGGCTGTCGCCTTCGAGGCCTGGGAAGGCCAGGGCTGGGGCCTGCCGCAGCACGCCAGGGAAGGCCCGGTCGATGGCGTCGGCGGCGACGTCAACGCCGTGCTCGGCCGCCACGGCGGCATAGGTGTGGCCCACCGAGGCGCGCAGGCCGATCAAGGTGCCCATCGCGTCCAGCAGCAGGCCCCGCGGACGGGGCCAGGTGGAGGGAGGGGCCGGCGTCGCCGTCATGGCGTCCAGTCGGCCAGCCAGCCGGCGGCGACGCGCAGCTGGTGGGACCGGCCCGGCAGACGGGTGAGGTAGGCCAGCCGGCGCAGCTGGTAAGCCGCCGGTCCGGCCAGGGTGACACCGGAGCCGGTGAGGCTGGCTTCACCGACGCCCAGGCTCATCATTTCGCCCAGATCCTTCCACTGGAAGGGCTCCAGGGGTTCGCCCCGGAGGGAGTGGATCAGGTTGGTGGCCAGCACCGCGGCCTGCTGGAAGGCCACCTGGGCCGTGGCCGGCGGGGCCAGCGTGGCGGGGCCTTCGCCCGCCGTTTCCTCCGGATCCACCGGTGCGGCCAGATCGCCGGCCACGAACAGATCCCCATGGCCCGTCAGGCGCAGATCGGGCCCGCAGAGCAGGCGGCCGCGGCTGTCGCAGGCGGGGGCGGGGTCGATCCGGGGCGCCTGGAAACGCAATCCGGCGGTCCAGACCACCGCCCGCACGGCAACGGTCTCGCTGGCGGCGATGCCGTTGTCGCCGGAAGGGCCGCGAAGGGTGATCGCGTCGGCCTCGACCGCCTCCACCTGGCTGCGGAGCCGAAGACGCACGTCCCGGCGCCGCAGGGCCAGGGCGGCCTGTTCCCGGTTGAAGGCCCTGGCCTGGGGCAGCAGCTGCGGCCCCTGCTCGATCAGTTCGATCACGGCGCTGCCCTCGGCCATGTCGGCGAGCTTGCAGGCCAGTTCCACGCCGGTGGGCCCGGCCCCCACCACGGCGATGCGCTGCAGGGGGCGCCGCTGCTGTTTCAGCTCGGCCACCAGGCGCTGGAGCCGCTCCACATCGGCCAGGCTGCGGAAGCCGAGGCTGTGGCGGTCGGCGCCGGGCACGGCAAAGGTGTTGCTTTCGGCGCCGGTGGCGATCACCAGGCGGCCGTAGGGCAGGGTCCGGCCCGCCGCCGTGTGCAGCTCGTGGCGCTCCGCATCGATCCGCACCACCCGGTCCTGCAGCCAGGCCAGGCCGCGGCCCGCCAGCAGGCCGTCGTAGCGGGGGGCGATTTCCCAGCCACGCAGCTCGCCGCTGAGCAGCTCGTAGAGCAGGGGCAGAAAGAGGAAACGATCGTTCGGTTCGATCAGCAGGACGGGCGGATGGTTCTTCCGCTGGGCCAGGGCCAGGGCCGTGTACAGACCTCCGAAGCCACCCCCGACGATGACGACGTTCTGGGCCTTTTCCCGTTGCCCTTGCATGGCGTCACCCTAACCACATCCCCCGGATCCCTGAAGGGCGATGATGGGGGGATGGTGTCCTTTCCCCTCACGGCTTCCATCAGCCCCGAGGGCAGCGCGGCGGGTCTGGATGGGGCCCACCAGACCTTGCCCCGGGATCGCCATGGATCCGCCATCGACCTCGGTGCCGCCCGCGCCGACCTGGAGCCCCTTGATGCCATCGGCCGGATGCGCTGGGCCCAGGAGGCGTTCGCCGGTCACTTCGCGGTGACCACGAGTTTCGGCATCCAGTCGGCGGTGATGCTGCACATGGTGAGCGCCCTCGACGGCTCCGGCGCCTGGCCGGCGATCCCCGTGCTCTGGGTCGACACCGGCTACCTGCCCCCCGAGACCTACCGCTACGCCGACGAGCTCTGCGACCGGCTCAAGCTGGATCTGCACGTCCTCCAGGCCGACATCAGCCCGGCCCGGATGGAGGCCCTGCACGGCCGGCTCTGGGAAACGGGGAATCCGGAGGACATGCGCGCCTACAACCGGCTGCGCAAGGTGGAGCCCCTTGATCGGGGGCTGGAGCGGCTGGCGGTGCACTGCTGGGCCAGTGGCGTGCGCGCCGGCCAGACCGACCACCGCGGTGCGATGCACTGCCTCGATGCGGTGCGGGAGCGCTGGTCGCTGCGGCCGCTGCTCGCCTGGAGCCGGCGCGACGTCTATTACTACATGCAGGAACACGACCTGCCCCAGCACCCCCTGTTCGAGCAGGGCTACTCCACCGTGGGCGACTGGCACACCAGCGCCCCCGATGACGGCACCACCAATGGCAGGGCCACCCGCTTCGGCGGGCTGCAGCAGGAGTGCGGCATCCACATGCCGGGGCTGATGGGCGAGGGCATCTGACGGTGTCGGCTCGCCAGCTCCGCTGGCTGCTGATCGGCAACAGCCGCTGGCACTGGGCCCTGGCGGAGGTGGACGGTGAGGGCCACCTCCGCCTGCCCCGGTTCCTGCACCAGGCCCCGCCGACGGGCCCGGTGGATCCCCCCCTGGCCTGGGCGGCGGTGGGCCCGGTTCCCCCCCAGGCCGCCCTGGCGGCCGCGGCGCGGCTGGGGCTGGAGGACGTGCCCCTGGCCGACGCGCCCCCCTGGCTGGGCGTCGACCGGGCCCTGGCGGGATGGTGGGCGGCCCGGCTGGCCGACGGTCCCGTACTGGTGGCCGATGCCGGCACTGTGTTGAGTCTCACCCGGGTGGACGGCCGCGGCCGGTTCGCCGGTGGCCGGTTGATGGCGGGCGCCGCCCTGCAGCTGGGGGCCATGGGATCGGGCACCGAGGGCCTGCCGTCCCTGGAGCCGGGCCCAGGGAGTGCGCCCAGCGGGGAGGCCTGGCCGCGGACCACCGAGGCGGCGATGCGGCAGGGGGTGGCCGAGGGGCTGGCCGCCGCGGTGCTGGAGGCCGCACGCCAGGCCCGGGCCGTGGAGGCCGGCTGCCGGATCGTGCTCACCGGAGGGGATGGCCCGACCCTGCTGCCGCTGCTCAGGCGGTCGCCCAGGCTGGGGGAGGACGTGCTGACGCACCGTCCTGACCTCTGTCTGGAGGCCCTGATGGCGTTGCGCCCCGGTCCGCCGGTCGGCGCCGCTCAGGCCAGTCCCAGGTCCTCGAGGATCTGATCGGCCATGGCTTCCGCCTTCACCTTGAGATAAACGCGCTCCAACTTCCCCTCGGCATCGACGACGAAGGTGTGCCGCATCATCCCCATGTACTCCTTGCCCATGAATTTCTTCAGGCCGTAGCTGGCGTAGGCCGCGGCCACCGGGCAGGGCTCGGCGTCGGTGAGCAGGGTGAAGGGCAGGTCGTACTTGGCGACGAACTTGCCGTGGCTGGCCGCCCCGTCCTTGCTGATTCCCAGGACCCGGATGCCGTGGCTTTCGAAGGCGCTCCAGCGGTCCCGGAAGTTGCAGGCTTCCTTCGTGCAGCCCGGAGTGTCGTCCTTGGGGTAGAAATAAATCACAACACGCTGCCCCCTCAACGCGGCCAGGGACACGGCCTCACCCGTCTGGTCGGGGAGGGTGAAATCGGGGGCTGGATCTCCCACCTGCAGGGCCATGGATCGAACCTTGAAGAAGATGAAGACCGCTGTAGCCTAGGGGGAGTGCCCGGTGGCGGGTTCCCCTGGCGGCCAGGGTTCCGAAACCGTCCGTGTCGCGACGAGACAGCCCCGATCTTTCCCTAACGCCCCTCCGTTGTGTGTGGGGAGGCAAAGAAACCGCACATGGGATGTAGGCAGAACGACCTCCAATGGCTAGGTTGATTTTGAAGTCAACATCGTCTCCCGTGTTCAAGCGAATTCTCACCGGTCTCTTTGTGGGAACGGCCATCACGGCCTCCGTGCTGCCCGCTTCCGCGGCTGTGGACAACGACCTGCCTGTCCGTTGGAACACCGGCGGTGCCGTGTGGTCCACCAACCAGGCCGCCTTCGACACCTTCCTCGATTCCGGTGACATCACCGATCGGGGCCTGGAGGGTGGCCTCGCCCGCTCCGGCTGGACCTCCGACGAGGTCAAGTCGGGCATGACCAAGACCTATGCCGTCAACCTCGTGGGGGTGTCGCGCTTCCTCTACTCCGACGCCGGGGTCAAGTTCCTCAAGAACGCGACCAACAGCTACTTCCCGTACTACAGCATGAACACCTATGCGGTTCAGGCTCTGCGGTCGGCGATCATCTCCGATGCCAAGGACGGCTCGATCTCCTCGGCCGGCATCATGAAGGCCCTGCCCACCGACTTCCGTCTGGCTGATTTCTGCAACACCTACACCGGTGCCCAGAACATCTGCGCCGAAGGTCGTTGCCAGCCCGGCACTGCCCAGTGCACCTCGCTGCTCTCCTGGTACGTCTTCCTGCCGGCCTGCATCCAGGCCAACCAGATGGCCGACCCCGTGGCCATGGTGCGTGAAACCCCAGCCCCTGCTCCCATGATGCAGGAGCCCGTTCGCGGCCTCTGGTGAGCCTTCGGGAGGATCCATTCCTCCCCACCCCTTCCTGCCCCGGCATTGCCGGGGCTTTTTTCATGGCTCCGGGTTCCTGTGGGCCAGCAACAGGGTGTGCCCCAGGGGCTGGGGCAGGGAGGCCCCGCGCCGCTCCCGGAACAGGGCTTCGAGGCCCTTGCGCCCAGCGGCCGGAATGGCTGCCGCCAGCTGCTTCCGGTAGCTGGCCCCCTTGCCGAACCAGCGCTCCAGCAGGGTGTCGCTGAGGGGCAGCTCGAGGGCCTCCTCCCAGAAGCGTCGCTGCACGCTCCAGCCGAGGGATTCCAGGCCCTCCTGCGTGCGATCGGCCTGTTCGGTGTCGGCCGCCAGCCACTCCCGTTCCCGGTCGGCCGCCGCCTCGAGCACGGCCGGAGCGGCGCCGGTGGCGTTGCGGCCCAGGAGGGCGCGCAGGCTGCCCGCCGGCCCCAGCAGGGAGTGGGTGAACAGCAGGCGGGCCCGGGCGCCGGGGGCCGCCAGGGCCGTGAGCTGCTCCAGCCAGGTCCGCCGCTGCTCCGCCGTGCAGCCCCGCCAGGGCTGGCGCGCCGCGATCCATTCGAAGCGCCCTTCCCCGCGGGGCCAGGGTTCCAGCTGGGCCTGGAGCTGGGCGGGCGCCTCCGGCGCCACCGCCAGCAGACGGGGGCGGCGCAGTTGATCCAGCAGTTGCAGCTGGGCCTGCAGGCGATCGAGCACCGCCGTTGATGGCGTGGTGAGCAGCACCTCCCCCTCGCTGGCGGCTTCGAGGGGATCGAGGGCCCAGAGCAGGGAGTGGGCTTCGAGCACCAGCACCCGGTCGAGCCGCCCGATGGTGGCCTCCTCCCAGAACCGGCGGCGCAGTCGGTCGAGCCGTTCGCCCTCCGCCCCGGCCTGGCGCTGCAGCCAGCGGTTGAGCAGGGGGTCGTCCGGGCTGCTGCTGAGCAGGTCGCCCCTGTCGTCGGCCGCCGTTTCGGCCGCGGCGGCCAGCTGGGCGGCCCGACGCTGCTGCAGTCGTTTGCGCAGTCCCCCTTCCCAGCCCAGGGCCCCCGGCTGCCAGAACACCTCCCCCTGCAGCGCCTGGGGCAGGTACTGCTGGGCCACCCAGTGGTCGGCGTAGGCGTGGGGGTAGCGGTAGCCCACCCCATCGCCGAAGGCCTGGCCGTCCCGGTTGGCATCGCGCAGATGGGCGGGCACCTGCTGGCGCCGGGCTTCGCGCACCGCCTTCACCGCATCGAAGAAGCCGAGGCTGCTGTTGCTCTTCTCGGTGCCGGCCAGATAGAGGGTGGCGTGGGCCAGGGGGTAGAGCCCTTCCGGCAGCCCCACCCGGTCGAAGGCGGCGGCGCAGGCTTCCACCACCACCATCGCCTGGGGATCGGCCAGGCCGATGTCCTCACCGGCGGAGATCAGCAGGCGCCGCAGGATGAAGCGGGGGTTCTCGCCGGCCTCCACCATCCGCGCCAGCCAGAACAGGGCCGCATCGGGGTCGGAGCCCCGGATCGACTTGATGAAGGCGCTGATGGTGTCGAAGTGGGCATCCCCCTGCTTGTCGTAGAGCACCGCCCGCTGCTGGATCGATTCCTCGGCGATGGCCAGGTCGATGCGGATCACGCCGTCGGCATCGGCTTCGGTGGTCTCCACCGCCAGTTCCAGGGCATTGAGCAGGCTGCGGGCATCGCCCCCCGCCACGTCCAGCAGGTGGGCGCCCGCCTCCTCGGAGAGTTCGACGCGGCGCTGGCCGTAGCCGTGTTCGGGATCGGCCAGGGCCCGTTCCAGCAGCATTCGCAGGTCTTCCGGCTCCAGGGGCTGGAGGCGGAACAGGCGGGAGCGGCTGACCAGGGCCTTGTTGACTTCGAAGTAGGGGTTTTCGGTGGTGGCGCCGATCAGGGTGACGGTGCCGTTCTCCACCCAGGGCAGCAGGGCGTCCTGCTGGGCGCTGTTGAAGCGGTGCACCTCGTCGATGAACAGGATCGTGCGCAGGCCGTGGTGCTCCAGCCGCTGCTTGGCGGCGTCCACTTCGGCGCGCAGGTCCTTCACCCCGGCCAGCACGGCGTTGAGGCTGCTGAAGTGGGCCCGGGTGCTGCCGGCGATGATCCGCGCCAGGGTCGTCTTGCCGGTGCCGGGGGGGCCGTGCAGGATCAGGTTGCCGACCCGGTCGGCGGCGATGGCGCGACGCAGCAGCCGGCCCGGACCCAGGATCGCCGCCTGGCCCACGAAGTCGTCCAGGCGGCGCGGCCGCAGCCGGTCCGCCAGCGGGGCGATCCTGCGCCGGGCCTGCTCGCCCTGATGGCTGAACAGATCACTCACCGCCCCATCATCTCGCCGGCAGAGCCCCTGGAGCGGTACGGTCTGCCAGAAGCCTTGACCGTCGCTGAACCCGTGATCGGCCATCCGAGCAGGCCGCCTCTCCCCGGGGCACCCACGGGGCGCCTGCGACGCTCCGCCGCCGCCCTGCTGGGCGCCGTCCTGCTGGGGGCCTGCCAGGCGGAGGCCCCCCCGGGCCGGCCACCGCTGTCGGTGCGGGCCGAGCCGGCCACCCTGGCCCCCTTCACCGACAGCATCGACACCGTCAGCACCCTCGAAGCCGTCGAGGAGGTTCGGCTGGCGGCCCAGGCCGGAGGACGGATCGAGCGGCTGCTGGTGGGCCAGGGCGACAAGGTGGCCGCCGGCCAGATCCTTCTGGTGCTCGACCAGGCCCAGGTGCGGGCCGATGTGGCCCGTCTGCGCTCCGAGATGGAGACCAAGAAGTTCACCTACCAGCGCTTCGATTATCTGCAGAAACAGGGAGCGGCCAGTGCCCTTCAGGTCGATGAGCTCCGGCAGAGCTACATCTCCGCCCGTGAGCAACTCGTCGCCAGGCAAGCGGACCTCGCTTTCCGCGATCTAAAGGCGCCCATCGCCGGAACTGTCGGCGACGTGCAAGTGAAGCAGGGGGATGTGATCGCCGCCGGCGCTGCCTTCACCACCATCGTCCGCAACGACCGGCTGATGGCCCGGGTGGACGTGCCGGCCGTGTTTTCGGACCGTTTGCGGGTGGGCCAGACGGTGATCCTGATGGATCCCGCCAGCAACAAGCCCATGGCCCAGAGCGTGGTCGGCTCCCTCGACCCCGGCGTGGTGGCCGGCACCCAGTCCCTGCTGGCCAAGGCGGAGTTTCCCAACCCGGCGGGCCTGCTGCGCACCGGCCTGCGCACCCGCACCCGGCTGGTGCTCGACAGCCGCCAGGAACTGTCGGTCCCCTTTGCGGCCGTCACCCAGGTCTCCGGCCAGAGCTTCGTCTACGAGGTGGGCACCCTGGCCGACCTGGAGCGGCGTCCCGGCCGGACCGATCTGGCCGTGGCCCGCAAGCTGCCCGCCGGCACCAGCTTCGCCCTGCAGACCCCCGTGCAGCTGGGCCCCCTGCAGAACAACCGCTATCCGGTGCTCAGGGGCCTCCAGGCCGGGGCCCGTGTGATCACCACCAACCTGATCAATCTCCGAAACGGCGCGCCCGTGAAGGTCAACTGAGCCCAGCCTGATGTCACCTTCGAACACGTTCATCCTCAGGCCGGTGCTCACCACGGTGTGCAGCCTGTTGATCGTGATCGCCGGCCTGATCGCGATTCCGCTGCTGCCGATCGAGAGCCTGCCGGACATCGCCCCGCCGACGGTGAGGGTCACCTCCCGCTACGTGGGGGCCGATGCGGTCAGCGTCGAGCAGGGCGTCACCAGCGTGCTCGAGCAGCAGATCAACGGGGTGCAGAACATGGAGTTCATCACCTCCACCAGTGCGGCCGATGGCTCCAGCTCCATCTCCGTCACCTTCGCCAGCGGCAGCGACGGTGACATCAACCAGGTGAACGTCCAGAACCGGGTGTCCCTGGCGCAGCCGAGCCTGCCGGAGGAGGTGCGCCAGTCCGGCATCACGGTCAACAAGGCTTCGAACTCGATTCTGCTCGTCTACAACTTCACCAGCGAAGATCCGAAGAACCAGTACAGCCTCGAGACCATCAGCGGCTTGCTGGATCAGAACCTCACCGATGCGGTGCGGCGGGTGCCCGGTGTCGGTGAGCTCACCTATTTCGGCAACCGGCAGCTGGCCTTCCGCCTGTGGCTGGATCCCGATCGACTGGCCGCCAACAAGCTTTCCGCCGCCGATGTGGTGGCGGCCCTGCGCAGCCAGAACCGGCTGGTGCCCGTGGGCCGCATCGGTGGTGCCCCCTCCCCCGAGGGCCAGCAGTTCACCCTCACCGTCCAGCTGCAGGGCCGGCTGCGGACCACGGAGGAATTCGGCTCGATGATCCTGCGCTCCACCGCCGACGGTGGCCTGGTGCGCCTGCGCGATGTGGGGCGGGTGACGCTCGGGGGTGAATCCTTCGACATCGAAGCCACTGACCTGCGCGGTGTCCCTTCGGTGGGTATGGCGATCTACCAGCTCACCGGCAGCAACGCCCTCGATGTCTCCAGCGGTGTGGAGGAGGTGATCAAGGAGTTCGCCACCACCATGCCGGTGGGCATGACGATCCAGAAGATCTACGACAACACCGAATTCGTCGAGGCCTCCATCGACGGCGTCACCACCGCCCTGCGGGAAGCGGTGGTGCTGGTGGTGCTGATCCTGTTCCTGTTTCTGCAGAACTGGAAGGCCACCCTGGTGCCGGCCATCGCCATTCCGGTGGCCCTGGTGGGCACGTTCCTGTTCGTGCAGGCCTTCGGCTTCACCCTTAACCAGCTCACCCTGTTCGGCCTGGTGTTGGCGACGGGACTGGTGGTGGATGACGCCATCACCGTGATCGAGGACACCTCGACCAAGAAGGGCTCCGGCCTCAGCGCCCTGGAGAGCGCCAAGGCCACCATGGACGAGCTGTTCGGCGCGGTGATCGCCACCTCCCTGGTGCTGTTTGCGGTGTTCGTGCCGGTGCTGTTTTTCCCCGGGGCCACCGGAACGATCTACAAGCAGTTTGCCGCCACGATCATCTTCTCGATCCTGATCTCCACGTTCAACGCCCTCACCTTTTCGCCGATGCTCTCGGCCCTGCTGCTGGCTCGGGAGAGCGAGCCCCCCAGCCGCCGCACCTATGCCATCGCCGGGGTGTTCATCGGCTTCATCTACGGCCTGCTCGCCAGCGGCGGCGGCACCCTGGTGGCCCTGGGGATCCTGGCCCTGGCCGCCGGCATCGGCTTCGGCCTGCTCCTGCTCACGGGTCTGCCGCTGCGGATGCCTTTCGCCATTGGTGGTGCTGTCGCGGCGCTGCTGCTGGCGGGGGTGAACAGCCCCATCGAGGTGCTGATCTACACCGTGATCGGTGGGGTTCTCGGGTGGGGAGCCCTGTTCATCTTCCGCCGATTCAACGTCATCTACGCCGGCATCGAGCGGCGGTACCACGCCGGCCTGGGCTGGGTGCTGGGCAGGCGCCGGCTGATCATGGCCTTCCTGGCCGGGGGGATCGTCCTCACCGCCTTCGCCTTCACCTCGATCCCCACGGGCTTCGTTCCCGTGGAGGATCAGGGCTACGCCATCGGCATCGTCCAGGCCCCCGATGGGGCCTCGCTGGAGAACACCCGCCGCATCAACCAGCGGGTGGCCGAAATCCTGCGCAGCGAGAAGGACATCACCACGGCGGCGGTGTTCAGCGGCGCCAGCCTCGATGGCAACGCCCCCAACCGGGGCCTGTTCTTCTTCGGCACCCGCAACTGGGAGGAGCGCACCTCCAATGACCAGTCGGTGGCGGCCATCACCCAGCGGCTGAACCGCAAGCTTTCAGTGATCGAAGAGGCGCGGATCATCGTGATCGAACCCCCCGCCATTCCCGGCTACGGCACCGGGGCGGGATTCGAGATGCAGATGCTCAACCGCAGCGGTGGAGCCCTCTCCTCGGCCGATTTCTTCGCCGCGGCCACCCAGCTGGTGGGCAAGGCCAACCAGAGCGGCCTGTTCGACAGGGTGTTCACCCAGTTCTCTCCTGAAGCACCCCAGCTGCAGATCCTGGTGGACCGTGATCGGATGGCGGCCCTGGGGGTCGACTACGGCACGGCGATGCAGACCTTCAGCTTCAACATCGGTTCGTTCTATGTCAACGACACCTTCGATGCCGGCCGGGTGCGCCGCATCTTCGTGCAGGCCGATGAGCGCTACCGCGCCAATCCGGAGCAGCTGAAATCCCTCTACGTGCCCAACCGCAGCGGGGATCAGATCCCCCTCTCGGAGTTCATCAAGGTGGAGACGGTCACCGGCCCGTCGGTGATCCCGCGTTTCAACCTGTTTCGCTCCATCAAGGTCGAGGGGTCCGCCCTGCCCGGGCGCAGCTCCGGCCAGGCGATCAAGGACATCCAGGACCTGTTCAACAACCTCTCGACCACCGGCGTCGGTTACGACTGGACCGGTATCTCCCGGGAGGAGGTGTCGGCAGGGGCCCTGGCGATCGTGATCTTCGCCCTCGGCATCCTCACCGTCTATTTGGTGCTGTCGGCCCAGTACGAGAGCTACAGCGATCCCCTGATCATCCTGATGACCGTGCCGACGGCCATGCTGGGGGCTCTGGCCTTCCTTTATCTCAGGGGTGAAGTTCTCAACATCTATGCCCAGGTGGGCCTGGTGATGCTGATCGGCCTGGCGGCCAAGAACGGCATCCTCATCGTCGATCTCGCCAACCAGCGCATGGACCAGGGGGAAAGCCCCCTGGAGGCGGCGCGGGCCTCGGCCCAGTCCCGCTTCCGGCCGATCCTGATGACGGCCATCTCCTCCCTGTTCGGCTTCCTTCCCCTGGTGTTTGCAAGCGGCGCCGGTGCCCGCAGCCAGGCTTCCCTGGGTACGGTGGTGTTCGGTGGCCTGGCCGTGGCCACCGTGCTGTCCCTGTTCGTGGTGCCGGTGTTCTACGTCGTGGTGAAACAGCTCACGGGGGCTTCGCCTCCGGCGACGGCCGAGCTTCCGGCGGACGGAGCCTCCTGATGCCCGCCCCCTGCCCACCCCTGTGTGGCCGGCGGGTGCTCTGCGCAGGACTGATCACGGGGCTGGTGGGTCTGGCGATTGCCCAGTTCCTGCGGGCCATCGTGGGAAACACCCCCCTCAGGATCACCCCCGAGGCCCTGTTCTGGAGCACCGTGGTGCTGGGCGGGTTCGGCGTGGTGGCCGGCATGGCGGTGGAGGCGGTGCGCCAGCTGCAGGCGTCCAACCCGGAGCCCGAGTACCACCGGCGCCACAGCCGCCGTGGCGGGCCCGGACCCCGCGCCTGAGGGGCCGCAAGCCGCGCTGGACCAGTGGGGCGAAGGGGGCTTTTCCGGTACGTTGCAGAGGTATGAACAGGTCCGGTGCGCTGGCAGGCCCTTCCCCCCCTCCTTCCTCTGGCGCTGCTGCTGGCCGCCTGCGGCTCGCCTAAGCCCGAGGCCCGACAGCCCCTGGTGGTGCAGACGGTGACGGTGGGGGAGTTCCGCTTCACCCCTGGCATCGAGACGATCAGCGTCATCGAGTCCACCTCCAACGTGGTGATGCGGCCCCAGTCCGATGGCCGGGTGGTGCGCATCCTGGCCAGGGAGGGCCAGCGGGTGAAGGCGGGCCAGCCGATCCTGGTGCTCGACAACGTGCAGGAATCGGCCACGCTCGATTCGGATCGGGCTGAGGCCATCAAGGATCGCGTCAACGCCGAGCGCTACGTCTTCCTCAACGAGCAGGGGGCCGTCTCGACCAAGGATCGGGACTACTACATCACCCAGGCGATCCAGAGCCGCGACCAGGCCCGCTCCAGCGCCGCCACCCTGGGCTACAAGTTCGTCACAGCCCCCATCGATGGGGAAATCGGCAACCTCGACTCGGTGAAGCTCGGCGATTACGTGCGCCAGGGCCAGGCGATCACCGGAATCGTCAACAACAGCTCCCTCTGGACCCTGATGGATGTGCCGGCCACCCAGTCCAGCCAGGTGAAGATCGGCCAGCCGGTGCAGGTGGAGAGCCAGGGCAATCCGCCGATCAAGGGCGTGGGCCAGGTGGTGTTCGTCTCCCCCTACTTCGCCACCTCCAGCCAGCAGGGCTCCTCCACCCAACCCAACACGGTGCTGGTGAAGGCGGAGTTTCCCAATCTCACCGGGGTGCTGAAGACCGGCCAGTACGTGCGCAACCGGATCATCACCGGCACCAGCGACCAGCTCGCGGTCCCGGTGGAGGCGGTGATGATGCAGGCTCAGCAACCCTTTGTGTACAAGGTGCTGCCCCTGGCCACGATCCTGCCCCAGATCAAGGCCTCCGATCAGCTGTTGCCCGCCCAGAAGCAGCAGCTGGAGAAACTTCCCGGCACCACGCCGGTGGTGGTGCAGACGGCGGTGAAGCTCGGCAAGCTGCAGAACAACGCCTATCCGGTGCTCTCCGGCCTGGCCAAGGGGGATGAGGTGGTGGTGAGCAACACGGCCCTGCTGCGCTCCGGCATGCCGGTGCGGCGGGCGCCGGCCCCGGCGGCCCCGGCGGCAAGCTGAGCGAACCGATGTCGTTCTCCGATAACTTCATCAAGCGGCCGGTTCTGACCACCGTCTGCAGCATCCTGATCGTGCTGGTTGGCCTGATCGCCATCCCCACGCTGTCGATCGAAAACCTTCCGAACATCGCCCCACCCCTGATCCAGGTGACCTCCAACTACGGAGGCGCCAATTCCCTGGTCACCGAGCAGGCGGTGACCAACCCGATCGAGCAGCAGATCAACGGCGTTCCGGGCGCCAATTACATCTCCTCGACCAGCAACATGTCTGGGACGAGCACGATTCAGGTCTTTTTCAACGAAGGCACGGATATCAACATCGACCAGGTGAACGTGCAGAACCGCGTTTCCCTTGCGATGCCCCAGCTGCCCCAGCAGGTGCAGGCCACCGGGGTTTCGGTGATGCAGAGCACCCCGTCGATCCTGCTGGCCTATCAGGTCACCTCGACGGAAGGCCAGTTCGATGCCTCCTATCTCAACGGCCTCATCTATCAGAATCTGTACTTCCAGCTGGAGCGGGTGCCCGGGGTGGCCACCGTCAACCTGCTCGGGGGCAGCAATCCGGCGTTCTGGTTGTTCGTCGATGCCAACAAGCTCTCCGCCAACAACCTCACCGCCGACCAGGTGGTCAATGCGGTGTCCAGCCAGAACACCGTGGCGATCGGTGGCCTGGTGGGCGGACCACCGGCCTCGGGCAACCAGAAGTTTGCCTACCCGATTCTGGTGGAGAACAACGGCAATCTGGTGTCCGTCGAGCAGCTCAATAACCTGATCGTCGGCCGCACGCCCGCCGGCAACCTGCTGCGGCTCAAGGATGTGGGTGAAGCCACCTATGGCACCAACACCTTCGCCCAGCAGGCGGTGAGCATCGAAGGCCACCCCTCGATCACGGTCGCCGTTTTCCAGACCCCCGAGAGCAACGCCCTCGACGTCTCGAACCAGGTGGTGCAGGTGATGAACCAGTTCACCCAGACCGTCCCCCCGGGCGTCAAGGTGTTCGAGATCTACAACATCGGCCAGTTCATCGAGTCGGCCGTGGAGGGGGTGGTGGATGCCCTCGGCCTGGCCATCGTGCTGGTGCTGCTGATTCTGTTCCTGTTCCTGCAGGACTGGCGGGCGACCGTGGTGCCCAGCCTGGCGATTCCGATCTCCCTGATCGGCACCTTCGCCTTCGTCAAGATCTTCGGTTTCTCGATCAACCAGCTCACCCTGCTGGGTCTGGTGCTGGCCACCGGCCTGGTGGTGGATGACGCCATCGTGGTGATCGAGGCGGTGGAGAAGAACCTGGAGAAGGGGATGCGTCCCCGCCAGGCCGCCATGGAGTGCATGGGGGAGCTGTTCGGCGCCCTGGTGGCCACCGCCCTGGTGCTGATGGCGGTGTTCGTGCCCGTGGCCTTCTATCCCGGCGGCATCGGCATCATCTACCGCCAGTTCGCCCTCACCATCGCCTTCTCGATCGCGATCTCCGCCTTCAACGCGCTCACCTTCTCGCCCATGCTCTCGGCCCTGCTGCTGCGGAGCCAGAAATCAGCGCCCCCCGGCCGGGTGGTGGGGATCATCGGCGGTGTGGTGGTGGGCCTGGCCTTCGGCCGCTTCAGTGCCGCCTCCTTCGGCAGCATCACCTATGTGATCGGCGTGGTCGGCGGTGTGCTCGCCGGCGCCAATCTGGTGTGGATCTTCACCCGCTTCAACGCCTTCTTCACCCGCCTCGAGCGTGGCTACGCCGCGATGGTGGGGGCCCTGATCGCCCGTCGCCGCTGGATCCTGGTGGGCCTGGGCGGCGGCATCGCCCTCACCCTGTTCGCCTTCTCCGCCCTCCCCTCCGCCTTCATCCCCGAGGAGGACCAGGGCTACGGCATGGGCATCTTCCAGCTCCAGAACGGTGCCTCCCTCAGCCAGACCCAGGGCACGGCCCTGGAGGTGGCCAAGGTGCTCAATGCCGAAGAGGAGATCATCGCCGGGTCGGTGGTGAGCGGCTACGGCTTCAACGGCGCCAGCCCCGACCAGGGGGTGTTCTTCTTCGGCTTCAAGCCCCTCGAGGAGCGCAGCCGGGCCGACCAGAAGGCCCCGGCGATCGTCAACCGGCTCAACGCCAAGCTGAGCCAGATCAGCTCCGGCATGGCGGTGGCGGCCCAGCCGCCGGCGATCCCGGGCTTCTCGGCCCAGGGCGGCTTCTACTTCCAGTTCAACGACCTCAGCAACGGGGCCTTCACCTTCAACCAGCTCGATGATCAGGCCAAGCAGCTGATTCAGGCCGGCACGGCCAGTGGCAGCTTCTCCACCCTCTACACCCAGTTCATCCCCAGTGCCCCGGCCTTCGGGCTGAAGATCGACCGCTCGATCCTGGGGGCCCTCAACGTCGACTTCCAGCAGGCGATGCAGACCATCGCCGTGCTGGCGGGCAGCAACTATTCGGGGCTCACCTACGAGAGCGGCCAGGTGAGGAACATCTACGTGCAGGCGGCGGCCGAGAACCGCAAATCCCTGGAGGATGTGCTCAGTTTCTACGTGCGCAGCAGGGACGACAAGCTGGTCCAGGTGTCGGAATTCGCCACCGCGGAGCTCACCAGCGCGCCGCCGGTGATCAGCCACTTCAACCTCTACCGAACCATCCTGATCCAGGGGGCCGAGGCGGTGGGCAAGAGCTCCGGGCAGGCCCTGACGAAGATCCAGGACCTCTTCCACGCCCAGGACTTCAACAACATCGGCTATGCCTTCACCGGTCTGGCGGCCCTGCAGCTGTCGGCCGGCAACGCCAGCGTTCTGGTGTTCGGTCTGGGGATCCTGGTGGTGTACCTGGTGCTCTCGGCCCAGTACGAGAGCTACGTGACGCCGGTGATCATCCTGATGACCGTGCCCCTGGCCATGCTCGGCGCCCTGGTGTTCCTGGCCCTGCGTTCGATCGATCTCAACATCTACGCCCAGGTGGGGCTGGTGACCCTGATCGGCCTGGCGGCCAAGAACGGCATCCTGATCGTCGAGGTGGCCGAGCAGCACATGAAGGAGGGCATGACGGCCGCCGAGGCGGCCATCGCCTCGGCCGAGTCCCGGCTGCGGCCGATCCTGATGACGGCCATCGCCGCCCTGGCCGGCTTCCTGCCCCTGGTGGTGGCCACCACGGCAGGGGCCAACAGCCAGCAGTCCCTGGGCACGGTGATCTTCGGTGGCCTGCTGGTGGCCACGGTGCTGTCGCTGGGGGTGGTGCCCCCCTTCTATGTGGTGGTGAAGGCCCTGGAGGCCCGCTGGTTCGGGGAGCCCGAGCCTGAGGAGGCGGATCTGGCCACCGCCCGGGACCAGCCCCCCGCCTGAGGCCCCCACCCCGGCCACGTAACGAATCATGCAGTGGCCTGGCTGGCCCATTGCGGCCGCAGGGCCAGCCCGTGAGGATCGACTCAAGGGGTTGAGGAAGGATCGAATGCTGCCGACGCTTGCCGAACGGTTGCGGGAGCAGCGGGCCAAGGGCAGGAGCCGACACCCGTCGCGTGCGCCCTGGCCCATGCCCAGCGAGCCCCCCACGGCCCTGCTGTTCCAGGTCCGGCCTGGGCCAGCAGTCCCCGAACCCCCTGTCGTGTTGGAGTTCGAACCCCCTGCCCAGCTGGAGCCCGAACCCCCCGCCCCAGCCCCGGCGCGCGCTCAGGACCCCGCTCCCGCCGCCAGGACAGCCCTGGCGGAGGTGCTGGCGCTCCTGGTCCTGGCCGTGGTGGTTCTGATCGATGGGGCGCTGGCCCTGGCGTCCCTGGTCGATCAGATCACCCGCCGGCAACGGGTGCGGCCGGTGGCCTCCCCGGCGGTCTCGTCGGCGTCCTTGCCCGTGCGGAGCGGGCCCTGGGCCGTGGCGGCCCATCCCTGAGGGTGCCGGCGGTCGTTCCTGGGGTCTCGGGCTTGGTGTCCTGGTTTCTGATGCTGGGCGGTACGTTTCCAGGCCACCTGGTGATGCAGCGGGAACGCTGCGCCGCTCTGGCATCGCCGCCGATCAGCGGGCCGTTCTGTGGTGGCTTTGTCACATTTTGCTGGAGCGTCTTGACGTTGCTTCGTAACAGTTGCAGCGACGATTGATTGGTTCTGGCCTGGCGCCCGTTTCTGTTAGCTTCAAGGTCCAGGGAGTGGTGGGGATCGTGAGTCGAACAGCAGCGGTCATGAGGGGGTTTCTGGCAACCCTTGTTCTTTCCTTCGCAGGGTTCGGCGTCAACCCTGGGGTGGCGTTCGCCCAGTCGGCGCCGCCCGCCCGCAGCGTCAAGGTCGTCCAGGGGGACACGCTCGAAGCCATCGCCAGTCGCTATGGCGTGGGCGTGCAGGAGTTGATGAAGCTCAACCGGATCACCAAGCCCGAGGAGCTGCAGATCGGCCAGTCCCTGAAGCTGCCACCATCGAAGGGCCTCGTGCAGGTGCGCACCGGCGACACGCTGGCCCTCCTGGCGGCCCGCCACAGCACCACCGTCGCCGAGCTCCAGAAGGCCAACCCCGGGGTGAAGCCCGACCAGCTGAAGGTCGGCGCCTGGCTGAAGCTGCCCCCGGCGACCCCTGGGGCCAAGGCCAAACCGGCCGCCACGGCCGCTGCCAAGCCCACCCCTGCTGCCAAGCCCACGGTTGCCCCCAAGCCCACGGCTGCGCCCTCACCCACAGCCGCGGCCAAGCCCCCGGTCCCGGCCAGTCCACCGGCCGTGAAGGGGCCGGCACCCACCGCCCCCCCTTCGCTCTTGCCGCCCCAGCCGGGGGAGGCGGTCCGCTGGCGGTTCTACGGCAACACCCTCGTGGACTGGGGCGGCTGGAAGCTCCACCCCGGTGGCGTGCGGGTCAGCCTGGTGCAGCCCAACCAGGCGGAGGTCGGGCCGATCCGGGCCCGGGCGACGGCCGTGGCGGTGCATTGCGGCAGCCTGCGCCAGGCCTGGCTGATCAACGGGGCCTGGGATCCCTGGACCGTTCCCGAGAGCCGTTCGGTGGCCCAGCAGATCGTCCTGGATCTCTGCGCCAACGTCAGCGACTCCACCGCTCCGGCCGTTGCGCCCCCTTCAGCCCCCTGAGGGCCGGGGCGCGGACAGCGCCGGTGGAGGTTGGGATCGGGATCGCGTGACAGGGGCTTTGTTTACAAGCCTGAGCTAGAATCTGCGGCCTGTAACTGCTGCTTTTCGCGGTGACGTATTGCATCGGCTACTGGTTGGAGAAAGGCCTGGTGATGGTCTCGGACTCCCGCACCAATGCTGGGGTTGATTATATTTCAAGCTACAGCAAGATGTACGTTTTTCAGCCGGCTTCGGATCGGCTGTTCGTACTGCTTGCCGCCGGGAACCTGGCCACCACCCAGGCGGTGATCAGCTGGATCCGCCGCGATCTCGATCGGCCGGCCGAGGCCTTCATCACCGGGGGCAGGGATCTGCGCTCCTGTGATTATCTGTTCGAGGCGGCCGCCTACATCGGCCGGGTGAGTGTGGCTGTCCAGCAGGAGAATGCGGAGGCGCTGCAGCAGGCGGGGGCCAGCGGGGGCGCCTCCTTCATCCTGGGGGGGCAGATCGCCGGTGAACCCCACGGCCTGTATCTGGTCTATCCCCAGGGCAACGCCATCATGGCCACCCGCGAAACGCCGTATCTGCAGATCGGCGAGACGAAGTACGGCAAACCTCCGCTGGATAACGTGGGCCACACCAACCTCTCCCTCGAGGACGCGGCCCGCCTCTGCCTGATCTCGGAGGTGCTCACCCAGCGCTCCAACCTCAGCGTGGGGCCCCCGTTCGAGCTGGCGATCCTCCCCGCCGACGCCCTGGCGCTGGCCCACCGGTTGACCCTTCCGGCGGAGGCGCCGGAACTGGCCGCCATGGTCGAGACCTGGAGCGACGCCCAGCGGGAGGCGCTGCACCGCCTGCCCAGCTTCCCCTGGGAGCAGTCGCCGCCCGGCTGAACCCGCCGACGGCTCCGTTGTTCCCTCACCACCGTCCCCCTCCATGTGGTCCGTTTCCGAATGGGTGTCCAACGGCCACCTGCCCACCGCCGAGGTGGTGCAGGCGCTGGTGGCGGAGGCCCATGGCCGCTTCTCTCCGGTTCTGGATGGCCAGGTGGCCGACTACATCCCCGCCCTGGCGGCAGCTGCTCCCGAGCATTTCGGCCTCTGCGTGTCGAGTTGCGGGGGGGCGTTGTTTGAGGCCGGCGAAGCCCGGGTGGCCTTCAGCATCCAGAGCATCTCCAAGCCGTTCCTGTTCGCGTTGATCTGCCAGGCCATCGGTGAGGAGGAGGCCCGCGAGAAGCTCGGCGTCAACAGCACCGGCCTGCCGTTCAACTCTGTCCTGGCGGTGGAGCGCAGCGGTGAGGGCCTGTCCAATCCGATGGTGAACGCCGGGGCGATCGCCGCCACCAGCCTGGCGCCAGGGGCCAGCAGCGAACAGAAATGGGCCTTCATCCAGGACGGCTTCTCCCGTTTCGCCGGCCGGCGGCTGGAGGTCGACCAGCGGGTCTTCGATTCGGAGCTGGCCACCAACCGCCGCAACGCCGGTCTGGCGACCCTCCTCAGTGATCACGAGCGGATCTGGTGGGACCCCGACGAGGCCACCGAGCTCTACACCCGCCAGTGTTCCCTCAGCGTGACGGCCGCCGACCTGGCCGTGATGGCCGCCACCCTGGCCAACGGGGGGCGCCAGCCCGTCACGGGCGAGCAGGTGATCGAGGCCATCCACTGCCAGCACGTGCTGGCGGTGATGGTGACGGCGGGGTTGTACGAAACCTCCGGCGACTGGCTGTATGCCACCGGGCTGCCGGGGAAGAGCGGCGTGGCCGGCGGCATGATCACGGTGGCCCCGGGCAAGGGGGGCATGGCCACCTACTCGCCCCCCCTCGATGAGGCGGGCAACAGCGTGCGCGGCCAGCTCACGGCACGCTTCCTGTCGGAGCGGCTGGGACTGAACCTGTTCGCCTCCCGGCCCGAAGGAAGCCCCTGAGGCTGGGCCGCACCAGGGAGATGGGGGCCTCGCCTGTCTACGATCCAGCCTCAGCGTGGTGCCTTCTGCCGCAATGTTCAGCACCACCAATCTCGTGCGCTATCTCCTGCTGCTGGCCTGCATCGGGGTCACGGTGGTCATCTTCAATTACTTCTCCGGCACGATTGCGGTGTTCACGGCCGCCGCGATCGTGGCGGCCCTGCTCAACGTCCCGGTGAAGTGGCTGAGCCGCTATCTGCCACGGGGATGGTCGATAGCCGCCGTGACCGTCGGCGCCCTGATCCTGCTGATCGGATTCGTCACCGGCATTGGCCTGCAGGTGCTGAACCAGGGCCAGAGTCTGCTGCTGGATCTGCAGGGCACCTTGAAACAGCAGGACCTCACCCCCCTGCATCAATACCTCAAAACCTATGGATTCGACAGAATCACAACCCTGCTCCAGGAGGGTTTGCTGACGGGACTGGGATTGTTGCAAACCGTTTTTTCCGGGGTCTTCACGGGCATTTTCGGCGCGGTGATCAGTCTCTACATGCTGATCGACGGTGAGAAACTATGGAAAGGATTTCTAAGACTGATTCCGGAGCCTCACCGTGAGCGATTCGCCGCGATCTTTCTGCAGAGTGTGCTGGGATTCATCCGCGGCCAGCTGCTGCTGATGGTGTTTCTGACCATCTCAACGGCCGTGATCTTCCCGCTGCTGGGTGTGAAATACAGTCTGATTCTGGCGGTGATTGTGGGCGTTCTTGATGCGATCCCCGGGATCGGCGCCACCCTCGGCATCGTGTTGATCTCGTTGATGGTCTTCGCCTCCCAGGGGGGAGACATTGGCTTGCGGGCCCTGATCGCATCCGTGCTGCTCGGTCAGATTCAGGACAACATCGTCCGTCCCAAGGTGATGGGCCAGGCGATGGAGCTCAATCCGGTCCTTCTGTTTTTGGCCCTCTTCATCGGACAGCGGGTCGCTGGCCTGTTGGGGGTCTTTCTTTCGATCCCTCTGGCGGGCATGCTGGCGCTCTGGTTCCATTCCGAACGTCAGCGGCAGGAAGCCATCCTCCTCAACCCGGCCGGTGAGGACGGGACAAGGGACCCTGACCCTTCCACCGCAGCACGCTGACAACGCGGCGATCGCCATCTATTTCCAGCCCCGCCGGCTGTCATGCTGCTCTTCCCTGATCTCCCTGTTACGGGCTTGGCTGTGAACCGTGCGATCGTTGCCACCCTCACCGCCCTGGCCGCGACGGCGGCCACCGGTGTTCCGGCGGCGCAGGCCAGCTGCCGCTTCCTGATGCCCCTGGGGGGCGGCGGCAACCCGGTGGTGTCCAAGCGGATCGGGCCGGACCGGCTGGTGGGTCGCACCAACTGGAACACCGACTTCATCGTCGATCGCGATTTCCGCAGTTATCGCTTCTTCTTCACATCGGCCTCCACCGAGCGCGCCAGTTTCCCGGTGTCGGGCTTCATGGTCTTCACCGACGGCAGCAGCCTGCAGGTGGTCAACGAAACCCCGACGTTCGAACCCGGTACGGGCCGGATGTTCGGGCCCTTCCAGGCCGTTCCCGGCAAGCGCACCCGGTTGATGAACTTCCGGGTGGGATCCTCCACCACACCGGCGGCCCTTGGATTCAGCTATCGGATCTCCGTTCAGGGTTGTACCTGAAGCCCTTCCACTGATTGCCCTGACCCATGCAGTTCGAGAGCTTCGCGACCTTCAACATCGCCATCGTGGTGCTGGCGATCGGTCGTTGGCTGAACCGCAAGGTCGGCTTCCTGCGGGAGTTCAACATTCCGGAGCCGGTGACCAGTGGGCTGCTCGTCTGCCTGCTGCTGGCCCTGATCCATGCCATCAACGGCACGGAGATCGGCTTCAATCTGCAGACGCGGGATTTTCTGCTGCTCTACTTTTTCGCGGCCATCGGCCTCAATGCCGACATCAAGACCCTGCTCTCGGGTGGATGGCCCCTGCTGATCCTGGTGGTCACCACCGTGGGTTACATGATCCTGCAGAACCTCACCGGGATTGGCATGGCCGCGCTGCTGGGGCTGAATCCCCTGGTGGGTCTGCTGGGGGGATCCGTCTCCCTGCTGGGGGGACACGGCACGGCGATCGCGTGGGCACCACGCTTCGCCGAGAGCCATGGCATCAGCAATGCCCTTGAGATCGGCATCGCCTGCGCGACGTTCGGTCTGGTGCTGGCCTCGCTGATGGGTGGGCCGATCGCCCGGATCCTGATCCGCCGCCACCGGCTCAAGACGCCGCAGGCCGCGGCCATGGCCGAGCCCGAGGGCGGCACCCCGGACAGGGAGACGGAGCCGGTGACCTACTTCAGCCTGCTGGGCACCCTCTTCTGGCTCAACGTCAGCCTGGGCCTGGGGGAGGTGCTGCATGAGGTGCTGAAGGCCGCCGGCAGCAACCTGCCCCTGTTCGTCTGCTGCCTGTTCGCGGCGATCCTCCTCACCAACACCGTGCCGAGGCTGCTGCCGATCCGCCACCTGGCCGCCCCCCGCTCGCTGGCCATCGTCTCGGACATCGCCCTGGGCATCTTCCTGACGATGTCCCTGATGAGCCTGCAGCTCTGGACCATCGCCTCCCTGGCGGGCCCCATCCTGGCCATCCTCACCGCCCAGTTCGTGGTGTCCTTCCTGTTCGCCCTGTTCGTGGTGTTCAAGGTGATGGGCCGCGATTACGAGGCCGCCGTGATCTGCGCCGGCTTCGGGGGCATCTCCCTGGGGGCCACCCCCACGGCGATGGCCAACATGTCGGCGGTGGCCCAGACCTACGGTGCCGCCCGCAGGGCCTTCATCATCGTGCCGCTGGTGTCGGGCTTCTTTGTGGACATCAGCAATGCCGTGGTGATCCAGCGCTTTCTCAACTGGTTCGGCTGACCCGGCGGCGCTTGGTTGCTCCCGGCGGTTCAGGGGAGAAGGTCTCAGAAGCGCAGGGTCGTCCGGATCAGGCCGGCCCAAACCCCCAGGCTGGCCTCCCCTGAAGCCGCTGGGAACAGCAGGGCCTGGGACAGGTTGGGGCTGCCGCTGAGGGCGCCCCGCGGTCGGCTCAGCCAGAAGAGGGCCGGCGTCACCGAGAGCTCATCGCTGACCTGGATCCGGTAGAAGACCTCGATGGCCAGCCCCCGGTCGTCGAGGCTGCTCTGGCTGGGCGTCCGGATCGCGATCCCATGGGCGGGGGAGCCGACGGCCAGCCCCAGGCTGTTGCCCACCCCCAGCACGTCGCTCCAGACCAGGCCGGTGTACCAGGAGCGACTGCGCACCCCCGCGAGGCCGGCCACCGCCGGGGTGGCGAACCGGAAGGAGTCCTGGCCCCAGCCGGCGCTGATCGAGGGGAGCCAGCCGGAGCGGCGGGGCTGCCAGTAGCCCGCCAGCGACCAGGACCCCAGGCTACCGTCGCGGCCGCCGGCCGCCAGCTCGCTGGCCAGGGGCGTGCCCCGCAGCCGCACCGGGGGGCCGCTCAAGCTGTAGGCCCCGGTGATGTTCCACTGGGGCCGGCTCAGGGCCAGTTGCACCGTGCTGGTCTGGGAGGAGGAGCCGGAGAACAGGCCGCCGCCCTGCTCGCTGCCCCCGGCCCGGCCGGCCACGTAGGCGTAGCCCAGGCTCAGGCCCTGCAGCCCGCCCCGGGGCTGCCACCAGAGACCGAAGCCGCCCCCGAGCCGTTTGCTGTAGGTGCCCGGCGAGCCGGCGTACTGGAACAGGTCCAGGATCGGGGAGGCGTTGTAGACGCTCGGCCAGACGGGGAGCATGTCGAGCTGCATGATCCGGGGCCCGACGCTGAGCCGGATCTCGGGACTGAGCGGCAGCTGCAGGTAGGCCCTGTTGATGCTCACCAGCCGGCCGGAGCACCCCGGCTCCCCCGTGCCGCAGCCCGGTTCCTGGAAGGCGACGTCCAGGCGGGTCAGGGGCGTGGGCGGGTTGGAGAAGAAGCCGGAGGGGGCGAAGTCGCCGCTGCGCAGGCGGACCCGAAACAGGTCCTGGCCCGTGAAGCTGGTGTCGATCGTCAGCCGCAACTCATGGTTGAGGCTGACGCCGTTCAGCAGCGGCGCCCCCGCCGCGGTGTTGCTGGCGCTGTCCACCTCGCTGCCGGTGTACCGGAGGCTCCCCAGGACGCCGTTGATCTGCAGGTTCACCGTGGTGGTGGGGGCGAACCGGGTGGCCTCGAGCGCCTCGATGGCGGCCGGGGTGGCCTCCGGCGGCAGGTCCTGGGCCAGCGCAGGGCCGGCGGCAGCACCGAGCCAGGCGGCCGCCAGCCCGGCGACGGTGGCGCCAGGGGACCTCATGGCGCCTGGCCGCTCAGGTGATCACGGTGGGCCGCTCCATGCCGGTGCGCACCCGGATCTCGGCCAGTGCGTCGATGGCGACGATCAGATCCCCCAGGGCCAGCTGGGGGTTCTGGTCAAGGTCGCCGCCGGGGGACACGTAGCTCTCCAGGTAGACCCGCAGCGTGGCCCCCTTGGTGCCGGTGCCGGAGAGGCGCAGAACCACCCGGCTGCCGTCGTCGAGCAGCACCCGCAGGCCCTGTCCCTTGCTGATCGAGCCGTCCACCGGGTCGGTGTAGCCGAAGTCGTCGGCGGCCCGGATCGTGCGGCCGGCGAAGGCCTGGCCCGGCAGGGTGGTGAGCATCCCGGAGATGCGGTCGTAGAGGCCATGGGCGGCCTCACTGGCCACGGCTTCGTAATCGTGGCGGGAGTAATAGTGGCGGCCAAAGCGGTTCCAGTGTCCCGCCATCACCTCCGCCACCGAGCAGCCGCGCACCGCCAGGATCTGCAGCCAGAACAGCACGGCCCAGAGGCCATCCTTCTCGCGGATGTGGTTGCTGCCGGTGCCGAAGCTCTCCTCGCCGCAGAGGGTGATCCGGCCGGCATCGAGCAGGTTGCCGAAGAACTTCCAGCCCGTGGGGGTCTCGAAGCAGGGGATCCCCAGCTCGGCGGCCACCACGTCGGCGGCGGCACTGGTGGGCATCGAGCGGGCCACGCCGGCCAGGCCGCCCGCGTAGCCGGGGGCCAGGGTGGCGTTGGCGGTGAGCACGGCCAGGCTGTCGCTGGGGTTCACGAAGCAGTTCCGCCCCAGGATCATGTTGCGGTCGCCGTCGCCGTCGCAGGCGGCGCCGAAGTCGTAGGCGCCGCCGGCAAGCAGCAGGTCGGCCAGCTCGTGGGCGTAGGTGAGGTTGGGGTCGGGGTGGCCGCCGCCGAAGTCGGCCAGGGGAACGCCGTTGCGCACGGTGCCGGCCGGGGCCCCCAGCAGCCCCTCAAACAGGCGGCTGGCGTAGGGGCCGGTGACGGCATGCATGGCGTCGAAGGCGACGCGGAAGTCGCCCCGCAGCAGGGTAGCGATGCGGTCGAAGTCGAACAGCTTCTGCATCAACGCCACGTAGTCGTCGACGCCGTCGATCACCTCCACCGCCATGGCGCCGATGCCGGTCGTCCCGGGGGAGTCCAGGTTCAGGGGTTCGGCGTCGAGGATGCGGTAGCCCTCCAGGGTGAGGGTGGCGGCATGGATGGCATCGGTGACCGATTCCGGGGCCGGACCGCCGTTGGCGCCGTTGATCTTGACGCCGAAATCGCCGTCGAGGCCGCCGGGGTTGTGGCTGGCCGAAAGGATGATCCCGGCCACGGCGCCGCGGCTGCGGATCAGGTGGGAGGCGGCCGGTGTGGAGAGGATGCCGCCGGTGGTGGTGATCAGGCGGCTGACCCCGTGGGCCGCCGCCATGCGGGCGATGACGCTGATCGCCGCGAGGTTGCCGTAACGTCCGTCGCCGCCGACCACCAGGGTTCCCCCCTCAACCCCGGGCACCACCCGCAGGGAGGCCTCGATGAAGCTCTCGAGGTAGTGGGGGGTCTGGAACTGGCGGGTGCTCTTGCGCAGACCGGAGGTGCCGGGCTTCTGGTCGTCGAAGGGTCGCTCCAGCGCCACCTGACGCAGCTCGGTCGTCTTCGCCATGGCCGGCGTCCTGGGGGGTCGGGGGGAGCCCCAAGCTACCTCCGTCGCCCGTTCCGGCCGCCCCGTTGCTGGTGCTGCTGACAGGGCTGGCTAGCCTGGAGCCAACTGCGTTGACCCCATGGCTCCACGGATGCTCCCCACCGGCGTGGGCCTGTCCGTCGCCGCCATGGCCGGGGCGGCCGTGCTGCATCTGGCCCCCGGCCGGGCGGCGGTGATGGGCGCACCGAAGGCCCTTCCCTATGCCGAAGCCGTGAGCCGCACCCACACCGCCGCCGAGGCGGTGCTGGCCGGGGCGGGGGCCGAAACCTGCCTGCGGGGCAAGCTCACCAACGCCCTGCTCGGGCTCTCGAGCAGCTGTGAGGCCACCGGCGAGCGCAACCCCCTCTGCCAGCTGGCCGACAAGGCCGCCGTCGTCACCCCGATGAGCCTGGCCTTCATGCGCGACACCGCGACCCAGTTGCTGGCGTTGATCGATGGCCCGGCGGCCGGAAGCCCGCAGGGCGCCCAGGCCCAGCCCTGAGTCTCCTCACCCCCAAACCATGGACGTCCAGCACCCTTCGGATGACGGCCCGCTGTCGCCGGAACAGCTCCGATTGCTCGAGCAGTTCCGCCACCGCGTCGAGGCCAAGATCAGCAGCCATGGCCTCACCAGCGCCGACGTGGCCGAGCTGGTGGCGGAGCTGCGCGGCCATCCCGAGATGGGCCGCCTGATGATGGCTGCGCTGACTCAGGAGCTGCAGCGGCTGCTGCCCGGCCAGCGGTTCAGTTTTGATTGGGATTGATCAGGTTGAGGCCCCCCTGGGGCCTCGGGGCGGCATTGGCCGCCGGCTTGGTGGTTGGTAGCTGCTGGCGGCACACGGACGTGAGGCTGCGGGCGGCCCGGTCGATCGGTTCGCGCCGCTCGAAGCTGTTGCTGGCGGCCACCACCGACCGCTGACGGATGGTCCAGAGGGTGTCCTTGCAGCTGGCGGGCAGGCGTGGGTGGTCGAGCAGGGGGTTGGCCAGGCTGCGGGCCTTGTCGCAGGGTTCGGCCGTGTTCTCGCGGCTGCAGGCCAGGGTGATCAGCTGCAGGGAGCGGAAGTCGGCGGAGGGCGGAAAGGGGGGTGGCTCCGGGGCGGCCCGCAGCGGCGCGGCCCCCAGCAACGGCAGGCTCGCCAGCAGGGCCAGGTGCGGCAGGGACGCCCGCGGGCGGCGTGGGCCGGGTTGGCTGACGGAAACGGTCCGGTCCATGGCTGGCGGGGAGGTCCCCCAATCATGGCCGCCGCTCAGAGGTCCGTGGCGATCGCTGTGCTGCCGTTGCGCAGTTCCCGCTGGCTGGCCCGCCAGCGCCGCTCCAGCAGGGGGCCGCTCCAGCGGGCGGTGCGGGCCAGCAGGCCCCGCAGTCGGTGCCGCCGCCGCAGCAGATCGGCCCGGTGGGCCTCCTGCTGCTGCAGTTGCTGGATCCGCCGGATCTCCGGCAGCCGCTCGGCGCTGATCGCCGCGGCTGCGGCATCGATGGCGGCCGGCCCACCGGCCCGCAGGGCGGGTGCCAGGTGCCTGGCCGCCACCAGGGCATCGCGCAGGGCCATGTTGATGCCCTGGGCCCGCAGTGGACTCATCGGGTGGGCGGCATCGCCGAGCAGCAGCAGGCCCGGCCGTTGCCAGCGCGGGCAGAGCCCCACCCGCACTGGCAGTCGCACCGGCCCCATCACCGCCGCCGCCGCCAGGGCCCGCAGCAACCGGGCCAGGGGCTCGGGGGCGTCCCGGGCCCAGAGCGCCAGCCAGGCCCCTGGGCTGGCCGGGGTGGGGGCCTGGGCCATGGGCTCCGGCGCGATCGCCCAGCCGAGCTGCACACCGCCGCGGGCGGACGGGAACAGGGCGTAGCTGCCGGCGGCTCCCACCACGGTCACGAAGCGACCGTCCAGCCAGCGCACGAGGGCCTCGGCCCCCGGGGGCTCCAGGCGGAACCAGAGCACGTCGAGGGGGCTGGGGGCGCTTTCCAGGGCCAGCTCCGCCTTGCGGCGCAGGAGCGAATCGCGGCCATCGCAGGCCACCACCAGGTCGGCCTCCAGGCCGGTGCCGTCGGCCAGGCGCACCCCGGCGATGCGCCCATCCCGCTCCAGCAGATCGGTGGCGGCCTGGCCGGCGTGGAACCGGAAGCCCGGCAGCCGGCCCGCCTGGCCCAGCAGCTCCTGCAGCAGGGTGTCCTGGTCGATCAGGGTGCAGGGCACGGGGCTGCCCATGGGCTCGGCCGCCTCGAACAGGAGCTGGCCATCGAGGAAGAAGCTCCAGGCCGCCAGGGGGCGCTGGGCCACGGCCTTCGGCAGCGGTTGCAGGCCCATGGCGGCCAGGGCCGCCAGGCCGCTGGGCATCAGCCCCTCGCCGCGGAAGGGGCGGCCGCCACGGCCTGTGGCGTCGATCAGGTCGACCGGGAGGCCGCGGCGGGCCAGCAGCAGGGACAGGCTGGCGCCGGCGGGACCGGCCCCCACCACCACGACCCGGCCGGCGGGGGCCCCGGACGGATTGCTCAGGTGAAGGAGTTGTAGTTGAGGCCTTCCTCGGGGTTGGCGGTCTCCGCCCCCTGGAGGGAGTTCTTCATCCTGAGCAGGTAGTCGACCAGTTCCTGCTGAACGGTCAGCAGCTCGCTGGTGCAGCCCCGGAACGCCGCGCGGTGGCGGATCTCGTCGTGGCGGGTGTGCAGGTCCCGCAGCATCAGGTTGATGGCATCCAGGCGCGGGGTGACCTGGCGGGAGCTGGCGGTGGGAACGGGAGTGGACACCGGGTCCATGGATCCTGTGCTAAGCGTTACCGAATCGTAGTCGCCGCCGCGGGGGCGGCTTCGGCGGTGCGCTTCGTTCCGCTGCCACAGGTGCGCCGCCGCTGCTCCATGCGGCGGGCAAGGCGGCCGCTGACCCCCAGTTCGGCCCCGCGCCAGAGGCGGTCGACCTCCGCTTCGAAGTGGCGCGCCAGCAGGGGGGAGCGGATCAGCAGCAGGGTCTCATCGTTCTGGAACGCGGCCGAGGGGCTCCAGTTGAAGCTGCCGGTGATCACCTCCCGGCCATCGAGCACGGCGAACTTGTGGTGCAGCTTGTCGCCCCCCGCCAGCTGGGGGGTGCCGACGCCCTCCAGGGGGGCGGCCCAGGGCCGGTTGTCCGCCTCGATCCTGCAGTCCTGGTCGGGCAGGGTGACACCGAGCAGGTCGAGGGTTTCGCTGAAGGCCCGGTTGGCGAAGCCCGGATCCGCCAGCAGGCGCAGCTTCACGCCGCGGCCATGCAGCTCCTGGAGGCGGTCGGCCAGGTTCTGGCCCGAGAAGACGAACAGGGCCAGATCGAGGCGCCGGCGGGTGGTGGCCAGCCGGGCTTCCAGCCAGGCCAGGCCGTGGTTGGGATCGCGGCGGCGGTGCGGGGAGAAGAGCACCTCCACCGGGGTGCCGGCCACGTCGACCACCTGGGGGCCGCCGCCCTCCTTGGCGATGCCGAAGCGGCTGTCGGGCTGGCCGCCGGGGCCATCGCCCCAGAGCCGGGCGAATTCGGCGGCGAACACCCCGGCCAGGGCGGGGCTGTCGAAGCGCAGCAGGTGGTTGACGTTGCCCCTGGTGCTCGGCGCGCCCGCATCGCCGTGGATGCAGGAGGGGCTGAAGTTGGCCGAGCCGGTGACGACCGCCCGGCCGTCGACCACAAGAAACTTGTGGTGCATGTGGTCTGCCCTTGACAGACAGTGACTTTGGTGCAAAAATAGAGAGTATAAAGTGAGAGTATTCGAGAAGACAGATTATGGCCATCAAAAGCAAAGAGCAAATCAACCCCGCCGTCCCCACCAAAGAGAGAGTCTTGGTTCTGCTGGATAAGGGCGGCAAAAATTGGTACCTCCGCTTTCGGCGCTCAGGTCGTTATCGCTATGTGTCTCTTGGCACGCCCGATCTGACAGAAGCGCGGCGCAAAGCCTATGTTGATCCACCTGAACCCAATGAAAAGCATTCAGTCTCGATTAGAAAGGCACTCCTGGCATTTCAAGAGAGTCGCCAGCAGTTAATTGATGCGCCTGGAGTAGCCAAAGGAATCCGCCTCAATACATTCAAAACTTATAAGGCGCGTGTTACTTCGTTGATTAAGTATTTTCAGTATCTGCAGGCTTGTAATAGAGACTCACGCGCAAGAACAGTTGGATCACTCAAGGAATCCGACTTTAATGGCTATCGGAATTGGCGCGAGAGGCAAGGCATTATGTTGACCACGATTAAGACCGAGATCAGCCAAGTCAATACGATCCTCTCCTGGCTTTATCAGAACGACTTCATTGAGAACGCAATCACGGTTTCCTTGCCTAGAGTCAACACAGATAAGTATCGCCAACCAAATCGAATCTTTACCCCCGAGGAGGACCAAGTACTGCGTCAGACTCTCCTGCGGCTATGTAGCTCTGGAGACCCCGAACGACAAAAGCGATGGCATCTATATCGATTGTGGTTGGAGTGGCTCCAAGACACCTTCACGCGGCCGCATGAATGTAGGATGTTGCGCTTTACTGATGTGATCGAAACTTATGTTGATGGCAAGGTGGCGGTCCAATTCAGCACTCGACCCGAAACAAAAACCGGAGTAAGGTTGGTATATGCCGCCTCAAAAGCTAAAAGCAAGCTGGCTAAACTATATCAAGAATGGCGATTAGCGATTACTCCTTCATCGCCTCTTTTCTTGCTTCCGTCCGGAAATCCTCCATCGTCTAGTTGGTTTAGCAATCAATGGAAGCAGCTGATTCAAGAGTGTGGTTTTAATGTTCAGCCTCGGGAGTTGACTCAATACTCTTTGCGGCATCAAGGGATTAATACGCTTCTTGTTCAAGGTGTCCCTGCTACAAAAGTAGCCGATCTCGCCGGACATTCGCTGTCTATCCAGCAGCGAATCTATAAAAAATATTCCTTAGAGAATGATCATTCAGTATTAAGGGACTCTGATAACTTCCGTGTCCGTACAGGTGTTCCAATGATGAACGATGCAGATATTCCTGAACCATGGGAAATTGATCCAGTAACTGGTGACTGGTTCCCAGAGTAAGTAGGCAAACTGTGAATTCAGCTTTATGTCTAGTCAGCAGGATCACTCAGTGCCATGCTGCTCTGATGATGAAATTATTCAGAGACTATTAGCAGTAGTGATGAACTCCTTCAGAAGGGACTTGGACTCCCAATGAGTCTGGCTCATCCGATCGAGTCACCACCCTGAGGGTGCTGCCCTTGGACGATTGTAGCGCTGGACCCCTCCAGCAGCAGTTTCGTCCAGTAGCTCATTTTGGCTCCTGTGCAGCGTGTGTTCGGCAGTAGTCTCCTGGAGTGCCTTTCGACCTCTGATCGGGCTTCATGGCAACCTTGGCCTGTTTCAATAGGCGGATATGGGCGCGAAGCTTGCTAATGATTGGTAGCCCTCCTCTTAGAGCAGGTTCCCCACCTAAAGTCGTTGCTGAACTCTGTCCAGAATATCCAAACAATCTTACCTAACCCAAACAATTAAAGATGCTAGAATTAAGTTCTTCCGTCTAAGTTACTAACTAGAAGTTGGCCTAATGCAGCACCCTATGCGACTGAATAGAGTCTATGGCATTACCATCATGGGCGAAATTTGCTTCGTTAGCATAATGCATGAAGGCATGCCTGTTTTAATTGGCAAGAAGATATTCAAGAATCTGGATAGTGTCAACTTGCTGCAAGGTGAATCCAATTTCAGCAAGCTGGCTGAATACGAACAAGGGTCTGTGCTCAGCATGCTTTTATGGAGTCGAGAAGTAATCAGAGTTGCATTTCCGAATGAACTGCACTTCGCGTGTGTCATCTCTTGCCCAGAATGGATGGGCAACAAGTTTCAAGGAAATGTCGCTTGTACTGCAACAAGAGTTGGACTCTTGTTGTTAAGGATTCTTGGCAATCTTGGCGCTTCGACTTGGTTTGCTGATCGTCTTCAATGTACAGCAGCTAGCCATAGATGGCTTTTGGTCACGTCTGACCATATAGTTATGACTGTTGCATTAGCCGAAATTGGAGAAGGGGTAAACGAGATGATTGGAGCTGAGTCCTCCATTGTGCCAAGCATGGAGTCATCAGGAGAGTGGGAGTGTTCCGAAACACTTAATCAGCTTGTAGCGCAACTATGCAACAAGTTGTCAATTGCCCAGCACTCTGAGATTGATTACTGCCTCCTTTGTGGACAGTTTACGGCCAACAAGATTGAGGCGCTTACCATGGCAGTGGCGAAAGCAACTTCAATCAGCGCTCAGTCGGTTCACTACGACGTAGCTTCTGTACCGTTAGGCTTGGCACTCCAAGCGGGAATCATGTCGGGGGCAGTTAAAGACAAACTTCTGGTGGACATACAGCGCAATCCATTATCGCTAAGGGTTGAAGATGGCGATCCCAATTTAGCAACCTGCAAGTCAATCAAAAGATGGTTAATGATTGGCGCTAACGAAACTATTCTGCTTGGAAGCAAAAGAGAAAACATTCCTCTAGAGATCTCTGGCCTATCCTCGCTTAGACTGGTATTGTCAGAGCAATTCCTGTATGCGAGGAACGGCTGCGAGACGTCTTTCACTTTATATTCGTATCGTATATCAAATCTTCGGGCTGATCCACTCTCTGCGAGTCTTGGCGTTGAAGTGTATATTGCTGTTGATGGGAGAGTGGATCTTCGACTTGATTTAGGTGCAGTAGAAGCGAACAGAGTGCGAATCTCAACCTCATATGACTATACACTTCCAGAAAGCATGCCGTGCTGAGTCTTCGCATGTGGCAGTAGGAAAGCAACCTACCCACGAGGCCAATAACTCATGATGTCTTGGCCTTCATCTCAATTCATGCGTGTGATACAACATGGAGTCGCATCTTTCAGTAATTGACACCCTTTTAATTGCTATAGGGGCTCAGGTCTACTGGATGTTTTGACTCGCGTTACTGTTAATCCTTACCCAGCGCACTAATCCATTTAGGAGGTTCCAAGCGATAAGTCAGCCCCGCAGAAGAAGCCATAAGTGCAGTTGCTCTGCGCGCCGCCCTCAGAGATTATGTTCCCCATGTGCAGTCTATTTCTTGGGGACCAGTATTATGGAGTCTCAAGTCGCGAGGGAGTTGTGTAAAATCACTTGAAGTGGACTCCGGAAATCGATCCAGGGTGAATGAGAGTCTTCATCAGGCCATGCTGGTTCGAGGACCACTCCATGAAATGAATCCGCACTCCCTTTTAGCCAAAAACGCATCATGAAAACCATTGCTGACCTGCTATTTATAATTGCTGTTCTTGGCCCGCTTATCTATATCTTTCTAAGAGTCCTGTTTGCGGATACAACTCGACAGGACTGTGGCTGTGATGTGCATATTACTTTGCTAGACAGGAGGGAGCCTATGAATAGTCGGCTGCGCGACCAAGCTAGAAAAATAATGACTCAACGTGCCAGACGTGCACGAAACGCCAGAAGGAGAAGAGGCAAACGAGTGCTGTGATGACCTTATGAGTGTTTGGTTACCAAAGTTTAGATGCTCATTAGCACAACAAGAAAAGGTTGTCCGAGGGAAGATACTCGGGAAAAATTCCTAGAGGCAAGAGGAAGACTTTATAGCTTATTGCTGTAGAATAGACTAAGGACAAGATGTGTTCGCTACCATGATATCCGGTTAAAACTATTATTCACAAGTCTGATGCCTACTGTTCTGCTGCGAATCAACTTCTTGTCTATTAGATATTGGCAATAAACAAAGCGCCCTGCCTGGCACTTGCAGATATATGGAGGTCAAGATCATGCTTTCTGAAGTCACTATTGAAACCATCTAAGGATATAAAGTTCTCATCTACTTGCTTCGTGAGATAATTACATAATCTCGTAATGTCATCTGGTTCTCTCGATATCCGTTGAATATCGACATTCTTCCATTCTGATAATGATTTTACTTTTGACGGGAGAATGGTCTTGAAAAGTCTCGTCACTGCCTCTTGGGTATTCAAGGAGTCTGGCAGCCTTTCCAGGATCATATGGGTGTGAAACTGGCCAGTACCCCATCTAGATCGTTCATTGAAAAAGAGCATTTTAGGAGGATGGAACCTTCCTGCTCCAACAATGCTTCTGTCTCTATTCTGATAGGTGATTCTAGAAAGCTTTCTCTTTAAGTCACCTGCATCCAGAATGACATCATCTTCGCTAGTCTTATGTGCCTTATAATGATAAGTTACATACCACCAAGGATCAAAGTGATCTCTTATTGTCTCCTGCAGTAGCTGTCGGATACCAACCTTCATTCTTGATTTAAGATTGTATTCTTGATATTTCTCAATCTGATTCATGGTAGTAAACTGTATTGGATGATGTGATTCACCTAGTGTATTGACTGTGGAAGAGTGATCCTTAGGCATAGCAAAGCAATAGATCAACCTTTAAATGGCTGATCTAGGGACTTTCTGGTTTGTATGATGGCTGTCTACTCGATCCTCGATCCACTGAGCGATCTATCAGCCACTCTCTTATTTATACAAGTTTGGTTCCATAATGTGATTTGCCTTTGAATTCGCGATGGCCTTGGCCTACAGCCATGTGGAAACGGTGCAGCGAAGCGCAAAGGCGGCTCTCGGACCCCCACTCTCAGGAAAGTTGTCACCCTTCCGATTCGTACGCCCATTAGCGGGATAATGTCGTGATCGCAGGCAGGGATTGGGTTCAAGGGCGAAAAGCCGCATGGGTTCGGCCACAATGAGCAATCAAGAGCCAAGATTCGTACCTTAGGTGAGAAATATTTAGCTCAGATGGAAAAGGTGGTTCAAAGGAAGGCGCTTAATGATCTGATCTTCCTCAGCGATCCGAGTTGGGATCACGAAGTCTGCCGCGGCCTTGCTTTCCGCCTCTCCTCCGCCCCCTTTCGGCTGGAATGCCGCCAAGATATCCGCAATATGCAGGAACTGCTGGGCATAGCGTCGTGACTAACACGATGATCTATACCCATGTGCTTATCGTGGCCCATATAGAGTCACTAGTACAGCAGGTCTTCTGTGTCGAGAAAAGCATCAAGTTCCAGGACACGCCCATCTATCCGGCAGCCAAGAGCAAGGGCATAGAATAGTCTTACTCTGGAGGACGTTCCAGGGCATGACCGTTGCTTTGCAGCCGTTTTGCGAGGCCAGAGAGTCCCGTTGTAGATGCCAGAACCGTTGAAGGACTGCTAGCCAAAAGTGCTAAGGTCTATTATCTCAAAAATGCATAAGCTTTCATGACACTTCTTCAGGAGATACTGATTTGGTCCAAGAGCCTACCTCCTTGGCAGAGCGATGCAGTCGCTCGGCTATTGGCCAGCGAATCATTGTCATCTCAAGACGAAGAAGATCTATTTGCCTTGCTTAAGCTATCTCAGGGAATCCCAGATCCCGATCATCGGGTTCCCAATCCCCTGTCAGAGGCTCAAATACCACAGCCTGTAGAGGGATCTACAGATATAAAACTGCTTGCAATAAAGGACATGATCAATGTCAATGCAATTGCACCTAATCAGCGACTATCGTTCATCCCTGATGGATTAACTGTGATCTATGGCGACAATGGATCAGGGAAGTCAGGCTATTCCAGAGTCTTAAAACGAGCCTGCCGGGCACGCGACCAAAGAGAAGTAATTCATCCCGACGCCAGAAATCCCTCTGCAAGTTCATCAGCACCTATAGCAGTCTTTGAAATTAGCATCGATAACGATGTCAAGGACATTCAGTGGTCAGTTGGGACTGAATCTTCTCCAGAGCTCTCCTCACTAGCAGTCTTTGACTCTCGATGTGCGCGGTCTTACCTTGAAAGTGAAGATGATTTCTCGTATATCCCATTCGGTCTTGAGGTCTTTGATGGGTTAGCACAGCTATGTAAGAGATTGAAGCAGAGAATTGAATCTGAAATCAATGCTTCCTCACCTGATCTCTCCGCGTTCAGCCCACTTTATGGTGAAACAGCTGTGGGTAGGCTTATCCAAAGTCTATCTGCCGAAACACCAAAAGATAGCATCCAAGCACTTGCGACCCTAACAACTGAAGAATTAGCAGAACACTCGACTCTAATGATCAGCTTAAATGAAAAAGAGCCCAAGGAAAAGGCAAGTCACTTACGAAACTTAGCGCGTAGGCTAGATGCTATTGCCACAGGCATAAATCAAAAAGCAGCATTAGTTGACCAGAATGCTGTTGCTAGATTTCGGATTCTTTCGGAAGAGTATAGATCATCTAAGGCGGCGGCAGCACTTGCAGCAGAACAGTTCCGAAATGGTGAGAGTCTTCTGCCTGAAACAGGTGGCGAAGTATGGCGTGAACTATTTGAGGCTGCAAGAAAGTTTGCAGTTATTGCTCACCCAGGGACAAAGTTTCCTAATCTTGGAGTCGATTCTCCTTGTCCACTATGTCAACAACCACTTAATGAAGGCGCATCTCGACTAGTTCGTTTTGAGGCATTTATTCAAGAAGAGACCGAGAAGACTGCCAAGCAAAGGAGGCAAGCACTTTATAGCGAGTACAAGCCATTTGCCGATATGAGCCTTGATCTAAACGTTGATGAAGTCACTTATGCTGAAATAACTGACCTTGACGCACAGCTCACTGATGACATAAAAGCATTTGAACGTCTAATTCGTGAAAGGCAACAGATGATTAAGGACGCAGTAATCAAGCATGAATGGAATTGGGTAGACCAACCGCTAGTCAATCCTTCAGATCGTCTTCTGGCCTACATTGAGAGTCTAAATATATCAGCTGGTAATCTTGATCGAGCTTCGGACGAAGCGCTGCGTGTAGAGCTTCAAGCAAGATTCATTGATCTAGATTCACGACTTCGCCTTAGGCAGGTTAAGAATTCAGTGCTTAACGCTGTGGATCTTCTTGATCACCAGGCAAAGCTAAAGAAATGCCTTGTCTCGACAAGGACAAACTCAATTTCATTGAAGGCATCAGAGCTTGTTGAGAAGGTTGTATCAAGGGAGCTGGCTGATTCTTTGAACAGTGAGTTTGAAGCACTGGGAGTAAAGCAACTCCGGGTTATCCTTCAAAGCCGCTCGGACAAAGGCAGAACCTTACATAAACTAAAACTGGAACTGCCGAAGAGGTGCAATCCTAGTGAGATTTTAAGTGAGGGTGAGCAGAGGTCTGTGGCTATTGCATCATTTTTAGCCGAAACCAAATTGAGCTCTGGAATGTCTGGAATAGTGTTTGATGATCCTGTCTCTTCATTAGATCATCGCCGACGCGGATATGTAGCAAAGAGACTTGCGCTAGAGTCAGCACATCGCCAAGTAATCGTATTTACCCATGACGTCTATTTCCTCTGTCTTTTGGATGAAGAGGCAAGGGCCGCTGGGGTAAAAATCTATACGCAGAGCCTCTCACGTCGCCCGGAAGGCTATGGTGTAACAAATCCGGATCTCCCTTTTGAAGCAAAAACCACTACAAGAAGAATTGGCGAGCTTAACAACCAATATCAGCTGATTCAAAAGCTATATAGAGATGGAGATGAGGATGAGCATCGTAGGCAAACTATTGATGCATACTTCCGTCTCCGTATAACGTGGGAGCGTGCTGTTGAGGAATGGTTATTTGGAGGGGTGGTTCTCCGGTTCAGAAAGGGGATTGAAACAAACCGCCTTCGCTATGTTGTCGTAGAAGATAGCGACTATGAAAGTGTCTATGCTGGGATGACGAAATGCTCAAACTATGCCCATGATAAAGCTGCAAATGGTGGCATCGCTATTCCTGCTCCAGAGGAACTGTATGCCGATATCCAGGCCCTTGACGTTTGGCGAAAGAACCTTGAGAAAAGATTTAAGCAAGTCTCGGAAAGACGAAAGTCTTAAAACCTTGGGTGTGTACTTCTCTGGGAGAATGGCAATCATCGGGATGCAGAGGACGGGGACATAGGTGTCTTGTACAGCTGTGATCATTTCTGGCCTCTGACCCCCGCGTAGGGCGAACATCCTTCTGCTTACTTCAATTCATGAATCACGCGACTGTTACGTTTAGACCATGGTCGAACGTTTTTTAGATGACGGGGGTGGCTGCGGGAGCTTTTATCGGTCATCTCCTTGCTGATAGGTTGAAATCAATAGGACTGTCTGGCGAATATCATCCCTTGGTGCCCTAGTTGCTGTGCTGCGTACATCGATTCTGGTAACGGCTGGTTTCGACAACACTCTTGACCACTCAAAATAGACTCGGTATCATGGCGGTTGCTGGGTTCAGTTCAGAGGCGATCAGAGATAGGACCGCTCAACACCTGGCGCCAGGCGTCATGCTCTCCGACGGGCTGGCTTGCTTCCGGGCCGTGGCCACAGGCGGTTGCAGTGATTAGTTGGTTGTGACGGACGGTAGGCACCCCAATGACCTACCTCAGTTTTGCCGGATTACCATCGTGCTGGGCAACCTGAAAACCAGCCTTAGCGGCATCTTTCATGCCTTCAACTATGTCCAGTATGCCAGGCTATTAAGTCCCAAGGCTCACACTCCCGCCGCGGTGCTGTCTAGACGGGTGTTCCTCTCTTCATCCGATGCCAAGACCACTCCACACAGGAGAAATCCAGCCACCACTTTCGAAAGATCTCCGATACACTCACAAAGCCCAAGATAATAGGTACCGTTATCCTGCTTGGGGATACTTGCTTGAGCCCTATTCTGCCAGTCTTGGATCAACAATCTTTCGCTTGTAACTCGCGCGGCGCCTCTTTTAATCTGCGCATACATATGTTTATTCTTCTATTTGAATCATTTTCCGTGGTCCCACTCACGTGCTAAATAAGTATGTACCGTTATTTACGTGTTGTATGAGGATCCATTCTGCGGAAAACAGACTTGAGTGGGTTGGCCGACCTAGAGAGCGTCGGCAGATAAGCGCCAGTCTTGATCCGGCATTCCATGACGAAGTTGTTGCTTATGCAGATTCAGTAGGGCTAAAGGTCACTCAGTTGATCCGTTATGCATTGGCTCGTGAGATCAGATGCGTCAATATGCAACGCGCCATGTCTGATCGAGCGCATTAATTCACTGTAGGGATTCGGGGTATGTCGTGATCGTTTTGATGCTTTGGTGTCGGGTATTCCAAGGCCACTGTGTAGCAGTGCGAGAGCCGCGGCCAGTCGGTCTGGAGGCTTCTGAGGCAGCAGTCGCAGGGGTCACGTCACTCCATCAAGGCTAGTGCGGTCTAGGACCTCCAGAAGCTCGTCTAACACCCTTCTGACTTCTGGGCCTTCCTCTGGGTTGTGGACAGCACCGAAGGCTCTGGCTGTCATACGGCTCTGAATTTCCTGAAGGACGTTCGTAGTGTCTATCAGTAACTCGATGGAGATGTCGGCGGTGGAGAATGGCATGACGTCAGGGGGTGGCTTGATACAGCATTCCCGGTGGCGGACGTCTTTCTCTGGCAACCCCAGCTTCTTCGTCACCCGTGATCTGCCGCCTCTGGGATGCCCGTAACGAGCCTTCCTTGGCTGGGGTTGAGTTTCGACGAGATCAGGTGGACTCCCCTTGGCGATGGGGTGAGAACTTGTGGTGGAGTAGTATGAGAGTAACCCACCATGGGGCCGCATGAGGCAAGGTGGCGACTCTTGTGGTGCATCAGGCCGCTGCCGCGGCTGCCGTCGGCGGTGTCGTCGAGCAGGGGCACCCCCGCCCGCTGCAGCACGGCGACGGCATCCCCCTGGCCGAGGGCGGCCAGCTGCTGCTGGCGCTGGCGCTGGTGGGGCGGCAGGTCCACCGGGTGCTGCTGGCTCCAGGGGGAGCTGTAGAGGTTTTCGAGCACCACCCGCACCCGCACGCCGCGGCGATGCCGTTCCGCCAGGGCCTCCGCCACCGCCGGCAGGGAGAGCTCCTGCACCGCCACCAGGATCTCCTGGCGGGCCTCGCGGATGCTCTCCAGCAGCAGGGCCTCCAGGTCATCCCCCTGGCGCCACTGGCCGCTGATCGGGCTGCGGTAGCGGCCGTCGCCGCGGTGGTTGAAGGCCACCCGGATGCCCGGTGGCAGGGGCAGGGCCCGGGGCGTTCCGCCGCTGAGGGCCGATGCGGCGGGTCCACAGCCCGCCAGCAGCAGGGGAACGGCCAGCCCCATGAAGAGCACGGGGGCATGCCGGTGCCGACTGGGACGGGAGGCAGGGGCCATGGGCTTGCTGGGGGCACGGTGCGCCCCTTCAGCCTTCCCGGCGGCGGCCGCCGGGGTGCGTGCCCTAGTGGTGGCCGGGCATCTCCGAGGTGCGCAGCATGGCGGCGAACCAGAGGCTGCCGATCACCACGGCGGCGATCACACCGGCGGAGATGCTGACCCGCAGCATCAGGATCGGCACCACCAGCGGGAACAGGATCGAGCCGGCCATGGGGGTGAGGGCCACGACCGCCTTGAGCAGGCCGCGGTTGGAGCCGGTGGCGGTGTTCTCCATCAGAACCACTCGGCCACGGCCTGGCTGGCGGGGTTGCTGTTGTCCTCCGGCGTGGAGCGGCGGAACTCCATGGTGATGCTGCGCTTCTGTTCCCCATCGGCGGCCACGGCCTCGATCGGGTAGAGCTGCTGGCCGTCGCGGAAGGGCACCTGGACCCGGAAGGTGCCATCGGCCGAGAGGGGCACCGGCTCG
>CALRJP020000022.1:0-35504 GCA_943367585.1 Rhizobium sp. Q54
TGGGTCGCGCCGCGGGCGGTTCGGGCCGGGCCGGGGCAGGAGGGGCGGCCGCTGCCGCCGTGGGCCTCGGTGCCGGGGGGCGGCTCGCCGGCGGGGCCGGCGGAGCGGGGGCAGCGGGCGCCGGTGGAGACGCTGGGGTGCTGGCCCGGGGGGCGGCCACGGGTGCCGGCGCGGCCTTCTTGACCGCCAGGATCGCCTTGGCCGGGGGGGTGGGTGCCGCCGGTTCGGGCCGCGTCGGCGCCTGGCCGCCGACGTTGACGCCGATCAGGGAGCGGATGCGGGTCGCCTCGTCATCACTGATCGAGCTGCTGTGACTCTTGGCCGCAATGGAGAGCTTCTCGGCGGCATCGAGCACGTCCTTGTTGTCCAGGCCCAGGTCCTTCGACAGCTCGTAGATTCTCACTTTGCCGCTGCTGGTCATTCAGAAAGGTCTCCGTACGGTGGGGCCGAAAGGACCCCGGGGCCGCACGCACGTGGCGACCATGGTTCATCTTGCCTCAGAGGTCGCGGGGCCGATCGCTCGAGACGTGCCTCGAGGCTGGCGATGATGGCATCGCTGACGGCGCAGCGGAGGCCGCGCTGGAGTCGTCGTCGGCGACGGGCGTCCTCCAGGCAGCTGGGTTCGGGGCAGAGATAGGCCGAGCGGCCCATTCCCCGATCCAGGCTCACGGTGCCGTCGGCCTGGCGCACCACGCGCCAGAGCTGGGTGCGGTCGCACAGGCGGCGGCAGGAGACGCAGCGGCGCAGCACCGGACGCCTCGCGGGCGACGTCACCGGACGTCCTCGCCCGGGAGCTCCTCGCCGGCCTGGGCCTCGGCCGGATCTTCCGCCAGATCCTCGGCCTGGCTTTCGGCCTGAGCTTCCGCCGGGGCACCCTCCCCACCGTCGTCCAGGTCGTAGGACTCCTCGTCCTCGGGCAGGGGATACAGCTCCCGCAGGCGGGCATCCTCCTCGGCCCGGGTGGCCTGTTCGGCCTCCAGGCGGGCCTCGGCTTCGGCCTGCAGGGCCTCCTCCTCCTGGCGCTGGGCGATCAGGGCCGCCACCGTCTGATCCTCACTGACCTGGTCGTACTCCTGGGCATTCTTGATGTCGATCTTCCAGCCGGTGAGCCGGGCGGCCAGGCGCACGTTCTGACCCTCACGGCCGATGGCCAGGCTGAGCTGGTCGTGGGGGACGAGCACGTGGGCGTGGTGCCCTTCGGGGTCCACCAGACGGACCATCTCCACCCGTGCCGGGCTGAGGGAGTTGGCCAGGTACTGGGCCGGATCCGGCGACCAGCGGATCACGTCGATCTTCTCGCCCCGCAGCTCATTCACCACCTGCTGGATGCGGGAGCCGCGGGCACCGATGCAGGCCCCCACCGGATCCACTTCCCGCTCCACGCTGTCGACGGCGACCTTGGTGCGGGGGCCGACGGCGCGGGAGGGGGGATTGGCTTCCCTGGCCACGGCGACGATCCGCACCGAGCCCTCCTGGATCTCGGGCACCTCGTTCTCGAACAGGTAGACCACCAGGCCCGCATTGGCCCGGGAGACGAACAGCTGGGGACCCCGACGGGGCACCTCGCTGACCTCCTTGAGGAATACCTTGAAGGTGGCGTTGGCGCGGTAGTTGTCGTTGGGAAGCTGGTCGCGGCGGGGCAGTTCCGCCTCCACCTCCGGCCGGCCCAGGCCGCTGCTCACGGCCATGATCACGCTCTGGCGCTCGAAACGGATCACCCGGGCGGTGAGCACGGGATCCTCCAGGTCGGCGAATTCCTCCTGGATCATGCGGCGCTGCTGGTCGCGCAGCTTCTGGGCCAGCACCTGCTTGGTGGTGGCCGCAGCCATGCGGCCGAAATCATCCTTCTCCGGTGTCACGTCCAGCACCACCGTGTCGCCGATCTGGGCGTCTTCCGCCACCTGGCGCACCTCCTCGATGGCGATCTGGTGGTCGTCGCTCTCCACCTCCTCGACGATGATCTTGCTGGCCAGCACCCGGTAGCCCTCCTCCTCGAGGTCGAGCGCCACATCGAAGTTGCTGAAATAGTCCTCCTCGAAGGGGTCCTCGCTGATGCCCAGGTAGAGGGTGCGGCGGTAACGCTCGTAGCCCTTCAGCAGCGCCTCCCGCAGGGCAGCCTCCACCACCTGGGGAGCCAGCTTCTTCTCGTCGCTGATGTCCTCGATCAGGTTGTTGAGACCGGGGAGCAGAACCAGGGCCATGAACTCGGGAGCAGGTGGGAAGGAAGGGAAGGGGGGACGAACCGGAGCGGCTCAGGAATCGGGCGGAGCTTCGGTGAGCCGCACCCGCAACACCTCGTCGCGGGGGATGCGCAGGATGCGGCCACGCTCATTGAGCTGCACCACCTGGTCATCGCGGCCCAGCAGCAGGCCCGTGCGGCGCACCTCCGCACCGCTGGCCTCCCGGCGGAAGAGCTCCACGGGAAAGCCGCGGAAGCTGACGAAGTCCCGGTCGGTGAGGAGCTCCTCCCCGATGCCGGGGCTGCTCACCTCCAGGACATAGGCCATGGTCAGCAGTCCCGAGGCCTCGATGGCCTCGGCGAGGGGGCCGCTCACGGCGGCGCACTCGTCGAGGTTGACGTCGGTGCCGTCGGCCCGCTGCACCCGCACCACGACCGTGAGGGGAATGCGATGGGCCAGCACCTCCACCGACTGCACCGTGAGGTGCGCTTCCTGGACCACCGGCCGGGCCAGCGTCTCCAGGTCGTCGGTGAGGGGATGGGGCAAGGACAGGCGGCGTGGGGAGGGACTCCCGCGGGCGGGATGGTCCGCCGTGCGCTGCAGTGTTCACTGCCCCCAACCAGCGGCGAAGCCCCCCGGTTCAGTGGGAAACGTCATCCGGGAAAAGGGTGATGCCCGGCGGGCACCCATTCACCCTAGGGGATTGGCCCCCGGGGGGCTGGGCAGCTCCAGGACAGGGGCCTCGGCGTAGTAGTCGTTGGCGCTGACCTCACCCCGCTGGCTCAGGTCCTGGTTGAGGCACTGGCCGCACTGCTCCGGCGTGCGCAGGAACTGGCAGACCCGGGCCCAGAGCTTGGCGCGGCTGCCGGGAGCCCCCTGGCTGAAATGCACGAGGTCGTTGCCTCCGGCCATCCCCTGGATCTCCACCTTGCAGAGGGTGCAGCGCTGCCGGGTGCCGGGAGGGATTGTGGCCATGGCCTCGGGGAGGACTGGGGGCAAAGTTAAGCCGATTCAGGTCAAGCGGTCCTGCCGGGGGCCTGCCGGAGCGGTCTCCCATGCGAATTCTTCAACTGAGTGATCCCCATCTGCTCGCCGATCCCGCCGGCCGCTGCCACGGCCGGCCGGCCCTCGACCTGCTGCGCCATGGGCTCCAGGAGGCCCTCGGCCAGCTGGAGGCGCTTGGGGAGGCCCCCGATCTGCTGCTGATCAGCGGCGATCTCTGCGATGACGAGACCTGGGGCGGGTACGCCCGCCTCGCGGACCTGCTCCAGGAGATCCCCCTGCCGGTGGCGCTGCTGGCCGGCAACCATGACCAGCCCACCCTGCTGCGGGCCGCCCTGGGGCGCCGTGCCGTGATCGCCCCAGCCCTGGTGCGCTGTGGTCAGGGCTGGCTGCTGCTGCTCGACAGCCACCGCGGTGGTGACACCGCCGGCGAGCTGGGCCCGCTGCAGCTGGACTGGCTGCAGCGCCGGCTGGCCGCCGAGGTGCCGGCCGTGGGCCAGCCCCTGCTGGTGGCCGTGCACCATCCCCCGGTTCCGATCGGCGACCCCGCCATGGATGCCATCCGGCTGCGGGATGGCGACGCCCTGCTCGATCGGCTGCGGCCGGTGCCCGGCCTGCGGGGGCTGGTCTTCGGCCACGTCCACCAGCACTGGCACGGGCCGCTGCCCGGCCGGCCCGAGGTGCCCCTGCTGGGCTGCCCCTCCACCCTGCGCAGCTTCGGGCCGGTGCAGCCCTGCCCCCTGGGACGGCCCGCGGACCCTGGCGGCCGCTGGCTGCACATCGGCGGGGATGGCGTCCTGCGGCAGCGGTTGCTGCGCTGGGCGCCCGTGGACGGTCCTAGCCTCGCCCGATGCAACGCCCCAACCCCCTGACTTCCCTCAGCCGGCCGTTGCAGGGCCTGGTGGTGCTGGTCCTGCTGCTGGTGGTCACCGCCCTCCCCCTGCCCGCCGTGGCCCTCGAGGCGGACCCCCCGGCCCTGACCCCCCACAGCTTCGTGGCCGACGCCGCCCGGAGGGTGGGCCCGTCCGTGGTGCGGATCGACACCGAGCGCAGCGTCGCCCGGCCCCCCTTTGATCCCGCCCTGCTGGATCCCCTGCTGCGGGATCTGTTCGGCGACCCCTCCAGCAGCACGCGGGAACGGGGCCAGGGTTCGGGGGTGGTGATCGATGCTCCGCGCGGCCTGGTGCTCACCAACGCCCATGTCGTCGAGAGGGTGGACGGGGTGACCGTGACCCTGGCCGATGGCCGCCAGTTGGATGGTTCGGTGGTCGGCACCGATCCGGTGACCGATCTGGCGGTGGTGCACATCACCGGCAAGGGCCCCCTGAGCGCGGCCCCCCTGGGGGATTCGGAGGCCCTGGAAGTGGGCGACTGGGCCATCGCCCTGGGCAGTCCCTACGGCCTGGAGCGCACCGTCACCCTGGGGATCGTCAGCAGCCTGCACCGGGACATCAACAGCCTCGGCTTCGCCGACAAACGCCTCGACCTGATCCAGACGGACGCGGCGATCAACCCCGGCAACTCCGGCGGGCCGCTGATCAACGCCGCCGGTGAGGTGATCGGCATCAACACCCTGGTGCGGTCCGGGCCGGGGGCCGGACTCGGCTTCGCCATCCCCATCAATCTGGCCAAGAAGGTGGCCGACCAGCTCGGCGAGGGGGGCACGGTGGTCCACCCCTACCTCGGCCTCCAGCTGGTGCCACTCACGGCCCGGATGGCCCGCGACAACAACAAGGATCCCGACGCCCTGCTGCAGTTGCCCGAGCGGGATGGGGCCCTGGTCCAGCGGGTGCTGCCGGAGAGTCCTGCCGAAGCGGCCGGGCTGCACCGCGGCGATCTGGTGGTGGCCATCGCCGACCAGCCGGTGAACACCCCTTCGGCTCTCTTGCAGCAGGTGGAACAGGCCCAGGTGGGCCAACCGCTGCCGCTGAAGGTGGTCCGGGGCCAACGGGAGCTGCAGCTCTCCATCCGGCCGGCGGCCCTGCCCCAGGCGGGCTAGGGAAAGCTCCCTTGCTACGGTCTGGCCCGATTTCCGCCAGACCCCGATGTCCGATCTTCAGGACCGCATGAAGGAGGCCGTGGCCACGGCGGCGGTGGATCAGATCCGTGACGGCATGGTGGTGGGACTGGGTTCGGGCTCCACGGCCGCCCTGATGATCCGCGCCCTGGGGGAGAAGCTGCGCCAGGGCGAACTCACCGGCATCGTCGGTGTCACCACCTCGTTCCAGGGGGAGGTGCTGGCCGCCGAGCTGGGCATTCCCCTGCAGGCGCTGAACGCCGTGCAGCGCATCGATCTGGCCATCGACGGCGCCGACGAGGTGGATCCCTCCTTCCAGCTGATCAAGGGGGGTGGGGCCTGCCACGTGCAGGAGAAGCTGGTGGCCCGCCGGGCCGACCGCTTCGTGGTGGTGGTGGATGCCACCAAGCTGGTGGAGCGCCTCAACCTGGGCTTCCTGCTGCCGGTGGAGGTGCTGCCCGGCGCCTGGCGCCAGGTGCGGGACGAACTCACCGCCATGGGCAGCCGTGTCGAGCTGCGCATGGCCGTGCGCAAAGCCGGTCCGGTCGTCACCGACCAGGGCAACCTGGTGCTGGATGTGGCCTTCGACGGCGGCATCGGCGATCCCGCCGCCCTGGAGGCGACGATCAACAACATTCCCGGGGTGCTGGAGAACGGCCTGTTCGTGAACCTCGCCGACCAGGTGCTGGTGGGTGAGATCGAGGCCGGCGAGGCCGGGGTGCGCGACCTCGCGAGGCGCTGAGCCGCTCTTCCGCCGGGCTACCTGGCGGCAGGCCTCCAGAATGGAACGATCCTCTGTGGGCTAGGCGAACAGTGCCCCAAGGCGACCTCAGCAAGCTGCTGCTCCAGCTGCTGGCGGAGACGGCTGAGGCGTTCATCGTCGAGCCCACCAGTGAACTGGACGCCACCATTGACCGCACCCTGGCGTCCATCGGCGGCCTGTTCGATGTGGATCGGGCCTATGTGTTCTCCCTGACTCGCGATCAGGGTTTCGCCAGCAACACCCACGAGTGGTGCGCGCCGGGAGTGGAACCGCAGATCCACCAGCTCCAGCACGTGTCGGACCTGGCCATCGGCTGGTTGATGGGGGAAATGCGGGCCGGACGGGCGATCAATCTCGAGTCGCTGGTCGATCTCCCCGTCGGGGCCGATGCCGAGCGGGCCCATCTCAGTTCCCAGGGCATTCAGTCCCTGCTGGTCCTCCCCCTGGTGCGGCGTGGCCAGTTGGAGGGGTTCGCAGGCTTCGACCACATCCGCGGCTGCCGCCGCTGGAGCGAACAGGAGGTGGCCGTGCTCTCGATCGTGGTGAGCGGATTCGCCCAGGGATTCGAACGGCGGCTGATTGACCAGCAACTGCGTCAGTTGGCCTACGAGGATCCGCTCACCCGCCTGCCCAATCGCTCCCTGCTGAGTCAGCGTCTGGGCGAGGAGCTGGAGCGAGCCAGGCGCAACGGCACCCACCTGGCGGTGGGCTACCTCGATCTGGACAACTTCAAGCCCATCAATGACAGTCACGGCCATGCCGTGGGGGACCAGTTGCTGGTGGCCGTCGCCGAACGCCTCTGCCGTTGCCTGCGACCGGGCGACACGGTGGGCCGGCTGGGTGGGGACGAATTTGTGGTGATCCTTCCCGGCCTCAGCAGCCTGGCCGAGCTGGAATCGCTGGGTGAACGGCTGCTCAGCGCGGTGGCCCAGCCCACCCTCCTTGGCGAGACGCATTGCGTGGCCTTGAGCACCAGCATCGGCTTCCGGATGGTGCCTCCCGACGCTGCCGATCCGGATACATTGCTACGCCAGGCCGACCAGGCCATGTATGCCGCCAAGCGGGATGGTCCTGGGCGGATGCACCACTTCGACGTGGAGCTGGAACGGCGCCAGTTGCTGCAGCGCACCCGACTGGAACGGGTGCGCCAGGCCATCGAAGAGCAGCAGCTGCGCCTGTTCGTGCAGCCGGTGATCGACCTGGCCTCCGGGCAGCTGCACTTTGCCGAAGCCCTGGTGGGCTGGCAGCACCCCCAGCAGGGGCTGCTGTCGCCGGAGGCCTGGCTGGGCTTGATCGAGGATCAACCGGAGATCACCCTCCTCGGTGACTGGGTGCTGGAGCAGGCCCTGCGGCACTGCTCGGCCTGGATGCGGGCAGGGCTGTTTGTGGCCGTGAGCGTGAACATGTCGGCCCGGGAGCTGCGCGATCCAGGCTTCGCGGAGCGCATCCGCGCGGCCCTGGCCCTCCATCCCGATCTGCCCTCCTCGGCGCTGAGGCTGGAGGTGCTGGAAACAGCCGCCCTGGACGACCTTGAGCTGGTGGCCCAGAACATCGCCCGCTGCCGGGACCTGGGTGTGAGCTTTGCCCTCGATGACTTCGGCAGTGGCTACTCCTCGCTCACCCACCTGCGGAGGTTGCCGATCTCCACGATCAAGATTGACCGCTCGTTCGTGGCCAGGATGTTGGTGGATCCCGCCGATCGAGCCATCGTCAAGGCCGTGCTGGATCTGGCCCATGCCTTCGGCCGTACCTGCGTGGCCGAAGGAGTGGAGACACCGGAGCACTTGCAGGCGTTGAGGGCGATGGGCTGTGAACTGGCCCAGGGATTCGTCATCGCCCGGCCGATGCCGGCGGAGGACCTGCCCGGCTGGAGCCTCCCGCCCTCCGCAGTCGGATGAGCGCAGGTTCGCTCAGCTGTTCTGGGTCCCGAGCCGCTGACGCACCGATTCCGCGTGGCTGTGCAGCCCCTCGCTCTCGGCCAGGGTGACCACGGCCGGGCCGGTGGCCTCCAGGGCCGCCCGGTTGAAGCGGATCAGGCTGGTGTGGCGCAGGAAGGTCTCGACGCTGAGGGCGCCGGCGAAGCGGGCGGTGCCCGAGGTGGGCAGGGTGTGGTTGGGGCCGGCGAGGTAGTCGCCCACGGCCTCGGGCGACCAGGGGCCGAGGAAGATGGCACCGGCATGGATGATCCGATCCGCCAGGGATTCGGGATCGTCCACCAGCAGCTCGAGGTGCTCCGGGGCGAACCGGTCGCTGAGGGCGGCCGCCTCGGCGAGATCGTCGCAGACCACGATCAGCCCCCAGTCGTTGAGGGCCTGCAGGGTGATGGCGGCCCGCGGGTGCCGCTCCAGCTGGGCCTCGATGGCGGCCGGCACGGCGGCGGCCAGCGCTTCGCTGGTGGTGATCAGGATCGCCGCCGCCAGGGGATCGTGCTCCGCCTGGGCCATCAGGTCGGCGGCCACCTGGCCGGCGTCAGCGCTGTGGTCGGCGATCACCAGCACCTCGCTGGGGCCGGCGAGGGAATCGATGCCGACCCTGCCGTACACGGCCTTCTTGGCCAGGGTCACATAAAGGTTGCCGGGGCCGGTGATGACATCGACGGCGGGGATCGTTTCGGTGCCGTAGGCCAGGGCCGCGATCGCCTGGGCGCCCCCCACCCGGTACACCTCCTCCACACCGGCCCGATGGGCGGCCGCCAGCACGGTGGTGTTCGGCTCGCCGCCGGGGCCGGGCGGGGTCACCATCACCAGCCGTTCCACCCCGGCCACCCGGGCGGGAATCGCATTCATCAGCACCGTGCTGGGGTAGGAGGCCCGGCCGCCGGGGACGTAGATCCCCGCCCGCTGCACCGGCCGCCAGCGCCGTCCCAGCCGTTCGCCGTGGGGGCCGTCCACGGCCAGATCCGCGGGCCTCTGGCGGCGATGAAAATCGAGGATCCGGTCGTGGGCCAGGTCGAGGGCCCGGCGCAGGGGCTCCGGGCAGGCCCGCCAGGCCTCGGCCAGGCGCTCGGGCGGCACCCTCAGGGCCTCGGGCCGGTGGCCATCGAAGCGCTCGCTGAACTCCAGCAGGGCCCCATCGCCGCGCTGGCGCACCTCGGCCAGGATCGCCGCGACCGTCTCCTCCTCCTGGTGCATCCGGTGGCCCTCGGTGCGGGCGGCGATGGCTTCGAGCCGTTCACCGGCCAGTCGCCGGTCCCGCAGACAGGCGATCCGCAGCGGCGGCAGTGCCATGGGGGCGCCACCGGCGGGGCTGCTGCTGGTCGGGGTGGAGGCAACCACGGGTCGGAGCCGGAGGCGGAGGGCTGCCACAAACGTAGGGCCTGGGATCGGCCTGGCCCCAGGAGGTAGGATCTCGGTTTGCCGAGTCAGCGCCCCTACGCCTGTGGCCAATAACAAGTCTTCGAAGAAACGGATCGAGATCGCCGAGCGCAACCGTCTGCGCAACCGCACCTACAAGTCCGCCCTGCGCACCCTGATGAAGCGCTGCCTGACGGCCTGCAGCGCCTACGGCCAGCAGCCGGGAGAGGAGGCCAAGGCCGCCGTCCAGGCCAGCATGAGCGCGGCGTTCAGCAAGATCGACAAGGCGGTCAAGGTGGGGGTCGTGCACCGCAACACCGGCGCCAACCAGAAATCACGGCTCAGCGTGGCGGTGAAGCAGGTGCTTGAGCCGACGGCCGCCGCCAGCACCGGCGCCTGAGCGCCACCCCCATGGCCGTCCCCTCCCAGGCCCCGCCATCCCTGGTGGACAGCCACTGCCACATCGTGTTCCGCAACTTTGACGCGGATCTCGAGGAGGTCTCCCAGCGTTGGCGGGAGGCGGGGGTCAGGGCTCTGGTCCATGCCTGCGTGGAGCCGGCGGAGATCCCGGCGATCCGGGCCCTCGCCGACCGCTTCCCAGAGCTGCGTTATGCCGTTGGGGTCCATCCCCTCGACACCCGGCACTGGCACAGTGACACCGCCGCGGTGCTTGAGGCCGCCGCCCGCGCCGATGACCGGGTGGTGGCGATCGGGGAACTGGGCCTGGATCTGTTCCGGGCCACCAACCTGGAGGAGCAGCTCGCGGCCCTCGGTCCCCAGCTTGATCTGGCGGTGGCTCTGGACCTGCCGGTGATCATCCACTGCCGGGATGCGGCCGAGCCGATGCTGGCCGAACTGCGCCGTCGTCAGCGGCTCGGCACGTGCCCCCGCGGAGTGATGCACTGCTGGGGGGGCACCCCCGAGGAGATGGAAGGCTTTCTGGAGCTCGGGCTGTACATCAGCTTCAGCGGCACGGTCACCTTCGCCAAGGCCGAGCCCATCCATGCCTGTGCCCGGCTGGTGCCGGCCGACCGTTACCTCGTCGAAACCGACTGCCCCTTCCTGGCACCGGTGCCTCGCCGGGGCAAGCGCAATGAGCCCGCCTACGTGGCGGCGGTGGCCGCCCGGGTCGCCGATCTGCGGGGCGAGACCCTCGATCAGGTGGCGCTGGCGACGACGGCCAACGCCACCGAACTGTTTCGCCTGCCCCTCCAGGTTGTATGATGTCTTATTGGCCTGGAAGCGGAAGCGCTCCTTTTGTCCACGACGGCATCCATTGAGTCGGCAACCGAGTCGGCAAAATCGCAGCGAGCCCTGTAAGCGCTTCAGCTGGTGCGTTCGTCCCATTTCCATGGGCGGGCGTACCGGCTAGGCGCCTGTTGGCGTGGCCCGTCACCGGGTTCCCCCAGGCAGGCCTCTCCGCGATCGTCTTTCCCCGTCCAGGCCCGCCCTACCACCACCGTTCCTGCAGGTTCACCGCATGAGCAGCGCGATCCAGGTCGCCAAGACCGTCACTTACCTTCCCGATCTCGTGGAGGTACAGCGGGCGAGCTTCAAATGGTTCCTGGAGAAGGGCCTGATCGAAGAGCTGGACAGCTTCTCTCCGATCACCGACTACACCGGCAAGCTGGAACTGCATTTCATCGGCGACCAGTATCGCCTGAAACGCCCCCGCCATGACGTGGAAGAGGCCAAGCGTCGCGATGCGACCTTCGCCTCCCAGATGTACGTCACCTGCCGTCTGGTCAACAAGGAGACCGGCGAGATCAAGGAGCAGGAGGTCTTCATCGGGGAGCTCCCCCTGATGACCGAGCGCGGCACCTTCATCATCAACGGTGCCGAGCGGGTGATCGTCAACCAGATCGTGCGCAGCCCGGGCGTCTACTTCAAGGACGAGCAGGACAAGAACGGCCGCAAGACCTTCAACGCCAGCCTGATCCCCAACCGGGGTGCCTGGCTCAAGTTCGAGACCGACAAGAACGATCTGCTGCACGTCCGCGTCGACAAGACCCGCAAGATCAACGCCCATGTGCTGATGCGGGCCATCGGCCTGTCCGACAACGACGTCCTCGACAAGCTGCGGCACCCGGAGTACTACCAGAAGTCGATCGAGGCCTCCAACGAAGAGGGCATCTCCTCGGAAGACCAGGCCCTGCTGGAGCTCTACAAGAAGCTGCGTCCGGGTGAACCGCCCTCGGTGAGCGGCGGCCAGCAACTGCTGCACTCCCGCTTCTTCGATCCCAAGCGCTACGACCTGGGCCGGGTGGGTCGCTACAAGATCAACAAGAAGCTGCGTCTCACCATCCCCGACGCGGTGCGCACCCTCACCGCCGAGGACGTCCTCTCCACAATCGACTACCTGATCAATCTGGAGCTCGATGTGGGCGGCGCCTGCCTCGACGACATTGATCACCTGGGCAACCGCCGGGTGCGTTCGGTGGGTGAGCTGCTGCAGAACCAGGTGCGCGTGGGTCTCAACCGCCTGGAGCGGATCATCAAGGAACGGATGACCGTCGGTGAGACCGAATCGCTCACCCCCGCCCAGCTGGTCAACCCCAAACCCCTGGTGGCGGCGGTGAAGGAGTTCTTCGGCTCCAGCCAGCTGAGCCAGTTCATGGACCAGACCAACCCCCTGGCCGAGCTGACCCACAAGCGCCGCATCAGCGCCCTCGGCCCAGGTGGCCTCACCCGGGAGCGGGCCGGCTTCGCCGTGCGCGACATCCACCCCTCCCATTACGGCCGCATCTGCCCGATCGAGACCCCCGAAGGTCCCAACGCCGGCCTGATCGGCTCGCTCGCCACCCACGCCCGGGTGAACGAGTACGGCTTCATCGAAACCCCCTTCTGGCGGGTGGAGGACGGCATCGTGCTCAAGCAGGGCGATCCCCTCTACCTCTCCGCCGACCTGGAGGACGAGTGCCGGGTGGCCCCGGGCGACGTGCCCACCGACGCCACCGGCCGGATCACCGTTGATCTGGTGCCGGTGCGCTACCGCCAGGACTTCGAGAAGGTTCCCCCCGAGCAGGTGGACTACGTCCAGCTGTCACCGGTGCAGGTGATCTCGGTGGCCACCTCCCTGATCCCCTTCCTGGAGCACGACGACGCCAACCGGGCCCTGATGGGCTCGAACATGCAGCGCCAGGCCGTGCCCCTGCTGCGGCCCGAGCGGCCCCTGGTGGGCACCGGTCTGGAAACCCAGGTGGCGCGCGATTCCGGCATGGTGCCCATCACCAAGGTGAACGGCACCGTCTCCTTCGTCGATGCCACCGCCATCGTGATTCGCGATGAGCAGGGCAAGGATCACACCCACTTCCTGCAGAAGTACCAGCGCTCCAACCAGGACACCTGCCTCAACCAGCGGCCGATTGTCCGCCAGGGCGATCCGGTGATCGCCGGCCAGGTGCTGGCCAACGGCTCGGCCTGCGAGGGCGGCGAGATCGCCCTCGGCCAGAACGTGCTGATCGCCTACATGCCCTGGGAGGGTTACAACTACGAAGACGCGATCCTCGTCAGCGACCGGCTGGTGCAGGACGACCTCTACACCTCGGTGCACATCGAGAAGTACGAGATCGAAGCCCGCCAGACCAAGCTCGGACCCGAGGAGATCACCCGGGAAATCCCCAACGTGGCCGAGGAGAGCCTGGGGCATCTCGACGAGATGGGCATCATCCGCATCGGCGCCTACGTCGAATCCGGCGACATCCTGGTGGGCAAGGTGACCCCCAAGGGCGAGTCGGATCAACCGCCGGAGGAGAAGCTGCTGCGCGCCATCTTCGGCGAGAAGGCCCGCGACGTGCGCGACAACTCCCTGAGGGTGCCCAGCACCGAACGGGGCCGGGTGGTCGATGTGCGCATCTACACCCGCGAGCAGGGCGACGAACTGCCGCCGGGGGCGAACATGGTGGTGCGGGTCTACGTGGCCCAGCGCCGCAAGATCCAGGTGGGCGACAAGATGGCTGGCCGCCATGGCAACAAGGGCATCATCAGCCGCATCCTTCCCCGGGAGGACATGCCCTACCTGCCCGACGGCACCCCCATCGACATCGTGCTCAACCCCCTGGGGGTGCCGAGCCGCATGAACGTGGGCCAGGTGTTCGAGTGCCTGATGGGCTGGGCCTCCTCCCACCTCGACTGCCGGGTCAAGGTGGTGCCGTTCGATGAGATGTACGGCCCGGAGAAGTCGAAACAGACGGTGCAGGCCTACCTGGAGGAGGCCGCCAAGCTTCCTGGCAAGGAATGGGTCTATGACCCCACCAACCCCGGCAAGATCCAGCTGATCGACGGCCGCAGCGGCGAACCCTTCGACCAGCCGGTGACGGTGGGCTACGCCCACATCCTCAAGCTGGTGCACCTTGTCGACGACAAGATCCACGCCCGCTCCACCGGCCCCTACTCCCTGGTGACCCAGCAGCCCCTGGGCGGCAAGGCCCAGCAGGGCGGCCAGCGACTCGGGGAAATGGAGGTGTGGGCCCTGGAGGCCTACGGCGCCGCCTACACCCTGCAGGAACTGCTCACCGTCAAGTCCGACGACATGCAGGGCCGCAACGAGGCCCTCAACGCCATCGTCAAGGGCAAGCCCATCCCCCGGCCGGGTACCCCCGAGTCCTTCAAGGTGCTGATGCGGGAGCTGCAGTCCCTCGGCCTCGACATCGCCGTCTACACCGACGCCGGTGAGGAAGTCGACCTGATGCAGGACGTCAATCCTCGCCGCAGTACCCCCAGCCGTCCCACCTACGAGTCCCTCGGCGTCGCGGATTACGACGATGACTGATCGCTTGATTCACCGGCTCTGATTTCTCCGCTTCTCTCGATCACCCTGCGTTTCCGCCATGTCCAACAGCAACCTCCGCACCGAAAACCACTTCGACTACGTGAAGATCACGCTCGCGTCCCCCGAGCGGATCATGCAGTGGGGGCAGCGCACGCTGCCCAACGGTCAGGTGGTGGGTGAGGTCACCAAGCCGGAAACGATCAACTACCGCACCCTCAAGCCCGAGATGGACGGGCTCTTCTGCGAGAAGATCTTCGGCCCCTCCAAGGACTGGGAATGCCATTGCGGCAAGTACAAGCGGGTGCGGCACCGCGGCATCGTCTGCGAGCGCTGTGGCGTGGAAGTCACCGAGAGCCGGGTGCGGCGCCACCGCATGGGCTTCATCAAGCTGGCGGCCCCCGTGTCCCACGTCTGGTACCTCAAGGGGATCCCCAGCTATGTGGCGATCCTGCTCGACATGCCCCTGCGGGACGTCGAGCAGATCGTCTACTTCAACTGCTACGTGGTGCTCGACAAGGGGGACCACAAGGACCTGACCTACAAGCAGCTGCTGACCGAAGACGAGTGGCTGGAGATCGAGGACCAGATCTTCGCTGAGGATTCCGAGATCGAGAACGAGCCGATCGTGGGCATCGGTGCCGAGGCCCTCAAGCAGCTCCTCGAGGACATCGACCTCGAAAAGGAGGCTGAGCAGCTGCGGGAGGACATCAACAACTCCAAGGGCCAGAAGCGGGCCAAGCTGATCAAGCGCCTGCGCGTGATCGACAACTTCATCGCCACCAACGCCCGTCCCGACTGGATGGTGCTGGATGTGATCCCGGTGATTCCCCCTGACCTGCGCCCCATGGTGCAGCTCGACGGCGGTCGTTTCGCCACCAGCGATCTCAACGACCTCTACCGGCGGGTGATCAACCGCAACAACCGCCTGGCGCGCCTCCAGGAGATCCTCGCCCCCGAGATCATCGTCCGCAACGAGAAGCGGATGCTGCAGGAGGCCGTCGATGCCCTGATCGACAACGGCCGCCGCGGCCGCACCGTGGTGGGGGCCAACAACCGGGCCCTGAAGTCCCTCAGCGACATCATCGAGGGCAAGCAGGGGCGTTTCCGCCAGAACCTGCTCGGCAAACGGGTCGACTACTCCGGCCGTTCCGTGATCGTGGTGGGTCCCAAGCTCAAGATGCACCAGTGCGGCCTGCCCAAGGAGATGGCGATCGAGCTGTTCCAGCCGTTCGTGATTCATCGCCTCATCCGCCAGAACATCGTCAACAACATCAAGGCGGCCAAGAAGCTGATCCAGCGGGCCGACGACGAGGTGATGCAGGTGCTGCAGGAGGTGATCGAAGGTCACCCGATCCTGCTCAACCGGGCCCCCACCCTGCACCGTCTGGGCATCCAGGCCTTCGAGCCCAAGCTGGTGGATGGCCGGGCCATTCAGCTGCACCCCCTGGTCTGCCCGGCGTTCAACGCCGACTTCGACGGTGACCAGATGGCCGTGCACGTGCCGCTGGCGATCGAGGCCCAGACCGAAGCCCGCATGCTGATGCTGGCCAGCAACAACGTGCTCTCCCCCGCCACCGGCGAGCCGATCATCACCCCGTCCCAGGACATGGTGCTGGGGGCGTACTACCTCACCGCCGTCGACCGGGACAAGGTGCAGCCCGCCTTCGGCGACCGCTCGCGCACCTTCGCCGACCTCGAGGACGTGATCGCCGCCTTCGAGGAGAAGCACCTCACCCTGCACGACTGGGTCTGGGTGCGCTTCAACGGCGAGGTGGAAAGCGACGACGAGGACAACGAGCCCGTCGAAGCAGGCACCCTCTCCGACGGCACCCGCTTTGAGCAATGGAAGTTCCGCCGCGACCGCTTCGATGAGGACGGTGCCCTGATCAGCCGCTACCTGCTGACCACCGTGGGTCGGGTCGTGATCAACCACACCATCATCGACGCCGTGGCCGCCATCTGAGTCCCACCGGCCGGGCCGAGCCCCGCGCCCCGTGTCTTCCGTTCCCCTCCAGCCTTTTCCAACGCGCGCTGCCATGACCGCCACCCCCGCCAAGAAGATCAGCAAGAAGAGCGCCAAGGCCGCCGCCGAACTGGCGGCCGCCACCGCCGCCGCCGAACTCGCGGCCTCCGCCCTCAGCAAGCAGGCGCCGCCGTTCCGCAACCGGATCATCGACAAGAAGGCGCTGCGCAACCTGGTCTCCTGGGCCTACAAGCACCACGGCACCGCCGCCACCGCGGCCATGGCCGATGAGCTGAAGGATCTGGGCTTCCACTACGCCACCCAGGCGGCGGTGTCGATCTCGGTCGACGACCTGCGCATCCCCGGCGACAAGGCGGTTCTGCTGGAGGAGGCCGAGGAGCAGATCACGGCCACCGAGGAGCGTTACCGGCTCGGTGAGATCACCGAGGTGGAGCGCCACACCAAGGTGATCGACACCTGGACCGAGACCAACGAACGGCTGGTGGCGGCCGTCCGCCGCAACTTCAACGACAACGATCCACTCAACTCGGTGTGGATGATGGCCAACTCCGGCGCCCGGGGGAACATGTCCCAGGTGCGTCAGCTGGTGGGCATGCGCGGCCTGATGGCCAACCCCCAGGGGGAGATCATCGACCTGCCGATCCGCACCAACTTCCGTGAGGGCCTCACGGTCACCGAGTACGTGATCTCCTCCTACGGCGCCCGCAAGGGCCTGGTGGACACGGCCCTGCGCACCGCCGACTCCGGCTACCTCACCCGCCGTCTGGTGGACGTGGCCCAGGACGTGATCGTGCGGGAGGAAGACTGCGGCACCCACCGTTTCATCCCCATCAACGCCGACGAGCGCGGCCGCTTCGGCACCAAGCTGGTGGGCCGCCTGGCCGCCCAGCCCGTCGTCGACAGCGACGGCGTCGTCATCGTCGACCGCAACGGTGAGATCGACCCGGCGATTTCGGCCTCCATCGAGAAGGCGGCGATCGCCACCGTGATGGTGCGCTCCCCCCTCACCTGCGAGGCCTCCCGCTCCGTCTGCCGCAAGTGCTACGGCTGGGCCCTGGCCCACAACGAACTGGTCGACCTGGGCGAAGCCGTCGGCATCATCGCCGCCCAGTCGATCGGTGAACCGGGCACCCAGCTCACCATGCGGACCTTCCACACCGGTGGTGTGTCCACGGCCGAAACCGGCGTGGTGCGCTCCCTGGTGGACGGGATCGTGGAGTTCGGTCCCAAGGCCCGGGTGCGCGACCACCGCACCCCCCATGGGGTGGAGGCCAAGCTGGCCGAAACCGACTTCACCCTCACCCTCAAGCCTTCGGGCAAGGGCAAGGTGCAGAAGATCGACATCACCAACGGTTCGATCCTGTTCGTGGCCGATGGCGATCCCGTCGCCCACGACATCATCCTGGCCCAGATCTCCTCGGGCTCGGCGGTGAAGAAGAGCGTGGAGAAGGCCACCAAGGATGTCATCTGCGACCTGGCCGGCCAGGTGCGCTTTGAGGACGTCATCCAGCCCCGGGAGGTCACCGACCGCCAGGGCAACATCACCCACAAGGCCCAGCGTCTTGGCCGCCTGTGGGTGTTCAGCGGCGACGTCTACAACCTGCCGCCCAATGCCCTGCCGGTGGTGGAGACCGACAAGCCGGTGACCACCGGCAACGTGCTGGCCGAGAGCCGCCTGCAGAGCGAGTACGGCGGCGCCGTGCGGCTGCGGGAGTCCACCGGCGACTCCCGCGAAGTGCAGATCGTCACCGCCAGCCTCACCCTCAAGGACTGCAAGCTGGTGGGTGAATCCAGCCACACCGGCGAAAGCTGGCACCTGGAGGGCAAGGACAACACCCGTTACCTGGTCAAGACCCAGCCCGGCACCAAGATCGGCGCCGGTGAGGTGATCGCCGAACTCACCGACGACCGCTTCCGCACCCAGACCGGAGGCATGGTCAAGTTCGCCCCCGGCCTCTCGATCAAGAAGGCCCGCTCCGCCAAGCACGGCTTCGAGGTCAGCAAGGGCGGCACCCTGCTGTGGATCCCCCAGGAGACCCACGAGATCAACAAGGACATCTCCCTGCTGATGATCGAGGACGGCCAGTGGATCGAGGCCGGCACCGAGGTGGTGAAGGACATCTTCAGCCAGACCGCGGGCATCGTCACCGTCACCCAGAAGAACGACATCCTGCGGGAGATCATCGTGCGCTCCGGTGAGCTGCACCTGGTCTCCGACGCCAAGGTGCTCGGCCGCTATGGCGAGGACGGCAAGATGGTCAACCCCGGCGAGGAGATCGCCCCGGGCCTCAAGGCCGAGGCGATGAAATTCGTCGAGAAGGTCGACACCCCCGAGGGCGGTGCCCTGCTGCTGCGGCCCGTCGAGGAATACGCCATCCCCGATGCGGCCCACCTGCCCGAACTCTCCACCGTCAAGCAGACCGGCGGCCCCTCCCTGGGGCTCAAGGCCACCCAGCGCCTCACCTTCAAGGACGGCGAGCTGATCAAGTCGGTGGAAGGGGTGGAGCTGCTACGCACCCAGCTGATCCTGGAAACCTTCGACACCACCCCCCAGATGACGGTGGACGTGGAGGCGGTGGCCGACAAGCGGGCCAAGACCATCGAGCGGCTGCAGCTGGTGATCCTGGAAACCCTCCTGGTGCGCCGCGACACCCTCTCCGATGCCAGCCACGGCTCCACCCACACCGAACTGCAGGTGGAGGACGGCATGACCGTCAAACGGGGCGATGTGGTGGCCACCACCCAGATCCTCTGCAAGGAGAACGGGGTGGTGCAGCTGCCCGAACCCGTCGTCGGTGAACCGATCCGGCGCCTGATCGTGGAGCGGGCCGACGACACCCGCAGCCTGGATCTGGGCGGAGCTTCCCCGAAGGTGGCGGTGGGCGATCGCATCGTCGACGGTGACGTGCTTGCCGACGGCGTGCTTTCCCCCTGCTGCGGCCAGGTGGAGGCCATCGACGGCAAAACCCTCACCATCCGTCTGGGCCGGCCCTACATGGTGTCGCCCGACTCGGTTCTGCACGTCCGCGACGGCGAACTCGTGCAACGCGGCGACGGCCTGGCCCTGCTGGTGTTCGAACGCCAGAAGACCGGCGACATCGTCCAGGGTCTGCCCCGTATCGAAGAACTCCTGGAGGCCCGCCGGCCGCGGGAATCGGCCGTGCTCTGCCGCAAGAGCGGCACCGTGCAGATCAAGCAGGGCGAGGACGACGATTCGATCACCGTGTCGGTGATCGAGGCCGACGACCTCATCACCGAGTACCCGATTCTTCTCGGACGCAACGTGATGGTCTCCGATGGCCAGCAGGTGAGCGCCGGTGAGATGCTCACCGACGGCCCGATCAACCCCCACGAGCTGCTGGAGTGCTTCTTCGAAGACCTCCGCAGCCGCAAGCCCACCATGGAGGCCGCCCAGGAGGCGATCTCCAAGCTGCAGTTCCGCATGGTCACGGAAGTGCAGAACGTCTACAAGTCGCAGGGGGTGTCGATCAGCGACAAGCACATCGAAGTGATCGTTCGCCAGATGACCAGCAAGGTCCGCATCGAGGATGCCGGTGACACCACCCTGCTGCCCGGTGAGTTGATCGAGCTGCGTCAGGTGGAACAGGTCAACTCCGCCATGGGCATCACTGGCGGCGCTCCCGCCGAGTTCACCCCCGTGTTGCTGGGCATCACCAAGGCCTCCCTCAACACCGATTCGTTCATCTCGGCGGCCTCCTTCCAGGAGACCACCCGGGTGCTCACCGAAGCGGCGATCGAAGGCAAGAGCGACTGGCTGCGGGGCCTCAAGGAGAACGTGATCATCGGCCGCCTGATCCCCGCCGGCACCGGCTTCGGGGGCTTCGAGGAGGAGCTGCGTGCCGAGGCCGGACCCCACCCCGACATCCTCGAGGAGGAGGCCGCCGGCTACCGCCGCAACCAGAACCTGCGTCCCGACTACACCGTCGAGATGCCGGCCCCGGCGGTCACCGCCGCCGTGCTGGACGATCCCTCCGAGGAGGATCTGGAGGCCACCCGCAGCCGCCACGGCATCGAAGCGGCCGCCAGCGGTTTTGCCGCCTTCGCCCGTCCCACCGCCGAGGAGGGACTGGAGGAGGAGCTGATCGCCGATCCGGCGGCCCTCGAGGGTCTGCAGGAGGAGGGACTGCTCAGCGATGACTGATCCGGCCGTCACCACCCCGGTGCCGGTGCGCCGGGTGCCGCGCTTCGGCTTCCACACCCATACCGAGCGCTTCAACGGTCGGCTGGCCATGCTCGGCTTCATCGCCCTGGTGGCCCTGGAGTGGAAGCTGGGTCATGGCCTGCTGATCTGGCCCTGATGGCGGAGCCCGTTCCCTTGCTGGGGATGGGCCTTGCGGCCCTCCAGGAGTGGGCGGGCCTGCAGGGCCAGCCCGCGTTCCGTGGCAAGCAATTGCACGACTGGATCTACGCCAGGGGAGCCCGCAGCCTTGAAGAGGTCACGGTGCTTCCCAAGGCCTGGCGGGAACAGCTTGCGGCCGCGGGCACCGGCCTCGGCCGCTTGCCCTTGCTGCACCGCAGCGACGCCCGCGACGGCACCACCAAGCTGTTGCTGGGCACCGCCGATGGCCTCAGCATCGAGACCGTGGGCATCCCCAGCGGCGACCGGCTCACGGTCTGCGTCAGCAGCCAGGTGGGCTGCCCCATGGGCTGCCGCTTCTGCGCCACCGGCAAGGGGGGGCTGCAGCGCTCCCTGGCGGTGCACGAGATCGTCGACCAGGTGCTCAGCATCCGGGAGGCCATGGACCGGCGCCCCTCCCACGTGGTGTTCATGGGCATGGGCGAACCCCTGCTGAACACAGACGCGGTGCTCGAAGCGATCGCCTGCCTCTGCACCGACCTGGGCATGGCCCAGCGCCAGATCACCGTCAGCACGGTGGGGGTGCCACGCACCCTGCCCACCCTGGCGGAGCGGGCCCTGGAGCGGCTGGGCCGGGCCCAGTTCACCCTGGCCGTGAGCCTCCATGCCCCCGACCAGCGCCTGCGGGAGGAGCTGATCCCCACCGCCCACGCCTATCCCATGGAGGCGCTGCTGGAGGACTGCCGCCACTACGTGGCCATCACCGGCCGGCGGGTGAGCTTCGAGTACATCCTGCTGGGCGGCCTCAACGACCATCCCCGCCAGGCCGATGCCCTGGCCCGCCTGCTGCGGGGCTTCCAGAGCCACGTCAACCTGATCGCCTACAACCCGATCGCCGAGGAGAACTTCCGGCGACCCGCCCCGGAGGCGGTGGAGGCCTTCCGCGCCCAGCTGGAGCGGCGCCACATCGCCGTCAGCGTGCGGGCCAGCCGCGGCCTCGACCAGGACGCCGCCTGCGGCCAGCTGCGCCGCCGGCTGATGGACGCCCCTGTGGGGTGAGAGCCATCTCGATGCCGCCGCGCCTGCTCCCGGCCCTGGCGGTCGTTCTGGTCGGCGCCCTGGCCTACGGGGCCCTGTGCGGCCTGCTGTTCCTGCGCCAGCGCTCCCTGCTCTACTTCCCCCAGCCCCGCGCCGCCGATGCCCCCGGCGATCTGCTGGCCCTGCCGATCACAGGCGGCCCGCCGGGGGGCCGGGTGCTAGTCACCGTCCGCCGCCGTCCCGGCCCGAAGGCGCTGCTGTACTTCGGCGGCAATGCCGAGGACGTGGCCGGCCAGCTGCCCCTGCTGGCGGCCGCCTTCCCGGAGCACTCGCTGTACCTGCCGCACTACCGGGGCTACGGCGGCAGCAGCGGCCAGCCCTCGGAGCGGGCCCTGTTCGCCGATGCCCTCGCCCTCTTCGACCGGGTCCGGCCCGACCACGGGCAGATCGCCGTGGTCGGCCGCAGCCTGGGCAGCGCCGTGGCGGTGCACCTGGCGGCCCATCGCCCCGTCGACCGGCTGGTGCTGGTGACGCCGTTCGACAGCATCGAGGCGGTGGCGGCCCGCCACTATCCCCTGGTGCCAGTGGGGCTGCTTCTCCAGGACAAGTACCGCTCCGCCGCGGCGGCCCCCAGGATCGGGGCGCCCACCCTGCTGATCGCCGCCGAACGGGACGAGGTGATCCCCCGCGCCAACACCGACGCCCTGCTGTCCAGCTTCCGGCCCGGGGTGGCCTCTCTGGTGGTGCTGCAGGTGGAGGGGCACAACGCCGTGGAGGAGTCACCCCGCTATTTCGACCTGCTGCGCGGCGACCCCTGACCCGCAGCGGCTGGCGGGGCACCAGCCAGCCGCTGCAGCTCTTCGAGGCTCGGTGACATCGATCGGCGACGTCGATCGGTGACATCCTGAGCCTGAAATTTCACACTCGATTCTCAGCGGAATAACCTCGTGGATGAATCATTGACGCCGCTCTTTGTGCCGGAGAGAAAACTGTTTGTGGTGGATTCTGGCGCGATGGGATTCGGTCAGTATGGGCCAGAAAACTTTGTCTTCTGTGTGAGTTGCTGATGGGCTCTCAACCGTCCTTCCAGGTGATTGGCGATGACATGCAGGCCGTCGAGATTGACCTGGCCCCAGGCCAGGCAGTGATCGCGGAAGCCGGCACCCTGATCCTTCTGGAGGAGGGCATCACGTATCAGGCCCTGATGGCCGATGGGACCGAGCCCGCCGGCCAGGGACTTCTCGGTAGCCTCAAGGGGGCCGCCAAGCGGATGGGGTCCCAGGCCGGGCTCTTTCTCACTCACTTCACCAATCTGACTCAGAACAGTCGTAAGGCTGTCTTCGGTGCGAGTAATCCCGGCAAGCTAGTCCCGGTAGAACTGCCGTCCTGGGGCGGTCAGATTCTGTGTGCAGCCAGCAGCTTTGTGTGTGCCGAGATGGGCACGAAATTGGATGCTGCCCTGGTGAAAAAACCCACCGTCGGATTCTTCGGAGGATATGGTTTCATCTTGCAGAAAATCTCAGGGGATGGCCTGGTCTTCCTCCATGCCACCGGTTCCCTGTTGCGGCGTGAGTTGAAGGGTGAATCCCTGCGCATCGAGCCGGGTGCCCTGGTGGCGTTTTCCGCGGATCTGGACTATTCGATCGAGCGGGCTGGAGACCTCAAGACCATGCTGTTCGGCGGCGAAGGTCTGTTCCTGGTCAAGTTGCGTGGGCACGGCAGTGTGCTGATCAACAGCCTGCCGTGGCACAGGGTCGTGCATCAGATCGTGGAGCAGGTGCCACGGCAATGAGCGTGACCGCGCCCATGAAACGGCGCGCTCAGTGCCCGTCCCGCTCGGCGCTGTAGGCGCCGCGGGCGCCCTGGCCGTTCCAAGGGGTGAGCCGAAACATCAGCAGGAAGGCCGGCAGGGCCGCGGCAGTGGTGGCCAGGAAGAAGCCCGGCCAGCCGAGACGTTCCGCCACCAGCCCGGCGGGGGCGGCCAGCAGCGAGCGGCTCAGGGCGTAGACCCCCGAGAGCAGGGCGTACTGGGTGGCGGAGAAACGGGGGTTGCAGAGGCTCATCAGCAGGGCCACGAAGGCGGCGCCCACCATGCCGCCACCGATGTTCTCCAGGGCCACGGCCGTCAGCAGGGCCGGCATGCCGCCGTCGAAGCGGGCCAGGCCCCAGTACGCCAGGTTGCCCGCCGCCCCCACCAGGGCGAACAGCCACAGGGAGCGGTTCATGCCCAGCCGGCCGAACAGCACGCCCCCCAGCACCGTGCCGACGATGGTGGCGCCGATGCCCCAGCCCGCCAGCACCGACCCCACCACCTCGGGGCTGAAGCCCTTCTGGATCAGAAAGGGCACCGCCATCAGGCTCAGCAGGCCATCGGGCCAGCGGTAGAGCAGCACCAGGGTGAGCAGGGCCACGGCCCGGGGGCCGCCGCTGCGGTGCAGGAACTCCCGCGCCGGTCCGAGCACCGCCTGGCGCAGGCTGCTCACCGGCACCGCCAGGGGTTCCAGGCGCGGTGCCGTGAGGGTGAAGGGCACCACCAGCAGCATCAGCACCGCCGAGAACAGGAAGGCCAGGGGCCAGTCGTAACGGCCGGCCAGGATGAACCCCCCAGCCCCCACGGCGAGCATCGCCGCGCGGTAGCCGAGGTTGGAGGCGGCGGCCCCGGCGCCCCGCTCCAGGTCGGGCAGCAGGTCGGTGCGATAGGCATCCACGGCGATGTCCTGGGTGGCGCTGACCACCGCCAGCAGCACGGCCATCAGGCCGATCGCCGTCAGGCTGGCCGGATCACTGGAGGGCCGCAGCAGGGCCATGGCGCCGATCACCGCCACGAGGGTGAGCTGCAGCACCAGCAGCCAGCCGCGGCGACGGTCGGGCCAGGGCAGGGGCCAGCGGTCGAGGGCCGGAGCCCAGACCATCTTCAGGGTGTAGGGCAGTTCCGCCAGCCCCAGCAAGCCGATCAGGCTCAGGGGGATCTGGCTGGCGGTGAGCCAGCCCTGGAGCAGCCGGGTGCCCACCATGTAGGGGGTGCCGCTGGCCACCCCTTCGGCGGCCACCGCCAGGAGGCGACGCCAGGGGCGGACGCTGCTGGAGGCAGGGAAGGCCATGGCCGCTTGCGGGTGGCCGAACCCTAGAAGCGACCGCCCGGCCCACAATGCAGCCAGCTCTGCCCCATGGCTCCCCCATGTCCTTCCTGCGTTCGACGCTCCTGCCCGTCGCCATCGTGCTGCTGTTCGGCCTGGCCCTGTTCGCCGTCAGCGCCCGCATCTGGCTGCCCGGCGACATGGCCGCCCCCGCCCCGCTGGGCTGATCCCGCTCCCCTGGGCTGATCCGGCGCCCCCCCGGCTTTTACGATGCCTTCACCTGGATGGCTCCATGCCGGAAGACGGCCTGCCCTTTCCCGAAACCACCCATGAGCTGGCCCTCGACCCGGAGGTGCTGGCGCGGGAACTGGCGCAGGAGCTCCTAGGTGATCCGCTCGATGAGATCGACAGTGTCGCCGCCTCGAGCTCCGATGTGGCCGCCGAGTGCGACCTCGGCATCGAGCTGCTGAAGGGGGGGCGGGAGGAGCGGTTGCAGGGGTTGAGGATCTTCTGCGAGCACCGGGATCCCCGGGCCATTCCCCTGCTGCTGCCGTTGCTGCGGGCCGGCTGCCCGATCGTGCGCATGAGCGCCGTCTACGCCCTCGGGCGCAACCCCCACCCCCTGGCGGTGGAGCCCCTGCTGGCCCTGCTGGGGGCCGACGACAACGGCTATGTGCGCAAGGCGGTGGCCTGGAGCCTGGGGAACTACCCCGAGGCCCCCGTGCTCAACCCCCTGATCCGGGCCCTGGAGATGGACATTTCCGCGGTGCGGCTGTGGGCCGCCAGCTCCCTGGCCGATGCCGGCGCCACCGGCGTGGCCAAGGCCGACCCCGCCGCCGCCCAGCTGCTGCTCAGCCTGCGCATCGACAGCGAGCCGGCCGTGCGCAGCAACAGTGCCTGGTCGCTGGGGCGCCTCTACACCGACCTGGTGGAGCCACGCCAGCTGGAGGTGGTGGAGGCTTTGCTGCACACCATGCTCCACGACGGCGACTCCACCGTCCGGGACGAGGCGCGGATGGCCCTGGAGCAGCTGGAGCAGCCCGAGGTGCTTGAACGGCTCCAGACCCTCGTGGACGAGGGCCTGATCAGCTGAGCGGCCTTGCCGCCACCCCTGTCTTCCCCACCGCAGCCTGCGGAAATCACGGTTAAGATCCCGGTCTCACCTGTGCAGCCCACCCGGGATGGCCCAACGCACCATCCGTTTCCGCATTCGTCCGGATGGACGGGTGGAGGAGCTCGTGGAGGGTGTGCAGGGCGAGGGTTGTTCCCGGCTCACGGAGCGGATCGAGGCCCGCCTGGGCAGCGTGCAGCAACGCCGCAGCACCTCGGAAGCGTTCCAGGCCCAACCCCTCGATCTCCAGGACCCCCAGGTGGTCGTCCAGCACCACGGCACCTGAGCCACCGCCCTTCCTCCCCGTTCGTCCCATGTCGCACTTCAGCACCGTCAAAACCGAGCTGCGCGATCGCCAGGCCCTGGTGGACGCCCTCCGCGACCTGGGCCACCCCCCCGCAGAAGGCTCCGTCGAGGTGCGTGGCTACCGCGGCCAGACGGTGACCGCCGACCTGGCCATCCCCCAGGCCGATGGCGTCGACATCGGCTTCCGCCTCAACCCGGACAGCGGCAGCTACGAGCTGGTCACCGACCTGGAGCTCTGGAAGCAGCCCATCCCGGTGGAGCGTTTTCTGGCCAAGCTCACCCAGCGCTACGCCCTGCGCACCATCCTGGCTAGCACCGCCGAGGAGGGCTTTCAGGTGAGCGAACAGACCAGCCACCTCGACGGCAGCATCGAACTGGTGGTGACCCGCTGGGACAGCTGATCCCATGAGCGCGACGGGCCCCGCCGCCGGCCTCGATCCGGCCCTGGCCTTCCGCACCACCGCGGCCCCGGAGTCCGAGGCGACGGGGCGGGAGCCGGTGCTCGGCGGGGCCCTTCGCCAGCAGGCCGTCTGGGTGGATGAGGCCGTCTGCATCGGCTGCCGCTACTGCGCCCACGTGGCCGGCAACACCTTCGTGGTCGAACCCTACTGGGGTCGCTCCCGGGCCCTGCGCCAGGACGGGGACAGCACCGAGAGGATCCAGGAAGCGATCGACACCTGCCCCGTCGACTGCATCCACTGGGTGGCCTACGAGCAGCTGCCCGCCCTGAGGGCCCAGCTCGACGAGCAGGAGATCCAGCCCCTGGGGCTGCCTTCCCAGGGCCGCCGCCGCCGCACCCTGCCCCGCTCCGCCCCGCCAGCGCCGTGACCATCCCCTGCCGGCGCTTCGGCCGCACGGGACTGGCGATGCCGGTGCTCTCCCTGGGGGGCATGCGCTTTCAGCAGAGCTGGAGCGACCTGCCCCCGGAGGCGGTGGAGGCCGAGAGCCAGGCCACCTTGGAGGCCACCCTCCGGGCCGCCCTGGCGGCGGGCCTGCACCACATCGAAACCGCCCGCCACTACGGCACCTCGGAGCGGCAGTTGGGCTGGCTGCTGCCCCGGTTGCCGGATCCCCGGCGCCTCCTCCAGACCAAAGTCCCCCCCGCCGCCGATCCGGCTGCCTTCGAGGCCGACCTGCGCACCAGCTTCGAGCGGCTGGGCCTGGACGGCGAAGGGGGCCGGGTCGACCTGCTGGCCATCCATGGCGTCAACACGCCGGAACTGCTCGATCAGACCCTCCGGCCCGGCGGTTGCCGGGCGGTGGCCCGCCGCTGGCAGGAGGAGGGCCGCATCGGCCACGTGGGCTTCTCCACCCATGCACCCCTGCCCCTGATCCTGGAGGCGATCGCCAGCGACCAGTTCGACTACATCAACCTGCACTGGTACTTCATCCGCCAGGACAACCGGGCGGCGATCGAGGCCGCCAACGCCCACGACATGGGGGTGTTCGTGATCAGCCCCACCGACAAGGGGGGCCACCTGCACAGCCCGTCGCAGCGCCTCTGCGAGCTGTGTGCGCCGCTGCATCCGATCGTCTTCAACGACCTCTTCTGCCTGTCGGCGCCCGGCATCCACACGATCAGCGTTGGCGCCGCCACCCCGCAGGATCTGGACCTGCACCTGGAGGCGGTGGCCCTGCTGCCCCAAGCCGGGGACCTGCTGCCACCGATCCTGGCCAGGCTGGAGCAGGCGCGCCGAACCGCCCTGGGGGAGGACTGGCTGGCCAGCTGGAACCGGGGCCTGCCCTCCTGGGAGGACACCCCCGGCCACATCAACCTGCCGGTGCTGCTCTGGTTGCACAACCTGCTGGAGGCCTGGGACCTGGAGGCCTACGGCCGGGCCCGCTACGGCCTGCTGGGCCAGGGCGGGCACTGGTTTCCAGGGGAGAACGCCGATGCCCTTGATGGCACCGTGAGCGAGGCCGAGCTGCGGGCGGTGCTGCAGGCCAGCCCCTGGGCCGCCGAGATCCCCGACCGGCTGCGGCGGTTGCGCCAGCGGCTGGGGGGTGAGGCGGTGAAGCGCCTGCAGGTGGCCTAGCCCCCTGGCGCGTTGGCCCCCGGCGCGATCGGTGTTTTCTGGGGCACCCCCACGGCCCGGGGGTAGGCCGCCGGACAGCGACCGGAGGGTCGCAGCCACAGCCCATGGCGCACGCCCCGGCCCGCCGGCAAGTCAAGACGCAAGGCCGGATCCACCGACGCCCGCAGCACCCCCACGGCCGCCTGCAGGTCGCGCTGGTCGTCGGCCCCCCACTGGCCCCGGTAGAGCAGGGCCAGGCCGTCGGGCTTCAGCAGCGGCACCAGGTATTCGGCCACCACCGGTGCGCTGGCCACGGCGCGGGCCATGGCCCGATCGAAGCGGCCGCGGCATTCGGGGGAGCGGCCGGTGCGCTCGACCCGTTCACAGCGCAGGCGAAGCCGCCCCTCCTGGAGCCCCAGGCTGCGGGCCATGGCCCGCACCGCCTCCAGCTTGCGGCCCACCGAATCCACCAGGGTGATCCGTGCCGTGGGCAGGGCGATCGCCAGGGCCAGGCCGGGGAAGCCGCCGCCGGTGCCCACATCGATCAACTCCAGGCCATCGGGGACGCCGCCGGGGGCATTGAGCAGCGGCACCCAGGGCCAGAGGCTGTCGAACACCTGGGCGATCCAGAAATCATCCCCTTCCACCAGGCGTGTGAGGTTGACCCGGCCGTTCCAGAGCCGCAGCTGTTCCTGCAGGGCCACCAGCGCCGCCAGCTGGCCTTCGTCAGGGGTCCAGCCCAGCGCCTGCCAGAGGCCGGCATCGGGGGGGGCGCTGGGGTCGGGGCTGGCGGCCATCCGCTACGGCAGTGGTGCTTCTCCCTAGGATCCCTCACGCCGGGCAGGCTGCCACCGCCGCCTCAGGGACCATGTCCTCCACAGCCAAGCCCCCCACCCACTACCAGGTGCTGCAGCTGCAGCCCACCGCCACCGATCAGGAGCTGCGCCAGGCGTTCCGGGGGCTGAGCAAGCGCTACCACCCGGACACCACCGCCCTGCCGGCGGGCGAGGCCGAGGTGGCCTTCCGGCAACTGCGCCAGGCCTACGCGGTGCTGAGTGATCCGGCCGCCCGGCGGCTCTACGACGCCTCCCTGCTGCAGAGCGCCCTGCCCACCCCGGCCCAGCCCCCCCCGTCCGTGGCCGTTGTCCGGCCCGCCTCGGTGCGCCGGGCCCTGTCCGGTGGCGAGTGGTTTGCCCTGCTGTTGCTGGCCCTGGCCCTGGTGCTCAGCCTGGTGCTGGGGCTGGGTGTGGCCTGGGCCCGGGGGGCCGAACTGATGGCCTGGCCCAGCTGGTGGGCCGACCTCGAGACCGCTTCCGCTCCGGCCTCCCTGTCCAGCGCCCCCCCGCCGATTCAACCGTGACCCCGCTGCCCCCTGCGGCCACCCCCCTCTACAACCACCCCCTGCCCGCCCTGGAGGCCTGGCTGCGGCAGCTGGGCGCCAGCCAGTCGCGCACCAACGTCGCCCACTGGGACCTGCACCGGCCCGAGTGGAGTGCCCGCATCGCGTTGGAGGTGGAGGAGCTGCGGGTGAGCTGGCACCAGGAGGGCCGCACCACGGCGCGCCAGTTCCCCTATGGGCTCTCCCGGGCCGACGTGGAGGCGGCGATCCTGGCGGGTCCCTGAGGCCCGGCGGCCGACGCCGTTCAGAGGCTGGAGAGGGCGTCGGCGATGACGGCGTAGCAGTGGGCCAGCTGGTCGTCGCTGAGGCACAGCGGCGGCAGCAGGTAGACCACCTGCCCCAGGGGCCGCAGGAACACGCCCCGCTCCAGGGCCAGCCGCTGCAGCCGCGGCCCCACCGGATTGAGGTAGCCGGGCTGATCCGTGGCCACCTCGAAGGCGGCGACGCTGCCCAGCAGCCGCGGCCGCCGCACCAGGGGATGGCGCGCCAGGGCCTCCAGGTGGGGGCGGTGGCGCGCCTCGAACCCCTGGTGGCGCTCCGGCCGCTCCTGCAGCAGCGTCAGGCTGGCCAGGGCGGCGGCGCAGCCCAGGGGGTTGGCGGTGAAGCTGTGGCCGTGGAAGAGGGTCAGGCCCGGGGCGGTGCCGATGAAACCCGCGTAGATCGCCTCCCGGGCCAGGGTGACGCCCATGGGCAGGAAGCCGCCCGTGAGGCCCTTGGAGAGGGCCATCAGGTCGGGGCGGATGCCGGCCCGCTGGCAGGCGAACAGGTGGCCGCTGCGGCCGAAGCCGGTCATCACCTCATCGGCGATCAGCAGGGCCCCGCTGGCGCGCACCAGCGCCTCCACCCGGCGCAGGAACGATTCGCGCACCAGGGCCATGCCGCCGGCCCCCTGCAGCAGCGGCTCAAGGATCACCGCCGCGGTGGGCGTCGCCAGCAACTGTTCCAGCCGTTTCAGGGCGGCGGCCTCCCGCGCCTCCACCCAGTCGTCGTCCCACCAGGTGGCGGGCCAGGGGGCCCGGGCCACGGCGAACAGCAGCGGCTCGAACGCCTCCGAGAACAGGGAGCGCTCCCCCACCGCCATGGCGCCGAAGGTGTCGCCGTGATAGGCCCCATCGAAGGCGATCAGCTGCCGGCGCGGTTCGCCCCGGTTGCGCCACCACTGCCAGGCGATCTTGAGGGCCACCTCCACCGCCGTGGAGCCGTTGTCGGAGAAGAACAGCCGATCCAGTCCACTGCAGGCGGACAGGCGCTCGGCCAGCTGCTCGGCGGCCGGGTGGCGGAAATCGGAGAAGCCCACCTGCTCGAGGCTGCGGGCCTGGCGGGCCAGGGCCTCGGCGATGGCGGGCTCGGCGTGGCCGTGCAGGGTCACCCACCAGCTGCTGATGGCATCGATCAGCCGGCGGCCGTCATCGAGTTCGAGCAGGGCCCCTTCGCCCCGCACCACCCGCAGGGGCGGGTCGGCGGTGGCCACCTGGGTGAAGGGGTGCCAGAGGTGGGGATGCCAGCCGGGTCCGGTCACGGTGGGGCTCAGCGGCAGACCTCCGAACGGCGTTCGCCCTCGGTGGCGATCGGCCCGCAGTTCACCCAGCGGGTGACGCTGGTCTCGATGTCGGTGAACAGCACCAGGATGCCCGCACAGAGCGCGGCCACGGCAGCTGTCACGAGCAGATGCTTGCGGCTCATGGCTGCAGGCTACGGGCCAGACCACTGCGCTGCCATTGGCGCTGCAGGCCCTCCCGGTCGAGGGGATCCAGCGGCGGCAGCTCCGCCAGCACCGGCACGCCGCCGAGGGCCTCCAGGGTGCGGGGATTGTCGGGGTGGGGGTCGCCGTTGAGCACCAGCCCGAGGACGGGGATCGAACGCCGCTGCAGGGCCTCGAGGGAGAGCAGGGTGTGGTTGAGCGTGCCCAGGCCGCTGCGGGCCACCAGCAGCACCGGCAGACCCCAGACGGCGATCTGCTCGATCTGCAGCCAGTTGCGCCGCAGGGGCACCAGCAGCCCCCCCGCCGTCTCCACCACCAGGGGTCCGTCCCAGGCCGGCAGGGCCAGCCGGGCCGGGTCGATGCTCAGACCATCGCGCTCGGCCGCCCAGTGGGGGGAGACGGGGGCCGTGAGGCGGTAGGCCTCCGGCCACACCCGCTCCGGCGGCAGCCCCAGCAGCTGCTGGACCCGGCCGGTGTCGCCGCCGCCGTCGGTGCCGCTCTGCACCGGCTTCCAGTAGTGGGCCCCCAGCCCCTGCACCAGCAGGGCGCTCACCACCGTCTTGCCCACGTCGGTGTCGGTGCCGCAGACCACCAGCCTCATGCGATCCTCCGGCCCACCAGCAGCAGCACGTCCCACGAGATTGCCGCACCGGAGGGCCAGTGGCGCAGCAGGCGGCGCAGCTGGGCGGGGCTTAGCGGCGCGGTGCGGCTGCTGCCCGCGCCCAGATCGCGCAGGCGCCGCAGGGTGGCCAGGCCGTTGCCGGCCGGGCGGCTGAAGCGCAGGCGTTGCTGGAGGGTGGTGGCCAGGCCGGCGCTGGCCAGGGCGCCGATCAGTTCGTCGGCGTCGGGCAGCTCCAGGGCGGTGCAGGGCACCCTGGCGGCGGCGGCGGCCTGACGCCACTGGGGAAAGCTGCCGCGCACGGGCACCGCCAGCGCCAGCCAGCCGCCCGGGACCAGGGCGCGCCCCCAGCGCTCCAGTTCCCGGGCCGGCTCCTCCAGCCACTGCAGCGCGAAGCTCGACACCAGCAGCCCCGCCGGCTCCAGGGGGGCGGGCAGGCCGCCGTTGAGATCCCACACCAGCGGCGCCGGGCCGGCGGTGGCGAGGGGATTGCGGGCGAGCAACTCGGGGCAGAGATCGAGCTGCAGCAGAGGACGGCTGGCGAGGCCGGGGCAGTGGTGCAGGAGGGCGCGGCTGAGCAGGCCGCTGCCGGCGCCCAGATCGGCCCGGGGGGCCTCGGGCGGTGGGGGCGGCAGGTCGCGGCAGAGGCGGGCGAGCCGCCAGGCGATGCCCCGCTGCAGGCCGGCCTGGCCTTCGTAGTTGGCAGCATGGCGGCCGAAGGCCCCGACCACCTGCAGGGGGAAGGCGGTCATGGGCCGAGGGTGCCGGTGATCCAGCGGCGCAGCTCCGTCGGCAGGGGCGCCTGCAGCAGGCAGTGGCCCGCCCCCTCGAAGCTGAGCACCGCCGCGTGGGGCAGGCGTTCGCGCAGCAGGGCCCGCGCCTCGGGCCCCACGATCCGATCGGCGCCCGCCTCCACGATCAGCACCGGCACGCCCCCGGGAAAGCCGGGCGGCAGATCGACGCAGGCCGCCAGACGCTCCAGGTCGTCACGCAGCCGCCGCCGGCCCTCGGGCCCCACCGGCTGGCTGGCGGGGCCGTGGGGCAGGAGCTCGGGGGGATCCGGGGAGGCCGCCTTCTCCAGGAAGGCCTGCAGCATCCGTTGGGCGCGGCGGGCCGTGTCGGACTCGTCTGGCCCTTCGGCGAGCTGGGCCGCCATGCCGGCGAGGGCGGTCTGCAGCCGGCGGCCCTCGCGGCCCGGGGGCAGGAAGCGGGCGAAGCTGGCCAGCAGCACCACGGCCTCGGCCTGCTCCAGCAGCGAGGGGGGCAGCAGGTGGGGCCCCATCGAATGGCCGATCAGCAGCCGCCGGCCGCCGGGGGCCCACTGGGGATGTTCGGGCGTGCGGCCGCCGTAACCCCGTTCGCCGCACTGCCAGTGCCAGTCCGGCATGGCGAGGGCCTGGCGCAGCAGGTCCCAGCCCAGGCCGTCGCCGGCCCAGCCGTGCATGGCGATCACCTGCAGGGACGAAGCCGGGGCGGCCTCAGGGGGCGAGGGCATGGCGGGGGGCGAGGGGGCCGGGCCCGAGCGCGGCCAGCAGCCGCTCGAGGGAGCCGGTGGGGAGATCCTGGCGCAGCACCAGCCGCAGCCTGGCGGTGCCTTCCGGCACGGTGGGGGGCCGGATCGCCACGGTGAGCAGGCCGGCAGCCTCCAGCCGACGCTGGGCCGCGAGGGCCTCGGCGTCGGAGCCGAGGAGCAGCGCCAGGATCGGCCCGACGCCGGGGGGCCGGGGCCAGCCCGCGGCTTCGATGGCGTCGCGCCAGCGGGCCGCCCGCTCCGCCAGGGCCGGGCCCACCGACGGCGTGGCCTGCAGGTGAACGAGGGCCGCCAGGGCGCCGGCCGCCAGCGGCGGGGCGAGGGCGGTGGTGTAGCGGAAGGCGCCGCTGCTCTGCAGCAGCCAGTTGCCCACCAGGGCATCGCAGGCGAGGAAGGCGCCGCCGCTTCCGAAGGCCTTGCCGAAGGTGCCGCTCACGATCGCCACGGAGCTGGCGCCGTGGGCGAGGCCGCGGCCGCCGGGGCCCAGCACGCCGAGGGCATGGGCCTCATCCACCAGCAGGGGGGCGTCGTGACGGAGGCAGAGGGCCGCCAGGGCGGCGACGGGCCCGCTGGTGCCTTCCATGCTGTAAAGGCTTTCGCACAGCACCAGCAGCCGGCCATCGGGCCGCTCGCGCCGGGCCGCAAGCAGGCGCCGTTCCAGATCCGCCGGGTCGTTGTGGGCGAAGCGCTGCAGGCGGGCACCGCTGGCGCGCACGCCCACCAGCAGGGAGTGGTGGATGAGCCGATCGGCCAGCACCAGGGTGTGGCGATCGGCCAGGGACGCCACGGCGGCGAGGTTGGCCTGGAAGCCGCTGGGAAAGAGCAGCACCCGCTCGCGGCCGAGCCAGGCGGCCAGGGCGGCCTCCAGCTGCTGGTGGATGGGCCGGCTGCCGGTGACCAGGCGGGAGGCGCCGGCCCCCAGGCCACTGGCGGCCAGTTCGGCCGCGGCGGCCGCGAGCACGGCGGGGTGGCGGCTGAGGCCGAGGTAGTCGTTGCTGGCCAGATCCAGCAGGGGGAGCGCGTCGCCGGGGGGTGAGGGCTGGAGGCTGGCGGCGGTGGCGGCGGGCTCAAGGGTGCGCAGGGCGCGGCTGCGGGCGGCGGGCAGGGCCGCGAGGGCGTCGCGCATCTGGCGGCGCCAGGGGGGCTGGGGGGCGGTGGGGTCGCCGCTCTCCGTGGTGGGGGGAGGAGGGATCAGGGCGTCCCGATACCAAGAACACGGGGCAGTCTCGGATGGGGGGTGGGTGGAGGCTCGGTTTGGACGTCTCTTAACCCTTGGCAGAGCGTGACCGTGAGATGCAGACGTGCACCGCACAGGTGTAGCCCGGGATACCGGTGGTTCACGGATCCGTGAACCAGGGACGAGCTATTCACGCCTGGGGTAAAAACCCTATGGCCTGCCTGTGTTTTGGCCGTGCCGATGTTCGGGTCGCACCTGTGGTTTACGGAAAGGACAGGCGACTGGGGCGTGGTTCTCGGAACCGTCTAATTACAAGTTATCCGTATCCAGCACACTGTTGAGAGGTGGCCGCCCTTGGTACCGGGTGGCAGTACCATGGTGGAATGAAGCGGAAACACCAGCGAACCCTTGAGCTGATCTTCTCCCGACCTGTAAGCGGCAGCCTGCCGTGGAGGGACATCGAAGCCCTGTTTCAGGAGCTTGGTGGGGAGGTCAGCGAGAGGGCTGGCAGCCGCGTCGCGGTCGTTCTGTTTGGCGAGGTCAGGGTCTTCCACAGACCCCACCCATCGCCTGATACAGACAAGGGTGCTGTTGCTTCAATCCGCAAATGGTTCGAAGAGCACGGAGTGACACCATGAATTTGATGACAGTCGACGGCTACCACGCAAGGATTGAGTACAACGAAGAAACAGATCAGTTTCGGGGGGAGATTCTTGGACTCTCCGGGGGTGCGGATTTCTATGGGTCAAGCCCTGATGAGCTTCGTCATGAGTTCAAGAAATCGCTGGAAATCTTTCTTGAGGTCTGTAAGGAGCAAGGAATGGAGCCGCGTAGACAGTATTCCGGCAAGTTCAATCTTCGAATTCCTCCTGAACTACACGAGAAGTTGGCGATGACCGCGGAGGAACAGGGGAAGAGTCTCAACGCACTTGCTCAGGAAGCGCTTCAGAAAAGTGTCACGGCATAGAGGAACGGATAACACGCCCCTCGAGTGGACAGGCCACCATCGATTCCCAGCCTGCGTTGCCAAGTCCTTGCCTGCCACTCAGGGGCAGCGTTAGATTGACTGAGGAAATTTGGAGACCAAATGAGGATACCCTACTACCATATTGACTCCTTCACCCAGAAGATCTTTACCGGAAATCCGGCTGGTGTTTGTATTTTGGACTATTGGCTCTCTGATGAAACAATGATGAGTATT
>CALRJP020000023.1:0-34551 GCA_943367585.1 Rhizobium sp. Q54
CCGCTGGCGGCATCCGCCGGCGAGATCTCCCCCTCCCAGAGGGCCGAGATCTCCACCTATATGGAGCAGCAGGACATCGATCGCTTCAAGGCCTGGGAAGCCCAGAACCAGGTCACGAGCGTCAACCAGTTTTCCGACGTCAAGCCCACCGACTGGGCGTTCCAGGCCCTCTCCAACCTGGTCGACCGCTACGGCTGTGTCGCCGGTTACCCCAACGGCACCTTCAAGGGCGGCCAGGCCATGACCCGCTACGAAGCGGCGGCCCTGCTGAACGCCTGCCTCGACCGGATCACCGAGGTGACCGACGAACTCAAGCGCCTGATGGATGAGTTCGAGAAGGAACTCGCCGTGCTGCGCGGCCGGGTGGATGGCCTGGAGGCCAAGGTGGGTGAGCTGGAGGCCACCCAGTTCTCCACCACCACCAAACTCCAGGGTGATGCCGTCTTCGTGATCGGCTCCAACAGCTTCGGCGGCAACCAGGGCCTGCCGAACCCGGCCGTCGGCGTCCCCGCCGCCGCCGCCAACGCCTTCCCCGCCAACAACCGCCGCAACTGGGGCGCCACGGTCTTCAACTACGACCTGCGTCTCAACCTCCTCACCAGCTTCACCGGTAAGGATCTGCTCTATACCCGCCTGCGCAGCGGCAACTTCAACAACAGCCCCTTCGGAGGCCAGCCCTACAACCTGATGGCGCTGGATCGCGCCTTCTCCCCCGCCGGTGGTGCTGACGTCGTCAACATCGACCGTCTCTACTACCGCTTCCCGATCGGTCGCGATTTCACCGCCCTGATCGGCGCCCGGGCCCGTAACACCGAGTTCCTGGCGATCACCCCCTGGTTCTACCGGTCGGAAATCCTCGACGTCTTCACGCTGCACGGCGCCCCCGGTACCTACAACAAGGCCACCGGTTCCACCTTCGGCCTGATGTGGAAGCAGAACGTCAAGAAGGGCAAGCCCTTCTTCGCGGTCTCCACCGCCTACGTCGCCCCCAATGGTGACAACGGCAACCCCAACGCAGGCGGCCTGCTGAACGAGCGCAGCCGTGGCACCTGGACCACCCAGGCCGGCGTGGCCGGCAAGAACTGGCGCTTCGCCTTCGCCTGGAGCTACGTCCAGTGCGGCCAGAACTTCCGCCGCGGCAGCTCCTTCGCCGTTCAAGCGGTCGACTGCCCCGCCATCACCAACACCTTCCTGGGTTCAGAGAACTTCGGCACCAGTGCCGCCTACTCCAACAACTTCGCCACCACCTTTGCGTGGCAGCCCAAGAGCAGCGGCTGGATCCCCTCCATCAACCTGGGCTGGGGCTACAACGCCATGACCCAGCCCCAGCTGAATCCCCAGACCGCCCTGCTGGGCAGAGGGGCGACCGCGATCCGGGTGCCGACCTTCGACACGGTGCCGACCTTCAACCAGTCGGCCAACCGCGGCGCCAGCCAGTCCTGGAGCGTGGGCCTGCAGTGGAACGATGTGTTCATGAAGGGCAACCAGGCCGGCATGGCCGTGGGGCAGCCGGTGTTCGCCACCTCGCTGCGCAACGGCCAGACCCCCCAGGACGGCAACTACGCCTGGGAGTGGTGGTACAAGTTCCAGGTCACCGACAACATCAGCGTGACCCCGGCGCTCTTCTACCTGAGCCGCCCCAACGGCCAGTTCACCACCATCGGCCAGTCGAGCAGCGTGCTCGGCGGCCTGATCCAGACCCAGTTCAGGTTCTGATTCCCACGGGTCCCCCCACGGGACCCTTGGATCAGCGCTTCTTCCTCCTCACCCTTCCTCACAACCCTCCGGCCCCCCTTTCCAGGGGGGCTTTTTCATGGGCGCGTGGACGGCTCGGGGGGCCTGGCCCATCGGCGATGCTGGGTCCAGACGGCGCTTGCCGCGCATGGCCAGGACCCCAGCCGACCACTACGCCACCCTGGGGGTTCCTCCTGGGGCCACCACCGCCGAGATCAAGGCCGCCTACCGCGCCCTCGTCAAACGGCATCACCCCGATGCCGGTGGCGATCCGCGCACGATCCTGGCCCTCAATGCCGCCTGGGAAGTGCTGGGTGATGGGGACCGCCGCCGCCATTACGACCATGGCGCCGGCCTCGGCTCGCCGGCGCACGCCGCCGCCGGCGGCGCCGGGACGGGCAAGGGGGCGGCGTCGGGGCGCCATCGGGGCGCAGGTGCCGCCAGTGACGAGGAGCTGCTGGGCTGGCTCCAGCAGGTCTACGTGCCGATCGACCGGCTGATCGGCCAGGTGATCAACCCCTTTCCGGCCCAGCTGCGCTCCCTGGCGGCCGACCCCTACGACGATGACCTGATGGAGGCCTTCTGTGCCTTCCTCGAGCAGAGCCGCTCGCGCATGGAGAAAGTGGAGGCGCTGTACCGCTCCCGCGCCTGCCCGGCGGCGGCCCGGGGTTTCGGCCTCAGCCTCTACCACTGCCTCAGCCAGGTGCAGGACGCCCTGGTGGAGCTGGAGCGCTACACCATGGGCTATGTGGACAGCTACCTCCATGACGGCAAGGAGATGCTGCGTGAAGCCAGGCTGCGCCGCAGCCGGCTGAAGGAGGAGCGGCGCCGGGTGGAGATCTAGGCGGCGGGCATCGCCTCGAGCTGGTCGAGCCGCAGCCACACGTCGGGGACGGGCCGGCGCCAGCGCAGCTGGGCGTAGCCCCCCTGGATGGCGAGGATCTCCCCGGGCCCTTCGAACAGGTAGCCGGGGGCCACCGGGTCACTGGCACCGGCCTCCAGGCTGCCGGTGTAGGCCGCCCTGTTCACCCTCACCAGGGCACCCTTCTTGAGGCTCAAGGCAGCGGCAGGCGCGGAGTCAACCATCGTGCGGAGGAACGGTCGGTCCAGGTTAGGGCCGCCGGAACCTAACCTCGGCACTGGACTCCGCTGGACCCGTGGGCATGCGCTTGCTTCTGCTCGGATGCACGGGTTTCGTCGGCCGGGAGCTGGTGCCGTTCCTGCTCAATCTCGGCCACCAGCTCACGCTGGTGAGCCGCCGGCCCCGGCCGAACAGCGAGGCGGCCGATCCAAGGATCACCAATCTCTGCCTCGATCTGGCCGACCCGGCCAGCTGGCGCGACCCCCTGTTGCTCGAAGCTCTGGAAGCGGCCGATGGGGTGGTCAACCTGGCCGGTGAATCGATCGCCGACCAGCGCTGGACGCCCGCCTACCGCCAGCGCCTGCTGGACAGCCGCCTGGTCACCACGTCCCAGCTGGTGGTGGCGATGGCGAACCTGGCCAAGCCCCCCCCGGTGCTGGTGAGCGGATCCGCTGTCGGTTACTACGGCACCAGCCTCCAGGGGTGTTTCACGGAGGCAAGCCCGCCGGGCGATGACTTCCTGGGCCGGCTCTGCGCCCGCTGGGAGGCCGCCACCCAGGTCGCCCCCGAGGCCTGTCGCGTCGTGGTGCTGCGGATCGGCATCGTCATCGGTCCCGACGGCGGTGCCCTCGGCAAGATGCTGCCCGTGTTCCGGGCCGGTTTCGGCGGGCCGGTGGGCAGCGGCCAGCAGTGGATGAGCTGGATCCATCGCCACGACCTCTGCCGGCTGATCGCCGCCGCCCTCGAGGACGACGCCTATGCCGGCCCCTACAACGCCGTGGCTCCGGAGCCCACCCGCATGGCGATCTTCGCCGCCACCCTGGGCCGGGTCCTTGGCCGTCCCAGCCTCCTGCCCGTGCCGGGCCCCCTGCTGCAGCTGCTGCTCGGGGATGGCGCCAAGGTGGTGCTGGAGGGCCAGCAGGTGAAGCCCGAGCGCCTGCAGGCCCAGGGCTTCCATTTCCAGTTCACCGACCTCAGCGCTGCCCTCGCCGCTGCCACCAGCCCAGTCCACCGCTGAGCAGGGCCGCCCCCATCAGCAGGCCGATGGCCGGGGTGAACAGCGGCTGCCACAGCCGCTGGAACAGTTCCAGGGGGGCATCGAGCTGCTGGCCGTGCAGCACCACCGCCACGACGAAGAACAGCGCTCCCGCGAGTACGAGGAACACGTCGGCCACCAGAACGATGTCGAGAACGCGGCGCAGCTGGGTGGTGGGGCCCGTGGCGGGAGTGCTCATGCCGTGGGGGTGAACCGGGGGCGGGGAATCCCAGGTGTGCCCAAACCTAAACTCGACCGTGCTTGGTGTCCCGTGTGCCCCTTCCCCCTGCTCCCAGGATCCTGCTGATCAGCAACGGCCATGGGGAGGATCTCAATGGGGGCTTGATTGCCGACGGCCTGCGCCAGTGTGCGCCCGGACTGGAGCTGGCGGCCCTGCCGATCGTGGGTGCCGGCTCGGCCTATGGACGCCGGGGCATTCCCCTGCTCTACGCGGGCCGCACCCTGCCGTCCGGAGGCATGGTGTACCAGGGCCTCAACCTCTGGAAGGATCTGGCGGCCGGCTGGCTGCAGCAGAGCGTGGCCCAGCTCTGGACGGCGTGGCGCCAGGGCCGCCACTACGACCTGGTGGTCAGCATCGGCGACCACGTCCCCCTGATCTTCGCCCTGCTCACCGGGCGCCCGACGGTGGTGTTCCTGGTCTCCACCTCCAGTTTCTACGAGGGCCGGCTGCGACTGTCGGCCCTCACCCGCTGGTGCTGCCGCCGCCGGCGGGTGCGGGTGGTGCTGACCCGCGATGCCTTCACCGCCCGCGATCTGCAGGCCCAGGGCCAGGCCAAGGCCCTGTTCCGCGGCTATCCGATCATGGACCTGCCGGCCCCGGACCCGGGCCAGGTGGCCCCCGTCCCGGGCTCCCGCACCCTGGCCCTGGTGCCCGGCAGCCGCTTCCCGGAGGCCCTCCACAATCTGGTGCTGATGCTGCGGCTCTGCAGCCAGCTGGGGGCTCTGGCTGGAGATCGCCCCTGGCGCTTCCTCGTCGCCATGGTGGAGAGTCCCCACTGGCGGGAGCTGGAACCCCTGGCGGCCGCCGTCGGCTGGCGGCTGGACCTCGCCCAGGGGGTGCTCCGCTCCGCCTCCGGCCACCTGGAGGTGCGCCTGCTGCCCGGGGCCCTGGCCTCGATCCTGGCCGCCAGTGATCTGGTGGTGGGCATGGCCGGCACCGCCGTGGAGCAGGCGGTGGGATACGGACGGCCGGTGGTGCAGCTGGTGGGACGCGGTCCGCAGTTCAGCTATGCCTTCGCCGAATCCCAGATGCGGCTGCTGGGTCCCACGGTCCACACTGTCGGCAGGCGTCCGGCCGAGAGCAGCGAGCTTCAGGAGGCCGCCGATCTGATCCTGCGTCTGTTGGCCGACCCCGACCTGCCGGCGCGTTGTGCCGAGGCGGCCGTCGAGCGGGTCGGGGCTGCGGGGGGCTCGCGGCGCATCGCTGAAACCGTGCTCGAGACCCTCGCCCAGGGCCGGCCGGCGCTCAGCTGAGCCAGGCCTTGACCTTCTCCAGGGCCTGCCAGCCCGGCCGGCGCTGCAGGCCATCGGCGATCGAGCCCTGCAGTTCGCCCGCCAGTTCCGGGGCCATCAGCATCACGCGCTTCACCACGTCGATGTGCTCCCGCACCCCCTTGGCACCGGTCTCGAGCATCGCCACGCTCAGGTTGATGCGGGCCTGGGGGTCCTGGGGATTGAGCTTCACCGCGTTGCGGGCCGACGGCAGGGCCGCCTGGGGCTGGTCCAGCAGCAGCTGCAGCCAGGCCAGGCAGGTCCATCCCGCCGACTGACGCGGCTCCTGGGCCGTGATCTGCAGGAACTCGTCGATCAGATCCTCCGGCGCTGCCCCCTGCTGGTAGCGGGCGATGGCCTGGTCGAAGCGGGACTCCTGCGGGGCCGTCATGGCGGCTGGGGGTGGTGGATGGGGATCGTCAGACTCCCACGCCACGGGACCGTGGCGCCACCGGCGGGTCTGGCCTCAGACGGCGAAGGAGCTGCCGCAGCCGCAGGTCTGGGAGGCGTTGGGGTTGGTGAAGTTGAAGCCGCCGCCGATCAGGGCCGAGGAGAAATCCAGCTGCATCCCATAGATGTACAGCAGGCTTTTGGGGTCACTCACCACCCGGAAGCTCGGGGCTCCGGCGGGTTCGTAGGTGTAGGTCTCGTCGTCGGCCAGGATCTCCGCCGCCTCGATGAAGTCCATCGTGTAGCTCATGCCGCTGCAGCCGCCGGAGCGGACCCCCACCCGCAGCACTTTCTCGCCGCCCTGGGAGGCCATCAGGGCACCGAGCTGGCGCATGGCGGGCTCGGTGATCAGGATGCCCTTGCCATCCACACCGGCCGTGGCCGTGACGGTGGCTGGGATGGCGGCCGGGGCGGCGCTGCCTGGGGTCGTGGCGCTGGCCGTGGGGGCGGAGCTCGGGGACTGGACGGGGCTGCTCATCGGGCGTAAGGGGGTCGGATGGGGGGGATCGGGCCGCCGGACGACGCGGTGAGCGACCACTCTATGGAGATCCTTCCGCCGTGGGTAGGCTCCGGTCCATAGAGTCGGGACCTTCGCGGGAATCCAAGGGTGCGGGTCGCCATCGTGGGTGCGGGTCTGGCCGGTCTGAGCGCGGCCGTTGATCTGGTCGACGCCGGTCATGCGGTGGATCTGTACGAATCCCGTCCGTTCATGGGCGGCAAGGTCGGCAGCTGGGTGGATCCGGACGGCAACCACATCGAGATGGGGCTGCATGTCTTCTTCTTCAACTACGCCAACCTGTTCGCTCTGATGCGCAAGGTGGGCGCCTTCGACAACCTCCTGCCCAAGGAGCACTGGCACCTGTTCGTCAACCGTGGCGGCGATCTGCGGGCCCTGGATTTCCGCTTTCCCGTGGGGGCCCCGTTCAACGGCCTCAAGGCTTTCTTCACCACGCCCCAGCTCGACTGGGTCGACAAGCTGCGCAATGCCCTCGCCCTGGGGACGAGCCCGATCGTCCGCGGGCTGGTTGATTACGAGGGGGCGATGAAGGTGATCCGTGCCCTTGATGCCATCAGCTTCCAGCAGTGGTTTCTGAGCCATGGGGGCAGCCCCCGCAGCATCCAGAAGATGTGGAATCCAATCGCCTACGCCCTCGGATTCATCGACTGCGAGGCCATCTCGGCCCGCTGCATGCTCACCATCTTCATGATGTTCGCCTCCCGGACGGAGGCCTCCAAGCTCAACCTGCTCAAGGGGTCCCCCCACCGCTGGCTGACCGGTCCCATCCTCGATTACATCCAGGCCAGGGGCGGCCGCCTGCACCTGCGCCACCGGGTCAGCGAGGTCTGCCACGAGGAGCGCAACGGCCAGACCGTCGTCACCTCCCTGGTGCTGGGCACCCCGGATGGGGAGAAGCGGGTGGAGGCCGATGCCTACCTGGCCGCCTGCGATGTGCCGGGAGCGCAGCGGCTGCTGCCCCAGGCCTGGCGCCGTTTCCCCGAGTTCGCCGCCATCGACCGACTGGAAACGGTGCCGGTGGCCACCGTGCAGCTGCGCTACGACGGCTGGGTGACCGAACTGGGCGACGGGGCCGGAGCCCAGGCCCGCCGCACCGATGTGAGCCGTCCGACCGGTCTCGACAATCTGCTTTACACGGCGGATGCCGACTTCAGCTGTTTCGCCGACCTGGCCCTGGCCAGCCCGGCCGATTACCGGCGGGACGGACTGGGCTCCCTGTTGCAGTGTGTGCTCACCCCCGGGGATCCCTGGATCCCGAAGAAGACGGAGGAGATCGTTGCCCACACCGATCGCCAGGTGCGTGAATTGTTTCCCTCCGCCGCCGGCCTGCAGCTCGTCTGGAGCAACGTGGTGAAACTGGCCCAGTCGCTGTACCGGGAAGCCCCCGGCATGGAGCCCTTCCGCCCCGACCAACGCACCCCTGTGGCCAACTTCTTTCTTGCCGGCAGCTACACCCGCCAGGACTACATCGACTCGATGGAGGGGGCCACGATGAGCGGTCGGCTGGCGGCTGCTGCGATCCTGAACCAACCGGTGGCACTGGCCACCTGCGCGGCGGTGGCCTAGGAGCACAACCATGGGCAAATGGCTCGAGCACAGCGTCACCACCGACATCCAGGCCCCCGTGGCCCGGGTGTGGGAGGTGTGGAGTGACCTGGAGGCCATGCCCCGCTGGATGCGCTGGATCGAATCGGTCGTCACCCTCGACGACCCCGACCTCACCGACTGGACCCTGGCGGCCCAGGGCTTCCGTTTCCACTGGAAGGCCCGGATCACCGAACGGGTCGATTCCCAGCGGCTCCACTGGGAATCGGTGGGGGGTCTGCCCACCAAGGGGGCCGTTCGCTTCTACCCCCTCGGGCCCGACCTCACCGCCGTCAAGCTCACGGTGAGCTATGAACTGCCCGGTGCGCTTGCACCCCTGATGGAACCCACCATCATGGGGGGCATCGTCACCAGAGAATTGCAGGCCAACCTTGACCGATTTCGCGACCTGGTGGAGAAGGGATAGGGGCCGTTCTGGCCTTGCCGCCCTGGTGCCCCTGCTGCTGGCTGGATGCGCCGGGGCACCCACGGTGGAAGCCCCACCTCCGCCGGCGCCGCCCCGGCCGGCCCCTGCCCCCACGACGTCCGGGGCCGTTCCAACGGGGTTGACCCCCCTGCCCACCTCCCAGGAGGTGGTGGCGGAGTTCCCGGTGGGACGCAAAGATCCGTTCGGCCCCACCGTGCCGGGGCTGCTCCCTGGCGCAGCGGTCGCCGGTGCCGGGCCGGTGGCCGCGCTCCCCCCCCCTGCCTTTCTGAAGGACTTCCGCATCACCGGCGTCATCGACAGCGGTGGCCAGCGCGAAGCGGTGGTGACCTACAAGCAGCTCAGCGGCAGCCTGCGCCCGGGCGACCGGGGTGGCCGCACTACCGATCTGCTGCCCAGCGGCTGGAGCGTGGCCTCCGTCGATGTCGCGAACGGAAGCCTCACCCTGAAGAGCGGCGGCCGCAGTTTCAAGGTCGATCTCTGAGGACCCGGCCGCAGGCCGCCACCAGTCCCTCAAGGTCGTGGGGATCGGCCTCACCGTCCACGCGCCCGAGCCTCTCCAGGCAGCGCTGGCTGGTCTGGGGGCCGATGGAGATCACCTGCACCCCCTCCAGCTGCTGGATCCAGGCGTCACCGAAGCTGATGGCCAGCAGCTGGGCGGTGTGCTCCACCGTCTTGCCGCTGCTGAAGGTGATCGCATCGATCCGGCGCCGCTCGAGGGCCTGCAGGGCACCTGTGGGCAGCCCCGACGGACAGCGGGTCTCGTAGGCGGCCACTTCCACCACGCGGGCGCCGGCCGCAGCGAAGGCTTCCGCCAGCAGCGTGCGCCCGCCGCTCTGCACCCGGGGCAGCAGGAGCCGCTGACCCCAGCCCGACACCGGAAAGTGCTCGATCAGGCTGTCGGCGACAAAGGCTGGGGGCACGAAATCGGCGGGGGCCCCAAGAGCCTCCAGGGACTGGGCGGTCTTGCGGCCCACCGCCGCCAGCCGGACACCCGCTGGCCTGCGGGCCAGGCAGGACCCCTGCCGCACCAGCCGTTGCTCCACGGCCTCGACCCCGTTGGCGCTCGAGAAGACGATCCAGTGGAACTGATCCAGTTCCGCCAGGGCATCGTCGAGCGGGCCCCAGAGGTCGGGGGGGCCGATCACCAGGGCCGGCAGGTCGATCACGCTCGCCCCGGCCTGCTCGAACAGCCGGCGGGCCGCGCCCAGCTGGGTTTCGGCCCGGGTCACGGCGACCGTGCGGCCCGCCAGTGGCAGCGGCGTGTCCATCAGGCGTCCAGCCGCACGAGCGCGCCGGCCCGTTGGGCCAGCGCCATGGCCTGCTGGGGCTGGCCCTGGCTTTCCAGCAGGGCGATCGCCCGGCGGAAGCCATCCCGGGCCCCGGGAATGTCGCCCGCCAGCAGCAGGGCGGCCGCCAGGTTGCGCTGGGCGTCCGCCTGTTGCGGGGCCAGGGCCAGGGCCTGCCGGTAGGCGGCGATCGCCTCCGCCAGACGGCCCCGCTGGCGTTCGATCAGGCCCAGATTGAACCAGGCCAGCGGAAGCTCCGGGCAGAGGCGGGTCACCGCCGCCGTCAGGGCCGCCGCCTCCTCCAGGTCCCCCTGGCGCAACAGGAGGGCCCCGAGGTTGAGTCGGGCCCCCAGGGTGAGCCGCTCGTCCAGGGGCAACGCCAGGGCCTGGCGGTAGAGGGCGGCGGCGGCCGCGGGCTCCCCAGGGGCGCGGGCGATGGCGAGATGGAGCAGCAGTTCGTAGTGCTCGGCGGGTGAGCCGGCGCCGACCCGGGCCAGTCCCTCCTCCAGCAGGGCGATGCCCCTGGCGTGCTGCCCCTCGCTCACCTCCAGCGCGCCGAGCTTGGCGCAGGCGTAGGGGTCCCCCGGCCTGGCGGCCAGCTCCGCCTCCATGGCCTGCCGCAGGCGTGCGGCCTTGCCGGAGGCCGCCAGCAGGTCCGGGCGGTAGCCCCCATGCACCAGGGCCGGCTCCCCGCAGGCCACCACCTGCCAGTGGGGCTCCCGTTCCAGCAGGGTGGCCACGCTGTCGTCGACCATGGCGTGGTACAGGCCGCTCCAGCGGATCGCGGGATGGCGGCGGAACAGGCGGCTGACGCTGGAGAACGGGGACTGGGCCGCCCCCACTTCCCGGCGCAGCAGGTTGATCAGGAGCACCTGGGGCTGCTCCATCAGGTCGCGCAGCGGCGGGCGGGCCTCGGGCCGCAGCCACTCGTCGCCATCCAGCACCAGCACCCAGTCGCCCCGCACCAGATCCAGGGCGTGGTTGCGGGCAGGGGCGAAGTCCCCCGGCCAGTCGAGATGGTGCACGCTGGCGCCGCAGCTGGCGGCGATCGCGGCGGTGCCGTCGTCGGATCCGGTGTCCACCACCACCATTTCGTCGACGAAGCCGGCCACCGAAGCGAGGCAGCGCTCCAGCCGCTCCGCTTCGTTGCGCACGATCATCGACAGGCTCAGCATCGGCGGCCGCGGGGCAGGACGGTCCTGCCAGGAGGCTAGGTGCCGGCTGGCGCTCAGTCGGTGAAGTCCGTTTCCACGGCCGCGCCGGGGGCGTCACCGCCGTTGGGCTGTGGACCGAAGCCGAGGCGCCCCAGCAGTACGCCCTGGGCCAGGGCCATCTGGCCCGGCGACCAGGCGGCCGGCACCCCCGGCTCCAGCAACGGTTGCAGGGCCTGCCAGGCATAGGGGCTGCCGTAGACGGCCAGGCCCGCCAGTCGGCCGGCGGCCTGGAGCTGGCGGATCGCCGCCGGCCAGGGATCCGGCCCGTCGGCCCGGCCGCGGAACGGGTTGCCGCGCACGAACAGCTGCAGCAGCACCGGCCCTTCGCCCAGCCGCTCCAGGGCCAGGGGGGCCTCCCCGTCGCCGCTCCAGGGGGAGGGCCCCTGGCCGTCGATCACACAGGTCCGCAGACCGGCGGCCGCCGGCAGCACCAGGGCCGGTGCGGTGGCCGGCAGGAAGGGGCAGCCCAGGCTGTTGTCCAGCCGGATCAGGTTCACCCCGGGGCCACGGCGCACCGGGCCCCGTCCCCGCTGCTCCAGGCTGCGCTGCACCAGCTCCAGGGCCAGGGCCTGGTCGGAGGGGGCGGGGCCATTGCTGAGCTGGCCCAGGGGGGCGGCGGCGCTCGGGGCGTCGCCGCTGGGGCATCGCCCCAGGGCCAGGCGCCGCCGGTCCAGGCTGGCCTGCAGCCGCTCCAGGCTCAGCCGGCCGCTGTGGACGGCCGCCACGATGGCGTCGATCGCCCCCTCCGCATCCCCTGGCATCAGCACCAGGTCGGCCCCGGCCTCCAGGGCCAGCACGGCGGCTTCCGAGGCGCCGTAGCGGCCGGCGATCGCCTCCATCACCAGGGCGTCGGTGACGATCAGCCCCTCGAAACCGAGCTCCTGACGCAGCAGCCCGGTGAGCACCGGCCGCGACAGGGTGGCCGGGTGGTCGGTGTCGAGGGCCGGCAGCAGCAGATGGGCGGTCATCACCGCCGCCACCTCGGCTGCGATGGCGTCCCGGAAGGGCGGTAGCTCCACGGCCTCCAGGCGCGCGCGGCTGTGGGGCAGCAGGGGCAGCTCCAGGTGGGAGTCGCTGGCGGTGTCGCCGTGCCCGGGGAAGTGCTTGGCACAGGTGAGCACCCCTTCGGCCTGGGCGCCTCGGCAGAAGGCGGCCGCCAGGGCTCCGGCGGTGGCCGGGTCTTCGCCCCAGGCCCGCACGTTGATCACCGGGTTGGCCGGGTTGTTGTTGACGTCGCAGACCGGGGCGAGCACCCAGTTGAGTCCGAGCTGGCGGGCCTCCCGGCCTGTGCAGGCCCCGTAGCGCCGGGCCAGATCCAGGGCCAGGCCTGGGTCGGTGGCGTGGATCCGGGCCAGGGCCAGGGGCGGCACCAGCCAGCTCGCCCCCTCGAAGCGCTGGCCCACCCCCTCCTCCACATCGGCGCAGAGCAGCAGGGGCTGGCCGGCCCAGGCCGCCAGCTGGCGGGTCCGCAGCCCCAGTTCGGCGGCGCTGCCCCCCAGCAGGATCACCCCGCCCACCCCGCGCTCCAGCAGGCGCCGCAGGTTGGCGTTGTCCAGTTCCCAGCGGGGATAGCGCCGCTGGCCATCGCTCGGATGGCCGCTGCAGCGCACCACCAGCAGGGCGGCGACGGCGCGATCCAGGTCCTGCGGCTGGTCGGTGAACGACGCCATGGGGCGGGTCAGGCGTCGGAGTCGCTGGCGGGTCCGGGGGCGCCCGCCGGATCGGCGGGGTCGGCCCCGGCGATCGGTTCGTCGCCCCCTTCCCCGCGCTCGCGCCGTTCCGCCTCCAGGCGCTGTAGCAGCCCCAGCACCGTGTTGCCCTTCTCCAGGCCCCGGTCGAGGACGAACACCACCTCCGGGGTCCGGCGCATCTTGAGGCGGCGGCCGAGTTCCCCCTTCACGTAGACGGAGGCCGCCTGCAGGCCGGCCATGGCCACCTCCCGATCCTCGCTGCTGCCGAAGATGCTCACGAAGATCTTGCAGTGCTGCAGATCGCCGGCCACCTCCACGCTGGTGACACTCACCATGCCGTGCTGGACCCGCTCGTCCTTGATGCCGCTGATCAGCAGCTCGCTCACTTCCCGGCGGATCAGGGCCGCGACCCGTTCCACCCGTCGGCTCTGTGCCATGACTACGAAACCGGGCCCAGTTGCACCATCGCACGCAGCACCAGGGTGAGGCTGACCATCCCGCTGATCAGGGCCCCCACCAGGGCCACCGCCGTGACCGGGTTGCTGCGCCGCCGGGCCAGGGGTTCGAACACCGAGTTGAACACCCCCAGGCTGAAGGCGATCAGGTAGCGCGGATAGCGGGTGACGTTGACGAAAAACTCTTTCATGGCCTCGGCGGCGGTCCTGGTCGAATGCTGGCTACTCTGCCGCCCAGGGCCACGCTCAGCCGCCCCGGAGGGCCCATGGAACTGCATCAGTTCAGACATTCCGCCTTCTGCGAGAAGGTGCGCCTGCTGCTGGCCCGCAAGGGGCTGGAGGCCACGATCGTGGAGGTGACCCCGGGCCTGGGCCAGCTGGAGCTGTTCCGTCTCTCCGGCCAGCGGCAGGTGCCGGTGCTGGTGGATGGGGGCGAGGTGATCGCCGATTCCACGGCCATCGCCCTGCATCTGGAGGCCACCCATCCGGAGCCCCGCCTGCTGCCGGCCGATCCGGTCGCCCGCGCCAGGGTGCTGCTGCTGGAGGACTGGGCCGACACCGCCCTGGCCCGGGGCGCCCGTCTGGCCCTGCTCCAGGCGGCGGCCTCCGATCCGGTGCTGCGTGCCGCCCTGCTGCCTGAGGCCACCCCGGCGCCCCTGCGCGATCTGGTGGGGGCCCTTCCGGGTGGCCTGATCGGTTCGGCCACCGAGGCGATGCGCGATCTGCTTGGGCCCTGCGAGGTGCGTCAATTGCACCGCAGTCTCGAGCAGCTCGCCCTGCTGGTCACAGAGCGCCCCTACCTGGAGGGGGACGGCCTCACCCTGGCCGACCTCGCCGTCGCCGCCCAGCTGTACCTGCTGAAGTTCCCTGTCTGCGCCGGTGCTCCCCTGGCGGGGCGGGGTGTCGAAGGCATTGCCGATAACCCCGTGCTCGAGCCCCTGTTCGCCTGGCGTGACCAGGTGCTCGCCGCGGTGGGACGGGTCTGAGGCCCGGCACCGCCTCGGGCCCCCCACCCGCCAGGATGGGTATCGCCGCTGCCCAGGCCTTGTCCGATCCGCTGCTGCGGGAGCTCGACCACTACGTGGTGCTGGAGCCCGGCCTGGGGGAGCGCATCCTCACGGCGGCCGAAACGCTCCGCTGGCTGGCCTCCCATGTGGAAGCCCTGGGCGATCCCCCCGCCGACCTGGCGGACCTGGCCGATCCGGACGCCAGGGCCAGCCGGCTGATCGACACCGCCTGCGAGCTGGAGCTGGCGCCGGGGTGCACGATCCAGTGGTTCGCGGTGCGGCTGGAGCCCCCCGGCTGACGGCCCTGGCGGGGGCTCAGTTGAACGAGTCGCGGGCCTGTCCGTCCGCGTCCTGCAGCCGGGCGGGGTCGACCGGAGCCTGGGCGGGGTCGCGCAGGATCGCGGGCAGGGCCTCCAGCACCTGCAGGGCCACCGCGGCGGGCTGGCCCCCCTGCTGCACCACGGCCAGGTCGGCCTGGGCGTAGAGCGGCCGGCGCTCGTGCAGCAGGGCCTGCAGGCGGCCGGCTGGATCGGGAGCATCCAGCAGGGGCCTGGGCGTGGGATCGGCGGCCAGGCGCCGCAGCAGCTCCGCCTCTGGGGCATCGAGCCACACCACCACCCCCTGGCGCATGTGACCCCAGTTCTCCGGCCGGGTCACCACCCCACCGCCGGTGGCCACCACCAGGGAATGCCAGCTGGCGATGCCATTGAGCACGCTGGTCTCGAGGGCGCGGAAGGCCTCTTCGCCATCGCTGGCGAAAATCTCGGCGATCGGCCGGCCGGCGGCTTCGGCCAGGGTGACGTCGGCATCGATGAAGCGGTAGCCGAGGGCCTCGGCCAGCGGCCGCCCCACGGCGCTCTTGCCGGCCCCCATCATTCCCACCAGGTAGATGTTGAGGCCATCGAGGCGCCGGGCCAGGGCCCGGTGGCTGGGGGTGGCGGCGGCGTCAGGGGCCATGGGGCGCGGTCGGCGGCGGTCCGGACCCCGTTTCTAGGATGGGCGTCCCCAGGGCCTCGGCGATGACCGCAACCCGGTTGACCGCCTCTCCCGCGGCACCTTCCCCCACCGGCACCGCCCACGGGCGCGGCCGGCCCTGCGTGATCACGCGCCGGGCCACCTTCAGTGCCAGCCACCTCTACCGCCTCCCCGAGCTGGATGGGGCCGAAAACGCCCGCCGCTTCGGCCGCTGCAGCCTGGCCCCGGGCCATGGCCACAACTACGAGCTCACCGTGGCGATGGGTGGTCCGCTGGATGGCGACGGCATGGTGCTCAACCTCTCCGACGTCAAGCACGCCATCCGCCGGGAGGTGACCGACCCGCTCGACTTCCGGTTCCTCAACGAGGTCTGGCCCGAGTTCGACCTCTCCCGGCCCGAGGGGCGGCTGCCCACCACCGAAGCCCTGCTGCTGGCCATCCGCGACCGGCTGGCCCCCCATCTGCCGCTGGTGGCCCTGCGGCTCCACGAACAAACCAACCTCTGGGCCGACGTGCTCTGCGGTCCCACCATCGATCCCATGGAAGCCTTCCTCTCGATCCGCACCCACTTCGCGGCGGCCCACCGCCTGGCCCGGCCCGAGCTCAGCCAGAGCGAAAACGAGGCCATCTACGGCAAGTGCGCCCGCCCCCACGGCCACGGCCACAACTACCTGCTCGACGTCACCGTGCGGGGGCAAATCGATGCGCGCACCGGCATGGTCTGTGACCTGGCCGATCTGCAGCAGCTGGTGGCCGACCTGGTGGTGGAACCCTTCGACCACACCTTCCTGAACAAGGACGTGGCCCACTTCGCCGACTGCGTTCCCACGGCCGAGAACATCGCCCTGCACATCGCCGACCTGCTCAGCGCCCCGATCGCCGCCACCGGCGCCCGGCTGCACAAGGTGCGCCTGCAGGAGAGCCCCAACAATGCCGCCGAGGTGTTCGCCGAGACGCCCCAGCTGGAGATGCTGCCGGCGGCCCTCGAAGCCCTCGCGGCCGTTTGAGTCCAGCGGCGTCAGTGGTGGCGGCAGCGGATCCCCGCCAGGCCGGTCCCCGGCCCGAGCTGCGCCTCGTGCTAGCGGTGAGCCTCGATGGCCGCCTCGCCCCGACCGAGGGCGGGGCGGCCCAGCTGGGGGGCCCCGCTGACAGGCAGGTGCTGGAGGAGGCCCTGGCCTGGGCCGATGCCGCCCTGGTGGGGGCCGAGACCCTGCGGCGCCACGGCAGCACCTGTCTGATCCACAGCCCCGGGCTGCTGGAGGCCCGCCGCTCCGAGGGCCGCGGCTCCCAGCCGGTCGCCATCGCAGTCAGCCGCAGCGGCCGCCTGCCCGCCGCCCTGCCCTTCTTCCGCCAGCCCCTGGAGCGCTGGCTGCTGCAGGCCGCCCCGCTGCCCCCGGCCGCCTCCGCCGAGGGCTTCGAGCGTCACCTGCCCCTGGATGGCTGGGGCCAGGCCCTGGAGGCCCTGGGGGGGCTGGGACAGCGACGGCTCGTGGTGCTCGGCGGTGCCCAGCTGGCGGCCTCCCTGGCGGCCGAGGACCTGCTGGATGAACTCCAGCTCACCGTCTGCCCCCGGCTGCTCGGGGGCGCCCATGGCTGGTTGCCGGCCGACGCCTGTGTGGCGCCGCAGGCCCGGGCCGGCTGGCGGCTGGTGGAGCACCGGGCGCTGGTGGGGGACGAGCTGCTGCTGCGCTGGCGGCGCCCCGGGGATCAGGGCGCCACTTCCTGAAGACCGAGGCTGCCGAACCGTTTGCCGAGCTCCCGCAGCGGCATGTCCCGCAGGCTGTCGGTGGGCAGGCCGAACATCCTGGCCAGGCAGCGCTTCACCACCTCCTCGCTGTCATCCCCGAAACGGCCGCTCACCATCTCGGTGAGCACCCCCAGGCTGCGACCGCTGTTGTCGGTCTCCTCAATCAGGCACTTGCTCGTGGGCACCGCCAGCTTGCGGCAGGGGTCCTGCAGGCTCTTCTCCAGATCCGCCCGGCCGGCGGAGGCCGTCTCCACGCAGACCCGCGTCAGCTGGTTCTCCAGCTGGGGACGCAGCAGCATCAGCACCGGTCGCAGCAGCCCGGCCCTGGCGGGCGCCGCAGACACGACCAGCGCCGTGGCCGCCGTCAGGAGCATCAGGATCCGCAGGGGCTTGGCCATGGCGGGGGTGGGACGCTCGGTCGCAGGGAATCAACCGTTAGTTTTGCGCCTGCCCCGTCCCCCTGCATCGCCAGCGGCCATGGCCGAGCTGCAAGTCCGCTGGCATCAGGCAACGCAGGAGATCCCCGAGGACCAGTGGCAGGCGCTGGTGGGGGGTGAGGGCGGTGCACCGGGGGACGCCGTGGATCGCCCCTTCTACGGCTGGCGCTGGCTGCACCACCTGGAAGCCAGTGGCAGCATCGTGCCCCGCCAGGGTTGGCAGGCCTGCCATCTGGGGCTCTGGCGCGGCGAGCGGCTTGTGGCCCTGGCCCCCCTGTATCTGAAGGGCCACAGCTACGGAGAATTCGTCTTCGACCAGTCCTTTGCCCAGCTGGCTGGCCAGCTGGGCCTGAGGTACTACCCCAAGCTCGTCGGCATGAGCCCGGTGAGCCCGGTGCAGGGCTACCGGTTCCATGTGGCCCCCGGCGAGGACGCTGTCGCCCTCACGCAGTGGATGCTGGCCGAGATCGACGGCTTCTGCCGGCGGCAGGGGATTCTCAGCTGCAACTTCCTCTATGTGGATCCGGCCTGGCAGCCCCTGGCGGAGGCCGCCGGCTGCGCCCTGTGGATCAACCAGCAGAGCGAATGGCGCAACCCCGGCCATGGGGATTTCGAGGCCTATCTGGCCAGCTTCAATGCCAACCAGCGCCGCAACATCCGCCGCGAACGCCGCTCGGTGGCCGAGGCGGGTCTGACCGTCACCCCCCTGGCCGGGGAGGACATCCCGCCGCCGCTGCTGGAGCGGATGCACCGGTTTTATGAACAGCACTGCAGCCGCTGGGGTCCCTGGGGTAGCAAGTACCTCACCGAGTCCTTCTTCCAGGCGGCCGCCAGCGATCTGCGCCACCACCTGGTGCTGTTCAGCGCCCATCGGGGTGAGCCGATGGAACCCCTGGCGATGTCGCTCTGTGTGCACGATGCCACCGGCCTCTGGGGCCGCTACTGGGGCAGCGACGTCGAGCTCGACAACCTGCACTTTGAGGTCTGCTACTACGCCCCGATCGCCTGGGCGATCGAGCGGGGCCTGGAGAGCTTCGATCCCGGGGCCGGCGGCAGCCACAAACGGCGCCGCGGCTTCGTGGCCCAGCCCCGGGCCAGCCTGCACCGCTGGTACGACCCCCGCTTCGACGCCATCCTGCGGGACTGGCTGCCGGGTGCCAACCGGGAGATGCACCAGGCGATCGCGGCGATGAATGCGGAACTCCCCTTCACCGCTGCCTACGATCCCCCCCATGCACCGCGACCCGAGCCCACGCCAGAGCCTGGATGAGGCGCTCTCCCAGCGTTTCATCGCCCTCGACCCGTCGGGCTACTTCCTGATCAAAGTGGATGCCGCCGCCGGTGAGCTGGTGGCCGAGCACTACGCCAATGGCATCGATGAACGCGGGCTGGCCACCGACCCGGACACCGGGGAGGTGATCAGCTGCCGGGGCAGCGACCCGCGGGCACCCCTCGCCACCTACCGGGGCCGCAGCGCCAAGGAACTGGGCATCACCCTCACCGAGGGGGAGGGGCCCCATCCCCTGTCGCGGCTCGACCATGCCCTGTACCTGGGCCGGGAGCTTCAGAAGGCGGAGCATTGTCTTGGGGCGGGCCTGCCCTACGTGCAGGACTAGGCCCGGCCCGCCCAGGTTCCGATTCAGCCGGCGGCGACGAGACGGCAGCGGCCATCCATCATCAAGGCCCCGCGCCCGCCCCCTTTCTGCATGGCGTTTTCCTGAAAGGTGAGGGTGCGGCGGTCGATCGTGGTGTGGTGCTCCACGTCGTGGTGCTGGTCGGGATGCAGCACCATCGGGGGCTTCAGGGCCGCGATACCTGGAAGCTGCTGGCTGGTCGGGGCATGGCCCATGGCCACCTCATCGCCGTCGTTGTCGGAGAGGTGGAAGTTGTTGGACTCCTTCTCCAGAAAGGTGATCTGGTCGCGGGAGGTCTTCACCGGCAGGATCTGGCCGTCGGCGAAGCGAACCCGATTCTCCCCCCGCCCCACATCCACGCGGAAGTCGATCTGGCCCGTGGGGTCATCGCGGTGGCGGCACATCATCGACTGGGGACCGATGCTGTCCCAGCGGCTGATGGCGAGCGCCAGCAGGCCGGCACCCCCGAGGATCATCAGGGTGAGGAGCTTGGTGAGACCAGCGCTCGTGACTTGCGATGTCTGCATCACTGCGCCTCGGATGCAGGACCACAAACGTACTCCGCGCCCAGGGCCTGAGGCCTAGGCGGGCTGCAGTTCGCGGCTGGTTTCGCGGGACCCCTCCGGCGGCTCCGGGGGCAGGGCGGCGAGCTGGTCCTGGATTTCGCGGGTCACCACGCCCCTGTACTCCTGGAAGTGCTCGTTGTGGGCCAGGGTGACCAGGAACTGCTCCAGGTTGTTGGGGTTGCGGCGGGCGATGGTGAGCAGGGAACGCCAGAAACGGCCGCGGGTGTCGCGCTTCAGCCCCTGGCGCCAGATCACGATCAGCAGGGCGCGCACATCGGTCCAGCTGGGCAGGCTGGCCTTGCCGAAGGCCGCCGCCGGGACGTACTGCTGCCAGCGGGGCTGGCCCATCTTCAGGTAGTAGTGCGTGACCCGGTCGATGTAGGCGTTGGGTTCGTAAAGGCGGCAGAAGGCATCCACGTACTCATTGGCGATCTGGCGGATCGGCCGGGTGGGCACGAAGTTGAGCAGGTTCGTCTGGTTGACGCCCTTGGCGTCGGTTTTCTCCTGCACCAGACGGCCCTCCTTCTCGAGGCGATGCCAGAGCCCCGTGTTGGGCAGCGCCTGCAGCATGCCCATCATCGCGGCGGGGATGCCGGTGCGGCTGACGAATTCCACGATCCGGTCGCCGGCTCCCTGCTTCTCGCCGTCGAAGCCGATGATGAATCCCGCCATGACCCGGATGCCGTAGGAGGTGATCCGGTCGACCGATTCCTCCAGGGAGCTACGTGTGTTCTGCAGCTTGCGGGCGGTCTCGAGGCTGGCCTCATCGGGCGTTTCGATCCCGAGGAAAACGCTGTCGAAACGGGCCTCGGCCATCATCTCCATCATCTCCTCGTCGGAGGCGAGGTCCACCGAGGCCTCGGTGGCGAAGCTGAAGGGGTAGCCGTGGTCGATCTGCCAGCGCTTGATCTCGGGCAGCAGCAGCTTGGCGTTGCGCTTGTTGCCGATGAAGTTGTCGTCCACCAGGAAGATGGAACGGCGCCAGCCCAGGTCGTAGAGGTACTGGAGCTCGGCCACCAGCTGCTCGGGGGCCTTGGTGCGGGGCTTGCGGCCGTAGAGCACGATGATGTCGCAGAACTCGCACTGGAACGGGCAGCCGCGCGAGAACTGCACCGACATCGAGTCGTAGGCGTCGAGCTCGAGGAGATCGAAGCGGGGGATGGGGGTACCGGTGACGTCCGGCTTTTCGCCATCGGCGCTGAAGCGTCCCTGGCGGTCGCCGCGCTCGATGGCCTCGATGAACATCGGCAGGGTGATCTCCCCCTCGTCCAGCACCTTGAAGTCGGCCAGCTGCAGCTCAGGAGCATCGGGGGTGGAGCTGGCGAAGGGGCCTCCCACCGCCACCGGCAGACCCCGCTGCTTGGCCTTGGCGATCTGGGCGGCCATGTCGGCCTTCTGCACGATCATCCCGGAGATCACCACCAGCTCGGCCCAGTTCCACTCGGCCTCGGTGACTTCGCGCACGTTGCGGTCGACCAGCTTCATCTCCCAGGTCTGGGGCAGCAGGGCCGCCACGGTGACCATTCCGAGCGGTGGCAGCAGCACCTTGCGGTTCACCAGCTCGAGGATCTTCTCGTAGCTCCAGAACGTCTTCGGGAATTCGGGATAGATGAAGAGAGTGCGCATGCTGCAGGTGCGTGGTGGGAGGGCCGTGGGCGATTGCGCGGCAGTGGAAGGGATGTCCTGAGCGGGTTCCGCTGCGCCGCAACCCTAGGAGGTTTCGGGAAATATCAGGTCGTTCTACCGCCTCCGCCCTGGCCGTGGGGATGGGAGGGGGCGGATCCTCTGCTGTAATGATCCGGTTCCTAGCAGCAGCGGCCGTGGGTGTGGTGATTTATCTGGCGCTCGTCGGTGGCGGGCTCACCGCCGCCTTCCTGGCCACCGTCGTGCTCAAGGGTGTCAGGCTGATCTGAGCCGCAGGGCTCCGTTCCGCCCGAGTTCCAGGATCCCCACCACCAGGCCCAGGCCGCCCAGCAGGGCGAAGGTGGCCTGCAAGCCCAGCGTCATGGCCAGGGCGGCGGCCAGCAGGCCACTCACCCCGCCACCGCCCAGGAAGGCGATCTGCCCCAGACCGGCCATGCGGCCGCGCAAGGCCATCGGGGCCCCCACCTGGAGGATCAGGCTTGAGCCGGCCAGCAGGCCTGCCGTGCCGGCGCCGATCAGCAGGGCCATCGCCAGGGCCGCCGTGCCATTGGAGGCCGCCGCCATCCCCAGCTGGGCCAGGGCCACCACCACGGCGCAGCCCCCCAGGAGCAGCACCGGGCGCTCGCTCAGGGCCAGGCTGTTCCGCTGCAGCACCACGCCGCCGGCAATGCTTCCCGCCGCCAGCACACTGGTGAACAGGCCGAGGGCCTGGGGCGAGGGCCCGACCACTTCGGCGGCGATCAGCGGGGCCAGGCCTGGATGGAAGAACCCCACCAGGCAGGCCACGGTGGTGAAGCGCAGCACATGGCGAAGCGTGGAACCGCAGCCCCGCCAGGCGGCCCCGAGACTGGCGCCTTCGCCCCCGGCGCTGCGCTGCTCCAGCTCCCGGTGGGGGCGCAGCAGCCAGATGACCGTGGCAATCGGCAGCAGGTAGGAGGCCGCGTCGATGGCCAGGGCCGTGGCCGGTCCGGAGAGGGCCACGAGCCAGCCCCCCAGGGGAGGGCCCACCAGCTTGCCGACGTTGAACACCACCGAGAAGCTCGCCAGGTAGGGCGCCACCTGCTCCGGCCGGTCCACCAGCAGGGAGCAGTACTTGCTGCGGGCCGTCAGCTCGAAGGAGCTGGAGACCCCCACCACCAGCGTGCTCAGCAGCAGCAGGACCACCTGGCCGGCCCCCTGCAGCAGGGGAATGGCCAGGGCCCCCAGGGCCGCGCCGGTGAACAGTCCCCACTGGGAGCGGACCAGCATGGTTTCGCAGCCCAGCCGATCGGTGAGCACCCCCGCCCGCCCGCTGACCAGAAGGCTGGGCAGGGCCAGGGCGGCGAAGTGCAGGGCCAGGAGCATCGGATTGCCGGTGCCGGCCATCAGGATCCAGCCCTTGGCCGTCAGCCCGGCGAAGGAACCGGAGGTGCTCAGGCCGGAGGCGAGCAGGAAGAGGGGGCGCTGGTGCTGTTGCAGCCAGCCGTCCGGGCTGCCGGGGCTCAATCCCGGCTCCGCGTGGCGTCCTGGGCCTCACGCACCGTCGCACCGGCCCCCACCACCTCGCCGCGCAGGTCGTAGGTGTCGGCCGCGGTGATCCGCACCGGCACCATCGTTCCCGGTGCGGCGCAGAGTCCGCCGGCGCCGGGGATGACGTGCACCTCGCCGTCCACCTCAGGGGCGAAGCGGGCGCAACGGCCCAGCATCTCGCCGCTGGAGGGGTTCTCCTGTTCGATCAGCACATCCACGATCCGGCCCACCCAGGTGCCGTTGCGCTCGGCGGCGATCGGCTGCTGCAGGGCCATCAGCCGGTCGCGCCGCTCGCTGGCCACCTCGGAGGGCACAGGATCCGGCAGTTCAGCCGCGGCGGTGCCGTCCTCCGGGGAGAAGGTGAACACCCCCACGTGGTCGAAGCGCTGCTCGGCCACAAAGTCCAGCAGATGCTCGAAGTGCTCCTCCGTCTCCCCCGGGAAGCCGACGATGAAGGTGGTGCGCAGCACGGCGTCGGGCAGCTGGTCGCGGATGCGCTGCAGAAGAGCGCCGTTGACCCCGGTCTGCCAGGGACGGTTCATGGCCCGCAGCACCTCCGGGTGGCTGTGCTGGAGGGGCAGGTCCAGGTAGGGCAGCACGTTGGGGACCTCCCGGTAGGCGGCCAGGACGGGCTCGGTGAGGCCGGTGGGATAGGCGTAATGGACCCGGATCCAGGGAATCTCCACCTCCCCCAGGGCCCGCAGCAGGTCGTCCAGCCGCGGTTTTCCGTAGAGATCCAATCCGTAGTTGGTGGTGATCTGGCTGATCAGGATCAGCTCCTTCACCCCCTGCTCGGCCAGCTGGCGGGCCTCGGCCACGATGGATTCGATCGGGCGGGAGCGCTGGTCGCCCCGCAGCCTGGGGATGATGCAGAAGGCGCAGCGGTAGTCGCAGCCTTCGGCCACCTTCAGGTAGGCCACGGCCTCGGAGGTGGTCCGGTAGCGCGGCAGATGCTCATCCCCCACGAAGGTGGGCACCGCGCTGACCCGGTTGACCCGCTCCCCGGCCTCGACCCGCTGCAGCACCTCGACGATGTGCTGGTAGTCGCCGGTGCCGACAATCGCCCGCGCCTCCGGCAGGGAGTCGAGCAGTTCCTGCTGGAAGTGCTGGGCCAGGCAGCCGGCGATGATCAGTTCCTTGCCCTGCTCGGCCAGTTCCACCAGGGTCCGCACCGATTCGGCCCGGGCGTCCTGGATGAAGCTGCAGGTGTTGACCACCACCACCCGGGCCTCGCTTTCGTCGGCGCTCACGCCGTAGCCCGCCTCGGCCAGCAGGCCGAGCATGTGCTCGGTGTCCACCCGGTTCTTCTCGCAGCCCAGGTGGGTGAAGGCCACGGTGGGCCGTTCGTGGCTGGGCTGGGGGGACATGCTGCTGCGGGTGGAGGGGGACAGGCCGGCGAGCCGGCGAGAGGGGAGTGGGCGCCAACGCCGGGGTCCACCCTATGCAAGCCCCCGCGGCTGCGAGAATCGACCCACGACACGACCGTGCCTGTGACTTCCACCCGCCTCGCCAGCCGCCTCACGACGCGCCGCCGACCTGAGCCGGGTCGCCGCTGGGCGCGGGTGGTGATGGCCGTGCTGGCCACCATCGGCGTGATCGACACCGCCGCCATCACCCTGAACCGCTGGGGACTGATCGGCAACCTCAGCTGCCCCGGTGGGGCCGAGGGCTGCGACAAGGTGCTCAACAGCCCCTGGGGGAGCGTCTTCGGCCAGCCCCTCTCGCTGTTCGGCTTCCTGGCCTACGGCGCAGTTCTGGTGATGGCGCTGCTGCCGATGGTGCTGCAGGGCGAGGCCCGCACCCGCTTCAACGGCCTCAGCTGGTGGGGCCTGTTCCTGCTCAGCGCCGGCATGGCGATCTTCAGCCTGGTGCTGGTGGGCGTGATGGCCTTCCAGATCAAGGCTTTCTGCACCTTCTGCCTGATGTCGGCGACCATCAGCGTGACGTTGTTCGTGCTGAGCCTGATCGGTGGGGAATGGGAGGACACCGGCGCCCTGATCTTCCGCGGCGTGCTCACCGCCCTGGCCGTGGGCCTGATCGGCCTCGGCTGGGCCACTTCCCTCAACCGCCCTGAAGCCACCACGGGTCCAGGCATGCCGATCCCGGTGGTCTCCGCCAGCACCCCCGCCACCCTGGCCCTCGCCGAGCACCTCACCGCCACCGGCGCGGTGATGTATTCGGCCTACTGGTGCCCCCACTGCCACGACCAGAAGGAACTCTTCGGCAAGGAGGCCACGGCCAAGCTCAAGATCATCGAGTGCGCCCCCGATGGCCGCAACAACCAGGCCGCCCTCTGCGCCAGCAAGAACATCCAGGGCTTCCCCACCTGGGAGATCAAGGGCAAGTTGGATTCCGGCCAGAAGACCCTGGCCCAGCTCGCCGCCATGAGCGGCTTCAAGGACCCAGCCGCCGCCCCCAACTGAGCCCAGCCAACGGAGCCGTGCCCCTCAGGCCCGGCCCACCGGGCCTGTGAAGGGGGATCGGCCCCGCTCCTGAACCGTGTGGCGCCGCCAGAACGGCTGGCGTGCCGGGGCATCGGTGCGGTGATGGCCACCCCTGCTTTCCACCCGGAAGGCGGCGGCCTCCATCAGCAGTTCGGCCAGCACGAGCCGCTGGCGCAGATCCTGCAGCAGCAGCAGGCGTCGGCCCTGGTCCGGCGTCAGCTCCAGCTCCTGATCGGGCGGCAGGTCGTGGGCGCGGCACAGCAGGGGGGAGCGTTCGTGGCCGGAGCGTTCGCGGCGCACCCGGCGCAGGGCAGCGATCAGATCCACCCCGCGCCGCTCCACCCCGGCCACCTGCCAGCACAGGCGACGCAGGTCTCCGATCGCCGCGATCAGGCTGGCCTCGTCGGGGCTCGCCTGCCCTTCGGCCTGGCTGAGGTGCAGGGCCGCGGCCGCGGCCCGGGGCCCGGGCGGGAGGGGCTGGGGGCGCAGGTGGCGCAGCCGGCGGGCGAAGACCAGGCATTCCATCAGCGAGTTGCTGGCCAGGCGGTTGGCGCCGTGGACCCCGGTGCTGGCCACTTCCCCCACGGCGTAGAGGCCGGCCAGGCTGGTGGCGGCCTCCAGGTCGGTGCCGACGCCTCCCATCCAGTAATGGGCCGCCGGGGCCACGGGAATCGGGGCGTCGCAGGGCGACAGCCCCAGCTCCCGGCAGCGGCGCAGGATGGTCGGGAACTGGCGTTCCAGCCGTTCGCGGCCCACCGGCCGCAGGTCGAGCCACAGGTGGGTCACCCCCTGCTCCGCCATGCAGCGGGCCAGGGCGCGGCTCACCTGGTCCCGGGGGGCCAGATCACCCCCTTCCAGCTGGGCCACCGGGGAGCGGCCGGCGTCGTCGAACAGGCGCGCCCCCTCACCGCGGACAGCCTCGCTGATCAGGAAATGGGGAGCGTCCGGCAGCATCAGTGCGGTGGGATGGAACTGCACGAACTCCAGGTCCCGCAGCCTGGCGCCGGCGCTCCAGGCCATCGCCACCCCATCGCCGCTGGCCTGGGTCGGGTTGGTGGTGTGGGCGAACAGGTGGCCGCCGCCGCCACTGGCCAGCACCACCGCACCGGCCCGCAACCAGCGCAGGCGGTTCCCTTCGAGCACCTGCAGCCCGACGCAGCGGCCGTCCTCCACCCACAGCTGCAGGGCGGGGATGCCCTTGCGTTGCTCCAGCCCCGGCCGGCGCTGCACTTCCCGCTCCAGGGCATCCACCAGGGCGCCGCCGGTGCGGTCCTGGGCATGCAGCACCCGGCGGTGGCTGTGGGCGGCTTCGAGGGTGGTGCTCAGACCCTGGGGGGTGCGGTCGAAGGCCATGCCCAGTTGCACCAGCCGCTCGACGCAGGCCGGCGCCTCCCGCACCAGCACGTCCACCGCCTCCGGATCGCACAGGCCGGCGCCGGCTTTGAGGGTGTCGGCGATGTGGCTGGCGAAGCTGTCGTCGGCTCCCGTCACCGCGGCGATCCCCCCCTGGGCCCAGCGGCTCGCCGACGGGGGGCTGCTGGATTTGCTCAGCAGCAGCACCCGCAGTTGGGCAGGCAACTCCAGGCAGGTCATCAGTCCTGCGGCGCCACTGCCCACCACCACCACATCCCAGTGGGCGGCCATGCGCGGATCCGGCTCATCCAAGCGGCTGCTTCACCCCGTTGCACCGTGCCTTGTGCTGGAGAGCCTATGGGACGGGGGGCGGCCGGCCGGCCGCCCACAAAAAAACCGCCGCATGGACGGCGGTTCGGAGATGGGCGATCGAGCGGGGTTGCCAGGGGCCGGGCCCCAGCTCTGCGGGCTCAGCGGTAGACGCCGTCGTTGATGCGATCGAAGCCTTCGTTGAGGGCGATCGCGGGCGGGGTCACGGTGAAGTTGCCCTTGTACTTGTTGAACAGCTCCTTCTGGCGATCGGTCAGATCCAGATCCAGCACGTCGTCGACGCTGTCGTAGGGGCCGCCGAGAACGATTTTGCCGGCCAGGGTCGGGTACATGCCCGGGTACTGCTGGAACCGGCGGACCGAAGCGTTGTTGAGGTCCACCTTGCCGACGCTCTCGGCGAGCTTGTCGTCGATCTCGTTGCGACGCTCCGCGGCGAGGGCGGCACCGGGCAGAACCAGGGTCATGAGCAGACCGGCCAGGACCACACCACTCATCAACCAGGCAAGCAGCCGCTTCATCACGACACTCCGTTTAGGGAAAGAACCAGGGGACCCTGGCAGGGACAGGGAGGTGATCCGCAGACCACCCGTGCAACGTTACAGAAAGCCCCCTGGTCTCCCTCGGCAGGCGGCCTTGCTTTTGCAGTTCTTCAGATCAGGCCGCTCAGGTGGGGGGCCAGCAGGGCCGCGCCCAGGAACAGGGCGTCGACGGCCAGGGTGGTGCCCAGGGCCGCGGCGGCCACCCGCCAGGGGCCGCCCAGGTGCCAGAGGCGACGGCAGATCAGCACCAGCAGGCCCGCCGCCAGGCCAACCAGGGCCAGGGGCCAGGGCTGCAGCACCTGCAGGGCGGCGCCCTGCAGCAGCAGCGGTGCGTCGGCCAGGGGGGCGTTGAGCACCCGGGGCCAGAAGTCCATCAGACCGGCGGCGGCGATGACGCCGTCGGTGCTCGCGGTGCCGAGCAGGGATCCCAGGTAGAAGGCGCCCGCCAGCCGCCAGCGGCTGCCGAGGCCGGCCACCGCCAGGGGCAGGGCGAACGCCTCGATCGGCAGATGCATCACCGGGTGAAGCCGGAACCAGCCCCAAAAGAGGCAGCCCCCCAGCCAGCTGCCGCAGAAGCCCACCAGCAGCACACCCAGCGGTTGCCACGCCCCCTGGCCCCGGCGCTCCAGCAGCAGGGCCAGGGCCATCAGGGGGAGGGTGAACAGGGACGCCGCCATCGGCGCAGAACGCACCCAGGGGGCCTGCAGGAACACCGGCACGGTGACCAGCAGGGCGGCCGTCAGGGGCAGCAGGGCCGCGGCCGGGATGGCCGGCGCGGCAGCAGCGGTCCGCAGCCCTCCCAGGGCCGGGGGACGGGTCGAAAGGGTGGGTGGGACCCCGAGCACCTGGTTGTGAAGAAAGTTGTGCAACCTTAAAGGGGTGGAGGGGTGCTTCCGTGACCCGTCCGGCCATAGGGTCAGCCGCAGTATCGGCTCCCCCCATGCCGCTGGTCGCCACGGCCGCCGCCCTGCCCCTGGTCGAGGCCTGCTGGCACGCCTTCGTTCTGGGGGTCGTCCAGGGATTGACGGAGTTCCTGCCGATCAGCAGCACGGCCCACCTCAAGGTGGTCCCGGTGCTCCTGGGCTGGGGTGATCCCGGGGTGGCCTTCACCGCCGTGATCCAGCTGGGCAGCATCGCCGCCGTGCTCGGCTATTTCCGCAGGGATCTGGCCGAGGTGGGCAGCGGGGTGGCCCGGGCCTTCCGCCATGGCCAGTGGAATGACCCGCCGGCCCGGCTCGGGGTCGCCATCGTCCTTGGCACGGTGCCGATCCTGCTGGCCGGCCTGGCCATCAAGGTGCTGCTGCCCGGCTACGAGACCTCCCCCCTGCGCAGCCTGACGTCGATCGCCATCGTCTCGATCGTGATGGCGCTGCTGCTGGCGGTGGCCGAACTGGTGGGCCGCCGCCGCCGCCAGCTCGAGGCGGTCACCCCCCGGGACGGTCTCCTGGTGGGACTGGCCCAGGCCCTGGCCCTGATCCCCGGGGTGTCCCGATCGGGCAGCACCCTGACGGCGTCGCTGTTTGATGGCTGGCAGCGCTCCGACGCGGCGCGCTTCTCCTTTCTCCTGGGCATTCCCGCCATCACCCTGGCGGGGCTGGTGGAGCTCAAGGCGGCCTTCGGCTCGGTCGAAACCGGCGGTGTGATCCCGATGCTGGTGGGCATCGCCGCGGCGGCGGTGGTCTCCTGGCTGGCCATCGCCTGGCTGTTGCGGTTCCTGCAGCAGAACAGCACCTGGATCTTCGTGGCCTACCGGCTGCTGTTCGGTCTGGTGATCCTGCTGGGCTTCCGGGGTCTGGAGGGGGCCACCCCCTGAGGGGGCGGGGCCGCCACACTGAAGCCACATCCCTGCCGCCCTCGCCGTCACCCCCGTGTGGAAGGAGCCCCCCTCTGCCCTTGCCGGGCCCACCGCCCTTGCCGGGCCCGTCACCCAGCCCCGGCCCGCCCTTGTGGCCACGGTGGAGCCCGGTTCGATCGCCGAGGAGCTGGGGTTCCAGCCCGGTGACCGCCTGCGCAGCATCAACGGCGTGCGGCCGCGGGACCTGATCGATGTCCAGTTGCTGCAGGGGGAGGAGGAGCTGGTGCTGGAGGTGGAGGACCCCGACGGCACCCTGCATGTGGTGGAGCTGGAGAAGGATCTCGATGAAGGGCTGGGGCTGGGCTTCAGCGAAGCCCTGTTCGACGGCCTGCGCCAGTGCAACAACCACTGCCCCTTCTGCTTCATCGACCAGCAACCACCGGGGCGCCGCAGCAGCCTGTATCTCAAGGACGACGACTACCGGCTCAGCTTTCTCTACGGCTCCTACCTCACCCTCACCAACCTGACGCCGGCCGACTGGAGCCGCATCGAGGAGCAGCGCCTCTCCCCGTTGTTCGTCTCGGTCCATGCCACCGACCCGGAGCTGCGCAGCCGCCTGCTGGTCAATCCCCGGGCTGGCCTGCTGCTGGAGCAGCTGGCCTGGTTCGCGGAGCGGCGCCTGCAGATCCACGCCCAGGTGGTGGTGTGTCCGGGGCTGAACGATGGTGAGGCCCTGGAGCGCACCCTCACCGACCTGGCGCGCTTCGCCACCGGACCCTGGCCGGCGGTGCTTTCCACGGCCGTGGTGCCGGTGGGCCTGACGCGGTTCCGGCCGGATGGGGACGCGCTGCGTCCCGTCGACCCTGCCGGGGCCCTGGAGGTGATCGCCCGGGTCGAGCGTCTGCAGCCCTCCTTCCAGGACAGCACCGGCAGCCGCTTCGCCTGGCTCTCCGATGAATGGTTCCTGATCGCCGGCCAGCCCCTGCCGCCCCGGGCCAGCTACGAGGACCTGCCCCAGCAGGAGAACGGCGTCGGCAGCATCCGCGCCTTCCTGGAGGACCTGGAGGGGGCCACCCGGGAGCTGCCGGCCAGGATCGCCACCCCCCGTCGCTGCAGCTGGGTGGTGGGACGGCTGGTGGCCGAAGCGCTGGAGCCGGTGGTGGAGCGCCTCAACCGGGTCGAGGGCCTGGAGCTGCTGCTGCACGGCCTGCCCAGTCCCTACTGGGGTCAGGAGCAGGTGGTCACCGGACTGCTCACGGGCTCCGACCTGATCGAGGGGCTCGCCGGCCACGACCTGGGGGAGGAACTGCTGCTGCCCAGGGTGATGCTGCGGGAGGGGGAGGAGGTGTTTCTCGACGACACCACCCTCGCCGACCTGCGGGCTCGACTGCCTGTGCCGGTGCGATTGCTGGGGGGTGCGGACGATCTGGTGGCCGCCTGCCTCGGCACCCCACGGGGAGGTGCTTAAGCTCTGCCTGAAGCGAACGGTCCAACGTGAGGCGCCAACCACTCCTGCTCGCGGCACTGGTGGTGCTCCCGTCGTTCGGCCTCCAGGCGCTGCCGCTGCGGGCCCAGTCCACCCCAGCCCCTGCCACTCCGAGCCTTCCGGCCCCTCCGGCCCTGCCGCTGGCCCCTGAGGTCAAGGGTCCCAGACCCAAGTCCAACCCCACGGTGCTGGCGCCCGCCGCCAAGGAGCTGCCCCCGGCTCTCCAGGATCTGGTGGCGCCCAACCCCCTGGCCCTGCCGGTCAAGCCCTCCCAGGTGCGCACCCGTGAACTCCGGCCCCTGGGCCTGGCGGATGTGGAAACCCTGGTCGAGGTCAACAACCCCGAGCTCAAGGCGATCGCCAGCCAGGTGGACCAGGCCCAGTCGGCCCTGCGGGCCCAGATCGCCCTCTGGTACCCCACGATCCAGCTCAACGCCAACAGCCTCCCCACCTACACCGGTGGTCAGCAGTTCAGCAGTGCCTTCACGGGCACCGGCCAGCAGCCCGGCAACACGATCACCAGCATCTGGCGGATGACGGCGGTGCTCCAGGCCAGCTGGGGTCTGATCAACCCCACGCGCACCCCCCAGATCGCTGCGGCCCGTGACCGGTTCGAGCAGGCCAAGAACCAGTACCTGATCGGCCTGCGGGCCCGGCGCCTGGAGGCGGCTGAGGCCTTCTTCGACCTCCAGGTCTCCGACGAAACCGTTCGCATCGGCCAGGAATCGGTGCGTTCCTCCCTGGTGAGCCTGCGGGATGCCAAGGCCCGTTTCCAGGCCGGGGTGGCCACCAAGCTGGAGGTGCTGGAGGCGGAAACCCAGCTGGCCCGCGACCAGCAGGTGCTCACCAACGGCCTGTCCGACCAGGCGATCGCCCGCCGGGCCCTTGCCGCCCTGCTCGATCTGCCCCAGGACGTGACACCCACCTCCAAGGAGCCCTCCAGGGTGGTGGGGTCCTGGTTGCCCTCCCTGCAGGAGAGCATCATTGCCGCCTACGCCTTTCGCGAAGAGCTCGACAATGTCCTGCTCGATATCTCCATTGCCAACAGCGAGGCGAACACGGCCCTGGGCCAGGTCCAGCCGTTCCTGAACATCGCCTATGGCCTCACCGGTGGCCGTACCCGGGGTGTTCAGTTCGCCAACCGCAGCACCCCGGGGGTCAACTTCGGCAACGAAGGCTGGTCGGTGGAGAACACGGTGGGGCTCAACCTCAGCTGGACCCTCTTTGACGGTGGCGCCGCCAGGGCCAACTACCGCCGCCAGAAGCAGGTGGCCCAGGAGAACACCTTCAACTTCGCCCAGCAACGCGACGAAATCCGCCAGCAGGTGGAGACCAGCTTCTACGAGCTGGAGAGGAACAACCGCAACATCACCACCACCTCCCGCGAGGTGATCTCCACCCGGGAATCCCTGCGTCTGGCCCGCCTCCGCTTCCAGGCCGGTGTCACCACCCAGCGGGAAGTGGTGGACACCCAGCGCGACCTCACCCAGGCCGAAGTGCGCTGGTCGTCGGCCATCTCCGACTACAACAAGGCCCTGGCCCGCCTGCGGCGTTTCACCGGTCTCGACCAGGTCGGCCTCTGCCAGCGCCAGTCCCTGCCGGCCACCAGTCCAAGGACCGGTGGCTCGGCCGACATCCCGGTGGAGCCCCAGCCCCTGATCCCGGCCTGCCGGGCCGGCAGCCCGATCGGGACCGAGGCGTTGCCACCTGGGGCCTGACGCCCGTTGTCATCCCCCCTCCGCCCCGGCCTGTCCCTCCCCGCCACCGTGCGCCTGGGCCTCTTCCAGGGTTGCCTGGGCTGCCTGGCGGTGATCTTTTCCGGCCTGCTCAACCGGATCATGCTCAGCGAGCTGGGCTTCCCCGGCCTGCTGGTGGGCGGCGCCCTGGCCTTTGAGCAGTTCGTGGCCCCCTCCAGGGTGCTGTTCGGTCAGATCTCCGATGCCCATCCCCTGGCCTCCCGTCACCGGGTCCCCTACGTCCTGATCGGCACGGCGGCGTTCTGCCTGCTGGCGGTGCTGTCGGTGCCCCTGATCTTCCAGGTGGGACGCCTGCTGGAGGACGGCAGCCAGCCCGGCCTCGCCCTCGGCATCGCGGCCCTCTGCGGCCTGTTCGCCCTGTATGGCCTGGCGATTTCCCTTGCCACCACCCCCTACCTGGCCCTGGTGATCGACCGCACCAGCGAACAGGAACGGCCCAGGGCCGTGGGCATCATCTGGTGCATGCTCACCGTCGGCATCGTCATCGGGGCGGTGTCCATCGGCGTGAGCCTGCGCTCCCTTGACGGGGTCAACGACCCGGCGGTGCTCCAGACGGCCCTCTCCCGTTTCATGGCGATCGTCGCCGCGGTGGTGATGCTGCTCACCGTGGTGGCCACCTGGGGGATGGAATCACCCCTGCGCGAGCGCACCGATGGGCCAGCGGCCAGGCGGGAGGACGCCATCGGCCTGCGGCAGTCCTGGACCCTGATCACCTCCAGCCGCCAGGTGCTGATCTTCTTTTCGTTCCTGATCCTGTTCACCCTCGCCCTGTTCCTGCAGGATCCGGTGCTCGAGAGCTACGGCGCCCAGGTCTTCGCCATGCCGATCGCCGCCACGGCCCAGCTCAATGCCTTCTGGGGTGTGGGAACCCTGGTGGGGCTGCTGCTGGCGGGGCTCTGGGTGGTGCCCCGGCTTGGCAAGATGGCCACCGCCCGGCTCGGCTGCCAGCTGATCGCCCTGTCCCTGCTGCTGCTGATCGTGGCGGGCCTGACGGCCAGGATTCCCTTTCTCCAGGCTGTGATGGTGCTGTTCGGCCTGGCCGCCGGCATCGGCACCAACAGTGCCCTGTGCCTGATGCTCGACCTCACCCTGCCCCAGGCCGCCGGCACCTTCGTCGGGGTCTGGGGACTGGCCCAGGCCCTGTCCCGGGCGATCGGCAAGTTGCTTGGCGGCGGCCTTTATGACATCGGCCGCTCCCTGCCCCTGGGGGATGGCCCCTACGGCCCCTTCGCCCTGGTGCTGGGCGTGGAGTTGCTGGTGGCCCTGGCGGCACTGGTGATGCTGTCCCGTGTCAACGTGCGCCAGTTCCGGGAGGACACCTCCCGCAGCCTCAGCCAGGTCCTGGAGCTGGAACTCGGATGACGACCCCCTCCCCCCACCTGCTGGATCCCCGGCTGGAGGCGCTGATCGATCGGGTCGCCGAACGGCAGCGCGCCGATTTCGGCCATAGCCAGCCGGATCTGAAGGCGGATGGCTCCTTCATCACCGCCTGTGATCGCTGGAGTGACGCCACCCTGGTGGAGGGGCTGGCGGAGCTGTTCCCGGGGGAGGGTGTGCTCAGCGAGGAGGGGCGTCAGCAGGTGCCCGCCACCGCGGCCTACTGGGTGGTGGATCCGCTGGATGGCACCACCAACTTCGCCGCCGGCATCCCCTACTGGGCGATCTCCATGGCCCGCTTCGAAGCCGGCGTGCCGGTGCTGGCGATCCTGGACGTGCCGCCCCTGCGGCAGCGGATCGTGGCCATCCGGGGACAGGGGGCCTGGCGCAATGGCAAGCCCATCCCACCCCCGGCCCAGCAGCTGCACAACGCCGGCTGCGCCTCCCTCTGCAGCCGATCGATCCGGGTGCTGCAGAAGCTCCCCCACCGTCCCTTCCCCGGCAAGATCCGCCTGTTGGGCGTGGCCAGCCTGAATCTGGTGTCGGTGGCCATGGGCCAGACCATGGCCGCCCTCGAGGCCACTCCGAAGATCTGGGACCTGGCGGCGGCCTGGCTGGTGCTCGAAGAGCTGGGCTGCCCCCTGCGCTGGCTCGGAGCCAGTCCCCAGGGGCTGCGGGCCGGGACGGACCTGGCGCAGACGGATTTCCCTGTGCTGGTGGCCAACCGTCAGGAGACGTTGGAGCGGTTCATGCCCTGGGCGGAAGCCTTGGAGACCAAGGGACCGGCAAATCGCGTGATATGATTTTGGACTGCGCCCCAGAGAGCGAGAGCTCGAGCGGGGAGCAGGCTTACGGGATCGAGAGGCGCGAGCCGACGGTGTTGTAAGTTTTCTGAGTCGCCGGGAGGCGACGCGCCGCGAGAGCCCCGGAAGGGGTGGAGCGG
>CALRJP020000024.1:0-34328 GCA_943367585.1 Rhizobium sp. Q54
GATAGTTGGGGGGTAGCCCCCTGCGAAAATAGCTCGATGCCAGGTAAAACTTCCGCTCCATCGGCACCCTGTGTGGTGCCATGGATGCCACCGGGTCCCCCGTGGACCTGAAGGAGAAGCCACCCGAGGAGGGTGGCTTTTCTGTTGGCATGCTGGTTGCGGCTCCTTGGCGGCGCGTTGGCGGCTGCTGGGGTGTAGGGGAGATGCCGCGGGAGACCGGGGTGCTGGCGGAGTGCTCGGGTGGGCTTGGTCGCCAGGATCGGATTCAGACGTTGATCTGGGCCAGGCTGGTGATCACCGCAAACGGCCCGGGATCCACAGCGGGATTTTCTGGTCGCAGGCTGAAGCGTGTGCCCATACCTGCGGCCTGGGCTGCCTCCAGTTCGCTCCTGGAATCGCTGACAAACAGGATGGCCGCAGGCGCCATGCCCAGCTCCCTGGCAATGGCGCCGTAACTGGCGGCCTCGCCCTTGGGGCCGGTGCTGGTGTCGAACCAGTGGCTGAACAGACTCCTCAGGTCGCCATCGGTGCTGTGGCCGTAGAGGAGTTTCTGGGCGTTGATGGATCCCGAGGAATAGACGGCCAGCTGCAGTCCCTCCTTGCGCCAGGCCCGCAGGGCCGGGGCCACATCGTCAAACAATCGGCACTGCAGGGCACCGCTGGCATAGCCCTGGTCCCAGATCAGCCCCTGCAGCTCCTTCAGGGCGGGAAGCTTGCGGTCCTGATCGATCAGTGATTGCAGGAACCGCACCCGTTGGCCATGGCCTGGAGAGCCTCCGGTGGGTTCCTCTGCGGCCATGGCCCCATCAATGGCCTGGATCAGCGGAGCCAGCTCGGGCCTGTGGCCCTCGGATTGCAGAAAGCCATCCAGTCGCTCACGGGCATAGGGGAACAGCACCTGGCTCACGAAGGGCACCGGACAGGTGGTCCCCTCAATGTCCAGCAGGACGGCCTCGATGCCTTCGCCCTGGGGCTTCCGCTGGCCCAGGCTCTCCAGCAGCAGGCGCCGCCACCGCTGCTCCAGCAGCCACTCCAGGATCTCCAGATGCCGACGCGCCTGGGGAAGGTCCTGCCCCCAGGCATAGAGACCATGACCGGCGATGAGCAGTCCATGGGGGGCATCGGCCAGCAGGGGCCCGGCGGCAGCGCTGAGCCGGGCCAGGTCCTGGTCGTTGGCCAGCACCGGCAGCGTCACCCGGGTGCGGTGGCTGCCGATGCCCTCCAGCCCCTTGAGCATCTCCAGGCCCTGGAGCCGCAGCTTTCCTTCGGGCCGTTCCCCCCCCAGACACCAGTCGGAGAGCAGGGTGGCGGCCTGGGAGTGAGTATGCAGCACCGCACCGGCCCCGGTCCGGGCCACGATCTCCAGGTGCAGCAGGGTCTCGGCGCTGGCCCGGCCCTCGCCTGCCACCACCACCCCTTCAGCATCCACCTGGATCAGGTGCTCCGGGGCTACGGAGCCCTTATCGACGCCGCTGGGGGCCATCAGCAGGGTCAGGGGGTCGCGGGCCAGCACGCAGCTGAAGTTGCCTCCGGTGCCGTCACACCAGCCGCGGGCATGGATCGCCGCCATGGTGCGGCTGAGCTGGTCGGCGAGGGCGCTGGTCACGCGGGCTGGCACACAGAGGTCAGTTCTGGCAGCGGGGACACCAGTGGCTGCTGCGCCCCCCCAGCTTCTCGCGCAGGATCTCCGTGCCGCAACGGCGGCAAGGCGATCCGCTGCGTCGGTACACCCAGGCCTGGCCGCCGTAGTTGCCGTTGGTGCCCTGAAGGTCGCGGAAGTCGCTGAAGGTGGTGCCCCCGGCGCCGATGCTGGTTTCCAGGACGTCCACAAGCGAGGCACGCAGCCGTTCCAGGTCGCTGCGCCCGAGGCGGCCGCTGGGGGTCTGGGGCCGGATCCCCGCCGCGAACAGGGATTCATCGGCATAGATGTTGCCCACCCCGGCCACCAGCGATTGGTCGAGCAGGGCGTTCTTGATCGGCCGCCGCGAGCCCTTGAGGCGCTCCCGCAGGTAGGCGCCGGAGAAATCCGCCCCGAAGGGTTCCGGACCCAGACGCCGCAGGCCGGTCATCACCGCCCCGTCTGGGACACCGGGCGGCACCCACCACATCTGGCCGAAGCTGCGGGTATCGACGAAGCGCAGCTCCTCGCCGGCCCCATTCCAGACCCGCACCCGGGTGTGGGGGCAGGGGGGGCGCTCCTCGGCCAGCCAGAGGAACTGGCCGGTCATGCGCAGGTGCACACCCCAGCGGCCCGCGGCGCTGCCGTCCTTCGTTTCGAGATCGGCCAGAAGATATTTGCCGCGGCGGTGCCAGTGGCCCACACGAAGGCCCCGAAGGGCCCTGCAGAAGGCTGCAGGGTCTTCGGGGCTGGCGATGGCACGGGGCCTGAGCACCTCAACATTGTCGATGAGCAGACCTTGGGTCTGTTGCTCAAGGCCCCGACGAACGGTTTCGACCTCGGGCAGCTCGGGCATACCCGGATCGTAGGGCTGGGCGTGGAGGGCCTGGCGCGACGCTCAGGCCTTGACGAGCTCGCTCTCGGCGAAGTTGTTGGTGTTGATGCCGCCGTCGGAGCCGCTGTAGCCGTTGTAGTTCACCTTCTCGAAGCGAACCACGACCGGATAACGGATGCCGGAGGTGTCCACGGACGCCACGGTGCCCACTTCGTTGTACCAGTAGGACTCGGGACGCTTGATCCGTACTTTGTCGCCGCGGGAGATGGCCATCGCTGGGCTGGAAGGTCGGGTGGTCTGCGCAGCGACACTACCGGCGATCCGGGCCCTGCGCCCAGGCGATGTCACGGTTCGTTGCCGGCCCCGTGGCAGCATCCCCGCACCCACCGCCGGCCCCGCCAATGGTCTCGACCATGGCCCTCCCCGAGGCCCCCCTACTGAGCCTGGATCTGCCCGATCCGGAGAGCGACACCCTCAGCACGATGGAGTTCCTGGCCCGGCTGGAGGAGGCCTGGGCCGTCTGTGACCGCTTCGATCTGCAGACCGAAATCTGGCGGGGCCGCATCCTGCGCTCCGTGCGGGACCGCGAACGCCGGGGCGGCGAGGGCCGCGGCACCGGCTTCCTGCAGTGGCTGCGGGAGCGGGAGATCAGCAAGACCCGGGCCTACACCCTGATCCAGCTGGCGGAGTCGGCCGACGGACTGGTGGGCGAGGGCCTGCTGGAGGAGGCCAGCGTCAACAACTTCTCCAAGCGGGCCTTTCTGGAGACGGCCCAGGCGGACCCGGAGGTCCAGCTGATGATCAGCGAGGCGGCCAACGAGGGCCAGCAGATCACCCGCAAGCAGGTGCGCCGGCTCACCGATGAGTTCACCGCCGCCACCAGCCCCCTGCTGCCGGAGGAGATCCGCCAGCGCACCGCCGACAACCTCCTGCCCCCCCGGGCCGTGGCGCCCCTGGTGCGGGAACTGGCCAAGCTGCCCGAGGATCAGCAGGACGACCTGCGTCGCGTGCTGCGGGAGGAACCGGAGCTGGAGCGGGTCAAGGACGTGACCCTCACGGCCCGTTGGCTCAGCAAGGCGGCCGAGGCTGGCCTGGCGGTGCGGGCCTTCCAGCAGGGGAACCTCGATCTGGAGAAGGCACTGCAGGAGGCCCAGCGCCTCGATGCCCTCGGCCTCCTGGCCGACGCCGTCGGGCAGGCCCAGGCCCTGGAGAGCGCCGTGCTCAAACTCCACACCAGCTGGCGCCGGCTGGGGGGCCTGCAGGAGCGGCTCTGGGTGGAGAGCGGCAGCAGCACGCCCCATCTGCGAGAGCTGCTGACCGTGCTGCAGAGCCTGAGCGGCACCACCATGCGGGTGTCCCTGGGGGAGCTGGCCGGGGGCAAGCGGCTACGCCTGCAGCTGGTGGAGGAATCCCCCGACCAGCTGGAGCCGCCCCCGATGCCGTGAGGCCTGCTGAACTGGCGCTCGCTGCACTGACCGGGCGCTGAATGGCCACGGCGCCCCCCACATCTGGTGGGAGCTAGGGTCTGGCGGTACCAGCGCTGGAGTGAGCTTGGGGTCCGATCCCCTCGGCGAGAGCCTGCAGCGCCATTTCGGCTGGGGTAGTTTCCGGCCCGGGCAGCGGCCGGTGGTGGAGGCGTTGCTGGCCGGCCGGGACTGCCTGGCGGTGCTGCCCACCGGGGCGGGCAAGTCGCTCTGCTTCCAGCTCCCCGCCCTGGTGCGGGATGGTCTGGTGGTGGTGATCTCTCCCCTGGTGGCCCTGATGCAGGACCAGGTGAGCCAGCTCCAGGCCCGGGGCATCCCGGCGGCCTGTCTGCACCGCGGGCTGGAGCTGGGGGAGCGGCGCCAGCTGCAGCAGCGCCTGGCGGCCAACCGGCTGCGGCTGCTCTATCTGGCCCCCGAGAGGGCCCAGGCGGAGGCCACCCGCCAGTTGCTCGAAGAGGCCCTCGAAAGCGGCCGGCTGGTGGCCCTGGCGGTGGATGAGGCCCACTGCATCAGTGCCTGGGGCCATGATTTCCGCCCCGATTACCGGCGCCTGGGGCAGCTGCGGGCGCTCTGCCCGGGCGTGCCGCTGGTGGCCCTGAGCGCCACCGCTGCCCCGCAGGTGCGGGCCGACATCATCCGGCTGCTGCAGCTGCGGCGCCCCCTGGTGCAGGTCCGTTCGGCCCGCCGCGCCAACCTCTCGTACGCCATGCGGCGGCGGCCGGCGGACCCCCTGGCCGAGGTGGTGGAGGCGATCGGCCAGGCCCGCGGGGCGGTGCTGATCTATGCCCGCACCCGCCGCTCGGTGGAGCAGTGGGCGGTGCGCCTGACGGCGGTCGGGGTCGAAGCGATCGCTTACCACGCCGGCATGGACCCCGAGAGCCGCCAGCTGGCCCTGCGCCATTTCCAGGAGCACCCCTCGCCGGTGCTGGTGGCCACCGTCGCCTTCGGCATGGGGGTCGACCGGCCCGATGTGGGTCTGGTGCTCCACCTTGACCTGCCTGCCAGCGCCGAGGGTTACCTGCAGGAATCCGGGCGGGCCGGCCGCGATGGGCAGCCCGCCCGCTGCCTGGTGCTTTTCGACCCCGCCGACCGCACCAGCCTCGGCTGGGCGATGCGCAGCGCCGGCCAGCAGCTGCCGCCGGATCAGCGACTGCTGGAACGGCACAGGCTCGAGCTGGCCCAGCAGCAGCTGCGGCGCATCGAAGCGGTGGCCGAAGGCGAGGGCTGCCGGGAGCAGGCCCTGCTGCTGGCGGTGGGGGAGCTTTCTCCCCCCTGCGGCCGTTGCGACAACTGCCTGTCGGCCCCATCGGCGAACGATTGGGCCCACCAGGCGGCCGTGTTGCTCTCGGCCCTGGAGGATCGCAGCGGCCGCGACCTGCGCAGCCTGGCGGAGGACCTGGCCGGTGCCCACGGCAGCGAGGAACCGCGCTGGGCCTGGCTGGCCCGCCGCCTGGTGCAGGAGGAACTGATCAGCGAGAGCGACGATGGCGCCCAGCGCCTGTATCTGCGTCCGGTTGGACGCCGTTACCTGAGGGACCCCTGGCCCCTGCGCTGGTCGGCCTGAAGGGGGGATTCAGGCCCCCCGTTCAGCTGCCCCGGGACTTGCAGAGGTCGGTGACCAGCTGCTGCTCGAAATCGGCCTGGGGATCATCCCAGCTCTTCCACTGGCCGGCCTGGCTGGTGGCATTGAGCTTGCGGGCGCTGCAGTTGACCGCCAGGTAGAGCGACTCCCCCTGGGAGTTGAGCGTGGGCGCCACCATGCTGCCGCCCATGGGTTGCCAGTTGGCCCAGTCCACCTGCAGGGGGCCGTAGTTCCGCCAGTCGGGCTTGCCGGGGGTGGCGGTGCTGGCCGGCCGGGGGGCTGCCGCCACCACGGCGGGCTGGGGTCTGGCGGCCGGTGCGGGGGTGGCCCGGGCGACGCTGGGGGCCGGCTGGCTGGCGGGGGCGGGTCGGGGCGCCGGCTTGGCAGCCGTTGCCGCCGGCTTGGCAGCTGGCGCGGCGGCGGGTCTGGCGGCAGCGGCGGGTTTCGCTGCAGCGGCTGGTCTGGCGGCCGGCTTCACGCTGGGTGCGGCGGCGGGCTTCAGCCGCAGGCGGGTGCCGGACTCCACCAGGTCGGGATCACTGATGCGGTTGATGGCGATCAGCTGCTTCATGGGGACGCCGTAGGCATCGGCGATCTGCGAGAGGCTTTCGCCGCTGCGGACCACATGCTCCGAGGCCTTGCGGTTGACGCCGGAAGCCGGGCTGGCCGGGCGGGAAGCGGACGGCACCACCAGCTTCTGGCCGGCTTCGACGTGGTCGGCCTTGCTGAGGCCGTTCAGCTGCATCAGCCGGCTGACGGTGATGCCGTGGCGTTCGGCGATTTCGGAGAGGGTCTCCCCCGGGGCCACCGTCAGGCTGCCGCCGGCCGCCCGGGGTCGGACGGCGCCGCCCGGCAGGGTGAGGGTCCGGCCCGCCTCCACCAGGTCGGGATCGCTGATCCCGTTCACCTTCATCAGCGTGGACACGCTCACCCTGTGGCGGGCGGCGATGTCGGAGAGGGTTTCGCCGGGCTTGACGGTGACCTGGGCAGCCAGAGCCGGCAGCGGCAACACCATGGCTAGAGCCAAGGCGAAGAGGGGGCGGCGCATGGGCACTAGGGATAGCTGCGCGCACGTTAAGGTCCATCGCCCGGCCCGCCCAGCCCCCCCTGCCGATTCCTGGGGGCCCGCCCTCAACCCATCAGGCGGCGGATCAGACCGAGCTTGCCGGCATAGGGGGGATAGCGGACCGGGGGGTCGGGCCACAACGGCCGGCTGAGCACGGCCCGCCGGTGGGAGAAGGTGAGGAAGCCCGCTTCCCCGTGGTAGGCCCCCATGCCGCTGGGGCCGATGCCGCCGAAAGGCAGGGTGGCCATGCCCCCTTGGACCACCACGTCGTTGATCACGACGCTGCCGGAACCGGTGCCCGCCAGCACCCGTTCCCGCTCCACCACGGAGCCGCCGAAGAGGTAGAGGGCCAGGGGCTTGGGACTGCGGCGAACCAGGGCCAGGGCCTCCTCCAGGTCGCCCACCGCCAGCAGCGGCAGGATCGGGGCGAACAGCTCCTCCTCCATCAGCGGGTCGCTGGGGGGATCATCGATCGCCACCAGCGTGGGCTCGATCCTCCGCAGGTCCGCATCCCAGCGGCCGCCCAGCAGCACCTGGCCCCGTTCCCGGGCCTGGGTCAGGAGCCCCTCGAGGCGCTCGAAACGGCCGGCGCCGACCAGCTGCCCCAGGTCCGGGCTGGTGAGGGGATCGTGGCCATAGAGCGCGCGGGCCTGTTCTGCGAACGCCGCCACCAGGGCGTCCCGTACCCCGGGCAGCACCAGCACGTGGTTGGGGGCCAGGCAGGTCTGGCCGGCGTTGAGACAACGTCCCCACAGCAGCCGTCGGGCCGTGATGGCCGGATCCGCGTCGTCCAGCACGATCGCCGGATTCCGGCCCCCCAGCTCCAGGGTGACGGGGGTGAGATGGCGGGCGGCCGCCGCCATCACCAGCCGCCCCACCCGCTCGCCGCCGGTAAAGAAGATGTGGTCGAAGCGTTCCTCCTCCAGCAGGCGGCTGGCCACGGCGCCGTCCCCGCAGACCACCTGGACCACCTCGGGCGGAAAGTGGTCGCTCAGCAGTTCGGCCAGCAGGGCCGCCGAAGCCGGGCTCTGCTCGGAGGGCTTGAGCACGGCGGTGTTGCCGGCGGCCAGGGCATGCAGCAGGGGGTGGAGGCAGAGGTCGAAGGGGTAGTTCCAGGCGCCGATGATCAGGACGCAGCCCAGGGGTTCCGCCCGCACCGCCCCCTGGCCCGGCCAGGCCCACAGCGGCAGGTGGCGCCGCCGGGGACGCATCCAGCCGGCCAGGTGGCGTCGGGTGTGGCCCAGCTCCTGGCGCAGGGCCGCCAGCTCGAAACCCGCCTCCACCTCCGGCCGGCCCAGATCGCTGGCGAGGGCCTCCACCATCCGTGGTTCCGCTGCCCCCAGCAGGCGATCGAGTCGCTGGAGCTGCTCCAGCCGCCAGGCCAGGGGGCGGGTGACACCCCCGTCCACCAACTGCCGCATGGCCGCCACCGGCAGGGGCAGGAGCGAGGGGCTGGGCTCTGGGCTGGCGGTGGCCGGTGGGGTCATGGCTTGGGCCCTTTCCCCCCAGGCTGGCAAACGCCGCCCCCGGCGGGCCCGGGCCTGCTCAGACGCCGCCGCAGCCGGCCAGGAACACCGCCCGCCTGAGGTTGTCGATTCTGGGGGAACCGGGTCCGTCGAACGCGTAGAGCAGGGCCAGCCCCAGGCTGATGTCGTCCCGCTCGAAGGCCTGCTGGATCGCGGCCCACCAGGCGATGGGATCCCTTCCCAGGCTGGCCAGCTCCTTCTGGGCCCGCTCCATCCGGCCTGCAGGATCCCCCTCCAGCACGATGACGGCGAAGTCGTCGTCCCGAACGCCCTGGGGCCGCAGCAGCAGGGCCAGCCGCTGCCCCGGGCGAATCGGGGCCAGGGGCCAGGGGATCGGGCCCTCGATGGGTTCCCCGGGCAGGGCGCGTCGCTGCCACAGCAGTGCCCCCTCCCGTTCGATCCTGACCTCCTCCAGGGGTTCGGTGCTGAGGATCGTGGGTGACGCGATCGCCACGGCGGCCACCGCCTCGCCCTTGGCATTGGGGGCGAGCCTGGGCGTGAGCACGCAGACAGTGGTGGCCCGGAGGGGGGCTCCGCAGGAGGCCAGGGCCAGGCCGAGACCGATCGCCAGGCAGGTCCGGCGCACGGCGGAGAACAACGGGATACCGAAGAACGGGTTGCTGTGACGCTAACGGCCGGCGCCGCTCAGCCGGCCAGCGACATCAGGTTCAGCCCATGCAGTCCCTCGACCAGCAGGTAGGCCCCGAGCACCAGGGCCAGTACGCCCACGAGCCACTCGGCCTTGTGCTGCAGCCAGTCCTCGAGACGGGTGATCGGCTCCCGGATCGCCCCGCCGCTCACCAGCCAGGCCAGGGGAGGCAGCAGCAGGAGCGAACTGGCCATCAGGGTGAACAGCCCCGTCACCTCGGCATCGGCGGTGAGGCCGGGGTCGTTGAGCAGCAGCAGGCCCGCCTCCTTCAGATAGAAGACAAGGTTCTCGGGCGTGAGCAGCGCGCTGGTGGCGCCGATCAGGACCAGGGTCAAGGTGCTGAAGTCGGGCAGCTGGTTCATCAGCCGCAGCGCCATGCCCTCCTCGCCGATGTTGGCCTGGGGGGTCAGCTGATAGAGCCCCAGCCCCACCAGGGCACCGGCCCCGAGCAGGTCGATCAGCACCTGCTCCCGCTCGCCGTGGCTGAGGCTGATCGAAAACGCTTCACCCAGCACCATCAGCAGCACGATGGCGAGGGCATTGGCGGCGGCCCAGCCCGCCACGTAGGCCATGGCCCGCTGCAGCGGCGAGCGGCCCAGCAGCAGCAGGGTGACCACCGCGATGTGCAGGGGGCTGAAGGCGATGCCGATCCCGAACAGGGACGACTGGGTGATCAGGGTCGGGGAGAGGAGCGCGGGGGCGCCGTGGCCGATGAGGGACAGGAGGGGCGGCAAACAGACCGTCCGGGAAGCAGGGGTCCCGCATTCTCGGGCATGCTCCGGGTCCACCGCGACGACCACACCCGCCGGGGAGGTCGCTCACCGGGCTGGGGAGGGGCTGGGGGGATAAGCCCTTGACGAGACTTGAACTCGTGACCTCTCCCTTACCAAGGGAGTGCTCTACCGCTGAGCTACAAGGGCATGTGGAAGGTGGGCCGGGTTGGATTTGAACCAACGTAGGCAGAGCCAGCGGATTTACAGTCCGCCCCCATTAACCACTCGGGCACCGACCCGAACCACACCCTCAGAACTTACCAGCCGACCTTCCACCCCATGCGCCTGCTCGTGCTCCATGGCCCCAACCTCAACCTGCTCGGCCAGCGGGAGCCGGGCCTCTACGGCAGCAGCACCCTGGCGGCCATCGATGCCGCCCTGGAGCAGCAGGCCGCCCAGCTGGGGGTGGAGCTCGCCTGTTTCCAGAGCAACCACGAGGGGGCCCTGGTCGACCGCATCCAGCAGGCAGGCGGCCAGGCCGGGAGCCCGGCCAGCGACGGGATCCTGATCAATGCGGCCGCCTATACCCACACCTCGGTGGCGATCCGCGATGCCCTGCTGGCGGTGGCCGTGCCGTTCGTGGAGGTGCACCTGAGCAACACCCACGCCCGCGAGCGCTTCCGCCATCGCTCCCTGCTGGCCGATCGGGCCCTGGGGGTCATCTGCGGCTTCGGTCCCACCAGCTACCGCCTCGCCCTGGAGGGCCTGGTGGCCCATCTGCGGGCGGCAGCATGAGCGGCCGCTCCTTGCCCATGCCGGCCCAGGCCCCGCCGGCGCTGGCGGCCCGGGTGAAATGGCTGGCCGCCCCCAGCACTGCCGCCTGGCTGGAGCAGGCCCTGGCCCACCCGGACCTGCTCCTGATCGACCATGCCCATTGCGAGCGCAAGGCGGCCGGCGCCGCCCTGCAGCTGATGTTCCGCTACCCCTCCGACGGGGAGCTGGCGGCCGTGCTCAGCCCCCTGGCCCGGGAGGAACTGGAGCACTTCGAGCGGGTGCAGGCCCTGCTGGAGCGCCGGGGCCTCGGCCTGCGGGCCCTGGCTGCCCCGCCCTACGGCGCCGCCCTGGCTGCCCTGGTGCGCCGGCAGGAGCCGGAGCGGATGCTCGACAGCTTCCTGGTGGCGGGCCTGATCGAGGCCCGCAGCCACGAGCGCATGGCCCTGCTGGCCGCCCACAGCCCCGATCCGGAGCTGCGGGACCTCTACGCCGACCTGCTGGCCAGCGAGGCCCGCCATTTCGGCCTCTACTGGGTGCTGTGCGAACGACGCTGGCCCCGGCCGGTGCTGACCGATCGGCTGGCGTCGCTGGCCGCAAGCGAGGCGGCGATCCTCGCCAGCCTCCATCCCCAGCCGCGCATGCACAGCTGAGACGGGTCCTCAGGCCGCGGCCAGCACCTCCTCCAGCAGGGGGAAGCGCGTGGCGATCGGGTCGCCGGTGAAGCTGGCCACCCACCCCTCGCTGTTGTTGAAGAAGCGCAGGGCGCAGAAGCTGGGGCGCTCGCCCGTGTCGAACCAGTGGCGGGTGCCGGCGGGCACCCCGATCCAGTCGCCCTGCTCGCACACCACCTGCACCACCTCGCCGGCGATGTGGAGACAGAACAGTCCGCGGCCCTCCACGAAGAACCGCACCTCGTCCTCGGCGTGGGTGTGCTCGGAGAGGAACTTCGCCCGCAGGGCCTCCCGGTCCGGGTGGTCGGGGCCGATCCGGATCGCATCCACCGTCGGGTAGCCCCCGTCGGCCTGCACCCGGGCGATCTCAGCGGCATAGGCGGCCAGGATCGCGGCCTGGTCAGCGTCCGCCGCCAGGGAGGCCGGGGTGGCCCAGCGCTCGAAGCGCACGCCCCGGGCCCCCAGTTCGCGGGCGATCACCTCGCCGTCGCTGCTCTGCACAAGGGGAGTCCCGTGGCCGCCGCCGGTGGCGGAACGGATCACCAGATGGGTCATCGGAGCGCTCCAGGGCGTTCAGGGAAGCTGCAGCCTAGAAAGGCCCGAAGCGGACCTCACCCCCATCGCCGACCGTGCTGCCAGCGCCGGCCTCACCCTGGTGGGGGTGGGTCCCGGTGATCCGAACCTGCTCACCGTCGCCGCGGTGCGCGCCATCGAATCCGCCCACACCGTGGCCTACCCGGTTGCCCGCGAAGGGGCCGTGGGCATGGCGGCCAGCGTGGCCGAACCCTGGATCGCTTCGGGGCAGCGGCGTCTGCCCCTGGTGTTCCCGATGGTGGCGGCGGCCGAGCCCCGCCGGCAGGCCTGGCAGGACGCCGCCGACCGCCTGGCCGCGGAGGTCGCCGAAGGGCGGGTGGTGGTGCTGCTCTGCGAGGGCGATGTGTCGCTGTTCGCCAGCAGCAGCTACGTGTTGCTGGCCCTGCGGCGGCGCCACCCCGGCCTCCCGGTGCGCCTGATCCCGGGCATCAGTGCCGTGGCGGCGGCGGCGGCCGCCGGCGCCTGGCCCCTGGCCCTGCAGCAGGAGGGGCTGCTGATCCGCCCCACCCCGGAGACCCCTGCAGAGCTGGAGCAGTTGCTGGCCCAGGCGGCGGCCGGTGGCTGGGTGCTGGCCCTGCTCAAGCTGGGGGGCCGCTGGCCCTGGGTACGTCCCCTGTTGGCCGAGCGGGGTCTGCTGGCGGAGGCGTTGTTTGCCCAGCGGGTGGGCTGGCCCGACCAGCAGCTCTGCCCGGCCACCGAGGTGCCCGCCACCGAGGCCCCCTACTTCTCCCTGCTGCTCATCCGGCAGGGGTGGCCGGCGGTGCTTCCATGACCCTTCGCGTTCCGCCCTGCCCTTGCCGATGCCTTCCGCCGGCATGACCGCCACCGACTGGTTTGCCCTGCTGCACCCGGTGCTGATCATCCTGTTCGTCTATCCGGTGGTGGGTGCCACCATCCGGCTCGGGATCCTGGCGCGGGAACGCCGCCTCGACATCAACCCCCTGCCGCCGACGGTGGGGGTGGAGCACACCGACCACGGCCGCTGGGTGACCTCGGGCGTGGTGGTGGCGGTGCTGATCGCCATGGCGGCCACCTACGCCAGCGGCGATGCCGCCCGCGGCGGCGGTTCGGGCGCGGCGCTGCTGCTGGCCGGCGTGGGCTGCCTGGTCAGTTGCCTGGCCCTGTGGCGGGCCAAGGGCCCCTGGCTGCGGGCCGGTTTCGCCCTGATCTGCTGGCTGGGGCTGCTCACTCTGGGCAGCCAGCCGGCCCTCTGGCACCTGGGCCGCAGTCCCTTCGACGGAGGGGTGTGGGGCTCCCATTACTGGAGCGGCGTGCTGCTGTGCGGCCTGCTGCTGTTCGCCATGGCGGCCGCCCCCGAGACCCTGCGTTCGCCCCGGATGCGGCGGCTGCACGTCAGCGCCGCCTTCCTCACCGCCCTGCTGCTGGCGGTGCAGGCCATCAGCGGCAGCCGGGACCTGCTGGGCATGGCCCTGGGCCAGTGATCTCCAGCTCCGCCTCCGCCCGCTGCAGCAGCTCCAGGGCGCTGTCCAGGCTGGGGGCGACCATCAGCTCCCGGCGCAAGCGGGCCGCCCCGGCGAAGCCCTGGCAGGTCCAGCCCAGGTGCTTGCGGGCGATCAGCAGGCCCTGATCGCCGCGGGCGTCCACCAGGGCCTCCAGGTGCTCCCTGGCCAGGGCGATCCGGGCATGGCTATCCGGCTCGCTCGGCAGGGGCCGGCCGGCGAGGGCCGCGGCGATGCGTCCCACCACCCAGGGGCGCCCCAGGGTCCCCCGCCCCACCATCACCCCGTCGGCGCCGGTGAGGGCCAGGCATTGCAGGGCTTCCTCCGGGCCGGTGATGTCGCCGTTGGCGATGACCGGAATCCGCAGGGCCGCCTTCACCCGACCGATCGCCCCCCAGTCGGCTTTGCCTGAGAACCCCTGCTCCCGGGTGCGGCCGTGCAGGGTGAGGGCGCGGGCGCCGGCGTCCTGCAGGGCCAGGGCAAAGCCCACCGGATCGGCACTGGCCCCGCACCAGCCCAGCCGGGTCTTCACCGTCACCGGCACCCGGACCGCCTCCGCCACCGCCGCCACGATCCGCAGGGCCAGATCCGGCTGGCGCAGCAGGCCGCTGCCGCCGCCCTTGCGGGCGATCTTGCGCACCGGGCAGCCCATGTTGATGTCGATCAGCCAGGCCCCGGCGGCTTCGGCCCGGCGGGCCGCCTCGGCCATGGCGTCGGGCCGGTGGTCGAACAGCTGAACCCCAACGGGGCCGGGATCCTGCTCGAGGGCGGCCATCTTGGCGCCGCCGTGACCCAGCTCCAGGGCCGTGGCATTGACCATCTCCGTGAACAGAAGGGCGTTGGGCGCCCAGCGGCGCACCAGGGCGCGGAAGATCCCATCGCTCACCCCCGCCAGGGGCGACTGCAGCACCCGGCAGTGGAGCTGCCGATCGGTGCCGTTGCCGGCCAGGTGGAGGGGGCCGGTGGGGCAGAGATGGGGGGCGGGACTGGGCATGCTGGGGTCACTCTCGGATGCCAGCCGCCGCCGTGGACGCTGCCCCCGCTCCCGCCCTCGAGCCCGATGGCGCCCCGGAATCCTTCCCCCTCAGCCGCGCCCTGCTGGAGGCGGTGCTGGACGACCGCACCAGCGATCGCTTCGTGTGCCGGCTGATCTGGGAACGGCTGGGCTACCGCCCCGCCGCCGATGGCCGCTGGCAGGCCGGGCCCGACACCCCGCCGGCCTGGGTCGAGGCCTTCCCCGAGGCGCCGCAGCTGATCGCCGAGCGGCCGGCGAGTGTGCGGCTCACCCGTTCGATTCCCCCTGAGCACAAGCAGCTGCTCAAGCAGCAGCTGGGCTTCGCCGGCTATCGCATCGGTGGCCTCTATCCCCGCCGCACCCGGCGGGCCACGGCGGTGAACTGGTTGCTGGCCCACCTGGCCGAGCGGGGTGAACCGCTGCCGCAGGAAGGCCCCCTGCCGCCCCTGGTGGAGCCGCCCAGCGATCCGGTGGCCGGCCACCCCGGCGATCCCCCGGTGGGTTGAAGCGTCCGCGGCTCTGTAGGGTCTATGTAACGCATCCGTCGTAAGGAATAAGTCAGATTGGCGCTACCCGTCGTTGCCGTGATCGGACGCCCCAACGTGGGCAAGTCCACCCTGGTCAACAGGCTCTGCCGCAGCCGTGAGGCCATCGTTCACGACCAGCCCGGTGTGACCCGGGACCGCACCTACCAGGAGGGCTTCTGGGGTGACCGCACCTTCCGGGTGGTGGACACCGGTGGTCTGGTGTTCGACGACGACAGCGAATTCCTGCCCGAGATCCGGGAGCAGGCCAACCTGGCCCTGGCCGAGGCTTCGGTGGCCGTCGTGATCGTGGATGGCCAGCAGGGGGTCACCGCCGCCGATGAATCGATCGCCGAGTGGCTGCGGGGCCAGTCGGTGCCGGTGCTGCTGGGGGTGAACAAGTGCGAGTCGCCGGATCAGGGCCTGGCGATGGCGGCCGACTTCTGGGGCCTGGGCCTGGGCGAACCCCACCCGATCTCCGCCATCCACGGTGCCGGCACCGGCGACCTGCTCGACAGGGTGATCAGCTTCCTGCCGGCCACCACAGAGACGGAGGAGGCCGAGCCGATCCAGCTGGCGATCATCGGCCGTCCCAACGTGGGCAAGTCCAGCCTGCTGAATGCCATCTGCGGCGAGAACCGGGCCATCGTCAGTCCGATCCGCGGCACCACCCGCGACACGATCGACACCACGATCGAGCGGGAGGGCCACACCTGGAAGCTGCTCGACACCGCCGGCATCCGGCGCCGCCGCAGCGTCGACTACGGCCCGGAGTACTTCGGCATCACCCGCAGCTTCAAGGCGATCGAGCGCAGCGATGTCTGCGTGCTGGTGATTGATGCCCTCGATGGCGTCACCGAGCAGGACCAGCGCCTGGCGGGCCGCATCGAGGAGGACGGCCGCGCCTGTGCCGTGGTCGTCAACAAATGGGACCTGATCGAGAAGGACAGTCACACCATGAGCGCCATGGAGAAGGAGCTGCGCGCCAAGCTCTACTTCCTTGACTGGGCGCCGATGCTGTTCACCTCCGCCCTCACCGGCCAGCGGGTGGAGAGCATCTTCGCCATCGCCGCGGTGGCGGTGGAGCAGCACCGCCGCCGGGTGAGCACCTCGGTGGTGAACGAGGTGCTGCAGGAGGCCCTGCGCTGGCGCTCGCCCCCCACCACCCGCGGCGGCCGCCAGGGCCGCCTCTACTACGGCACCCAGGTGGCGACACGCCCCCCCAGCTTCACCCTGTTCGTCAACGAACCCAAGCTGTTCGGCGACACCTACCGCCGCTACGTCGAGCGCCAGATCCGCGAGGCCCTGGGCTTCGAGGGATCGCCGGTGCGGCTCTTCTGGCGCGGCAAGCAGCAGCGGGACGCGGAGAAGGAGCAAGCCCGCCACCAGAGCCGGGGCGGCTGAGATCGGTGCGGATGTCGATGCTGGGGGGCCTGGCCTGAATGGACTGGTTGCGGCAGCTGCCGATCGGTCAGTACGTCGATGACGGCGACGGAGGCAGCACTGGCGGCGGTGGCAAGGGCGGTGGCAGCTGGCTGAAGCGGCTCGATCCGCGGGTGAAGCTGGTGTGGACGGTCGCCTTCCTGGTGACGCCGATCCTGGCCGGACCGCTCTGGCGCGTGGCCCTGGTGGGACTGCTGTTGCTGATCACCGCCGTCAGCGGCCTGCCCTGGCGCCTCTGGCGGCAGAGCCTGCCCCTGCTGATCGCCCTGGCGCTGCTGGTGGGTCTGCTCAGCGCCCTGCTGCCGGCCGCCGGCGCGGTGCCGGCCAGCCTCCAGCGTCCCCCCGCGGAGCTGCGGCTGGTCCCGGGCCCCCCTGGGAGCCCACCCCCGTCGCGGGCCGGCCTCTCCTGGGAGCTGGTGCGCTGGGGTCCCGTGATGGCCGGCCCGGTTGAGCTGGGCCCCCTGGTGGTGACCCGCCGCTCCGCCGAACTCGGCATCAACGGCGCCACCCTGCTGTTCACCGTCATCCACAGCGCCAACCTGTTGCTGCTCTCCACACCTCCGGAGGAGCTGGTCTGGACCATCTCCTGGTGGTTGGCTCCGCTCAAGTCGCTGGGCTGGCCCGTGGAGCGCCTGGGCTTCACCCTGCTCCTGTCCCTGCGCTTCCTGCCCCTGGTGCAGGAGGAGCTGCAGAACCTGCTGCGCTCCATCGCCACCCGGGCGGTGAGTCTGCGGCGCCTGGGCTGGAAGGCCAGCCTCGGCCTGGTGCTGGCCGTGGGGGAGCGGCTGCTGGCCAATGTGCTGCTGCGCTCCGAGCAGGGGGCCGAGGCCCTGATGGCCCGGGGCGGCCTGTGGCTGCCCCCCGACCGGCTGCACCAGCCGGCGGCCACCCCCACCGGCGCCAGCCTGGCGGCGGCGCTGGCCCTGGTGGGGCTGCTGGCGCTGCGCTGGAAAGTCGGTGCCCTTTAATGGCCCAAGCCTGCAGGGAGACGTGAGCACGGAGCGCTATCTGAACCACCCGACGTTCGGGATGCTCTATCGGGTAGCGCCGGTGGCCGAGAGCCGCGATCTCTATGCCACCCTCTATGCCCAGCGCATCTTCTTCCTGGTCACCCTTCAGGAGCGGGGCGCCCATTTCGAGGTGATCCCCCTGATGGACGCCCGCCACTTCGCCGAGCAGAACCTGGCCCGCTGCCGCCGGGAGGGGCCCGAGGCCCAGGCCCGCTGGCGCCAGCTCTTCGACCAGACCTTCATCTGATGGCGGAGGCGTCGCCGGCGGCGGCGGAACAGGGCGGTTCCACCCTGGCGGAGCGGCTGGGGGCCATCCAGACGGCCTTGCCGGCCACCACCCGGCTGCTGGCGGTCTCGAAGGGCCATCCGGCCGAGCTGGTGCGCCAGGCGGCGGCCCTGGGCCAGCGGAGCTTCGGCGAGAGCCGGCTCCAGGAAGCCATCGCCAAGCAGGCGGCCCTGGCCGACCTGCCCGATCTCGACTGGCATTTCATCGGCCGGCTGCAGGCCAACAAGGCCCGCGCCGTACTGCGCCGCTTCGGCACGATCCATTCGGTCGACAGCCTGGAGCTGGCCCAGCGGCTGGGGCGGATCGCCGCCGAGGAAGGGCTGGCCCCCGGAATCCTGCTGCAGGTGAAGTTCCGCCCCGACCCGGCCAAGACCGGCTTCGAGCCGGACGAGGTGCGGGCCCTGGCGGCCGACCTCAAGGAGCTGCAGCCCCTGCGCTGTCTCGGTCTGATGACCATCGCCCCGCTGGGTCTCACGCCTGGGGCCCGCCTGGCGCTGTTCCGGGAGTGCCGCGACCTGGCCGATGCCCTGGGGTTCCCCGATTGCTCGATGGGGATGAGCGGCGACTGGCGCGACGCCGTGGCGGCGGGCAGCACCTGGGTGCGCCTCGGCAGTGTTCTGTTCGGAAGTCGCCCAATCCAGCCATGAAAGGGCGTTGGGATCTTGCCGGCTCGGATGTGGGACGCTATTCAAGGCCAAGCATCCTTCCCGAGGTCGACTCCGTGTCGTTGTTCTCCCGCCTGCGTGCCGTCGTCTCCGGTGACGACTATCTCGATGGCGACTTCGACGACGAACTCGACTACGACCCCGGTGACACCACCACCAGCACCACCGCCGCTTCCGCGGCCTCCAGAAACACCGGAGCCCTGGCTCTGAGCACCGATTTCTCCACCGACGATCCCTTCGCCGGAACCAACGTCATCGGCATGCCTGGGATCACCAGCGCCGTGGCCGAGGTGTGTCTGATGGAGCCGCGCAGCTTCGACGAAATGCCCCGGGCGATTCAGGCCCTCAGGGAGCGCAAGACCGTGATTCTCAATCTCACGATGATGGAGCCGGACCAGGCGCAGCGGGCCGTTGATTTCGTGGCCGGTGGCACCTTCGCCATCGACGGCCACCAGGAGCGGGTCGGCGAGAGCATCTTCCTGTTCGCCCCCAGTTGCGTCACGGTCACCACCGCCGGTGGTGAGGATGCCGCCTCCCCCACCGTGGTCTCCGGACGCACCGGCCCGGTCGACGACCAGCAGGAGGCCGCTCCGAGCCCCGCCTGGGGCCGTTCGGATGCCATGGTCTGACACCGTCGGAGTGGTGGGTCTGGGCCGGATGGCCCGGGCCCTGCTCCTGCCCCTGCTGGAGAGCGGTCGGCTCGCCCGCTCCGATGTGCGGGCGGCCGTGGCCACCGAGGCCTCGGCCCTGAAGCTGGCCGGCGAGCTTGGGGTCCAGGTCACCACCGATGCGGCCCAGGCCTGGTCGGCCCCGGTGGTGCTGCTGGCGGTCAAGCCCCAGCAGATCGACGCGGTGGCCGCCGTGGCCCAAGCGATGGCCCCCGCGTCGGCCCCAGACGGCCACGTGCCCCTGCTGATCTCCGTGCTGGCGGGGGTGCCGCTGCGGCGGCTTCAGGCCCTGTTCCCGGGGCGGGCCTGCGTGCGGGCCGTGCCCAACACCCCAGCCTTGGTGCGCTCGGGCCTCACGGGTCTGAGCTGGGGTGAGGGGGTCAGCGGCGACCGGCGCGAGGAGGTGCGCCAGCTGTTCGCCCAGGTGGGCGAGGTGCTGGAGCTGCCCGAGCCCCAGCTCGACCCCTTTCTGGCCCTCACCTCCTCCGGCCCGGCCTTCCTGGCCCTGGTGGCCGAGTCCATGGCCGACGGGGCGGTGGCGGCGGGCCTGCCCCGGCCCCTGGCCAGCCACCTGGCCCATCGCACCATGGCGGGCACGGCGGCCCTGCTGCAGGGCCAGGAGCTGCACCCGGGTGAACTCAAGGACATGGTGACCAGCCCTGGCGGCACCACGGCCGCGGGATTGCGGGAGCTGGAGCGGGCCGGGCTGCGTTCGGCCCTGATCGAAGCGGTGGTGGCCGCGGCGGAGCGCAGCCGCCAGCTGGCCTGAGCCCCTGCCGGAGGGTGCCGCCCCCCGGCCGCTTCAGCTGCGGCCAGCCCCCAGCTTCGGTTCAGTGCCGGCCATCAACCGTTGCAGGTTGCTGCGGTGCCGCCACAGCACCAGTGCCGTGGTGAGCAGGGCCAGGCTCAGGTAGGCCGGCCGCAGGCCGGTGGCGCCGAAGGAGCCCAGCATCAGCAGGGGCAGAGACAGGGCCGCCACCACGCTGGAGAGGGACACGATGCGGCTGAGGCTCAAGGTGGTGAGAAAGATGCCGAAGCAGGCCAGTCCCACCGGCCAGGTCAGGCCCAGCAGCATGCCCAGGCCGGTGGCCACCGCCTTGCCCCCTCTCCAGCCCAGCCACACTGGCCAGATGTGGCCCGCCAGGGCCGCCAGGCCAGCCGCCACCACGCCCCAGTCGCTGGCGGTGCTGAAGTCCCCGAGGGGTTGGAGCACCGCCTTGGCCAGCAGCACGGCGGCGGTGCCCTTCAGCACGTCGAGCAGGAACACCGCCAGCGCCGGACCCTTGCCCAGCACCCGCAACACGTTGGTGGCGCCGGTGGAGCCGGAGCCCTCCTGGCGCAGATCGATGCCGGCGAGCCAGCGGCCCGCCAGCCAGCCGAAGGGAATCGAGCCCAGCAGGTAGCCCGCCGGCAGCACGAGCAGATCGGGAAGAAAGGCCATGGGAGAAGGGGTCGGGGGGTCAGTAGAGATCGGCTTCGGCGTCGATCTCGCCCGGACCGGCCGCGAAGGCCAGCCACAGGGGGAACTGCAGGATCGGAATGTCGATCACCTGCTCCGCCGCGTCGATGACGATGAAGGGCAGTTCGCCCCGCTCCTCGAGCCGGTCGGCCCGCTCGATCAGGGCATCGGGCCGCTCGAACAGCACGATGCCGCTGGCGGGGCCGAAATCGTCACGGCTCAGCCCGAGGCAGTCCTGCAGTCCCCGGCGCCATTCCCCGAGCCGCTCCGGCTGGCTGGCCAGCACCAGGGTCTGGAAGCGTTCGCCATAGAGCTCCCCCAGCACGGCGATCGCCGCGGCCGCGGCCAGGGCGTTGCGGCTGCGGCTGCCGCCACTGGCCTGGGCCCCCCGCCCCCCCTGACAGAGGAACCAGTCCTCCAGCCTGGTGGCGGCCGAGGTCTCCAGGGTGCGGCGCAGCTTCCAGGGATCGGCATAGAAATCAGGTTGGCCGCCGAACTGCTCCAGCCGCTCCCGGATCAGGTCCGCATCGTCGCTGAACAGGCCAGCGGCGGCGGGGGCCACGGCGGCCTCCCCGGCAACGCCGCCCTCGGGGCCACTCGCGGTCTGGTCGAGCGGTGAGGGCTTCACCACCAGGGGCTGGACCACCAGCTCCATCTGCTCAGCGGCCGCGGCCAGGTCCTGCAGGGCCCCCACCAGGTACTCCTGGAAGCCCTTCAGCCGCCGGGCGATGGCATCCGACTGGCCGGCGAAGCTGCCGGCGATCTCCCGGTTGATCTGCTCCCGGCGGGCCTCCAGCTGGTGAATCTCCCCCAGCAGGTCGGCGCGGCGCTGCTGCAGCTCCGTCAGGGCCAGATCGAGAAGCGCGCCCTCGGCCGTGGCGGGGGCCTGGGGGGTGGATTCGGCCGGTTCGGAGGCGGGCGGTTCGGGTCGGTCGCTCATGGCAGGGGGTAAAGCATCGCAGCGGGGACTCAGGCGGGGTCGCGGGGAGCGGGGGAGGTGGCCGGCAGGCGGAGGTCCAGCTGCTCCCGCAGGGCCGTGGCATCGAACAGCATCGGCAACAGGTGGATGCTCGTCTCCTCCCGGAAATAGAACAGCACGGGCAGGGCCGGCCACCAGACGCGCCAGCCGATCCAGGCGTCGTAGGGAAAGCGGCGGATCACGGTGTCGAGGCGGGCCACCAGCAGGGCCTCCGGCGTGAAGCGCAACCGCAGCAGGGCCGTCTGCAGCAGCAGGAACAGCCCCATCACCGCCGTCCCCAGTGCCAGCCAGACAGCGCCACCCCAGAGGGGCCGCAGCCCCAGGCAGGCGCCCGCCAGCAGCAGCACCCCGAGCGGCACCCAGAAACGAGGGCGGAGCACCACCTCCTCGGCTGTGGTGTCCGGGGGGTGGGTGGGGAGGCTGGTCATTGGCCGAAGAGCAACTGGGTGAGCAGCACGTCCACCAGGGCGACGCTGACGAGAATCATGACCACGGCGCCGGTGGTGCTGGCGCCCACCTCCTTGGGGCCGCCCCGGGTGGTGAGCCCCCATCCGCAGGCGATGACGGCGATCATCAGGCCGAACACCACCGCCTTGAGCAGCATCGAGGGCAGATCGTCGGGCTTCATCCAGACCCGCACCGAGTTCCAGAAGACCGTCGGCGGAATGCTGTACAGCAGGGTGCTGCTCACCTGGCCCGACCAGATGGCCATCCAGAAGAACAGCAGGCACTGCACGGGCGCCATCACCACCAGGGCCAGCACCCTTGGCACCACCAGGTACTCCACCGGGTCGGTGCGCAGCATCGTGATGGCGTCGATCTGCTCGGTCACCTTCATGGTGCCCAGCTGGGCGGCATAGGCCGTGGCCACCTTGCCGGTGAGCAGGGTGGCCGTGAGCAGCGGCGCGATCTCCCGCGAGAGGCCCAGGGCCAGCAGGCCCCCCACGGCCGAGCTGGCCCCCTGCTTGGAGAGTTCCGCCGCCACCTGGATGTTGAACACGGTGCCGGCGGCCAGGGCCGTGATCAGCACGATCAGGAAGCTGCCCGGTCCCGCCTCCAGCAGCTCCTGGACCAGATCCACCATGCCGATGCGGCCGCGGGCAATGGCGCTGACGGCCTGACCACCGATCATCAGGCTGGAGCCCAGTCGCTGCAGCCAGCGGGGCGCCTTCATGGCACGGAGGCGGTCAGGGTGTCCGGGTGGGGGCCCCTTTCCGGCCAGCGGCGCATCACCACCAGGCCCAGCACCACCAGCAGCGCCGGGATCAGGCCCATGCACATGCGGATCGCCAGCAGGGCGCTGTCGGGCTGCAGGATGCCCCGGGCCGCCTGGTAGCCGCTCAGGCTCATCAGGTTGCCGAAGAAGAAGAGGGCCAGGCTGATGCAGATCTTCTGGGTGAACACCATCCAGGCGCTGTACAGGCCGGCGGGCTTCTCCGGATCCGCGTCGATGGCGTCCGGCAGCAGGGCCCAGGGGATCAGGTAGGCGGTGGAGGCCCCCAGGCCGACGATCAGGATCGTCACCACCAGGGCACAGAGCCGCACGAGATTGGCGGTCGAGGCGGTGGGGCCGATGGCGGCATCGAGGGGCGCCAGCAGCATCGCCATCACACAGGCGGCGATCCAGAGGGCGGTGCCCCAGTGCAGGGCGGTGAGGCGACCGCGCTGACGGGCGACGGCGGTCCAGAGCTGGAGCCCGACCAGGGTGCTGACCTGGAAAGGCAGCAGGATCCAGTTGCTCCAGCCCTCCGGCAGCCGCATCACCACCGGCAGGTAGATCAGCGCTGCCGTCTGCATGATCTGCAGGGCGCACCAGAGCAGCAGGTACAGCCCCAGCACCATCTGGAAGCGGCCGTTGCTGCCCACCCGGGCCAGGAGCCGGCGGGTGGTGCCCCGCTGGCTCGTGGGCCGCTGGCAATCTCGCGCGGCTGGGGCGATGCCCCAGCCGCAGAGCAGGGTGGAGCAGGTGATCAGCACCCCCGAGAAGATGCCCACCTGCAGGTAGCTGGCAGGGTTCTGGTGATCCTTCAGGAGCACACCCCCCAGCACGATGCCCACCAGGCCGGCGATGATCGAGCCGGTGAAGCGGGCACTGTTGAGCCGGGTGCGCAGGTTGACGCTGGTGGTGAGTTCGGCCGCCAGGGCGGAATAGGGAAGGTTGACGCAGGTGTAGAGGCTGTTGGCCACCATTGAGATGGCCACGAACACGGCAAACCGGACCCAGAGACCTCCGGGAGGCAGCCACCACATCAGGGCCATGGCGAAGCCGAGGGGAACGGCGCTGCCGAGGATCCAGGGCAGCCGGGGCCCCCAGGACGAGCGGGTCTTGTCGCTCAGCCAGCCGATGATGGGGTCGTTGATGGCATCCCAGAGACGGGCGACCATCAGCACCAGCCCCGCCATCCAGGCCGGCAGACCCGCCGCCGAGGTGTAGAAGATGAACAGATAGAAGCCGATCAGGGAGGCCGCCATCCCGGTGCCGGCGTCCCCCATGCCATAGGCGAGCAGCACCCGGCGGCGCCCACCGGCTGGAAGGTCCACCATGTCCACCACCGTTGTCGGCAAGTCCGGCGCGGTCGGCGGCGGGGTGGACGGCGTGGGGGAGGTCAAACCTTGAGGCGCTCCGGTGGGGGTCGTCCGGTGTCAGTGATCCAGGGTCAGTGACCCTGGGTCAGTGATCCGGTGCAGGTCATAATGCTGCAGCCGGTTCAAGGGAACCAGCTCCAGTACCTCTGTACTGCCGCGGGCGTAGTTTAGTGGTAAAACCTCAGCCTTCCAAGCTGATGATGCGGGTTCGATTCCCGCCGCCCGCTTTCTTCCTGCCACCGGGAGCCTTGGCCGGGGAGGTCCTGGCCCTGGGGATCGGGTCCGCGGGGGTGACCTCCAGGAGGGGCGTCGCCACCAGCAACATCAGGCTCCGGCTCTCCAGCGGGGCCGTCGCCGCCAGCCAGGGTTCGGGGGTGGCGGGCAGGTCATGGTCGCCAGGGAGGGCCGTGTCGATGACCCGCCGCCACCCGGCCGGCTGGGACGGCAGGGCGAATTGCATCGGCTGGTGGTAGGCGTTCATCCCACACCAGATCAGGGGGCCGATGGTGACGTCGTGAAGGCTCCAGGCCAGGCAGTGGGACCAGCTGGCCCAGTCCGGTTTCCCCAGTTCGAGTCCGTGCCACTCCCGCCAGAGGGGCAGGTTGCCGATGTCCCTGACCTGCCCCGCGGCGGTGGACGGCAGCTCCTGGTTGAGCAGGGGGGCCAGCCGCTGACGCAGGTGGATCAGGCGTCTGAGGAACCGACGCAGGTCCAGGTCGCCCGCGTCCGGCTGCCAGTGCATCCAGCCCAGGGGATTGTTCTGGCACCAGGTGTTGTTGTTGCCCCCCTGGCTGCGGCGGACCTCGTCCCCCATCAGCAGCATGGGCACCCCGGGGGCCAGCAGCAGGGAGGCGAGCAGGTTGCGGAGCTGACGGTCGCGCAGGGTCTGCACCTCCGGGTCGGTGCAGGGACCCTCCACGCCATGGTTCCAGCTGTTGTTGTGGTTGTCCCCGTCGCGGTCGTTCTCCCCGTTGGCCAGGTTGTGCTTGCGGTCGAAGCTCACCAGGTCCGCCAGGGTGAAGCCGTCGTGGGCGGTGAGGAAATTGATCGTGCGCCCGACCGGCGACGGCTGGCCGTTGAACAGGTCAGGGTTGCCTGACAGGCGCTGGCTCAGGGTCCAGGTGCTGCGGTCGTCCCCCTTCCAGAAGCGGCGCACATCGTCGCGGAAGCGGCCGTTCCAGCTGGCCACCCGCCGGGCGGGGAAGTCGGCGAGCCGGTAGAGGCCGCCGCAGTCCCATGGTTCGCTCACCACCTTCAGATCGCTGAGGTCAGGGTCCGCCTCCATCTCCTCGAACAGGGGGGGCGCATCGAGGGGCGCCAGCGCTTCCCCCCGGGTCAGGGCGATGCCCAGGTCGAAGCGGAAGCCATCGATGCCCAGCTCCGTGCTCCAGCAGCGCAGGGACTCCAGGATCAGGCGCCGCACCAGGGGGCGGTTGGCCGCAATCGTGTTGCCGCAGCCGCTGACGTCGAGGTAATCGCCCTTCGGGGTCTGGTGGTAGTAGAGGGCGTCCCCGAACCCCCGCCAGCTCAGGGTGGGACCCTGCTGGTTGCCTTCGCTGGTGTGGTTGTAGACCACATCGAGAATCACCTCCAGGCCCGCCTGATGGCAGGCGGTCACCAGTTGGCGCACCTCCTGCCGGCCCTGGAGCGGATCGTTGTTCACCAGGTAGGCCGGGTGGGGGGCCATCCAGCTGACCGGGCTGTAGCCCCAGTGGTTGAAGCGCCCGTTGGGGGCGTCCTGGGGATCGAAGGCCATCACCGGCAACAGCTCGATGGCGGTCACGCCCATCTCCTGGAGGTAGGGCAGGGTGTCGATCAACCCCAGCAGGGTTCCCTGCCGTTCCTCCGGCACCGGGCAGCCGTTGCCCCGGGTGAAACCGCCGACGTGCAGCTCGTAGATGACGCTCTTCTGCCAGGGATGGCGCGGCCGGGGGGCGGCGTCGAAGTCGAACCGGTCCCGCTCGGTGACCACCCCCTTCAGGCAGGCGGAGGCGTTGGGGACGGCGCCGACGGCGGCGCCCCGCTGATAGACGTCCCAGCCGGTGATCGCCCTGGCGCACGGGTCGAGCAGCACCTTGGAAGGATTGAAGCCATGGCTGCCGGGCTGGATCGGACCGAAGACGCGGTAGCCGTAACAGCAACCCAGGCCCAGCCCTTCCACCTCCACATGCCAGTGCTCACCAGAGCGGTGGTAGGGGTCGAGTTCGATCACCTCCAGGGGTTCTCGGGCTTCCCCATCGGCAAAGATCAGCAGCTCGATGCGCGTGGCCAACGGGGCCACCACGGAGAAATTGACGCCCCGGCGCGTGACGGAGGCCCCCAGTGGCCAGGGATGTCCGATCCGGGTCGCCGACAAATCACTGGCCTGGATTGCCTCAAGGGTACGTCGGGCCTCCGGATGCTGCCGTCGGGGGTTCAATGGGGCCATGACCATGGCCCATGCCTCCCTGCTGCCGCCCGAAGAGGGCCGGCCGCCCCAGCCGGTGAGGCCGGGGCTCTGGCTGTTCGCCCCCAGCCGGGAGAGCCAGGGGGGCAGCGCCTGGCTGCTGGAGGCGGCCGGGGCCGACCTGCTCATCGACTGCCCCGCCTTCACCCGGGCCAACCTGCAGTTCCTGGCGGCTCGCCCCCGCCCCTCAGGCCAGGCCTGGATCCTGCTGACCGGCCGCGGCGGCCACGGCCGCTGCCGCCGCCTGCAGGAGGCCCTGGGGTGGCCGGTCCTGGTGCAGGAGCAGGAGGCCTACCTCCTGCCCGGTGTGGACCCCCTGCACACCTTCGCCGGCGAGCACCGGCTCGGCCCGGATGTGCGTCTGCTCTGGACACCCGGGCCTTCGCCGGGGGCCTGTGTGGTGCATGTCTCTCCAGCATCGGGCGGCGGCCAGGACGGGCTGTTCTGCGGCCGGCTGCTGGTTCCGGTGGCCCCGGCCCGCGTGGCTCCCCTGCGCCAGCGCGGCACCTTTCACTGGGGGCGCCAGCTCCGGAGCCTGGAACGCCTGCGCCGGTGGCTGCCGGCCGGGTCCCCCGACTGGATCGCCAGCGGTGCCGGACTGGGGGCCCTGAGGGGGCCGAAGCTGGTGCAGCAGGGGGCCTCCCTGCTGCGGGATCTGGATCTGGAGGCCCTGACCCTGGAGCCCCCCGGCGGGCCCATGGCCCCCAAACCGCTGTCATGAGTGGACTTCTCTGGTTGCGGCCCCGCCGCAGGACCCATACGATTGGCGCGCTGAGCGCATCGGGCGGTCGGGGACTTCCGATTCGCCTCCATCACTCGACGTCCCGAACCCCGCCATCGCCACCTATCCGGAGGCTTAACCCAGAACCATGAACAAAGCTGATCTCGTCAACATCGTGGCTGCCCGCACGGAGCTCACCAAGACCGACGTCTCCCTCGTGGTCGATGCCGCCATCGAAACCATCGTGGACTCGGTCGTCGAAGGCAAGAAGGTGTCCATCCTCGGCTTCGGCTCCTTCGAGCCCCGGGAACGTTCGGCCCGCCAGGGTCTGAACCCCAAGACCGGCGAGAAGATCAAGATCCCCGCCAAGCGTGTGCCCGCCTTCACCGCCGGCAAGCTGTTCAAGGACAAGGTCCAGGGCTGATCCCCACGGGCAGCCGTTTTCCCATGCCAGCGGCCTCCGGGGCTCCGGCCCCGGAGCTGCGGCTTCCCTTCCATCTCCAGGCGCGGCTGACGTCGGGTGTGGAGCGTCGACACCAGGGTTATCGGACCCGCTTCGCCCCCTCCCCCACCGGCCCCCTGCACCGGGGCAATCTCCGCACCGCCCTGCTCAGCTGGCTTGTCGCCCGGCTCCAGGGTGGGCAGTGGCTGTTGCGCATCGACGACCTCGACGGACCCCGCAACCGGCCGGGAGCCGAGGCCGCGATCCTCGACGATCTCCGCTGGCTCGGTCTGGACTGGGACGGACCGGTGGTGCGTCAGAGCGCCCATCGAGGCCTCTACGCCACCGTTCTCTCAGCCCTGCGCCAGGCCGGCCATCTCTATCCCTGCCGCTGCAGCCGGAGGTTGCTGGCCGATGTCTCGGCGCCCCATGGGGCGTGGTCGGTCTACCCGGGGAACTGCCGGGACCGCACGCCCCTGTGGGGGCCCCGGGACGGTCGCCTGCCCAGCTGGCGCCTGCACCTGCCGCCGGGTGTCCTGCGCTGGCAGGAGCGGGGCGGCCCCTGCGGTCACCAGGACGGCCCCGGCGCTGTGGGGGACGTGGTGCTGCGGCGGGCCGATGGCGTGGTGGCCTACCACCTGGCGACCGCCGTCGATGAGTTGCTGATGGGGATCACCGAGGTCGTGCGCGGCGATGATCTCTGGCCTTCCACCGGGGCCCAGGTGGCGGTGATGGCCGCCCTCGGCGCCGCTCCCCCGGCCTATGCCCACGTGCCCCTCTGGCGGGACGCCAGGGGCGAGCGGTTGAGCAAGCGCGAGGGTTCCGAGGGGCTGGCCGGTCTGCGCAGCCGCGGCCTGGAGGCCCCGGCGGTGATCGGCCACCTGGCGGCCAGCCTGGGTCTGGTGCCGGCGGGCTGCCGTCTCAGTGCCCGGGAGCTGGCGGCCGGCCTGTCCCTGGAGACCCTGGACACCTGCTTGCACCCGGAAAGCACCAAGGGGAAAAAGGTTTAAGGAAGGTTTCGGGATTCAAGGGGTCTGGGTCGGCCACAGTGAGGAGATCAGAACAATCCTTCCCCAGCCGGCCATGTCTCTCCAGGTTCCCTCCACCGATTCGAGGAGCCATTCCCTTCCGCCGTGTCGATGTCCCCAGTGCGGCGGCAGCGGCCTGCTGAGAATCGATGATCAGCGTTACCGCACCTGCCTGGATTGCCTGGGCCAGGGACACTCCCCGGCCATGGGTGGTAACGGACTGTTCTTTCGGATCGTCAACGCGACGTCCGCTTCCGCCGCCAGATGAAGAAGGCGGTGGTGGCGACCACCGCCGCCAGCGGCGCCGCCGTGAGCAGCAGCAGGATCACGGCGGTCCAGTCGGTGTACATGGGTGCGAGTGTTGGAGCGGTGCCATCATCCCAGCAGATGCACCCCGGTGATGGCGAACGATCATCAACCCCGCGAGGTCTCGACCATGTCCCCAGCGCCGCGTCTCCTTGGTCTGGTCGGCGTCCTGTTGCTTTCCCTGATGGGAGGAGCGGGGCCCGCTCTTGCCAACGTGCAGTTCGAGAATTGCGTCACCGGTGCGGATGGCTCCATCACCTGCGACACGGTGCCCACCGGCAACACCCTGATGAATGATGTCGACGCCCGCTACGGGCTGCTCCAGAACGCCAGTCCCGGTTGGAGTGAGTTCCAGCCTTACGAGGGATACGACGATGACTTCGGCGGCAATGAGACCTGATCAGCTGGCGCCGGCAGGTTGCAACCACCAGCGGCACCTCCCCGCGACGAGCCGCTTCAGCGGAGTGGCTCCCAGGGGTGACTCGCGCCGGTTGTGATGCCTCTCCGGGCACCCCTGATGGATCCGGATTCTCCCCTGGCGTGCACTCGGGCCCGGCGCTATGTGCTTCAGCGGCTTTCCGATGGCTCCTACGTCTCCATCCGTCCCGATGATGAGGGGCTGGGCGATGTGAGCGATCCGGCGGAGGCCTACCTGTTCCGTACCCATGAGGCGGCCCTGCGCGCCGCCGGGGAGCTCAATCGTCTCGGTGCCGACGGCTTCGACGTGGTCAGGCTGTAATCGCCCGTTCCGTTGTGCTGAGGCCATGCAGGGGCCGCTGCCGTGGCCCCTGGCCTGCAGCAGAAGGATCGGAGGCGAGTTCTCCCTTGGCGAGTATCGGCAGTTCGCCTAATGACGACAAGCCGAACAACCTTTATAGTGCGTCTTGTAAGGTCTTTATTGCTCCCAATGCTTACCGGATCTGATCTCCTGGCCAAGGTCAAGGAGTTGGGCGATGTCTCGAAATCCGATCTGGTGCGTGGTTGCGGCTACGTCAGCACCAAGAAGGATGGCGCCGAGCGTCTGAACTTCACCGCATTTTATGAGGCCCTGCTGGAAGCCAAGGGCGTCAGCCTGGGCGAAGGCAGTGGTAAGGGCGCCTCCAAGGGTGGCCGCAAACTCAGTTACGTCGCCACCGTCCAGGGCAACGGCAATCTTCTGGTGGGCAAGGCCTACACCGCCATGCTTGATCTGCAGCCAGGCGATGAATTCGAGATCAAGCTGGGCCGCAAGCAGATCCGCCTGATTCCCGCCGGCTCCTCCGAAGACGAGGAGTGATCGGAACGTCCACGGCCAACAGCCATTCCCCTGGGATGGCTGTTGCTCATGCCGCTGGACGCTCCTTCTGCCGCTTGACGCGATCACAGGCCACCAGGAACGCCGTCACCTGGTCTCCCCAGTTCACCACCACGAGCATGTTCCGGGGTGATCGGGAGAATCCCTGCTGGGACAGCACGGCAAAGCGGTTGAGATCGTCGTGGCTCACCAGGGGATGCCTTCCCTGGAGGGCGTTCCAGGCCCCCAGAAAGGTGTCCCCCTCCAGTTCGCGGCAACGGGCGTAGGCCTCTTCGGTGGCGACGCCCTGGCGCCGCAGCCTCACGAAGCCATCCAGATCCGGTCCCAGGTGGTCGATCCAGCGGCCGAGGTCCCCCACCGCCACCACCCGGCTGGGGTCCGGACCCGTGGTCGACAGCAGCAGGGCCGTTGTGGCCAGCGACCAGGTCGCTTCTCCGAGCAGCTGGTTGGCGGCGTTGCGCAGGGCCTCCGGGTGGCTGTCCAGCAGCCGCTCGTGGCGCGTCTTCAGATCATCCATGGCCCGAGTATCGCCACCGGCACTACCGGACGGCGACCCATCGTGGCGAGCACCGAAGCGGGGATCCGGGCAAGGAGAACCGAGAAGCCGGTGATCGGATTTGAACCGACGACCTACTGATTACGAATCAGTTGCTCTACCCCTGAGCTACACCGGCATCGGCCAAGAAACTAGCATTCGTCGGAATGCCACCCTCAGCCCGCCATTCCATGGGATCCGACCCGAAGCGATCCCTGGATCCGGCGCTGCGGGAGCGGCTGCTGGCGGAGGCCAGGACCCCCTGGCGGGGGCTGCGACGGGCCCTGTGGTTCGCCCTGGTGGCCTCCGCTGGCCTCGGTCTGGCGACCATGGCGCTGCGGGCCTCCTCCGGGTCGGAGGTGGCCTCAGGGGACCTGCTGATCCAGGTCGGTGCCCTCAGCCTCTTCGGTGCGCTGCTGTGGTTCGACCGCAACCGGGGCGACGCCTGAGGCTTCCATCAACTGCAGGGGCTCCGGGAGAAGCAGCGGCAGGCCCAGGCTGAGCCGTTGCTGCTCCAGTTCCGCCAGGCTGAGCGGTGTGGTGCCGGCCACGGTGGCGGGGTTGCGGCTGAGCAGCCACAGGGACTGGACCAGCTGTTGCCACTGCCACAGCATCAACGCCAGCAGCAGGGCCGCCAGCAGCAGGGCCACCAGGCGCGGGCAGGAGCTGAAGGGGGACAGGGGGGAGGCCACGGCCGCCTGGCGGTCGATCCACCACAGCAGGGGCAGGCCGAGGGCGGCACCGCCGGCCGTGGCCATCGCCAGGGCCGGGGTGGCCTGAAGGCGACTGAGCCGGCGCTGCAGCTCGCGGCGGCCCCGCAGGGGGGTCTGCAGCAGCAGTAACGACCAGACGTCGGCCGGGCGACGCAGGAGCAGCAGGGCCGGGGCCAGGGCACCGATGGCCCAGCAGAGCAGCCGCTCCAACCCCGGCAGGGGGCCGGGGTCGCTGCCGGCGAGCACCAGCAGCAGCAGCAGGGCCTCGAGCGGCAGCACCCCGAAGGCGATCAGCTGGAGCCAGAGCAGGGGCTCGCTGCGGGGTGTCACGGGATCAGGTGCTGAGGGTCCGGCGCTGGGTGACCAGCTTGAAGGCCTCGACCCGATCCTTCTCCTGCCAGCCGGTGTACCGGTCGCAGCCGATGCCGCACTCGAAGCCGGTGGCCACCTCCTTGACGTCGTCCTTGTTGCGCCGCAGTGAGTCGAGGTCGCCTTCGTAGACGAGCTCCTTGCCGCGATGCACGCGGATGCGGCAGTTGCGCTGCAGCTTGCCGCTGGTGACGTAGCAACCGGCCACGGCGCTCTTGCCGATCGTGAACACGGCCCGCACTTCGGCTTCGCCCAGGCTCTCCTCCACCATCTCCGGTTCCAGCAGGCCCTCCATGGCCATCTGGATGTCCTCCAGGAGCTTGTAGATGACGTCGTAATCGCGCACGTCCACGCCGGTGGCATCGGCGGCGCGCTTGGCGCCAGAGGCCATCGAGGTGTTGAAGCCCACGATCACGGCGCCCGAGGCGGCCGCCAGATCGACGTCCGTTTCGGTGATTTCGCCCGGTGCCGACAGCAGCACCCGCACCTGCACCTCCTCCTGGGGCAACTGCTCGAGGGATCCGAGGATCGCCTCGACGCTGCCCTGCACATCGGCCTTGAGGATCAGGTTGAGCTCCTTGAGCTCGCCTTCGCTGACCTGGCCCGACATCGAGGCCAGGGACACCCTCCTGGAGGCCATCTGCTGGGCCAGACGGGTGGCCCGGGCTTCGGTGGCCCGGTCGCCGACGACTGCCCGGGCGCTCTTCTCGTCGGCGTAGACCTCGAACTCGTCGCCGGCGGTGGGCACCTCGCTGAAGCCGAGGGCCTCCACGGCGCTGGAGGGGCCGGCCTGCTTCACCCGCTTGCCGGTGTCGTCGACCATGGCGCGCACCTTGCCGAGAATCGGACCGGCGGCCAGCACGTCGCCGGCCTTGAGGGTGCCGTTCTGGATCAGCAGCGTGGCCACCGGACCCTTGGCCTTGTCGAGGTGGGCCTCGATCACGGTGCCCCGGGCCATCCGGTCGGGGTTGGCCTGCAGGTCCTCCACTTCGGTGACCAGCAGGATCATCTCCAGCAGCTTGTCGATGTTCTCCCCCTTGATGGCGCTGACGGGGACCATCACGGTGGTGCCGCCCCAGTCCTCGGCCACCAGATCCAGGCCAGAGAGCTCCTGCTTGACCCGGTCGGGCTGGGCGCCTTCCTTGTCGATCTTGTTGATCGCCACCACGATCGGCACTTCGGCGGCCCGGGCGTGGCTGATCGCCTCCAGGGTCTGGGGACGGACGCCGTCATCGGCGGCCACCACCAGCACGGCCACGTCCGTGACCTTGGTGCCACGGGCCCGCATGGCGGTGAACGCCTCGTGGCCCGGGGTGTCAAGGAAGGTGATCTTGCGGTGCTCGTCGCCGTGGGGCACATCCACCTGGTAGGCACCGATGTGCTGGGTGATGCCGCCGGCCTCGCCGGCCGCCACGCGGGTCTTGCGGATGGCATCGAGCAGGCTCGTCTTGCCGTGGTCGACGTGACCCATCACGGTCACCACCGGGGGCCGGCGGATCAGGTGGGCCAGGTCGCTGTCCTCGATCATCTCCACGGTCTTCTTGGCCGCGGCTTCGATGTCGTCCTGGAGGACGGGCACGCCGAACTCCTCGGACACCGTCTCGATCGTGTGCAGGTCGAGGGTCTGGGTGACGGTGGCGATGATCCCCTTGAAGAACAGGGATTTGATGATCTCGGAGCTCTCCACCCCGAGGCGGTCGGCCAGTTCCTGCACCGTGAGGTTGCCTTCGGGCACGATCAGCATCTCGGGCCGCTGGGCCTTGGCTTCGCGGGAGGCCCGCAGCTCCATGGCACGGCGCCGCTGACGCTGGCGGGTGGTCTCCTTCTTGCGCTTGCGGACCGCCACCGTGGGCTTGGCCTGGGCGCCGCCGGCGGTGCGGGGCTTGGCGGGCCGGGCCAGGCTGGCCTGGAGCACCAGAGCTTCCTGTTCCCCGGCGTAGCCACCGGTTTCGGCGGTGAGGGCATCATCGTTCTCGCCGATGATGTGGACCTTCTGGCGCTGCTTCTGGGGCGTGCGGCTGCGCAGGGCCTCCAGCTTGGCGCTGTCGTCCCAGTCGGGACGCCGGGCGCCGGGGGCGCGGGCACCGGCCGGCGTGGGCGGGCGGAAGCCGGGACGACGGGGGGCCGCTGGCGGGGTGGCGGTGGGGCGCGTCACGCCCTCGGTTTCCCCACCGGCTTCGGTGCCGCCCTCGCTCCTGTCCGGACGGCGCGGCGGCGGGGCGGTGGGACGGCCGGTGGGTTTCTGGAGCTGCATCAGCTCGCCGGGGGCCATCGGCTTGCGCATGCCGGCCGGGATCCCCGGGCGGCCCGGGGCGGCCGGACGGCCAGGGGCGGAGGTGCCGGGACCCGCCGAATCACGGCGGATCGGCTTGCCGACCAGTTCGAGCGGGGTGGGGCCGGGCCGTCCCGGGGCCGAACCGGCCCTGGCGCCGGCGCTGCCGGGGCGGATCGGCGCCGGGGTGCCGGGACGCTGGGGACGGGCCGAGGGCGGGGCGGGCCGGCTGCTGGTGGGACCACCCTGGCCGGGCTGGGGACGGCCGACCAGCTGGGGTCGGGTGGCCGGGGGCCGGGTGGGGGCCGCGCCGCCACCAGCCGCCGGCACGGGGCGGCCCGGAGCCGGAGCCGGCGGACGTTGGGGGGAACCGACGCGTACCGGAGGCTGGGAGGTGCGGTTCACCGGTGCCGGGCTGGTGGGCTTCGGTGCCGCCAGGGGTTTGGCCGGCGGGGCCACGGCGGGGGGCCGGGCCGGGGCCGCCGGGACCGGACGGGGCGGGGGGGCGCCGGGACCGGGGGGAGTGGCCGCGGGAGCCACCGGGGCCGCTGCGGCCGGCTTGCCCATGATCGTGGGCGGACGGACGGCGGGCTTG
>CALRJP020000025.1:0-26717 GCA_943367585.1 Rhizobium sp. Q54
CCGCTCCACCCCTTCCGGGGCTCTCGCGGCGCGTCGCCTCCCGGCGACTCAGAAAACTTACAACACCGTCGGCTCGCGCCTCTCGATCCCGTAAGCCTGCTCCCCGCTCGAGCTCTCGCTCTCTGGGGCGCAGTCCAAAATCATATCACCTCGCCGGGGGCCTAGCGCCCCAGCCGCCCACATCGGCGTCCTTCTGCCGCCGGCGGTTGACGGGCACTGGGGACCACAGGCGGTCGGAACAAGCACCAGGCCCCCATCGTGTGGACACCTTGGGCCAGATGCAGGAGCTTGCCTGGCGAGGGAGACGGATGGGCTCCGCACCGATCACTGCCTTCCGCAGGCCCTAGAAGGGCCGCAGGGGCGCGCGTCCGCCGCCACGGGTTTTGGTGCGCCTGTGCCCCCCTTACGGCGGCGAATGGCCCCTGGAGACGCACGGAGGCCAGGGCACAAAAAAAGCCGCGATCACTCGCGGCTCAGGGAAAGGCTGAAGGGGAGGAGGCCCCGATGGCTTCAGAACAGACCCAGGGTGAGGGACTTGTCGATCGGCAGGCAGGCGCCGATGCCGAGATAGATGGTGAACGCGGTGCCGAACAGGAAGGCGGCCATGGCCACGGGACGGCGGAACGGGTTCTGGAACTTGTTGAAGCTCTCGATGAAGGGGATCAGCATCAGACCCAGAGGGACCATCGTCTGCAGGGTGATGCCCAGCAGTTTGTTGGGAACCACCCGGAGGATCTGGAACACCGGGTAGAGGTACCACTCGGGAAGGATCTCCAGCGGGGTGGCGAAGGGATCGGCCCGATCACCCAGCATGGCTGGGTCGAGAACCGCCAGCCCGACCAGGCAGGCGATGGTTCCCAGGATCACCACCGGGAAGATGTAGAGGAGGTCGTTGGGCCAGGCCGGCTCGCCGTAATAGTTGTGCCCCATGCCCTTGGCCAGCTTGGCCCGCAGCTTGGGATCGGTGAGGTCAGGCTTCTTGAGGATGTGCATGGTGGGGAGCTCGGAGCGCTGTTGACCGGTGGGGGAAGGCTAAGGGGCTGATCGGGGTTCAGAGGGGACCGGAGATGCCCTGTTTACGGATCATCAGGAAGTGGATCAGCATGAACACCGCCAGGAGCCAGGGCAGCACGAAGGTGTGAAGGCTGTAGAAGCGGGTCAGGGTGGACTGGCCCACGCTTTCACCACCACGCAGCAGTTCGACCATGAAGTCGCCCACCACGGGCACAGCGGCGGGAACACCGCTGACGATCTTCACGGCCCAGTAGCCGACCTGATCCCAGGGGAGGGAATAGCCGGTGACCCCGAAGGAGACCGTGATCACGGCCATGGTGACGCCGGTGACCCAGGTGAGCTCGCGGGGGCGCTTGAAGCCGCCGGTGAGGTACACCCGGAAGACGTGCAGGATCAGCATCAGCACCATCATGCTGGCGCTCCAGCGGTGGACGGAGCGGATCAGCCAGCCGAAGCTGACGTCGGTCATGAGGTACTGGACCGAGCTGTAGGCCTCCACCACCGTGGGCTTGTAGTAGAAGGTCATCGCAAAGCCGGTGGCGAACTGGATCAGAAAGCACACCAGCGTGATGCCGCCCAGGCAATAGAAGATATTGACGTGGGGCGGGACGTACTTGGCGGAGATATCGTCGGCGATCGCCTGGATTTCGAGGCGCTCCTCGAACCAGTCATAGATCGGGGACGACTTGGCGCCAGGAGACGAGTTCGCCATGCAGCGTGGGGCTTGGGTTGCGAGAGTCTACCGATCGTTCTGACCCCCCCGTGAGACACCCGGGCCGCCGGTCCACCCCGGCTCAATGCTTTGCAACAGGGCTGCCGGGCCGGATCCGGCTCCTGCGGCTGCTGCTGGTGTGTGGCCTGTGCCTGCAGCTGGGCCTGGCCGCCCCGGCGCTGGCCCTCAGCGATGCCCAGCAGCTGGTGGTGGAGGCCTGGCGCCTGGTGAACCAGAGCTACGTCGACCCCGCCCGCCTGGAGGCGGTGCAGTGGCGGCACCTGCGCCAGAAGGCCCTGGAGAAGTCGATCACCAGCTCGGTGCAGGCCTACGACGCCATTGAGGCCATGGTGGCCCCGATCGGCGACCCCTACACGCGCCTGCTGCGTCCGGAGGAGTACGCCACCCTGCGCTCCAACACCCAGGGCCGCGTGAGCGGCGTGGGGCTGCAGCTCGGTCTGCGGGCGGGGGACCAGCGGATCGTTGTGATCGCCCCGCTGGATGCCTCCCCCGCCGCCGATGCGGGGATCGTCTCCGGCACCGAGATTCGCAAGGTGGACGGCATCCCAGCCGACGAGCTGGGCCTGGAGGGCACCGCCGCCCGGCTGCGGGGCCCCGCCGGCAGCGACGTTCTCCTGGCCCTGCGCACCCCGGCTGGCCAGGACGCGGAGGTGCTGCTCGACCGCCGCGAGGTGGATCTGCAACCGGTGCGCAGCCATCGCCTGCAGCACGAGGGACACACCCTGGGCTACCTGCGGATCACCCAGTTCAGTGAGCAGGTGCCCCAGCAGGTGCGCTCCGCCCTGGCGGCGCTGACAGCCCCCGGGGGCAGCGGGCCGATCGAAGGGCTGATCCTCGACCTGCGCAACGACTCGGGCGGACTGGTGGCCGCCGGGCTGGCGGTGGCCGATGGGCTGCTGGACGGGCAGCCCATCGTGGAAACCCAGGATCGGGGGGGCATCGCGGCCCGGCAGCAGGCGACCCCGGGTCGCCTCTATGGCGGCCCCATGCTCACCCTGGTGAACGCCGGCACGGCCAGCGCCAGCGAGATCCTGGCCGGTGCCCTGCAGGACAGTGGCCGCTCCCGCCTGGCCGGCAGCCGCACCTTCGGCAAGGGACTGATCCAGACCCTGATCAACCTGAGTGACGGCAGCGGTCTGGCGGTGACCGTGGCCCGCTACCTCACCCCCAGCGGCCGCGACATCCAGAACCAGGGCATCGAGCCGGACGTGCTGCTGCCCCAGCCCGAACCCCTGGAGCCGGACGGTGACGGGGACACCTGGCGGGAGGCGGCCGCCACGTTGCTGGTCGCTGAACTGACCGCCCCAGCCGTCGCACCATGAGCCAGCGCACCTACCACGACCCGCTGCACGGGGCGATCCGGCTCGACCGCCAGGATCCCGCCGAAGCCCTGGCGATCGACCTGATCGACACGGCACCCTTCCAGAGGCTGCGGCGCATCCGGCAGCTGGGGCCTGCCTTTCTCACCTTCCATGGGGCGGAATCCAGCCGCTTCACCCATTCCCTCGGCGTGCTGGCGGTGGCGCGGCTGGCCCTGCAGCAGCTGGAGCGGCTCGATCCCTCCCTCGCCCAGCACCGGGCCGTCCTTTATGCCGCCGCCCTGCTGCACGACGTGGGCCACGGGCCCCTGAGCCACTCGGGCGAGGAGATGTTCGGCGTGCAGCATGAGGTCTGGTCGGGCCGGCTGATCCGCGACCATCCCGCCCTGCGCGACCGGCTCGACGCGGAATCCCCCGGCCGGGCCGCCCTGGTGGCCGATCTGCTGGAGCACGGCCGCCATCCCTGCCGGGCCATCAAGGCGCTGGTCAGCAGCCAGCTCGACTGCGACCGGCTCGACTACCTGCTGCGCGACAGCTACAGCACCGGCACCCGCTACGGCCAGCTCGACCTGGAGCGGATCCTCGCCAGCCTCACCCTGGCACCCGATGGCGATCTGGCGCTCCATCCCCGTGGCCTGATGGCGGTGGAGCATTACCTGGTGGTGCGCCACCTGATGTACAGGAGCGTCTACAACCACCGGCTCAACATTGTCTGCAACTGGCTGCTGAACCAGGTCATCGCCGTGGCCCGCCGGCTGGGCCCCGCCGTGGTGTGGGCCGATCCCACCATGGCCCGCTGGCTCTGGGACCGGGATCACCTGGATATCGACAGCTACCTGGCCAACGACGACATCCGCACCGGCTACCACCTGATGCGCTGGCGGGAGGAGGCCCCCGCGGAACTGGCCGATCCCTGCGGGCGGCTGCTGGAGCGGCGCCTGCCCAAGGCCACCGACGTCAGCGACCTGTCTCCCGCCGGCCGGCTCGAGCTGCTGGCGGTGGCACGGCAGCTGTGTGAACGGGCCGGCCTGGTGGCGGAAGGTTGCTGCGCCCTGCAGCAGCGCCAGAGCCGCGGCTATCACCCCTACGCCGGGGGTCTGCGGCTCTGGGATGGCCTGCGGTTGCAGGCCCTCGAGCAGCGCTCCCCCCTGGTGGCCAGCCTCTGCCAGACGGTCGACATGGCCTGGCTGATCCACCCGGCCCAGGTGAGCGACGCCCTGCGCGGGGCCCTGGCGGTGCGGCGAGCGGAGGACGGGAGCCGCCAGGACCACTAGGTTCGCTGCACCCCTGGGCACCACCTTGGCCGCCACCCTGATCCAGGCCGTCGACGACCGGCAGCCGCACCTGCTGCGACTGCCGGCGCTGCAGGGCTCCGCCAGCGCCCTGGAGGAAGTGCGCTATGCCCTCGGCAGTCGCCGCCCCCAGGCCGGAGCCGTGGAGCTGCAGGCGGGGAACTGGCCCCTGCGCCTGCCGGAGCTGCGGCAGCTGCAGGAGCTGCTGGCTCCCCTGCAGCTCGAGCTGGTGCGGGTCGCCGGTGACCACCCGGACACCCTGGTGGCCGCCGCGGCCCTCGGACTCGAAACGGATGCGGGGGTGCCGCCGCGGCCCACCGCGGCCCCGGCGCCGCCAGCACTGGCGTCCGATCTGCTGGTGCATCGCGGCACCCTGCGCTCCGGCGACCATCTGCAGGCGGAGGCTTCGGTGCTGCTGCTGGGGGATGTGAACCCCGGTGCCCGCATCAGTGCGGCCGGCAATGTTCTGGTGTGGGGGCGGCTGCGGGGCATCGCCCATGCCGGCGTGGCCGGCGACAAGGGCGCCCGCATCGTCGCCCTGCAGCTGCGCCCCCTGCAGCTGCGCATCGCCGACGTGGTGGCGCGGGGGCCGGAGGGTCTGCCCCCGCCCGGGCTGGCCGAGCAGGCCCTGCTGGTGGAGGGGGAGATCCGGATCGATCCGGCGGCGCCGGAGTTCAGCGGTTGAGCGGAGTTCAGCGGTTGATCAGGCCGAAGGCTCCGAGCCCACCGGCCACGGCCATGAACCACAACGGCGAGATCCGGGTGCGCAGCATCAGCACGCACACCAGCAGGGACACCACCACCCCGGGGGCATTGGTGTCGGCGGTCTGGAGGATCTTGACCCCCACGGCGAACAGGATGCCGAGGGTGATGGGTCCCAGGCCCCGCTCGAAGGCGACCCGCCAGGGGGAGTCCCGCAGCCGGTTCCAGCTCAGGCAGGCCACCACCATCAGCAGGGTGGAGGGCAGCAGGATGGCGACCTCGGCGCCGTAGGCGCTCAGCAGGGCCCAGCCGGGCCCCTCGGGCCAGCCGGCCCCCATGCCCAGGAGCCCCACGATCATCGAGCTGGGGCCCGGGGCCGCTTCGGCCAGGGCGTAGATGTCGGCGAACTGGGCGGGCCGCAGCCAGCAGTACTGCACGACACTGAGGTGGTGGTACTCGGCCAGCAGGGTGTTGCCGCCCCCCAGCGAGAACAGCGACAGGCCAAGGAAGGTGCCCATCACCTGCAGGAGGTGCCCGAGATCGTTGAGCCGCAGGGGGGCGCAGCTGGCCGCCTCGGCGGCGGCCGCCAGCAGCAGGGGCGCCATCAGCGCGGCTCTCCAGCCGGGGGCCCGGGCTGGGACCGCCGCGGCCAATACCAGACCATCGCCAGGGGTCCGGCCACCAGCACCAGCGGCACCAGACGGACATGGAAAAAGGTCATCAGCACAAAGGTGGCCGCCGCCAGCAGCAGGGCCACCGGATCCTTCCAGTACTCGTCGAGGATCTTGAAGCCCATCGACAGGGCCATCCCCGCCGCCGCCGCCACCACCCCCGCCAGCACCCGGTCGAGGGCGGGCAGGCTGTGGAACTGGAAATAAAGCAGCCCCACCCCCATCAGCAGGGTGAACGGCACCAGCAGCATCCCCGCCAGGGCCGCCAGGGCCCCGGGCAGGCCGCGGAAGAAGGTGCCCACATACACGGCCATGTTGATCTGGTTGGGGCCGGGGAAGAGCCGGGCCACGGTGAGGCCGGTGAGGAATTCCTCGTTGCTCATCCAGCGGCGCTGCTCGACGATGATCCGCTGGCTCCAGGCCGAGAGGCCCCCGCCGAAGGCGGAGAGGGCCACCATGAGCATGCCGGTGAACAGCTGCCGCAGCCCGGGCGGGGGGCCCGTCGAGGGAAGCTCGGAGGCGTCAGTCATGCACGAAATGGGGATCCGGGGGCAGTTCCCCTTCCTCGTGGAAGCTGGGGTCGAGGGGATCGGGGGCGTGGTACTTGGCGGCGGCCTCCCAGTCGATCTGGAACGTCTCCTTGAGCCGCGCCACCACATCGGGGGCGTCGCTCTCGATGCCCAGCTCCCGGCGCAGGTCGAAGGCGCTGCGGTCGATGTTCATCGAGCCGGTCTGGGCGAAGGCCCCGTCCACCAGGATCAGCTTGGCGTGCAGCTTGGGCCGCTGCTGGCGACGCACCTTGACCCCGAAGCGCTCCATCACGCGCAGGGAAGAGAAGGTGTCGTAGATGTCCCAGTCACTGATGCCGTGCTTGCCGCCGCACAGCACCCGCACCTTCACCCCCCGCTCCCGGGCGCTGATGATCCGCTCCAGGATCACCGCATCGACGAACTTCGGGTGCTGGATCCAGAGGGTGCGGGTGGCCGCATCGACGATGCGGGCCATCTGACCGCGGCTGTGGGCGCTGCTCCACACCAGTCCGACGCCGAGGTCGGGCTGGAAGAAGACGCGCTGCCAGTCGGCTTCGAAGCCGGCGATCACCTGGGCCACCACGGCGGGGTTGTAGGTGAGCACCCCGTAGTCGCGGGTTTCGGTGAAGTACTTGTCGGCCAGGTTGAAGGTGGCCACCAGGGCGGTGTGCTGGTCGATCACCATCGACTTCTCGTGGGTGACCGGGAACGATTCACTGGTCCAGGCGGTTTCGATGCCCCAGGACTGCAGCCGGGTGAAGGCCTCGTCATTCCAGCGGTCGCCACCGGAGGTGTGGGGATTGAGCATCACCCGCACCTGCACCCCCCGGTCCCGGGCGCGCCGCAGGGCCTCCTCCACTGCCTCCGACTGGAGCTTGAACTGCTTCAGCAGCAGCTGTTCGGAGGCCTCCTCGATCAGGGCGACGACGGCTTCGACGCCGTCGTCGGGCATCACCAGCAGCCGCTGGGGCCGGTGGGGGGCGGAGCTCATCGAGGCGCGCAAGCTGGATGGGCCTTTCTAGCGGGAGTTGCCGGTCTTGGCCCAGCCGCTCCGCCCAATGGGTTTAACCTGCCGCGACGCCCGTGGACGCCGTGACGTCAGCACCCGCCCGCATCATCCTCATCTGCTCAGGCAAGGGGGGCGTCGGCAAGACGACCCTCACCGCCAACCTGGGGATTGCCCTGGCCCGGCTGGGGGAGCGCACCGTGGTGCTCGATGCCGATTTCGGCCTGCGCAATCTCGATCTGCTCCTCGGTCTGGAGAACCGGATCGTCTACACCGCCCAGGAGGTGCTGGCCGAAACCTGCCGGCTGGAGCAGGCCCTGGTGAAGCACAAACAGGAACCCAACCTGGCCCTGCTGCCCGCCGGCAATCCCCGGATGCTCGAGTGGCTCACCCCGGAGGACATGCAGCGCATCGTGGCCATGGTGGCTGAACGGGCCGACTATGTGTTGATCGACTGCCCGGCGGGGATCGAGGACGGCTTCAAGAACGCCGCGGCCGCCGCCCGCGAGGCGATCGTGATCACCACGCCGGAAGTGTCGGCCGTGCGGGATGCGGACCGGGTGATCGGCCTGCTCAACACCCGGGGCGTGGCGCCGGTGCAGCTGGTGCTGAACCGGGTGCGGCCCCGCATGATGGCCAGCCAGGAGATGCTGGGGGTCGAGGACGTCACCGACATCCTGGCCCTGCCCCTGGTGGGCCTGGTGGTGGAGGACGAGCAGGTGATCGTGTCCACCAACCGGGGGGAACCGCTCACCCTCAACGGCAACGGATCCCCCGCCGCGAAGGCCTACCAGAACATCGCCCGGCGCCTGCGGGGCGAGGACATCCCCCTGGAGGATCCCTCCAAGGCCCGCAGGGGCCTGCGCGCCCGGCTGATGAACAAGATCCGCAAAACCACCGGTCTCTTCTGAGCACCATGACGCTGTTCGATTTCATCCAACGGTTGCTGGGGCGCCAGAAACCCAGCGGCACCATGGCCAAGGAGCGGCTGCAGCTGGTGCTGGCCCACGACCGCAGCGACCTCAATCCCGAACTGCTCGAGCAGATGCGGCGCGAAATCCTCGAGGTGGTGCAGCGCTATGTGGAGATCGACATCGAGGAGGGCGACGTGAGCCTGGAGACCGAGGACCGCGTCACCGCGCTGGTGGCCAACCTGCCGATCAAGCGGGCCCGGCCGCTGCCGGCCCTGGTGGCGGCAGCCGCCGCCGTGGGCATGGCCCAGGCGCCCGATGCCGAAGCCGCCCCGCAGGAGCTGGCCGTTCCCCTGGCCAGCGAACCCACCGAAGATCCCTCCCCCGCCGATCCCGACTGAGCCGCCGCCGCCCGGGAGACCGCCGACGGGAATCCTGCAGGCAGTGCAGCGATGGCAGGCCGTGGCCGAAGCGTTCCCGGTGGCGATCACCCCAGCGGAGCAACGGGTCCTCGACCTGCTGCGCCGAGGTGACAGCAACCGCCACATCGCCGCCCAGCTGGTGCTGAGCCCGCGCACGGTGGAGTGCCACGTCTCCCATCTGCTGGCCAAGACCGGCTGCCGCAGCCGCACCCAGCTCCTGCTCTGGGCCCTGGCCCAGGGATAGGCTGGGCCGGGCCAGGGGCCCGTCGCCGGCTTAGCTCAGTGGTAGAGCAGCGCTTTTGTAAAGCGAAGGCCATCGGTTCAAATCCGTTAGCCGGCTTGCCTGGAGAGGGAACCGATCCGCCACCCTTACCATCTCCCCAGGACAGCGAGCGGGAGGCCATGTCGTGCCATGCCTGGCTGGTGGGGGGGATGATCGCACTCGCGGGGGACCTGGCCCAGGGCCCACCCCCGCCGCCACCGGTCCCGCCCCAGCAGCCGGCGCAGCCGGCCGGCCGCTCCGGCGCGAAGATCCTGGGCAGTCCCGGCATCCGCACCCGCTACGGGGATCCCAGCGGACCGGCGCCAACGGCAGGGGCCAAAACGCTGCCGGCCGTCGGCCCCCCGGAGCGCCCCCTGACGGTTCCCGTCAACGAACGGGTGGACTTCACCCCGACGATGGAGGAAGGCCCGTTCCAGCAGCCCACCTGGCGGGGGCTGTTCCGCTGGGATCTGCAGCAGCCCGCCAGCCGCTGAGGGGCGTCAGCTGATGGCCTGCCAGAGCGACAGCAGGCCGAAGGCCAGAAACAGGCCACCGCTGAGGCGGTACAGCACCCTCTCGCTGATCCTGCCGCCGATCCACTGGCCCGCGCCCACCGCCAGCCAGGTCACCAGGGCATGGCCCAGCAACGTGCCGGCCAGCAGGCCGGCGAAGGTGAAGGCCGGCGCCGCCGCCAGAAAGATGGTGGCGAACTGGGTGCGATCCCCCAGTTCGGCCAGGAACACCAGCACGAAGGCCTCCCAGATCACGGCACCGGGACCGCGGATGCTGCCATCCCTCTCAGCCGCGTCGATCGCCTCCCTGGCCTCCTGGGCCTCCCCCTTGGCGGCATCGGCGGGCAGGCCGGCCGCATCCACCAGAAGCTTGACGCCGAAGCCGAGAAACAGGACCGCCGCCAGCCAGGGAACGACGGCCTGGGGCAGCCATTCCCTGAGGCCGTACCCCATGCCCAGGGACAACAGGGTGACCAGGGTGAGGGCCGCGAAGGCCCCCACGAACACCCAGCGGGGGCGATGGCGCGCCGCCAGGATCAGGGCCATGAAGAAGGTCTTGTCCCCCAGCTCGGCCAGGGTGATGGCGGTCAGGCTGGAGCCGAAGGCGGCGAGTCCGGGATCGCCGGCGCTGGCAAGGGTCATGGGGGCGGTCGGCACGCCTCCGTCGGCGCCAGGGGTGGATCCGGCCGCGGGACGGCCCTTCGCAATCAGGGCATCATGCTCCGGCGAAGAGCCAGAGCAGCGACGCCAGGGCCAGCCAGGCCAGCCACCCCAGGTTGAACACCGGCGTCAGCAGATGCACCAGGGGCACCAACAGCCAGTGGCTGAGGCCCACCGCCAGAAGCACCACCAGCAGGAGCGGCAGCATCAGGCCCCCCCCGCCCCCGGCGCCACGGCGGCCCCGGGCCGAAGCACGATCCATGCACTGCCACCGTCGGATCCCTGGTCCGGCCCCCGCCAGGCCAGCACCGTGCTGGCCTGCCCGGATCCGGCCGGCCAGGGGAGGGGCTCGAGCAGGGGGAGGGTGGGGAACTGGCGCGCCGCTTCGGCCGCCGTGGTGGCCGGGGGCTCCCCGGAACGGTTGGCACTGGTGGTGGCCAGGGGGCCGCTGAGGCGCAGGAGCTCCCGTGCCCGCTCGCAGGCCGGGACCCGCAGCCCCAGGCTCGTGCCGCCGGGGTGGAGATGGTCGGTGAGGGCTCCGGCGATCGGAAGCACCAGGGTGACGGCGCCCGGCCAGCTGCAGCGGGCCTGCGCCAGCCAGGCCTCCTGCCAGGGCACCCCCAGGGCCTCGACCAGCTGGCTCAGGTCGGCCCCCATCAGGATCAGCGGCTTGTCGGCGGGACGTTGCTTCAGCTGCCAGAGCAGGGCGGCCACTTCGGGCCGGGCGGCCAGGGCCGGCAGGGTGTCGGTGGGGAACAGGACCGCCTCCCCCTGCGCCAGGCACCTGGCCAGTGGCGCGGCAGCGTTCATCGTGCGCCGGGCCTCCTGCCACTGGCGAAGCGGGCCCGCCCTTCGAGATCGGCATGGGACGCGAGCCGTTCCAGACCGGCGGCGCGCAGCAGCTCACCGACAGCCTCACTCTGATCGTGGTGGTGCTCCAGCAGCAGCAGGCCGCCGGGGGCCAGGCCCCTGAGGCTGCCGGCCACGATCGACCGGATGGCCGTCAGCCCGTCGGGGCCGCCATCGAGGGCCAGGCGGGGTTCGTGCTCCCGCACCACCGGCTCCAGCGCTGAGACAGTGGCGCTGGGGATGTAGGGGGGGTTGCTCACCACCAGATCCAGCGCACCCCACCAGGGCGCCAGCGGCTGCCACCAATCACCTTCCAGCAAGGTGACGCGGCGCTGCAGCTCCCAGTGGGTGAGGTTGGCGCCGGCCTGGGAAAAAGCCTCGGGGCTGGCTTCCACGGCGAAGCCACGACTCTCGGGAAGGCTGCGGGCCAGGGCAATGGCCAGGCAACCGGACCCGGTGCCCAGGTCGGCCCAGCGGCCGACGGGGCGCTCCGCAGGCCCCAGGGACAGGGCCAGATCCACCAGCAGCTCCGTTTCCTGCCGGGGGATCAGCACCCCGGGGGCCACGGGCAGCTCCAGGTCGCGCCAGGGGCAGCGGCCCACCAGGTACTGGAGGGGCTCGTGGGCGTCGAGGTGGCGGCGCCAGAGGGCTTCCAGCCCCTGCAGCGAGCTGTTCAGCCGGACCTCGGCCTCCGGGTGGCACCACAGCGCCTGCAACTGGCTCCAGCGCAGACCGGCACCCAGATCCAGGAGCCAGTCGAGGGCGGCGGCCTCCCCACCAAGGGCGAGGAGGCGGCGGCGCCAGGCCAGCAGCTCCAACGCCGTGATCAACGGGACGTCAGGGCCATCCGCCGGGGGCGCGGGGACAGGGACGGTGCCGGCCAGGGAAACCATGGCAGGAGCCTAATCAGGAGCAGCGGCCTCAGCAGGGGCGCCAGCAGAGGCCGGCCTCGGCCCGCAGCAGCCCGGCCAGCTCCAGCTCCAGCAGCCGGGGCATCAGCTCGGCCATGGGGCGGTCGAGGGCCAGGCTCAGCTGCTCGAGGCTGGCGCCACCCCCCACCGCCTCCAGCAGCCCCTCGGCCTCCACCCCCTGGAGCGCCCTGGGCGCCGCCAGGCCGGCAGCGGCGGACCGCGCGGCCAGGGGCCCCTGGCCCAGCTGGCCGATCAGGTCGGCGGGGAGCAGCAGGGGGGTGGCGCCCCTGGCCAGCAGCCGGTTGCTGCCCATGGCCGAGGCGCGGCCGGCATCGGCCGGCACCACCCACAGCGGCAGCTCCAGCTGCCAGGCCAGTTCGGCCGAATGCAGCGCGCCGCTGGCCACCGGGCACTCCACCACCACCACCGCGGCCGCCATGGCCACCAGCAGGCGGTTACGGGCGGCGAAACTGCCGGGCCGGACGCTGCCGCCCTCGGCCAGCTCACTCACCAACAGGCCCTCGGAGGCCACCTGACGCTGCAGCGCCGCGTGGTGCAGGGGGTAGGCGCGGCCCAGGGGTGTGCCGAGCACCCCCACCGGCGCGCCACCCGCCGCCAGGCACCCCCCGTGGGCCGCCCCATCGATGCCTTCCGCCAGACCGCTCAGCACGGGCCAGCCCGCCTCGGCCAGGGCGGCGCCGATGCCGCGGGCCATCGAGAGGCCATGCAGGGACGGGCGGCGGGTGCCCACCACCGCCACGGCGCGGCGATGGCCCAGGTGGGGCCAGAGACTGCCCCGCCCCCGCCAGCACAACTGCAGGGGGGGCCGCTGCAGCTGCCGCAGACCCGCGGGCCAGGCCCGATCCCCGGGCACCAGCACCCCACGGCCGAAGCGGCACCGGGGCGCGAAGGCCTGCAGGGGCCGGGGGCCCCAGCGGTGGCGAAACCGCTCCACCACGGCCACCAGCCCCTGCCCCAGACCCGGCACCGCCGCCAACTCCTGGGCCGGCGCCTGCCAGGCGACCGCCAGCCCACCACAGCTGGCCTCGAGGGCCCACAGCCGCTGCCAGCCGAGGCCAGGGCATCGACTCCACAGCAGCCACCAGAGGCGCTGCTGCCGATCCCAGGCCGGAGCCCCGCGGCGGGGGAAGACCCCCTGCACCAGCTCTCCCATCGCCGCGCCCCACCGCCTCAACAGCAGTACAAGCGTACTATGACTGGGCGGTGGCTTCGGGCGGGCCGGCGCGCAGGATCGCCAGGGCCTGCTCCAGGTCCTGGGGCAGCCGCCGCAGCAGGCGTCGCTGCGACGGGCCACCGGAGAGGTCCACCAGCACCAGATCAACGCAGGCTTCGGCCGCCACGGCCCCATCCGGGCCCATGAACTGGCTGTGCCAGGGAAGCTTCACGCCCCGCCGCGGCAGCACCTGGCTGCGGATCTCGACACCGTCCCCATGGAGCAGGGCCTGGCGGTAGTCGATCCGCAGCGCCACCACAGGCAACTCCAAGCCCCTGGCAGAGAGGGCGCTGTAGGCAAGACCGGCCTGGGCCAGGGCCTCGACCCGCGCCTCCTCAAGCCAGGCCAGATAGGCCCCGTGCCACATGACCCCGGCATGGTCGGTGTGCTGGGGCAACACCCGGCGCTGCAGGCGCCACCAGGCCTCGTCGGATCGCTGCATCACGGTCTTCACCACAGGGGATGGCGGAATGGGGATCAGCCATAGGCTGAACCCGAGCCACTTTGATGTCCGTGTTCCGCAACCTGCTGATCGCCGATTCCGGTAAGGGCCATGTCGAGGAGATGGTCCGCCTCCTGCGCGACATCCCCCCCTGCCGCCAGGCCCGGATCAACCTGCTGCACGTCATTCCCGAGCAGGGGGGACTCGACCTGGAAAGCCATCGCCAGCAGGCCGAGGTTCTGGTGAAGGAGGCCATCGAACGCCTCGGCCTCACCCCCGGGGAGGTCAACACCGTCGTGCGCGAAGGCGACACCAAGCTGACCGTGCTCAAGGTGGCCGACGAGCTGGAGGCTGACCTGATCGTGATGGGGTCGCGGGGCCTGGGGAGGCTGCAGTCGATCCTGGGCAACAGCGCCAGCCAGTACGTCTTCCAGCTGTCGACCCGGCCGATGCTGCTGGTGCGCGACGACCTCTACGTCAAGGCCATCAACCGCGTCCTGGTGGCCATCGATGGCACCGGCGTCGGCGATGACGCCCTCAAGCTGGCGTGCGAGCTGGTGCAGGGGATCCCCGGCGGCAGCCTCACCGGCGTGCATGTGTCCCGCCAGGACATCACCCCCTCCCGGGGGGGGCGCACCCCCGGCGATGAGGTGCTGCTGAAGGCCATCCAGCGCGCCCGCAGCTTCGGGGTGGAGATGAAGGGCCTGCACCGAACCGGTGACATCGCCCGGGGCGTCTGCGGCACCGCCGAGGACGTGAAGGCCGATCTGGTGGTGATCGCCTCCCAGGACCGCCGGCCGCTGGTGGCCCGGGGCCTGGTGGATCTCGACAAGCTTCTGGGCAGCTCGGTGAGCGACTACATCCGTGTGCACGCTCCGGCCCCGGTACTGCTGGTGCGGGAGCCGGAGGGGCGGGCGCGCTGAACCCGGATCAGCCGCCCTGGCGGCTGTTCGTCTGGATGTAGAGAATGATCAGGAAGACGGCGGGAACCAGAACGAACAGGAGGCTGGCAACGAAGCCGAGGTCGTTGGTTTCCATGACTGCTGGAGAGGTTCTGAGAAGGTATCACCGCCCATCGGCGGGAAGGACGCCCCCTTCATCGCTCGTTGTGGATGGAACCCCGGGGCCTTCGGGTGCCGTCTCGAACCCCTGGGGCTCCACCGCCTCGGGTGCGGCGGGGGGCTCGGGCCAGGCGGTGGGCCCCTCCGGCAGGGGGATGGAACGGGCCCGGCCCAGGTCGTTCTCCCGGTCGGAGAGCCCCACCTGGGGCCTGGTGAGCACCATCACCGATTTCTGCACCAGGGCCTGACAGGCCAGGCGCCACGTCTGGGGACGCCGCTTCAGCTTCAGCAGTTCCACCGAGGTCTGTTCGGTGAGGGCATTGTCGGCACCCCCCTCCACCACCTCGACGAAACAGGTGATGCACTGGCCGCAGCCGCCGCAGTTGCCCAGGCGGCCCTTGAGGCCGTAGAGCTCGATGCCTTCACGCAGGGCCACCTCCCGGAGGTTCTCCCCCGGGTAGCACTCCACGTCACGCTGCTCACGCACGAAGCGGATCACGGGCATGGGGGCAGCCTCACGGGGGCGGAACGGCTCCCATTGTGAATCGCGCCGTTGCGGTCCGTTACCTGGGGCCCCGTGGTGTTGCCCGCAACCCTTACCATCGCCAGCACGGATCGGTAACCACCGAGCGTCTCCTTAGCCGCCATCGCCCCGGCGACCGGCTTCGGCAACTGTCAACCCAGACCTGACCCCCCAATGGGATTGCCCTGGTACCGGGTGCACACGGTCGTCATCAACGACCCGGGCCGACTGCTGGCCGTGCACCTCATGCACACCGCCCTGGTAGCCGGCTGGGCCGGCTCCATGGCGCTCTACGAGCTCGCGATCTTCGACCCCTCCGACCCGGTCCTCAACCCCATGTGGCGCCAGGGCATGTTCGTCATGCCCTTCATGGCCCGCCTGGGCGTGACAGGCAGCTGGGGGGGCTGGAGCGTCACCGGTGAAACCGGCGTCGACCCCGGCTTCTGGAGCTTCGAAGGCGTGGCTGCGGCCCACATCATCTTCAGTGGCCTGCTCTTCCTTGCCGCCATCTGGCACTGGACCTACTGGGATCTCGAGATCTGGCAGGACCCCCGCTCCGGGGAGCCGGCCCTCGACCTCCCCAAGATCTTCGGCATCCACCTGCTGCTGGCAGGCCTGGGCTGCTTCGGCTTCGGCGCCTTCCACCTCACCGGCGTCTTCGGGCCGGGGATGTGGATCTCGGATCCCTACAGCCTCACGGGCCACCTCGAACCGGTGCAGCCCGCCTGGGGGCCTGAAGGCTTCAACCCCTTCAACCCGGGCGGCATCGTGGCCCACCACATCGCCGCCGGCATCGTGGGCATCATTGCCGGCATCTTCCACATCACCACCCGACCGCCGGAACGCCTCTACAAGGCGCTCCGCATGGGCAACATCGAGACGGTGCTGGCCAGTGCCATCGCGGCCGTGTTCTTCGCCGCCTTCATCGTGGCCGGGACCATGTGGTACGGCTCGGCAGCCACCCCGGTCGAGCTGTTCGGCCCCACCCGCTACCAGTGGGATCAGAACTACTTCAAGACGGAAATCAACCGTCGCGTCCAGACCGCCATCGACAACGGCGCCACCAAGGAAGAGGCCTACGCCTCCATTCCCGAGAAGCTGGCGTTCTACGACTACGTCGGCAACAGCCCCGCCAAGGGCGGCCTGTTCCGCGTCGGTCCGATGATCAACGGGGACGGCCTGCCCACCTCCTGGATCGGCCACATCTCCTTCACCGACAAGGAAGGCCATGACCTCGAGGTCCGTCGCCTGCCCAACTTCTTCGAGAACTTCCCGGTGGTCCTCCAGGACCAGCAGGGCATCGTCCGCGCCGACATCCCCTTCCGTCGTGCCGAGGCGAAGTACTCCTTTGAGCAGCAGGGTGTGACGGCCACCGTCTACGGCGGTGCCCTCAACGGTCAGACGTTCACCGATCCCGCCGACGTCAAGCGACTGGCCCGCAAGGCCCAGCTCGGCGAGGCCTTCGAGTTCGACCGCGAGACCTACCACTCCGACGGCACCTTCCGCAGTTCCCCCCGCGGCTGGTTCACCTTCGGCCACGCCTGCTTCGCCCTGCTCTTCTTCTTCGGCCACATCTGGCACGGTGCCCGCACCCTCTACCGTGATGTCTTCGCCGGCATCGACCCCGATCTCGGTGAGCAGGTGGAATTCGGTCTGTTCGCCAAGCTGGGCGACCGTTCCACCCGACGCCTGCCCGAGGGCTTCGTGCCCCCGGCCGGCTCCACCCTCAGCTGACCGCCAGCCCCCCCGAGGATTCCCATGGAGAGCTTCGCTTACATCCTGATCCTGGCCCTGGCCCTCTCGACGCTCTTTTTCGCGATCGCCTTCCGCGATCCCCCGAAAATCGGCAAGTGACCGCCCTTCCGGATTGATCCAACCCCTGGGAAACCAGGGGTTTTTTCTTGGCTGGGGCTCCACCTTGGAGTGGACCCCTTCTTTTTGTGCGCGTAGCTGTTTACACTCCCAACACTTGGAAGCGTGCCCGGGGATGCAATGTCCCTCCTGCCAACACACCGATAGCCGCGTTCTGGAATCGAGGGCCGCGGATTCCGGGCGCAGTGTGCGGCGACGCAGGGAGTGCCTCAACTGTGATTTCCGCTTCACCACCTACGAACGGGTCGAGACCGTCCCGATCACCGTGGTCAAGCGCAACGGCAGCCGGGAAACCTTCAACCGCAGCAAACTCCTGCATGGCCTGCTGAGGGCCTGCGAGAAAACAGGCCTGGAGCCCTCGCGGCTGGAGGCCGTCGTCGACGACATCGAATTGGTGCTGCAGCAGCGGGCCGGCCGTGAGGTGAGCAGCAACGAGATCGGTGAGCTGGTGCTGCAACGCCTCCGGGAGATGAGCGAAGTCGCCTACGTGCGCTTCGCCTCCGTCTACCGCCAGTTCCAGAGCGTGAGCGATTTCGTGGCCACCCTGGAAGGCCTGGGCAACCGCGGCAAGAGCAAGAGCCGCCTGGTGGTGGTCGGCTGAGGCCGGCTGGGCGCCCGAGACGGACGCCAAGCCGGCCCATTGATAGAGTGATCGATCGGGTGTGCGCTGCAGGCGGGCAGCCATCCCGTTCCTTCGCACTGCCACCGGCAGACCGCCCCAGCTCCATGACCCTCACTCCTTCTTCCGAAGCCGACACCCTCGAGGCCCTCACGCCGATCAGCAGCGGGGAGGCGGCCGACATCGAGACCACAGCGGAACTCGATCTGGCAATCCCGGAAGAGGTGCCCAGCGCCGACGACTCCAGCAGCAGGGTCAGCGCTCGGGACGGCGACGGTGTGGGCTTCACGCTGGACGAGTTCGCGGCCCTGCTCAGCAAGTACGACTACAACTTCAAGCCGGGTGACGTCGTCAACGGCACCGTCTTCGCCCTCGAATCGAAGGGCGCCATGATCGACATCGGCGCCAAGACCGCCGCCTTCATGCCCCTGCAGGAGGTGTCGATCAACCGCGTCGAGCATCTCTCCGACGTGCTCGAGCCCGGCGAGGTGCGCGAGTTCTTCATCCTCAGCGAAGAGAACGAGGATGGCCAGCTCACCCTGTCGGTGCGCCGCATCGAGTACCAGCGGGCCTGGGAGCGGGTGCGCCAGCTGCAGAAGGAAGACGCCACCATCTACAGCGAGGTGTTCGCCACCAACCGAGGCGGCGCCCTGGTGCGGGTGGAAGGCCTGCGGGGCTTCATCCCCGGCAGCCACATCAGCACCCGCAAGGCCAAGGAGGAGCTCGTGGCCGACTTCCTCCCCCTCAAGTTCCTGGAGGTGGACGAAGAGCGCAACCGCCTGGTGCTGAGCCATCGCCGCGCCCTGGTGGAGCGCAAGATGAATCGCCTCGAGGTGGGCGAGGTGGTGCTGGGCACCGTGCGGGGCATCAAGCCCTACGGCGCCTTCATCGACATCGGCGGTGTCAGTGGCCTGCTGCACATCTCCGAAATCAGCCACGAGCACATCGAGACGCCCCACACGGTGCTCAATGTCAACGACCAGATGAAGGTCATGATCATCGACCTCGACGCCGAGCGCGGCCGGATCTCCCTCTCCACCAAGGCCCTCGAGCCGGAACCGGGCGACATGCTGAGCGATCCCCAGAAGGTGTTCGACAAGGCCGAGGAGATGGCCGCCCGCTACAAGCAGATGCTGCTCGAACAGGCCGAAGACAACGAGCCCATGGGCGTCTCGCTCGAATGAAGCCCCCGGCTCCGGCCCGCTGACGATGGTGTTTCTGTCCTTGCGGGGCACGCCCCTTCCCTGCGGGGACCGTCGCCTGGAGGCCGTGCTGCTCGACAAGGACGGCACCATGAGCCTCAGCGAGCCCATGCTCGTGGCCCTGGCCCAGGCCAGGGTCTTTCACTGTCTGGCCCTGGCCGATCTGGCCGTGGGCGATCCGGAGCGCCACCGCGACCTGGGCGCCCTGCTGCACCGTGCCTACGGCCTGTCCGCCGAAGGAATTCACCCGGCCGGCACGATGGCGGTGGGGAGTCGCGACCAGAACCTGGTGGCCACCGCCACCGCCCTGGCCCAGGTGGGCCTGGGCTGGCCCGAAGCCCTGGCCATGGCCGAAGCGGTGTTCAGCCGCACCGATGCCCTCCACGGCCAGGGGAGTGGGCAGCGGCCGGCCCCCACCGCCGGCCTGCGGCCCTTCCTGGAGGCCCTGCGCCAGGCCGGGGTGCGCTGCGCCGTGATCAGCAACGACCATGTCGAGGGCATCGAGGCCTTCCTGGCCGCCCATGATCTGGTGCCCTACGTGCAGGGCCTCTGGAGTGCGGAGCACCAGCCCCGCAAACCGGACCCCGCCGCCGTCCACGGCCTCTGCGACGAACTGGGCGTGGCCGTGGAGAGCTGCGCCCTCATCGGTGACGCCAACAGCGACCTGCGCATGGCCCGCGCCGCCGGGGTGCCGGTGGTGCTGGGCTACCGGGCTGGCTGGCGGCGGCCGGTGGCGCTGGATGACGCCTTCCCGCAGCTGGACCACTGGCAGGAGCTCCGTGTGGTCGCGCACGGCGATTCGACGCTGGCGGCTCCGTCCATCCCTGCCCAGGACGGCGAACCTGTGGGAATAAGCTCACCCATCGACTGATCGCATTCCCCATGAGCCGTTTCGTCTTCACCTCGGAATCGGTGACGGAAGGCCACCCCGACAAGATCTGCGACCAGGTCAGCGATGCCGTGCTCGACGCCCTGCTGGCCCAGGACCCCGCCAGCCGGGTGGCCTGCGAGACCGTGGTCAACACCGGCCTCTGCCTGATCACGGGGGAAGTCACCACCAACGCGCGCGTCGACTTCAACACCCTGGTCCGCGGTGTGATCGAACAGATCGGCTACAGCGGTGCCCGCGCCGGTGGCTTCGATGCCAGGAGCTGCGCCGTGCTGATCGCCCTGGATCAGCAGTCGCCGGACATCGCCCAGGGGGTGGATGAGGCCGACGACCACGACGGCGACCCGCTCGACAAGGTGGGTGCCGGCGACCAGGGCATCATGTTCGGCTACGCCTGCGACGAAACGCCGGAGCTGATGCCCCTGCCGATCAGCCTGGCCCACCGGCTGGCCCTGCGGCTGGCCCAGGTGCGCCACGACGGCAGCCTCGGCTACCTCCTCCCCGACGGCAAGACCCAGGTGAGCGTGGTGTACGAGAACGACCGCCCCGTGGCGATCGACACCATCCTCATCTCCACCCAGCACACCGCCGAAGTGGACGGCCTCAGCGATGAGAAGGCGGTGCAGCAGCGCATCAAGGACGACCTCTGGACGCACGTGGTGCTGCCCGCCACCGCCGATCTGCCCCTGAAGCCCTCCAAGGAGGGCACGCGCTTCTACGTCAACCCCACCGGCAAGTTCGTGGTGGGCGGTCCCCAGGGCGACGCCGGGCTGACGGGGCGCAAGATCATCGTCGACACCTACGGCGGCTATGCCCGCCATGGCGGCGGTGCCTTCTCCGGCAAGGACCCCACCAAGGTGGACCGCTCCGCCGCCTACGCCGCGCGCTACGTGGCCAAGGCCCTCGTGGCGGCCGGCCTGGCCCACAAGGCCGAGGTGCAGCTCAGCTACGCCATCGGCGTGGCCCGGCCCGTGAGCATCCTGGTGGAAAGCTTCGGCACCGGCGCCCTCGACAATGCCGACCTCACCGCCCTGGTGCAGGAACACTTCGACCTGCGCCCCGGCGCGATCATCGAGGCCTTCGGTCTGCGGGAACTGCCCCAGCAGCGGGGCGGGCGCTTCTACCAGGACGTGGCGGCCTACGGCCACTTCGGCCGCAAGGATCTCGACCTTCCCTGGGAGGACGTCAGCACCATCGCCGCCACCCTGAAGCAGGCCACGGCCAGCCGTGTCAGCGCTATTTCTGGGGGTTGACCTCGGCAGCAGCGGTCTACGCCTAGCGGTTCTGGCGGACGTCGGGGTGGCCGGCGGCCAACCCGATGATCCCCTGCTGAGCCGGCAGTCCTCCTACCCCGGTCGCCTGGAGGAGCCCGGCGCCTGGCGGCAAGGGCTCATCCAGCTGCTGGCCACCGTTCCCGAAGAGATCCGCCGACAGGTGCGGGCCATCGCCATCGATGGCACCTCCGGCACCCTGCTGGCCTGCCGGGCCGATGGCGGCCTGTTGCCCCCGCCCCTGGACCTGGCCCTCCCGTACCACCTGGCCTGCACGGAACAGTCCGGGGCGATCAGGGCGCTTCTGGACCCGTCGCCCGCAGGGTCCACCGGCCATCCGGCCGCCAGCGCCAGCGGCAGCCTGGCCAGGGCCCTGCGGCTGCTGGCCCTGGCCAGGGACGCGGGGGTGGGGCCGGGCCTGCTGTTGCGCCACCAGGCCGACTGGCTGATGGGCTGGTTGCTCGGCGACTGGCGCTGGGGCGAGGAGGGCAACAACGTGCGCCTGGGCTGGGATCTGCAGCAGGGGGACTGGCTGGCCGGAGTGGTCCCGGGCCTGGGAGCGGAGATGCTGCCGCGGATCCGCTCCAGCGGCAGCCTGCTGGGCCCACTCGCAGCGGACGTGGCCGCCGGCCTGGGCCTGCCCGGGGACTGCCAGGTGGTGGCGGGCAGCACCGATGCCAACGCCGCCGTGCTGGCCGCGGACCCCCAGGACGGCGATGGCGTCGCCGTCCTGGGCACCACCCTGGTGCTGAAGCAGTTCGTGGCGGCGCCCCTGGCCGGGGCCGGCCTCAGCAACCACCGGGTGGCCGGTCGCTGGCTGGCGGGGGGCGCCTCCAATGCCGGCGCCGGCGTGCTGCGCCGCTTCTTCGACGATGAACGGATCGCGGAGCTGAGCCGCCAGATCACGCCGGACCGACCGACGGGGCTCCAGCTGCGCCCCCTGAGCCGCAAAGGGGAACGGTTTCCCGTCGACGACCCGGAGCTGGAGCCGATCCTGGGGCCGAGGCCCGTCAGCGATGCCCGCTACCTGCAGGCCCTGCTCGAGGGGCTGACCGCCATCGAGGCGGCGGGCTGGCAACGGCTGCGGCAGCTGGGGGCACCGGCCCTGCGGCGGGTGATCAGCGTCGGTGGCGGCGCCCGCAACAGCCAGTGGCGGGCCCTGCGTTCGCGGGCCCTGGGGATCCCGGTGCTGAACCGACCGAAACGCACGGCGGCTCTGGGCATGGCCCTGCTGGCCAGGGCCAGCTGCAGGATGGAGATCCCACCGACTCCCTTCCGGCCATGAACGAACGCCTCAGCTCGATCGTCTCCATCGCCCTGTTCGTCGTGCTGGCCGGCTTTGTGGGCTTCAGTGGAATCCGGCTGTGCCTGCTGCTCTGGCAGCGGTTCGCCGGCGCCTGAGCCCAGAATCCCCCCATCCGCTTCGACCCCATGGCCGCCGACCCCCTCACCGCCGCAGTGAGCGACCGCATCTGCAAGCACATGAACGACGACCACGCGGAGGCCGTCCTGGCCTATGCCCGCCACTACGGCGGCTGCACCGAGGCCAGGGAGGCCCGCCTGCTGGCCGTTGAGCCCCGGGCCATGCGCCTCGAGGTGGATGGATCCCCCGTGGAGGTGCCCTTCGACCACGCCCTCAGCGACAGCGAAGACGCCCACCGCACCCTGGTGGCCATGCTGCGGTCGCTGCCCGGGAAAGCTTGAAGCAGCGATCGCGCCGTCAGCGGCGGCGCCACACCCCTGACGCTCCTCACACGCCTGGGCGGCCTTCCGCTCGACTGGATCGCCGCCACCCCCTGCCCCCTGTGTCGCGGCCTGCAGCCGCCTCACCATGGCGCCGGAGCTCCCTGCCCCGAGTGCCGGCGCCAGCTCCCCCTGCCGGCCGGGGGCCAGCGGGGCAACGAACCGCTGCTGTGGTGGGCGGCCGGGTCCTACGACGGCGAGCTGCGGCGGTTGCTGCTTGGGTTGCGACAGCGGCCGGAGGACGCCCGGGTCGCCGCCCTGGTGCGGGTGCTGGCGGAGGGGCTGCCCCGGTGGCGGCGGCGGCCGCTGCTGGTGCCGGTGCCGAGCTGGAAACGGCACGGCAACCCCCTGCCCGCCATGGTGTGCCGCCAGCTCGCGCGCCAGCTGGGCTACCGCCACGACGACCTGCTGGAACGGTCCCGGCCAGTGCTCGGCCAGCACCACCTGAAGCGGGCCATGCGCCTGGCCAACCAGGACGGCGCCTTCCGTTGCCGCCGCGGGCCCCGGCCGGGCGAAGCCACGGGACGGCCGGTCCTGATCGTCGACGACATCCTCACCAGCGGTGCCACCGGCTGCCAGGCCGCCCTGGCCATGGAAAGCCTGGGCTGGCCGGTGGTGGGGATGCTGTGCCTGGCCCGCACGCCCCGGGGCCGATCCCGCTGCGGGCCGTGATCTAAGATCCGATCGTCGCTTCGGCGACGGGCCGGGATAGCTCAGTTGGTAGAGCAGGCGACTGAAAATCGCCGTGTCCCCAGTTCAAATCTGGGTCCTGGCATTGCGTGCGGACTGCGTTGCAGCCCATCACCCATGCCCCAGCCGCCTTCGACCTCCAGCCAGATCTTCAACAACGCCGACAGCTTCGCCCAGGCGTTCGACGAGGCCTGGCAGGCCCACAGCCTCAGGGAGCCGTCCCACGGCCTCTCGGCCGCCGAGAAGCTCGAAGCCATCCTCGACTCCGTGGCCGACCATCCCTTCGCCCAGGGCGATCCGGCCACGGCCCGCCAGGTGGGTGCCTTCCGGATCCGCCTGCTCGACCTCTAGGTTGCGCCCCATGAGCAGCTCCCTTGCCCGCCTCATCCAGCAGCTGAGTGCCGGCTTCAGCAACCAGGCCCAGGCCTTCGACAACCCTCCCCTCTACGCCCACATCCTGGTGACCTTCCGGCCGCTGCCCCAGCTGGCCCCGGGCTCCCTGCTCCTCGAGCAGTCCTATGCCATCTCACCAGGGACCCCCTACCGGATCCGGGTGCTCCGGGCCGAACGCCGGGACGGCGAGCTGATCATCCACAACCAGGCCCTGCGCGACGAACAGCGTTTCTGGGGCGCCACCGAAGACGAAGGAAAACGCGCCCAGATCACCGCGGCCGACCTGCTGCCCCTCGAAGGCTGCACCTATCTGGTGCGGGAGGTGGGTGAGGGCTTCACCGGCGAGGTGGAACCGGGTTGCCGCTGCCTCGTCGAGCGCAAGGGCAGCGTCGCCTACCTGGTCAGCAGCCTGGAGATCGACCCCCGGGGCATGCGCACCATTGATCGGGGCCACGATCCGGCCACCCATGAGCAGCTCTGGGGATCCCTGGCCGGTCCGTTCGAATTCGAGCGCACCCACGACTACAGCGGCGAGATTCCCCCCTCCTGGCTGGAGAACTGACCGCAGCGCCCAGATCTGGCCTGCCGGATCGGTTCAGCCGGCCATCGCTCAGCCGGCGATCAATTCGTCCATGAAGGGCTGCTCGCCCTCGTCGAGGAAGGGGTCGGTGTCCTCCGGCACGGGGTCGAAGCCGTCCTCCTCCTTCAGGGAGCCCGGCAGCTCCTGCTGCAGCGCCGGCGGCTGGACCGCCTGCAGGTGGCGGGATGCCCCGGTGCGATCCAGCCCCCGCAGGGCCGCCTCGATCCTGGCCAGGCGCTCTTCGGTGTCGCCCAGCCGCTGGTCCATGGCCATCCCATGGGCCGCCTCCCGGCCGGCGGCCTGCTGCAGCCGTTCGCCGATCAGCTCCTCCTGGCCCTCCAACCGTTCCTCGAGCTCCAGGAGGCGATAGGTGAGCGCTTCGGCGACCTGGGAGAGGACCTGCAGCTGGTCGGCCAAGCGCAGGGAGGCGTCCTCGGACAGGGGCACAACAGCAGTCATGACAGCACCGGGATGATGGCCGGATGGTATCGGGGTGGGGCCAGCCCGCCAGGGGGCCCCACCCCGGGGGCGGGCCGGGTCGGACGGGCCGCCCCGGTCGGGGGTTTGTAACGATTCTGAAAACCCTGTCGTGGCGAGCGGACAGGCCCATAGGATCCGCCTTGCAGCCCATGATCGGGACGTTTGCTGCAGCCGTCCTCGAAGGCGTCTGCCGATCGTGCAGCGGCTACGCGCCCTGCCCACCGACCTTCTACCCAACGCTTCTCCCTCCGGCCCCCCACGCTCATGACTCTTGCCAACGCTGCCTATCTGGGCATCGAGCGTTTCTCCAGCGACCGCAACAAGGAAAACTGGACGAACGCCACCGAAAACGACAAGGCCGCCCTGATCCGCGCCGTCTACAAGCAGGTGCTCGGTAACCAGTACGTGATGGCCAGCGAGCGGCTGACGGGTCCGGAGTCCCTGTTCAAGCGCGGCTATCTGAGCGTGCGGGAGTTCGTCCGCCAGGTGGCCAAGAGCGGCCTGTACAAGGCCAAGTTCTTCGAGAACTGCAACCCCTACCGGTTCATCGAACTGAACTTCAAGCATCTTCTGGGCCGGGCTCCCCAGAACAAGGCCGAGATGCTGCACCACTTCACGATCCTGCAGGAGCAGGGCTACGACGCCGAGATCGACTCCTACCTCGACAGCGCCGAGTACCAGACCCGCTTCGGCGAAGAGGTGGTGCCCTACCTGCACGGTTGGGACTATTCCTCCGGCCAGCAGGGCCTGCAGTTTTCCTACATGCTCCAGCTGACCCGGGGCGTGGGCGCCTCGGTGCGCGGCGACCTGCTCAAGAACCAGTCCCGCCTCAACCCCTCCGTGCATGCGGAAGCTCCCATGCCGGTGGTGAGCCCCAACGCCCGCGGCAGCGTGTTCCGCAAGGTCAGCAACGATGGCGTCACCCGCCAGGGCGTGGGAGCCGGCGAAGAGGGCCGCACCTTCCGGGTGGAGATCTCCGGCTTCAACAACTACCGCCTGCACAAGCGCAGCAACCGGGTGCGGTTCATCCCCTTCAACAAGCTGCTGCAGACCCAGCAGCAGATCCTTCGGGAAGGCGGCCGCATCGCCAGCATCACGCCGGTCAACTGAACCGGACTCCCGTCCAGCCCTGTCCCCATTACCCCACCGAATCCATGAAGGTTTCCGCAGGTACCCGAGGCACCGGCCTCAGCAGCTCCCGCCAGGTGGCCCTCACCGTCACCGGTGTCAGCAACAACGACTATTCCCGCACCGCGGACATGGTCATGAACGTGCCCTTCACCCGCATGAACGAGACCATGCGTCTGGTCCACTCCCTGGGTGGTCGGATCGTCAGCGTCTCCGTGACCGGCGGTGGCAGCCCGGAGCAGCCCGCCCCCCGCAAGGGCAAAGGCAAGCGGGACGACGGCTGAGCCCCAGGCTCCACCGTCCCCCAGCCACTGACAGGCTCCAGAGGGTCCCCGTCGAGGGGGCCCTTTTTGCTGGGGTGGCGTGGCACCGGCCCGAGGTTTTACACCCATCGGCCAGGACAACCGTTCAGCTTGAACCCAGGGGTCGGAGCATCGGGGCAGAACGGCTGCGGCAGCTGGGATCCCGGGGCTGGTGACCATTTATTAAGGTCCCCCCATCCCATGGACGCGGGGCACAACAATAGGTAGGTCTTTCGGAGCGATGCCCGGCCGAGGCCAGGCGATCATCGAAAGCAACGACGCAGTCGACGTCGGCCAGGCCACCACCGGGCTGACGCTCCAGACTCAACCCCTTACCCACCCAATCCCGACGTTCGACGTCGAGAACAGGAGCTAACTCAATGTTCGACGCCTTCACCAAGGTCGTTGCTCAGGCTGATGCCCGCGGCGAATTCCTCAACGCTGGTCAGATCGATGCCCTTTCCGGCGTCGTCGCTGACAGCTTCAAGCGTATG
>CALRJP020000026.1:0-10994 GCA_943367585.1 Rhizobium sp. Q54
AGGACTCGATCGCTGGGGTTTCATCCTCGGGCGGCTGTTCAGCTTGGATGACGGCCTCCATCTCGGCAGCAAAATCGGCTGATTCAGGCATGGATGACAACCTCGCGGCGGCGGGTGGTTTCGTTGCTCACACTGTAGGACCGTTTGCCATCAGCGCCAGACGCGATGTAGCGGCGGGACTGAGGGCTGGCTAGCGCATCATCCCCAGGGTGGGGATAGCGCGGGGCATCGTCGTCGGGATAGACGGTGATGGCGGGCGGGGTAAAGTGGTTCATTGCCCCAGTCTTGCATGACTGCATCATTGGCCACAGTTCGTGGTACACCGACTCTGGAACTATCCGCTTCGGTGCTGCGGGCGTTCGCCAGCCTTGTGCCGACAAGCTCTGCATACAAGACGGTCCCTAGGGTCTGCATCCTCGATCCCCTTCCTGATGGCAGGGTGCGGGCTTTTAGTGCCGATGGTGTTTCTGCTGTGATCGTCAAGGCGGAAGGCCACTGCCAGCGGCCTATGGCCGTAGAGATGCCAATCCTGCGGCGCCTATTGAACTCACACCGTGATGCGGAGCTGGTGTCGATCGTGGCCCGCGAAGATGAGCCGTTCTTGAGGGTGCGATCATTCAGCACCGGCATGACTCTGGCGATCGAGGGGGCGGCTGTGAAGTGCTTTGCCGATGCCGCTGCCATCGACAGGATCGAGGCCATGGGCGATGGGGAAGCAGGCGGGTCGGCCACCATGTCTGTGCTGGCGCTGCAGCCGCTAAGGGCGCTGCTGGCATCCGGCGGGGCGATCAACCTGGTCCAGGTGCGGGTGATGGCGGGGGAAGGCCCGTTGGTGATCGACGCGGCGCATCCGAAGGAGGGATGGTCAGCGCGGGTACTTACCATGCGCTGCAGGGAGCGCGAATAATGAGCTTGACCGTACGGATCTCTATCTGGTGGCGCGGGCATGGGCTTCCCCGCTTCGAGCTGCACGGCCGGCCGGTCAGCCTTGATCACCTGGCGGAGGCGTACGGACTGAGCTGCGACACTGTTCTGGCGCGAATATCGCGCGGTTTGCCGCCGGCGCAATGGTTCCTCAGCCCGACAGAGCTGAGCAAGGTGACGAAGCGGGAGGCGCGGAAGCAGACGGCCTGAGGATCAGCCCTCAAGTTCCTCTCGCAGGGCCACCACCGCCCATATTGCCTCCATTAGCTGGTCATCCAGGGCGGCCCGCTCCGGCGAGTCGGCCGGATATTCCATCGCCTTCAGGGCCAAGGGTTCCAACTGCTCGCGAAGGGCCTCTAGGCGAATCCGGCGAGGATCTAGTCCGGCATTACTCGCTTGCATTGTCCTACCGATGGCAGGCGGCCTCAGGCGGATCGGCACAACGGGTGATCAAGGCTCGGGCTCGAAACCCAGCAGGGAATCAAGATCAAGGATCTTCGATAGTGCCTCGGCGGCATCGAGCCCTTCAGGGTGGATACGGCCTGTCAGCCAGATCGCCAGGGCGAGGGCCTGATCGGTCTCCAGCACAGCCATCTATGCGCTTTTCGTCGTCGTCAGCGAGGAGCTTAATGGAAGCGATGGGATGTCACCAGGCGACTCACGGTCCCTCGAGCTCTTTCCGCAGAACTAACGCCGTCGCCAGCAGCAGCCCAAACCGATCCGACAGTTCAGCACGCTCCGGCGACCCGGGCGGCGTTTCCGTGATTTCCTGGCCTAGGAGCGCCAGTCGATCGCGCATCTCGGCCAAACGGGCACGGCGCGGGTCCGGTTCCGGCATCTCAGACTCACCGTTGTACCAACGATGGCAGAGGACAGGGAGGTCAACCTGAGGGCCAGCCTTCCAGCTCAGCCCGCAGATCCAGCACCTCCTCCAGCTGCTTCCGGAACTGCTCATCCAAGGCGGCCCGATCAAGCGAGCCAGCCGACGTTGCGAGCACCTCCTGAGCTAGGGCCTCTAGCTGGCAGCGAAGCTCCAGCAGGCGGACACGACGCGGGTCTGGTTCTGGCATGGCAAGGGGGGAACCGCCCCCAGTGTCTCCGGCTGGGAAGGCCAGCGAGCACCGGACGCAGTGGTGGCCAGATGGCCAGAACGATCTCTAGAACTCTAGTAACTTCCAGACGCCACTAGTCATCATCGAACAACTCGATCCAATCTTCAGTGGGGTTCAAAAACTGGTGAACGTCATCCAACTTGCTGCCAGCACCACTAGCGGCGATTAGGTGTGCCACGTCACCACCGGCTTTTTGGTAGGCGTCCATAGTGCGGACAGTCTTTTTCAGAAGATCTTCGACGTCGCCACCGGTTGCGCGATAGGCGTCAATGGTGCGGATCATCTTTTCGAGCAGTTCTGCCACATTCTCAACCGTGGCAGGGACTTCGTTGGCAGCGTTGATCTCATCGAGAAGCAGCTCAGCTAAGGCCAAGAACCGGCTGTGCTTGGTGTCCATGGCGTTGAAGGCATGAGCCACCTTCAATCTGGAATGGACATGCCGCAGGTGTGAGGTAGTTAGCTATTTGTCTCATTTGCGTCTGCGTTTCACCTTCCAGATCCGCAAAGCGACCCGGGAGGGGCGGGTGCCTGCTGCGGTGGCTGCTGCCAGTGGGGGCGGTCGGGCCACTCGCCCATGGCTGCTGCGGCGTCATAACGGCGGGTGATCGCCGGGACGCTGCTGATCATGCGCCTCGGGGAGACGGCGAAGTGATGGCAGCCGACACCGACAAGATCGACGTTTGGTGGACCGGCCGCCGGGCGCCTCGCTTCCGGTTGAACGGGCAGCCGGCCACCCTGGAGCAGCTGGCGCGACGGTTCAACCTGCCCCCGTACGCAGTGGAAGCGAGGATCTCGCGGGGGCTGCACCCTTCCCAGTGGTTCCTGACACCGGACGAACTGAGCAGGGTGACGAAACGGGAGCAGCGGCGGGCGGCCTGACCCATCGCGTACCTGTCAAAGCAACAGGTCGGCACACGGTCTGGACAGTAGACACTGCAACGGTTCCCAGCGGTGGCCATGCCGTTGGACAGGGTTCTGGCCAGGATTGGCACAGCCAACCGGCACAAGGGACTGGCCGGCCTGGGGCGCCGGTCTACTTGCTACTGCCTTTCATAAACCTCTGTCCAACAAATCCAAGACAGGCGCCAGCCAATCCGGCGAGCCAGCTCGATCCAGTCGTGTGGAGCACAGCCCCTATGGCAGCGCCGATGGCACACACGAATAAGCCGGCACAGGTCGCCACATCTAGCCGCCGCCGCAAGCTTGCATCCCGGCTGGCCTCTGCAAGGTCAGCGGCATGTTTCGCATCTTTTCTGGCTTCCTCCTGCGAGCTCACCCACTCCGCATGGCTGACAGGCCGATAGTCATTCGACAGATCTTCCCTATTGGGCATCGCTGGGCTGCCGGACTCCACTCAGGCGGAGATTCCTAGACGCCAACCAGCTCAGTGCGACTGCCTTGAGGATCCTCAAGGATGATGCGGGCGTCCTTGTCCCTCTTGGCACGGATGTAGAGCGACATGGCGCGGCGGAACACCTCGGACTGGTCCACCTCCAGCCGCCCCGCTAGGGCGGTGATGTCGTTAGCGAGAGCTTCGTCAACTCGCGCCTCAAAGCGCTTGACCTTCCGGGTAGCCATTTGACTTTTTGGGGTTTAGTGCAGGCCGCCTCCCAGGGGGCTGGGGGCAGTGTACGGACAAGTGTACGGGCCTGTAGCAAGCTGGCGCAAGGAGGCGAAACCGTTTCGTCATCGAAGCGGCCCGATCCGTTCCGGGGGTGTCGAGGGGTCAGCAGGCCACCAGAGCAGCCACCAGCTCGGCCTTCCTGGCCCGCTTGCTGCGGGTGCTGGCCATGGGCCGCAGGCGGGTGACCGGCAGGGCCTCCAGCTGCTCAGCCACAACGGCTAGGGGATGCAGCAGAGGGGCCGGCGGGGCGTCAGTGATGGCAGCGACTGGCAGCAGGGCAGGCGCGTCGGTGCTGGCAGCGGGTGACGGCACTGGGGCAGGTGGGTCGGTGGTGGCATCCGGTGCTGTCACTGCAGGGGCCTGGGAGGGCCGCCAGCGGGCAACGGTGAGCAGCAGGGCCACCAGGGCGACGGTGAGCAGGAGCAGGGCCTCGGCCACCTCCAGGGCGACAGCGAGCAGCACCTCGATGGTGTCGGTTTCGTTCTTCATGGTTCCGGGGCAATGGGTTGCCCACCGGGCCATCGCTTCCAGGCCAGCGGCGGGCAGGAACCCCGGAACGGATCAAGGGGTGCGGGGCTGATCGGCCGTAGGGGTCGGCGGTGGCGGCCCACTGGCGGGAGCCGGGATGAAACGTGCCAGACGTGACCACTGCCTAACCGGCGGGCCGATCAGTTCGCTGAATCAGGTTGTCGAGGTGCTTGGGGCGGGCGTCTCACCCATGCCGGACCCCTGGAGGTGCTCTCGCCGGTTGTCTGCCGGGGCGGCCATCAGGGGGCGCCGTGGGGCGCTTGAGGTGTCGTTCCTTGGTGCCCCCGGACTGCTGGGGGCGGGTTCCTTCGGTTTTGCGCCTGGAAGGGCCGGCGTCGGGATCCTGTCCCGATGCGACCACCGTACTAGGTCACTGGTGGCAGTGGGTGCTGTCAGTGACGGTCCGCAACATGGGCCGGCAGGGACTGGGGCGGTGCTGCCAGTGGGGGCGGTCGGGCCACTCGCCCGTGGCTGCTGCGGCGTCATAACGGCGGGTGATCGCCTGGACGATGGTGCCGATGGTGCTGGTGGTGGGCTCCATCAGGCCACCTCACCAGCAGGGGCCAGCAGCGCCGGCAGGGTGGCCATCAGCCGCTGCGCCGTGATCAGGTGCCACGCGACGGTGGAAGCGGCCGCGGTGGCGTCCTGGGGCAGCTCGAAGCGGCGCAGGTCAGTGAGCAGCAGCTGCACCTCCTCCAAAGGCATCGGGGCAGAGCTGGCCAGGGCGGCGGCGATCTCGGCGGGAGGGCCGTATTCAGCCAGCAGCTCGGCGAAGGTGTCGGGATTCATGGCGGGGATGCAGCGGCTCCCTATTCATAACAGCAACCCACAGAAAATAGCGGCCGTTTCGATATAACAATCGCAAGGCGTCTGTTGCCGTTTCGCATCTGCAACTGCCAGCAGTGAGTGCCGTCAGTCGGCCTCGCGCACGATCCGCCACCAGACCAGACCGCCGAACTTTTGTCGCTGCATAAAAAGGCCAGGGCGCAGCTGGTGGCCATCGGGCCAGCTGGTCACCGTGTCAGGCATAGGCGGGGGGCCCAGGATCTTCGACACCTCATCCGAAGTCAGCCAGACGCCCAGCTCCACAGCACGGTGCAGGGCCTCGACTGTGGCCAGCGGATCCGGCGGGGGTAGAGAGGGCCGCATGGCCGCCACCATGGCCACCATGGCCGCCATGGCCTCGCCACTGCCAGCAGGGGCTGACGGCAGTGATCGGTGCTCAGAGGCCGCCAGGGGCGCCGCTGGGAGGGGCTCCAGGCGCGGGCCGCTGTAGTTGGCCAACGTGGCCTTAGGGCGCTGCAGGTGCTGGTGCAGGGCATCCCCCAGGTCGAGGTGCTCACCCGGCCAGACCGTGCGGGTGCTGCTCTCACGGCGCAGCTGCACACCTAGGGCAACGGCGCGGGCCTTGATGCTGTTACGGCTGATCTGCCAGCGGTCGGCGCAGTCGCCCAGCGTCAGGTCAGGAAGGGCAGTGGAGTCGGTCATGGGGCCACGGTGCCATCAGCGGGTGCTGGCAGCAACTGGCACACCAGCGGGCGAGACGGGCTGAGATTGGCAGTTTGGACAGGATTCGGTCCTGTTTTTGGACACGGATCCCAGCTTGAGACGGGTTTGGGCAGGTTTCAGCGGTGCTCACTGCTGGCTGTGACTGCTGCCACTGGCACACCGTCGCCCGCGTAACTGCCTTCTCCGACAGGGCAGCCGGCGGCGGGGATGGGGCCTCCCCACCATCCGTGGCCGGAGTCGCCCGCTCACTCTGCGGCGGGTGCTGGGGTCGGTGATGGCCTGCCACAGCAGGTCCAGGGCAACGTCATCGAGGGCAGGCATCGAGGGGGGAGCAGCAGCTGCATCAGGGTGCCCGGCTGCCGTCACACCAGCTCGCCCAGCGCCACCTCAGAGGCCCACTGCCCTAGCTGCTCATCCTCAGGCGGTGGTTGCACCTCGACCGGGCGCCAGCGGACAGGAGCAGCGGGGCGGGGGTGACGGTGGAGGCGCGGGCGGGGCAGCAGGTCGGGCGAAGGGGGCCAGGTGGTGATGGTCATGGCAGGCGGTGGCATCGGCGAAAGTCTCCAGTTGGCAGGAGGGTAACCAGGGGCAACCGCCTAACCCCCTGTGTGTGGGAGGTGTTACTCCCGTTACTCCCTAGTAAGGGGAAGGGGTAACAGGGAGAGTTGTCCCGCATAGAGGGGCAGGGGGTAACAGGGGTAACGGGTCAGACACACAGGCCCCTAGGCGTTACCCCCTCGCTCACTGGCCTCACACCGGCGGTAGAGAGGGCGATTCGCCGTCCCTGACAACCGCTCGATCAGCCCTTTGCTCGGGCCTGCCAGCGTCGCCAGCGTTCTCGACAGGGCCTTCGCTTCGGATGATTGGCTCGACCACGGCAACCCCGGCTTCATGGCTGCCCACACTTGCGCCGTGGTTAGTGGCTCGCTGCTGGCCTCCACGGCATCGAGGGCGTCCTGCTGCTCTGCTGAGAGCTTCTCCCGTGTCTGCTGCTTCCTGGCTGCCTGACGGTGCTCTGAGAACTCGCAGACGTGGGACCAGCTGCGGCCGTCCTCCTCCAGTTGGATCACGGCATCCACGAACTCACCGCCCCGCCCTTCCGTCACCAGCCGCCGCCGGGGATCCTTGGGGTTGTCCTGATCGATCAGCGTCAGCACCAGCACCTGGGAGGCGTTGGCACGGATGGCACCGTTGCCGCGCAGGGCGCCGCCATTGACGACACCGCTCCGGCCCGCCGCCTTCGCGTTGTGGTGGATCACTACGGGGGTGCAGCCGCTGACGATGCAGGCGCGCTCGATGTCGCTCAGCACCTCGGCCGCCTCACGGGAGTTTTCGTCGATGCCGAGCTTCTCGCTGACCTTGGAGAACGAATCCACCAGCACCAGCGAGCCAGGGTGAGCAGCGCACAACTGCCGCAGCTCTGCCAGCCCTTCCGGTGTGGCGGCCCACGGATTCCGGCCGTCCCAGAGCTTCACGATGCGCCGGTCAAGGGTGTTCCCCTTCTCGCCCCCCACCAGCCCAACGGCCCGTAGCTGTCGCTTCCAGAGGCTTACCGGCTGGTCTGGCCCCACGATGATCACGGTGGGCGGCCGGCCGGTGATCTCCCGGTCGAGGAACTGCTGGCAGCCGTGCAGCAGGTTGGCGATCAGGGACACCGACCACAGGGTTTTGCCTGCCTTGGGGTCGGCACCGACGATGTTGAGGGCACCGGCGAGGATCAAGCCGGAGACGATCCATTCGTCCTCATCGTCTGGCAGCTCTTGGCCACCGACAAAGGGCCTCGACTCGATGCCATCCCGCCGGATGATCGCCTCCCCGATCTCCCGCCGGTAAAGCTCATCACGGGCCGGCTTCGATAGGTCGTCCTCGATCAGCTCGCGCAAGCGGTGCAGATACTGCGGCCGGCTGCGGTTGAGGTTCTCCGCCACCACGCGGTCAGCGGCGGCGCGGATCAGCTCCAGGTCTTGCTGGTTCTGGATGGGTTCGGGCGCCTCATTGCCGACCGGATCCCAGGCGCTGCTCAGGGGGACAACCTTCCGGGCCGCCTTGCTGGCCGTGAGCTCCTCCTCCAGCCGCCGCGACTCCGCCATCAGCTCATCGAGGCTCGGTCCAGGGGCTGCCGTCAAAGCACCACCTCCCAACCCATGCGCAGGCAGTGCCGTTGATACAGGGCGCTCACGATCCAGTTGGTGGGCCTGTAGTTGTCTGGTTCCGTTGTCCACAACGGTTCGCCAGCCCATCGGGGCACCACCTCCACGGGCCGCCGTGGCAGCCTGCGCCGCTCCTCCCGCCCCATGGGCCTGTGCGGCCGAAACATGGCCCAGCCGTCACGATCACCCAGGAAGGCCCAGTCCTCCCCGTCAGCGCCGGGGCCGTGATCTCCCGGCTTCTGCGCCCAGGTCGGCGGGTTGTGGCTGCTTCCCCTCCAGCACAGCACCATGTCGGTGCCGATCCTGCAGCTGCTGTCATGGGTGCGGCCGCAGACGTGGCAAGGATCCTTGCTGCTGCTGCTGATCAGCCTCCCTGAACGGGTATGGCTATGCCCTGTCGCCTGTGGCATGATGGCTCTGTGCCGGCCTGACCGCCGGATTTTTTGGGACTCCTTAAGCACCATCCCCTGGCTCACAAACCTCCTTGGCGGTGGAACGCCTTGGAGGTTTTTCCCTTTTTGGGGGAAATAACCAACGGATGATCAATTCAACGTATCGGTTGCTTGGCTAACCCGCAAGGGGCCGATAAGTTATTCTTTCGTGTACCATGATTATTCGGCCCGATATAGTACGTTTCTCATTTAATGCCGCTATTTGATAATCAGGCGCCATAAGGCCCGTTTGGACAGGGTTTCAGCCTGGCCTGGCCTGATGCCACCGCCGAAACCCCCTGCAAACACTGGCCTTCCTTGGCCTTGCGTATCTGATTGATGGACAGGGCAGCAGATTTTGGACAGGCCGGATCGGGCCGCCTTCAGTGTCTGAAACCAAGGCGATCTTCCCCGCCGTCCTCCTCCAGCACGGGCACCTCGACCACCGTGCCGCCGAACCCCATCGGCTCAGGCGGCTCAGCCTGCGGCCGGTCCTCGATCTCCACGTCGAAGCTGACGTGCAACCGCCAGATCCGCAGGTGCAGGGAGGCGATGTCGAAGCTCATCGGTCCCAGCTGTTGCCGTAGTCCCGCTGCCCGTTCGGCCCCCAGCCCGCACCGAAGTGGAGAAGGCGGTCCAGGGCGTTGACGGCAGCGATCACCGCCATGGGCTGTCCGTTGGCCAGGGCGATCTGGATAGCCCGCTGCAGGCTGTCCACGGCGCTGGTGAGCATGGCGGCCCGGTTGACGGTGCCGAACACGGCAGCACGGGCAGCGTCAGCGGCCTGCAGCAGCCGGTACGCCTGCGACTCGGATAGGTGGTAACGGTCTCGCGCCTCCCGCATTAGATCCATGCGGGGGCGGCCCTTGGCCATCTCCCCCAGCAGCCAATCCACGCGGGTGTGCATCTCGATGGCGGAGGCGCGGCCGGCCATGGATCAAGCCTCCGGCGGAGGCGGCGGGGCGTAGTGGCCGGGATGGCGCACCTCCTGATCGGCCAGCCACTCGCGGTCAACGTCAGGCAAGGGGATCCAGGCGTCGTTATCGCGCAGAAAGGCCTCCAGCTCGGCGCGGTAGGCGGGGCCTTCTAGAACCTCACGACGGAGCAGGATGCCCCAGAACGGGCGGGCACGACCGGCCCTGCCGAGTTCCAGCAGCTCCTGCTTGAGCTTGTAATCCCACCATGCGGGATTCGTCCAGAGCCTCCAGCTCGCGCCGTACTTCTCGTAGCGACGGATTAGCTCCTTCTCCCGATCGGAGTTCTCATCACCGCCTCCGATGAAGTCGAGGATGGAGACGTTGCCCTTTCGCTGCCTGATGCCGTGCATCTTGCAGTAGGCGGCGAAGTGTTCCGCCTTGCGGTAGTCGGAGAACTGGGCGTATTCGTCGGCGCTCACGGTGTTGCCTCGCTCAGGATGGCCTCATCCTCAAAGTGTGTCGCGCCGCGTGTTCACCCTGTCTCTCAAGGTGGTTTGACGCCGCCTGTTCACTCTCCCCCGGCGAGGATCCAAGATGTTGCCCTTGGTCGAGTCCAAGATGGTCCCTTTGGCGCCATCCAAGATCATTCCCTTCACCCTGTTCAGGATGAAGCCTTTGGGCTGATCGGCGGGAGGGGTGCTCACGGTGATGCAGGCTCCCCGATGGATTGCCGCAGCGTCTCGATCGGTGCACCGTCGGCACTGGTGGCGAAGTAGCTGGAGCCCCAGAGGTAATCGCCATACGGCTGCAGCGGGAACTCCTGCCGAAGCATCCGATCAACGGCGCGCTTCATGGCGTGCGAGATCCTCGACACCGGGCGTTCGGGGGGGTGCTCGATCAGGAGGCCGAGATGGTCGGCCTCGGCGTTCACTTCGAGAAGGTCGCAGTTGAGCCGCTCGGCGGCGCCCTGGCAAGCCTCCCGCGTTTGTTTCAGCTCGGCAGCACCCAGCCCGTTACTGCCATCGTTGAAGGGCAGGAGAAGGCGGACCAGCAGGCGGGAAACGCTGTCACGGGACCGGCGGATCTCTTGTAGTGGCATGACGGCTTAGGGCGTTGGGATAGGGGATGAAGGGAGGGATCAGCCTCGGTAAAGACTCCTGCTGCCTTCTGCGTAAAGGCCGCCGGCGGAATAGCGGCTGGCAGTCGGGCGCCGTGATGTAAGCGGCGGAACCATGGGCTTCCCTTGGTAAGAGGCGATGAAATCGAGGGCGCGCTGTTTGGCGGCGTCCCGTTTGGCGATCTCGGCTTCCCGCACGTAGTTGGGCGCCATCTCCCTGATGCCCGCCTCCTTCCGCAGATAGGAGAGAAGCCCCTTGTAGCGGGGGTCAGTGAGAGCTGCGGCTTCGAGGGCCATGCCGACCGTGCCGTTCCTGAAGGCAGGCTGGAACGGGTTTCTAACCACCCCCATGGCCCTTTCTCGCTGGAGCCAGGCTTTAGGGATCATCGGCAGCTCTTCATACAGACGATCCAGCTCCCTGGCCTTGGACTCGGTCGCAAGATCGAAGACCAGGCTCTCCTGAAAGTCTGCGTTGAGGGAATCGACGGCGAACTGGCGCGCGTCATCATCCGTAGGCGAAGGGATGAGGGGGAAGGACTCGATCGCTGGGGTTTCATCCTCGGGCGGCTGTTCAGCTTGGATGACGGCCTCCATCTCGGCAGCAAAATCGGCTGATTCAGGCATGGATGACAACCTCGCGGCGGCGGGTGGTTTCGTTGCTCACACTGTAGGACCGTTTGCC
>CALRJP020000027.1:0-9764 GCA_943367585.1 Rhizobium sp. Q54
GTGGTGGTGGAGAACTGGGTGGCCTCGAGCTCACCCACCTTGGCCTCCAGGCCATCCACACGGCCGCGCAGCACGGCGAGTTCCTTCTCGAACTCGGCCATCAGGCGCTTCAGCTCGTCGGTCACCTCGGTGATCCGGTCGAGGCAGGCGTTCAGCAGGGCCGCCGCTTCATAGCGGGTCATGGCCTGGCCGCCCTTGTAGGTGCCGTTCGGGTAGCCGGCGACGCAGCCGTAGCGCTCGATCAGGTTGGAGAGGGCCTGGAAGGCCCAGTCGGTCGGCTTGACGTCGGAAAACTGGTTGATGCTGGTGACTTGCTCTTCGGCGGCGTACTTGTTGACGCCGTCGATGTTGAGCTCAGCCGCCTGGACCGCCACGGGGGCGAGCAGGCCGAGGGCTGCAGGAGCAACCAGCAGTTGCTGGAAGAGTTTCATGGGTTCCTCACACGGAAGCGGCGCAATGCGCCAAACGAAGAATCCCCCAGGTGGACCTGACCATCCAGTGTCCATGTGCCAGAAAACACAACGTCCGGTACCCGGGGGTGCTGCCAGAGTGCCGCCCATGAAGGCCCCGTGGGCGACGCTGCCCTTCCTGCCCCTGTTGCTCTCGGCGGCGCCGCGCAGCTTCCTGGCCCACGACGAGGGCTACTACGCCCTGCAGGCCCGCTGGATCGCCCAGAGCGGCCAGTGGCTGGCTCCCCCCTGGTGGGACCAGGTCGTCTTCGACCGCACCATCGGCCTGCCCTGGCTGATCGCCGCGGCCTACGGGCTGCTGGGCCAGGCCCCCTGGGTGGCCCACCTGCCGTCGCTGCTGGCCGCGGCGGCCTCCCTCCTGCTCACGGCGGCGATCGCCAGGCGGCTGCTGGGGGGTGAAGGAGCTGGGTGGCTCGCCGCCGCCGTGCTGGCCCTCACCCCCCTCTGGCTCGACTACGCCCACCTGGCCAGCCAGGACATGCCGCTGCTGGCCCTGGAGCTGCTGGGGATGCTGGCCCTGCTGCGGGCCGGCGACACCCCTGGGCGGCCTTGGCCGTTTCTGGCGGGCGCCTGGATCGGCCCGGCGTTCCTGATCAAGGGTTTCATGGTGGCGCTGCCCGTGCTGGCCCTGCTGCCCTTCCTGCTGCTGGAGCGGCGCTCCCTGCTGCGGCGGCCCGCCTTCTGGATCGGCCTCGCCCTGGGCTGGCTGCCGGTGGCGCTCTGGCTGGGCCTGAGCCTGCAGGTGCTGGGCCTGCCGGTGGTGGCGGGCCTGTGGCAGAAGCTGCTGTACCTCTCGGAGAGCGACGTCTACAGCGCCGGCCCCCTCTATTACCTCTGGAACCTGCCGGCCAACACCTTTCCCTGGAGCCTCTTCGCCCTCGCGGGCTGGTGGGGCTGGCTAGCCGGACCCCAGGACCGCCCCCGGCGCCTGCTGCTGCTCCTCTATCCGCTGCTGCTTCTCCTGCTGCTCAGCGCCTTCCGCACCAAGACCCCGTACTACGGCTTGCAGCTCACCCCCTTCGTCGCCCTGGCGGCCACCGCCGGCCTGCGGTCCTGGAGCGGCGGCGCCCGCCGGTGGACCCGCGGGGCGACGCTGGCCGCCGGGGCGCTGGGACTGCTCCTGGTGCTGGCGGCAGTGGCGATGCTCTGGCCCGGGGCGCCGGCCGGCCGCCTGGTGGCCGCTGGGGTGGCGGGCCTGGCCCCGTCTCCCCAGCTGTTCGCCATGGCGGCGGGGTGCCTGGGGCTGGCCTGGGCCCTGGTGCCCTGGAGCCGCCCGGGCTCCCGCCGGCTGGGGGCCCTGCTGGTGGGTCCCTGGCTGGCCCTGGCCCTGCTGGTGCAGGCCGGCCTGTTCACCGATCGAAGCCCACGGCAACGGCAGGCCCTGGAGCGCCCTGGGGCCACGGCGGCCCTGGCGGCCGGACCGATCGCGGCGGTGGCCGGCGCCCCCCTCAGCGGCGAGGAGCATGCCCGGCTGATCCTGGTGGCCCTGGCCAGCCCCAGACTCACGCCCCGCATCGGCCCCGCCGAACGGGTGCCCCCCGGGGAGCGGGTGTGGATCCGGCGCCAGGAGCTGCCGGCCGGATGGCCCGTGCGGCTGCAGGCCGCCGAACTGGAGCCCTGGGTGCTGGCCGAAGCCTCAGGGGCAGGGCGATGAGGCAGGCGCGGGGCCGGGACGGTTGGATCCTGCTGGGGCTGTGGCTGGCCGGGCTGCTCCTGGATGGCCTCTGGCTGCAGCGCCACGCCCAGCCGCCGGCCTGGGACCAGGGGGAACACCTGAGCCGGGCCCTGGGGGTCTGGCAGGTGCTCGGAGAGGCGGCGCCCTTCGATCCGCTCTGGTGGCAACGGCTCTGGGCCGAAACCCCCACCTACCGGGGACCCTTCACCTATCTGGTGACCTCACCGGTGTTCAGCCTGCTGGGGCCCGGCTACGGCAGCGCGATCCTCTCCAACAGCCTCTTCCAGGCCCTGCTGCTGGGCAGCCTGTACGGCCTCGGGCGCCTGGCCCACAGCCGGGCCGCCGGCCTCTGGGCCGCCTTTCTGTGCGGCGTTGCACCGGCCCTGCTGAACCAGCGCAGCGACTATCTGATCGATTTCAGCCTGACGGCCGTGCTCACCGCCACCTGGTGGCTGCTGACCGTGCGGGTGCTGGCCCACCCCCGGCGCCCCTGGCTCTGGAGCCTGGGCGGCGGCCTGGGGCTCGGGGCCGTCGTTCTGACCCGCCCGACCGGCCTGGTGATGCTCTGGCTGCCCCTGCTGGCGCTGGCCTGGACGGCCCTGGCGGCCCTGGTCCAGCGGGGCCGACCGGCCCGCCTGGCCGAGTCGCTGCTGGCGCTGGCGGCGGCGACGGCCCTGGCCTGGCCCTGGTGGAGCCAGAACTGGCTGACGATCCTCTCCACGGTCAACAAGGCCCGCCAGTGGGGCGTCCTGTACCAGGACGGCCTGGAGGCGAACACCCTGGCGGGCTGGCTGTTCTACCCCCGGCTGCTGCCCACCATGGCCGGGGCCGCCCTGGTGGCGGTGGTGGTGGCGGGAGGGGCGCTGAGCTGGTGGCGGCGCCACGGCACCCCTGCCACCCCTCTGCCCTGGCGGCGGCTCGCCTGGTGGCTGAGCTTTCCCCTCGGGGCCCTGCTGCTGGCCACCCTGATGAGCACCAAGGACTTCCGCTTCGTGCTGCCCCTGGTTCCCCAGCTCTGCCTTGGCCTGGGGGTCGTGCTGGCTTCGGCCACCGGCCGCTGGACGACCGGCTGGCGGCTGGCGGTGGTGGGAATCGGGATCTGGGGGGCGCTGGCCAGCCAGTTCGCCCTGGCGGCCAACCCCACCGGTTTCCCGCCGCGGCCCCCCATCGCCGGCCCCCCCTGGCCCCTGGAAGGGATCGTGGCCACGATCCGCCAGCGCAGTCCCCACCAGCTCTCCACCCTGGCGGTGCTGCCCGACAGCCAGGGCCTGAACGCCTTCAACCTCGACGCCGAAGGACGCCGCCAAGATTTCCGCGTCGCCGCCCGCCAGACCGTGGCGCCCCTCGACCAGCTCGACGGCGACCTGGCCGGCTTCGACTGGTTCCTGCTCAAGGGGGGCGACCAGGGGGTGATGAGCGATGAACGCCAGGCCGCCCTCGACGCCATGGTGCGCCGGTCACCCGCGTTCCAGGCCGCCGGCCGCTGGCCCCTGCCCGACGGCAGCAGCGCCGAGCTCTTCGGACGGCGGGCCCTGAGCCTGGAGGTGACGCCGGTGGCCTGCGGGCCGGATCGACGCCTCCAGCTGGACCTCAGCGTCGTGCCGCCCTCCCCCCTGCGGCCAGGTGGCGAGGCACTGCTGGTGAGCCGCCTGCGGGGGCCGGCGGCTCAGGTGCGGGATGGCCTACTGCTGCTCGACTGGCGCATGGACGCCGCCGCCGCCGGCGTGCCGACCTGGCGCCACGACCGCGGCATCGGCCAGGGCATGGTGCGCGCCGGAACGGCGGCCTGCCTGGAGGTCCGCGAACGCCTGGCCCTGGTGGTGCCGGCCGGGCTTCCCGACGGGACCTACCGGCTGCGGGCCCGCGCCACCGACGGCCAGGGGCGGCCGCTGGCCCTGGAGAGTGCGCCGCTGACGCTGACGGTGGCGGCCGCCGCCAGTGGCGGTATCGACGCCGGGGCGCCCCCCAACCGCATCGACCAGCTGGTCGACCTCGGGCGCCTGCTGCGCCGCGGTGAACTGGATCGGCTGTTCCGTCAGGTGGGACAGATCAACCAGCGGGATCCCCAGCAGGTCTATCTCGCCCAGGCAGAGCGGCTGCTGCGGGCCCGACTCCAGGAGCGTCCCGCCCGCTCCGGGGGGGCTGACCTGGAGGACCTCTATGGTCTGGCCCTGGCCCAGGCGCTGCAGCGGCACGCCGATGGGGCCGTCGACACCCTGCAGCGCATCGTGTCCCTTGAACCCACCAATCCCCATGCCCTGATGGCCCTCGGCTTCGTGCAGCTCTACCGCTTCCACCCCGGCCAGGCCCAGGTGGCGCTCGACGCCGCCGCCCGGCTCGACCCCGGCAACCGGACCCTGCGCACGCTGCGGGCCGTGGCCAGCGGCCTGCGGTTGGATGTGGCCGGCACCCTGGCCCTGCTGCGATGACCGCCACGCTCCAGCCCGAAGGACTGCAACGGTTCCACCGCCGCAACCGCGCCTACTACGACGACCTGAACCGGCTGCACCAGCTGCTGGTCGCCCCGGGCCTGCGGGTGCTCGAGATCGGCTGCGGCCTGGGGGATCTGCTGGCCGCCACCCACCCGAGCCACGGGGTGGGCATCGAGCGCGACCCCGCCATTGCCGCCGCCGCCCGGGCGGCCCATCCCAACCTGCGCATCCACTGCGCCGAAGCGGCGGCCATCGACCCGGAGGCGATCGGGGAGAGCGAGCCCTTCGATGTGATCCTGGTCGCCAACACCCTCAACACCCTCGAGGACGTGCAGGGGGTGATCGAACGGCTGGCGGCGTTCTGCCATGACCGCACGCGGCTGGTGGTGAGTTTCCACAACTGGCTCTGGCAACCCCTGCTCAAGACGGCGGAAAGGGTGGGCCTGCGTCAGCCCCAGCCCCCCGAGAGCTGGCTCACCCCAAGGGACGTGCGGAACCTGCTCGATCTGGCCGGCTGGGAGGTGCTCAAACAGGGGCACCGCTGCCTGCTGCCCCGCCGGATCCCCCTGCTCAGCCCCCTGGCCAACCGCTGGCTGAGCCAGCTGCCCGTGCTGGAGCAGTTCGGACTCACCCACTGGCTGGTGGCCCGTCCCGCCACCCCGACCCAGCGCCGGCCCAGCGTCAGCGTCGTGATCCCGGCCCGCAACGAGGCCGGCAACATCGCCGCCGCCATCGACCGCATGCCCCTGCTGGGCTCGGCCACCGAGGTGCTGTTCGTGGAGGGGCATTCCTCCGATGACACCTGGGCCGAGATCGAGCGGGTCTGCGCGGCCTACAGCGGCCCGCTGCAGCTGCGGGCCCTGCGCCAGAGCGGCCGCGGCAAGGCGGACGCCGTCTGGCTGGGCTTCGATCAGGCCGAGGGGGAGGTGCTGATGATCCTGGATGCGGATCTCACCGTGCGTCCCGAGGACCTGCCCCGCTTCTACAAGGCCCTTGCCGAGGGACGGGGGGAGTTCGTCAATGGCTGCCGGCTGGTGTACCCCCGCACCAGCGCCGCCATGCCACCGCTCAATACGGCCGCCAACCGCTTCTTCGCCGCGGCCTTCTCCTGGCTGCTGCGCCAGCGGCTGAAGGACACCCTCTGCGGCACCAAGGTGATCTGGAAGGCCGACTACGAGCGCCTCAAGGCCGGGCGGGCCTACTTCGGCGACTTCGACCCCTTCGGTGATTTCGACCTGCTCTTCGGCGCCGCCAAGCTGAACCTCAAGATCGTGGAGGTGCCGGTGCGGTACCAGGAGCGCAGTTACGGCAGCTCCAACATCGCCCATGTGAAGGAGGGACTGATCTTGGCCAGGATGTGTCTCTACGCGGCCCAGAAGCTGCGCTTCACCCCATGAGCGCGCCGGTGTGCGTCCCCCGGCATGGCCGTCGGCGTCGCCCCTGCCACTGATGCAGAAGCGCTGGCTCCTGGGCCTGGTGGCCACGCTGGTCGTCTACCTGGGGCTCAGCTTCTGGTTCGGCTTCGCCAACGTGATGCGCTCCCTGGCGGCGCTGCCCTGGTGGTCCTGGGTGGTGGTGCCGGCGCTGGTGACCCTGGGCTACCTGCTGTTGTTCCAGCGCTGGCAGTTCTATCTCCACCAGCTGGGACATCCCCTGGACTGGCGGCCCAGCGGCCGGATCTACGCCGCCGGTCTCTCCCTGGTGGCCGCTCCGGGTCGCAGCGGTGAGGCCCTGCGCGGGCTGTGGCTGCAGCGTCGCCACGGGATTCCGATGCAGGTGGGCGTGGGGGTGACCCTGGCGGAGCGGGTGACGGACCTGGCCGGGGCCCTGCTGGTGCTCGCCTGGGGGCTGGGGGGACGGGTTCTGCCGGCCCTGCTGGCCGGCGGGGGGACCCTGGCCATCGGCGCCTGGCTGCTGACCCACCCGGCCGCCCTGCGGCGCCTGGAGGGGTTCCTCGACCGGCTGCCGGCCCACCGGCGCTGGCGCGGACTGACCCGGCTGCTGCGGGAGGCCCTCGGGGCGGTGGGCCGGCTGCGCCGGCTGCTGCGGCCCTGGCCCCTGCTGGTGGGCACCGCCGTGGCCGCCCTGGTCTGGCTGATCGAGGCGACGGCGCTGATGGGGCTGCTGCAGGTGCTGGGGGATCCCCTGGCCCTCACCCAGGCCGCCGTGATCCGCACGGCGATGGCCCTCGGTGGTGTCCTTTCCTTTCTGCCGGCGGGGGTCGGCACCGCGGAGGCCACGGCCATCGGCCTGGCGGTGGCCTTCGGTGTCGATCGCTCGGCGGCGCTGGCCGTCACCCTGGTGCTGCGGATCTGCACCGTGCTGCTGCCCACGGCGGTGGGCGTCCTGGTGCTGGCCCGCCAGGCGGAGGGTGGCCCGGGGGAGGGTGGCGACGGGGTGGGCCCGTGATCGAGGCCATCCGCCCCCAGAACTCCGGCTACCGGGCCGAGATCGACGGCCTGCGGGCCCTGGCCGTGGTGGCCGTGATCCTCAACCACATCGATGAACGGCTCCTGCCCAGCGGCTACCTGGGGGTGGACGTCTTCTTCGTGATCTCCGGCTTCGTGATCACGGCGTCCCTCACCCGCCGTCCGGCCCGCTCCCTGGGCGATCTGCTGCTCGGCTTCTACAGCCGCCGTCTGAAACGGCTCGTGCCGGCCCTGCTGGTCTTCGTGGTGGTGGTGGGGCTGCTGGCCTGCCTGGTGATCCCCCGCCCCCATACGGCCCTGCGCACGGGGATCAGCGCCCTGTTCGGCTTCTCCAACGTCTACCTGCATGGCCAGGCCACCGATTACTTCGGCACCGCCACCAAGCTCAACCCCTTCACCCACACCTGGTCGCTGGGCGTGGAGGAGCAGTATTACCTCCTCTTCCCTGTGGTGGCCTGGCTGACGGGCTTCGCGCGCCCTGGAGCCGGCGGCCAGCGGAACCTGTTCGCCGTGATGGGGGTGGCCTCGCTCGCCTCCCTGATCGGCTTCGTTCATCTGTATCCCAGCCAGCAGGCCGCCGCCTACTTCCTGATGCCGCCACGTCTCTGGGAGATGGGGGCCGGATGCCTGCTGTTCTGCGCAGGTGGCGTCTGGCCGGCGGCGGTCCGGGGGCTCGGCCGCCTGCCGCCCCTGCTGCCGGCCCTGGGCCTGGTGGGATCGATGGTCCTGCCCCTGAGCTGGGCGATCCCGGCCACCGCCGCTGCCGTGGGCTGCACCACCCTGCTGATCGGCAGCCTGCGGCAGGGCACCGCCGCCTATCGGCTGTTCACCCTGCCGGCCCTGGTGGCCGTGGGGCTGATCTCCTACTCCCTCTACCTCTGGCACTGGGGCGTGCTGTCCCTGAGCCGCTGGACCATCGGTCTGCACTGGTGGTCGCTGCCGTTCCAGGTCGCCCTGATCGTGGTCCTGTCGCTGGCCTCCTACCGCTGGGTGGAGCAGCCCCTGAGGCAGGTCTCCTGGGCCCCCCGGCGGGGTAGCACGATCGCCGTGGGGGTCGGCAGCCTGGCGGTCGGGGCGGGTCTGCTGATCGGGGTGGACAACCTGCCCCCGTTCAGCCTCTACGCGGGACGCAACCCGGTCCCGGCGGGCATGGGGGTGGAATCGCTGGTGGATCCCTACCGGGTGGCCGGCAGCGCCGGAACCTGGCAGGGCTCCCCCTGCGTGCTGGCCAACGCGGGCGAGGCGGACAAGAGCATCGGCATCGCGGACTGCACCCTCGGGGACTTCGCCACGGCCCGCCACCGGGTGCTGGTGGTGGGCAACTCCTTCTCGGCCTCCTTTGCCGAAGCCTTCGACGACCTGGTGGCCAACGACGGCTTCGCCGTGACGATCACCTCGGCCTGGGCCGCCTCGCCGGTGGGCAACTTCGCCGCCCTGGAGGGCAGCGGCCCCTTCGCCGCCACCAACCGCGCCTACTGGAACCGGGTGGTGCCTGGACTGGTGGCGCAGCTGCGCCCGGGGGACTGGGTGTTCCTGGTGAACGACATGGTGATGTTCTCGCCGCCCAGCCAGGGGCCGGGCAGCCGCCTCCTGCTGCAGACCCTGGGGGTGGGTCTCACCGACTTCTCGGCCGACCTGGCGCGACGTGGCGTGCGCCTGGCGGTGCTGAATGGCCTGCCCTTCGCGCGGGAGGCGAACTGCCACCCCGCCAGTGCCGTGCCCCAGTGGTTCTCCCCCTTCGGCGGTCCTTGCCTGATGCCGGGCAGGACGGAATCCCTGCGGCGACGCCAGCCCCTCGACGACCTGCTGGGCGATCTGCAGAACCAGGGCAAGCTGCAGGTGGTCGACATGTTCGACCTGTTCTGCCCCGGAGGGGCCTGCACCTACCGCTCCGCCGATGGTGAGATCCTCTACCGGGACGAACATTCCCACCCCTCGAAGCAGGCGGTGCGGCTGGCCGCGCCGGTGATCCGCCGGGTGCTGACGTCGGCGCCGAGGGGGCAGGCCCCATGAGAACGGCACAAGTGCAGGGCCCATGAACGATGCCCCCGGGACCGTCGTCTCCAGGTGAACCTGGGGAGACGGTCTCGGGGGCTCTCGCCGGGTCCGCTCTGGCGCGGAACCGATGGATCAGGAGTCAGCAGCCGTGATCAGCCGGCATTCTCCGCGATCAGCAGACCCTGGATGGGACAACTTGGGGTCATGGACACCTCCTCCTGTGGGTTGGATGCCAGCCGGCGACGCCTGCGGCAACAACGAAGACGACCGAATCAGGAAGACGCACCAGGGACATCGGGCGACCTATCGCACCCACCGCATCCGCTGACGCGGGGTGGGACCGACGGAGCCGGACGTCCCGGTTCGCTTCGATCAGGCGTTTCCGTCGATCACCACGTCACTGCTGACGGAACGTGCCCATGGTAGCCAGGTTCTGGGCCGGTGCCGAGGCCATCGTTGCGTTGGCGGGCCGCTGGCGGCCAACAAAAAAGGGCCCCCGAAGGGGCCCCGGACATCAAGGGGGAACGGATCAGAGCGCGTTGCCGCGGGGCAGAACCTCTTCAGGGAAGATGAAGTTTTCGTGCGGCTGGTCGGCAGGCGCCATCCAGGCACGCAGACCTTCGTTGAGCAGGATGTTCTTGGTGTAGAACGTCTCGAACTCAGGATCCTCCGCCGCGCGGATCTCCTGGCTCACGAAGTCATAGGCCCGCAGGTTGAGGGCCAGGCCGATGATGCCGATGCTGCTGGTCCACAGACCCAT
>CALRJP020000028.1:0-6782 GCA_943367585.1 Rhizobium sp. Q54
ACCGACAAGTGGCTCAAGGCCGGCTGGCCCTGGGAGATCCCCCACCCCGACCAGGCCTGTTTCGTCGGCTTCGGCGGCCACACCGAGAGCTACCGCGACCAGAACGGCGCCTACCGGGTGCGCTGGATCCCCGCCGAGCACGCCATCGGCGTCCCCCACGACGTGCCGGTGCTCGGCTACCGGGTGAACACCTGCAACCGCCTGCGCCTCTGGCGGGCCGATGCCAACGAATCCTTCAATTTCCAGACATTCAACCGCGGCGATTTCTACGGCGCCGTGGAAAAGAAGATGGGCACGGAGACCCTCTCCAAGGTGCTCTACCCCAACGACGGCACCGATGCAGGACGGCGCCTGCGCCTCAAACAACAGCACTTCTTCGTCAGCTGTTCGCTGCAGGACATGATCCGCAGCCTCGAGGCCCGCGGCATCCCCATCCAGGAGTTTCCCCAGCACTGGGCCGTCCAGCTCAACGACACCCACCCCTCCATCGCCGTCGCCGAGCTGATGCGGCTCCTGCTCGACGACAAGCACCTGGAATGGGACGCCGCCTGGGCCATCACCACCGCCTGCCTCTCCTACACCAACCACACCCTCCTGCCCGAGGCCCTCGAGAAGTGGGGCCTTGATCTCTTCGGGTCCCTGCTGCCCCGCCACCTGGAGCTGATCTTCGAGATCAACCGCCGTTTCCTCCAGCAGGTGCGCCTCAAATACCCCGGCAACGACGCCGTGCTGCGCCGCCTCTCGATCATCGATGAAGGCGGCGACAAGGCCGTCCGCATGGCCCACCTCGCCACCGTCGGCTCCCACCACGTCAACGGTGTCGCCGCCCTGCACAGCGATCTGGTGAGGCAGGAGCTGTTCCCCGAGTTCGCCGCCCTCTGGCCCGAGAAGTTCACCAACGTCACCAATGGCGTGACGCCGCGCCGCTGGCTGGCCCTGGCCCACCCAGCCCTCGATGGCCTTCTGGGCGAGGTCATCGGCCCCGACTGGCCCATGCGCATGGAGGATGTCCGTCAGCTGGAGGCTTTTCAGCACGACGCCGCCTTCCTGGAACGCTGGAGCGGCTGCAAACGCAGCGCTAAACAACGTCTGGCGTCCTACATCCTGCGCCAGAACGCCCTGGCCATTGACCTCGACAGCCTCTTCGACGTGCAGGTGAAGCGCATCCACGAGTACAAGCGCCCACACCTCAATGCCCTGCAGGTGATCGCCCAGTACCTGCGCATCAAGAACGGCGACACCCTCGGTCTGGTGCCCCGCACGGTGATCTTCGCCGGCAAGGCCGCCCCGGGCTATGCCATGGCCAAGCTGATCATCCGCTTCATCAACGGCATCGCCGAGGTCGTCAATGCCGACCCGACGGTGAATCAGCTACTGCGGGTCGTCTTCCTGGCGGATTACAACGTCAAGCTGAGCGAGAGGGTGTACCCGGCGGCCGACCTCTCGGAACAGATCTCCACCGCCGGGCTGGAAGCCTCCGGCACCGGCAACATGAAATTCATGATGAACGGCGCCCTCACCATCGGCACCCTCGACGGCGCCAATGTGGAGATCCGCAAAGAGGTGGGGGACAACAACTTCTTCCTCTTCGGCCATACCGCCGAGGGCATCGCCAGCCTCCACCGAGACGGCTATCGGCCCTGGGAGCGGATCGCCGCCATGCCGCTGCTCCAGGAGATCCTCGGGCTGATCGACCAAGGCCACTTCAGCCGAGGGGACAGGGACCTGTTCCAGCCCCTGCTGAACAACCTCAGCGGCCCAGACCCCTTCTTCGTCGTCGCGGATTTCGAGGACTACCTGCGGGCCCAGCGGACCGTCGCCTCCACCTGGACCGACCGCCGTCGCTGGAGCCGCATGACCCTGCTCAACACGGCCCGGAGCGCCTACTTCTCCTCCGACCGCGCCATCGCCGAGTACGCCGAGGGGATCTGGAAGGTGAAACCGGTGCCGGTGGCGATGCGATCCCTGATCGAAGCCTGAGCCGACAGCTCAACTCAGGGGGTCACCCCCGGCATGAAGCGCCGCTCGTGCTGGAATCCCTTCAGCATGCGGTTCCAGTAGATCCAGGGCAGCACATCCTTCTTCACCACCCACATGCTCCAGCGCTCCTGGGTGGGATCGAGGGGGAAGGAGGGAACGGGCTGGGCGTCGTAGTTGAACTCGGCCATGATCACGCGCCCGTAGCCGGTGATCAGCGGACAGCAGGCGTAGCCGTCGTAGCGGGCGGCCAGGGGCTGGCCATCAAGGTGGGCCAGCAGGTTGGCCACCAGCACCGGGGCCTGGCCCCGCACCGCCGCGGCCGTCTTGGAGTTGGGCAGCGAGGAGACGTCGCCGAGGGAGAAGACGTTGGGATGGCGCACGTGCTGGGTGGTGAACTTGTCCACGTCCACCCAGCCGCCCGGGCCGGCCACCGCCAGGGGGCTGGTGGCCACCACATCCGGGGCCGCCATCGGCGGGGTGACGTGCAGCATCCCGAAGGGGAGCACCTCTTCGCGCACCGTTTCACCGTCCTTGACGGCGAAGACCGCCTCCTTGCTGGCGGCGCGCACCTCCTTGAGGGTGTGCTGGTAGTGGGGCTCGATGCCGCGGCGGGCCACCACCTGGCGCAGGGGTTCGGCGAAGGTGGGAATGGCGAAGATCCCCGGTGTGGCGGTGGCGTAGATCACCCGGGTGGCCGCCGCCACCGCAGGCGAGCGCTTGAAGACGTCGTCGGCCAGGTACATGATCTTCTGGGGCGCCCCGGCGCACTTGATCGGCGTGTCGGGGAAGGTGAAGATCGCGTTGCCGCCGGAGAAGGCCTGGATCGTCGTCCAGGTGTAATCGACCAGATCCTTGGAATAGTTGCTGGTGATGCCGTTCGTGCCGAGGGCCTCCGGCAGACCCTTGATGCGATCCCAGCAGAGCTTGATGCCGGTGGCCACCACCAGGGCGTCGTAGTGGAGCGTTTCACCGTCGGTGCTGGTCACGGTGCCGGCCACCGGATCGAAGCCGGCGGCGGCGGCACGGATCCAGCGCACCCCCGCCGGGATCAGATCGGCTTCGGCGCGGCGGGTCTGCTCGAGGGTGAAGACGCCGGCGCCCACCAGGGTCCAGCCCGGTTGGTAGTAGTGGTCGGGGGAGGGCTCCAGAATGGCGATCTCCAGTCCGGGCCGCGCCCGCTTCAGCTGGCTGGCCACGGTGAGGCCCGCAGCCCCTCCGCCGACGATCAGGATCTGGTGATGGGCCATGGAACGGAAATTCAGACGCGGAGGACCCGGCAGCGGCGAGGGGAATCGTTACGGTCCTGATCCTTCTTGGCAGCGAAGCGCCAGCAGACTGAAGGAATCGACAACCGGTGCAGGGTGATGTTTCTGAAGGTACGCCACGACGACGACGCCAGCCTGGTGGAGGTCCTGAACGTCAAGCAATTGTTCAATCCGTTCGAGGAGCTGGTGCACGCCCGTCTGCACGGTGGCGAGGAGCTCCAGGACCCCGGGGATTTCACCAAGGCCGATCTGATCTTCCCCTCCGGCGAGGCCCTGCCCCGCTGCTGGGTTGATTCCCACTACAGGAGCTGAGGGCCCCCGGGCCCTGACGTTGCTAAGACGCCTGCATGGCGGCCCATTCCCACCACGATCACCAGCACCGTGGGGCGCCGAGGGCTTTCTTCTGGGGGGTGGTGCTCAACAGCGGCCTGTCGGGGCTGCAGCTGGCGATCGGCATCGGCTTCGGCTCCCTGGCCCTGATCGGCGATGCCATCCACAACCTCGGGGACGTGGCCGGCCTGCTGTTCGGCTGGGGGGCCGAAAAGCTCAGCGCCCGCCCGGCCACGGCCCGCTTCACCTACGGCTTCGGCCGCAGCACCCAGCTGGCCTCGCTGATGAACGCGGCCCTGATCCTGATGGCGGCCGGGGTGGTGATCGTGGAGGGGGTGCAGCGGCTGCTGAATCCGGTGCCCGTGGTGAGCGGCCCGGTGGCCTGGGCGGCGGCGGCCGGCATTGTGATCAACCTGCTGTCGGCGCGCCTGTTCGGCAGCGGCCACCACCACGATCTGAACCGGCGGGCGGCGGTGGTGCACCTGCTCACCGATGCCGCCGTCTCGGCCGCGGTGCTGGTCAGCGCCGTGCTGGTGGGGCTGGTGGGCTGGCTGTGGCTGGATGCGGCCACCGCCATCGGCGTGGGGCTGGCGGTGGCCTGGAGCGGCTGGGAACTGCTCGGAGAAGCCCTCAGCGCCAGCCTCGACGCCGTGCCCCGGGGCATCGACCTGGCCGCGGTGGAGGCGGCCCTGCGCAGCCTGCCCGGCGTGGAAAACGTGCACCATCTGCATGTCTGGGGCATGAGCACGTCCCGAACAGCCTTGACGGCCCACCTGGGCCGCTCCAGCGCTGGCGGAGGCGATGCCGATCTGCTGCAGCTGGCCCAGCAACGGCTGGCCGACCTCGGCATCACCCACACCACGCTCCAGATTGAACCCTCCGGGGGCTGCTCGGAGAACCCGATCAGTCCTCCAGGGGGTTCCGGCTCGCCTTCCTGTCCTTCTCCAGAAGCTGCTCCACCAGGAGCTTGAGCAACAGCGACACGATCGCCACGCCCCCGAGCACCATCGCCGCCCCGAAGGCCAGCTCGGTCTGGTAGTTCTTGTAGGCGTCCTCCACGAACAGGGGCAGGGTCTGGGTGAGTCCCTCGATGTTGCCGCTGACCACCGCGACGGCCCCGAATTCCCCCAGGGCCCGGGCCGTGGTGAGGATCAGGCCGTAGAGGGCGGCCCAGCGCACCGAGGGGAGCGTCACCTTCCAGAACACCTGCCAGTTGGTGGCGCCGAGGGTGCGGGCGGCCTCCTCCTGCTCCCAGCCTTCCTCCTCCAGCAGGGGGATCACCTCCCGGGCCATGAAGGGGAAGGTGACGATGATCGTGGCCAGCACGATCCCGGGCCAGGAGAAGATGATCTTCCAGCCCAGGCTCTCGATGACGCCCCCCAGCAGGCCATGGGTGGGGCTGTAGAGCAGCACCAGCATCAGGCCCACCACCACCGGTGAGATCGAGAAGGGCAGATCGATGACGCTGAGCAGCAGGGCCTTGCCCCGGAACTGGCGGCGGGCGATGGCGGTGGCCGCGGCCAGGCCGAAGATCACGTTGCAGGGCACCGCCACGGCGGTGGCGAACAGGGTGAGGCGCAGGGCCGAGATCAGTTCGTGGGACTGGAAGTTCTCCAGGAAGGGGCCCAGACCCTTGGCGAAGGCCGAAGCCACGACGCTCAGGGCCGGGAGCAGGATCACCACCCCCACATAGAGGCAGGCGATCAGCGGAATCAGGATGGCCGGCAGGTCCAGGCGCGGGCGGCGCGATCGCTTGCCTGGAGCGGGCGTGGGCCTGGGGCTCTCCAGGGTGGGCACGACGATGGTCATGGCGAAAGAATCAACGCAACGGAAGTTGGAAAGCCATCAGGCCGCATCGCCCTGGTAGCGCTGGCCCCACACCTGCAACAGGTTGATGACCAGCAGGCTCAGCAGGGAGAAGATGAGCATCACGGTGCCGATCACGGTGGCGGCCTCGAAGTCGTATTCCTCCAGCTTCTGGATGATCAGGGTGGGGGTGATCAGGTCACGGAAGGGCACGTTGCTGGAGATCATCACCACCGAGCCGTACTCCCCCACGGCCCGGCTGTAGCCCTGGGCCACCCCACCGAGGATCGCCGGCAGGAGCTGGGGCAGCACCACCCGGACGGTGGTCTGCAGGGGCGTGGCCCCCAGGCACCAGGAGGCTTCCTCCTGCTCCTTCTCCAGGGAGCGCAGCACGGGCTCCACCGTCCGCACCACGAAGGGCAGCGAGATGAACACCATCGCCACGGTCACCCCGGGGGCGGCAAAGGCCACCTTGAGGCCGAAGGCCTCGTTCAGCGGTTGCCCCAGCCAGCCGTTGGTGCTGTACACGGCCGTGAGCGCCAAACCGGCCACGGCGGTGGGCAGGGCGAAGGGCAGATCGATCAGGGCATCCAGCAGCCGCTGGCCCGGGAAGCGGCAGCGCACCAGCGCCCAGGCCACCACCAGACCAAACACCCCGTTGATCAGGCTGGCCACCAGGGCCAGGCCGAAGCTGACCTTGTAGGTGGCGATGGCCTCCGGCGTGGTGGCCATCTCCCAGAAACCGGCGGGTCCCACCTCGGCGGCCCTGAGCAGCATGGCCCCCAGGGGCAGGAAGAGGATCAGGCCCAGGTAGGTCCAGGTGATGGGCCAGGGCCAGCTGGGCAGCACCAGCGCCGGTGGGCGCCAGCGACGCAGGAGGGCGGGGGTCATCGGGGCAGGGGGACGGATGGGCGTCAGGCTAAAGGACGGTTCAGCGGTGCGCTTACCGGTATAGTCGGATTCCCCCTGCCACCCAGGCCGTTCCGATGGGCATCCGCGTCGCCAACGTCAGCAAGAACTTCGGCGATTTCCGTGCCGTGGACGACGTCAGCGTCGACGTGGAGAGTGGTTCCCTGGTGGCCCTGCTCGGACCCTCCGGGTCGGGCAAGAGCACCCTGCTGCGCCTGATCGCCGGGCTTGAGGAGGCCGATGCCGGCCGCATCTGGATCACCGGAGAAGAGGCGACCGAGCGGTCGGTGCAGGAGCGCCAGGTGGGCTTCGTCTTCCAGCATTTCGCCCTGTTCAAGCACCGCAACGTGCGTCGCAACGTGGCCTTCGGCCTCGAACTGCGCCGCTGGAAGCCCGAGGCGATCCGCCGGCGGGTCGACGAACTGCTCGACCTGGTGCACCTGCGGGGCTATGGCAACCGCTACCCCTCCCAGCTGTCCGGCGGTCAGCGCC
>CALRJP020000029.1:0-3651 GCA_943367585.1 Rhizobium sp. Q54
TCGGGGTGGGGGATCTCCCAGGGCCAGCCGGCCTTGAGCCACTTGTCGGTGATCTCCACCTGCCAGCCGTCGCGGATGAGCTGGTCGAAGATGCCGAACTCGTAGCGGATGCCGTAGCCGGTGGCGGGGATCTCGAGGGAGGCGAGGGATTCGAGGAAGCAGGCGGCCAGACGGCCGAGGCCGCCGTTGCCCAGGCCCGGCTCCTCCTCCACGTCGAGGATCTCCTCGATGTCATTGATGCCGAACTGGCGCAGGGCCTCGGCGGCCTCCTCCTGGATGCCGAGCATCAGCAGGTTGTTGCCGAGCTGGGGGCCGATCAGGAACTCGGCCGAGAGGTAGGCCACGATCCGCTTGGGGTTGGCGGCGATGGCTTCGATGCCCGCCAGGTAGCGGGTCATCAGCCGGTCACGCACGGCGTAGCTGAGCGCCATGTAAAGGTCGTGGCGGCTGGCGCTGGGGGCGAGCTTGCCGAGTGTGTAGAAGAGGTGTTCGGTCATGCCGTCGAACACGTCCGTCGCCGTGAGTCCGCTGCGATCGGGGTCCGCGAAGCACCCGGGCGTGGGCAGGCTCAGGTTGCGGGGCTGTTGGTCGGTCATGGCGGTCGGCGCGCGGTGATCCCTCAGGCACAGGTCTGGCCGTGCGTCCCAAGACCGTAGCGGTGGTTGCCATTCCTCCCGCCCGGCCTGTTGGGAGATCAGCAACGGAACACGTGACCAACGCCGACGCCCCTAGCGTCCGTGCGGCATTGATTTCCTTCATGTTCGCGCCCAGCCTTCTGCTCGAGGTCGGCAGCACCCAGATCGAGACGGTGGAAACGCTGCTGCAGGTGGGTCGCTACCTGGTGATCTTCCTGGCGGCCCGTGCCCTGGCGGAGCTGATGGTCCGCCTGAAGCTGCCCACGATCCTCGGGGAACTGGTGGCGGGCGTTCTGATCGGTGTCACCGGGCTGCACCTGATCCTGCCGCCGGCCGTCCATGCCGAGCTCAACCAGACCATGCTCGACCTGGTCGGCGCCTGCGCCGGCGTCAGCCCCGAGACGGTGGCCGAGGTCTACACCGAGACCTTTCCCTCCCTGGAGGCCACCTCCAAGCTCGGCCTCTATGCCCTGCTGTTTCTCACGGGCCTGGAAAGCGAACTCGATGAACTGATGGCCGTCGGCGCGCAGGCCACCACCGTGGCCCTCACCGGCGTGGTGCTGCCCTTCGCCATGGGCACGGCGGGGCTCTACCTCCTTTTCCACGTGCCGCTGTTCCCGGCGGTGTTCGCCGGCGCCTCGATGACCGCCACCAGCATCGGCATCACCGCCAGCGTCTTCGGCGAACTCGGGTTCCTCCGCACCCGGGAAGGCCAGACCGTGATCGGCGCCGCCGTGCTCGACGACATCTTCGGCATCGTCATCCTGGCGGTGGTGGTGGCCCTGGCCGGTGACGGGGTGCTCTCCGCCGGTCCGATCCTGCAGCTGGTGCTGGCGGCGGCGGTGTTCGTGGCGGTGGCCCTGTTTCTCAGCCGCACCGCCGCCCCGGCCTTCGACTGGCTCCTCGACCGGCTCAAGGCTCCGGGGGAGGTGGCGGTGGCCGGCTTCGTGGTGCTGGGCCTGTGCTGCTTCGTCGCCGAGGCCATCGGGCTGGAGGCGGCCCTGGGGGCCTTCGCCGCCGGCCTCATCCTCAGCGCCTCCAAGCACACCAAGGCGATCCAGCAGTCGGTGAAGCCCCTGGTGGCCCTGTTCGCCACCGTGTTCTTCGTCCTGATCGGCAGCGCCCTCGACCTGTCGGTGATGAATCCCCTCAACCCCGCCAACCGTGAAGGCCTGGTGGTGGCCCTGTTCCTGCTGGCGGTGGCCATCGCCGGCAAGGTGGCCGCCGGCTGGAGCTACGTCAGCAAGGAGACGACCAACCGGCTGGTGGTGGGCCTGGGGATGATGCCCCGCGGCGAAGTGGGTCTGATCTTCCTGGGGCTGGGCAGCCAGGCCGGCATCCTCTCGGCCCCCCTGGAGGCGGCCATCCTGCTGATGGTGATCGGCACCACCTTCCTCGCCCCCCTGCTGCTGCGGCTGGCGCTCAGCGGCGTTGAGGTGCCCGCCGACAGCGCCCCAGAACAGGCCGCCTGATCCCGAGGGCCTGCCCGGCCGGCTGTCAGCGCTTCCGGTCGTCGTCCCTGGCGGCGGCCAGGCTGAGGGAGAGGCCCCCCAGCACGGCGATCAATCCCAGGCTTCCGGCCCAGCCTGGGCCGAGGGCCCAGCTGAGCAGCAGTTCCACCACCAGGCCCACCGCCAGGGCCAGCAGCAGGCTGCCGCCCACCAGCACCAGTTGCTGCAGCCCCTCCTCGAGGGAGGCCTCGGCCAGGGCCTGCTCCAGCCGTCCCAGCGGCACGCTCAGGGGCAGGTAGAGCGCCAGGGCCCAGAGGGCCACCCCCGGCAGCAACGGGCTCAGGTCGGCGAGGGTGAAGGCGTCGGACATGGCGGCAGGCGCAGGGGGCGGGGCCGCACACTGGCCGGGCTTCCTAGCATCGTCCTTCACCGCCACGCCCCTGCGTCCATGGCTTTGTCACCCGAAACCCCCTGGCAGTTCCTGGGCCATCGGGTGCACGCCATTCACTCGGCTCCGGAGCAGCCCACCGGCCCGGCGATCCTGCTGGTGCATGGCTTCGGGGCCTCCACCGACCACTGGCGCTTCAACATCCCTGTGCTGGCAAGGACCCATGAGGTCCATGCCATCGATCTGCTCGGCTTCGGCCGCAGCGCCAAGCCGGCCGGGCTCACCTACGGCGGCGCCCTCTGGCGCGACCAGCTCTGCGCCTATGTGGCGGAGCGGATCGGCCGGCCCACGGTGCTGGTGGGCAACTCCCTCGGCGGCTTCGCCGCCCTCGCCGCCGGAGCCGCCCTGGGGGATCGGGCCGCCGGCGTGGCCCTGCTCAATGCCGCCGGCCCCTTCAGCGACGAGCAGCAGCCACCCCAGGGGTGGGGGGCCATCGCCCGCCGGACGATCGGGTCGGCCCTGCTGCGCAGTCCGGTGCTGCAGCGCCTGCTGTTCGAGAACATGCGCCGCCCCGCCACCGTGCGCCGCACCCTCAACCAGGTGTACATCGACCGCACCAACGTCGATGACGCGCTGGTGGAGGCGATCCTGCGGCCCTCGCGGGACCCCGGCGCCTTCGGGGTGTTCCGCACCGTCTTCGACATCCCCCGCGGCCAGCCCCTCGACGAACTGTTCGCCGACCTCAGCGCCCCGCTGCTGCTGCTCTGGGGCATCCGTGACCCCTGGATCAACGCCGCCGGTCGCCGGGCCAGTTTCCAGCGGCACGCGCCGGCCCGCACCACCGAAGTGGTGCTCGACGCCGGCCATTGCCCCCACGACGAGGTGCCCGACCAGGTGAACCGGGCCCTGCTGGAGTGGTTGGCGGGCCTGGTGGAAAGCCCGGTTGCCGCGCTGACCGCAAGCTGAACCCGGCGGCGGTCGCCGGTCGGTACATTTCCCTCCACACAGGGGGGCAGGGTTGATCGCCGCCGTCACGGGCACGGGAGCCGCGGCAGCGGCGAGCGGCAAGGCGCCTGGAGCGGGCGGGAAGGGAGGCGGGTTTGCCTACCGACCGGACATCGATGCTCTGCGGGGGGCGGCGATGCTGGCGGTGCTGGTGTTCCACCTGAACAAGGGT
>CALRJP020000030.1:0-5565 GCA_943367585.1 Rhizobium sp. Q54
GCCAACAGAAAAGCCACCCTCCTCGGGTGGCTTCTCCTTCAGGTCCACGGGGGACCCGGTGGCATCCATGGCACCACACAGGGTGCCGATGGAGCGGAAGTTTTACCTGGCATCGAGCTATTTTCGCAGGGGGCTACCCCCCAACTATCGTCGCCGCTGCTGCGTTTCACAACCGAGTTCGAGATGGATCGGTGTGGTTCCACAGCGCCATGGACACCAGGATAGGTTTCCCCAACTCACAACTTCCGTTGCTTCATTGGGGGTGAACCCTGAAAACTGCATAGGTTAAGAGCCACGGCTTGCGCCATCACTCCTCTGGATAAAGAACTCATTCCGTCATCCCCAACCCCCAGGTCCCTCTCGGTTCCCTTCGGGTAGGCATGGACGGCTTAGAGCCTGATGTTGGTCAAGCCCTCGGTCTATTAGTACTCCTCCGCTTCACCGGTTACCCGGCTTCCACGTAGAGCCTATCAACGGGTGTTCTTCCCGTGACCTTACTGGCTTACGCCATGGGAATACTCATCTTGAGGTGGGCTTCCCACTTAGATGCTTTCAGCGGTTATCCACTCCGCACATGGCTACCCAGCGTTTACCGTTGGCACGATAACTGGCACACCAGAGGTGCGTTCCTCCCGGTCCTCTCGTACTAGGGAGAAATCCTCTCAATATTCCTGCGCATGCACCGGATATGGACCGAACTGTCTCACGACGTTCTGAACCCAGCTCGCGTACCGCTTTAATGGGCGAACAGCCCAACCCTTGGGACCGACTTCAGCCCCAGGTTGCGATGAGCCGACATCGAGGTGCCAAACCTCCCCGTCGATGTGAACTCTTGGGGGAGATCAGCCTGTTATCCCTAGAGTAACTTTTATCCGTTGAGCGACGGCCCTTCCACTCAGAACCGTCGGATCACTAAGGCCGACTTTCGTCCCTGTTCGACTTGTAGGTCTCACAGTCAAGCTCCCTTCTGCCTTTACACTCGTCGGCTGATTTCCAACCAGCCTGAGGGAACCTTTGCGCGCCTCCGTTACCTTTTAGGAGGCGACCGCCCCAGTCAAACTGCCCACCTGATACTGTCCGGTCCCCGGATGACGGGTGACCGTTAGAACCCTAGCTCTGAAAGAGTGGTATCTCACCGTTGGCTCACCATCACCCACAAGCAATGGATCAAAGCCTCCCACCTATCCTGCGCATTCAGAGCCCGGGCACAATACCAAGCTACAGTAAAGCTTCATAGGGTCTTTCTGTCCGGGTGCACGTAGTCCGCATCTTCACAGACAATTCTATTTCGCCGAGCCTCTCTCCGAGACAGCGCCCAGATCGTTACGCCTTTCGTGCGGGTCGGAACTTACCCGACAAGGAATTTCGCTACCTTAGGACCGTTATAGTTACGGCCGCCGTTCACCGGGGCTTCAGTCGCCAGCTTCGCTTACGCTGACCAGCTTCCTTAACCTTCCGGCACTGGGCAGGCGTCAGCCCCCATACATCGTCTTGCGACTTAGCGGAGACCTGTGTTTTTGGTAAACAGTCGCCTGGGCCTCTTCACTGCGACCACCTTGCGGTGGCACCCCTTCTCCCGAAGTTACGGGGCCATTTTGCCGAGTTCCTTAGAGAGAGTTACCTCGCGCCCCTCGGTATTCTCTACCACCCCACCTGTGTCGGTTTCGGGTACAGGCCGTCATGCCTTAACGGGTATAGGGCTTTTCTTGGAAGCTTGACGTCACCCACTTCGCTGCCGTAGCAGCTCGTACTCACGCCTCAGCTCAAAGTGTTTTCGCCACTTCTCAACGCCTCGAACGCTTGAACCAGTAACCAACTTCTGGCTGGGCTAGCCTTCTCCGTCCCCCTTCCCAAAACATGACAGGTACAGGAATGTTGACCTGTTGTCCATCGACTACGCCTTTCGGCCTCGCCTTAGGTCCTGACTAACCCTCCGCGGACGAGCCTGCCGGAGGAACCCTTAGGGTTTCGGGGCATGGGATTCTCACCCATGTTTTCGCTACTCAAGCCGACATTCTCACTTCCATGCAGTCCACGCCCGCTTACGCTAACGCTTCGCCCCACATGGAACGCTCCCCTACCATTTAACAAGTTAAATCCGCAGCTTCGGTAGACTACTTAGCCCCGTTCATTTTCGGCGCAGGATCGCTCGACCAGTGAGCTATTACGCACTCCTTTGAGGATGGCTGCTTCTAGGCAAACCTCCTGGTTGTCTGGGCAATCCCACCTCCTTTATCACTGAGTAGTCATTTGGGGACCTTAGCTGGCGGTCTGGGCTGTTTCCCTTTCGACCATGGAGCTTATCCCCCACAGTCTGACTGCCTAGTTTCACACAGGGTATTCAGAGTTCGTCTCGATTTGGTACCGCTCTCGCAGCCCGCACCGAAACGGTGGCTTTACCCCCCTGCTATAGCACTAGACGCTACGCCTCAACGTATTTCGGGGAGAACCAGCTAGCTCCGGGTTCGATTGGCATTTCACCCCTAACCACAGCTCATCCGCTGATTTTTCAACATCAGTCGGTTCGGACCTCCACTTGGTATCACCCAAGCTTCATCCTGGCCATGGTTAGATCACCCGGGTTCGGGTCTATAAACACTGACCAACGCCCTATTCAGACTCGCTTTCGCTATGGCTCCACCATTTCCGGTTTAACCTGCCAGTGCCTATAAGTCGCCGGCTCATTCTTCAACAGGCACACGGTCATCCTATGAGTAGGACTTCCATTGCTTGTAAGCTCACGGTTTCATGTTCTGTTTCACTCCCCTCCCGGGGTTCTTTTCACCTTTCCCTCGCGGTACTGTTTCGCTATCGGTCACACAGGAGTACTTAGCCTTACGAGGTGGTCCTCGCGGATTCACACGGAATTTCACGTGCTCCGTGCTACTCGGGATACAGCTAGGCCAGTTTCGTTTTCGCGTACGGGGCTTTCACCCTCTATGGCGCGCCTTTCAAACGCTTCCACTAACGTCCCTGGTCCACGTTGCTGTCCCACAACCCCGATGGTCGAAACCATCGGTTTAGGCTCTTCCCCGTTCGCTCGCCGCTACTTAGGGAGTCGTTTTTACTTTCCTTTCCTCCAGCTACTAAGATGTTTCAGTTCGCTGGGTTGGCTCGCGCCACCCTATGGATTCAGGTGGCCGTTCTAGGGGTTGCCCCATTCGGAGATTCCCGGATCAAAGCGTGTTTCCAGCTCCCCGAGACTTTTCGCAGGTAACCACGTCCTTCATCGCCTCTGTGTGCCAAGGTATCCACCGTGAGCCCTTTGTAGCTTGACCAATTAACACTCCCAACGTTCAGGGTTGTTGAGACCCATTCTTCTGCTTTCACTTCTCTACACCCTTCCATCGACCGGTTTCCCGATCTCTCTGGGGCTTCAATGGTTTGAAAGGCAGAATCAAACTCTTCCCTCCTCGGCGGAGCGAAAAGACGCTGGAAGCTCTCGGCTCTAAACTCAAGAATCTCCCAGCCGGTCGCTTGCATCACTTGGCAGTACCAAGTAACGTTCACGTCCGTCTGGGCATCTATGAGATGCTTTCTTTATCCAGACTCACCTATGCAGTTGTCAAGGTTCTTTGCTAGAGTCACTGATCGCTGGCTCGCGCCAGAATCAGCGAGTCCAGCTTCCTTTCAACCACCGATAATCAATCCTTACCTTGGCTGGCAAGTGATCACTTGGGAATGAAAAGAGGCTGGAATCCTCAGCTGAACATGTCTCTCGTCACCTCACCACTCAAAGTGCATCCTGCTGCCGCTTCCTGTTGGTGGTCTTCACCTGGTTGGATGGAGGTTAGCGGACTCGAACCGCTGACATCCTGCTTGCAAAGCAGGCGCTCTACCAACTGAGCTAAACCCCCAAACACGAATGGGCCATCCTGGACTTGAACCAGGGACCTCACCCTTATCAGGGGTGCGCTCTAACCACCTGAGCTAATGGCCCAGGATCAATCACTTCGACACAAGTCTCCTTCCTCTCCCTGATCCCCAAAACCTTCGCAGGTTTTAGACCACAAAAAAACGTTGGAAACCCTTGGTGGGGTGACCTAGACAAAGTTTAGGAACTGAAAACGAGTCCATCACAACATCCTCAGAATCCTCCTTCCTGCTCTTGCGAGCTCTCTGGACTCTTCCTTGGCTTTGATGGCTCACCTTGAGGTACCGATCGACCTTCGAGATGACAGGACCGTGGCCTGAGACAAATGTGCTTCCCAAACTTACGCTTGGTCAGCGCTCAGACATCACGATCAGTTGTGTCTCCCTGTTAGGAGGTGATCCAGCCGCACCTTCCGGTACGGCTACCTTGTTACGACTTCACCCCAGTCATCAGCCCCACCTTCGGCGTCCTCCTCCACAAGGGTTGGAGTAACGACTTCGGGCATGGCCAACTTCCATGGTGTGACGGGCGGTGTGTACAAGGCCCGGGAACGTATTCACCGCAGTATGCTGACCTGCGATTACTAGCGATTCCTCCTTCACGTAGGCGAGTTGCAGCCTACGATCTGAACTGAGCCACGGTTTATGGGATTAGCTAACTCTCGCGAGCTTGCAACCCTTTGTCCGTAGCATTGTAGTACGTGTGTAGCCCAGGATGTAAGGGGCATGATGACTTGACGTCATCCACACCTTCCTCCGGTTTATCACCGGCGGTCTCTCTAGAGTGCCCAACTGAATGCTGGCAACTAAAGACGTGGGTTGCGCTCGTTGCGGGACTTAACCCAACATCTCACGACACGAGCTGACGACAGCCATGCACCACCTGTCTCTGCGCTCCCGAAGGCACTCCCTCGTTTCCAAGGGATTCGCAGGATGTCAAACCCTGGTAAGGTTCTTCGCGTTGCATCGAATTAAACCACATACTCCACCGCTTGTGCGGGCCCCCGTCAATTCCTTTGAGTTTCACACTTGCGTGCGTACTCCCCAGGCGGAACACTTAACGCGTTAGCTACGACACCGAGGGGGTCGATTCCCCCGACACCTAGTGTTCATCGTTTACGGCCAGGACTACAGGGGTATCTAATCCCTTTCGCTCCCCTGGCTTTCGTCCATGAGCGTCAGTTATGGCCCAGCAGAGCGCCTTCGCCACTGGTGTTCTTCCCGATATCTACGCATTTCACCGCTACACCGGGAATTCCCTCTGCCCCTACCACACTCAAGCCTTGTAGTTTCCATCGCTGAAATGGAGTTAAGCTCCACGCTTTAACGACAGACTTACAAGGCCGCCTGCGGACGCTTTACGCCCAATAATTCCGGATAACGCTTGCCACTCCCGTATTACCGCGGCTGCTGGCACGGAATTAGCCGTGGCTTATTCCTCAAGTACCGTCATGTCTTCTTCCTTGAGAAAAGAGGTTTACAGCCCAGAGGCCTTCATCCCTCACGCGGCGTTGCTCCGTCAGGCTTTCGCCCATTGCGGAAAATTCCCCACTGCTGCCTCCCGTAGGAGTCTGGGCCGTGTCTCAGTCCCAGTGTGGCTGATCATCCTCTCAGACCAGCTACTGATCGTCGCCTTGGTGAGCCATTACCTCACCAACTAGCTAATCAGACGCGGGCCGATCCTTTGGCGAT